>CAVQRR010000012.1:0-34112 GCA_963715325.1 uncultured Acidimicrobiales bacterium
CCATCAGGCTGGTCCGGGCCATGGTCCGCCCGAAGACCGAGACCTGGGCACCCATCCACTGGGCCAGCGATGCCTGCCAGCCTTCGGCGGTGGTGACGATCGAATTGATCCATGGGGTCGGTTCTGTCGAGAAGTCCAATACCTGCTCGGACCAGATGCCGTAGAGGGCGACGTAGATGCCGACCACGATCAGCACCACGGCCGAGATCAGGTTGATCTTGGGCAGCAGCCGGCGGAACCGGCTGACGATGCCCTTCTTGCCGAAGCCGACCGCCAGCGTCAACACGGTGGCCAGCAGACCCATCCCGATGGCGTAGGAAACGAACGAGCCGAGCCGCTCGCCGAACGAGGTTCCGCTGGCGGAGTTGCCGATCGCCCCCAGGAAGATGCCGATCGTGCAGCTGAGCGAGGCGACGGCGTAGGAGACACCGAAGACGAACATGCTGCCAACCGATCGACTGCCGCCGCCCCTGTTCATCTTGGGGATCTTCACCATCGGCTGGAACCCGGCCACCATTGCGATCCCCAGCGCCACCAGCCCGACGCCGACCACGACGGTGATCCGGGGTAGCCAGCCCGACTCCTGGAGCCCGGTGATCGTTCCGGCCAGGAACAGGCCGAGGACACCGAACACCGCGAGAAAGCCGGCCGACATCGAGAGCCCGACCACCTGGGCCCGGTTGAGGGCGATGATCGAGGACTTCTCGGCCTCCTCGCCGTCGTCGAGCCCGAGGAAGAAACCGAGATAGGCGGGCAACAAGGCGAAGCCGCACGGATTCACCAGGGCAACCATGCCGAGGGCGAAGGCCCGCGGATCGAACAGATCCCCCATCAGGTCTTCTCCAGCAGGTGTTCGTCGATCAATTCCTGCAGCTTGGTGTCGTTCAGGACGCCGGTCCAGAGGTGCAGGAGCTCACCGTCGGACGAGATGAAGGCGGTGGCCGGCGTTCCGTTGGCTTCCATGGCGCTCCAGATCTCGGAGTTCGGCTGGAACACGGTTTCGTAGCTGATGGCTGTTTCGGCAACGAAACTCCGCCAGGTGACCTCGTCGAGATCGTGGTTGATCCCGACGAACCGCACCGCGTCGCCGTTTGCCAGATGCACGGCCTCGAAGTCGGGCAATTCGGCCCGGCACGGGGCACACCACGATGCGAAGAAGTTGACCACGAGCGGATCACCCCGATAGTCGGCCAGGGTCGCGGTCTCGCCATCGGTGGTGAGGAAGGCCAGCGCAGCGAACTCCTCGGCGTCGGACGGTTCGGTGTTGTCGTTGCCACCGGCGAACAGCGCCAGCAGCACGATGACGGCCACCGCCGCGGCCGCCAGCCCGCCCAGCAACGCCTTTCCGGAGAATGGCCCACCGGAACCAGTGGGCCGGGCCCCGGGAGAATCCTCTTCGCTGACGTGCGCTTCCATTGTCGCTCCCTACCAGAGTCCTGAGCCGTACTGTAGAGCCTGAGCTTCTTGACGGAACCGGCACCGTCCCCCGGCGCATTCCCCCCAGTCATGGAAAACCAAAGCATCCCGGGCTCGAAAACTCCGTTGCCCGGGATGTTGGTTCGATTTCTCGAAGGTTGTCGACGGATGGCTTGTTGTCACCCGATCAGGCGATCAGCTTCTGCAGGTGGGCCGGGATCGGCACAACCGGGAGCTGGTCTTCCGGCCGTGCAACCTTGGGCGGCCGACCTCGCCGACGCTTCTGGGCCAGGACCCGTCCATTGGCGAACAACTGCCCACCCCAGACGCCGCACGGTTCGGCACGTGAGATCGCTCCCTCGAGGCAGGGGGCGATCACCGGGCACTCGGCGCAGATCTGCTTCGCGGCCACGATGTCCGACAGCTCTTCGGAGAAGAACAGATCGATCGACCCCGGAACGGCCCGGCAGGCCGCCTGGAGTTGCCAATCGGTTTCCGTGTCGCCGGAGTTCTCGTCGATGTGGTCGATCGTCCCGTTGGAAGCACCGTTCAAGCCGACCGGGGTCTCGTCGATGGTGACGAACCGACCGGAAACGGCCCCTTCGGTGCTGGACGGGACGGTGAAACTGATCTCTTCTGGTTCGAGTGACTGAATTGCTTCCCACTCTTCGGTGATGGTCATCGTTCTTCCTCTGCAAGGAGCGCCGGCATGGGATTGCGGTTCATCTGCCTGCGCTGTGAGTCGTTCGTCAGGTTTTCATGTGGACGTAGCGGTTCCTTTCTGCGATACAGCCCCGGTCCTTTTGACCGGGGGGCAAAATCGAGAAAGCCGCCGGGGGCTTTTGCTCCCAGCGGCTTGGTCGGTGTTGCGTTTTCCGAGTTCTACCTCAGGTCGCAACCTTCGAGCGCTGGAAGTGGTGGGTCTTGGTCTTCGGGCCGTATGCCCAGGTAAAACCGGTGACCGGGGAAGCATGCATACGCACGGCAGCATGGGCGTGAACGCCGGTGATGCCGGTATTCACCTGGAGACGGTTCTCTCCCGTCACGGCGACCGGCAGCGGCGAGACAATGCACACCTCGGTGAAGCAGCGATCGGGCGAGCCGAGAGAGCCCTGCGATCCAGGACCGGGGCGCCGCGAATCCGGGGTGCAGATATCGACGTGTCGTTGTTCGAGGATCATCATCAAACCTGCTCCTTTCCGGTTCGGTTCCCGATCTGATCGGGATTGGCTGCTTCCGGCGGGCCCTTCGACCTGCGCTCCTTGTTCCGTTCACCCTAGCAACGCCGGCCGCTGAGCGGAAGACGTCGGCTTCGGGTGGACCTTGCACACCGAACTAGATATCGGCAGCCTTGTCAAACTATTTATTGGCCCGGCATCGGGATACGGTCTGTTCCATGTCGGAAACGGCCGGTCGGTCGATGGATGCGCTGGCCCCATTGGCGGCCCGGGGACGCCGATTCACCGGCGACAGGAAGGTCCGCCTCGGCGATGTCGGGGTCGACGGTCGGCTCCGGCTCGATGCGCTGACCCGCTACACCCAGGACGTCTCGGACGACGACACCACCGACGCCGATCTCCCCGCCGATCCGGGGTGGGTGGTTCGATCGACCGTGGTCGACCAGCTGGTTCCGGCTGTGCTGGGCGAGCAGCTCCACTTCACCACCTTCTGTTCCGGTCTGGGGCGCCGGTGGGCCGAGCGTCGTCTGTCGATCATCGGCGGAAGAGGGGCCCGCTACGAGGTGGCGACGGTGTGGGTGTGCATCGACGTGCAATCCGGACAGCCCCACCCGCTCACCGAACGATTCATCGAGCTGTACGGTGACGCCGCCGACGGACGCCGGGCATCGGCTCGGCTGCGCAACCCGAAGTTGACCGATCAACCCCCGGCCGACCTCTGTTGGGGGCACTGGCAGTTGCGGACCGCCGACTACGACGTCTTCGAGCACGTGAACAATGCGGCCTACTGGGCCGTGGTGGAGCAGTGGCTCGAGCCGTCGATGATGAGCCGACCGGTCCGGGCCACGCTCGAATACGGTGCCGGGCTGACACCGGCGGCGTCCGTGCCGGTGGCCCGGGTGTCCGGACCGGATGGCCTGCGGTTGTGGTGGCTCGACCCTTCCGGGACCGACGGTGTCATCGGGACCGACAGTGTCATCGGGACCGACAGGCATGTCATCGGGGCCGGGACCGACAGTGTCATCGGGACCGACGGTGTCATCGGGACCGACAGTGTCATCGGGACCGGGGCCGGTGGTGTCGTCGTCGATTCGGAGGTGGTGGCCAGCGCCTCGGTGGTGGCGTTGGATCCCGATCTCTACGCCGGCGAAGCTCCGGCCGACGGGGCCGGCGTCGCTTCCTGACCGATCGAGGACGGCTCGCGACTGAAGAACGAGGCCCGGTAGTATCGCAGTTCGTTGATGCTCTCGGTCACGTCATCGAGGGCCCGGTGGCCGACTTCCTTCTTCGGGGCGGCGGCCAGCACCTCGGGATGCCAGCGTCTCGCCAGTTCCTTTATGGTCGAAACGTCGATGGAGCGGTAGTGCAGGAACTCCTCGACGTCCGGCATGTGGACGGCCAGGAAGCGGCGGTCCATGCCGATCGAGTTGCCACAGAGAGGTACCGAACCGGCCATCGGGATATGGCGCTTCAGGAAATCGAGCGTCTGGGCCGCTGCTTCCTCGTGCGTGATCGTCGAGGCCCGGATCTGGTCGAGCAGTCCCGACTTGGTGTGCATGTCCACCACCACCGGATCCATCCGCGACAGCGCGTCCTCGTCGGTCTTGATGACCAATTCCGGGCCGGTTTCGACGATGTTCAACTCGTCGTCGGTCAACAGGGTGGCGATCTCGACGATGACGTGTTGCGCCGGGTCGAGTCCGGTCATTTCTAGATCCATCCACGCAAGCAAGTCACCCACCATAGCTGGTTCGTGGTCGTGCTCACGTCGCTGCGACCGAGCAGAACTCGCCGATGTGAGCCGCTCCGGCGGTGCGGCGACGTAGTATCTCGGCGGTGATCTCCATCCCGTTGCAGCGCCTCGATCCCGACCTCCCGGCCCCCGCCAGGATGCGGGCCGGTGATGCCGCCGTCGACCTGCCGTCCCGGATCGACACGGTCGTCGGCCCCGGTGACCGGGTCCTCGTCCCGACCGGATTCGCCGTCGCCATTCCCCAAGGTTGGTGCGGCCTGGTGCTGTCCCGCTCGGGCCTGGTCCTCAACCATGGCGTGACGGTGCTGAACGCCCCCGGCCTGATCGATTCCGGCTACCGAGGGGAACTCCAGGTGGTGCTGCACAACACCGGCCACGAACCGTTCGATGTGGAGCGGGGGCGACGGATCGCCCAGCTCCTGGTGACCGAAGCGCCGCCGGTGGACTACCAGGAGGTCGACGAGCTTCCCCCCGCGCCAGACGATCGTGGAGCCCAGGGATTCGGCAGCTCGGGCTGAACCACCGCCCGGGGCAGCAGCCGATACAAAACGCCGTCGGTCCGAAAACAAATCGTTTCACAGCTGGAATATTGTGATGTGAGACGGCCGGGCCCGGCTGCATTCACGGAAAACCGCCTGAAATCAGCTGCTTTTTTCCGAAGCTCGCCACCGATCGAGGGCCCAGGGCCCCGACACTGCTCGCTGCGTGCTGTCCCCGGACTGGCCGCGGCGACACGAAGCCACTAGGATGGATCGCAAGCAAGTAGGTGCGCCACCGTCACCTCGGCCCGGAGGACGGGCCATGATCTGGTGGAGCCTACCAGCCGAGATCTGACCCGGCCAAGGGCACTACCCGCCAGCCTTCGGCCGGGTCATCACTTTTTGGTTCCGGTCAGTTGCCGCTCGCTACGATCGCTCCCATGACCGACGCCAGCGAGGACACCAAGGACCTGGTCCGCCGCCAGTTCGGCGCCAACGCCGCAAACTACGCAACGAGCGCGGTCCACGCCAAGGGAGCGAGCCTGGATCGACTGGTGGAATTGATGGCACCGGACCCGACCTGGGCCCTGCTCGACATCGCCACCGCGGCAGGCCACACCGCCTTCGCCTTCTCGCCCCACGTCGCCACCGTTGTCGCCTCCGATCTGGTCGACGAGATGCTCGACGTCGCCAGAGCCCAGGCTGACGAACGAGGGTGCGACAACGTGTCGTTCGAGCGGGCGGACGCAGAGAACCTCCCGTTCGACGATTGCTCGTTCGACGCCGTCACCTGTCGGATCGCCCCGCACCACTTCAACGATCCGGGGCGGTTCGTCGGTGAAGTTGCCAGGGTCCTGCGGCCGGGTGGGCTGTTCGGCCTCGTCGACAACATGGTCGACGACGAGGCGGAACACTTCGTCAACGACTGGGAGCGCAAACGTGATCCCAGCCACGTCAAAGCGCTGAGCGTCGAGCGCTGGACGGCAATGATCGAGCAGGCCGGGCTGGCCGTGGTGGCCGCAGAAACGTTGGCAAAACGAATGCGGTTCCAGGATTGGGTGGAGAACATGAGCGTGCCGGCCGAGGTTCGCGTCGAGCTGTTGGCGGAGCTGAAGGATGCGCCGGAGGCTGCCGCCACCTATCTCCGGCCGGAGTTCGGGGCCTCCGGGGATCAATCGTCGACGGCATTCCACCTCATCGAAGGGGTGCTGGTGGCACGCAAGCCGACCCGCTGACCCGGCTCGAAGAAAGCCGATCCCGCCGACAGAGCCAGGCAGCAGGTGGGCCCGGAAGGGTTCGGTGCCGTGTTGGACCGTGAGCTCCGGCTTTCTACGAAGCCGGCTCGGCCGCGGTTCGCTCCTCATCGGTCGACATGGTCAGCGTCACCTGTGTTCGATCCACCGAGGCGGTGCCGATCAACTGCGACAGCTTCTCGGTGAGGGCGGGGTGATCGGAGACGTCGGCCTCGGGGTTGGACAGCACGATCTGCAGCTCGGTGGGACTCCACGAGGCGCTGGCAATGATCCGTCCCGAGCCCTGCAGTGCGGCAACCGCGGCGTCCACCGCGTTTCGCAGCCGCTCCACCGTCGAAACGTCAAGGCCGAGGCGAAGGGCCAGGCCAACCACCGCCACCCGCCCGATCCTGGTGAAGGCCTCCGAGGCGGGAAAGGCAACCTGCAGTTCGTCGGTGGTGCCGTCGGTCATCGCTGCAACCCTACGTCCTCCGGCCCGGTGGTTGGACCTCCCTGACAACATCTTTCGCCGCTTTGTCCTCCCGGATCCCGAGGTACACGGGGTGGCGGAGCATCCCGTCCGCCGGCCAGTCGCCGAACTCGACTTCGACCACCACCGTCGGTTCGACCCAGGTCGGCCGTTTCTCCAGTGGCGGAACCTTGCGAAAGGGCGGGTCGTCGCGGGCGACGAAGCGCGCTGCCAGGCGACCCCGCTCACCGTCGGTCAAGCCGCTTCCGGCGGTGCCGGCGACAACGAGTCGGCCGCCGTCCCACACACCGACCACCAGCGAGCCGATGGCATCTTCGAGCGCACCCTGGCCCGCCAGCCACCCGCCGACGACGAACTCCTGGCGAGGACGAATCTTGATCTTGCGCCAGTCGTGTGAGCGCGCCCCTGGCTTGTAGATGCTGTCGAGCCGTTTCATGACGATGCCCTCGAGGTCACGTTCCTTCGCCAGCTGCTCCAGTTGCGCTGCGCCACCTTCGACATAGGGTGGCACCCGCCACGTTGGTCCGTCGGACAGGAAGTCGTCGAGCACCCGGCGCCGGGTCCGATACGGCAGCTCGATCAGGGAGTTGTCGTCGAGCCGGAGCAGATCGAAGACGATGTAGACCGCCGGGTTGGCCTCCACCAGGGCCGCATTCGGTCGGTCGACGTTGAGTCGTTGCAGCACCCGGGGGAACGACGGCCGGTCGCCGTCGAACACGACGAGTTCGCCATCGAGGATCGCCGTCGCCCCCAGCCGTCGGCCGACGTCGGCCATTTCCGGGAACTGGGCCGAGATGTCCCGGCCCGACGACGAGCGCAACACCGTGTCGTTGCCGTCGGTCAGCAGTTGGGTCCGGATGCCGTCCCACTTGAGCTCGGCGACCCAGCCCGCCTCGTCGTGCGGTGGCCCGATGGCGGCCTTCATCGGCGGAATCCACTGCAGGGTGTTCGATTCCGACACGGCACCGAGCATATCGCCGCCGCCGGTCGGGGTCAGGGTCGTCGGCCGGCGGCCCGCCCCGCCGCCGCCCTGGCCTACCGACCGGTAGGCCAGGGCCTGGCCCTGGCAACCGCAACCGTCACTTCCACGACCGAACGGTGGTGGGAGCGTAGGCGGGCAGAGGCCCCCACGGGTTTCGGCGGCAACGTCGGTCACAACCGCTTGTCAGCCTACCTACCGGTAGGTAGGCTGATCGGCATGGTCATCGCTGCTGACATCGCACTGCTCGCCGAACTGGAGCCGGAGGCGGAACGCCTGCTGGAGAACCACTTCGAAGCCACCAAGGAATGGCATCCCCACACCCTGGTTCCATGGAGCCGGGGGCGGGATTTCGAACCGGACTACGAATGGTCACCCGAGGAATCGGATCTGTCTCCCGAGGTTCGCAGCGCGCTGTTCGTCAACCTGCTGACCGAGGACAACCTGCCCTATTACTTCCGCGACATCGAGCGGATGTTCGGCGCAGACGGGGCCTGGGGTGAATGGGTCCGGCGCTGGACCGCCGAGGAGGGTCGCCACGCCACCGTGATCAGGGAGTACCTCACCGTCACCAGGGCGATCGATCCGGTCGCCCTCGAAGAGGCCAGGATGGTGCAGATGAGCGGCGGGAAGGTGCCGCAACCACCGAGCGCGATCGACGGGCTGGTGTATGTGACCCTCCAGGAACTGGCCACCCGGATCTCCCACCGAAACACCGGTGCGCTGATCGAGGATCGGGCCGGTTACGACATCATGCGGCGGGTGGCGATGGACGAGAACCACCACTTCCTGTTCTACCGCGATGCGGCGAAAGCGGCGATGGACATCGATCCCAGCCAGGCCGTTCAGGCCATGGAGCGCCAGATCACCAACTTCGCCATGCCCGGCGAGGGCATCCCGGATTTCGCCGCTCATGCCAAGATCATCGCGTCGGCGGGCATCTACGATCTTGTGGCCCACTATGAGCAGATCCTGGAGCCGATCGTGCTGCGATACTGGGATCTGCCAAACATCGAAGGCTTGGACGCCGAGGCCGAGCAGGCCAGGGTGCGAACGATCGCCTACATCGAGAAGTCGGCCAGGGTGGCGAAGCGGATCAAAGCGCGCCGGGAGGCAAAAGAGGCGAAGGCCGCAGACGAGGGCCAACCGGCCACCGTCGGCTGACCGGCTGTCACGCTGTCCGGCTGACCTCGGCCCCTGACCGGCTGTCCGGCTGAGCGGCTGACCGCGGCCGGTCCTGTCCGGCTGACCGGTCAGCGACCCCCGGCGAAACGCCGTTCCAGGCGATCGAGCCAGTGGTCGATCTCGTCCGGTGGTTTGTTGTCGACGTCGTAGATCGCAACCCAGCTGGTGCGGCACAACCGGTGGCACAGGACCCGCAGCGTTCGGTGGACCCTGATCCTGCCGCTGTTGCCCTGGATCCAGTTGACCCGCCTGGTCGAGCCGTGGCTGGTGACGACGTGGATATGGCGGATGTTGCGCAACCGACCGGTGATCCGGTTCGCCCCGTCCGGCAGCACGAACGCCACCTCGTTCATCCACACCCGATCGAACCAGCCCTTCAACCGGGCGGGCTGGCCCGAGAACCAGGTCGGGTAGATCAGCACCAGGTGCTCGGCCCAGCGCAACGCCTCGAAGTGCTCGGCCAGATCGGGTCGCTCGTCCGGCGAACCGAGATGGCCCCGAACCTCGGCCAGCCGGAGCACCGGGTCGAATCCCAACTCATCGAGATCGAGGATGCGGACCGGGTGGCCTGCTCGGTCCAACCCGGCCAGGACCCTGGCCGCGGCGGCCCTGGTCAGGCTGGTCGGTTTGGGGTGGCAGATCACCACCAAGGTGTTTGGTGACCGCCGTCCGACCACCGGCAGCCTCACCTGATCGCTCGCAGTTCCTCGTCGACCCGGTCGAGGAAGTCGCTTCGCCGTCCCGGCTCGGCGGTGTCCAGGCGGTGCAGCCCGAGCCAGGTCGACCGGCAGCGTCGTGCGCAGACGAGTCGAACGGTCCTGGTGATGGTGCGGCGTCCGGCGTCGCCGAGGAGCCTGACCTCGGCCGGTCCTGAACCGTAGGTGGTGATGCCGACCAGCCGGGTGATGTTGTCGAGGTTCGGCCGGACGACGGCGTTTCCGTCATCGCCCGGGGTCAGGGTGAAGGCAACCTCGGGCAGCAGGGTTCGGTCCAACCAGCCCTTGAGTATCGCTGGGAGGCCGGACCACCAGGTCGGATAGACGAAGACCAGCATCTCGGCCCGGCCCAGTTGCTCGATATGGCGGGCCACCACGGGGTCGGGGTGGTCGAGCCCGACCGAGTCGTAGTCGACGTGCTCCTGCTCGCTGAGGCACGGGTCGTAGCGCTCCCGGTACAGGTCGATGACCTCGACCGCATGGCCGGCTGCCGACAGCGCCGCCACCGCCCGCTCCCGGATCGCGGTGCTGTACGAGTCGGGGTCGGGATGGGCATGGACGACCAGACACCGCATCGAGGCAACCTACTGCTCCCGGCGGCGAATCGTGGGGGCCGGCCGGTGCCACGCCATCCGCACTGCGGGGGTCAACTCGGCCGGAGCGGCTCCCAGATGTCGAGCACTCGAGCGATGGCCGACAGTGCCAGTGCGTGGCGGATCTCACCGCTGCGGGCCGCTGCCGCCACCTGGTCGTCTGTCAACAGCTCCACCGCGATGTGCTCGCCGGGGCCGGGGTCGATACGCCCGGTTGGTTCCACCCCGACCGCCAACCAGTGATGACAGAGATGGTCGTGGATCGCCGGATTCGGTTGCACCGCACCGAGATAGCGCCAGCGGCCGCCGCGATAGCCGGTCTCCTCTTCCAACTCACGGCGGATGGCGGCTTCGGAGTCCTCACCGTCGTCGACCATGCCTCCTGGGGTTTCCAGGGTCGTGGCCCCGGCCCCGAAGCGGAACTGGCGGACCATGACGTGGCGGCCCTGGCGGTCTATGGCAACGCAGTTGACCCAGTCGACCGATTCCAGCACCAGCCGTTCGAACAGCCGGCCCGAGGTGGGATGGCGGAGGCTGTCGAAACGGGCCTCGAACAGGATCAGGCTCTCCCCGTAACGGGATCCGAGTCTCTCCCAGTGGAGCGGGTCGGTCATGGTGTCGGCCTCCGGCCGGTTGCGTCGAGCAGGGCGGCCCACGGATCGGTGGCGTCGAGGAGACCGCCGGTCGCCAGCACCGGCTCGTAGGAGGCGGCGATCCGGACCGCCACCAGGTCGTCATCCGGTCGGTAGACCTCGCCGGAGGGCGCAACCAGGTCCAGGTGATGCAGCGCCAGTTCGGCCAGCCCGAACGCCGCTTGGAGCCCGACCGGGATCGGCCCGAACTGGTGGGCCATCGGTTCCTCGGGGTCGGTTGCGGCGCTGCAGAATCCTTCCACCGCCGGCCGCAGGGCTGCCACCGGGTCGCGGTCGAAGTCGACCACCGCCCGATGATTCTCGGCCGAGAGCCCGTCCCGTTCGAACGGTGGGGTGAAGTCGCCGGCTCGGGCCCGGGTGAGCATGGCGCTGAACCGACCGAAGGTCTCCACGATGTGGGCCGTCAACTCGTCGCCGGTCCACGGCGCACAACCGGTTGTCGCCGATCGCAGCTCCGGGCGCTCGGCGTCGGCCAGGTACCGATCGAACTCGACGGCGATCAGGTCGTTCACCGCCGGCCACGGGCCCCGGTATCGCTCGTCGATCGTCGGCTCCACCATGGTCGAACCTACCGCCCCGAAGACGTCGAGGGTTGATCGGCCGCTCCGCCCCGGTCATACCCCGGCCGTCGCCTGGCTGAGCAGAAGCCCGGCCGTCGCCTGGCCAAGGCACTAGCGAACGGTGCCGGCCCCGGTCGACGTCTGGCTTCCGAGGAAGGCGGTGACCGCCGACGCCAGCCGGTCGGGTTGTTCGAGATTGACCATGTGGCCCGCCCCGTCGATCGTCACGACCTCCGAGCCGTCGATCCGCTCACGCCAGGCGTCGGCGTACGGGCGGGTGATCAGCCGGTCACCGGCGGCCATGATGATCCTGGTCGGCACCGAGATCCGATAGAGCCGCTTGGAGAGCCGCCGGTTCGGGATGGGGAACATGATCTTGCCCGCGGTGCCGAGCCTCCTGCTGTTGGACACCATGAATTCGGCCAGGCCCTCGTCCGACTCCAGATCCACCCCCGGTGCCACCAGCGTCGATGCATTCGTCGGGTCGGTGAACAGCAACTCGGTCAATTGGAACGGCAGTTGGGCGAACGGGTCGGTGATCGGGTGCTCGTCGAGCCACAATCCGAACGGGGTGACCAGCGTGAGGGTTGTCAGATCGTGACGGGCCACGCAGGCCATCTCGGCCGCGATCATCGCCCCGAAGCTGTGGCCGATCACATGGGGTTTGTCGAGCGCGAGTGCATCGACGATGTCCCAACCGAGCAGTGCGAAGTCGAGCATGTCCTCCACCGAGCTCTCGTTCAGCACGTCGCCGTAGCCAGGCCACACCGGGGCGTGCACGGCGAACGAGTCGGCCAATGCCTCGAGCGCCGGTTCCCGGTGGGCCAGACCGACCAGCCCGTGGAACCACACCAGCGCCGGCCCCGATCCGCCGTGGCGGACCTCGATCTCGACGCCGCCGGCGGTCGAGATGGTCGTGGTCGTGAGCTCGGCCACCGATCAGGCCCCGGTCTCGTCGTGTGTCACCGGATCGGTCGACGGTTTCATTGCCGGACGGCGGGCGTCGACCATCGTCTCCTCCGGTCGGACCCGGCCAGGCAGGGCCTTTGGCCACCACCGATCGTCGCCATCGAGTTCGGGCCAGAAGTTCCGCAGCTGCGGCATCACCTTCTCGGCGAACAGCTGGGAAGAGTACCGGGTCTTGTCGTCTGGCATGTTGCCCATGTGCAGCAGCGAGAACACGGTGCCGAGCCGGAGGCGCTTGATCATGTCCTCGGTCTGCTCCCGAACCGTGTCCGGGCCGCCGGCGATGATGAAGCCCCCCTCCACCAGATCCTTCCAGGTCAGGTTGGAGAACAGCTTCTGGTTCTCCCGCCGGACCTGGCTGAGCACACCGGCCTTGATCGTCTTGATCGTCCGGTAACCGGGGGCGTCGGCGAAACCAGGGTGGACGTGCAGGCACCGGTTGAAGAAGTAGAGGATGTGCTCGGCGTACAGCTTCTCGGCCTCGGCGTCGTTGTCGGCAACGCAGAAGATCTGGGCGAAGGCGGCCCGCCCCGGCGACTCGTCCTTGTTCCGCTCGGCGACCCGGTTCCAGTAGCCGTCCATCAGCTTCTGTCCGGCCTTGTAGCCGTTGAACGACAGGTAGGAGTAGTTGTAGTCGTTGTCGAGGCAGAAATCCCACGTCTCCAGCGAGCCCCCACCGGGGATGTAGACCGGCGGTCGTGGTTTCTGGATCGGCTTGGGCCAGCAGTTCACGTAGCGGAGTTGATTGTACTTGCCGTCGAAGGCGAACGGTTCGTCCTCGGCCCAGGCCCGCATGATCAGTTCGTGGGCCTCGGCGTACTTGTCCCTGGTCAGAGCCGGGATCTGGCCGTAGCAGTAGTTCGTGTCCATCGAGGTGCCGACGGGGAAGCCGGCCACCAGGCGGCCGCCGGAGATCACGTCGAGCATGGCGAACTCCTCGGCCACCCGCAGCGGCGGGTTGTACAGCGCAATCGAGTTGCCGATCACACACAGCGCGGCCTGGGAGGTCCGCCGAGCCAGGCCGGCGGCGATGATGTTGGGGGAGGGCATGATCCCGTAGCCGTTCTGATGGTGCTCGTTGACCCCGATCCCGTCGAATCCCAGCTCGTCTGCGAACTCCAGCTGGTCCATATAGGTGTGGTAGACCTCGTTGGCCCTGACAGGATCGAACAACTTGGAATCGATGTCGACCCAGACCGAGCGGTTCGTTTCCCGGAAGTCGTCTGGTAGGTCCGGCCATGGCATCAGGTTGAACCAGCAGAACTTGACCATCACATGCTCCTCGATGACGTTGTCGAGCATCCATGGTCCCGATGCGGCCCCGGAGCCAGGATGCGATCACCTTGGGCTAGTTTGTTGCTTCGGTACGGGTTGAGGCCAGCTCAATCGACGTAAAATCGACAGCGGGACGAAACAGACCCGCGACAAACGGCTTGCGGGCAGCGCGGATCCCGCCACGACTGAATGGCCGGCGGGAGCTCCAAGACCCGGCCACCGAACGTAAAGCAGGTGCGGCAATGGCGACAGGCGACGAAACCCAGGCGGGCCCCAGGCCATCGCTTCCGCCCCGCCGTCCGCCCGGTGTCGACGGCTACGTCGGTGACCCCGGGGCCACCCAACCGGTGGGGGACGCCGATCCGCCGTTCGATTCTCGGGGCGGCTTCGATATGGGCCGGCCGCCGGCCGATCCCTACATCGCCGACCCCTACATCGCCGGTGCCTCGAAGCCACAGATTCTGGCTCCTCAGGCCAATGAGTGGGCCACCAACATGCAAGAGGTCGAGGTGGTGAAGAGCCGCCGGACCGGGCTCATCCTTCTGTTCCTGCTGGCGCTGTTGGCGGTGGCGGTGATCGCCCTTGGCCTCGCTGCGTTCTCGGTGCTTCGGGGCGGCGATGACGATGTGGCCGGCGGCTCTGACACCTCGACCGAGACCACGGCGCCCGGGGATGCGACGTCCAGCTCGGTGACCACCCCGACGACGACGCCGACCACCGTCCCCGATCCGACGAAGCTCCAGGTCGAGATCATCGAGGAACCGTTCATCTGCGACGGCGGTACCCGGCAATTCGCCGAACTGAGCGGGGCCTCCCCAAACGAGGAGGTGGCGTTCTCCTCACCCCAGTCGCCCGGGTTGTCATCGGGCACCGCCGACGCAAACGGGGTGTTGCCGATCCGCTGGAACTGCGAACCGGAGCAGGCCGGCACCACCTGGGAGCTCACCGCCACCGGCACCACATCCGGCAAGTCGGCCACGTTCATCTTCGCCGGGGCCACCGAGCCAACGACCCCGACGTCGGCCGCCACGGCGTTGAGGGTCAACCTGGTCGAAGACCCCTTCGCCTGCAACGGCGAGGCTCGGATCTTCGGTGGTCTGACCGGCGCCGAGCCGGGAGAGCAGGTGACGTTCACCTCGCCCCAGGCCACCGATATCGCACCGGGGACGGCCGATGCCGACGGTGCCCTCTCGATCCGCTGGGTCTGCGCCCCGGACAAGGCGGGAACCACCTGGGAGGTGACCGCCACCGGCGTCAGCTCCGGACGCTCGGTGGTCTTCAGCTTCACCGGTTCCTGACGACCTCAGCAGGTGGGTTCCGTCGCTGGTCGGCGTGCCGCCCGGCGCACCTCCTGAAGCCGCCTTTTGTGGAGATGGTGGTCGGAACGCGAAACTGGTGATCCAGCGGACGCACAGTGCGCCTGAACACGACAAGCCACCAAGGGGATCAACGAATGAAGCTCGGGATGTTTTCCATGCCAAGCCACCCACCGGAGCGGGATTTGAAGGAGGGCTGGGAGTTCGACCTCCAGACGCTCATCTGGGGGGATGAGTACGGCTTCAGCGAAGCCTGGATCGGCGAGCACTACGCCGCCAAGTGGGAGCCCCATCCCGCCCCCGACCTGCTGGTGATGGCCGGACTCCGGGCCACCAAGAACATCAGGATCGGTCCCGGCGGTTTCCTGCTGCCCTATTACCACCCGGCGGCACTGGCGAACCGGGTGGCCCTGATGGATCACCTGTCGGATGGCAGGCTCAACTTCGGCATCGCCGCCAGCGGTCTCCCGAGCGACTGGGAGATGTTCGGCATCGACGGCTTCGGCGGTGAGAACCGCGAGATGACCGCCGAGGCCATCGACATCATCATGCACATGTGGTCAGAGGAGCCGGGCTGGAAGCACGAGGGCAAGTACTGGAACGCCAGCGTGCCGAACGGCATGCCGGAGCTCGATCTGGTGCAACACGTCCTGCCGGTGCAGAAGCCCCATCCGCCGATCGGTGTTGCCGGCCTGTCGTCGCCGTCGCCGACCCTGGAACTGGCAGGGGAGAACGGCTGGCTGCCGATGAGCCTCAACCTCAACCCGACCTACGTCAAGGGCCACTGGGACTCCTATGAGGCCGGTGCCAAGCGGGGTGGTCACGAGGTGTCCCGCAGCGAGTGGCGCATGGTTCGCGAGGTCTTCGTCGCCGACACCGACGAGGAGGCCTACGACAAGACGGTCAACGGCATGATGGGCCGGATGACCAACGAGTACTGGCTGCCGCTGCTTGGCGCCTTCGGCTTCAACGAGTTCATCAAGGCCGACCCCAGCCACGCCGACGAAGACCTCAGCCCCGAGTACCAGGCCGAGCACAACTGGATCATCGGGTCGGTCGACACGGTGGTGGAGAAGATCGAGAAGATCTACGCCGACGTCGGCGGCTTCGGCTACCTGCTGCTGTTCGGCTTCGACTACGCCGACAACCCCGAGCACTGGCGACGGTCGATGGAGTTGCTCGGCACCGAGGTGAAGCCCCGGCTGGAGCACTTGACCGGCGAGTGAGTCGCACCGCCGGAGGCGTTGCTCAGCGAGGTTCGCCGGAACCCCTCGGGTTCCTGGCGAACCTCGTCGGCTGCGGTGGGGTCCCCCCCGTGGATCAACGGGCGTCGAGAGCGGCCACGGCGTCGATGAGCTCATCGACGCTCGGCCGGTCGTCGGGGCCCCGACCCCAGAAGCCGTAGGCCAGCACGCCTTCGGCGTCGATGACGAAGTCACCCCCGAGTTGCAGCGGGTCCTCGTTGGGGCGGAGTGCTCTCGCCGCCTTGGCCAACCCACCACCGCCGGACAACCCGCCCGATCGTACGATCTCCAGATAGCGGCGGGCGGTCTGCAGGCCGTAGACCCGACCGATGCTGCCCCGCCGGAGCCCGAAGGCCCGGTAGGCGCTGCGGTCGGCGTCGATCAGGGTGGGGAACGGAAGGTGGTTCCTGGCCCGGTAGTCCACCAGGTTCGTCGGTTGGGTGAAGGTGACCAGGGCTACCTCGGTGTCGGGTCCCAACTCGCTCAACCGGTCGCTGACCGCAACCGCATGTGCCGCACAGGGCAGTCAATGGATGTGACGGTGGAAGATCAGCACCACGGAGCGGCCCCGCCGGTCCCGCAACCGCCACGGTCGTCCCGAATCGTCGATCAGCGAGATGTCCGGCGCCGGGCGGCCGATCAGCGGGCGGGATCCGCTCCCGCTCATCGATGGGCTCGTTGCCCGGCGTCGCGGTCGGGAGTGGCGATCACCTGCACAACCGATCCATCGCCGGTGTGGCCCGGCCCCTCGATCACCGGGCGGACGATCTCCCGTCCGCTCCCGATCGTCATGCCGATCAGCTCGCGCCTCAGGCCGTCCAGGGTCATGGTCAGTTCCGGGTCGGGTGGGCCGCCGGTTCCCCGGCCGATCTGATCCGGTGTGTAGGCCTCGAGGATGAGCCGGCCACCCGGTCGCAGGGCCCCGGCGATGGCGGCGTGGACCTTGGCCCGGATCGGCGGCGGGGTGTGGGCGAAGATCGACACGATCACGTCCCAGCGGGCGCGGCCGAGATCGAACTCGGCGAGGTCGGCCACGATGGTCGTCAGCTCGACACCCCGTTCGGCCGCAAGGCGGGCCGCTTTTGCCATTCCGTTCTCCGTGAGGTCGACCGACGTCACCTGGTGACCAAGCGACGCCAGGTAGGTGCCGTTGCGACCCTCGCCATCGGCCAGGCACAGCACATCGCCTACCGGGATGCCCTCGATCGACCGGCGCAGGAAGTCGTTCGGCTCCACGCCGTACACGTACTCATCGGTGGCTCCGTAGCGGGCGTTCCACCGTTCCTTGGCCGATGCCTCGGGCTGGTCGCTCATCGGTCGACCACCGGGAGTCCGTCGGCCTCCCAGGCCACGATGCCGCCATCGACGGCCGCAACATCGGAGAAGCCGAGCCGATCCATGATGGCCGCGGTCTGGCCGCTGCGGTTCCCGGACTGGCAGTACAGCAGGTATGGCACGTCCGGATCGAGTTGGCCCAACAGGTCTTCGAAGTCCGGCTCGTAGAAGTCGAGCACGACCGCGCCCTGGAGATGGCCCTGGCCGAATTCCTCGGGGGTTCGCACGTCGAGGATCACCAGGTCCTGCGGCGATTCGGCCTGGATGGCCGCCCCTTCGCTCGGTGACACCAGCCGGACACCGGCCCGGCTCTGCCGACCCGCATCGGCCTCGGAACCGTTCCCGGGGTCCGCGGCTTGGACGGGAGCGACCCCTTCGTCGGCGTCGGTGGTCGTGCCACCTCCGCAGGCGGCGACGAGGCCGAGCACCGCGGCCAGGGCCGGCACCAGGAGGAGTTTCGACGGTGCGAAGGAGCGACTGGCAGGCATGTCAACGATCCTAGCCTCTTTGTACGGATAAGCGTATCTTTCTGGCCGACCCTGGCGTCTCCCGATCTCCGATCTCCCGCCGACATAAGGCTGGACCTCTGCTCAGCCGAATGTACGCGTTACGTAGCTTGTGGCCCGAGATGAACTATTGTACGGATGTATTCAGACCGTCCCGGTCCAGCGGAGAAGCCGTCGCCGGGGCCGATGCAATGATGGGATGTCGATGAATCCGCTTGACCGAACGAGCCCGATGCCGCTGTGGGCTCAGCTGGAATCCGAGCTCATGCGCCGACTCGACGCCGGTGAGTTCGATGACGGCATCTTCCCCACCGATCTGGAGTTGACCGAGTCCTACCAGGTCAGTCGTCACACGGTTCGGGAGGCCATCCGCCACCTCAACAAGTCCGGTCTGTTGAAGCGGGAGCGGGGCCGGGGCACGGTGGTCAACCGGGCCGAGTTCGAGCAGTCGCTCGGCACCTTGTACAGCCTGTTCCAGACCATCGAGTCCAGCGGCGTCGAGCAGACCAGCGAGGTCCTGGAACTGGCGATCGTGCAGGACCTGGCCGCCGCCACCCAGCTCGGTCTGGCCGAAGGCGCCGACCTGGTGCTGCTGAGTCGACTTCGGCTGGCCGGCGGCGCGCCGCTGGCCATCGACCGGGCCTGGCTGCCCCGAACCATCGCCGAGCCGTTGCTCGATGTCGACTGGTCCCATACCGCCCTCTACGACGAGCTCCGCCGCATCGGTGCCCCGGTGCCGACCCAGGGCTGGGAGCGGTTGACCCCGACCATCCCGGCCGCGGCCGACAGGGCCAGGCTCGGACTCAAGAAGACCGAGGCCGCGTTCTATCTGGAGCGTCTCGGACTGCGGGACGAGGTGCCGATCGAGTGGCGGACCACCATCATCCGGGGTGACCGCTACCGGTTCGTCACCGACTGGTCGGCCGGTTCGGCCACCGCGCTGCGGCCGAGCGCCCGTTGATCGCGCCCAACATCGCTTGACCGTCTGACCGAAAGACCGTACATTTCCTTCAGTGGATTCGTGATGTACCGGAGGAGTTGTCTTGACACGGCTCGGTTTTTTGTTGGACAGCGACAGTTGCATCGGTTGTCACGCCTGCACGGTGGCCTGCAAGAGTGAGCACGACGTGCCGCTGGGGGTCAACCGAACCTGGGTCAAGTACATAGAGACCGGCACCTTCCCCGACGTGGCCCGCAAGTTCAACGTGATGCGGTGCAACCAGTGCGACGATGCGCCGTGTATGACCATCTGCCCCACCTCGGCACTGTTCCGGGCCGACAACGGCGTCGTCGATTTCCAGGACGACGACTGCATCGGCTGCAAGTCCTGCATGAACGCCTGCCCCTACGACGCGCTGTACATCAATCCCGAGACCAACACCGCTCACAAGTGCAACATGTGCAACCACCGCCTCGAGGTGGGGCTCGAGCCGTCGTGTCAGATCGTCTGCCCGACCGAGGCCATCATCATCGGCGACCTCGACGACCCGACCAGCGAGATCAGCAGGATCATCGCCCGCGACGACGTCGCGGTCCGGGCCCCGGAGCAGAACACCAAACCGAAGGTCTACTACCGGGGCGCCGATCAGGCCTCGCTCGATCCGACCAGGACCGCCATCGCCAACGACGGGATGATCTGGGCCGACACCCTGCGGGGCAACGAGCACGGCGGCTCGGGACCCCGGCACCCGACGGTGCCCGTCGAGCCGGGCCACAAACCGACAGACGAGCTCGGGGTGGTGGCCAGGACCGCCTACACCACGTCCCATCAGATGACGTGGAAGGAGAAGGTCTCGGGCTATCTGGTCACCAAGGCCATCGCCGCCGGGGTGATGCTGGTGGCGGCCCTGATGGTGCTGATGGGCCACAGCGACGAGCAGGCCGCGGTCGGGGTGGTCCCGCCGATGGTGGCCGGGGTGTTCCTGGCCCTGACCGGGGTGCTGCTGATCGCCGACCTGAAACAGCCGGGCCGGTTCCACTATCTGCTCACCAAGGGCAACTGGTCGTCGTGGCTGGTGAAGGGGGCCTACGTGCTGATGGCCTTCGCCGCGGTGTGCGGCCTGTGGTTCCTCGCCGGCGTCGCCGACGCAGGCGGGCTGTTGAAGATCCTGGCCATTCCGGCGGTGCTCGGCGCGGCCGGGACCGCCGGCTACACCGCCTACCTGTTCGCCCAGTGCGAAGGTCGGGACCTGTGGCAGACGCCGCTGCTGTTGCCGGTGCTGCTGGCCCAGGCGGTCACCGCCGGCGGGTCGGTGTACGCCATCCTCGATCTGTTCATGACCATCCCCGAGGTCGACGCCGTTCGCTGGGTCCTCCTGGCCGGCGTCGGGGCCACCGCGGCGCTGATCGCCATCGAGCTCTCGGCCCACGGCAGCCGCCACGTCGAGCTGGCCGTGGAGGCCATGACCAAGGGCAAGTACTCCGACCAGTTCTGGTGGGGCGGCGTGGTGCTGGGACTGGTGGTCCCCGCCCTGCTGGTGATCGCCGCCCTCGCCTTCGACATCGACAACCCGATCCTGGTTGCTTTGGCCGGCCTGTCGGCCCTGGTCGGCATGTTCGCCTACGAGGACTCCTTCATCCGGGCCGGCCAGTCCGTGCCGCTCTCCTGACCCCCTCAGCAAGAAAGACGTCCCCAGTGACAGAACTGTCCAAGTACCCGCCGTTCGAGAAATGGCACGACTGGCGAGAGCTCGACGCCAAGGCCTGGCCGGACAAGGTCGAACGCAAATACACGATGGTGCCGACCACCTGCTTCAACTGCGAGGCCGGCTGTGGTCTCGTTGCCTACTTCGACCAGGACACAGACGAGATCGTCAAGATCGAGGGCAACCCGCAGCACCCGGCCAGCCGGGGCCGCAACTGCGCAAAGGGCCCGGCCACGCTCAACCAGGTCTACGACACCGAGCGCATCATGTACCCCCTCAAACGAGTGGGGGAGCGGGGCTCGGGACAATGGGAGCGCATCAGCTGGGACCAGGCCCTCGAAGAGGTCGGAGCCCGCATCAGGACCGCCATCGAGGAGGACCGCCACAACGAGATCATGTGGCACGTCGGCCGACCGGGCGAGGAGGGCTACACCGAGCGGGTGCTCAAGGCCTGGGGGGTCGACGGTCACAACAGCCACACCAACATCTGCTCGTCGAACGCCAGGATCGGCTACCAGTCGTGGATGGGCCACGATCGGCCGTCTTCGGACTTTCGCGAACGCCGAGGTGATCTTCCTGATCTCGGCCCACCTCGAGGCCGGGCACTACTTCAACCCCCACGCCCAGCGGATCATGGAGGCCCAGGCCAAGGGGGCCAAGATCATCTGCGTCGACCCCCGACTGTCGAACACCGGGGCGAAGGCCGATTTCTGGTTGCCGACCTGGCCCGGCACCGAACCGTTCCTGCTCCTGGCCATCGCCAGGCTGCTGATCGAGTCCGAAACCTGGAACGCATCGTTCGTCGAGCGGTGGACCAACTGGGAGACCTACCTCCGTCAGACCCGGCCAGACCTCCCGGTCGACTGGGCCTCTGTTCGGGGCGCCATGCTCGACGAATACGCCGAGTACACCCCGGAGGCGGCCGAGCAGAAGACCGGGGTCGACGCCGAGACCATACGGGAGATCGCTGCCGTCATCGGAGAGCATCCAACCAGGTTCGCCTCCCACAACTGGCGGGCGGCCGGGGCAGGCAACCTCGGCGGCTGGCAGGTGGCCCGCTGCCTGTTCTTCCTGAACGTGCTGACCGGATCGGTGGCGACCAGGGGCGGCACCGCAGGCAACGGCATGAACAAGTTCAAGCCGGCGGACCCGATCGGGGCCCCGGGCATGAACAAGTGGAACGAGCTGGAGTGGCCCAAGGAGTATCCGCTGGCCTACCACGAGATGTCGATCCTGCTGCCCCACTTCCTCAAGGAGGGACGGGGCAAGCTCGACGTCTACTTCAGTCGGGTCTACAACCCGATCTGGACCAACCCCGACGGGTTCACCTGGATGGAGGCGCTGAAGGACGAGTCGAAGGTCCACTGCCATGTTGCCCTGACCCCGACATGGAGCGAGACGTCGTGGTTCGCCGACTATGTGCTGCCGATGGGGGTGTCGGCCGAACGGCACGACATCACGTCCTATGAGACCCACGCCGGGCGGTGGGTGTCGTTCCGCCAGTCGGTGTTCCGCCGCTACGCCGAGATCAAGGCCCGCCAGGCCGGTGGCGACGGCAAGCTCGGCCCCGACGCCCGCAGCCATCAGTACAACCCGGGCGAGGTGTGGGAGGAGAACGAGTTCTGGATCGACCTGTCGTGGAAGATCGACCCCGACGGCTCGATGGGTATTCGCAAGTGGTTCGAGAGCGAACTGCACCCCGGCAAGCCGCTGACCGTGGATGAGTACTACGGCAAGATGTTCGAGGAGAAGGTGCCGGGGCTGGCCGAGGCGGCGGCCGCCGCCGGCCAGGAACCGCTGGAGTTCATGCGGGACCGATCGGCGTTCGCCGTGCCCGGCGATCCCTACGAACCCTACGAACGGGTGGTCGACCCGGCGGAGCTCGACGGTGCAACCAAGGACACCGACGGGGTCTACCGCAAGCCCGGCACCGCCGCCACCTGGTCCGGCGATCTCGACGATCTGGCCGACGTGGCCCTGGCCCCGCTCGGGGACGGCTCACCGGCGGTCGAGGTCGGCGGCGAGGCACGGGAGGGGTTCCCAACACCGTCGAAGAAGCTGGAGCTGTACTCGACCACCCTGGCCGATTGGGGTTGGAAGGATGTGGCGACGCCGAA
This sequence comes from uncultured Acidimicrobiales bacterium, assembly GCA_963715325.1. Taxonomy (GTDB): domain Bacteria; phylum Actinomycetota; class Acidimicrobiia; order Acidimicrobiales; family SZUA-35; genus JAHELU01. The sequence goes on from CAVQRR010000012.1 coordinate 22,639, forward strand.
GTGGATCCCGTCCCACGTCCACTGGGAGGACCTGGATCTCGCCGGGACCGAGCGGATCCTGTTGCCGACCTTCCGCATCCCGACGCTCATTCACACCCGCAGCGCCAACTCGAAGTGGCTGAACGAGATAAGCCACCGTCACCCGCTGTGGATTCATCCCTCCGATGCCGAGAAGCTCGGCATCGAGGAGAACGGGCTGGTCCGGATCACGACCCGCATCGGTCACTTCGTGATCAGTGCGTGGCGAACCGAAGGCATCCGCCCCGGCGTGGTCGCGGCGTCGCACCACATGGGCCGCTGGCGCCTGGAAGAGGGCGAGGCCCGGAACTGGGCGGCGGGCAAGGCCAAGATCACGAGCACCCCGACCGGCAACGGTGGCAGCCGCTGGAAGTTGGAGCGGGAACACGGCAACCAGCCGTACGACTCGCCAGACCCCGACACCAACCGCATCTGGTGGACCGACACCGGGGTCCACCAGAACGCCACCTTCCCGGTTCAGCCCGACCCGGTCTCCGGGATGCAGTGCTGGCACCAGCGGGTCCACGTCACCCCGGCCGAGGCCGGCGACGTCTACGGTGACGTCGTGGTCGACACCGACAAGTCGCGGGAGGCCTACCTCGACTGGCTGACGAAGACCCGCCCGGCCGGCACCAGCGATCCGAGCACCAAGGAACACGCTCTCCGTAGGCCGCTGTGGTACGCCAGGCCCATGAAGCCGGCCGCCACCGCCTACCGTCTGCCGGACTGATGGCCTGCTGCGCCTGCGCTGTCGCCGAGACCGGTTGCCGAGGGCCGCGGTGACGATGGGGAACGGGAAGCGCCGCAATATCGGCGGGCGCTCCGGTGCACCATTTCCTGCCTCCCGATCCCCGCCGTTTCGGCCAGGAGCCGGACTATCGATTCACCCTGGCCAACGAGCGAACCTTCCTGGCCTGGGTCCGTACGTCTCTGGCCCTGGCCGCCGGCGGTCTCGGCGCCATCAGCCTGCTCCCCAACTTCTACGGCTCCGAAGCCCTCGGTATCGTCCTCCTGGCCCTGAGCTTCGCCACCGCCGCGACGTCCTATCGACGGTGGGCTCTCAACGAGACGGCGATGCGAACCAACGAACCGCTGCCACCGTCCAAGCTGCCCCAGATGATGGCCATCGGTACCGCCTTCGTGGCGCTGGTGGCGGCGCTGCTGTTCGTGATCGACAGTCTGTGACCGGAGACGAGCGGGCGGTTCCGGGACCGAGCGACGGCGCCGGCATCGGTGGCCTCCAACACGAGCGGACCTCGCTGGCCTGGGAGCGGACCGCCATCGCCATGATGGTGGCCGGCGTCGTGCTGGCCCGCACCGCGGCCCTGTCGCTGCACTTCACGATCGGCTTCGTTGGCGTGCTCCAGACGGTGGGTGGCGGTCTCCTGCTTGCCTGGGCCGGCCGTCACGACGAGCAGCTCCACGGCTTCGCGACCCCGCCGAGCGCAGTGCCTCAGTTGGCCCTGACCCGCCTGGTTGGTGCCGGCGCCGTCGTGATGACCGGGCTGGCGCTGGTGCTGGCCACACTGGTGGCGTTCGTGGACTGATTCGAGGCGGGCGGCCGGAGCCGGTCAGGACGGGGGGCGACCGTCGGTCCCGTCCGAGGGATGCAGCCACGGCGTCCGGCAGATTCCGATGAGCAGACCATCGGCGCTCAGCAGCCGGGCGATCGTCTGGCCCCACGGCTCGGTCCGGGCACCATGGATCAGGATCTGGCCACCGGCAACCAGTTCGTCTGCCGCCCCGGCGACGTCTTCGACCTCGAATTCGATCGTGGCCTGGGGAACCGGGAACTCGGTCGGCCAATCCGGTTCGCCGAAACAGGACATGGCGGCGTCGCTGAGCGGCCAGACCCCGAGGTGCTTGGTCCCGGCAAACCCGTCGACCGCAACGTAGTCGCCGGAGACCGGTTCCAGCGGCAGGCCGAGCATGTCACGGTAGAACGCCACCGCAGTCGGCGGGTCGGCGACGATGGGCGAGAAGCCGGCAACGAAGAGAACGTCCATCAAGGCAGTCTGGCCCACGGCGGGGAATCCGTCAGGTGCGAATCGGTGATCCTCGATCTCGGAATCGTCCCCGGCCGGCACCGGTCGATGACAGCCAGCCGCGCCACGCTGACCCTCGTCGTCGGTGGTGGTCATGGCAACCAAGCCACACTTCGAAGCCAAACCGGTGGCTGGAGTAGCGTGGTTCCCACAAGGAGGGGCAGCCATGGAACTCGACATCGTCCCACTTCACGACGAACCACTCGGGGCACTGGTCCGGGGTTGGGACCCCGGTGAACCGCTCGACGCCGACTCGCGGGCGCGGGTCTCCGCCGGTCTCGCCGATCATCTCGTCCTGGTGTTCCGGGGCCATCGCCAGCCGACCGATGACGAGCTGGTCCGCTTCGCCGAATCGTTCGGACCCCTCATCAAGGGGTCGGAGTGGTTCCGCGATGCCGGGGAACGCCCGGAGATCCTGCCGGTCACCAATGCGATCGGAGAAGACGGCATCCCGCTCGGCACCGGCGGGGCCGGCCCGCTCGAATGGCACGCCGACTACTCTTACGTCGATCGACCGGGCAAGGAGAGCTTCCTCAATGCCGTCGTGCTGCCACCGGACGCGCCCTGCACCTACTTCTGCAACCAGTACGAGGCGCTGGCCGAGCTGCCGGCGGCCAAGGTGGGGGAGTTGCGAGGTCTGCGGGCACACCACAGCCTGGCCGAGTACGTCGAGCGGGGTGTCAACGGCGATGAACACGATCTCGACACCGGCTTCGAGGCAAAGCGTCGCCGGGACGAGAAGCTCGGCATCGATCGTCCTGCGATCCCCGAAGCCGAGCATCCGGTGGTCTTCACCCATCCCGACACCGGTCGGGACATCCTGTATGTGAGCCGTGGTCTGACCCGCCGGATCGTCGGCATGGCCAGGGAGGACAGCAACGCGCTGCTGAAGGAGATGCACCAGCACTCGACCCGGCCGGAGCGGGTGTACGCCCACCGGTGGCAGGTCGGCGATCTCGTGGTGTTCGACACCCTCGGCGCATTGCATCGCCGCGACGCCTGGGACCCCCGCAAGACCCGGGTCATGCGCCAGCTCAGCACCTCCTGCTGAGCCCGGTCCCGATACCCGGACCGGGGCCTCGAGACCAGGAATCCGGTTGGGGTTGCGCTCGTCGGTAAATGTACGTATATTCGGATATATGGCAGTGAACGTCGAGAAGACCGGCCGCCCCGGCATGCCGGCCGTGCCGGATTGGATCGCCAGGTACCGCGGCGACGATTTTCGCAGCGATCTCGCCGCCGGCCTCACCGTCGGGGCGATGCTGGTGCCGCAGGCCATGGCCTACGCACTGCTGGCCGGCCTCCCCCCCGAGGTCGGTCTGTACGCCGCCACCGTCCCGCTGGTGATCTATGCCCTGATCGGCACGTCCCGCCAGCTGGCTGTCGGCCCGGTGGCCATCGTCTCGTTGCTGACCGCCACCGCCCTGGCCCCGCTGGTCGAGGAGGGCACGGCGGGCTACCTGGGAGCCGCCGCGCTGCTGGCGCTGATGGTCGGGGTGGTGCACCTGGTGCTCGGTGTCGGTCGGCTCGGGTTCCTGGTCAACTTCCTGTCGCATTCGGTGCTGGTCGGGTTCACCGCCGCAGCGGCGATCATCATCGGTTTCTCCCAGGTCAAACACCTGCTCGGCATTTCGGTCGAAGGTCGGGACCACTTCTACCAGACGGTGCTCGAGGTGTTCGATGGACTCTCCGGGACCAACACGGCGACGCTGGTGCTCGGCTCGGTGGTCCTGGTGGCCCTGTTCGGATTGAAGCGACTCGTTCCGAGGGTGCCGGCCGCTCTGGCGGTCGTTGCCGGGTCGATCGTCGCGGTCGAGGTGTTCGATCTCCAACAGCGCGGTGTGAAGGTGGTTGGCGACATCCCCGACACCCTGCCGGCGTTCGGGTTTCCCGACTTCGACGGATCGCTGGTCGGCAAGCTGGCGACCACGGCGCTGGTGATCACCATCGTCGGGTTCATGGAGTCGATCGCGGTGGCAAAGGTCTATGCCAGGCGCCACCGCTACGAACTGAACGCCGATCGGGAGCTGTTCGGCCTCGGTGCGGCCAACGTCGCCTCCGGTCTGTTCGGCGGGTATCCGGTCACCGGTGGCTTCTCCAGGACGGCGGTGAACGACACGGCCGGCGCGAGGACGCCGTTGGCCTCGCTGATCACCGCCGCCATCGTCGTGTCGACCCTTGCGTTCCTGACCCCACTGTTCGCCTCACTGCCAAATGCCACATTGGGGGCGATCATCATCATGGCGGTGGTCGGCCTGGTCGACATCGGCGAGATGCGCCACATCGCTTCGGTAAAGCGCAGCGACCTCATCGGGCTGGGCGTGGCCTTCGGCGCCACCCTCGTCCTTGGTATCGAGCTGGGAATCCTGGCCGCCGTCGTGGCCTCGATGCTGGTCGTCTTCGCCAGGATGTCGATGCCCCACAGCGCAGTGCTCGGCCACGTCGAAGGCTCGACCAACTACCGCAACGTCGAGCGATTCCCCGAAGCGATCACCGTCGACGGGGTCCGGATCATCCGGGTCGATGCCGCCCTCTCGTTCGTCAACGCCACGCAGGTCAAGAAGCTGATCACCGGCCATGCCGACTCGCTCACCGACGGCCCTCGCGCCCTCGTCCTCGATGCGTCCGGGATCAATGATCTCGACGTCACCGCGGCGGAGATGCTGGGCGAGCTGTTCACCGATGTCGAGGACCTGGGCGTGACGCTGTACCTGAGCGACGTGAAAGGTCCGGTTCGCGACGTCATGCGCAGGGCCGGTCTCTGGACACGGCTCGGCGATCGGGTCCACCCGTCGACCAGTGAGGCGGTGGCGGCGGCACTCGGGTCGATCGACCCCTCCGGCGATCAGCGACAACGGGGAATCGACGAACGACAGCCCGGCGGCCGACCCGCCGAGCTTCGAAGGCCGGCCGTTCGCCGGCCGGCAGCAACCACCATCTCATCGGAGGCACCATGACCACCACTTCACCATCATCGCTCGACGCCGACCTCATCGATGCCGCCCAGCTCCAACAGCTGCGCATTGCCGACCCCGGCATTCGCATCCTCGACGTTCGGACCGGCGGCGAATTCGAGACCGTGCACATCCCGGGGTCCTACAACGTGCCGCTGGACACCCTCGGGGAACACGTGCGGGATCTGGCGGACGTCGAGCACCCGGTGGTGTTGGTCTGCCAGTCCGGTGGGCGGGCGTCCCAGGCCCACTCCAAGCTGACTGCGGCAGGCAAGGAAACGCTCCACATCCTCGATGGCGGCATGACGGCATGGCAGACCTCGGGGGGAGAGGTCGTCCGCCAAGCCGACCCGCGCTGGGCCATGGACCGCCAGGTTCGCCTGGCTGCAGGGTCGATAGCCCTGGCCGGGATCGCGGCCAGCGTCGTGTTACCGGGGGCGAAATGGGTCGCCGGAGCGGTTGCCGCCGGCCTGACCTACTCCGCGGTGTCGAACACCTGTGCCATGGCCTCGGTATTGGGTCGGCTGCCGTACAACCGGACCGACCGCTGCAACATCGCCGGTGTCCTGGCCGAGCTGAACGCCGAGATCACGCCGTCGCCGGCCCATACCGGAGCCGCTTGACCGTGGAGCGGATAGCGGCTATAATGTACGTACATTCGGTCATGGAGATCGGGAAGGATACGCCATGAAGTTCACGCAGTACTACCTCGACTGCCTCTCGCAGGCCTCGTACCTCATCGGCGACGAGAGCACCGGCCGAGCCGTCGTGGTCGACCCTCGCCGCGACGTCGACGAATACGTCCGCGACGCCGAAGCCGACGGGTTCACCATCGAATTGGTGATCGAAACCCATTTCCACGCCGACTTCCTGTCCGGCCACCTGGAACTGGCGGCGGCCACCGGTGCCGAGATCGGTTTCTCCTCGGTGGCCAAGCCCGAGTTCGCGACCCGGGCACTCGAGGACGGAGAGCGGTACTCCCTCGGTGAGGTGGAACTTGAGTTCCGCCACACCCCAGGTCACACACCGGAGTCGCTCAGCATCGTCGTCTACGAGCACGCCGGCGACGAGATCCCCTACGGAGTGTTGACCGGTGACACGCTGTTCATCGGCGATGTCGGTCGGCCGGACCTGCTGGCGTCGATCGGGTTCACCCGCGACGAACTGGCAGACCAGCTCTACGACAGCCTGCACGGCAAGCTTCTGACGCTGCCGGACGAGACCAGGGTCTACCCCGCTCACGGTGCCGGCTCGGCATGTGGCAAGAACCTGTCGACCGAGACCTGGTCGACGATGGGCGAGCAGCGCAACGTGAACTACGCACTGCTGGCGCCGGACAAGGCGACCTTCATCGAACTGGTGACCGAGGGTCAGCCCCCGGCACCGGAGTACTTCCTGTACGACGCGGTGCTCAACCGCCAGGATCGTCAGCTGCTCGACGAGACGGCGATGCCCGAAGCGCTCGACGTCGAGACCTTCGATCGCCTGGTTGCAGGCGGGGCCATGATCGTGGACGGTCGAGACCCCGAGACGTTCGCCGCCGGGCACCTGGCAGGCTCGGTCAACGTCGGCCTCAACGGCCGGTATGCGGAATTCGCCGGTTCGGTTGTGCCGAGCGACGTCGACATCGTGTTGGTGGTCGACGAAGGGTTCGAGCTCGAAGCCAAGAACCGGTTGGCCAGGATCGGCTTCGATCGGGTGGTCGGGTACCTCCAGCACCCGCTGGCGGTCATGGCGGCCTCGCCCGGGCGGGTTCGGCGGGCCTCCCGGCTCACCGCTGTCGAGTACGAAGAACGCAAGGACAGCATCGAGGGCTTGCAGCTGGTCGACATCCGCAACCCGGGCGAGATCGCACTCGGCACCATCGACGGAGCCATCGAGCTCCCGGTCGGGCAGCTGCCGGGCCGAATCGACGAGCTCGATCCTGCCCGCCCGACGGTGGTGTTCTGTGCCGGGGGCTACCGCTCATCGGTCGGGGCCAGCGTGCTGCGCCAGGCCGGCTTCGAGGATGTCTCCGACATCATCGGCGGCTACGGCGCCTGGTCGGAGCTGATGGCACCGACCGTCTAGCCGGTCATCTCGGCTCGGCCCCGCAACGGTGCGCCGAAGCCCGGATTCGCCTGACCTCGTCGTCCACTGAGGGGTGTGGCGGCGAGATCGGGCTGTTCGTTTCCTTGTGGCGGCTCTTCAGCCGGCGGCCGTTGCCGCCACCACCTGATGGTCGACCGGCTGCGGATCGTAACCGAATGCGTCGAACCCGATGCGCCACTCCCGGTTGATGAGCTCGACCCGGCGGTCGCTGAGCGCCTCGAAGGAGTTCCTCCGGTAGTCGCTGATCGAATCGAGGTAGGCCTGCACGTCCGGCCGCACCCCGTCGAAGGGTCCGAGTCCGACCCGATCGTAGATGTGGGCCAGTGTCCCCATCGGGTCGTCGATCAGATCCTGGTAGCCGACCTCGACCAGCTGCCCCTCGGGAATACCGGCTGCGTCGCTCAGGTAACGATCGATGACCCGCCGGTACATGCCGACCACGTTCTGTTCGATGTCGTCCTCGTCGAAGCGCTGCAGTGCGGTCAGTTCCAGGATCTTGCGGTGGAGGTTCACCGTCGACGGGAAGACCTCGTACGGCGACCGGTGTATGAACACGAACTTGGCCCTGGGGAAGAGCTCGAGCAGCAGTGGGATGCGAGCGGTGTTGACCGGGTTCTTGAGCAGCAGCCGCCGACGCCCGTCGTGGAGGGCCGCCACCTTGAGCAGCCGCAGGTACTTGGCCTTGAATTCCCGCTCGGCCCCGGCCGGCGCCCCCTGGAGCAGCACATAGCGCTCGAAGGTGGCGATGGCCTGCTTGGGGAACAGGAACTGGGTGTACCAGGAGTAGGGGGTGATCTTGGCCAGGGGGATCTCCTCCTCCTGCGGCGCGTCCATCGGCCACTCCATGTTGTCCATCGGTCGCTTCGTCGGCATCGTCCTGGCCAGGATCCTGGGCAACCATGAAGCGGTGCTGACCGAGCAGTCGGGGGCCAGGGCCTCGAACATCCGCAGGCAGCCGAACCGGGGGTCGAGGCTGATCAGGTTGTGGAGGTGGGTGGTTCCGCTTCGCCAATGGCCGATGATGAACAGCGGCTCCTCATCGAGCTCGACGGCGTCGATCTGATGGCGTCGACACAGCCACTGGGCGCCGGCCAGCGGGGCACTGACCCAGCCGCCGACGGTGATCCCCAGCGCCCGAGCCAGCCGGCGAACCGACATTGTCGGCAGCCGGTGAGCCAGCCGCAGCAGAGTTGTCGGCCTGATGAACGAGAGCAGGCCGAGCTGGTAGCCGATGTCTCGCTTCTGGTCAGTCGGTTTGCCGGACATGGGAGGTGCCTCCTCGGAATCGGGTGGAGATGATCATGACGAGGGCGGTCGAGGCGAACAGGGCCCCGCACACCGCCCAACTGGCGCTGTAGGGGCCGACGGCCGACGGGGCCTGATCCGGTCTGCCGAGCAATGCGGTGGCGACGGCGATGCCGACCGCCATGGCCAACTGGCGCACGGTGGTGGATCCCGCAGCGCCCATGGCGTACCGACGGGGCTCGACCTCGCTCATGGCGACGGCGGCCAGCATCGGGAACCCGGCGCCGACACCGACGCCGAGCAGGACCAGGCCGGGGAGGAGATCGGCCACGTAGTCCGGCTCGGCGCCGACGAAGATGATGAACCACGCGGCGGCCGCGGTTGCCAGCAGGGCGCCGGTCACGATGACCGGGCGATGGCCGAATCGCCCGGCGATCCTGCCGGCCGGACCGGCGGTGACCGCCATGGCCAGTGCCCCGGGGGCGATGGCGATGCCGGCCCGCAGGATCGAGTAGCCCCACACGTCGGTGAGGAAGGTGGGTGAGAACACCAGCCAGCCGGTGAAGCCGCCGACGAACAGCAAGGTCCCGAGCGAGCCGACGACGAAGCTCGGCGTCGTGGCGATCGCCGGGTCGAACACCGGCTTCGGGTGATGCCGCGACCGGCGAACGAAGAACGCCAGCAGCGCCGCGGCCACGAACCCGCAACCCATCGTGATGGGGCTGGTCCAGCCGATCGTCTCGGCGGCGACGATGATGAAGATGGCGAGTCCGACCGACAACGCCCCGGCCGGCACCGCCACCAGGTCGACCCCACTGCCGATCAGCGGGTCACGACTCTCGGTCAGGTGCCGGTGCCCGACGACGCCGACCGCCACCGCCAGCGGCACGTTGACCAGGAAGACCGACCGCCAACCGACGGCATCGACCAGGACCGCTCCCAGGGTCGGGCCTACCGCAGCGGCCAGACCGGCCATCGCCCCCCACACACCGATGGCCCCGTTGTGTCGCTCCTGCGGTACCGCGTGCAGGATGAGGGCCAGCGAGGCCGGGATCAGCAGCGCCCCGCCTCCGGCCTGCAACGTCCTGGCCGCGATCAGCGCTCCGATACCCGGCGCCAGCCCCGAGGCAAGCGAACCGGCGGTGAACAGCGCCAGCCCGATGAGGAACAGCCTCCGGCGACCGAACCGTTCCGCCAACCAGCCCCCGATGAGCAGGAACGCGGCGACGCCGACGTTGTAGGCGGTGAAGATCCACGACAATGTGGCCCGGGAGGCCGACGCATGGTCGGCGGCGATCGCCGGCATCGCAACGGCGATGATCGTCAACTCCAGGGCGATGAAGAACACCGAGGCCGAACCGAGGCCGATGGTCAGCCCGATCTTCGAGGCCGGGGTCGGGGCAGCCGGGGTCGGGGCGATCGGGGTCGGGGCGATCGGGGTCGGCGGTCGGACCGGCCGAGGTCGGGGCGGCCGAGGACGGTGCGGCTGAGGACGGGCCGGCTGAGGACGGGGCGGCGAAGTCTGCGGCGGGCCGGCCGGAACCGATGGCGACCGGGGCGCTCATGACGCCACCATCGGGATGGGGGTCGAGCGGTCGACGATCGGCGCCCGACCGAAGTCGGTGCCGATGGCGAAGGTGACGATGGTTTCCAGGTAGGACGCCGCATCGGGCATGATGATCCCCACCGCCTCCAGGGCCGCCCGTTCACGCCGGTTGTCGAACCGGCAGCGAACGTCGGTGTAGGGGGCGTAGGGGGAGACGGCCCGCAGGCCCCGTTCCGCCAGTCGGCCCCACCGCCTGACGGCGCCGGCCGGTCGCGGGAGCGACGGCGGCCAGCTTGATCACCGAGGTCACCAGTCGCCAGCGGCCGGGGCCGAGCAGCCGGACGTCGGATGGCGTGGCGTCGAACAGCCGGCTGATCCGGTCGGTGGTCGCCACCAACTGGCCGACCGTGAAGGCCCGACCGGCGGTGAGATGATGACCGACCGCCCCTCGGCGATCGGTGCCGGCCAGGTGGACGAGGCCCCGGGCCACGTAGTCGACGCCGACCGTGTCGAGGGGGGCTGCGACGGAGCCGGGGACCATCGGCAGTCGACCATTTGCCATCATCCGCATCGGGGCGTACAACACGTTCCAGTTGTCGGTCCGTCCGGTATCGGTGCGGCCGCCGACGATCGAGGGGCGGTAGATGGCGATCGGCACCTCCTGCTGGGTCCGCAGCAGCCGTTCCGCTCTGGCCTTTGTCCGCTCGTAGTTGTTGCGGAAGTTGCGGGCCCGGTCGCTCGGCAGGTGGTCGGCGTCGATGGCGCCGCTGACCGTCCCGCCCGCATAGGCGGTGCTGACATGGTGGAAGCAACCGAACCCGCCCTGCCACATGGCCTCGGCGGCCACCTCGAGCAGGTTGGCGGTGCCGTCGACGTTGATCCGTTCCGCCTCCCGTAGCGGGAGGTCGAACTTCACCGATGCCGCGCAGTGGATCACGTCGCCGGTTCGAGTGGCCAGGTCCCGCCAGGCCGCATCGCTCAGGCCGAGCCGGGTTTCGGTGATGTCGGCCCGGACCCACCGGACTCGGCGATGATCGGCCGGTGTCGGCGCCCGGGTCGAGTGCGGCGGCCAGCGTTTCGGCGCCCCGCCGCTCGGCGTCGGCCCGACTGGTGGCCCGCACCAGGGCGATCACCTGGATATGGTCGATGGCCAGCAGTTCGGCCAACACCGCCTTGCCGGAAAACCGGTCGCCCCGGTCAGAACGACGGCTCCGTTCGAACCCAGCGTGTCCCCCATGATCCCTCCAAAGGTCCGGGGTTCAAACTGACGTTCGAAGACGGAGCCGGTCTGTCGGCCCGCTGACAGTCGCCGCTGTGACGTCGGTCTCGCCGCGGCCCCGGGGGCCGGCGGCGGTACCACACGCCGGTGGTGGGGGCCCGCGGCGAGCATCGCTGATCGGCGCGGCGATTCCCGGTCCCACACGGTGGGACCTCCGCCCCTACGTGCCCCGATCCCTTCCCGGTACCGTTCGATCGGACACCACTCGTGTTCTCGATGGAGGTATCGAAATGACGATGTTGCGCGGCCCTCGAATGCTGACCAGGCTCCTGGCGATCGTTGCCGCCGTCGCCCTC
>CAVQRR010000013.1:0-323040 GCA_963715325.1 uncultured Acidimicrobiales bacterium
GGAACTCAGCTCGAGCTCGACGCCGAAGCCGGGGTGACCGACAGCTCGGGATGATGGCAGGCCACGACGTGACCCACACCGGGGTCGGCCAGCGGTGGCTCCTCGGCGGCACAGAGATCTGTGGCCTTCCAACACCGAGTCCGGAACCGGCACCCGCTCGGCGGATTGGACGGGCTCGGCACGTCGCCTTCGAGGCGGATTCGCTCCGGGCGGCGACTCTGGTCTGCGGACGGTACCGGCACCGCCGACAGCAACGCCTTGGTGTACGGGTGGGCGGTCTGCTCGTAAACTCCGTTCTCGTCGCCCATCTCGGCGATCTTGCCGAGGTACATCACCGCAACCCGATCGCAGATGTGGCGGACCACCGAGAGATCGTGGGCAATGAACAGGTAGGCAAGCCCCAGTTCCTTCTGGAGATCCTTGAGGAGGTTCACCACTTGCGCCTGGACCGACACATCGAGTGCCGACACCGGCTCGTCGGCAATGATCAACTTCGGATTGAGGGCGAGGGCCCTGGCAATCCCGATCCGCTGTCGTTGGCCCCCGGAGAACTGATGGGGATACCGGTTCACGTGGTTGGGATTGAGACCCACCATCTCCAGCAGTTCCTGGGCACGACTGCGGTACTTGTTGGGCGGCACGACGTCGGGGTGGATCTTCCAGGGTTCGGAGACGATCTTGGCCACGGTCATCCTGGGGTTCAACGACGAGTATGGATCCTGGAAGATGACCTGCATGTCGCGCCGAACGAGTCGCATGTCCGACCGGCTCATGTCGACCAGGTTGCGACCTTGGAACCAGACCTCGCCCGATGTCGCCTTCTCCAAGCCGAGAATGGTTCGGGCCGTCGTCGACTTCCCGCAACCCGACTCGCCAACCAACCCCAGCGTCTCACCTCGATCGAGGTCGAAGCTGACCCCGTCGCATGCCTGGACGGTGCCGATGGAGCGCTTGAGGATGATGCCCTGGGTGATCGGGAAGTACTTGACCAGGTTCCTGACCATCAGCAGGGGCGGATCATCACCTCCGGGGGCACCGCTGAGCAGCTCGGGTTCGGTCTTCGCCGCGCTCATCGATACACCTCTTCCCACCGCAGGCACGCAGTGGATCTGACCGTTCCGTCGCTGCCGACACCGATCTCCGTCAACGGCGGCACCTGCTCCGCGCACAGCTCGATGGCGTACGGACAACGGGTTCGAAAGGCACAGCCGGAGGGGATCCGGAGCAGATCGGGCGGGTTGCCCCTGATCGGCTCCAGCCGATCGACGTGCACATCGCTGCGGGGGATCGAGTGCATGAGACCTTCGGTGTAGGGGTGGGCCGGGCTGTCGAAGACATCCTTCATGGCTCCCTTTTCCACCCCACGCCCGGCGTACATCACGACGAGACGATCGGCCACATCGGCAACCACCCCCAGGTCGTGGGTGATGAGGATCAGCCCCATGCCGTTCTCGGCCTGGAGGTCCTTGAGCAGGTCCATGACCTGGGCCTGCACGGTGACATCGAGGGCGGTTGTCGGTTCGTCGGCGATGATCACATCCGGATCGAGCGCCAGAGCCATGGCGATCATGATCCGCTGCCGCATACCACCGGAGAACTCGTGTGGATAGGCGTTGACCCGCTTGGCCGCATCGGGGATGTTGACCCGTTCCATGGCCTTGATCGCTTCGGCCTTGGCCGCCTTCTTCGACATGCCCCGATGCTGGCGGAACATCTCCCCGATCTGCCACCCAACGGTGAACACCGGATTGAGGGACGACAACGCATCCTGGAAGATCATGGCGATCTTCTCGCCCCGGATCGACCGCTGCTGGTCTTCGGACAATGTGAGCAGTTCGGTTCCACGGAAACGAACCGACCCTTCGGTGATGTACCCGGGAGGCGTGTCGATCAGGCCCATGATGGCCTGGGCGCTCACGCTCTTGCCGCTGCCGCTCTCACCGAGGATGGCCAGCGTCTCACCCTCGTCGACGACGTAGGACAGGCCGTTGACCGCCTGCACGGTGCCGTCTTCGATCCGGAATTCCACGTGGAGGTTCTCAACCGTCAGCAGCGGCGCCGACTGATCGAAATCGACACCGGTTCCTGCAGTTGCCATCAACGCAGCCTTGGGTCGAATGCGTCTCGGAGCAGGTCGCCGAGCAGGATGAAGGCGAACACCGCCATGCTCAGCACCATGCCGGGAAACAACAGGAGGTAGGGGTGTGTCTGGATCCGGCCCCGGGAGTCGGAGATGATGAGTCCCCACGACACCGCCGGCTTGCGGAGGCCGACGCCGATGAACGTCAGGGCGGCCTCGGCGGCGATCACCACACCGAACGTGATGGCCATGTAGACGACCAGCGGGGTGAGGGCGTTGGGGAGGATGTGCTGGGAGATGATGCGCCGATCGCTGGCGCCGAGGGCCCTGGCGGCGTCCACGTAGTCTGCGTTCTTCACCGAGATGACCGCCGATCGCACCAGTCTCAGCATGGTTGGCCACCCGAACACCACCAGTACCAGACAGAGCGTCATGATCGACCGCTGCTCGAAGAGCTGCAGCATCACGATCCCGCCCAGCACCGCTGGAATGGCGAACCAGACATCGGCGACTCGGGAGATGAGGGTGTCCGCAACACCGCCGTAGAAGCCGGCGAGCGACCCGAACAGCAGGGCCACCGCGGCCGAAGCGAAAGTCACCAGGAAGGCGACGACGATCGAAACCCTGGCGCCGTACACCACTCGGGCGTACTGATCGCGACCGAGGAGGTCGGTTCCGAACCAGTGTTCCGAGCTGGGCCCCTTGAGGTTGTTGCGCTGGTCGCCGACCAGCGGATCGGTGCTGGTGAACAGCTGGGGGAAGGCGGCGGCGACCACCAGCAACAGGATGATGGCAACACACAACCAGAACAGCGGCCGCCGTCGAAGCTGGCGCCAGGCGTCCGAAGTCAGCGAGCCTTCCCTGACGTCTCCCTCGAGCTCGTTGTCCGCTACGTCGGCAACGACAACGGCGGCTGCCTCAGTCATATCGAATCCTCGGATCCAGCACGGCGTACAACACGTCGACCAGCAGGGTCATGATCATGTAGACCAGGATGATGAAGGTGGTGAGGCCGACCACCGTGGTGCCTTCCTGGCGGATCACGCCATCGAAGACCGCACCACCGACGCCGGGGATGTTGAACACCGACTCGGTGATGATGGCGCCCCCCAACAGGGCGCCGAGATCGATCCCGAGGTAGGTGACCACCGGGATCAGGGAATTCCGCATCGCATGGACCCCGACCACCCGCTTGTGGCTGAGCCCCTTGGATCGAGCGGTTCGCACGTAGTCGGTCTTGAGGTTGTCGACGAGACTGCTGCGGGTCAGTCGGGCCACGTAGGCCAGCGACACCGAACCGAGGACCAGGCCGGGCAGGATGTAGGAGATCCAGCCCTCCTTTATGCCCGCCACCGGAAAGATTCCCAGTTTCAGACCGAACGTTATCTGGGCCAGGAAGCCCAGGACGAAGATGGGGATCGAGATGACGGTCAGGGTGGAGATCAGGACGAGGCTGTCGAAGAAGCCCCGCTGTCGGACCCCGGCCAAGATGCCGGCCGCGATGCCGATGATCACCTCGAACAGAAACGCCACCAGGGCCAGCCTGGCGGTGATCGGTACCCGCTGCTTGATCGTCTCACTGACGGGACGGCCTCGGAAATCCGCTCCGAAGTCGCCCTGCATCAGCCCCCAGACGTACTTCCCGTACTGCACCGGCAATGGATCGTTGAGGTTGTATTCCTCGCGCAGCGCGTTGCGGACGGCTTCCGATTGCGACCGTTCTCCGGCCAATGCCCGAATCGGATCACCGGGGAGGGCGAACACCATCGAGAAGATCAGTGCCGTGGCGAAGAAGAACACCAGGACCGACTGGAGGACCCTGCGAATGATGTATCGACCCATGGAACCCCCTCGAAAACCAACTGGATGGGAACGACGCTAGCGCGCCGTTCCCATCCGCTCAGAATCTCTCCCTACTCCTACTCCTACTACTCTCCTTCTTCGGTTGGCGGGTTGAGATCCGCGTAGCCGACGAAGTTGGAGAAGAAGCTGTTGTTCTGCTGGGCGTTGGCCGCATCGGCTCCGTAGTTCCAGGAGTCGACGAAGGACTGAGCCGTGACGGCCTCACCATCATGGAAGGTCCAGCCGTCCTTGAGGGTGATGGTCCAGGTCTTGCCTCCGTCTTCGGAGACGATCGATTCGGCCACCTCGTTGTACGGCTCTGTGGTTTCGGAGGTGAACTCGACCAGACCCTTGAACAGCGCATCGAGGACCTCGCTGCCCTCGGACTCGTTGGTGTTGGTCGGGAAGAGGTGCTCCGGCTCGCCGATCGGTGTCGCAACATCGCCACCGGTGATCTCGGTGAGGTTGGGGCGGCCGAAAGCGGTGATGAACACGTTGTCAACCGTGTCGTTCCAGGCGTACTGGTTCTTGCTGAAGTAGATCGGCATGACCTGCGCATCGGCGCAGAGCAGATCTTCCGCCTGCTGGTAGAACGGGATGGCATCGGCCAGGTCGCCGCTGGCGGCCAGTGCGTCCTTTCCATCTGCCAGAGCCTGATCGAACTCCGGGTTCATGTAGTTGACGTTGTTCGACCCGACAGGCGGGATGTTGTAGCTGGCGTACAGCGGCTCGAGGAAGTTCAGCGGTGACGGGTAGTCCATGCCCCAGCCGAGCCGGAACGGGCCGGTGACCTCTTTGTTGTCGAGCAGTGGCAGGTACTCGCTGAACTCCAGGTTCTGGAACTCGATGTTCTCGATGCCGAGCACGTCACGCCACTGACCGGTGACGGCCTCGGCGATCTGCTCGTGGCTGGTCGAGGTGTTGAACCACACGATCAGCGGGTCGTCGCCCAGTGCTTCGAGGCCACCGAAGGCCTCGAACTCGGCCCTGGCCGCATCGGCATCGAAGTCCCAGCTGTCGCAGACCTCGTCGCGGGCGCCCGGCAGCGACGGCGGGACGACCGAGCTGGCCGGAAGCCGGGAACCGTCGAGGATGGCGTCGATCAGCAGCTGACGATCGAGGGCCATCGACAGGGCCCGACGCAGCTCGAGCGGGTACTGGTCATCCAGGTAGGTCGGGAAGCCGTAGTAGTAGAAGCCGGTGTTGTCGGACTCGGCATAGCGGTCACCGAACTCCTCCTTGGCCGCTGCGATCTGCTCGGCGGGAACCGACTTCACGAAGTCGTTCACCCCGGCCTGCAGGTCGAGATAGCCGGTGGTGACCGAGTCCTCGTAGATGTTGAAGGTCACGCTGTCGACATCGGCCGGATCGCTACCGGCGTAGTCGGCGTATGGCACGACCTTGATCGAAACGTCGTGATCCCACACGCCGTCCATCATGAACGGGCCGTTGCCGACGGGGGCCTCTTCGAATGCTGCCGGATCATCGAACGCCACCGACGGCATCGGGTAGTAGGCGTTGTAGCTCAGCTGCAGCGGGAACTCCGGATCCGGGGTTTCCAGTTCGACGGTGAAGGTGAGGTCATCGACCACGGTCAGGCCCGAAAGCGTGCCTGCACCGGCCTCGGCTCCGTCGGCCGGCTCCTCGGCGGTGGTAGCGGTTTCGTCCTCCATCGCTTCGGTGGTGTCCGTGGACGAATCCGTTTCGGTTTCCGTGGCGGCTTCGTCGTCGCTGGAGCATGCGCTTGCCACCAACGCAAGCCCCACAATAACGGCCGCGAAGCGGCCCAGACCAAATCTCTTCACGTAAGTATCTCCCCTTGTGAATAGGGCCCTCCAAATCGGAACGCCCGGGCGGTAGCTGACAGAGTAGATCAGAACCCAAGTGCTTTCACACCATGGCTGTCACATATATCGGAACCTTAAACAAGGAGCTGCGGTCTATTCGTCACCGCATTGGAGGATCGAATCCATCACCAATTGAGATGGATACCGGCAAACCCGTCGGTGTTCCCACCCTCGTCGGCTTCCGCTCCCCGGGCGGGCGAGGACGGTCGGGAGGTGTGCGCCGGCGACGACCTGGGAGGTCCGCGTCGCCAGCGACCATCTCGAACCTAGATGCGAACCTCCGGTGTCCGGTGGTGCGAAGCGGGCGCAACCCCGAGATGGGACAGCAGCGCCGGCGCAACGTCGAGGTAGTCGACGACGGCTCCGCACGAAGCCGTGGCCGACGGCGAGTTCGAAATCCCAAGTATCCCCCGGCTGGTATGACGACCGCTGGAGTGGTCGTCCACCTCGTAGACCCGAACGCCGGTCGAGGAGGCGGATCGGTTGACGCCGCCGATGCGGACGGTGGCGGCGTCGACCACCTCGATGCGATAGGTGAGCGTCACCACCGCGTCGTGGCCGTCGACGTCCCAGAAGACCTCCCCGGCGTCGGCGTTCGCCAGTCTGGACGCAGTGTCGGCCGCGACGCCCGGATCGCCGCAACCGATCGTCAGCTGCGGGGCCATCGAGCCCATGATCGTCACCTCGGCCTCCACTCCCATGGCGGCCAGGAACCGCTTCGGGTCGAAGAGCACGGCCTCCTTGCCGACGCCGGATTCGAGCCGACCGCTCGGCCCCTGCCCCATCGACGAGACGAGCACCATCGTGCGCTGGTGCTCGACGCACCACCGGTGCAGCCGTTCGAGAAACCGGTCCAACAGGATCATCGCATTGGGAATCTCGTTCCGGTACCGCTCGACCCACTGGGCGCCGTAGTGCTCCCGGCCGAAATCTTCGGGGTACATCGCGTACCAGTAGCGGTGCATGGCAGCGGCAACATGGTTGGTGAACAGCACCGCCAGGTCCGGTGAGCGCTCATCGAGCAACCGCAGGAACAGATCGCGCTGCAGCAGGAACTGGCCGCAACGAAGCCGCTCTCTCGGTGTTCGCCCCAAGCCGACGCCGCCGGCCAGGCGGACCAGTTCCGCCATCGATCGGGGCCGCAGCCCGATTGCGGGCACGGAGCGGGCCAGGTCAACCAGGTCCGAGCGGCCGGAGCGAAGGCTGGCCCGCCTGCTGTTCGCACCGGTCAGCGACAGGTTGGCGCGCTGGAACGTTCGATAGCGGGCCGGGATCGTGGTCGCATCGGTGCTGAAACAGTCGGGAATCGCGAATCGGTACTCGCCGTCGGCGCATTGCTGGTTGACCGGAGACGAGTGCAAGGTGTTGACGAGGCCCACCGAACGGCCCGCGGTGGCTGCCAGCTGCCAGTACATCGGGAAACGTCGGGGCTTCGGGTCGCCGTACCAGTAGATCCCATGGTCGGCGAACGGCACGCCCGTATTCATCGACGCCCAGGTCTGCGACGGGTAGAGCTCTCGAGACAGGTCTTCGCGAACCTCGGTCTCCATGATCTCGCCCCGCCTCGAGCAGGGAGGCCAGGAACGGGATGCGATCACCGGATGCCAGGTCGGCGATCACCCGCAGCGGGACCTCGTTCGCCTCGACGACAACGATTCTCCGACCATCCATACCCTGGCTATCGGCAGGAACCGTATCGAGGATGAGTCCGATCGACGCCGACGGTGGCGGTCGGGCAACCAGACCGCCGCCTGCCGGACACCACCGAAACGGATCGTCAGCCGAAACGCTCCCGCAGGTAGCGATAGCTCTCGAGCACCGGGTCGACGGTGAAACGCAGGAAGATGCTGACGATGCCCAACTGGATGATGATGCCGATCCACTTGGCCCCCCGATACAGCGGCCCGGGCGCGGTGTCCTCGATGGCGAGCGTGATCGGGGCCTCCCCATCCGGGCCCTCTCCGTAGGAGCAGTACCCCTCGGATCGATTGAAGAGGCCAAACCGGTTCGACCGTTCGTAGCCGATCGACTCCCGGTTGATCTCCTCACCATAATCACGGCACAGCCGCTCGGTCAGCAGATTGTCCAGCGGTTTGACCACTTGGTTCCTGCCGATCGACCACACGACCACCGCCAGGGCGACGAGGATGGCGACCAGGAGGAGCTTTACCGGATCGATGCGTTCGACGAGTGATGACATCGACCGGTTGGCGGGCTTGAGCGGAGTCGTCTGCATATGATCGGCCCAGTATGCCACCTGGGATCGGGGCCGGGGCGACGCCACACGGCACCAGCGGCTGCCACGGGCTGCCGGAACGCCGGCGGGGAGGATCGGGCCGATGGTCCGGTCTCACGCCGCCCGCCGGGTGGTGGCCGCGAAAGGACGACCCGCCACTGCATCGACGTCGGCGACGAGAAACGGGGCGGCGGCCGACCACAACCGATCGCGGATGTCGGCCGAGCGGGTGGAACAGTGCTCGTTCGCCGCCATCACACCATCGATCATGTCGGCCACCACCGCCACCGCCGGACGACCGCGAAGCGACACCGAAACCGTTGCCGATCCGTCGGGCCGACGCCTGATGGAGCGGCGAAGCCCCGGCGCCCGAGGGGGGCTCCGGAATGCCGGCCCGCAGAGGCTCTGATCCTTCGCCGCCTGATTGATCCTGTTGGCGATCTGGGCGAAGCGGACGGACGTGAGCTCGTACGCTGCGACACCCGGACCCGAATCCGAGCGGGTGCCGGCGGTTTCGAATCGAGGTTTCTGCTCCTGCCGCTTCTCCACGTCTTCCACTATGTCGGTCGTCTGTGACACTGGACCGGGGGCTGGCCGAACGTCGCGACCATCGCCGTTGTCCGGGCGGGGCCCGAGGTCGACGAACAGCCGGGCCCCATATCACCGGTCCAACAACTCTGTCACCGGTCGCGGGCACAATGGCGTTGTGAGCGGATCACTCTCGGAGGGGCCGACCCTGAACCCGGCCCAGCAACAGGTGCTCGACGAGCTCGGCACGCTGGACAGACCGATCTTCAGGTCGGACCTGCGCGCCGATCTCCGCCACGATCTCGAAGAGGCACTTCGACCCATCGTTGCCGAGGCCGACGACGCGAGCCGGCCATTGTTCCTCTCCAAGCGCCAACTCGGCATGCTGCACGGCTGTGAGGCCCGCTACGTCGCCGACAAGGCCGAGGAGTTCGAATGGTCCATCGCCTCGGCCCGAGGCTCGGTGGCCCACAAGGCGATCGAATTGTCGGTGGCCCACCGAGGAAACCCGACCCCGCTCGATCTGGTCGAGGGGGCGATGGCCAGGATCGAGGCCGACGAGAAGGGGCTGAGCACCTTCATCCAGGGCCTCGACGAGGTGGAGCGGGCCGAGCTGTCCGGCCGGGCCAACGATTTCGTCACCACCTTCACCGAGACGTTCCCCCCGCTCAGCCGCAAGTGGGTCCCGGTGGCCGAGTCATCGGTCCGGGCGCTGCTGTGCGATGACGAGCTCACTCTGATGGGCCGGGTCGATCTCAGCCTCGGCAGAACCAGGGGCCAGGAGGCGGGGAAGGTCCTCATCGATCTCAAGACCGGGCAACCGTCCCACGCCCACCTCGAAGATCTTCGGTTCTATGCGTTGTTGGAGACGCTGAAGGTCGGCGTCCCGCCCCGGCTGCTCGTCAACTACTACCTCGACGCCGGGAGCCCCCGAAACGAGGTCGTCACCGAGGACTTGCTGTGGTCCGCAGCCCGGCGGGTGGTCGATGCGATGGCGAAGCTGGTCTCGCTCGACCCGCCGGAACCCAGAGACCCGGTCCGAACGCCGGGCCGGAACTGCCGATGGTGTCCGATCAACGGCGCCTGCCGGCCCGGTCAGCAGTTTCTCGAAGGCTCGGATCAGGACGACTGGCGGCCGAGTTGACCGTCCGGGTCAGGTCCTGATCTCCTGTTGGTCGCCGGCCGCCGACCGCTGGCTCTTTGCCCGCCCGATGAACACCAGGTAGGCGCCGAGCCCGCTCACGACCGGGAACCACATCGAGACCAGTCGATAGGCCACCGTGGCCAAAGTGGCGTTCTGGGCACTGATGCCGGAGATGACGAGCATCGAGTACAACCCGACCTCGACGAATCCGAAACCGCCCGGTGTGACGGGGATCATGGCCAGGACCTGGGCGCCGGCGTAGGCGAGCAGCACCAGGCTCAGTCGAGGGTCGGCGCCAACGCCGTAGAGCGCAGCAACCAAGGTGAGGTAGTCGAAGGCCCATTTGCCTGCCGAGGCGGCGACGGCCGCCGGCCACCGGGCACCCAGCACCTCGACCAGGCGGTCCCGTTCCGAGACCAGCAGCCCCTGGGAGACACCCCAGCTCCGTTTGAACGGTCGACCGACCAGTGCGAACAGGCGATCGAGCGAACGCTCGACCAGCCGCAGCGGCTGATCGAAGGCGATACCGACCCACCCGACGGCAATCAGCACGAAGAACATGACGCCGCCGGAGATCGCAGCGGGCAAGAGGCTCTCGGGAATGGGTGCCCCCAGCAAGGCCATGAGCCCGGCCACCGCCGGGATGGCCACCAGAGCGGCGGTGGTGAGGATCGAGGTGGCGGCCAGGGCGCCCCCGGCCTCGGTCGGCTGTACGCCCGAGACCGCAAGCATGCGGTAGTAGACCGCGCCGCCGGTTGCCGCGCCGCCTGGAATCACCCGGCTCACCGAATTCGAGACGAGCTGGCTGGTTGCGGCGACGAACCAACTGACCTTCGGCAACACGATCCGGGTCAGCCACCAGAGGCAGGCGAAGCTGGTGATCTCGGTGGCCACCATGACCAGGAACCAGGCGGGCCTGATGGTCCTGAGCCGCTCGCCGGACTGCAGGACCTCCCGCAGTTGATCCTGCATGAAATAGATGGCCACCGCCCCGAGGCTGAGGAACAATCCGGACCACAACACCCGCTTGATATGGGCCGAACCGCTGGGGAGGGTTCGGATCTCCTCGAGAGCGGCGGTGGTTCGAAGGTCCTTCACCGAGCTGCCAGCTCCCGCAACGGCCACCCGAAGCGCCGGGTCAGGTTGTCGAGCGCCGGCAACGAGAGGCCGACGACGTTCTGGTACGGCCCCTCGATGCGGTCGACCAGCAACGAGCCGAGACCCTGGATGGCGTAGGCCCCGGCCTTGCCGCGGTGCTCACCGGAGGCGAGATACCAGTCGATGTCGGCATCGTCCAGGGGCCTTATCCAGACGTCGGTGCAGTCGACCGACGTCAGGGGGTCGTCGCCTTCGGAGCGGTGACCGATCACCGCCAAACCGGTCAACACCTGATGGCAACGGCCGGCCAAGGCCCGCAGCATCCGCTCGGCGTCGGCATCGTCGGCCGGTTTGCCGTACACCTCGCCGTCGAGGTCGATCGCCGTGTCGGCGGCGACGACCAGCACCGGGGCCGCAGCCCCCGCCGGCTCGGCGGGGGTTCCATCGAGTCCGGCGATGCCATGGCGTTCGATCTCGGCCCAGACCCGTCGGGCCTTGCAAACGGCGAGCCGCTCGACCAATTCGACCGGCTTCTCGCCGGGGCGGGGAGTCTCGTCGATGTCTGCTGGCGCGACCACCGGCTCGATCCCAATGGCTCGTAACAGGTCCAGCCGTCGGGGTGACGCCGAGGCCAGGACCAGATGTGGCGAACCTTCGCCAACCCTAAACATCGACATCCATGGTAGACCGTCCGGCACCACGCCACCGACCAACGCAGAACCGGCCGCCGATCGTTTGGCCGCCGGAACCGCTCGCTGGCACACTGTGCGTCATGGACCTCATCAACGTCGACGTTAGCGACGGTGTCGGAACGATCACCCTGAACGATCCCGATCGTCGCAACGCAGTCACCCTGGAGATGTGTGAGCAGCTCGACCACGCGATCGGTCAGCTCGAAACCGATTCGTCGGTCAACGCAATGGTGATCACCGGGGCTCCCCCGGCGTTCTGCGCCGGTGCCGACCTCAGCCATCTCGGTGGCTCCGAGGAGGAGGGCCTGCTGGCCATCTATGAAGGCTTCCTCCGCGTCGGGCGTTCTCCACTGCCATCGATCGCCGCCGTCAACGGCGCCGCGGTGGGCGCAGGCATGAATCTGGCGCTGATCTGCGATGTCAGACTGGCCGGCCGATCGGCCCGGTTCGATGACCGGTTCCTCAACCTCGGTATCCACCCCGGCGGCGGGCACACCTGGATGTTCCAGAACATCTGCGGCCCCCAGGCCACCATGGCCGCCGTCATCTTCTCCCAAGTGATGGATGGCGAGGAGGCGGCAAGGGTCGGTCTGGTCCATCAGGTCTACGACGACGACAAACTGCTCGACGCGGCCCACGACATGGCGGCCAAGGCATCGACGGTCCCGCGGGAGCTGGTGCTCAAGACCAAGCGCACGATCCAGGACATCAAGTACGCCACCAGCCAGACCGCGGCGGTCAATCACGAACTCGGCCCGCAGGCCTGGTCAACCCGCCAGCCCGATTTCCAAGCGCTGCTCGCCAAGTTGAAGGCCAAGATCTCTTCGTCGAAGTGACCCGGTCGGCCTGCGGCGGGGTCAGCGGTCTACAACCACTGGGTGGTCAGTTCGCCGGCCCTGACGATCCACTCCTCGACCGTCATCGCATAGCGGACGTGGTCCTCCCAGACGCCATTGATCTCCAGATACCGCTCGGCCACGCCTTCATTGCGAAGGTCGAGTTTCTCGACGACCCGCCGGGAAGCGGTGTTGCGAGGCACGATCGATATCTGGATCCTGTGCAACTTCAGTTCCTCGAAGGCGAAACGAGCCACCATCACCACCCCTTCGGGGGTGTAGCCCTGGCCTGCCATCTCCTCGTCGATCCAGTAGCCGACATAGGCATTCTGGAACGGGCCCCGCTGGACCGAATTGAGGTTGATCTCGCCGCAGAAGACCCCGCCGACGAACATGCCGAAGCCGAACCCGGTGCCGAGTTGCCATTCCCGTTCCCTGGCGTGACAGCGAAGCGAAAACGCGCTGCGATCCTCGATCACGTCCGGGGCGCCGATGGGCCGGCTCGGCTCCCACTTCGTCAACCAATCGGCGTTGCGTCGCCGAACCTCCTGCCACTTGAAGAAGTCCTCAGGACGGAGAGGTCGAAGCAGGATCCGACGACCCAACAGACTGTCAGCCACGACGCCGAGCCTAGTGGTTCATTGCCAACTCGGCGGCAAGACCGTACATCAGCCCTCGCTCCGAGACGAGGATCTCCTCGGCCGGGAATCGGCGCATGAACTCGACGAGGACGCACATCGCACCGACGATGTCCTCGACGTCTTCCGGCCGCAGACCCGGGTTGCACGCCCGGTCGGCGGCCGACTCGGTGGCCAGGGCCCGGAACAACTCCTCGACCGACGCCTTCGCCATCCGGTAGCCGTCGACGGAACTCGCATCGGGGTCGGCCGAGCCGATCTCCACCTCGGCGATCTGACTCACCGCCCCGACACCGATCACCGTTCCCGACTCGACGGCCGCTGAGATCTCCGGCAGTTCCCGTCGGAGGTCATCGAGATACAGCTCGACGACGGTCAACGCCGAGGACAACTCCTCGGGCCGCGGCGGATCGGAGAGCAGGTACTGGCCGGTCAGGCTCCGTCCGCCGATCGCCAGGGATTGGGTCCGGGGCCGGCCGTCGACACCACCGACCGCAAATTCCGTCGAACCGGAACCAAGGTCGACGACGGTGATCGGGCCGGAGATGTCACGGCCGGCGACGGCACCACGAAACGCAAGCTCGGCCTCGCGGTGGCCGGAAAGCACGTCGAGCCCGACCCCCAGCTTGTCATCGACCAGCTGTTCCAGACGATGCAGGTCGGTAACCGTTCTGGCCCATGCCGTCCCGACGGCCGCCAGACGAAGGGGTCGGAGGGGGGCCAATGATTCGGCGAAGGAGTCGAGGGCATCGGCTGTTGCGTCGAGGGCGTGATCCGACAGGGCGGTTCCCCTTCCATCGCCGTCGATCAGCTTGGTCTTGAGCGACCGCCCGACCAGCGGCCGGGCTCCGCCGGCCAAACCCGCTCGATCGATCACCAGGAGCTTCGCCGCCCCCGACCCGAGGTCGACCACGGCCACCGGGCGACCGGTGGGTTCGCTCATGGCCTGGGGTGAAGGGCCGGCCGGGCGGGATCGAAGTGGCGACCTTGGGCCCGGAGCCGCTCGTCGACCCAACGGCCAACCGGATCGTCACCGCCGGCGAGGAAGTAGGCGTAGTGGGCGTGGAGGCACTTGACCCCGACCCGAGTCCCGCCAACGCCTCCGGAGGGCGCCGGCCCATCGTGGTCAGCGGGGAGCCGGGTCGCTCGCTCGGCGGCGTAGGCGGCGTGAGCGGCCGCGAGCGCGGTCGGGTCGACCTCGGCCTCGGCCCGATCGACGGCGCCGGTCGATTCGAGCCGACCGACGGCTCGATTGAGGGCGCGGTCGATCAACCAGTACCGGGTTGGCATCGGCCTGCCGCTGTCGAGCAGCGGCTCGTTTCGCAGCACCACCGGCATGCCGTCGGACCGACGAACCGCCACCTCGTAACGGCCCTGGGGTCGGCGTCCGAGCAGTTCGGCCACCACCGCCCGATCGTCGACATCGTCGTGGCCGGGCCCGGCATCGTCGTGGCCGGGCCCGATGTCGTCGTGGCCGGGCCCGGCATCGCAGCGGGGGAAATCGAGGTTCGGGGAAACCGGGCGATCAGAGCCGGCGACGGCAGCGCCGCCCCGTTCCCGAACGACATCGTTCAACGAACGATCCAATAGATGATGGCTGCAAGGAGTGCCAGGCCACCGACGGTGGGGACGACCCGCTTCATCACCGAGGCACCGGACACCGCCAACAGATCGACGGCCTCGGCTTCGGGACCCTCGATCTTGCGGATCCCCGACCTTGCCGGCTCGGGCGAACCTCCAGTGGCTCCGGTGACAGCACCGGTCTCGGCGCCGGAGGGGGAAACGGGGGCCGGAACGTTCGCCACCGATTGGTCGGCCTCGGCCGGAGGCTTGGTGGTCAGTCCCGGAATGTCCTCGGCGTTTTCGAGCTTGTCCCGGAGGTTGTCGGTGAACTGGCCGAGGATCTTCTTCGAGACGTCCTCGATGGCGCCCCGCCCGAAGCTGGCGATCTTGCCGCTGAGGCCGAGGTCGGTGTGGATCTTGACGTTGGTCTTGTTCTCGCCCGCCGATTCCATCTCGGCGGTGACCATGGCGTTGGCATTACCCTGCCGGGGGTCGCGTCCCTCAGCCTTGAGTTTCGCCACCTTGTTCACCGCGTCCTGCTCGATGAACGATGCCTTCCCCTTGTAGTTGGCGGTGATAGGGCCGACCTTGATCTTGACCAACCCCCGGTACTCGTCGCCCTCGATCTCGGTCAGCTGGGCCCCCGGCATGCAGGGAGCGATGAACTCGAGATCGTTGAGGATCTTCCATGTCTCCTCGACATCTCGGTCGATGATGAACTCGTTTGTCAGCTCCATTGCTGGAGGTCCTCCAGGGTGTCAATGTCAACGGGATTACCACTGCACGGTAGCTCGGAAACCAGTTCGGGCCGCAGTCTGAACAAGGATCGTGCCCCTTCATCACCGCTGTGGGGCAGATCGGCCCACACCGATCGTTCCAGCTTGACCGGCGGGCGTCTTACCCCGCCGAACGTGGCGGTCACGATCTCACCGGCCGAGGCCCCGACCGACCGCCAAGCCGAGGCCGGGACCAATGGCTGATCGGCCAGACCGACCACGATGGCGCGGTGCTCATCGGCGATGGCGGCCTCGACGGCAAGGGCCAACGACGTCGCCTGCCCATCGGCCCAGTGTGGGTTGCGCAGGACCGTTGCCCGCTCCCCCAGGGTTTCTGCGATCAGCTGATCGACATCGACCGCCCCCGTGATCACGTACAACTGGTTGAAGCCGGCCTCATCAGCGGCCGAGAGGGCCCAGGAGAGTAGTGGCCTGCCTCGGAACGGTGCGGTCAGCTTGTGGACCGAGAGCTGCGATCCTCCGCCTTCGAGGTAGCGGCTGCCCGAACCGGCGGCAAGGATGACCCCCGCCACCGTCACCGGCAGCCCTCCGGGCTGCGACGAGTTTCGCCAACGGCGAAACATCGCCAGACAAAAACAGAAACCCCCGCCACCATCACCGGCAGCCCTCCGGGCTGCGACGAGTTTCGCCAACGGCGAAACATCGCCAGACAAAAACAGAAACCCCCGCCACCATCACCGGCAGCCCTCCGGGCTGCGACGAGTTTCGCCAACGGCGAAACATCGCCACACGGCACAAACCCGCCCGGGCTGGGCTGCGACGAGAACCGATCCGGTCCCGGTCAAGAGTGAATATCGCCTGCGGAGTTGCGAAGCGACGGCGCCAAGCGGCCGGCGCGGAGCGAGATGATCTCGGCGCAGATCGAGATGGCGGTCTCCTCCGGTGTTCTGGCGCCGAGGTCGAGCCCGATCGGAGCGAACACCGTATCGAGTTGCGACTGGCTGACGCCCTCTTCGAGCAAGCGACGATTTCGATCCTCGGTGGTACGACGGGACCCCATGGCACCGAGGTAGCCGACATCGGTCTTCAGTGCGGCGATGACCGCCGGGACGTCGAACTTCGGATCGTGGGTGAGCACGCAGATGGCGTCCCGCCGACCCAATTCGGGGCCGACCTTCTCCAGGAGACGGTGGGGCCAGTCGACCACCACCTCGTCGGCGTATGGAAAGCGCTGGGTGGTGGCGAACACCGGGCGGGCGTCGCAGACCGTGACCCGGTAGCCGAGCACCTTGGCAACCCTGCTGAGGGCGGCGGTGAAATCGACCGCCCCGAAGATCAGCATCTGCGGCGGCGGTGCGAACGACTCGACGAAGATCGCCACATCCTCCTGGCGGGCCTCGCCGTTCGGACCGTAGTGGCGGATGCCGGTGGTACCGGCCGACAGCTCACCGAGCGCATCCCGAATGACGACCCGATCGAGATCGTCGTTTCCGAGGGTTCCCATCGGTTCGTGGTCGGGTCGAACCAGGATCTTGGCGCCGACCGAGAGCGAGTCCGGCGCCTCGACGATCGTGGCCAGCGCGGCAGGGGCTTCGGTCTCGATCGCCGCCCGGAGTACGTCGAAGATCGAATCGGTCACGAGGCTCCGATCCGAACCCGGACCATGGGCCTGCCTGCAACCGCAGGATCGCCGAGACTCCGGTTCGGGGACAGGCAACGGGCCGCCGTCTGGCCGTGGGCGGTCACCAGTCGAGGGGTTCGAGGTAGAGATGGATGGTTCCGCCGCAGGTCAGACCGACGGCGAACGCCTCGTCATCGGAGTACCCGAACGTCACGATCCGCCGGGAATTCTCCTCCAGGCACTGCAGTGACTCCGTGACCACCGCGCCCTCGACGCAGCCCCCGGACACCGAGCCGGCGACCTCGCCGTCCTCGGTGACGGCCATGGCCGCCCCCGGGAGCCGAGGGCCGGAGCCTTCGATGTCGACGACGCGGGCCAGCGCAACACGTTTGCCCTGCCGACGCCACCGTTCAAGATCGCCGAGAATCTCCTTCATACGACCAGTGTACCGGGCCCCTCGATCACGGCCCCAGCCGAGGCCGACCGGGCCCGGACGACAGTGGGGCTGGTGAGGAGGAGGTCCTAGGCGATACCGGCTTCCTGCAGTGCTCGCCTGGTCAGGACCCTGGCCAGGTGATTGCGGTAGTCGACGCTTGCGTTGAGGTCGCTCGACGGTTCCATGCCGACCGCTGCCTGCTCTGCCGCTTCGGCCGCGGAGGCTCCTCCGGCTAGCGCTTCCTCGACCGCGGTCGCCCTGATCGGGGTCGGGTGCATGTTGACCAACGCCACATGGGCACCACCGTTGGAACGCTGGGCCGAGACTCCGACGATGGCCCAGTCCTGGGCCCGACGGTTGAACTTCTGGAAGTTCCAGCCCTGACCGGTGTACTTGGGGATTCGGACCTCGGTGATCATCTCGGTGGGTTCGAGGCTCGACTCGAGGAAGCCGGAGAACAGATCCGCCCCCTCGATGACCCGCTCATTCCCCGATGCGCTGTTGACCACGACGGAGCCGCCCATGGCCAGCAGAACCGAGGGGTGATCGGCTGCGGCGTCTGCGTGGGCCAACGAACCCCCGATGGTTCCACGGTGGCGAACCTGGGGGTCGCCGACGTGGGCCGTGGCATGGGCCAGCAGTGGCGCATGCTCGTTCACCAGATCGCTGATCTCGATGTCGCGGTGGCGGGTAAGGGCGCCGATGGCGAGGTGATCGCCGCCGTCGTTGATGTAGGACAGGTCCTCGAGCCGACCGATGTCGACGACGACGGAGGGATAGGCCAGGCGCAGCTTCATCATCGGGAGCAGCGAGTGGCCGCCGGCCATCAGCTTGGCCTCATCGCCGTGCTCGGCGAGGCTGGCCAGGGCCTCCTCGGTCGATCCGGCCCGCACGTACTCGAAGGCGACGGGGATCACTGGCCGCCTCCTGCTGCGCTCAGCACCGCCTTGACGATGTTGTGGTAGCCGGTACAGCGACAGAGGTTGCCTTCGAGGCCTTCCCGTACCTCGGCTTCGGTGGGACTCGGATTCTCGTCGAGCAGGGAGACCGAGGCCATGACCATGCCCGGCGTGCAGTAGCCGCACTGGAGGGCGTGGCAGTTCATGAACGCCTCCTGCATGGGGTGCATCTGGTCACCGTTCGCCAGGCCTTCGATGGTGGTGATGCTCTGGCCGTCGGCCTGCACCGCCAGCATGGTGCACGACTTGACGGCCTCACCGTTGAGATGGATGGTGCATGCTCCACACGAGGAGGTGTCGCAGCCGATGTTCGTGCCGGTCAGGCCGACAGCGTCTCGAATGTAGTGAACGAGAAGCGTTCGAGGTTCGACGTCGTTCGTATGACTTGTACCGTTGACTTCAACGGATATCTCCACGGGGAGCCCCTTTCGGAAATTGTTACCGTCCGGGATTCTTGCACAATTCGAATCGCTTCACATCTTCGGAGCACGGGAAACCGGACGGCCCGCCGAACACCCATCCCGCCGAGCTGTTCCGAGCCGATGATCCGATCCGGCGGCAATCCGTGATCGCCGAGTGGCGGGCCGCTACCGTGCAGGCGGCAGACCAGCCGCGACGTTTGTCGACCCGGAGCGTCCTTACCAACCGTGGAGACCTCGATCAGCAACGACGACGGCGATGAGAACGGCGATGAGAACGGCGATGAGGACGGCGCCAGCGACTCGAAGCTGATCCCGGAGTGGGGGGTCGGAGCAGACGACCAGGTTGTCGTCGCCGGCCTGGCGGTGGTCACCATCCTGGCGCTGCTGGTCGGCTGGAGCGCCTGGCGAGGCGGAGGCGACGACACGACCGCACCACAGACGCCGGTGGTCACCGAGGCGCCAAGCGACGCCGAGTCGGCGACCAGCGAAGCCGGGTTGGCCGGCGAGATCGGAACGGAGTCGGGAACCGGGGCCGTCGGGACCGATGACGACGACCAGAGCGTTGCCGGTACGGACCCGTCTGCGGTCGAGGCGGCCACAGGCGGCCAACCGGTGACCTCCGCCCCCTCCGAGGGGTCCACGAACAGCACGACGAGCACCGCCAGCACGGCGCCGGCGTCGCCGGTGATCGGCAACGTCCAGGCTGCCGTCGATCCCCTGCCCGGCGCCATCAGCGCCGGCACCACCGGCACCGTCGTCGTGCTCGAGGGCTTCGTGGCCAACGATGCCGAGGGCCGGGCGGCGGAGCGGGCTGTCGCAGCCGTTGACGGGGTGACCGCGGTCGAGAACAACCTGGTGATCCTCGAACCTGCGGTTCAGTCGGCATTGCGCGATGCCGGCGTTAGCGGCGCAACCGCGGTCGGGCGAGGGACCGAGATCTCGGTCAGCGGCACGATCGACACCGAGGACGATCGGGCCCCCGCTCTCGCCGCAGCGGCCATGGTGGAAGGGGTGACCGAGGTGGTGGACGATCGGCTCGTCGTCAGCGTCACCGCCGACCTCAACCAGCTTCCCCAGGTACGGTTTGCCACCAGCTCCGCCATCATCCTCGCCACCAGCTTCGATGATCTCGACACCGCAGCCGAACTGGTCAACGACGCCGGTGACGTGCGAATCGAGGTTCAGGGGTACACGGACATCGTCGGCGATGCTGCGGCCAACCTGCGATTGAGTCAGCAGCGGGCCCGGGCGGTGAGAACGTACCTCGTCGATGCCGGGGTCGACCCGAACGTGCTCACCGCCGCTGGATTCGGCGAAACCAGCCGGTTCGGAGCGGACTTGGCGGCCAACCGATTGGTCAGGTTCCAGCAGATCGACGGGTAGACACCATCGGTGACGGGTTTGCCACATCCCGCCCGGGCGGGCGGGGATCGAACCGGGACGCCGGGATCGAGGCCGTCTACAACCGCTGGCTGAGATGATCGACGACGAGGTCGAAGGCGGCCGCTGTGGGCCCGGGACGGTACTCGTCGGTGAGCACCGAGTGGGCCTGCTTGGAGAAGCCGTGGGGGTTCCCGGGTGAGCTGTCGATCTCGACCCCGATGAACGCCTCGCCGAGCTCGCGTTCCAAGCGCCGGAACCGCTCGGACGGGACACCCCGATCGGCGGTGAACCGCAGCCCGATGGCGCAGACCTCATCGGCGGCCGCCCGATCGGCGACGACGTGCAGATCGGCAGGCGAGAGGCCGATGTCGGCCTTGCGGGCCGCGCCGAGGGCGAGTGGCAGAGCGGGTTGGCTCATCACCGAGACCCTCACCAGTGGGTCGACGGCCACGGCCAGTGCGAAGCCGCCGGTGAAACACATGCCGACGACACCGACCCCCTCCCCCACCCCGGCCCGCCGATACGACTCGTTTATGAGGTCCCGGAGCCAGCCGGTCACCGGCGAGGTCCGCCCGGTGGCCAGGACCACGAACTCCTTGGAGATACAACTCCTCACCATCGAGTTGACGAGGTAGCCCGCCGACCGGGGGCGGCCGGCCTCACCGAACAGGTCCGGCATGGCCACGGTGAACCCGGCGTCAACCAAACGGCGGCCGGCGTCGGCCACCTGGGGCGTGATGCCGGGCATCTCGGTCAACAGCACCACCGCCGGACCGTCCCCCTTCCAGAAGACGCGTTTCGATGCGCCGTGGAACGTCAACGTCTCCGACACGAAATCGTCCAGCGGATCCATCACAGGTTGTTCCATACCTCCGAGATGGCTCCTAGATGGCGCCCTGGACCAGGCGGATGGCGATGATGACGAGCAACGGCGACAGGTCGAAGCCGCCCATGGCCGGGAGCACCCGTCGGATCGGGGCCAGTATCGGCTCGGTGAGGCGGTACACCACGTCGACGACGGGGCGGAACTGCGAGTCCGGCCCGAGGCGGACCCAGCTGAGGATGACGCGGACGACGAGCAGCAGAACCACGAGGTTGAGCAGCATCACAATGAGATTCGTCATGGGTCAATGCTGCCCGAAATCTCGGCGATTGATGGTTCGGTGGCCGGTCCGGAACATGATCGACGTCCGAACCGGGTGCCGATTCGAGGACCGAGGTCCTCAGACATGTACGACCGTGGTGCCGACGGTCACACCGGCCAACAGGTCGACGAACGCCTGGGGCGCGGACTCCAGACCGTCGTATGCCGTCGTTCTCGGGGTGAGCCGGCCCTCGTCGATCCATTGACCGATCACCCTTCGGGCGTCTTCGTATCGATCGGCGTAGTCGAACACCAGGAATCCCCGCATCGTCACTCGGTTGTTGACCAGGAGACCGGGTACGCCCCTGGGACCTCCGGCCGGCGAGGAGGTGTCGTACTGGCTGACCACCCCGCAGCAGGCGATCCGGCCCCCGACGGCCATGCGGAACAGTGCGCTCTCCAGGACCGGACCGCCGGTGTTGTCGAAGTAGACGTGGATGCGATCGGGGGTGGCAGCTTTGAACTCGTCCCGGAAGTTCTCCGACTTTCGGTTGACGGCGGCGTCGAACCCCAGCTCGTCCACCAGCAACCGGCACTTCTCGGCCGACCCTGCGACGCCGACCACCCGCGTTCCCAGCGCCTTGGCCATCTGCCCGACCAGGTGTCCGACCGAGCCTGCGGCCGCAGACACGACGACCGTCTGGTCGGGTTCCGGTCGGCCGATCTCGGTCAGCCCGAAATAGGCGGTCAGGCCGTTGGTGCCGAGCGGACCGAGCAGGTGTGCGGGATCCATGGCGGCGTCTGCCGGTTCCAGCTGGGCCGGCTCGTGGACCGAGTAGTCCTGCCAGCCGGTCGGGGCTCGAACCAGATCACCCTCGCCGAAACCCGTCGACGTTCGACCGCTCGACCCGGGCGAGACCGGAGCCACCCATGACCCCGCCGACCCGGGGCGCACCGGCATAGCTTGCGCTCCCCTGGAGCCCGGCCCGCTGACCGGCACCGATCGTGATGGCCGTCGTCCGGCACAACACCTGACCCGGACCTGGCTCGGGGATCGCCGCCGCCGTCAACTCGAAGTTGGTCGGCTCGAGACGGCCCTCGGGCAGGGCGGCGATCACCATCCGACGGTTCTGATCCTGGGCCATGGAGTCGAGTATCGCAATGATCACCCGAACGGCGCCAGAGCAGCGCCGATTCTGCCGGGCCCGTCGGCTACGGCTCGGGGCTGACGATCCGGTAGCTCTCCTCGCCGGGATATACCAGATCGAAGTCCTTGCGGGCTCGCCGTTCGATCTCGCCATCGGTTCCGAGAAGCTGCAATTCCCGTTCCAACTCGGCCGTCTCGGCCTCGATACGGGCGATCTCGGCCTCGGCTTCGGCCATCTTCTGTTTCTGGGAGAACCAGGTCTGGGCCGGGAGCACGGCCAGCCCGGCCAGGACGGTCATGGCCAAGCCGGCCACGAACAGGATCGGCATGAGCTCTCTGGTTCGTGACGTTTGTGCTCGTCTGCTCGACCGTCCACCCACCTTCATCCCCTTCGCAGTGCGCCAGCGCCCGGATACCGGGCCGCGCCGCCGAGATCGTCTTCGATTCGCAGCAACTGGTTGTATTTGGCCACCCGATCGCTGCGGGCCGGAGCTCCGGTCTTGATCTGACCGCAGTTGGTCGCCACCGCCAGATCACTGATGGTGGTGTCCTCGGTCTCGCCGGAGCGGTGCGACATCACCGAGGTGTACCCGCTGGCGGTGGCGAGCTGTACCGTCTCCAAGGTCTCGCTGAGCGTGCCGATCTGATTGACCTTGACCAGGATGGAGTTGGCGACACCGACCTCGATGCCCCGCGACAGACGCTCGGTGTTGGTGACGAACAGGTCATCACCGACGAGCTGACATCGATCGCCGACCGAGGCGGTCAGGTCGGCCCAACCGGCCCAGTCCTCTTCGTCCATCCCGTCCTCGATCGACACGATCGGATAGCGGTCGACCAAACCGGCAAGCAACTCGACCATGCCCTGGCCCGACAGTTCCCGACCCTCGCCGGCCAGCTGGTACTGGCCGTCGACGAAGAACTCACTGGACGCCACGTCCATGGTGAGGGCGATCTCGTCGCCCGGTGTTCGACCGGCCCGCTCGATGGCTTCGATCAGCAGCTGCAGCGCCTCCTCGTTCGAGCCGAGGTTCGGAGCGAACCCGCCCTCGTCGCCGATGGCGGTCGACAGGTTCCGTTCGCCGAGCACCGCCTTCAGCGCGTGGTAGGTCTCGACCCCCCAACGGAGCCCCTCGGAGAACGAGGCGGCGCCGACCGGCATGATCATGAACTCCTGGAAGTCGATGTTGTTGTCCGCATGTTCGCCGCCGTTGAGCACGTTCATCATCGGGACCGGAAGGAGATGGGCGTTGGCCCCGCCGACGTAGCGATAGAGGGGGACGTCGAGGTCGTCGGCCGCCGCCCTGGCCACGGCCAGGCTCACACCGAGGATGGCATTGGCGCCCAGCTTGGCCTTGTTCGGCGTGCCGTCGAGATCGAGGAGGATCTGGTCGATTTCTCGTTGCGCGTAGGCGTCGGCACCGATCAGTGCTTCCTGGATCACGGTGTTGACGTTTCCGACCGCGATCTGCACACCCTTGCCCAGGTACCGGTCACCGCCGTCTCGCAGCTCGACGGCCTCGAACTGGCCGGTCGAGGCCCCGGACGGAACCAGCGCTCGCCCCCTCGCACCGGACACGAGGATCACCTCGACTTCGACCGTGGGGTTTCCTCTGGAGTCGAGGACCTCGCGGCCCAGGACGTGCTGAACGATACTCACGCTTTGCGTTCCTCCTACCGCCCGCCGTGAGATCCTATCAGCGCCGCCAGCAATGCCACCCCTGGGGAAAGGGGCGCTACGACTCACCAGCAAATCCTACCCCGAGCTTGATTCACGATGGGTGCATATGAACAAACAATCACCGGCCTATGCCGACAATCTTGCTCGATCAACTTCAGAGACCGAGGCCGGCCCCTCGAGCGGCCCGACCGACGACCGGATGCCCGGGCGCCCTTTCAACTGGCGTCGGAAACTCATAGCCTGGCCCCTGTCGAACCGATCCAGCCAGGATCGGGGGCACAGGCCGGCCTCGACTCTCGTCGGTGAGCCGACGAGATTGGTCGAGGGACAAAGAGCGTCGGCTGGGCGTAGGTTGGGCTCGGTAAGGATGAGGATGAGCGAACGATCGGAAACACTGCCGGCCCGGAGCGGCGGCGCGGCCCAGCTGCTTCCAGGTGACGCCATCGTCGTGCACCGCACGCCATTGACCGTGGTTGTGGCCGTCGACGGCGAACATGCGACCGTGGCGCCGGTGGTGACAGCCATGGTCGACCACCTGATCGAGTCCGGCCAGTGGAGCTTCGGCCCGGTGGCCGAAGCGCTCCAGTCGTTCGTCGTTTCCCACCAACCGGTGGGCGTGGCCGCAGTGCTCGATGTCGAACCCGATCCAATCGCCTTCCTGTTCGACCGGGCCGTGGTTTTCGAGCCCACCGACACCCATCGTGGCGACGGCCGTTCCGGATGGACCACGGTCTTCGTCAGCGGGCCCCAGGTCGTGGTTGCCGCCGGCGACGACAACCTCGACGACCCGTCGGCACCGGGCTGGTCCCGGCTGATCGCCGGCACGGTGGCCGGTGGCGGGATCCGCCTGTCTCTGGACGCAAGCCCCACCGAAACGCAGCCGCAGGCCGAGGCCGTGCCCCACGCCGCACCGGTGGAGGACGAATCGGCGATGTACGAGCCGGTCGATCGACGCGTCGGCGGTGTACCAGTCGACCGGTCACGAGTCGGCCGGTCACGAGTCGGCCAGCGACCAAACGATGGTCGACGAGTCGGCGGTTCAGCAGTCGGCGATCGACCAACCGGTGGTTGACCAGTCTGGGGATCCTGGCACTGGCGCCGATCGATTCACCGAACTCGAGGTCGCGTGTCGGCCGACGATGAGCTCGGCGGCTCCGAACCGGGCGACGCCGTCACCGTTGGGCTGCGATTCGATCCGTTCAGCCCGGACGAGTCCTTCTTCAGGTCCACCCCTGCCGGAGCCACGACCTCATCAGCCCCTGGCCAGACCGACGACGGCGAATCCCTGGATGGGTCGGAGCCGAGGCGCCAGACAATCGGCGAGGCCCTGCCGGCCGACGGTCCCGGTCACGTTCCCGACGGGTACGACCTCGAAGCACCGCCGCAGCACGATCCGATTCCGGCGCTCGACCAAGAGACCGTCACCGAGACCTGGCTCCCCGACGATCAGCCGACCGCCCAGGAGCCGGAGCACTTCGACCGGGCTGCGAACGACGACCGGTCTGCTGGCGACGACCGGCCTGCGGCGCAAGACCAACCTCGATCCCAAGACCAGCGGCCGTGGTATTCCCAGTCGTCCGATCTCGACCGGGGGCCTTCGGAGCTCGAGGAGGCGCCCTCGCCGGCGGCGACGGCGGCCGCGACGACGGTTGGGCCGACCAGCGGGCCACTCGACGACATCCCACCGATCCCACCGGCCGATGCGCTACTGGCCCGACCGGAACCGAGCAGCGCCGTTCAATCGCCGATCGGGCAGGCCGAGCAACCGTCGACACAGCAGAGGCCGCCGTTGCCCGACGAGGCGATGCGCTCCGAACCGATCGACGCCTCATCGGGGACCGACGGTCCCTTGACGGGCCAACCACCGACGCCGGCGGGCCCACTCGCCGGGCAGCCGCCAACACCGGACGGCCCGCAGGCCGGGCAACCACCGATGCCGAACGGACCACAGGCCGGGCAACCACCGATGCCGAACGGACCACAGGCCGGGCAACCACCGATGCCGAACGGACCACAGACCGGCCAACCACCGATGCCCGGCGGACCCCGGACCGGGCAACCACCGATGCCGAACGGACCGCAGACCGGGCAACCACCCATGCCCGACAGGCCGCTGGCCGGGCAACCACCGATGCCCGAGGGGCCGGGCCGGCCAACCACCGATGCCGACGGGCCCCAGACCGGCCAACCACCAGCGACGGCCCGGACGGCCCCTGGCCGGGCAACCACCGATGCCCGACGGGCCGCGGGCCGGCCAACCACCGATGCCCGACGGGCCCCAGACCGGCCAACCACCAGCAGAGGACGGCCCGGTGTCGGCTGGGCAACAGGCCGGCCAACCACCGATGCCCGACGGGCCGCCGCCGGGCCAAGCGCCACCCATGCCCCCGCCGGATGCGTTCCGGGGCGCACTGCCGGCCGACCAGCCGTCCTGGACCCAGCCACCACCCCCCAGCCCTGACGACCGGGTGGTCCCACCTCTGCCCGATCAGTTCCCGCAACGTCGGTCCGACGGCCCGCCCGGGATCGAAGGCGACGAGGACCCCGAAAACGGGTCGGAATCGATCGCCCCGAACGGCCCGGGCAACGGCGACCATCGCTGACGAACCCCGGCCCGGAACGGCTGAGGCCGGCGGGCGATGAGCTGGAGGGCAGGAGGGCACCTCGGCCTGGAACGGGTTGACCAGCCCCGCCACTATGATCTGGATGGGTTGGTTCGCCCAGCGGGAGAGGCCGGCCAGGGTGCAGGACCAGCTGACAGACCGTGCGGGAACGGAGGCGGAACACCAACTCGTGAGTACGACCTTCGAACTGGAGGGCTTCGAGCCCATCAGCCGCCTCGGGGGAGGTGGATTCGGCGATGTCTGGCTTGCCCGGCAGACGAACGTCGATCGCCAGGTTGCGATCAAAGTCGGCCATTCCGCCATCCAGGACGAAACGATCCGGCTGCGGTTCGACCGCGAGTGCAAAGCGCTGGGTCGCCTTTCTGGCCATCCCAACATCGTCGACGTCTACACCGCCGGGTCGCTGAGGGACGGCCGCCCGTACCTGGTCCTGGAGTACATCTCCGGCGGAACGCTGTGGCAGCGGCTCAAGAAGAGCCCGATTCCCGAGGACGAATTGCGGGCCATCGGCAGCCAGATGGCCAGCGCCCTGGCCGAAGCCCACTCCTCGGGCGTGCTCCACCGCGACCTCAAGCCGGAGAACATCCTGATACGGTCCACCGGTGAAGCGGTCCTGGGAGACTTCGGTAT
Organism: uncultured Acidimicrobiales bacterium; assembly: GCA_963715325.1. Taxonomy (GTDB): domain Bacteria; phylum Actinomycetota; class Acidimicrobiia; order Acidimicrobiales; family SZUA-35; genus JAHELU01. The sequence goes on from CAVQRR010000013.1 coordinate 27,229, forward strand.
TGCCAGGCTGCACGACGGGGCCAACACGACCTCAGCGGCGATCACCGCCAGCGTCGCCTATGCCGCGCCGGAGATCCTGAGCGGGAAGCGGGCCACCGTCGCCAGCGACCTGTACGGGCTCGGAGTGTGTCTGCTGGCTTCGATTTCCCGATCGGTGCCGTTCGTCCAAAAGGGTGACGAGTCGATTCATCCCATCATCAACCGGGTCCTGAGCGACAGCCCACCCGACGTCCGCCGCCACGGCATCTCGGACGAGTTCGCCTCGATCATCGACTCGCTCCTGGCCAAGGATCCAGCGGACCGCCCGGCCAGTGCCACCGATTTGCAGGAGTGGTTCCGCGTCCTGGCCGCCACCTCCCCAATCCCCGCCAACCCCACAGACACCGGCGCAACCCAGATCGTCGGCCCGGCGGCCGGGGTGGCCGCTCCCCCGCACCATCCGATCGCCCCCGCTCGCCCACATTCGCCGGCTGGTGGCGCCACAGGGCAGCCCCCGGCACAGCCCGGTGGGCCGGGACATGCCCCTCCCCCAGGGTCACAGCAGTGGGCCGCAGCCGAGCGGGGGTCGGCAGGGTCCGGCGGCCCGTACGACGGGCAGGGGGCAACGGCGTCGAGCCGGCTCGCCCTCCAGCGCCGAGGCGGGGATGTGCGGCTGTTCGTCGCTGGCCTATGTCGCCACGTTGATCATCGGCGGTCTCGGGGTGTTCGTCGCATCGCGTGTTCCTCGCCGATGACGGCGCCAACGGCACTGAGAGTGAGGCTGCGGTTGCGGCCGCGGTGTCCAGCGACGGCTCCCAGAACACGATCCCCGATGACCAGACCGTGTCGACGATCGAGGGTGGTGGCAGCGGTTCGGCGGCGCTGACCGTTCCACTGGCGGTGGCGGACACGTCGTTCGGCGATGGCGCCGAGACGAGCGACGAATCTCCAGGTCCCGGATCGGAGACGCTGTGCGACAATGTGCCGGCAACCGATGGGCTGATCGAGTGGAAGGGCCAGGTCATCACCACCGAGCTCGGCCTCCGAACGCTCTACCAGGTGGTGAGCCGATTCGAGACCGAAGAGCAGGCGGCCCAATATCTCGACGCCTATGCCGGCACGAACGATTGTGAGTCCTGGCTGGTCGAGACCGACGAACCGGGCACGACCGACGTCGTCTACACCGCGCTGCAGACCACACCGCCGTCCTATGGCGACCGGGCTCGCCAGTTCGAGATCGTCGGCGAGATGGACGAGGTCCCCTCGATACACACCAGGGTGCTGCTGATCCAGTCCGGAACTGACGTGCTCGGGCTGAGCCTGACCGCGGTCAACGAGGATCAGATCGCCGAACTGGACGACCTGGCCCCGTTGGCTGTCGAGCGATTGGGCTACGACGGGTCCTGACCGGCACCGCCATTCAGCCGCTACGGTGCGCTCAGCCCAGGACCCAGCGGTCGTCGGGCCGATCGGCGGACTCGGCGGTCCGGAAGGCCGAAGCAGCCCGTGCGGTGGCGGACCGTAGCGCCTGTTCGGCGTGCAGCCCGCGGCGACGTCCGAGCTCGACCATGGCCAACAATGCGGTGCCGAACTGCGCTTCGGTCGTGGTCGCCCCGACGGCGGAACCGACGATGCTCTCCAGGTCGCCGAACCGAGCCGGGGCCCCAGCGCCGTCGGCCCGGTGCAACACCTTCTCCGCTCCGGCCAGGGCGGGCAGGGATGACGGGATGCCATCGAGAGCCGACCCCCTGGCCTTCTCATCCTGTTTCAGCCGTTCCCAATTCTCAGCGGTCGAACCGTCGAGTGCGCCCTCGCCACCGTAGACATGGGGGTGGCGGCGGATCATCTTGTCACACAGCCCTTGGGCCACCTCGGCGATGGTGAACTGGCCGGCCTCGGCGGCCAACTCGGCGTGGAACAGGATCTGGAACCACAGATCCCCGAGCTCCTCCTCGAGGTCGGCATAACGATCGAGCGATTGGCCACCATCGGGCGACGGGCCATGATCGGCCGGGGGCTCATCGGCATCGTCGGCTGCCAGGGCATCGATTGCGTCGAGGACCTCGTAGGACTCCTCGATCAGATGGCGGCGAAGTGAGCCATGGGTCTGGTCCCGATCCCAGGGGCAGTCCCGGCGGAGCCGCCGCATCATCTCGACGCTCCTGGCCAGCTGATAGCCGACCGGTGCCGCCAGCTCGGGCAGGTACAGCGAGGTCAGATGGTCGGCATCGATCATCCGGTCCAGGTCGGGCCATGCCACCTCGAACACCCGCTCCTCATCGGTGCCCAGCCGTTGGAGCACGACCGCCGTCTGCTCCGGGCCGGCGTCGAGGGCCAGCTTGATGTCCGACAGAACCCAGCGCCCATGGACGTGCGCCACCAGCAGCGGGCCACGCTGATCGGCGGCATCGGTTGCGAACCGTAGCCCGTCGACCAACCGGACACCGTCATCGACAGGGTCGACCCCGAGCCGAGCCCACACCTCATCGAGGAACGACACCGCCGGCAGCAGTCGGGTTTCCACCTCGTCGATCGAGCGGAGATGGCGAACCGAGCGCTCGAGGACCAGAGGTGAGCCGGGCACGGCGTAGACGACGTGGCCGTCGGCGGCCGCCGCGGCCACCAGCTCATCGACGATCGTGCGGTACACCTCCTCGAAGGAGTCGGCCGCCTCATAGAGGTGATCGAACGAGACGGCGCCGGACACCAACTCCGCACCGGGGTGCCTGGCGGTCCGCAGATAGACCGGCGCCGGACCGGCCAGCGCCTCTGCGGTGTCCTGGGTCATCCTTCCCGGCCCGCCCGGCCCAAGCCCGCAGATCGTGATCCGGGGCTTGTCGCCAGCGATGGAGCCGGTGGTCACGCCCCGGCGGGAACGATCACCAGTTGCTCGCTGTCCCAGGTACCGAGATTCTCATCGACGTCGACCGTTGCTGCTCCGAGCCGCTCCCGGAGGCGCTCGGTGGCGAGGGCCCGGCCGTCGATCTCGTAGCGATCGACCAGGATGACGTGCCAACCGAACTGGGTCTCGATCGGACCGACGAACTCGCCGAGTTCGGCTTCGTTCACTGCGTCGGCGAACTCGGGCACGTAATTCGACGCATCGGCGCAGCCGAGATCGCCGCCGGTCGGACCGGTGGGGCCGGTCGACAGCTCAACGGCCAGGTCTGGCGAAGTCTTCACCGCCGTTGAGCCTGGTGATGATGGCATCGCCCTCGGCCTCGGTCTCGACCAGGATGTGGCTCACGCACGGCGAACCCTCACCAGGTTCGGCCTCCTCAGACAGGGCGCCGGTCAGGGCGTCCTGGGCGGCCTGGTAGTCGACCAGGAATGTCAGGTAGGAAACCTCACCGTAGAGGCGCTCGGCCTCGGCGGCCGGATCGTCCGCGCCCGGATACAGGGTTTCGATCTGGGCCAGCAGCCGATCCTCGGCATCGGCGACATTGTCGTCGGAGACGGTGGCTCCGACCTCTTCCAACTCGAGCCGCACCGCCTCGGAGACCAGTGTCTCGGTCAGGACGATGACGGTGAACGTCGGCGGAAGCGCCCCCTGGAAGACCAGGTTGACGAACTCTTCGTTGTCCTGACTGGAGGCGACCAAGTCGTTCAGCTCGCCATGGGTTATCTCCCAGTCGGCATCGTCGAACTGCGCCTGCAGGGCCGGCTCATTCGGCGGGCCGGTGGTCGGCGGTGTCAGTGGCGCAGTGGTGCTCGGCGTCGATGCAGCAGCGTCGCCGTCGGCTTCGGCCTCATCGTCGTTGCCGGCGTCGGTCTCGTCGTCCTGTTGCGGTGCATCGGAGGTATCGACGGCGTCTTCGGCCAGGGTGTCCTCCGAGGCCCGATCAACACCGCAGGCGGCGACGAACACTGCAAGGACGGCGAGGACCGCCAGAAATCGTTTCACCCGAGCAGGGTAACGCCTTACTCGACGATCCAGGTGGCACCAGACCGCAGCAGCGTCCCCAGATCACCGGGCCCGGACTCCTCGTTCGCGGTCAGCAATTGCCCGTTGACCGATTCGCCGTACTCGGGCGCTTCGACGGCCCGAAACACACCGAACGGCGTGGGCGTGAAGTTGTCGTTCGAGAGGTTTCCGAGCGCGAAGGCCAGCGCCGGATCTTCGACAGACTCGTTGTGCACCACCAGCTCGGCATCGTCGACATCGGCGGCGTCGACCACCACCGCTTTGCCGTCTCGAATCACAACGCCACGCTGGCCTTCGTTTCCGAATCGAATCTGCTCGCCGTGCTTGAGGTCGATCATCATCTCGGCCCGATTGTCTCGCTTGAGAATCGAGTCGTAGGCGCCGTCGTTGAAGACGTTACAGTTCTGATAGATCTCGACCAGGGCGGCGCCCTTGTGCTCGTGGGCCCGGCCGAAGACCTCGATCATGTGCTTGCGATCGAGGTCGTGGGTGCGGGCCACGAAGGTGGCGTTGGCGCCGAGGGCCACGCTGATCGGGTTGAACGGCCGGTCGACCGAGCCCATCGGGGTGGACTTGGTGATCTTGCCGACCTCGCTCGTCGGCGAGTACTGGCCCTTGGTGAGTCCGTAGATCTGGTTGTTGAACAACAGGATCGTCATGTCGATGTTGCGCCGAAGGGCATGGATCAGGTGATTGCCCGCCGATCGACAGCATGTCGCCGTCGCCGCCGACCACCCAGATGTCGAGGTCGGGCCGTGACATGGCGAGACCGGTGGCGATGGCCGGCGACCGGCCGTGGATCGTGTGCATGCCGTAGGTCGACATGTAGTACGGGAACCGGGCGGCACAGCCGATGCCGGAGATGAAGACCGACTCCTCCCGCTTGACCTCCAGCTCGGTGTGGAGGAACTGCATGGCGGCCAGGATGCCGTAGTCGCCGCAGCCCGGGCACCAGCGAACGTCCTGATCGGAAGTCCAGTAGCCCCGCTTCGTCGGATCCAGTTGCACATCGGTCATCTACTTCAACCCTTCTCGAATGGCGTCGACGAGTTCACCTGCGGTGAAGGGGGTTCCCTGCACCTTGCCGATCGCCTTGGCGTCGACCAGGAACTCGGCCCGCAACAGCTTCACGAGCTGACCCTTGTTCAGCTCTGGTACGAACACATGGGTTCGATTCGCGAGAACCTCACCCAGATTGGAGGCGAACGGGTGGAGGTGGGTGAGGTGCGCAGTGTCGATCTCGAGACCATCGGCCCGCAACCGCTCGGCGGTTGAGGTGATGGCCCCCTTGGTGGAACCCCACCCCACGATCAAGATGTCGGCGTGGCCCGACCCGTCGACCTCGATCAAGCGGGATGTCCTTGGCGATGCCGTCGATCTTGGCCTGGCGGAGGTCGGTCATCAACGCGTGGTTCGTCGGGTCGTAGTTGACATTGCCCGTTTCGTTCTCTTTTCGATGCCGCCGACCCGGTGCTCGAGACCCGGCGTGCCGGGAATGGCCCATGGCCGGGCCAGGGTTTCCGGATCCCGCTTGTAGGGAAGGAATCGTCCTTCGCCGTTGGCGTCGACCGCATTGGGTTCGGTGGCGAATGGCACGCTGATGTCCGGCAACGAATCGACATCTGGCAGGAGCCACGGCTCCGAGCCGTTTGCCAGATAGCCGTCGGTGAGCAGGATCACCGGCGTGCGATACTTGATGGCGAGACGGGATGCCTCTATTGCGGCGAAGAAGCAGTCGGCGGGGGTCGAGGCGGCAACGATGGGCAGCGGCGCCTCACCATGGCGGCCGTACATCGCCATCATCAGGTCGCTTGCCTCGGTCTTGGTCGGCAGGCCGGTGGACGGCCCGCCACGCTGCACGTCGATGATCACCAGCGGCAACTCGATGCTGATGGCGAGACCGATCGTCTCCCCCTTGAGGGCGACGCCGGGACCTGAGGTGGTGGTATAGGCCAGGCTGCCACCGAAGGCGGCGCCGAGGGCCGCACCGACGCCGGCGATCTCGTCCTCGGCCTGGAACGTCCGCACGCCGAAGTTCTTGCGCTGGCTCAACTCGTGGAGGATGTCCGATGCCGGGGTGATGGGATAGCTGCCGAGGAACACAGGCAGCTTCGCCAGCTGACCTGCGGCGATCATGCCCCAGGCGGTGGCGGTGTTGCCGGTGATGTTGGTGTAGAGCCCCGGGCGCTGCGGCGCAGCGGCGACCTTGAACGGCGAGCCGAACATCTCGGCGGTTTCACCGAAAGCGTGACCTGCATTGAACGCCGCCTTGTTGGAGGCCACGACCGCTTCCAACTTGCCGAACTTCTCGTCGATCCACTGCAGCGTCGGTTCGGTCGGCCGGGAGTACATCCAGCTGATGAGGCCGAGGGCGAAGAAGTTCTTGGACCGCTCGGCGTCGCGCTTCTTGACATCGAGGTCCGCGGTGGCGTCGAGTGTGAGCTGGGTCATCGCCACACGGTGGACGATGTAGTCATCGAGCGACCCGTCCTCGCGAGGGTCCTTGGTGTAGCCGGCCTTCTCGAGGTTCCGCTCGTCGAAGGCATCATCGTTGAGGATCAGGGTGCCGCCGGACCGCAGACGGCTCAGATCGCTCTTCAACGCCGCCGGGTTCATCGCCACCAACACATCGGGCGCATCGCCCGGGGTGTGAATATCGTGATCGGAGATGTGAACCTGGAACGCCGAAACGCCGGCCAGGGTGCCCTGCGGTGCCCGAATCTCGGCCGGGAACTCCGGCAGGGTTGCCAAGTCGTTTCCGGCAAGGGCACTGGCCGAGGTGAATCGATCTCCTGTGAGCTGCATGCCATCGCCGGAGTCGCCGGCGAAGCGGATCACGACATGATCCAGCATGCTCTCGTCGATGTGATCAACTGTGTCTGTCACGTGATCCCCTAAGTAGGTGGGGGCGGGAGTTCATCTCTCCGAACCGGTACCGCTCATTGGTCGTCCGGGTGGCCCCTTTTACGGTGTGTACACCCATACCGTAGCTCGGCGGAACGGCTCCCACGTAGCTGGTCGAGCAGTTTCGGGGTCGGCCGCCATCTTTTCGACATGTGGTTCGACAACCATCTGACAACCGGAAACCCGGCGCCGCAAGGGTGGTTGTTGTGGTCATCCGAGCAACGTCGATCTCGACCCGCCGTCGCGGCGTTCGACCGAAGCCGACCGGAACGAGCCCGGCAGCCGGACAGGCGACGACCCAGCAGCGCTCTGCTAGCTTGAACCCGATGGTTCGCGCCCCCTACCTGAACTCGAGGTTGCAGGGTTTCGGCACCACGATCTTCGCCGAGATGTCGGCCCTGGCGGCCAAGACCGGAGCATTGAACCTCGGTCAGGGCTTCCCGGACACCGACGGCCCGATCGAGGTCAGCGAGGCGGCGATCAAGGCCATCGCCGATGGCCACAACCAGTACCCCCCGGGGCCGGGCATCGAGGACCTCCGCAACGCCATCGCCGAACACCAGTCTCGATTCTGGAACATCACCGTCGACCCGGACCGGGAGGTGCTCGTCACCGCCGGGGCAACGGAAGCACTGGCGGCCACGCTGCTCAGTCTGTGCGAGATCGGCGACGAAGTCATCGTGTTCGACCCGACCTACGACAGCTACGGCGCCGGTATCGCCATGGCCGGGGCGGTGGTGCGGGGTGTCCTGCTGCGACCACCGCCGCCAGGCGAGGACGGACCGTTCGGCTTCGACCCCCAGGAACTGGTCAACGCCTTCAACCCGAAGACCCGGCTGCTGTTGCTCAACAGCCCCCACAACCCGACCGGCAAGGTCTTCACCGACGACGAGCTGGGGCTCATCGCCGAGCTGTGCGTCGAACACGATGTGCTGGCGGTGACCGACGAGGTCTACGAGCACCTCGTCTTCGACGGTTCGACCCACCGGCCCCTGTCGACGTTCCCCGGCATGGCCGAGCGGACCCTGACCATCTCATCGGGTGGCAAGACGTTCTCCTTCACCGGCTGGAAGATCGGCTGGGCCTGCGGGCCGGCCGATCTGGTGGCCGCGGTCCGTACCGCAAAGCAATTCCTCACCTTCGTCAGCGGCGCACCGTTCCAGCCGGCCATCGCCACCGGCCTGCGGTTGGGCGACGAGTACTTCGACGGGTTCAAGGCATCGATGCAACACAAGCGGGATCTGCTGTGCCCGCTGCTGCGGCAGGCGGGGTTCGGCGTACTGGTTCCCGACGGCACGTACTTCGTGACCACCGACATCTCACCGCTCGGTTTCGACGACTGCATCGACTTCTGCCTGCGACTCCCGGAACTGGCCGGCGTTGTGGCGGTTCCCAGTGCGGTGTTCTATCAGGACCCGGCCGATGGGTCCCGACTGGTCCGGTTCTGCTTCGCCAAGCGCGACGAGTTCCTCGACGAGGCCGGCCACCGACTCATCGACGCCCTGGCCCCGTTCCGAGGATCGTGACGTTCGGACCTACTCGTCGACCGCGGCCTCGGCCCGCCGCTGCACCGCGGTCAGCTCCCCGAGGTTGGCGGCGAACAACAGGGCGGCGGCCGTGCCGATGATGCCGCCGACGGCAAACCGGCTGACGGTGAGGATGCCGGAGAAGATCGCTCCGACGAGGACGAAGATCCCCCCGATGGCGAGGTAGATCACCAGCAACCGGAGCACCGCCTGAAAGTGTCGGCGGGCCAGCTGCTCGAGGATCGAGAACCCAGCCGCCCCGGCCAGCAGGATGGTCGACACCCCGAGACCGTCGAACAGGAACAGCGCCGCTACAGACAACAGCAGCAGCGGCACACTGGTGGCGGCCCAGGTGGCGAGGATCCAGCCCGCATCCTGGGGCGGGGCAAGGGGGACCGCAGGGTTGGTCAGATGGCCCCGGATATCCCGTTCGGGGTGGTCCCCGCTTTCCAGCCGTCTCCGTTGATCCTGCAGCTTTGCCCGCTGCCCCAACAGTTGGCTGAGGCGGTCCGACTCCTTGACGAACTCGGCCGGCGTCTCGGCCTGCTGGACCAACGGCAACAGCCGCAAGGTCCGGACGATCTCCTGATCGAGGTAGGACAGCGTCTTGTCGAGGTTGTCCGGGCCGTCCTCGGTCGGAGCCAGCGACGGCGGACTCGAACCGTGGAGCCCGGCAAAGCCGACCGGGTCGGCCCAGGAGCGCCGGATGTCGCCGTTGCGGTCGAACTTCGGCCCCGACGGCCCACGCTCGCCGTTCGTCGGGTCACCGGTATCGAGACCCCACAGACCCTGGTAGCCGCCGAAGCACGGGCGGTCGTCGTCGAGCAGCTGCAGATCCCAGTTCCCGATCTCCAACCCGTCGCCGGTGGCGGTGTCGACGAACGGCACACCGAGGGCCGGACCGAGACCACGCTCCGCGGCCTGGTCCCGGATTCGCAACGCCCTACGGGCCCAGCGCTGGAGCCGCAGCAACCAGCGCAGGCCCGGCACGTCGATCCTGGTCACGTAGTCGCCGGCTCGAAAGTACAGGGCATGCGACCCGGCACCGGCGAACAACAACGGGTGGGCGCCGATCCGGCGTGCCTCGGGGTCGTTCCAGTGGCGCCGCAGGTCCGAGCCGTCGTGCTCGTGGTTCGACGCAATGACCCAGATCGGCTTGCGATCGGCGGGGTCGCACATGATCCACGCCTGCTCCCAGTCGCCCTCGTGGTCGTTGAGCCCCCGGTAGCCGCTCCGCCAGTCGTTCATCGCATAGAAGTAGGCGTAGTGCAGCACGAGCCAGCCTGCGACCTCGACCACCCGACCGTAGACCACGGGTTTTTGTTGCAGTCCCAACCGTTCGAGCTTGAGCGCCACCGCCGGGGTGGTGAGCCGTGGCGTCGTCGGACGGAAGAAGACGCTCAACAGGAACAAGGCGTCGAGCACCCGGCCGAACAAGCCGACCCGACCGAGCCTGGACCCGAGCAACTTGCGGGCCACACGTTTCGCCTCGGCCCGCACCACCGACCGCCGCTCGGACTCCGAGACGAACCGGATGAATGCCCCGGCGCCCAATCGATGGTCCAACCCCTTCTCGTCGATCTGACCGTCGGCTGCGACCTCGATCCCATCGACGATCAAGGCGCTGTTCTCGATGTAGCCGTCGACTGCGATCGGGAAGAAGAGCTCGCGACTGTCGAACCGGACGACGGGCGCATGGCCGGCCAGCAGCGACAGTTGCTCAGCGGGATCCATCATCAACCTCCAGCAAATCCGATGGCCGGCCGGAAAACGACGGATGCCGGGCAAACCATGCCCGGCATCCGTTTCGTCTCTCTGTCGGTCAACCCCGTACGGCGGGGTGGTGACTACGCCTCGGCCGGGATCCGAAGAACCTGACCGGGGTAGATCAAATCGGGATCCTTCAGCATCGGCCGGTTGGCCTCGAAGATCGCCGGGTACTTCATCGGATCACCGTAGTGCTCCTTGGCGATGGCGCTGAGGGTGTCACCCCGTTGCACGACGTGCATCTCGGACTCGGCAGAGTCTTCGGCGATTTCGATGTCGTCCGACACCTGACCGACGTCCTGCACGTTTCCGATGGCGAGGATGATCTTCTCCCTCGTCGCCTGATCCTTCACCTTGCCGGACACGGTGGCCTTACCGTCGTCGTAGCGGATGTCGAGGCCCTGGACTTCGAAGCCGAGCTCCTTGACGTAGTCCTCGAGTCCCTGGGATTTCTTGTGATCGGCGAGACGGTCCATCCGCTCGGCTTTCGCCGCCTTGGACTTGCGCTCCTTGACCCGCTTGGCAATCTCGGCTGCCCGTTCGGCGGAGGCCGCCTCGGCTTTCGCCTCCTTCTCCGCCTTGCTCTCGCCGATGCCGATCTTCGCGCCGGCCTCCTTGACAAAATCGAATACGCCCACTTCGTCTACCTTCTTTGTCCAGTTGGTTCGGGTCTTGAAACTAGCAGGAGATTGCCGCAACCACCCTGGGTCGTTCACCACCTGCGTTTTGGGGTCGACACCGACGGCTCCCCGCCTCGACCAAGTAGGGTTTCACCTCACCATGCAACAGATCGCCGATTACGAGATCATCCAGCAGTTGGGTGAGGGTAGCCAAGGCCAGTTCTGGCTGGCCAGAACCCCGGCCCGGTTGGAGATCACGGAACCGGTCGTCGCAGTGAAGACGGTCAGCCACGCAGCGACCGACGACGACTTCGAACGTCTCACCGACCATCTCAGGCTCTACGCCTCGATCGAGTCGCCCAACCTGGTTCGGCTCTACGACGTCGGCCAGCAGGGCAACCTGCTGTACATCGCAGGCGAGTACCTGGAAGGCGGGTCGCTGTCCCAGCCGTCCCGACCGTTGTCCCGAATCGACGTGCTGCAGGCGCTGGCCGAGGCCAGCCTCGGCGCCCACGCCCTCCATGAGGTCGGTATCCCCCACCGCTCGATCCGGCCGGGCAATATTCTGCTCGGCGAGGCCTCGGCCAAGCTCGGCGACGTCGGGCTCTCCCAGCTCCTCAGCCCCGGCCAGACCATCACCGGGGCCAGCCGGGTCAGCGCCATCGAATACCTCTCACCGGAATTGATCCAGGGCCAGCAGGCATCTCGGGCCAGCGACATCTGGGCCACCGGCGCAACGCTTCACAAGGCTTTGACCGGCCAACCGCTGTATCCGAGGTTGCCGACCGATTCACTGGTGGCGGCACTGCGTCACATCCTCAACGAGAAGCCGACCCTCGGTGATGCGCTGCGCAACGGTGAGCGTCGCATCATCGAGGCCATCGTCGCCGCCGACCCAGCAGACCGACCGCTGACGTCAGCAGTGGTGGCGGAGCAGATCTTCGACGAGGCAAGAAATCAGGCGAAAAGGGCGGACCGATGACCGATCTCGACCTTCGAGCGGGCCAGATCCATCGGGGCCTGGGGGTCGTCGCCCGCTGGACCGACATCGCCCTTGTCATCCCCAGCGATTCCCACCACGATGCAGTGGTCGACAAGATGTTCCACGATCTGGGACCAGCGCCGACGTCGTCGGCTCTGGTCTCGGCCATCAACGGGTTGCTGGCGGAGAACAAACTGAAATCGGTTGCGATGCTGGTCGAGGCAACCGGCGGTCCTCTGGCCATGGCATACGGGCCGGTCGAGGTCCTGGTCGACGGGCAGCAGGTGCTCGATGGATCCAACGGCGGGGTTCGCCAGCAGATGCCGAAGACGGCCCATCGGTTGACCATCAGGGCCACCAACCTTTCGAAGGCGGCCGAGCCGGTGGCCCCCTACGATCTCCGGCGGGGCGTCGCCCCCGGGGCCGGGCTGACCCTGATCAGGATCGCGGTCGCCACGCCACCCGCCCCTGCCGTCCTCAACCCGGCGGCGCCGGCATCGCCACCGGACGTGCCGAGTCGCCCGGTTGAACCGCCGCGGCGGCGGAATCGGCCGATTCGATCGCCGATGAAGCGACCCCAGAGCCCTCACCCGAGGGTGCGCAAGGCCCACCCGGTGTACGGTCCGGGCGCTACGACGACCAGGGCGACGGGGATGCGGCCCCGGCCCCGCGACCGGCGGCGGAACGGGTGGAGCCGGCAATCGACCCGTCCCCCATCACGGTTCCGTTCCGTTCGGTGGTGCTGATCGGGGCCGAGGCCCCCCAACCGGCCACCCCACTGCCGGTGGCCGACGCCCCGAAATCCGGCCAACTCGGCCGAGGCGAACTCGACGCCGGTCGGGTCGAGGTGCAGGGCATCCTCTGCTCCAGGCAACACTTCAACAACCCCGGGGCCGCCTACTGCATGGTCTGTGGCCTCTCGATGCTCCATCTCACCCACAACCTCGTCAAGGGACCGAGGCCGACCCTCGGTTTCGTCGTGTTCGACGACGGTTCGACCTTCGGCCTCGACCGGTCGTACGTGATCGGCCGGGAGCCGATGCCACCCGATGGTTCGGATGCCGAGGTGTTGATCCTCCACGAGAACAACGAGACGCTGTCGCGGACCCACGCCGAACTGCGGCTGATCGACTGGACGGTTCAGCTCGTCGATCTGGACTCGACGAACGGCACCTACATCTGGGACCAGTCGTTCGAGCGGTGGAACCAGCTGGCCCCCGGTCAGCCGGTGGAGCTCACCTCGGGGGACACGATCGCCCTCGGCCGTCGCACGCTCGTCTTCGAGAGCGTGAGCCGGAATTGACCGGTCGCTCCGGGCCGATGCGCCCGGAGCCGGCGGATGGGGCCGATGGCGGCGCTCAACCGGGACCGGTCAGCTCGTATCGGACGAGGATCTCGGTTGCCTGGGCCGGCCCTCTTGCAACCTCGGCCCGAAGTCCGGCCGCCCTCGCACCGTCGACGTTGATCTGATTGTCGTCGAGGAACAAGACCCGATCGGCGCCGACACCGAGGTCGGCGACAACATGGTCGAAGATCTCCCGATCCGGTTTCAACAGACCGATCTCGTAGGAGACGTAGGCATGGGCGAACAGATCGCGGATGATCTCGCCATCGCGCTGGTGCTCCCAGTGCAGCCGGTTGGTGTTGCTCAACAGCCCGGTCAGGATCCCGGGCGCCACCGAGTGGACCATCTCCAGAGCACCGGGATACAGCCCTCGGGGGAACGAGGTGAACCGGTCGATCACCTCCGCGGCCGAGATCGACAGTTCCAGCTCGTCGATCAGGTCCTCGGCGAACCGGTCGACGTCGCAGCGGCCGGTCTCGAGGGCACGAACCGCAGGGCTGGCCAGCCAGCGGGGCCAGAAATCCGCCTGCTGCTGACCGACGGTGCCGAGGAGCTCGTCGAGCGGTCCGAGCTCGACCAGCACGCCGCCCATGTCGAAGAGCACGGCGTCCACGGATCGGACGTGACCGTTGTCGGTGTTCCAGGGTGAGGGGTTCAGGGTCGGCTCCGACGATCATGGTTCACCGGGACAGCGGGAACGGGCGAAACTGCAGGTGGAGAAGACTACCCACCCGTTCTACCCGCCAGAACTAGCGGCGGTACGCCACAATGGTTTCAGAGGAGCTCAGCAACATCGTTTGTTGAGTGACCTGGCTCCCACCTTGTGGGATGCCGGCGTGGCCCGGTCTTGGTGGTGATCGGGCCACGCTTCTCTTTTCCTGCGATTGGTCCTAGTCAGTGCCTTGGCCACGAACGTTCGCTCGGGTTTGGGCGAGTCAATGGCGTCTCTGGCAAGGACGCAGGAGTCCCGCTCACTTGTGGCCGTGAGAGGGACGACGAGGACGCAGTCCAGAGGCGCCAGGGGCCGACCAAACACCGCAAAGGTCTGTGGTCACGGCACTAGTCGTACGAGGCGCCGAGCCCGGCCTTGGCGTCGGTCTGGATCCCGTAGGGCGGAATCGGAAAGCGGAGCCCGTTTCGCGACAGCGCCTCCAGCCCGGCCACGGCCTTCGGCAGGAACTGCGGCGGGGTGGCCATCAGCAGCTCGTCGTCCTGGACACCGCCGTAGCGGCGTTCGGCGAAGCAGGGAATCGAGACGCTCGGTTCCCCGAGCTTGAGCGCTCGACCCCACGAGTCGGCGCAGGCGGACTCCCCGACACAGCCCCATTCGAAGTTCTTGTAGCCCGACCACTGCAGACCGTTGATCAGCAGGATCATCTGGGCCGGCGTGGCGTAGATCAGGCAGATGTCCGGCGGGTCCAGGCGGCCGGTCACCAGCGGTGAAACCGCCATGGCCTCGTAGGTCCCGAACGGGACGGTGTGCATGGCATGTTGGTGGTCAGAAGAGTCCTCGACGGTCTCGAACCAGACGCCGGCCATGTGCTGACCGGACAGCCACTTCTCGTCCTGAGGATGCAGACCGATGACCGCACCACACTGGGCTCCGACCAGATCGTCGTTGGTGATGCCCACCGTCCAGTTCAGCCGGGACGCCATACCGACGATCTGGTCGGTGGTGTGGATGTCGCGGGGACGCCGAATCTTGGGCACCGCTTCCATCTCGGCGGTGGTGGTGAACAGCTTCATCCCGATCGGTGTGGTTCGTAGCCGCAGCAGCCGGTTCAGGTCGTTGACCATGGCGACCCAGTCGATCGGTGCACCGTCGAGATGCACCGGTTGCTCCGCCGGGTTTGACGCTTTCGTTTCGGACACGATCCGACCTCCAAGGTTTCCTGGCTCAACTATGGCCGACCGGCCACCGCCACCTCAAACGTCGACCGCCGATCCGTGCTCCGGTTGTCACGGCGCTGGTCCGCGTTTTCGATCGACGGGCTCTACCGGCCGTTGGCCTTGGCCACGGCGCCTGCCACTCGGCGGACCAGACCCGACGGCCCGGCCTTGAGGGCGGCCCGCAGCGCCTTGTTGTGGGCGCCGGGTACCACGACCGCCTTGCCGGCGGCCAGGCCTCGCAGGCCCGCGGCGGCGACCACGTCAGCCGACTGCCAGAAGGCGGCCGGGACGGCGTCGGTCGGCGAGTTGGCCCGCTGCTGGAATTCGGTTCTGGTCAGGCCGGGGCACAGACAACTCACGACGACCCCGAACGGGCCGAGCTCCATGTGCAACGCCTCGCTGAAGCTGGTGACGAAGGCCTTGGTTGCGGCATAGGTCGCGGCCTTCGGCGACGGTCCGAACCCGGCGACAGACGACACGTTGATGATGCCGCCCCGCTGCCTGGCCGACATGGCGGTGCCGGCGGCATGGGCCAGGCGATGCATGGCCGAGACGTTCACATCGACGACCGACGTCTCGCGGTCGGGGTCGAGGTCGATGAAATCTCCGGTGAAGCCGAACCCGGCGTTGTTGATCAGCAGGTCGATCGGTGAGGTCGTCGACTGCAACCGCTCGGCCACCGTTTCGAGTTGGGAGCGGTCGGCGAGATCGGCCACCAGGACCTCGACGGTCACCCCGTCGCCCTGCTCCAGTTCGGTCGCCAGGGCGGTGAGGCGGGCTTCGTCCCTGGCCACCACCACCAGGTCGGTGCCCTGGGCGGCCAGCAACCGGGCAAAGGCCTTGCCGATGCCCGAAGACGCCCCGGTGATCAGGGCCCGGTTCCAACGATCGATCGTCACGATGGTGCTCCGGCCGACACGACCTTGTGTCCGGCACCACCGGACGACCCGGAACCGGACGACGTCGAGGATTCGGGCTCGGGGAACATCGTCTCGAAGAACAACACCAGATCCGACAACAGATGGTTCTTCTTCATGATCCCGACCTGGAGCTGGCCGCCGTTCTCGTACTCGTTCGGCTTCCACAGGCCGTTGGCGAACAGGCGGGCAAAGCGAACCTCTTCACTCACCTTCAGCTTGACCGGGCCCAATTTGGCGACGAACTCCGGGCCGCCGAATCCGGGACCGCCGATGACCACCAGTTCGGTGACCCCCAACCGGGCGCAGTGGGCCCTGATCCTGGCCACCTCGAGCAGCCGTTCGGCCACGTCGGGAACCGGACCGTAGCGATCCTGCCACTCGGAACGAATCCGTTCGACCGCCTCGATCGTGGTGACCGCGGCCAGCTTGCGGTACGCCTCCAGACGCTGCGCCTCGCCCTCCACGTAGTCGGTCGGCAGGTTCGCCGCCACCGGCAGATCGATCTTCACATCGGCCGACTCCTCGATCGGGGTGCCGTTGAGCTCGGCGACCGCCTCCACCACCATCTGGCAGTACAGGTCGTAGCCGACGGCGGCGATGTGGCCCGACTGGCCGGTGCCGAGCAGGTTTCCGGCGCCCCGGATCTCCAGGTCCCGCATGGCGATCTTGAACCCGGCACCGAGATCGGTGGCCTCGCCGATGGTCTTCAGCCGCTCATAGGCATCTTCGGACAGGGCGGCATCGGGCCGGGTGAAGAGGTAGGCGTATGCCCGCTGGCCGGACCGACCGACCCGGCCCCGCAGCTGGTGGAGCTGACCGAGCCCGAGGAGTTCGGCCCGGTCGACCACCAGGGTGTTGACCGTCGGCATGTCGATCCCCGATTCGATGATCGTGGTGCAGACCAGCACGTCGTAGTCGCCTTCCCAGAAATCGAGCACGGTCTTCTCCAACGACCCCTCGTCCAGCTGACCGTGGGCGACGGCGATCCTGGCCTCCGGCACCAGATTGCGTAGATCGGCGGCAACCTTCTCGATGCTCTGGACCCGGTTGTGGACGAAGAAGACCTGGCCCTCCCGCAGCAGCTCGCGGCGGATGGCCTCGGCTGCAGCCCGCTCATCGTACTCGCCGACGTAGGTCATGATCGGCTGACGGTCGGCGGGTGGCGTGTTGAGCAACGAGAGGTCCCGGATGCCGGTCAGGCTCATCTCCAGGGTGCGGGGAATGGGGGTGGCGGTCAGGGTCAGCACATCGATACCGGCGCTGAACTGCTTGAGCGCCTCCTTGTGGGTCACGCCGAAACGCTGCTCCTCGTCGATGACCACGAGGCCCAGATTCTTGAACTGGACGTCCTCGGACAGGATCCGGTGGGTGCCGATCAAGACGTCGACCTCGCCGGCGGTCGTGGCTTCGACGACCTTGCGGGCCTGGGCCGGGGTCAGGAACCTGCTCAGGACCTCGACCCGGATCGGGTAGGGGGCGAAGCGGTCGGCGAAGGTCTGGTAGTGCTGCTGGGCCAGCAGTGTGGTCGGCACCAGGATGGCGGTCTGGACGCCGTCCTGCACCGCCTTGAACACCGCCCGGAGGGCGATCTCGGTCTTGCCGAAGCCGACGTCGCCGACCACCAGCCGATCCATCGGCGTCGGCCGCTCCATGTCGTCCTTCACCGAGATGATGGCCTCGGCCTGGTCCGGGGTCAGCTCATAGGGGAACGCCGCCTCGACCTCGGACTGCCATGGGGTGTCTTCGCCGAATCGGTGACCCTCGGTGGTGATCCGCTTCTGGTAGAGCACCACCAGCTCCTGGGCGATCTCGGCCACCGCCGAGCGAACCTTGGATTTGGTCTTTGCAAAGTCCGAGCCGCCCAGTCGATGCAGGGTCGGGGTGTCACCACCGGTGAAGCGACGGATCAGATCGATCTGGTCGGAAGGAAGATAGAGCTTGTCGTCGCCCCTGTACTCGAGGAGCAGGTAGTCCCGCTCGTGGCCGCCGATGGCCCGCTTGACCATCCCGGCGAAGCGACCGACCCCGTGCTGGTGGTGGACCACGTAGTTGCCGACGTTGAGATCGTCGAAGAAACCCTCGCTCTGCCGCTTCCGGGGCCTGGCCCTGCGGTGGGCCCGCCGCCGACCGGTGAGGTCGGCTTCGGTCAGCACCGCGATCCCGACCTCCGGCAGAACGAACCCCCGTTCCAGGGTGGCCACCACGAGGTGGGCTCCCGGGGTGAAGACGTCCGGCATCGATCCGCCATGGTCGACCGGGGTCACCCCCCATTCCTCGAGGGCGTGCAGGGTTCTGGCCGCCGAGCCGACACCGTCGGCGGTGACAACGACCCGGGCGCCATCGGCCACGAGCTGATTCAGCCTGGCCGCCAGCTGCTCACCCGGAGACTCCCAGCCCGATGCGGGCAGGACGGCCACGTCCGGACCCTCCGGCACGGCCGAGACCGTGACGGCGGGCACCGTTGTCCTGGCCAGCAACCGGTCGAACGGCAGGTGCAGCCGGGGGAAGCCACAGCGGCTGACGGGTCGGCCCGCCTTCGACGGACCGGGCTGGTCGTCGCCGCTTCGCCGTGGACGGTTCGAGTCACCGGGTCGGCGATATCGCCGTAGACGGCACCCCAGGTCCTGGCCAGGCTGGTCGCCAGATCGGCCTCCTCGGCCAGCAGGTCCGCCCCCCGATCCCGCATTCTCCTCGGTTCGACCAGGACCACCATCGCATCAGGGGACAACAGATCGGTCAGTACCCGCTCGTCGTCGCTCAGCCACGGCAACCATGACTCCATACCGTCGAACAGCTCGCCGTCCGACAGCCGCTGCCACTGCTCGCGACCCCATGGCTCGGTCGACTGCAGCCGTTCGGCCCGGTCCCGGATCTCCTCGGTGAGCATCAGCTCCCGGCAGGGGAAGATCTCGATCTCGGCCCGATCGACGGTCGACCGCTGATCGTTGATCGTGAACTCGCAGAGACGATCGACCTCGTCACCCCACAGGTCGATCCGGTACGGCCCATCGGTGGTCGAGGGGAACACATCGACGATCGAACCCCTGACCGCCACTTCGCCGCGATGTTCGACCTGGGCCTCCCGCCGGTAGCCGAAACCGACAAGCCGCCGGACCAGATCCTGGATGTCGACCTGGTCCTCGGCGCCGACCACGATCGGATCGACCTCTTCGACGTGGGGCCCGAGCCGCTGGATGAGAGCCCGGACCGGAGCGACGATGACCTTCGGGCAACGCTGCGGGTCCTGAAGATGCCACAGCACACGCAGTCGATTGCCCATCGCCTCGATCGAAGGGCTGATGCGCTCGAACGGCAGCGTCTCCCACGCCGGGAAGACCAGCACCTGGTCCGCTCCCAGGTAGACCGCCAGATCGGCGGCCAACCGATCGGCCTCGGTGGTGGTCGGGACCGCAACCAGGATGGGCTGGCGCTCCGAAGCGCGGGCCAACCCGGCCAGGGCCATGGCCCTTGCCGGCTCCGACACCGCAAGCACGTTCGACGCCCGGCCGATGACTCGGGTCAGGACGGGGTCGTCGGCCAGCGATCGGACCAGATTCCGCAGCCCGGAACCGGGCCGTTCCTCGGCGTCGCCACCGACGTCGCCGGCGGCGGGCCGAAGAGATGTCTCCTGGGAGCTCACGGCGCCTCCCGGCACTAGTCCTGCGTGGCGCGGCGGTTCACCGTGGCCATCGCCGCCTCGACACCGACCTCGGTCAGCAGTTCGATGGCATCGGCCGCGGCCTCGACGGCGGCGTCCAGCTCGACCCGCTCGGCCTTTCCCGGCTTGCGGAGTATGTACTCCGAGCCGACCTGGGAGGCCGGCGGGCGCCCGATGCCGATCCTGAGCCGGATGTACTCGGTGGTACCGATGTGCTGGGTGATCGAGCGCAGCCCGTTGTGGCCGGCCAGACCGCCGCCGGCCTTGAGCCGCAGCCGACCCACCTCCAGGTCGAGCTCATCGTGAACGATCACGATGTGGCTGGCCTCCTGGATCCCGTAGCTGCGGACCAACAACCTGACGGCCTCGCCGGAGTGGTTCATGAAGGTGAGCGGAAAGGCCAGCACCACCCGCTTGTCGTTCATCAGCACCCCGGCGGCCAGGGCCCGGGCCTTGGTCTTGCGCAGCCGAGCATCGGCCCGGTTGACCAGGAGCTGAATGACTTCCGCACCGAGATTGTGACGGGTGCCTTCGAACTGCGCACCGGGGTTGCCGAGACCGACGATCAACAGATCGGCAGGCGTTCCTTTGCGGCCTGGCTCCCCCAACCGGCGAGAGAAGGCGGACACCGAGTGTCCTACTCTTCGCCTTCGGCCGCGGAGCCCTCGTCGCCGTCGGCGTCCTCGCTGCCCTCGGCCCCGTCTTCGCCGGCCTCGCCCTCGAGCAGCTCGGCCTCCTCTTCTTCACTCGGCGACCTTGGCCGCGCGGGGAATGACCGGGGCCACGACCGAGATCTCCTCGGCGACGAGCGGGATGACCGAATCGGGGAAGTTGAGGTCGGCGACCGACAGGCCCCGTTCGAGCGTCATCACGGAGATATCGGCCTCGATCTCCTCGGGGATGGCGTTGGGGGCGACCTCGACCTCGATCTCGAACATCTGCTGCTCGATCATGCCGCCGTTCTCGGTGACGTTGGTGGAGTCGCCGACCATCGTGATCGGCACCTTGACCCTGACCGACTGCTTGGGGTCGATCCGAAGGAAGTCGGCGTGGGTGACGACCCGCTTGATCGGATCGCGCTGCACGGTACGGACCAGCACGGTTTCGGTTGCACCCTCGACGTCGAGCGTGAACACGGTGTTCATGCCGGTTGGCACGTTCAGCGCACTGCGCAACTCGGCGTAATCGACGGCGACGGTCTGGGGTTCCTTGCCCAACCCGTACACGACGCCGGGCAGCTTGCCCTCGGCCCGCAGACGGCGGGACGGCCTCGATCCGAGATCGCGGCCGAGGGTTGCTTTGACGACAGTCTGCTCCATGATGATACGTTCCTTGCCGAAGTTTGGCTCTGTGTGCAGGCCTCGGTGCTGGTCGAGCCGACTGGCCGACGGCCCTGCGAAAGCATTGCTGACCGAGAGGCGCTACTTCGACCTTGGACGGTCCGAACGCCAGCTCATGATCATATCTCCTGGCGGTGCCGCAGCCACCCGGACGGGGCGACCCCGATCGGCCGGGGACCGGCCCCCGGCACCGTCACCGGCCCGGCGTCGGGCTAGCGTCGTGTTCCATGTGCGGTGTTCACGAGGTCAACGGTACGCCGATCGGCCATCATCACGGACCGGTCTTCCGCCCTCGACCGAGGGCACGGTCTCGACGGGTCTTCCTCGGGGAGTTCGGCCGGGGCACGCTCGCCCTGGCCGTCTTCACACCGTTGGTGGCGGCCTGCGGCGGAGCCGAGACCGGGACCGACAGCGGCGCCGGCCGGTCGACCGTCGGCGATGGCGAGCAGACCGGGACCGACACCGGGGCCGACGCCGCCGGCACGACCCGGCCCGGCACCGGCGCCACGTCGACCACCGATGGCGAGGCCGGTGGCGCAGGCGACGGGGCCACCGACGACGAGCTCCGCTGGGGCCGAGCCAACCTCGGCTTCGTCTCGGCCTACGTGCTGGCCCGGGGCAACTCGGCGGCCATCGTCGACACCGGCACCGCCGGCAGCGCAGAGGCGATCGGGGAGACGTTGCAGACCATGGGTTTGAACTACGACGACGTCGATCACGTCATCCTCACCCACAAGCACGAAGACCACATCGGCTCGCTGGCCGAGGTGCTGGACCGGGCGACTTCGGCAGCGGTCTACGCCGGCGAGGCCGACCTCGGAGACATCGCCACCTCGGCGGCCGGAGAGGACGGGATCGTCGGGCTGATCGGCGGCGAAGACGTCTTCGGGTTCGAGATCGTTGCCACCCCCGGCCACACCCTCGGCCACATGAGCGTGATCGATCATCAGGCCGGGTTGCTGGTGGCCGGAGATGCCATCTTCACCGCCGAGGGCGGCGTGGTGGAGGGCCCGGAGCGGTTCTTCGACGACGTCGGGCAGTCTCGCCAGACCATCAAGGCCCTGGCCCAGCTGAGTTTCAACACGCTGCTCGTCGGCCACGGCGACCCGATCGAGGAACGAGCCGACACCGCGGTGGCCGCACTGGCCGACCTCGCTCCCCTGACGAACCCTCGGCCATGCTCGTGACCGGAACCTGGCAGCGTGGCCGCTACTGCTGGTTCTGACCGTCGAAGATCTGGCTGACCGACGTCTCCTCGAACACCGCACGAATGGCATCGGCGATCACGGACGACACCGACAGCACCTCCAGCTTGTCGAACCGCTTCTCCGATGGCATCGGCAGGGTGTCGGTGACGATGACCCGCTCCAACACCGAGTTCTTGAGCCGGTCGACAGCCGGGCCGCTGAACACCCCGTGGGTGGCGGCGGCGGTGACCGAATCCGCCCCCCGCTCGACCAGGAGCTCGGCGGCCTGGCAGATGGTGCCCGCAGTGTCGATCATGTCGTCGATGATCACGCAGGCACGACCGGACACCTCACCGATGATGTCCTTTGCGGTGGCCACGTTCTTGAGGCCCTTCTCCCGTCGCTTGTGGACGATGGCCAGGTCGGCGTGCAGTTGCTGGGAGTAGCGCTCGGCGACCTTCACCCGACCGGCGTCTGGCGACACCACCACCAGGTCCTGACCGTACTCCCGGAGCCTGTCGACGAGCACCGGCATGGCGGTCAGATGGTCGACCGGTCCGTTGAAGAAGCCCTGGATCTGGCCGCTGTGCAGGTCGACGGAGACCAACCGTGAAGCACCGGCGGCCTTGAACAGGTCGGCCACCAGCCGAGCCGTGATCGGCTCCCGGCCCTCGGCCTTGCGGTCCTGGCGGCCGTAGCCGTAGAACGGCATGACGGCGGTGATCCGTTTCGCCGATGCCCGCCTCGCGGTGTCGACCATGATCAGGTGTTCCATGATCGCATCGTTGACGGACCGGCCGTCGAGCTCGCCGTGGCTCTGGACGATGAACACGTCCGAGCCGCGAACCGACTCGGTGAACTTGCAGTGGGTCTCACCGTTTGCGAACTGGCCGAGACCGGCCTGGGTGACGGGAACGCCGAGGTTCTTGGCGATGAGGTCGGTGAGTTCCTGGTTGTGACGGCCGGAGAACAGATGCAGTCGTTTGGTTGTTACAACTTCCATGCCTGACCTCCGGGTGGTGACCTCTAGCCGGTCACCAGCAGTCCGTTGTCACAGCCGATGGAGCTGCGATCTATGCGTTGGTACCTGCAGCATAGAATGGCCCAGTCGTCGTGCCATCGGCAATCTCGGATCCCGGTTCCAGAACGGCGAACGGGCCGACGTTGCAGTCGTCGCCGACGATGGCCAGAGAGGCGGTCGTCTTCTCGATCCTGGCGTTGTTGCCGACCTGGCACCGGTCGAGGCGGGTATCGGGTCCGATCTCGCAACCGCTGCCAATGGAGGTCGCTCCCTGCAGGATGGTGCCGGGGAAGATGGTGATGTCGGTGCCGAGCCGCACGGTGACGTCGATGTAGGTCCGGTCGGGGTCGACCATGGTGACCCCCATGGACAACCAGTGCCGGTTGGTCCTGCGGCGTAGTTCGGCCTCGGCCTCGGCCAACTGGAGGCGGTCGTTGACCGGGATCAAGTCGCCGGGGTGATCGATCATCGCCGTTTCACAGGCATGGCCGGAGCCGGTCAGCACCTCGACGATGTCGGACAGGGTGGCACGGCCTTCGAGGCTCTCGGCCGCCGAGCGCCGCAGCGCCGGTGCCAGCAGACCCCGCCGGACGCAGTAGACGCCGAGCGACACCTCTTCGACCCCCCGGGGATCGACTTCGTCGTCCGAGCAGCCGGGAATCGTCGCCGTCGATGGAGGCAACCCGACCGTGACGGTCCCGAACGATGCGGTCCGACAGCGTCCAGTTGGGAGCCGGTCGCAGCGTGGGGTCCGCGGCGTCGGCGGTGAGAACGGTGCAGGCCGCGCCACTGGAACGGTGCGCTTCGAGCAGCTGGTTCAGGGTGGAGGGCCGCAGCAGCGGCAGGTCGGCGGGGACGATCAGGAGGTCCTCGTCGTCATCGAAGTCGTCGAAGCTGTTGACCCCGGCCAACACCGCATCACCGACGCCGAGATTTGCCCGTTGCTCGGCGAAGCGGACCGGGAAGCCCGGCGGGTCTTCCAGAAGGCGTTTGGAGACCCGGCCGCCGTCGGAGCCGGTCACCACGACCGCCTGGCGGACACCGGCCGCTCCGAGGGTTTCCAGCACGTATGACGCCATCGCCCGACCGCACAGCAGGTGGATGGGCTTCGGACGGACCGATCGCATCGGAGCGCCGGCGCTGGTTGCCACGAGAAGTCCGGATGCGGGGTGTCCGGTGGTCGATCGATCGCTCATAGCTACTTTCTAGTTGATCTGGAGGGGGAACGGGCCATCCATCACCAAGCAAGCCGGGTCGACGGGCAACCCTGTCGTTGAAGGTCAGTGTAGTCGGCACGTAAAAACCGCAAAGGCCGGCAACCGTTGAAGGTGACCGACCTCTGCAGTATCGGGGGAGATACTTCTCAATCGGAGGTGTCGACCGGTTGATGAGCATCTCCGCAGGTTTTCTTTTGGAGGTCCCCAATGGCGGAGTTCCGAGAGCTGCTCGCGGGGCAGGGCTCGAACCTGCAACCCCCAGATTCAAAGTCTGGTGTTCTGCCAGTTGAACTACCCGCGATCGAGTGTTCTTCGACGTTCACGGTAGCGCTGTTTGGCAAGGCTTGCGGCCGATTCCCCGGTTGGGGGCGGAGCGAGACGACGCCCTCATGGTGCCGTCCGATCTCCGCCGGCAATCCGGCAACCTTGCAGCGATTCGGGGTTCCGGGGTGGGGTGAGGGCCTGGAGCGGCTAGTCTCCGGAACCTCATGGGATCGCTAATCAAGAAGCGCCGCAAGCGCATGCGGAAGAAGAAGCACCGCAAGCTGCTCAAGCGCACCCGCGTTCAGCGCAGGAACAAGAAGTAGTTCCCGGCTTCCCGACGTCGTTGCGTCGTTGCGCCCCCGGACCATCGGGGCCGGCGAGCGAAACGATCGTCGCTCCGGTGGCGGGAGCCGCCGTTCGTCGATCCTCGAAACCCCCGCTTTCCCCTCCCCTGTCCCGCCTCCTGGCAACCGGCACCGCCATGCCCGAGCGCTGCCGCTACCGGTCGGCCGGAACGGTCCGGACGACGAGGCGACCCGGACCGGGATGGGCCCCCTCGACAAACCAGGTCGAGCCGCTACCGGCCAACCGGGGTGTCAGCCCGGACGCCGATGCCAGCTCGTCCCGCCAGCGGGCCAGGTCCGGAGCGACCGACAGCGCCGCCGGTTCGAGATCGTTGCCGGCCGCACCGGTCGGGCCACCCAGGTCGTCCCATCGGCGGTAGATGGGCCCGGTCGGACAGGCGACGGGTGGGGTCAGCAGCGTGAAGGTCCTCGGCTCGAACGGCAACCGCTCGACGATCTCGCCGATACCGGTGACCCGGGCCCGCCCGCCGACGGTACAGAACGCGACATCGGCCCCGAGTGCGGCCGCGGCCTCGAGGTCTTCGAAGCCGGCCCACCGCAAGATGGCGCCGGCATCGGACGAGCCACCTCCCAGACCGGCCTGTGACGGGATTCGCTTCGTGAGCACCACCGATGCCGTCCGTCCGACCAGGGCCAATGCCCGGTGGACGAGGTTGTCCGGCCCGGTTGGGATGTCGGCCCCACCGCCGATCACGGTCAGACCCTGCCCGCCTTCGACGAGTTCCAGGGTGTCGTACAGATCGACGGTGACCATCTCGGCGTCGATGAGATGCAGCCCGTCTTCGCGGCTGCCGCAGACGCGCAACGAGAGGGTCAGCTTCGCCGGTGCGAGCAACTCGATCGCTGACATCACGGTGCCACGTTAGCGAGGCGGGCCCAATCCTCGATGGCCAGTTCCTCGGGGCGGGCCGTTGGCTCGATCGCCGCCGCCTCGAGCTGGGCGATGGTCACCGACGGAGCCAGGCTTCTGCGCAACATCTTGCGGCGCTGGCCGAAAGAGGTTCTCACCAGTTGGGCCAGCCGGTCGAAGTCGGCGTCGACCCGGGGCCGGGGCGATCGCTCGATGCGGACCAGGACCGACTCCACCTTGGGTCGGGGCAGGAACAGTTCCGGCCGGACCGAACCGACGATGCGGGCTTCGGCCCAGTACGACAGCAGCACCGATGGGATGCCGTAGGTCTTGGAGCCGGGGCCGGCCACCAACCGCTCGCCGGCCTCCCGCTGCACCATCACCAGCCAGGTGGTCAGCCGGGGCTCGGCCACCAGCAGGTCGAGGATCAGTGGGGTGGCGATGTTGTACGGGAGGTTGGCCACCACCTTGGCCGACCGGCCGTCGAGGAGCTGGTCCCAATCGACCTGGCGGACATCGGCGTTGATCAGCTTGACCGACCCCGACCGATCAGCGGCGACCGGTTGGTGGCCGGTGGCCTCGAAACGACCGACCACCTCCTGCAGGGCGGGAATGAGGTAGCGGTCGATCTCGATGGCCACCACCTCGGCCCCGGCCCGGCACAAGCCGAGGGTCAGCGAACCGAGGCCGGGCCCGATCTCGACCACCAGATCACCGGGCCCGACGCCTGCCAACCGGACGATCTTGTCGATCATGGCGCCATCGGCGAGGAAGTTCTGGCCCAGCGCCCGGCTCGGGGTGAGGCCATGGCGCTCCAGCAGCTCGTTGATCTTGGTGCGGGTCAGCGCCATGGCAGGGCCCGATCGGGGTCAGTTCAGGCCGAACAGGACGTTGGCGTTGGCGGTGGTGACGGCGGCGAACTCGGTGACCGGCCGGCCCAGCAGTTCGGCCAGGTAACGACCGACCACCGCCGCATTGGCCGGCTGGTTTGGCTTGCCCCGATGAGGGACCGGGGCCAGGTACGGCGAGTCGGTCTCGACCAGGATGCGGTCGAGCGGGGTCAGCGCCGCCGCCGCCCGCAGATCCTCTGCGGACTTGAAGGTGACGATGCCGCTGAAGGAGATGTAGGCACCGCGACCAAGTGCCGCTTCGGCCTCCGCGGGGCCACCGGTGAAGCAATGGAATACCGTTCTGGAGGGTGTTCCGTGACGATCGAGGATCTCGAACGTGTCGTCCCATGCCTCACGACTGTGGATCACCAGCGCCAGGTCGTGTTGGTTGGCCAGATCGATCTGTCCGGCGAAGCTCTCCGCCTGCTGGTCGCGGGGCGAGTGATCGTAGTGGTAATCCAGACCACACTCGCCAACGGCGACAACGTCCGGCAGAGTCAGCAGATCGGCCAGGCCGTCGAGGCCGTCCTTGGCATCGTGGGGATGGACGCCGGCGGTGGCCCAGACGTTCGGGAATCGAGCGGCTATGGCGGCGGCGGCTGCCGAGTCCGCCACCGTGCAACCGACGGTCAGGAGCCGGGTGACCCCGGCCGCGGCGGCGGCCTCGACGATCTCGGCGGTGTCCCGATCGAGGGTGGTGAGATGGCAATGGTTGTCGAACCACATCAGCCGCGCTCGCCTCCTGATCGATGCTCGGCCCGGGACCCCGGGCCAAGGTTCAGGCTAGTCCAGTGCCCCCGCACTGCCAGGCCCCGACGGCTCGTAGTCCCGCCGGACTTGCTCCGATGGGATCGGGCCGGGTCAGATGACCTGTCGAAGGGTCTGGTTCGGCCCGACCCGGGTGTCCGGCAATCCACCATCGCGGAACGCCTCCAGCTTCTCCAGCTGCCGTTCGAAACTGCGTTTCCGGGTCCCGGACAGATCGTCATAGGCCCGCTGGGCCGAGTCCAGGCCCCGGCGCATCTTGTCCATCGGTTCCTCCCAGCGCTCCCACTGAACCCGCAACTCGCCGAGCGCACCCAGGATGTCGTGGCTGCGTCGCTCGACCATGAAGTTGTCGACCGCGTGGCGGATCACCGCCAGAACGGCGAACAGCGTGGTCGGCGAGCACAGCACGACCTTGCGGGCCAGGGCGAAATCGATCAGGTCGGCATCGTGCTCGTGAAGGAAGCCGTACACACTCTCGTTCGGCACGAACAAGAGCAGGTAGTCCACCGTGTGGCTCGGATCGACGTAGCACCGATCGGCCAGTTCCTTGACCCGGTCCCGCACGTCTCGCTGGAACGACTTGGCCAACTGCTTTCGGACCGCATCGTCGTCGGACTCCAACCAACGGAGGTAGTTGTCGACCGGGAACTTCACATCCATGTTGACGACGTGGCCGGTGGGAAGCGGGAAGGTGTAGTCCGGCACACCTCCACCGGCCAGCTTGGTCTGCTTGATGTAACTCGTGCCTTCGAGGAATCCGGCGCCCCGGAGCACGTCCTCGGCCATTCGTTCACCCCACTGGCCGCGGGCCTTGGGCGATGCCAGCGCCTCCCGGAGCGACCTGGTGGTATCGGCCAGGGCGGAGGTGACCTGCATGGCCTGCTCCAGCCCGCTGGACAGCTGACCCGACTGCTCCGCCCGCTCCTTTTGCAGGCTCGCCACCAGGTCCCCGACGCGGCGCAACTCGGTCTCGACCGTTGCGACCTGGTGGGTCACCGATGCACGCTCCCGTTCCAGCACCATCTTCCCGGCCGCCAGCTGATCACCGAGTTTCGACGATGCCACCGACATCACCGTGTCGACCGCGGTTCGCAGGTTCTCCCCCTGCTCGACCCGCAGGGTCTCGACCGCCCGGGCCGAGACCAGTTCCGCCGTGTCGGAGGCGGCCCGACCGGCGAGGAGCCAGCCGAGCGCAACACCGAGGGCGAGGGCGACGAGGACGGCGAGAAGCAGCACGTAGACCATGAATTCCGACCTTAGGCACCCTCTGTGACATCCAAGGTCGGCCGTGGGTCCAGAGCCCGACGGATCACCGAAGCCCCGGGCTCAGTTCGGGGCGACCACCCGGCAATTGGCCCAGCCGACGAGCCGATCGGTGGAGGTGTCGACGATCTCGACCTTCACCAGGTGGCCCTCGGTATCGGTCCGCAGGAACTCGGCGGTGGCCCGAGCCGGACCACGACCGGTCTGATCCAGGAACCGAAAGTGGAGATCGACGGTCCTGGAACCAGGGCCGACCAGCGCCGCGCCAGACACGTCGGCCAGCAAGGCGATCACACCACCCTGGAGCGTGCCGATGCTGTTGTTGACGAAGTCCCCCCGATCCAACTCGACGGTGCCGCTGGCGGCGTCGACGAGTCGGAAGCCACAGGCCCGCTCCAACGGCACATCGAGCAGCGGACCACTGCCGAGTCGAACCCACTGATCTGCTCGACCGGGGGGTGCGGTGTCGAGCGAGGCCGCATCACGACGAATGCGGGAGAATTCGATGGTCGACGACATGACCGGTTCGGCGCCGGCGCTGACCTCGACGGCCACCACCGTCGAGCGCTTCCCCGCTCGCAGCAACCGGGTGGCCAGCTCGATCGGACCGGTCTCGATCGGTTCCCGCTCGTGGAGCCATACATCGGCGGTGGCCAACCAATCGCCCTCGGCGGTCCTGGCGGCCCTCGCCCCTGCCACCAGGTCGACGACCGGCACCAGCGCTCCGACCCCCGGTGATCCCCCGTGGCGACCGAGCAGGTCGACATCGACCAAGGCCCGGCCGATCATGGTGTGCTCGTCGGTCCAGCAGACCTCGATGCCCATGGCGCTGAGCACCTGGTGGGGCGGTGGATAGACCTCGGCCACCGCTAACGGGCTCCCGGTTCGACCGGGCGGACCGCACGGCGCCGAGCCGACAAGCGTCTCGGCCCACCCGGAGCGGGGCTTGTCACGAGCCAGGACCCCCGACTCACGGACAGACGGGGCACACGGGGGACGGCAGGTGGGACGGCGAACGACAAGCCTCAGAGCCTACGGAGCCCCCAACCGGTCGAGCAAGACGGCCCGGCCGGCGCAGACGACCACGACGATCGATGGCGGACGGGGACCGATGGGAAAGGTGGTCAGAGAACGGTGAACTCGATTCGCCGATTCTCGGCCTTGGCCGCCGAGCTGTCGTTCGGCACCAGCGGCCGATCCTCACCGTAGCCCTCGGTCTCCAAGCGACGACCGTCGACACCTCGGCCCTCCAGGTAGGCCTTGACCGAGACGGCACGGCGGCGGCTGAGATCGAGGTTGGCGTCGACCTTGCCGTCGTTGTCGGTATGGCCGCCGATCTCCACCCGGACGGTTGGATTGCCCTGGAGAAACCCGGCCACCTCGTCGAGCACCGCTCGACCGGCTGCGGTGATTCGATCCGAGCTGATGTCGAAGGTGACGGGATCGAGATCGAGCAGCTCGTTGATGGTCGCCCCGGCCACCACACCGACCGTGACCGCCGGCTCATCGCCCTCGCCGGTCCCGGTGCCTTCCTCGAGCGCCTCCTCGATGACGATGGCGTCGTCGATCGACGCCAGACCCGGCACGGTGGCGACCGCGGCCAGGGCCGCCATCCGGTCGATCTCGGTTCTCACCGTTCCGCTCAGAGCGGCGATGCGGTCGATGACCACGCCGGAGACGTCGGAGCCGCCGAGCGCGGTGTCTACCAGGGCCTGGAGTTCGTCGTCTGTGGGCTCGGGGCTCGGCTCGATGCCCGTCGTGGGGGTGGTCGACACGGTGGTCGACGGGGTGGTCGGCGGGGTGGACGCGACGGATGTGGCGGGGGTGGACGTTGCCGGGGCCGCCACCGCCGAACGATCGTCAGCGCTGTCCAGGGCCTCGTCGCCGCTGGTGTCGGCGCCGTCCCGACGTCGACCAGCGAGGTCCTGGCATCGGTCTCGACCGTTGCGCCGTCACAGGTCGACAGCAGCCAGGCCAGGAACAGAACCAACATGGCCGCCCCCAGCGCCCACCACAACCAACCGAGTCCACCCTGGCGGCCACCGTCGGTCCGGCGGGGGGTGAGCACGCCACCGGCAGCGACCCGGACCGGCGATCGGCGTCGGCGGTCTCTTCGGCCGGATCGCCGGACCCCTCCCCGATGTCGACGACCGGGCCCCCCGACGACGGTGGCGCTCGACTCGGTGCCGTTCCTGGTTCCGGACATGGCCGGTGCCCGGGCCGCCACGGAGACCACCGTCCTACCACCGCCGGTATCGCCACCACCGCCGGCGCCGACGCCGGCTCCGCCATCGACCCGGCGACCACCGCCGATGCTCCGGCCACCGACACCGACTGGGGCCGGTTCGTCCAATCGCAGGGCGCCGATCGAGTCGAGCAGCCCGACCTCGGACAACGAGCGGTGCTCCGAGGCCAGCAGCTCGGCGACGGCCGCGGCGTCGAGCGCGCCGTCGGCCCGACGTCGACCCAGCGCCCAGATCACCACCGGAGCCACGGCCGAGACCAGGTCACCGGTCATGGCGCGACCCATCTCCGCCGCCGCTGCGACCTCGCCCAGCACGTCGTTGCGATCATCGCCGAACACGGTGTCGAGCAGCCCGTCGAGCTTGCTGTCGGCGTCGGCGTCGATCACCGGCTCGCCGTCGGTTGCGCCGTCGGCGTCGGGAGAGTCCCGGTCGCGATCGACGTCTTCGATGGCGGCGATGAGGCCGGCCGGGTCGAGGACCGCCGAGCCGTCGTCGCCGTCGAGGAGCGCGGCGACGACGGCCGGGCCGTCATCGAGCCCGGCCCGGGAGGCCAGACCGGCAACGATGGCCGGAACGACCCGACCTGCGGCCGAGGTCACATGGGCTCGATCGCTGCCAAGGTGTTCGGCCAACCTTTCGAAGCCTTCATGCTCGTCGAGCAGACCGAGAACCGATTGGTGGAGGGAAGGCATGTGTCTGTGCCCACCTTTCATGTGTGATAGCCCTGTCGAGGCTCCAAAAGGGCGCGCGCCACCAAGGCGATCCGATCACATGTGGTCGTTGCAGACTGCCCGAGTCGGCGTGCTGGAGCCCGCTGCCGCTTGCGATCCACAGCATAGCCCTCGCCGACGGCCCGCTGTTGATGGTCGCCGCTTTGTCCGCCGTCGATCAGCGAGGCCCGCTACCGCGCCGGCTGCCGGGACCCCGATGGCCGCAGTTCGACACGGTTGTCGTGGTAGACGGCACCCCGTCCCATGTCGGAGTCCCGTTCGGCCACGGTGTTGTTCACCCCCATCCGCCACCAGCCCTTGGTGGTGACCGCCACGCCCCGTCGGGTGTGGGGGTCGAGTCGCAGGGTCGCCACGAACGAGCCCCGGTCGTTCGACACCTCGACATCGGCCCCGTCCACCAGCCCGTCCCGCTCGGCGTCTTCGGGGTTCACGGTGAGCAGCGGCCTGCCGGTCCGGGACCGGGTGCGATCGGTTCCGGCGAAGACGGAGTTGATGTGCCAGTCGCTGGCCGCCGCCACCAGGTCGTAGCCGCCAGCACCGCCACCGCCGGTATCGCCGGTATCGCACGCCCCCCGGCCGGCCTCGACCGGGGGCCGGTAGGTCGGCAGCAGGCCCTGGTGCTCCCGGTCCGCCTTCTCCGAGGCGAACTCGAAGCGGCCGGACGGCGTCGGGAATCGCTCGGCGAACGGCAGGTATGGCCGCCCGGTGTCGGGCAGTCTGGCCCAACCGGTGGCCGACAGGGTGTCGATCGTGATGCCGGCGGCGGCAAAGTCCGGTGTCTCGAGCAGTGACGCCGCCAGGTCGAGATCGGAGGCGTACAGCGCCGGTTCGTCGAGGTCCATCGCTCGAGCCAGCCTTCGAAAGATCTCGGTATGGGCCAGGCACTCCCCCGGCGGGGCCACCGCCGGTCGATTGAGGTGGACGTAGAGGTGGGAGAACGAGTCGCTCATCTCCAGTTGCTCGTGCTGCATGGTCGACGGCAACACGATGTCCGCATAGTCGGTGGTTTCGGTGTGGAAGAGCTCGGCCACCACGGTGAACAACTCCGACCTGGACAATCCGGCTCGGACCGCGCCGACATCGGGGTTGGAGACCACCGGATTTGCGCCGTAGACGAACAACGCCTCGATCGGCGGGTCGTCGAGGTCGGCCAGGTTCGACGCCAGATGGGTCATCGCCAGATGACGCGGTCGCCGACCGAGATCGACGCCGGCGGCGAGATCGGTGTTGAACCGGTAGGGGCCGGAGGTCGAGTAGACCAGCCCCCCACCCCGGTGGTCGAACGCCCCGGTCAATGCCGGCAGGCAGGAGACGATTCGAGCGGTCTGGCCGCCGTTGGCATGTCGTTGCATGCCCTGGCCGAGCTTTATCGCCAGCGGTGCCCGGTCGCCGACGACCTCGGCCAGCCGCTCCACCTCGGCGACCGCCAGCCCACAGGTCTCGGCGGTCAGGGTGGGGGTCCAACACTCGACCGACGCAGCGAACCGATCGAATCCGACCGTGCGGTGCTCGACGAAGTCGGTGTCGATCGCACCGGCTCGGATGAGCGATCGACACAACCCGAGGGCGAGCGCACCGTCGGTCCCGACCCGGGGGGCAACGTGCAGGTCGGCCCTGGCCGCGGTTCGGGTCCACACCGGGTCGATCACGATCACCGGCGCCCCATCGGCCCTGGCCTGCTCGACGAACGGCCACAGGTGCTGATTGGCCACCAGGGTGTTGGAGCCCCAGATGACGACCGTGCCGGCGTGGGCGATGTCTTCGGGGTCGAACCCGGTGGCGGTCCCGATCGAATACCCCAGACCGACGTGGCCGCTGACCGAGCAGATCGTGACCTGATGGCCGGAGACACCGAGGTGGTTCCACAGCCTCGACCCCGATGGTAGTCCGGCCCCCTGGACCCAACCCACGTTCCCGGTCCCGGCGAAGGGCCAGATGGCGGCCGGGCCGCTGGTTTCGATGATCGAGGAGAACCGATCGGCCATCTCGGTCATCGCCTGGTCCCACGAGATCCGCTCGAACGCCTCCTCGGGGTGATGGCCCGGACCCTTCGGCTTGATCCTGCGGAGAGGATGGAGCAGCCGGCCTGGCTCGGCTGCGTAGTCGAGCCAGGGGTTGACCTTCTTGCACAGGCCACCCCTGGTGAAGGGGTGGTCGGGATTGCCCCGGAGCTTGGTGGCGACGCCGTCGGAGACGGTGACGATCCACGAGCAGCCGTCCGGGCAGTCGAGCGGGCAGGCGCCGATCACCTCACCGTCGACCGGCGGTGTCGTCGGTTCGCGGTTCATCGTCGACCCCTGAGACGGTCGATGTCCCGGCGTTCCTTCTTGGTCGGGCGACCCTCGCCTCGGCTCCTGGCCCCGCCCGGCGGCGCCAGCGCAGGAGCCGACCTGCTCGGCTCCGGTGGTGACAGATCGTCGACGCAATCCTCGACCAGCTTCGCCCCGACCCGCTTCTCGACCAGCGCGGTGGCCCGATAGACGAGGATGCGATCACCCCGCCTCGCTTCGACGATGTCGCCGACAACGAGCTTTGTCGCCGGCTTCGCCGGCTCGTCGTTGACCTTGACCCGCCCCGAGGTACAGGCCGAGGTGGCGGCGGTCCGGGTCTTGAACACCCGCACCGCCCACAACCACTTGTCGACCCGGACGGTTCCGGTCCGCTTCCCGGGAGCAGCGGCCGGCCGATCAGAGCTTGATCGAGAGCTCATAGACCCTCCGTTTCGGTTCGCCGGTCTCCTGCGTCACCTCGACCACGGCGTCCCGCTTGCTGCGCCCCCCGTCGATCGACCGTTGCAGCGCGGCCACCAGCTCATCGTCGCTGGGGGTCGATCGTTCCACCGGGCGACCCTCGATCACGATCACGAACTCGCCCCGGGGCTCGCTGTCGTCGAAGTGCAGGGCGGCGTCGGCCACGGTGCCTCGAACCACGTCCTCGTGGAGCTTGGTCATCTCCCTGGCCACCGCCACCGGCCGGTCGCCTCCGCAGACCGCGGCCAGGTCCGCCAGGGTCCTGCGCAAGCGGTGGGGCGCCTCGTACAACACGATGGTGCGGGTCTCCCGGCCGAGCTCCCGCAATCGCTCGCTCCGGTCGGCGCCCTTTCGGGGCAGGAACCCCTCGAACACGAACCGCTCGGCGGCCAACCCGCTGAGGGCCAGCGCCGAGGAGACCGCGGTCGGACCGGGCACCACCTCCAGCGGGACGCCGTTGTCGATGGCGGCGGCGATGACGTGGCGTCCGGGGTCCGAGATCGTCGGCATGCCGGCGTCGGTGACGAGTGCCAGCCGCTGACCCCGGGCGAACCGTTCCACGATCTCCCGGATCCTCGGCACCTCGGTGTGCTCATTGGCCACCAGCAGATCGGGGCGATCGCCGCCCGGTGCCCGGCCGGACGAGCCGATATGGGCCAGGAGGCGCCCGGTCCGTCTGCTGTCCTCACAGATGACGGCATCGACCGACGCCAGTACCTCGGCGGCCCGGGGGCTGAGGTCGCCGAGATTGCCGATCGGGGTGCCGACGATGAACAGCCGCGAGGTGGTGCCGGTCGCCCGAGCGGCGGGTGTCCCGGGGTCGGTCACCGATCGTCGGTCCCGTCGCGGATCTCCAGTTCGTCGCCGACGACGAGGTTCCACAGGCCGAAGGCCCCGGCCTCCGCCTCGAGGATCGACCGGGCCTGCCAGACCGGCAATGTCATCCGATTGCGGCGCAGTCGCAGGGTCCGGATCACCTTGAGATCGGCGTCGAGAAACGCGACGTCGAGTTCGAACCCCATCAGGAAACTGTGGACCGAGCGG
This sequence comes from uncultured Acidimicrobiales bacterium, assembly GCA_963715325.1. GTDB lineage: Bacteria > Actinomycetota > Acidimicrobiia > Acidimicrobiales > SZUA-35 > JAHELU01. The sequence goes on from CAVQRR010000013.1 coordinate 62,681, forward strand.
CGACCGTCGATGAGCATCGCTCCCTCGAGGCTCGATCGCCCGAGCAGGCCCCGGCCCTTTGCCATCCGGCCGTCCGCCACCTCCAGCGACGCCAGGACCCGTCCGTCGCGGACCAGCCAGCCCGAACGCGGCCGATCGGCGACCGCCCCCTCGTCCGTCACGGTCATCGGTCATACCGGCCACCTCGCCGATGAGCACGACCGTTCAGACGTTGAACCTGATCTCCAGCACATCGCCGTCCTCGACAACGTAGTCCTTGCCTTCGGAACGAACCTTACCCAGTTCCCGGGCCCTGGCCCAGGAACCGATCTGCAGCAGCTCGTCCCATCGGATCGTCTCGGCCCGAATGAAGCCCCGCTGCAGGTCGCTGTGGATCAGGCCTGCGCATTCCGGCGCGGTGGAGCCGACCCGGTAGGTCCAGGCCCGGCTCTCCTGCTCGCCGGTGGTGAGGAAGGTCCGGAGACCGAGCGTGTGGTACGCAGCCTGGATGAAGCGAACGACCGCTCCCTCCCCGAGACCGAACCCGTCCAGCATCTCCGCCCGGTCCTCGGGGTCGAGCTGGGCCGCTTCGGCCTCGAGCTGAACGCAGGCACCGAACACCGGGGCGACCTCCCCCAACTCCTCCTGGATCGGTTTGATCACCGTGTCGACGTCGGCCAGCTGCTCCTCATCCAGGTTGACCACCGCCAGGACCGGCTTGTTGGTCAGCAGGAACCACGGGCGGAGCTCGGCGGCGTGCTCGGCCGACAGCTCGCTGCGGTACAGCGGTGTGCCCTGTTCCAGGATGGCCAGCGCCGCCTCGGCCGCCTCCACCTCCGGCCTGAGTCCGGGGTCGCCCTTCATGGCCTTGCGTTTCTTGTCGATCTGTCGTTCGATCGTCTCCACGTCGGCGTAGGTCAGCTCCAGCTCGACGATCCGCAGGTGCTCCAGCGGATCCTGGGGGCCTGGCACGTCATCGTCGCGGAAGGCCCGGAGAACGAAGACGATGGCGTCGACCTCCCGAATACCGGCCAGGAACTTGTTGCCGAGCCCCTCGCCCTTGCTGGCACCTTCGACCAGGCCGCCGATGTCGGTGAACTGCACGCTGGCCGGTACCACGTTGCGGGACTTGCTCATCTCGGCCAGAGCGTCGAGTCGGTGGTCGAACACCTTGGCCACACCGATATTGGGATCGGTGGTGGCGAAGGCGTACGGGGCGGCCAGGGCGCTGCCGCCGGTGAGGGCGTTGTACAGCGACGATTTCCCGGCGTTTGGCAGACCGACGAATCCGAACTTTTCCATATGACATCAGGCTACTGCCGGGCGACGGCCGCCGATCCCCGGTCACCAAGGCGTTGCGGCCACTACCATTGGTGTATGGCAACGGCTCCGGACGAACCGGCACCGAGCAGTCCGGCGGGCCCCGCCGCCCGGCCTCCGTACGCCGAGGCGATCGACCGGGTCATCTACCTGCTCGATCGCGACCTTGCCCCGGTGCAGAAGGTGCGGGCGTTCGTCAAGGGTCGAGCCATCCTCGATCGGCTGGAGCCCGAAGAGGTGGAGCGCCGTGTCCGCCAGGGCACCTTGACCAACCTCGAAGGCATCGGTCGCTCGATCGATGCGGTGGTCCAGGGCGCCTACGGCATCGGGCCACGCGACTATCTGGATGGGTTGGAACGAACCACCGAGGTGCCTCTCGGGGGCGGAGCCGCCCTGCGGGCCGCCCTGAAGGGTGACTGCCACTCCCACTCCACGTGGTCCGACGGTGGGGGTGAGCTGTCGGCAATGGCTGCCGCGGCCCAGGCGCTCGGCCACGACTACCTGGTGGCGACCGACCACTCGGCGAGGCTGACCGTTGCCAAGGGCCTGTCCCCCCAGCGGCTGCGGGAGCAGATGGCCGAGATCGAGTGCCTCAATGCCCAACTGGCCCCGTTTCGGATCCTGACCGGGATGGAGGTCGACATCCTGGAGGACGGCAGCCTCGACCTGGACGACGAGTTGTTGGCGATTCTCGACGTGGTGGTTGCCTCGGTCCACCACAAGATCCACCAACCGGAGGGCGAGATGACCGGGAGGTTGGTCAAAGCGGTGGCCAATCCCCACGTCGACATCCTGGGCCACTGCACCAACCGCAAGGTGCTGAACAAACCCCGAAAACCGTCGAAGTTCGACCCGGACTACGTCTTCGCGGCCTGCGCCAGGTTCAACACCGCGGTCGAGATCAACTGCCGACCGGAGCGTCAGGACCCACCGGATGAGCTCCTGGCCCTGGCGCTGCAGTGGGACTGCCGGATCAGCATCGACTCCGACGCCCACGCCCCCGGCCAGTTGGAGTGGGTCAACTACGGCTGCGACCGGGCGGCCAGCCTCGGCATCGAAGCCGAACGCATCATCAACACCCGATCGGCCGGCGAGCTGATCGAGCTGTGCAACCGCTGAGGGTCGACGCTGCTCCCGGCCCGAATCGGGCCGACACCGGATAGCATGGCCGACATGTCGAAGCGCAGGAAGAAGAAGCGGCTGCTGGCTCGCCGCAAGAAGGCCAACCACGGGCGCAAGCCCACCGTCGGCCGCAACTGAGCCGAACCTGCGGAGCAGGTTCTCCACGAGTTCGCAGAAACCCTTCGGGTTCCTGGCGAACGTCGGCCGCTCCGATCCGATGCCCCTGGGGTAGACCCGATCGCCACATCCGAGCCGGCGGAGCTGCGAGCCGAGGCGGCTCTCAGCCGACCAGGAGGGACTCCACCGCCTTCGCCAGTTCCCCGAGACGAAGCTCGGCCCTGCGCCGGGCTTCTTTGGCGTATCCGGCCGGCCCACCGCCCTCGATCACTTCCAGGTAGGCCTTGATCTTCGGTTCGGTGCCGCTCGGTCGCACGATCACCCGGGAGCCGTCGGCCAGGTCGAGCACGACACCGGACGTTGGCGGTAACCGCAAGCCCTCCGACAGGTCCTCGCGACCGGCGACCTCGATGCCCGCCACCTCGGTCGGGTCGAGGTGAACGGCTCGCTCCTTGGCCAGGGCACGACCGTGGTCGTCGAGGTCGCCGATGCCGACGGTGACCTGGGAGGTGGCGAACAGGCCATGGCGTTCGATGAGGCCGTCCAGGCGGCCGAGCACCGTTGTTCCTTCCGCCTTGCACTCCGCCGCAAGTTCGGCCATGACCAGGGCCGCGGTGATGCCGTCCTTGTCCCGAACCCGGTCGCCGATGCAGTAGCCGAGCGCCTCCTCGTAGCCCAGCAGGTAGGTGTCGTCCGGCCGTTCCACGATCGGCCTGGCCACCCACTTGAACCCGGTCAGGGTTCGGATGCTCTCGGCCCCTGCCGCCTCGGCCAGCCGATCGACGAACCTCGACGACACGATCGACGACGCCAGCAACGGCGTGCCATGCACCGTTTCGGGCCCGGCGCACGGAGGCGGTCCCGGCCGCCGAGTCGGCGACGGCGCCTGCCGCCGTCCTCGATTGTGATGACAGCCGGTGCCGCAACACATGATCGATCAGCAGCGCCCCGACCTCGTCGCCGCTGAGCCGACGCCAGGTGCCGGCATCGTCGGCAACCCCGACCGCCAGCCGGTCGGCATCGGGATCGTTGGCCAGGATGATGTCGACCCCGCCGTCGACGACCCCGTCGGCCCCGATCCGATCGACCGCGGCGTATGCCAGGTCGAACGCCCCCGGCTCCTCGGGGTTCGGGAACGGTGCGGTCGGGAAGTCGGGATCGGGCCCGAACTGCTCCTCCACCACCTCCGGCCGCGGGAAACCCGCCGCTTCGAAGCAGGCCAGCAGGTGCTCACCTCCGACGCCGTGCATGGCGGTGTAGAGCACGGCCACGTCACGGTGCTCGGTGTACAGCGTGGCAACCGACACCGCACGGTGCCGTTCGATGGCCTCGGCCGAGATGTCGACCGGCGGTTCGGCGTCGGCCGGCGGGGTCCCCCACCGATGCGAGGGCGCCAGGTCGGGCTCCATCGATTCGGCCACCCGGTCGATGGCGGCTGCGATCTCGGCGTCGGCCGGGCTGACGAGCTGGATGCCGTCGTCGAGATACAGCTTGTAGCCGTTGTCGGCGGCCGGGTTGTGGCTGGCGGTGATCATGACCCCGGCATCGGCCGACCGGTCGAGCACGGCCAATGCGAGGATCGGGGTCGGGGCCGGTCGGTCGATCAGCTCCGCCTTCCCGCCCTTGGCCACAACCACGTCGGCCACGTCGGAGGCGTAGCGTCGGGAGTTGTGGCGAGCGTCGTAGCCGATCACCACCTTGGCCCCCGACGGCAGCCAGTCCATGAGCCCGGCGGTCGTCTGCTGGACCACCAGCCGGTTCATCCTGCGAGGCCCGGGCCCCATCTCGGCCCGAAGGCCGGCGGTGCCGAAGGCGATCCGTCCGTCGAACAAGCGGTCGAGCCCGGTTCGATCGGAGTCGGCCATGGCCGACAGCTCGGCACCGTATTCCGGGTCGGCGGCAATCCAACGGGCAATCGCCTCGGGCAGCGGCTCGTCGTCGCCGTGCCCGACAGCCGGCGCGGTCATGGCCCGTCGACGCCGTCGCGCCCTCGGCTCCGCCATCGTCTGGATCGGGACCGAGCTCGGCACCCAGCGCACCGACCCGCAACTCACCGTCGACGGTTTGACCACCCCGAGCCAGGAACGCCGTCATGCGCTGGTGCGACGAGGGATGGCGAAGCGTTTCCTGGAACAGGAATGCCTCGGTCAACAACCCGTCGGTGGGGTCCGGTCCCGCAGCCAGCACCGACGCCTTGGCCCGACTGACCGCCTCGGGCGGGAAGCCGGCGATCCGGGTCGCCAACCGATCGACGAACGGCCGGAGCTCCCCGGGGGGCAGCGCTCGATTCAGCCACCCCCAGTTCTCGAGGGTTGCGGCGTCGATGTCGTCTCCGCCGAGCACGATCTCCATCGCCCGTCCCCGGCCCAGCATCCTCGGCAGCCGCTGGGTCCCCGAGCCGCCGGGGAGGATGCCCAACGGGACCTCCATCTGGCACAACGTCGTCTTGTCGATGGTGCCGAACCGCATGTCGCACGATGCCGAGAACTCGCCGCCCCCTCCCCCGACCCGCCCGTCGATCTCACAGATGGTGGGGATGGCCATCGTTCGGTACCGCTCACACATCTTGTGGAAACCCTTGAGCTCGGTGCCCCGGACCGGGGCATCACCGACCGGGAAGGTCAGGATCTGGGCCACGTCGTAGTGGGCGATGAAGAAGTGCGGATTGGCGCTGCGCAGCACCAGGACCCGGGCATCGGTGTTCTGTTCGAGGTGGTCGGGTATGGCCCGAAGGTCGGCGAAGAGCTCGACGGTCAACAGGTTCACCGGGCCGTTGTCGATCTCGGCAACGGCGACCCCGTCTGTCACCGTCAATCGCACGGCATCGAGCTCCGGCTCCGGGCCGGACCCCGTCGGCCTGGCGTTGGATTCGGCTGCAGTTGCGTCTGGCACCGGATGCTCCCTTTCGTCGACTTCAGCCGATCTCGACCATCTCGAGTGAGCCTGCGGCTCAGTATGGGCTCATTATGTCCTACCATTCACCTGTACGCCGGGGCCAGCAGCACCCGCCCCGGATGCACGTCACCCTCGGCCCGATGGCCGCGGGCAACAATGCCGAGACTACGGAGCAGCGCAGACCATGAGCCATCGCCCGGAAAATGCCTGAACTGCGCCGCCTGCTGATCGGCGATGAGCCCCGCAGTTGGGCCGACGCCGGCTTCGATGTCGAGCGTGACGAAACGACCATCGGCACCATCTCCCTGCGGTTCGTCGGCGGCCCGGGCGTCGGGGAACCCGGCACCACCGGCGCCAAGGTCGGCGGGGTGATCGGCTGGGAGCTGACCGACATCGAGGACGGCTCGATCGACGGCATCGACTCGATCGCCACCTCCGACGACCCCGCCACGGCGATCGTGCACCCGAACGGGGTCGTCCGCCTCGATCATGTGGTGATCATGACCCCCGATCTGGAGCGGACCACATCGTCGCTGCGACGGTTCGGGTTCTCCCCCCGTCGGACCAGGGAGGTGCCCGGATCAGAGCCGGCCAGGAGGCAGATGTTCATCTGGGCCGGCGAGACCATCCTCGAAGTGGTCGGCCCGACCGAGGCCAAGGGCTCGGCGCCGGCCGCCATCTGGGGCCTGGCGCTGACCACCACCGACATGGATCTGGCGGCCGGGGCGATCGGACCGCACCTCAGCGCACCGAAGCCGGCGGTCCAGCCCGGTCGCCAGATCGCAACCATCGACACCAGGGCCCTCGGCATCTCGATCGCCCTCGCCCTCATGACCCCCCACGTGCCGAGCGACAACGCGTCCGGCCCCTCCGCCGACCGGCCCGCCAACCGGTCGGGCGGCGCGTAGTCCGATGCTCGACCACGTCTTCACCGACGCCATCGGCGCCCTGCGCGACGCGCTGGAATCGGCGCTGCTGGAGCGCCAGGCCCTCGAGGAACGATTCCAGACAGACGTGCTGCTCGGTGACGTCAGCTGGGAGACCATCTACGGCCTGCCCGGCGAGGGCCTCCCGCCGCGGGTCCAGGTCGATCTGACCCTGGAGTGGCCGACCTGGGCCCAGACGGCATACCGCACCTGGTTTCTCGACGAGGAGTTCACCGAGGGCCCGGTCATCGAGATCGAGGTGGTGTTCCGGGTCCAACGGCTGTCGGAAGCCCCCGATCCGGCGGTGATCATGGAAGGCCTGCCGCTCCATTCGCCCCAGATCGGCGACGAGGAGCTGACCGGGCTCGGACCGACGGTGGAAACCGTCTACGACAGCGACCTCCAGATCGTCTCCCATGCGGTGGAGATCACCTACTCCGGGTCCTACGAGCTCGACGAGAAGACCCTGGAGGACGGATCCGCCCTGGACGAGCACTTCGGTTCGATCGGGGGCTGGATCACCGCGACCCTGGTCCGCCTCGGAGACCTGCCGCTCTCGTTCGAGCCGGCCCAGGAGGCATAGCCGATCCAGGATCGGTGGCCGGCCAGGGAGCCGAAGCGGGCCCGGGGCTGGAGCTGGTCCTGAGCCGGACCCGGGACCGGAGATCGGCGCCGGTGGTGGAGACGGGCGGCCAGGGCCGCCCAGGGCTAACCTGGGGAGCGGTGAAAGCGCAGGAGCGGACCTTCCAGCTTCCAGGAGCAGAGCCCATGTTGGTGCTGCTCGGCTCAGCCGACCCCGGGGTCCTCACCCACCTCGACGAATCGCTGATCGCCGAGGCCGAAACGGTCGACATCCGCTCCGGTGTCGTCTGGTTGGAGGTGTCGGATTGCCGGGCCTTCCTCCACCGGCTGGTCATCCAGATGTCCGGCAACGGAAACGGGTCGTCGCCCAACGCCGCGGCCGACGCCACCGGTGCGGTGGTCAAGGTGGCGGTGGCCCAGGTCGACTCGTCACCCCAGGAGCTGGTCCAGAAGGCGCTGATGGCGGTCACGCTCACCGAGGTGGCGGACCTGCTGGAGCAGGAGGAGCTGGCCAGTGCCGATCTCGACTACGAGGTTCGCTACCAGCCGATCGTTCGGCTCAACAACCGGTCGGTGGTCGGTTTCGAGGCGCTGATCCGAGCCAGGGTTTCTGGCGAGATCCTGACCGCCAACGACCTGATCGCCAGGGCCACCAAGGGTGGCTGGTTGGCCGACCTCGACCAGCTGAGTCGCCAACTGGCGGTCCGGGGCGTCGGACCATGGCTCGGGGCGGGCCTGCTGTTCCTCAATATCATGGCTCCCGGGGGTATGTTCGACCTGGCCGCCGCCAGGCGCACGATACGCCAGGCCGAGGACATCGGCCTCGAGCCGGATCAGGTGGTGTTCGAAACCGCGGAGCGGAACCGGTACACCGATATCGACCTGGCCGCGGCGCAGTTGACGAAGCTGCGAAACGCCGGCGTGCGGATCGCCATCGACGACGTCGGCGACGGCTATTCCAGCCTCCGTGTCGCCACCAGCTTCAAGCCCGACGTGCTGAAGCTGGCCGGCGATCTGATCGCCGCGCTGCCCAGTACCGAAGCCACCGCCATCATCCGGGCCGTGGTCGACCTGGCCCACCGAACCGGAGCCTGGGTGGTGGCCGAGGGCGTGGAAACCGAGGCTCAGGCCAAGACCCTGCGACATCTCGAAGTGGACTGGGGCCAGGGCGTGTTGTTCGGGCCGCCCGAAGTCCGGCCCGCCGGCTAGTAGATCCCTGCTCCGGCGGCCGGTCCCGGTCGGGGTTCAGCGCTCCAGCTGCGGGAGCAGATCCGACAACGGTCGGATCGGCCGGGGCCCGAGATGGGAGATGACCTCGGCCGCGGCAAGCGAACCGAGCCGGCCGACATCGGCCAACGGCATGCCTCTGCTCAAGCCGTACAGCACACCGGCCGCATATTGGTCTCCTGCGCCGGTGGTGTCGACGACGTGTTCGACGGGCTCGGCCGCGATCTCGGTGATCCGGCCGCCCTCGACCAACCACGAGCCGTTTTCGCTGAGGGTGACGCAGGCCAGCTCGACCTGATCGGCCACCTTCGAGACCGCCGTCTCCAGGTCGCACTGGTAGAGCGTGGTCAACTCGGCCCGGTTGGCGAACAGGATGTCGACCGGACCGGCGACCAGTTCGAGGAACTCCTGGTGATGGCGCTCGATGCAGAACGTGTCGGACAGGGTCAGCGACACCTTGGCACCTCCACCGATGGCCAGGTCCATGGCCTTGCGGATGGCCCGCTTTGCCGACTCGACGTCCCACAGGTATCCCTCGCAGAACAACAGGGGGGCCCGCTGCACCGTTTCGAGACGGACGTCTTCCGGCTCGAGCAGCGCGGAGACCCCCAGGTAGGTGCTCATGGTCCGCTGGGCATCGGGGGTCACCAGGATAAGACACATCGCGGTCGGAGGGCCCTCGGTGGCCGCCGGCTGCTCGAACGACACCCCGATCGATCGCATCTCCCCGGCGAAGACCGCTCCGAGCTCGTCGTCGCTGACCTTTCCGATGTAGGCCGCCCGACCGCCGAAGGAGGCGAAACCCGCCACCGTGTTCGCCGCAGACCCTCCGGAGGCCTTCACGGAGTGGCCGAGCAGCCCGTAGAGCTCCTGGGCTCGTTCGGTGTCGATCAAGGACATGGAGCCCTTCTCGAGGCCCTGAGCGGCCACGAACTCATCGCTGGTGGTCGCCAGAACGTCAACGATGGCGTTGCCGACACCCACTACATCAACTGGCTGCATCCGTGGCCCCTTTCGATCCACAAGCACGGTATCGGACTCGGCCGTTGCCGACGTTGGGCTATCCAGCCGATCGAAGTTCGGCGGGGTTTGCCGACCGTCCGCGATCGCCGTCGGCCGCCATGTCTAATATTGCGATTGGGTTGCAAGCAGGGCCGGCAACGGTTACAAACAAAGAGCGTTTCAGCGGGTTCGAATCGCAGGGGAGTCTCACCAAACGATGTCACCAGCTTCTGGACTAGCCGCACTGTGTGTGGCCTTCACCGCAGGTCTGACCCTGACATTGGTCATCGTGGACTCCTCCGGTCAGGAGGACGACCAGGCCCAGCGGATCGAAACCGCAGCGCCGCCCGCCGCCACCGAACCGTCATCTTCGGATCCCGTGGATCCGGCCGCCGATGGCGGCTCCCGGCCCGAATTGCTGGTCGTCACCGGCGCCGAGCGCGCGCCACTGGAATCGCTGGCCGCAATAGACGCAACCCCGCTGCCCGGAGCCGAGCCCACCGGGTCGACCGCCGACGGCACCGCACCGGCCGATGGCACCGCACCGGCCGACGGCACCGCACCGGTCGACGGCACCGCACCGGCCGGAGCCGATGTTGCTGCCACCGGGGCACAAGGAACGAGCACGTCGGCCGCGGCCGACGGTTCGACCACGACGGCCGCTCCCGCGCCGGCAGCCGGCGCGCCGGCCTCGAACGCATCGGCGCCGGCGCCGGCCGGACCATCCAAGGCGGCGAAGACCACCGCCGGCCCCACCACCGCCAAGCCGACGACGGCCGCTCCCACCACGAAGCCCCCCACGACGGCCGCTCCCACCACCAAAGCCCCGACAACGGCCGCCCCAGCGCCACCGAAACCGTCGAACGGAGGGAGCGGCGCCCAATTCGAGTCGATCCGAAACCGGAATCCGCTGTTCAACCGCTACCAGAACCTCCCGGCCAGCCAGATCTCGCTCGACATGCTCACAGAACCGGCCCCGGTGCCGGACAACGGTTCGAACGGCGATGGGAACTTCCGCATGGCCTGCGCCTACTCCCACTTCTCCTACGACGATCCGATCGTGTTCCCCGGCCAGCCCGGCAAGTCCCATCTCCACATGTTCTTCGGGAACACCACGGTCGACGCCCACACCACCACCAACAGTCTGGTGAACTCCGGTGGGGGCAGCTGCAACGGCTTCGAGTTGAACCGCTCCGGCTATTGGACCCCGGCCCTGCTCGATGGCAAGGGCAATGCGGTGGTGCCGGATCAGATCATCCTCTACTACAAGACGAAGGATCCGAGCACCGTCAAGGGCATGCCCCAGGGGCTGAAGATGATCGCCGGCAATCCGACAAAGGAGTCGTTCACCGCCGACTACAAGCTGGGTTGGTCGTGTGGTGCCAGCGGCACGTCGTACAATCGCTCGAACCGGATTCCCAACAACTGCGGCAGCGATCCGGTCAACTTCTACATCCAGTTCCCGTTCTGCTGGGACGGCAAGAACCTCGATTCGGCCGACCACAGCTCTCACATGGCCTACGTGAACGACAACCAGTCCTGCCCGGGAAGCCACCCGGTCCGCCTTCCCCAGATCTCGATCCTGATGTACTTCCCGCCCGGCAACACCAACGGCTGGTACCTGTCATCGGACCGGTCGAACGGGTTCAACACCGGCCCCGGGGCCACCCTCCATGCCGACTGGTTCGGTGGTTGGCACGACGATGCGATGAACCTGTGGATCAACGGCTGCATGACCAGGGCCAGGAACTGCTCGTATGGGCAGACCGGCACCAACCGCATGTTCGCCAAGTTGAACGGACTCCAGAACTACCCCGGCAACAACTTCCTGCCCTTGCCGTAGGGCGGCAATACCGGTCTCGGCCGAACCTTCATCCCGGGGCCACGTGCGCTCTTTGTTGCGCAACCGAGCGAGTCCGGGCCCTCAGCCGACCCGCTCGGCGCACCAAGGACCCCGGGCCCACCGACCACGTAACCGCCGACCCGCACGGCGCACCAAGGACTCCGGGCCCACCGACGACGTAGCCGCCGGCAACCCGGCGGCTACACGGTTCTCAGAGGACCCGGCTCTCGGCCATCGGGCTCCCCGGCGCCGGCGGGGACCGGAGCGATCGGATCGAGCGGCGGGCTGTGGCGCGTTCGCCGGACTGGGCAGCGCCGGCGAAGGCCGAGATGACAAAAAAGACCGACCGGGCGGGCCGAGTCGGTCTGATGTTTGACCCCACCGATCAGGCTCGTGATCGGATCGGGGAACCCGGCGGTGTCCAGCTGTCGCTTTGCGGTCAGGTACGACCCGCATCACGACCGGCTGAACACCGCCTTTTCCTACCCGCGCGCTCTAGCTGCACCCGCTGGTGTTGCCACATGCCGGGCAGGCGTGACAGCTGCCGGCCCGCTGCATCGTGATGCCACACTGCATACAAATCGGTGCGTGAGGATCAGCCACCGGCTCCTGACCTGGGCCGGCGCCGGCCACCGAATCGATGGCGGCGAGCAGATCGTCAGCGGACTCGACCGACGGCGGATCCACCGGCAATTGACCAGGTGACGAGCTCACGACCTCGTCGACGCCGGGGAGGGTCTGCTGGGTCCGCTCGCCGGTGGTGAAGATGCCAAGCGAGGCCCGCTCCTCGTAGCTGAGGTATGCCACCGCCAGCTTGCGGAACAGGTAATCCATGATCGAGGTGGCGATCCTGATGTCGGGATCGTCGGTCATGCCGGCCGGCTCGAATCGCATACCGGTGAAGGTCTCCACATAGGTACGGAGCGGCACACCGTACTGCAGTCCATGGCTCAGCGAGATGGCAAGGGCGTCCATGATGCCGGCCAACGTCGAACCCTGCTTGGAGACCCGGAGGAACACCTCGCCCGGCCGACCGTCGTCGTATTCGCCGATGGTGACGAAACCCTTGCAGTCGGCGACCCGAAACTCGAAGGTCCGGGACCGACGATCACGGGACAGCCGCTCGCGAACGGGCTTGTAGATGATCTTGGGCTCCGCCTCGACCACCATCACCGACTTGCTGGCCTCCGCCGAGTTGTCCCCGGTGGCTGCGTCGTCGGCCGCATCTGCGCTGTCCGCGGCCTTCTTGGCCATCGACAGCGGCTGGGCCACCTTGCAGTTGTCCCGGTAGACGGCGATGGCCTTGACCCCCATCTGCCAGGCATCGATGTGGAGCTGCTCCACATCTTCCACCGACACCTCTTCTGGCATGTTGACCGTCTTGGAGATCGCCCCGGAAATGAACGGCTGGACTGCGGCCATCATCTTGACGTGACCCAGGTAGTGGATCGGGTTGTCACCCATCGAGCAGGCGAAGACCGCAGTGTGCTCCGGCTCGAGGCCGGGTGCGCCGATGATCGACTTGTTCTCGTCGATGTAGGCGATGATGGCCTGTACCTGTTCGGCGTTGTAGCCGAGCCGGCGCAAGGCCCGGGGAACCGACTGGTTGACGATGGACATCGTTCCACCGCCGACCAGCTTCTTCATCTTGCACAGGCCGAGGTCCGGCTCGATCCCGGTGGTGTCGCAGTCCATCAACAAGCCGATGGTGCCGGTGGGAGCCAGCACCGTGGCCTGGGCATTCCGGGTCCCCGACAGCATGGCCTGCTCACAGGCGGCGTCCCAGGCCTGGCGGGCCTCGCTGACAACCGAGACCGGGGCCAGCCGATCGTCGATGTCCATCGACGATCGACGGTGCTGGTCGAGCACTCGCAGCATGTGCTCCTGGTTGGTCTCGTACCCCTGGTGAGGACCCATCCGAATCGCGGTCTTGGCCGAGGTCAGGTAGGCGTGGCCGGTCATCAGCGAGGTGATCGAGGCCGCCAGGGCCCGGCCCTCATCCGAATCGTATGGCAGCCCGAGGTTCATCAGCAGGGCACCGATGTTGGCGTAGCCGAGGCCCAGCTGGCGGAACGAGCGAGAGGTCTCGCCGATGGGTTCGGTCGGGTAGTCGGCTCGGCCGACCAGGATTTCCTGGGCGGTGAAGAAATGCTCGATGGCGACCTTGAAACCCTCGGTGTCGAAGGTGTCGTCGTCGGTGAGGAACTTCAGCAGGTTGAGACTGGCCAGGTTGCAGGCCGAGTTGTCCAGATGCATGTACTCACTGCACGGGTTCGAGCCATTGATCTTGCCGGTGTTGGCCGAGGTGTGCCAGCGGTTGATGGTCGAGTCGTACTGCATGCCGGGATCGGCGCATTCCCAGGTGGCCTGAGCGAACTGCCGCATCAGATCTCGAGCCTTGACGGTGCGCACGACCTCGCCGGTCGTCCTGGCGATCAGGTTCCAATCGGCGTCGTCGAGCACCGCCTGCATGAATTTGTCGGTGACCCGAACCGAGTTGTTGGCGTTCTGGTATTGGATCGAATGGCTGTCGGCGCCGTCGAGGTCCATGTCGAACCCGGCTTCCCGCAGCACCCGGGCCTTGCGTTCCTCGGTGGCCTTGCACCAGATGAACTCTTCGATGTCCGGGTGGTCGATGTCGAGCATGACCATCTTGGCCGCCCGTCGGGTCTTGCCGCCGGACTTGATGGTGCCGGCCGAGGCATCGGCCCCACGCATGAAGCTCACCGGACCGGATGCGGTGCCACCGCCCCTGAGATGCTCGTGGCTGGATCGGATCCGGGACAGGTTGATGCCGGCGCCGGAACCGCCCTTGAAGATCGTGCCCTCCTCGACATACCAGTTGAGGATGGCGTCCATCTGGTCCTCGACGGCGAGGATGAAGCAGGCCGATGCCTGCTGAGGCACACCCCGAACGCCGATGTTGAACCAGACCGGGGAGTTGAACGCCCCCATCTGATGGATGATCATGTGCCGCAGTTCGGCGTTGAAGATCTCGGCCTCGGCGGCTTCGAAGTAGCCGTCCTCTATGCCCCATCGGGTGATGGTGTTGACCACCCGATCGGCGACCTGCCGCAGGGACGTCTCCCGCTCATCGGTGCCGAGCGTTCCACGGAAGTACTTCTGGGCCAGGATGTTGGTGGCATTGACCGACCAGAACTCCGGTACCTCGACACCGAGCTGCTCGAAGGCCACCTCGCCGGTCTTCCAGTTGGAGATCCGAGCGTCACGCCTCTCCCATCTCACCGTGTCGTACGGATCGGCCTCTGCGGATGTGAAGTAGCGGCGGAGGCCGATGCGAGTCTGCTCAGATGCGAGCGCCATTGCTGGTTTCTCTTTCTGTAACTGTGCCCGATCGTCGAGGTTGGTTCGACGGGCGGACTGTTGGCGGATGACGACCGGCGGTTGCCCCGGTTGCCGTTTCGTGGCCGGTCCGGAAGCCGCTCGGGTTCCCGGTTCGGTGGTTGTTGGTTGAATGACAAACGTTTGTGTGATGTGACGTGATGCGAAGTGCGTCTCCGAGGTTCGGTCTGAACCTCGGTTCTGCTATCGGTACTGCGGGATATTTCGCGGGTTACGAAGCGGCAGAATCGGTGAGCGCTCGATTCTCGAGCAGCCGGTTCTGCTGATTCCCAACTCTTGTTCGCAACGTGACCTCGGGCGTCGTTTCGAATATTCGGGCCGTGCACTCGATCAGGTGACCGTTCCGGCCTGGCGTCTCACTTCCGTCGGTCCCCCACCGCTGCGGGGTTCCGGCCCCGAATCGACGGATGACCCGTCTGCCGAGGCAAGACACCAGTGTCCGAACGAACACTAGATCTTGTGCTTACCGCCAGCCCCTTCGGAGCGACGCACAAGATGTGGCTATTCATTACATCACTGTAATTACGATCGTGTCAATGGAGACGTGAAGAAATCCCACGATCTTTGTCATCACCCCCTAGCCGGGTGGGCTTCGTCGAGCCGGATCTTGTTGTTGCGGTCCCCGACCGAGACTTCCCGGTTGGAGTACATCATGATTGGTACGAGTGACACAACGGTGAAGCGGCGGGTCATGACGGAAGCCGAGTGGCTTGGAACTCAGGTCAAGGTTCGGGCACAGCCACCCGCAGCAAACGAGAATTGCGAAACACGCGCAGCTCCGAACCCAAGAGCTCGACCGCCACGAGCTCAACAATACTGATGCCCTACACCCGGCCTCCGTCACAAACTGTTGCCCCACGCGGGCACCGACCAAGAACACTACGCACACTGCGTTGTGGATCGAAAGAGGATGAGGCTGTGGATTTCGTGGGGATTGTCACAAATGCCGGTGGATAGTCGCGGCGAAACTGTTGACGGTCACCAGCGGCGCGTCGATGGCCACCCCCTGCGGTTCGCGGTCGGAACCGGGGCAACCGGTTGCCACCGGTACCCCACACATGGAGGGCCGCCGACCGACAATCGGACGCACCGAGGGTGACGTCGCCGACCGGAGGGGTCGGCTCGCCGCCTGCGCCACCATGTCGTCGACGGACGGCCCGCCGCTCGATGTCGGTTCAGGCCGTTGTCCCTAGACTCGGCCATGGTGCGACGAACAACCCGGGCCGGCCAAGCGAGACGAACCATATGATCAGACTCTTCCCACAGACGACGGAATCCCTGAGCGAGGCCGCCGTCGAGCCACGAGCCGAGGTGGCGGCCGAGGTCCGGGAAGTCGGTGCCGATCGCCCCTGGGTCTATACGAACATGATCGCCTCGGCCGACGGCGGGACGGCGGTCGATGGTCAATCGGGACAGCTCGGCGGGCCCGGCGACAAGGCGATGTTCAGTGCACTGCGGGCCGTCGCCGACGTCATCATCGTCGGGGCCTCGACGGTGCGTGAGGAGCGCTACCGGCCACCGTCGCCGCCACCGGAGGTGGTGGAGGAGCGACTGGGCAGAGGTCAAGCCGCCAGACCCCGACTCGCAGTCGTGACCCGCAGCCTGAGCCTCGACCTCGACCTGCCGTTGTTCAGCGATCCCACCAATCGACCGTATGTGCTGACCGTCGAATCGGCACCGGCCGATGAGCTCGAACGGCTACGAGCCGTTGCCGAGGTCGTCATCGCCGGACGCGACGACGTCGATCTGCGGCGCGGGTTGGAACAGCTACGCCGCCAGGGGGCGGCAACCGCGTTGAGCGAGGGCGGGCCATCGCTCAACGGGCAACTGATCGCCGATGACTTGATCGACGAGTGGAATCTGTCACTGTCGCCGACGCTACTCGGCGCAGATTCGCGTCGGGCGGCGATCGGCCCTGTCGACGGCGGGCCCCCTCGGGGCATGCGCCTCGCCCGGGTGTGGGCCGACGACGATTATCTGTTCTGTCGTTGGATCCGGGCCACCGACCAGCGGCCCTGATCGCGGGCGCCGGCGATCGACGCCACCTCAGGGCGTTCGCAGACCGGCTTCGAGTTTGATGAGGCGTGCCTCGCGCTCGAAGTCGGCGATGTCTGTGAACGACTTGTAGACGCTGGCGAACCGGAGGTAGGACACCTCGTCGACGTGGCGGAGGCGGTCGAGGACGGCCAGGCCGACCCACTCGGAGGTGACGTCGCCGCCACTGGATCTGGCCTCTTCCTCCACCTCGCAGACGAGGCGTTCGAAGTCGGCCAGCTCCACCGGACGACCCTTCGAAGCGGCGATCAATCCCTTGCTGATCTTCTCGCCATCGAACGGCTCTCGGGCGCCGGACCGCTTGACCACGACGAGCGGCGCCTCCTCAACTCGTTCGAAGGTGTTGAATCGACGCTCGCACGAGCTGCACTCACGGCGCCGCCGGATGGCTTGACCACCATCGGCCGAACGGGAGTCGATGACCCTTGTATCGGCTGTTCGACAGATCGGGCAGAGCACATCACCCAAACTAGCGGCCAACATCAATCTAGAAGCTGCACCGGGACAACGATTTGCTGACCGATCCGAACCGTTTCACCGCCGTTCGCCTCGGCCAGGGCGGCAACGATCGGCCGAGGATCGGCACTGGGAGACAGACTGCGGGCGATCGACCACAACGTGTCGCCCGGTTCTGCGACGACCACCCGGTCTCCCGAAGACACCGAGGGTGCCAGGGCGGTGAGACCATCGGGCATCACCCCGTTTGCTCCGAGCTCGGCCTGCAGTAGGTTCGAGGTGGGCGCAGCGGCATCGAACCGGACCGCTCCCAGACCCTCCCAGGTGGCAGCCGGGGGCGATCCCTGGGACAGGCGAACAGCGAGCATGCCCCCGAGGACCACAACGGCTGCTACGACGAGCACCTGCACCGCGCCCACATCATGGAGCGCCGACCGCAAGGTGGACCGGCGTTCGGTTCTCTGCGATCCATCGGATCGGGCAGCGGGGTCTGCTGGGTCGCCTCGGTGCTGTCGGTGTGGTTGATGTGGTTGATGTGGTCGGCCGGCTCGATGCACCGAGCCGGGTCCGGCCGTTCCCATACCGGTGGCGACTCGGTGGTTGCGGCCGGCGACGGGGCCGGTGTTGTCGATCACCAGCCGCAGCCGGCCGGGCCTGACCGCTGGTGTGGACGAGGGCGAGAACGAGGACGAGAACGAGGACGGACACGTGGCCGTGGACGAGCCGCCGGTCTTTGACGGCGAACCGATTTGGGGGCGAAATAGCGCAACCATGACTCTGAGTCTCCTCCGGGGGTGTGACATTTTGGGCGGTGGACCACCCGGCTGCCGACTCGGCCCGATTCCCTTTCGCCATCGAACAGCAGTTCGAATGTAGCTCGAACGACAGTTCGAACACAACGCCATTCGAACACAATGGCCGTTCGAACACAATGGCCGTTCGAACACAATGGCCGTTCGAACACAATGGCCGTTCGAACACAACGCCGAGGCCAACAAACGTTCCGCATCCCTGCGAAGCGACCGGACCAGGACCTCGGTCAGGCAGAAGACCGAGTGCTGCGGTCGCCCCCGAGCGAGTTTTTTGTTGATTGTCGAACAAACGTACGCCTGGTATGGCATAGTAGCGGCGGTCGTTCAAACAGACGTTCGACAGCACCGAAGTTCTGGGAACCCGATCCCCGGGTTCGAAGAAGGCGGCTGCGGTCCGTGATCACCCGAAGCTGCGAAGCTGCAAATGAGCTGGGTCGGTGGCTCGGCTCCACAAACCCCAGGGAGAAGAAACGATGGGCGAGCATCAACTGACGAAACGCCAACACGCCATCCTCGAATACATCGAGAAGGAGATGCGGGGTCGGGGCTACCCGCCCTCGGTCCGAGAGATCGGGGCCGAGGTCGGCCTCACCTCCCCCTCCTCGGTCCACTCACACCTCGCCACGCTGCAACGTCACGGCTACCTCATGCGCGATCCGTCGAAACCGAGGGCGCTCAGGGTGATGTGGGATCCGGTCAGCGGCGCGGTCGACGTCGAGCGGCGCCCGGTTCGCCACGTGCCCCTGGTCGGCCAAGTGGCCGCCGGTACCGATGTTCTGGCCCAGGAGCACATCGAGGAGATGCTCCCCGTCCCGACCGATCTCACCGGTGACGGGGAGCTGTTCATGCTCACCGTCCGAGGTGATTCGATGATCGAGGCCGGGATTCTCGACGGAGACTACGTCGTCGCCAGGGTGCAAACCACGGCCGAGCCGGGCGAGATCGTGGTGGCCGGCATCCCCGGAGACGAGGCCACGGTGAAGACCTACAGCAAGAAGCGGGGCAAGATCGTGCTGCTCCCCGCCAACTCGTCACTGGAGCCGATGGAGTTCGATCCGGCCGAGGTCCAGGTGTTCGGCCGTGTCGTCACTGTCATGCGACGGCTCTGATCCGAGCGCGGCGCTCGGATTGCTCATGAAAAACAAGGGAGGTGGCTCGAACGACGTCGAGCCACCTCCCTTGGGGCCCGTGAACGGGCCCCTGTATCCCCCTCGAACTATTGGCTACCGGCAAGCTCCGCCGACAGCTCGGCGGTGAGCCGCCCGGCCTCGGTCTCGGCCCGGGATTTCGCCGCCATCTCGGCGATGTCGTCCACCTCACCATCGGTGAATCCAGCCATCTTGCGGAATTCGCGTGCCAACCGGATCGGTGAATCCTCGTCCTCACCCCGCTGACCGCGGAAGTTGAACAGCCCATCGACGATCCGCTGAAACTCCAGCGCCTCCTTACGACGCGCCTTGTCGTTGGCGGTGACCTCCCGCAACCAGCGGGACCCCATCTTCACGTGCGTCACCTCATCGGCGAGCATGTAGTCCTCGCAGTACTCGAGCACTGGATCACCCATGGCCTCGCCGAACTCCCGCATCTGGGTGAACACATCGATGGCAAGACCCTCGAGGGCACGGTTGACACCGGCCAAGCGGAAGACCGCATCGTTGTGGCACGCCGCCTCGAACAAGGTGGTGAACTCGGCGTACTCGCCCAATTCGCCGCCCATGTGCTCGGCCAGCTTCACGGAGATCTCACAGTGACGAGCCTCATCCCAGCACTGGCGGGCCATGTCGAGCTTCAGCTCGTACGGCACCTCATCGGTGCTGAAGTCGTACGCGGTGCGTCCTGCACCTTCGAGCGCTTGTATCTCGCCGACGAAGATGCCGTGCATCCTGCGCCGGGCCCGATCGGCGACATCCTCGGCCTCCGGATCGACGTGGCCCACCACCATCGTGTTCCGCAGGTCGCTCAACCGTTGCTCGGTATCGACCCGGTTGAACCTGCTGTCCCTTGCGAGAGCCGAAGGGGGGATGTTCTTGCGCATTTCGATCTCCCAGTCCTCCACCTTGCAGCGATCACGGCCAACCGTGATCCGGCGAGCCTCGTGGCCGGGTGGAGAATGACGATATGTAGAGGTGCATGGAGTGTACAACGTCACACCTGGACGATGCCATCTTGTGCCACATGGTTGTTTCCCGCCGGTGTATCGGGCCAGCGACCGCCGATCGAAACCAGAAGCGGGTGAATCGACCCACGCCGATCCACCCGCCGCCGCTGCCCAGGACTACGAAGGTTCCACCGTCACCTTGATGTAGCGGGCCGCACTACGATCGGCGACCAGCCGAGCATCTGGGTCGTCGTCATCGGCGCCGACGTTCGGCCCGGACTGTCGGGGAGCTTGGTCGGCACCGAAACCAGGCGGTTGATCGACCTCGGTCCCCACGTCCACCACCAGCAACCGATCGGAGATGTCTCCGTCCAACCCCTGCAGGGCCAGTCCTCGTGGCGGTGTGGCGAAGATCCAGTCGTTGGACTGCACGAACATCGTGGCAAACGACAGTCGCCCGTTGCCGACCGGGACCTCGAACGAGTACGAATCCCCGGGCAGCGCCGGTCCCGGCTCGACGGCATCGACCGGTGTGTTGAAGACACCGCTGTGGGCGACACCGTCGACAGAGCCGACCGCCTCGCCCAACTCGGCGGCGTCGCCGTCTTCGGCCAGCGCCTCCAACCCGAGCCCGGCGTCCGGTGCGCCGAGCTCGAACAGGGCGACCGACCCGTCATGGGTCGCCCAGACCCCGGGGGCGATCGGAGTGGTCGTCGCGGTCGAGGCTGCGAGGTACGAACCCAATGCCGACGGGTCACCGTCCTCGGCCAGCGCCTCCAGGCCGTTGCCGGGATCGGCTCGGCCGATCTCGAACAGCGACACCGTCTGATCGTGTACCACGTAGACCCCCGGGGCGATCGGGCTCGGTACCGTCGCCATGGCCGAGACGTTCTCGACCCGAACGTCGAAGCGGCCATCGTCGCCGGGGGTGAGCAGCACGCCAACGTAGTTCGACGCATCCCGATCGACGCTGCGGACCGTCCGGTCGGGATCCTCGGCGCCGGTATCGGGGCCGCTCTGACGTGGAGCCTGGTCGGCGCCCTCGCCAACCGCCTGATCCGCCTCGGTGCCGGCGTCGAAGGTGAAGATCTGGGCGGTCACATCACCGGAGACCGGCGTGCCGTCGGCGGGGACGGCGAACACGCCACTCTCGGACAACGGGAAGTCGGCGATGTTCTCGATCGTGACCGTTACCGTTCCGCCATCCGCCATTGCCTCATCCTCCATGGCGTCGTCGGGGGACTCGTCCTCCATGGCGTCGTCTTCGTTCGTCGCCTCGTCTTCCTCCATGGCGTCGTCTTCTGCGTTCTGGCTGGCGGCCGCCCCATCGGTACTGGTGGCGGTGTCGTCGCCATCGGCACCGCAGGCCGCCGCGGCCAGCGCCAGTGCCATGAACAACGCCGGCAGCCTCCATCGCTTGTCGACTGCCGATCTCCTGGTCATCGGCGATCTCCTGGTCATCGGCGATCTCTTGGTCATCGGTGCTCCTCCGTTGCGTTCGGCTCGGAGGAGCAGCCGCAGCGCCGGAGCACGGCGACATCGCCTTCGAGCTGATTGGCACAGGGAGGCAACCGACGACGAGCCGTACCGTTGCCGGGATCGGCGGTGATTCAGGACCTGTTCAGATGGGCGAACAGCTCGTGAAGACGGGTACCGCTAGGAAGTCAGCAGCTGATGCAGTGCGGC
The DNA here is from genome assembly GCA_963715325.1 of uncultured Acidimicrobiales bacterium. Lineage (GTDB taxonomy): Bacteria > Actinomycetota > Acidimicrobiia > Acidimicrobiales > SZUA-35 > JAHELU01. The sequence continues at coordinate 84,164 of CAVQRR010000013.1, forward strand.
GTGGACCGCCTCGATCGAGCCACGATCGAGGAACTCACCTGCGGAATGGGCAACCGTCGGGTCGCCGGGGCCGAAGTTGGTTGCGGGGATGCCCATCTGGTGGAACCGCGCAACGTCGGTCCAACCCAGCTTGGCACGGACCTCGAGGCCGTTGTCGGCCACCAGCCGGGCCAGCAACGGATCGGTCAACGACGGCGCACACGGTGGCGACTGGTCGACCACTTCCAACAGGTCTTCGTCTTCGAGGTGGGGAGACAGCAGCTCCCTGACCCATGCCTCGGCTTGTTCCGGTGTGCGATCCGGCGCGTAGCGATGATGGATGCGCAACACGGCTGCGTCCGGCACGACGTTGCCGGCGATCCCCCCGTCGACCGACACCGCCTGGACCGCCTCCCGATAGGTGCAGCCGTCGATGGTCGGCGTCCGAGCCTGGTAGGCGGCCAGCTTGGTGAGGATCGGCGCCAGGCGGTGGATGGCGTTGCGGCCCATCCACGGTCGGGCGGTGTGGGCTCGGGCGCCGGCCAGGGTCAACTGGAACCGGACCGCTCCTTGGCACCCGGCCTCGATGGCAGCAGACGTCGGCTCGCCGAGAATGGCGCAGTCGGCCGCCAGCAGGTCGGGGCGTTCGGCCCGCAACTCGTTGAGACCGTTGTGTTCCTGCGCAACCTCTTCACGAGCGTAGAAGACATAACTCACGTCGACGGTGGGCTCGGTTATCGTCCGGGCCAGCTCGAGCCAGACCGCCAGACCGCCCTTCATGTCAGCCGAACCGACCCCCCACAGCGTGTCGCCGTCGATGCGGGCCTCGCCGTTGCCGTTCACCTCCACGGTGTCGGTGTGACCGGCCAGGATCAGCCGTCGTTCCCGCCCCAGGTCGGTTCTGGCAACCAGGTTGTCGCCGACCCTGGTCACTTCGAGATGGTCGAGGACATCGAGTTCCCGCTCCAGCCAGTCGACGAAGGCAGCCTCCTGGAACGAGACCGATGGCATCGCCACGAGTTCCGCGGTCAGCGCGAGCAGATCAGTCATCGCTCAACGGTACCCGGTACGCTGGGAACCGATGGCAGTGACCGATACGTCAAAGGCGAGCGGTGGGCAGGCCGAGCAAGGCTTCAGTCGCTCGGTCATGATTTCCGGCATCAGATGCACCCTCACCTACGTGGTGCTCCCGTTCATCGCCCCCTGGGTCGGGCTGGCTCCCGGCGTCGGCCCCGTCGTCGGTCTGGCCATCGGCGTGGTCGCCATCGCAGCGAACCTGTTCAGCATCCGCCGCTTCTGGCGGGCCGATCACCGATGGAAGATCCAGGCCACCTGCCTCCACGCCGGGGTACTGACCCTGCTGGCCATCCTCATGGTTCTCGACATCCAACAACTGGCCGGCTGATGCGGCTGGTCTACCTCTGCTCCGGCCTCGGTTGCGTGGCCATCGGCGGTGTGGGGGTGGTGGTTCCCGGTCTGCCGACCACCGTGTTCTTCATCATGGCGGCCTGGTTCTTCTCACGATCGAGTAAGCGGCTCGAACAGTGGGTGCTCAACCTCCCCGGCATCGGCCCCATGGTTGGCGACTACCGATCGGGGCTCGGGATGCCGAGACGGGCCAAGATCGCCGCCATCTCCTGCATCGTGATCGCGGTCGGCCTCAGCGCCGGGTTGGCGATCGACAACCTGGTGGTCCGGCTGCTGGTCGTGGCGCTGGGGCTCATCGGGGTGTGGTACGTCGGTTCACGGGTGCCGACCCGAGAGGATGTCCTGGCCGAGCGGTCGACCAGCGAGGTCTGACGTCACAGCTCGCTCGCCAGACCGCCGTGGATCGCGGGATCGGTCTACTGGCCGGAGTGGAGGGCTTCGTTGATCCCGCCCCAACGTGACGGGTCCGCCTCGCGAACCTCGACCGCCCCGGACACGGAATTGCGGATGAACAGCAGGCCAGACGAGCCGGACAGGTTCTTGGCCTTCGCCAGCTCGCCGCCGGGCAGGGTGACCACGGTTCCCCCGGTGACGTAGAGCCCGGCCTCGACGGTGCACCCGTCACCAAGGGAGATGCCGATCCCCGAATTGGCCCCCAGCAGGCAGTTCTCCCCCACCGAGATCGTCTCGGTACCACCGCCGGACAGCGTGCCCATGATCGATGCCCCGCCGCCGACATCGCTGTTGGCTCCCACCACCACCCCGGCGCTGATCCGACCCTCGACCATCGACGGGCCGAGGGTCCCGGCGTTGAAGTTCACGAAACCCTCGTGCATGACCGTCGTGCCCTCGGCAAGATGAGCCCCGAGGCGGACCCGATCGGCATCGGCGATACGCACACCGGCCGGAATCACGTAGTCGGTCATGCGGGGAAACTTGTCGACCGAGGTGACCGACAGGTGGTGCCCTTTCTTCGCTGCCAGTGAGCGGAGCCGGTCGACCTGGTCGGGAGCGACCGGCCCGGCGCTCGTCCAGGCCACGTTGGCCAGCTGACCGAAGATGCCGTCCATGTTGATGCTGTGGGGGGTGGCGTCGCGCCGCGACAACAGGTGCAGCCGGAGGTACCCGTCCGCCGCGTCGGCCGGGGCCTCGGCGAGATCTTCGATGGTCGTGGTCACGACCTCGCCCCGGATCAACCCCAGCTCCTCGGCCAGGCAGGTCCGGGCCGGCTCGACCTCGCCGGCGGGGTACCAGACATCGAGTCTGGCGCCGGTGGCGACGTCGACATAGCTGTGTCCCGTGGCGGTGATCGTCATGTGCCTCATGCTACCCAAGAGCCTCACGGCCACGCAGCCGGTTTCGACTCGAGAGCTGCGGCGGAATCGGCCCCAGGGGCACCCCCGTTCAGCGGTCGACCGACAGGCCCATCCTGGCGGCGGCGAGGGCCAGGCGCTCATCGGGTTGCACCATGGCGATGCGAACGTGGGCCGCTCCCTGCTTGCCGTAGAATTCGCCTGGGCTGACCAGGACACCGGCCTCGGTTGCCAAGCGGCGGGCGAAGGCCCAGGCGTCGCCGTCGGGGGCCGGAGCCCACAGGTAGAAGCCGCCGCCGGGCATCTCGGCCTGCGAATCGAGCAGGGTGGTGATCCGCAGCATCAACTCGAGTCGCCGTCGATAGATGTCGCGCTGGACCTCGACATGGGTCTCGTCGGCGAAGGCGACGACCGCGGCGGCCTGCACCGGTCCCGGTTGCATGAATCCGGCATGTTTGCGGAGTTCGCCCAGGTAATGGACCAGCTCCGGGTCACCGGCGTAGAAACCCGATCTGGCGCCGGCCAGATTGGAACGTTTCGAAAGCGAGTGGACCGCCAGCGCCCCCTCCAGGCCGTGGGTGACGATCGACTGGGGGCGGCCCCGCCAGGTGAAGGCGGCGTAACACTCGTCCGAGACCACGAGCACGTTTCGCTCACGACCCCACCGGTAGGCGGCGCCCAGATCGTCGAGGCCGCCGGCCGGGTTGCCGGGGGTGTTGACCCACAGGCACAGGGCCCGGGCGGCATCGGCCTCATCGATGGCCGAGAGCTCGAGTTCCCAGCGCTCGTTGACCGGAACCGGAACCGCACGGCAGCCGGCCAGGGTCGCACCCATCTCGTAGCTGGGATAGCTGATCGCCGGGTACAGCACCGTGTCACGGTCCGGGGTCCGCAGTCTCAGCCAATGGGGTAGCCCGGCCACGAACTCCTTCGAGCCGATCGTGGCCCGGATGTCGGCCGGGCCGACCGGTCCGTCATCCCCGGGGCCTTCGGAGGCGACCAGGCGGTTCAGCCAGGTTGCGGCTGCGGTCCGGAACTCCAGGGTGCCGATACTGGGCGGGTAGCTGCGCTCGGTGCCCGACGTTGCCATGGCATCGAGGACCGACGGCGGCGGCGGGTCGAACGGCGTGCCGATCGACAGGTCGACCAGGCCACCGTCGTGTGCATCGGCGATGGCCTTGAGCTCATCGAGACGGTCGTAGGGATAGGGCGGTGGGACGAAGCCCTGCTGGTCGGTGCTCAACGGTTCGCTCTCGTTTTCGACTGGTGGCTCGAGGGCATGGATCTCGGTGACCTAGTCCTCGATCTTGCGAACGACGAACTCCCCGAGACGGTTGGCCGATGCGGGTTCGAATCGGGCCAAAAGGCGCATGCCGTCGTCCTCGGTGGTTTCGGTCAGGACCTCGCCTTCGCGGTGGGTGGCAGCCAGAATATCGCCTCTGGCCCACGGCACGAACAGTTCGTAGACATCGGTCACCGCCCGAAGCCGGTCGCCGATGGCCTCCAGCAGATCGTCGATCCCCTGGCCGGTGACCGTGGAGACCGCAACGGAGCCGGGGTGATGGTCGACGAGGAGTTTGACCTCGGGCGACAGGTCCGACTTGTTGAACACGATGAGCTGCGGCACCGCCTCGGCGTCGATCTCCGACAAGACCTGCCGCACGGCGTCCATGTGGGCCACCGGATCCGGCCCGGACCCGTCGACCACATGGATCAACAGGTCGGCTCCGGCGGAGACCTCCAAGGTCGATTTGAAGGCCTCGACCAGTTGGTGGGGCAGTTTCTTGACGAAGCCGACGGTGTCGGTGACCAGGATCTGCTCGCCACCCGGCAACTGCAGTTTGCGGGTGGTTGGATCCAGCGTTGCGAACAACCGATCCTCGATCTTGACATCGGCCCCGGTCAGGCGCCGCAACAGCGATGACTTGCCGGCGTTGGTGTAGCCGACGATCGAAACCGTGCGATACGGCGAACGTCTGCGGGCCTTGCGCTGGTTGGTCCGGCGGGCCGAGATGCCGGCCAGATCACGCTCCAGCTTGTGCATCCGCCGCACCAGGCGCCGTCGGTCGACCTCGAGCTGGGTCTCGCCGGGGCCCCTGGTGCCGATGCCGCCGCCCTGCTGGCTGAAGTCCTTCTTGTTCCTGAGCCTTGGCAGCCGGTACCGCAGCTGGGCCAGCTCCACCTGGGCCTTGCCCTCGGCCGAGGTTGCGTGTTGGGCGAAGATGTCGAGGATGACCGCCGTCCGGTCGAGGGCGGTCCGCTTGAGCATGCGCTCCAGGTTGAACTGCTGGCCAGGGCTCAACTCATCGTCGAAGACGACGGTGTCGGCGTCGATGGCCAGCGACGAGTCGAGGATCTCCTGGACCTTGCCCCGGCCGACGAAGGTGCCGGGATCGGGCCGCTCCCGACGCTGGACGATCCGGTCGATGGCGTCGGCCCCTGCGGTGTCGACCAGCAGCTCCAGCTCATCGAGGGAGGCCGCGGTGTCGCCCGCGGTCTGGCCGGCGACGGTGACGCCGACCAGCACGATCCGCTCCCGGAAGCTCCGATCGATGAAGCCGCTGTCGACCGTTGCACCATAATCCCCGAAGGCGCCGCGGTGGTCGCCGATGACCTCATCCTCGGGGACGGCGTCATCGACCTCGTCGAACTGGTCGAGGAAGGCTTGATCGTCGGCCGGTCCCGGCTCGTCGCCGGCCGGTCCCGGCCCGTCATCGCTGGACGAGCGGCCGTAGAGCGGCCGGAATCCGTCGCTGGGATTGGCGTCGGGATCAGCCATCGACGATCACCTCCCCGACCCGGACCGTCGGACCGGTCAGGGACACCTCGTCGCCGTCGAGGTCGACCTGGGCCGAACCCCCGGGCATGGCGACGGTGACCGGCGTATCGACCAGCCCGGCATTGTGGGCGGCCCACGCCGCGGCGCAGGCCCCCGACCCGCAGGCCATGGTCACGCCGGCGCCCCGCTCCCAGACCAGCAGCTCGATCCGGCTCCGATCGGTGACCGTCATCAGGTGGACGTTGAGGCCGGAGGCGTACTCGGCCTCGATCTTCGGCCCGATGGCCGCCATGTCCAAACCCTCGAGGGAGTCGACCTCGGCCACCAGGTGGGGGTTGCCGATGTCAACGCCCCACTGGGCAGACACCTCCACCCCGGTATCGGGCCAACGGTCGCTCGGCTCTGGCCCCTGCAGCGCCTTGCCCATGGCAACCCGAACCATGGCCTCGGCCGGCGGCCGCCGGCCGAGGTCGCCGGGCCGACCGGGCTCGGCGGCGGTCGCCTGGATGGTGAGTTCCCGTGCGCCGGCATCGGTGTCGATCGTCAGCCGCTGGTCGATCGACGGGTCGAGCCCGAGGTGCCAGGCAAGGGCCTGGGCCAGACAGCGGATGCCGTTGCCGCTGATCTCGGCTGGGCGACCATCGGCATTCCACAGCTCCATCCGCCACCGCCGTGCCTGGTCGGCCGACGCCGGCACGGCGACGATCAGGCCGTCGGCCCCGATCCCGGTTCGCCGATCGCACCAGGCGACGGCATCCGCCCCATCGAGCGGGCGCGCCGCATCGACGGCGATGAGAAAATCATTGCCGAGACCGTGGTGTTTCGTCAGCACGATTCGGGTTGGCTCGGGTCGGTCGTTCGATTCCATTCGCCTCCAGTGTCGCAGTATCGGGGCGGAAACACATCCGGTTAACCAATCGGTAGCACGGTTCCGCCACCTTCGACCCCATGCCAGTGGGCGGCCACCTTGTCGACCAGCGCAGCATCGAGGGCGTCGAACCAGGTGATGCGAGGATCGCGGCGGAACCATCGCTGCTGCCTGCGGGCGAACCGCTTGGTTCGACGCCGGGCCTCGTCGACCGCCTCATCGAGCCCGCACTCCCCCCGGACGTGGGCCAGCAACTCCCGGTAGCCCAGTGCCTGGGACGGGTTGCGGGACAGGCCGATCCCCGACAGGCGCTCGACCTCGCCCAGGAAGCCGCCTTTCAACTGCTGGCGATACCGTTCATCGATGCGGCGATCCATCTCCGCCCGGTCGATCTCCAGCCCCACCAGCCGGAACCGGGTCGGACCGTAGTGGTCGACGCCGGGGCCGAACGACGAGAACGGTTGGCCGGAACCGATGGTCACCTCCAGCGCCCGGATGATCCGACGCCGGTTCCCGGGGAGCATCTTGGTGGCGGCCGCGGGGTCGAGCGCCTGCAGCCGATCGAACAGTGCGGCGGTGTCGGCCTCGGCCTCCAGCTCTGAGCGGAGCTCCGGGAACTGATCCGGCATCGTGAAGTCGTCGACCACGGCCTGGACGTACAGCCCGGTCCCGCCGACCACGATGGCGGGCCGGGACCGTGCCACCAGATCGTCCAGCACCGCGGCGACGTCGCGCTGGAACCGGGCAACGGTGTAGTCCTCGGTGGGGTCGATCACGTCGATCAGGTGGTGTGGTATCCCATCCCGCTCGGCCGGGGTCGGCTTTGCGGTACCGATGTCCATGCCCCGGTAGACGGCCATGGCGTCGGAGCTGACGATCTCGGTTCCGGGGTGGCGCCGGGCCAACTGCACCGCCAGCGACGATTTCCCGCTGGCGGTCGGTCCGACGATGACCAGCGGGCCGGCTGCGATGTCCCGAGGAGCATCGGTCACCGGTCGGCGGTGTCCGTTGTCGGCTGGACCGTTGATCGACCGAGCAGGTGCGACACCAGCACGTACCGGTCCAGCAGTACCAGGTCCGGATCGGACCCGTATGCCTCATACAGCCGGAACACCGCTTCGGGCCCGAACGTATGGTGCACGCTCTGTTGGAGGACGGCCAGGTCGAAGTGACGGTCGGCCACCAGCGGGGCCTCGATCCGATCGAAGCCGACGAATCGGCCCCGGTCGACGACGAACCGGGCCGCCGTGGCGAAGCCGTGGCAACAAACCAACGAGTCGGCCCCGACCGACCGGCTCCCGGAGCGGGCATTGGTCGATGCCGCCTCGTCGACCAACTCCAGCAGACGTTCCGGCCGGTAGCGATCGTAGGGTGGCGGCAGCGCCACGGGGTCGACCAGGTCGGCTTCGACCGACGATCGGCACAGGTCGACGATCACCGCCCACGGATCGGACCGGCCCCCGGGGTTCGCGTCGTCGTCCAGGGTGGCGGGCGCCAGCTCGTGCATCGCCCGCATGCCGGTGCCGATGGCGGCCACCAGATCGTCCGGATCGGGGTGGTTCTCCGGCCGATCACCCGGCCCCCCGACAGGTCCATCGACGGCCAGCCACGAGGCGGGTCGGCCGTCGTGATCGCCGTCGACACGGCCGAGCACCGGCCCGACCTGGAACGGTGCAGCGTCGCCGAGGCGACCGCACCATGGCGGCCAAACGATCCACTGTCATGGTCGGCTCCGGTGTCGCATTCGCCGCCCCGTGGATGGTCGCCGCTCGGTTCGGGGTCGCATCGCGGCCTGCGGTAGGAGCGGCGTCTCCGGTCGGGCCGAGGGCCGGGGCCCAGAACCGGTAGACCGTGGCCGGGCCGACCGTCCAACGCTCGGCGCCGGTTGCCAAGCCGATCCCCCGGCCACCGAATGTCGCCGGCCCCCGATGGCCGGCATCGGCCAACATCGCTTCGACCGTCGCCGGCCACGGTCGAGGTTCGGCGTTGCGATCTCCCGGTCCGGTCATGTGGTGACCAGTCTAGAAGCCGGCCCGCCGTCACCGACCGGGCTCGGAGCCCAACCTCCCCCTCATCGGCGCCGTCAGCAGGGTTCGGGGTACCCCCGGCCGCAGGCCATGCCGTCCACCATGGCAATGAGGGTGGCCGCCACCGCTGCGGGGGCCACGACCTGATGGAGGTGGTCGCCGCTGAGTCGGATGGTCATCCAACCTGCGTCGTATGCCTGATCACAGGCCTGGGAGTACCCGGGCCCGAACGACAGGAAACCTCGACCGACCGTCGGTGGCAGCTCGGGAACCGGGCATGCCTGGTCGAACCAAGATCGGGGGATGGGAGCCGCCTCGTTGAACACCAGGCCCCGGGCCACGGGATCCACCACCAGACCCTGCACCAGCGACCCCCACCAGCGCGGCCATGGCGGCAGGTAGTCATCGGGGCGGATCATGCCGTCCAACATGGCCGCATAGCGGGGCTGGGAGATGGCGAACGCCTCCCCAGTGGGGAAGCGCCCGTCGACCAGCAGCATGGCCCGAACGTTCCATCCCTTGTGCAACAACTCATCGACCACCAGCGGTGCCCGGGGGCAGGCTGCGGAGTGGGTGACCACCACCGTCTCCATGTCGTCGGGAGGCGGCGACATGGCGAGGATCTCGTTGAGCCACGGGGTGATGTGGTCGTAGTCGGCGGTGGTGGTCATCTTCGGGTCGGCGATCTGGACCGACTGGCCCAATGTGGTCATGACCTCGGCAACGGGGGCCCAACTCGACGGGCCAAGCAGGGGACTCGGAATGAAGAGCCAACTTCTCTGGGCAGAGTTCACAGGAGTCCCCCAAGCCACCTCGACGTGACGCCACCTGAACCATTTCAAACGACGGCCGGTAACCGCAAGTTTCGCTCCGTAAGTTTCTTGTCGCCGCCGGCCGATCTACCGGCGATGCCTCTCATAGGCGGGCCGGTCCGTCCGAGACTGGGAGCCGGGATCGATTGGTCCGCCGTGTGACCCGGAGTTGTCAGTGGCAAAGTCAAAGCCGACGAAGATGCTGGCCGTCCTTGGCCGCTGTCACCGCACCGGGCGATGGCGCCTGGCCAGCCGCTCGGCGGTGGTCGCGGTCCTGGGAACGTGCCATCTGGACATGCGGGACTCGTTCGTCGAGGCCGAGCAACTGCGGATGAAGGTGACCGTTGTGCTGGGATCGGCCACCTTCATCGTGCCGAACGGGGCCGAGGTGAAACCATCCGGGATGTCACTGCTCGGCGGTTCGATGGTCGACGTTCCCGAACAGGAGGACACCGCCGACCTCCCGACCCTGCAGATCGAATGGACATCGATCTTCGGTCGGGTGCGGATCGTGACCGAGGAGACGATGGCGGTCGACCCAGCCGATGGTCACACCGATGACGCGGTGATCGGCCGTGGAACCGGCGACACCGCGATCGACGGCCCAACCGGGGCCGATTCCGTTGCCGGGCAACGAGTCAGCGAAGATCGGGGTGCGCCAGCTCCTGCAGCACGTCCATGAGATCCGATTGCTGGCGGAACAGGTCGTGGCAAGCCTCGCGGCCCGACATGGTCTGCGGCGCCTTGAAGTAGAAGCTCAGCCAGTCCTGGATCCCGGAGCGGGAGGCCCGGGCGGCCAGATCCATGAACAGCACCAGGTCGAGGACCAACGGAGCGGCCAGGATGGAGTCCCGGCAGGAGAAGTCGACCTTGATCTCCATGGGGTAGCCCAACCAACCGAAGATGTCGATGGCGTCCCACCCCTCCTTGTTGTCGCCCCGGGGTGGGTAGTAGTTGATGCGGACGACGTGGTCGATCTCTCCGTAGAGCTCGGGGTAGGTCTCTGGCTCGAGGATCGTGTCGAGCACGCCGAGCTTGGAGGATTCCTTGGTCCGGAAGTTGTCGGGGTCGTCGAGGACCTCGCCGTCCCGGTTGCCCAGGATGTTGGTCGAGTACCAGCCCCGGAGGCCCAGCATCCGAGCCTTGAGCCCTGGCGCAATGATCGTCTTCATCAGGGTCTGGCCGGTTTTGAAGTCCTTGCCCGCCACCGGCACGCCCCGCTCGGCGGCCAGCTCCAGCATGCACGGCAGATCGACCGACAGGTTGGGGGCGCCGTTGGCGAACGGGACGTTGCTCTGCAGTGCGGCGTAGGCGTAGATCTGACTCGGTGAGATGTTCTCGTCGTTGGACTTGAGTCCCTCCTCGAAGGCCTTGACGGTGGCGTGGACCTCGCTCGGCTCCTGGTAGGCCTCGGTCGAGCCGCACCACACCATCACCAGCCGGTCGCAGTCGTTGGTGGCGCGGAATCGCTCGATGTCGTCGATGAGGGCCAGCGCCTGATCCCACTTCGTGGTTCCGGTCTTGACCCGATGCCCGTCGAGCCGCTTCACCCATTGCTGATCGAAGACCGCATCCATGGCAACCACCGATTCGAGCTCCCCGGAGATCTCGGCCAGGTCCCCGCCGTTGAGCACACCGGCGGTGGTGGCCGCCTCGAGGGCGTTTGCCGAGATCGGATCCCAACCACCGAAGACCAGGTCATCGAGGGAGGCCAGCGGCACGGCATCGAGGATGCGGCGCTCGACACCGTCGAGCGCGGGGAGACGACCCATCTGGCTCAGGGAACCGATGGGTGGCTTGATCCCGGCCCGGACGGCCATCACACCGGCGATGAAGGTGGAGGCCACGGCACCGAGGCCGGGCAGGAGCACCCCGAGGGTGCCGGTGGGCTCGGCCACCGAGGCGGCAGGACCCGAGTGTTCGGAAGGAGTCGTTGTCATGCTTCCAACCTAGGTGTTATCTAAGAACATGTGAACTAATCAGAGTTACGGTTAAGATATATCGAAATGTCGGTAAGTGATCCTGATGCAAACGTCAGAGCGGACGGCGAACCTGCCGCACCCCTGCTCAACCTGACGACCCACCAGTTGCAGTATCTGGAGGCGGTCAGCCGGTCCGACTCCCTGGGGGCAGCGGCCCGGCGGCTGCGGATCAGTCAATCGGCCCTCAGCCAGGGTTTGAGCGAGCTGGAGCGCCGGGTCGGGGTGACCCTGTTCGAGCGGCAGGGGCGCAAGCGGGTGCTGACCGAGCGCGGTCGGGAGATGGTGGCCCACGGTGATCGCATCCTGGCCGCCACCCGGGACCTCACGATCTGGGCCTCGGCGGCCACCACCGGCCGATCGGGTCGGGTCCGGCTCGGGCTGATCGACATCGCCGCCGTGAACTACTTTCCCGAAACACTGATCGACTTCCGCAATGACCGGCCCGATGTGGAGCTCCGGTTGCGGGTCGCACCATCGGCCGCCCTGGTGGGCCAACTCATCGAGGGCCGCCTGGATGCCGCGGTCATCGTCGAACCGCCGGCTGCTGCGCCAGGCACCGGGCCCGCCGGTCGATCGGGCCCGGCACCGGCCCACCACCCCGACCTGGAGCTGATCGAGCTGTTCAACGAGGACTTGGCCATCTACGCACCGACCGGTGGGGGCCGCCTCGGCCCCGGGCCGACCACCCCGGGACCGGCCGGGCCGGCGATGCCCCCGTCGCCACCGCCGATGATGACCGTCGGTCGACCATCGACGTGGGGGCCGTGGGTGACCTTTCCCCCCGAATCACACACCAGACGCCACATCGCCGCCGCCCTTCGGGAACTGGGAGCCGAGTTCCGGGTCGAGGCCGAGTCCAACCAACCGGAGGTCCTGCGGCAGATGGTCCACCTCGGGCTGGGTTGGACGGTGCTGCCGGTGCTGCAGGCCGAAGCCGAACCGAACCCCCTGGTCCGGGCCATGCGCAAACCGCTGTTGACCAGACGACTGGTGGTGGCGGCGCGCCGTGGCTCGACGCTCGACCCCGCCACCGCCGAGCTGATCGCCCGGCTCCGACATCGAGCGGCGGCCTTCGCAAACCACTGACCGCCGCCATCGCGACCGCAGCCGACCGGGCCGGCGGTGGCCGCGGCCCTGGCCGAGGTCCCACTAGCCTCGGGCCATGGACCACGGTGACCAACCGCCGGGACCCGATCCGGCCGAGCTGTTCGGCACCGATCCCGATCGGGTGGCCGCCGCGGTGCGAGCGGCACTTGGCGACCGATCGTCGGCCCTGGGACTGCCGGCCACGCTCCCCCGATCGGGGATGGAGCCGGAGGACGGCGCTTGGCGTGGTCACTCCCTATCTCCGTGGCGGTGGCCGGGACCTCGGCGCCCCTGGCTTCTTGGCCCATATGGACCCACCGACGCCGTGGATCACCTGGGTCGCGGCCCTGGTCGGGGCGTCGAGCAACCAGAACCTGCTTCATCCCGATACTGCACCGGCCGCTCGCCGGCTCGAGGCCACGGTGATCGACTGGATCGCCCCGATCTTCGGGATGGGGGGCGGCCACCTCGTTCCCGGCTCGACGGTGGCCAACCTGACCGCGCTGTGGGCCGCCCGCGAGCTGACAGGCGCCGACACCGTGGTCGCATCGACCCACGGTCACCTGTCGATTCGCAAGGCGGCGACGATCCTCGGCTTGCAGTATCGGCCGGTGAGCCCGGCCGACCCGGCATCGGGGCACCGGGTGACCGCAGCCGATCTCGGCCCGCGGCTCGAACCGGGCCGCTCCATCGTGTGCCAGACCGCAGGCACGACCGGGGTGGGGGCCATCGACCAGCTCGACCTGGCGGGGATGGCAGAGCGGCCGGCCTGGGTCCACGTCGATGCGGCATGGGGTGGGCCGCTTCGCTTCTCGACACGCCATCACCACCGGCTCGACGGCATCGAACGAGCCGACTCCATCGCCATCTCGGCCCACAAATGGCTCTTCCAACCCAAAGAATCGGCGATGGTGCTCTTCGCAGACGTCGAGCGGTCGAACCGGGCCATCAGCGTCGACGGCGCCTACCTGCAGGCGCCAAACGTCGGCCTCCTCGGTTCGCACGGCACCGCCGCGGCTCCACTGGCGGCAGCCCTTCTGACCCTGGGTCACGACGGGATCGCCGACCTGATCGATCGGAGCATGGCGATGGCAGACGAGTTGGTGGCCCTCGTCGAGAGCCGGCCGGAGCTGGAGGTCTTCGGCGGCAACGACAGCGGTGTCGTTGCCTGGCGCCACGTCGATCACGACAGCACGATCCTGCAGGCCGAGCTGTCCGGCGCCTTCGTTTCCACCATCACCATCGACGGCAAGACGTGGCTGCGGTCGGTGGCCGCCAACCCGATGGCCGAGCCGCCTCGGGTGGTCGCCGCCGCCTTGGCCGCGGCCGAGCGGTTGCAGCGTTCTCGACCCTGACCGATCCCTCCCCTGAACCTTCGACCGGCATGCAACGTCGAGCTGGCGAACGGCCAGCTGCGAGCACGGTCGCTTCGGCCGGTCCTACCGCCGAGCTCGATCAGGCCGTGGCCGAGGCGACGGGGATCCTGGTTCGATGGCGTGGCCTGGCGGTGACCTCCACCAGTTCGCCGAGCAGGTACTGGTGGGCGGCGTCTGTGATCCTGGTGGTGGCGAAGGTGCCGGGCTTGAGCGGCGTCGAGGCGAAGTGGACCAGCTTGTTGTGGGCGGTCCGTCCGGTCAGGACGGCCGGATCCTTCTTCGACGGGCCTTCGACCACCACTTCTTCGACCCGGCCGATCCTGGCCCGGTACTTGGCCAACGCCGATCGTTCGATCACGGTTCGGAGCCGGGCGTAGCGGTCCTTGACCGCTTCCGGGTCGCAGAAGCGGTCCACCATCTCGGCCGCCTCGGTGCCTTCCCGGGGAGAGAACACGAAGGTGTAGGCGCTGTCGAAGTGGGCCTCGGCCGCCAGCTCCAGCGTTGCCGCGAAGTCGTCGTCGGTCTCGCCGGGGAAGCCGACGATGATGTCGGTGGTGACCGCAACGTCATCGATGGTGCGGCGGGCGTCAGCCAGCTTCTCCAGGTAGCGGGCCCCGGTGTAACCGCGATGCATGGCGGCCAGGACCCGGTCCGACCCGGACTGCAGCGGGAAGTGGAGATGGTTGACGGCGGTCTCGCAGCGGGCCATCGCCTCGAACACGTCCGGCGTCATGTCCTTTGGGTGGGGGCTGGTGAAGCGAACCCGACGGAGCCCGTCGATCGACGCCACTTCTTCCAACAGCCGGGCGAACATCGGCCGGACCCGCACGTCGTGGCCGGTTCGGCGGGCGGCCAGCGACAGATCACGGCCGTAGGAGTTGACGTTCTGGCCGAGCAACGTGATCTCGGTCACCCCCTGGTCGGCCAGTTGCCGGGCTTCGGACACGATGTCTTCGAATGGTCGGCTGATCTCGACGCCCCGAACCGATGGCACGATGCAGAAGGCACAGGAGTTGTCGCAACCGATCTGGATGGTCAGCCAGGCCCGGTAGTCGGTTTCCCGCTTTGCCGGCAGGGCGGAGGGGAACGCCTCGGCCTCGCCGACCATGGCCTCCTCCCAGATCTCGGTGATCGGTCCGTCGGCTCTCGCCTGGGCCAGCAGCTCGGTGGCCCGGTGGACATTGTGGGTGCCGAACACCACATCGACATGACCGGCCCGACGCTGGATCAGCTCCCGGTCCTTCTGGGCCAGGCAGCCGGCAACCACGATCTGGAGGTCCGGGTTCTCCTGCTTGCGGACCTTGAGGTTGCCGAGGGCACCGTAGAGCTTGTTGTCGGCGTTCTCCCGGATGCAGCAGGTGTTGAGCACAACGACATCGGCGTCGTCGACCGAGTCGGTCGAGTGGTAGCCGTCGGCTTCGAGCATGCCGGCGATGCGCTCCGAGTCGTGCTCGTTCATCTGGCAGCCGTAGGTCACGATCTTGTACCGCATCAGGTGTCCAGTGCTCGGAGTCGTGCCAGATCGTCCATATGCCGGCCGGAGGCCCGGAGGGGGTGCTGCCGCTTCACGACCCAAGCGTAGGCGGGGAGCCGGGCGTTTGTGGGCGGCGACCTGCATCGAATCTTCATCGCCGTACCGAGCGGGGTGAACCGACAACTCGACGATTCTGGACCACGATTGACCCCATGTGGGGAACATGACCGTGCCCCGCCATCGGAATGCATCGCTATCGTCGGGTCGGCCCGCCCAGGGGTCGACCGGGATGGCGGGAACGAGAATGGACACTTCCACAACCCGACAGCCCGACGACACCGGCCGGCCAGGTCTCACCGGCCAGGCCCCACCTCCCCGGCCATCGATCGGCGGCCGGGGCCCCTCCCGATGGATCAGGTGGTGCTTCGTGGCGCTCGGCTGGTCGATGGTGGCGGTGGTGGTCGCCGTCCTGGCCATGCGCTGGCGCAGCCAGGACTCGCCGCTGCTGATCGCGGTTGTGGGTCTGACCCCGTTCTTCGCCGCTCCGCTGCTCGTGGCCGCCGCCAGCGCCTGGCTGAGCCGCAGCACGACCCTTCGGGTGGCCACGGTGGTCACCGCGGCGGCATTCGTCTTCACCACCTCGCCCATCGATGCGGTTGTCGGCTGCGGAGCCGAGTCCGCCGACGACGCCATCACCGTCTACGCCGCAAACGTGTTGTACTACAACGACCGACCGGCCGATGTGGCCGCCGCCATCGTGGCCGAGGGGGCGGACGTGGTGGTCATGGAGGAAGCCGAGTACTGGTTCATGAGCCGGCTGCGGGAGGACGACCGGCTGGCCGACTACCGGTTCCGCAGCGACGACCAGCCCGGCGCCGGGCCGGGGACCGTCATCTGGAGCCGCTGGCCGTTCGCCGACTTCGAGGTCGAGCGACTCGTCGTGTCGGACATCGTCACCGCCACCATCGCCGGTCCGTCCGGTGATTTCACGCTGACCGGGCTGCACACCATGGCCCCGGTTCGGCCGGGGAACGTCCCGGTCTGGGAAGACCAGCTCCAACAGCTGGGCACGATCGAGACGTCGACGCCACGGATACTGGCCGGCGACTTCAACGCCACCGCCGATCACCGGCAGTTCCGGGACCTGCTCCGCTCGGGCTGGACAGACGCCCACGAACCGAAGGGGTGCGGGCTGGACAACACCTGGCCCGCCGACGGCGACCTACCGATCCCGTTGATGCGCCTCGACCACGTCCTGGTGACCGACGACTTCGAGGTGTTGGATGTCCGCATCGGCGATCCGGCAGGCAGCGACCACCGGCCGGTCATCGCCTCGGTTCGCCTTCGTTGACGCGGCGATCGGGTGGCACCACGCCCGGTCGGCCGCGGTCGTCGAGGCCGGGCTGCGGTGAATCGGCCGGGCCTCTTCAGACCTGGCGGGCGGCGTCGGCATCGGCCAGCACCACCGAGTGGGCGGGGCGGATGAGCCCGGCGGGGATCGTCATGTCACCGACCAACAACCGACCGAGCGGATCGGCCTTGGCGGCACCGCTGACCAGCCACACCACCATCCTGGCCCGGTCGAGCAGCGGCCTCGTCATCGACAACCGCCTGGTGCCGTCATACTCCCCGGTGATGCCGATGTAGTCCCGCATCTGGTTCAGCAACGGATCGCCGGGGACCAGCGAGGCGGTGTGGCCGTCGTCTCCCAGCCCGAGGTGCACCAGGTCGATGATGGGGGGATCACCGGCGAGCTCGACGATTTCGGTGCAGAACCGATCGATGATGGCGGCGATCCTGGCCGACGAGTCCGGCAGGTCGGCCACCGCCAGGAGATCATCGATCGGCATCGGCAACCACGAGGCGTCGGTGTGGGCGAACGCCTCCTGCTGGCGGACCAGGTTGCGGGCCGGGTCGTCTGCCGGCACCATTCGTTCGTCGACCTGGAGGATGATGACCTGCCCCCATGGGAGGTCACGGCCGGAGACCGCGTCGAAGACCGGGCCAGGGGTCGAGCCTCCACTCAACGCCAGTGAGCAGCGGCCGGACCGTTCGATCGAGGCGCCGATCGCCGCCGCCATCACATCGGCCGATCGCTCCACCCACAGGTCGTTCGGCGAGATGTCGAGGATGTGCAGGTCGTCAGCCACGGCCGACCGCACTCCACCACATCGCGGCGCCGGCCAGCGCCGCTTGATCACCCAACGCTGCGGTCACGACCTCGATCGTACCGCCGACCGCCGGGCCGTAGGCTGCAACCTGCCGCTCCAGGATCGGCACCACCAGATCGTGGTTCATGCCGACCCCGCCGCCGACCACGACGACCTGGGGGGCCACGATCCAGGCCAGGTTGGCTATCCCCAGCCCGACCGCCTCGATGGCCTCGGTCCAGATGTCCGACGCCGGCTGACTCCCGGCCCGAACCAGGTCGGCCAGGGCGGCGCCCCGCTCGCGGATCCCCGCTGCCATCGCCGCCCGCTCGATCGCGGTGCCCGAGCCGAGATCTTCGACCGTTGAGGGACGGCCCTCGGCCGCCGCCACCCGGTCGATGACGGTGTGGCCGACCTCGCCGCCGGACAAGGCGGCCCGAACCAGTCTGTCGGCGACGACAACGCCCGCTCCGACCCCGGTGGAGATCGTGACGTAGACCACGTCGCGATGACCCCGACCGGCTCCGAAACTGGACTCGCCGACCGCCGCCAGGTCGGCATCGTTTGCCATGGCGACGGCCAGACCGGTGGAGGCGCTCAGCCATTCCTCGTTGAGCTCGGCGATCCACCGCTGCGGGAGATTGGGGGCCGCCAACAGTCGCTCGGCCTCGTGATCGATGACACCGGCCACCCCGATGACCGCTCTGGTCGGGGTTGGGATCTCACCCCGGTCGGCCAGCAGGTTGCCGATCAGTTCGGGGATGATCGTCGGTTCGGGGGCGGCGACCGGGGTGGCGCATCGCCGGCTGATGAGGACCCGCCCGTCGTCGGCCACCAGGGCGGCCCGTATGTGGGTGCCGCCGAGATCGACGGCGACCGTGCACTCGCTCACGCTCCGGCTCCTTGTGGATCGACCGAAACGACAACCATAGCGACCCGGCGTGGGTCACCGGTTCGGGCCGCGATCAGTCCAGCTCGGGGCAGCGGCTTCCCCTGGCGTAGGTCTTCACCGGCGGCGGGGCGTCGATCACCGGTTGCACGATCTGCCACGCCACATCGACCTGGTCACCTCTGGCGAACAGTCGCCTGTCGCCGGCCAACGCATCGCCGAGGAGCCGGTGATAGGGCGTCTGCCCGAACTCCGACCGACGGTGATCCACATCGATGCTGATGGTTTCGCTGATCATGGTCGGCCCCGGCGTCTTGGCCTGCATCTCGAACTCGATGCTGTCGTTGGGCTTCATGTGGAATCGAAGCCGGTTCGGTTCCGGGGAGCATGCCGCGTCGGTGAACAGTGGTCGGGGTGGCTTGCTGAACTCGACCACCGCCTCGGTGCACGTCCGGTCGAGCGCCTTGCCGGTCCGAATCCGCCACGGCACACCGGCCCAGCGCCAGGAGTTGATCTCGCATTCCAGCGAGATGTAGGTCTCGGTGTCCGAATCGGGTTTGACGCCGTCCTCGTCGAGGTAGCCGTCGTACTGGCCCCGCCACACCTTGGCCGGATCGAAGGGCCTCATCGATCGGAACACCTTGACCACCTCGTCGGCCATGGCATCTGCCGCATCGGACACCGGCGGCTCCATGGCCAGCAGGGCCACGATCTGCAGCAGGTGGTTCTGCACGACGTCGCGCAGCGTGCCGACCTCGTCGTAGAACTTGCCCCGACCCTCGATGCCGAAGTCCTCGGTCATGTTGATGGTCACGCTTTCGATCTGGTGCCGGTTCCACAGCGGCTCGAGGATCGAGTTGGCGAACCGGAAGACCAGGATGTTGAGCACCGGCTCCTTGCCCAGGAAGTGATCGATGCGATAGATCCGGTCCTCCGGATAGTGGCTCCTGACCGCGTCGTCCAGTTGGCGGGACGAGTCCAGATCACGACCGAACGGTTTCTCCAACACCACCCGACCACGATGCAGCCCGTTGGCGGCCAGGCCTTCGACCACGGTGGTGAACAGGAACGGGGGGATGGCGAGGTAGCAGACGGGGCAGGCGGCGTCACCGATCTTGGCCGCCACCGCTTCGAAGGTCTCCGATTCCCGATAGTCGCCGGACACGTAGTCGAACCTGTCGGCAAGTCGCCGCCAGATCGCCTCGTCGATCTCGGTGCCGCCCTCCTCCAGGGCCGCCCTGGCGTTGGTCTTGAGGTCGTCGACGGTCCAGGGCCGGGTGGCGACCCCGACGACCGGGCAATCGAGGATGCCGTCGACCTCCAGCCGGTACAGGGCGGTGAACAGCTTCCTCCGGGCCAGGTCTCCGGTGATGCCGAACAGCACCAGGGCGTCGGCCGCTGACCGCTCTGCGGAGGCCGCCGATGCGGTGTCTGTTGATTCGGTCGGCATGGGACGGCTCCGGTGGGTGATCGGCTGGCGGGACCGCGAGGTCCTCTCCGCAGAACCGTAGCCGTGGCCGCCTCTATTCCAAGCCTCAGCCCCAGGACCGCCGGACCGCCCGCGAAGCGCCGACCTCTACACTGACGCCATGGCCAGCAGGGAGCTCATCGTATTGGGCACCGCCAGCCAGGCCCCGACCCGCCACCGGGCCCACAACGGCTACGCGCTGCGTTGGGACGACCAGCTGATCCTGTTCGACCCCGGCGAGGGTACGCAGCGCCAGTGCATCCTGGCCGGGGTCGCCATCGCCAGGCTCACCGCGGTTTGCATCACCCATTTTCACGGCGATCACTGCCTGGGGCTGCCGGGGGTGATCCAGCGCCGGGCGCTCGACGCTCGATCGACGCCGGACGGTCTGGCGCCACTGCCGGTCTTCCACCCCGCAGATGGCGCCGAGTACCTGGACCGGATGCGGAAGGTCTCGATCTTCCACGACACCTCGAACCTGGAGCCCCGCCCCATCACCGCCGACGGGACGCTCGGCCTGCTCGGTCGGTCCGAGCTGCGAACCGCAGCCCTCGATCACCGGGTCACGAGCTACGGGTTTCGAATCAGCGAACCGGACGGGATCTCGCTCATCCCCGAGCGGTTGGCCGAGGCCGGTATCGGTGGCCCGGACGTGGGACGGCTCCTGGCCGAGGGTCATCTCGAAACGGCGAACGGACCGGTTACCGTGGCGCAGGTTTCCCGACCGAAGCTCGGGCAGTCGATGGCCTTCGTCATGGACACCGCGCCGTGCCCCGGGGCGGCGGAGCTGGCGGCGGGCGTGGATCTCCTGGTGTGCGAGGCCACCTACCTCGAACAGCATCGGGACCTGGCGGGCGCCTATCGCCACATGACCGCAGGTCAGGCCGGCGAGCTGGCGGCATCGGCCGGCGTTGGCCGGTTGGTGCTCGGCCACTTCTCGGCCCGCTACACCGATACCGTTGGCCACGAGCAGGAGGCGGCGCGCCACCATCGGGACGTGATTGCGGCGTCCGACCTGGCCGTGATCCCGGTCCCGCCGCGGCGCTGAACCCCATCTTCGGCGGGATCAGGTCCCAAGGCCCAGCTCGAGACCGGATCAGCTCGAGACCGGGATCAGGTCGAGACCGGGATCGGTCGACCTCC
The DNA here is from genome assembly GCA_963715325.1 of uncultured Acidimicrobiales bacterium. Lineage (GTDB taxonomy): Bacteria > Actinomycetota > Acidimicrobiia > Acidimicrobiales > SZUA-35 > JAHELU01. Next base: position 104,938 of record CAVQRR010000013.1, read on the forward strand.
GGAGCGGACGCGGATCTGGCCGAACGCGGCGACGAACATCAGGCCCGCAGCGACGATACCGATCGCAGACAGGATGTGGAACCCGGCCATGGTGAAGACCAGCCCGGACCCCAAGGCCCCACCACCACTGGCGAAACTGGTGACGAAGTCGGCCGCCCCCTGGGCCGACACCTGGTCGTCGACCGGGAACCGATTCGGTCAGCAGGGCGCTGGCACCCACCATGCCGAAACTCCAGCCGAGCCCGAGCAGGTAGAGGCCGGGGAACATCAGCAGTGCCGGCGCGTCGCCGGCCAGTGCGGTCATCACCGTCGCCCCCATCAACACCACTCCGGCGATGAGGATGGCCATCACCCGACCGTACCGGTCAGACACCCAACCGGCGAGAGGAGCGAAGGCGAACATGCCGGCGGTGTGGGCCGACAGCACCCACCCGACCACACCAACGCTGTGGCCGTGTTCCTTCATGTGGAGCGGGGTCATGGCCATGACCATGACCATGACCGCCTGGGAGACGACCAGCCCGATCAGGGCCAGCCTGGCGCTCGGGTTGGCCCAGATGATGCCGAGGCTGCGGACGAAGCCGGCCTTGACCTTGGTTTCGTCGACGGTGGTACCACCGGAGATGACGAGCGGGTCCGGTCGGAGTCCGAGCCAGATGACGAGGCCCCCGACGACGAAGAACACCGAGGCGAAGCCGAACGGACCGACCAGCTCGTCGTAGCCGAAGCGCTGCCCGACATCACCGGCGATCCCGGCCAGCGCCGGGCCGCCGACCGCACCGACGGTCGATGCGAAGACCACATAGCTGATGGCCTTGCTGCGGGCGGACGGCTCGGCCAGGTCGGCGGCGGCGTAGCGGGCCAGGTTGGTGCCACCCTGGCCGACGCCGATCAGGATCAAGCCGATCAGGTAGGGAACGAGCGCCAGCCGGCTGCTGCCGAACACCGCCACCGCTCCCCCGACGGCGGCCGCCATATAGCCGAGGGCCAGGCCGGGCCGGCGGCCCTTGCGGGCCATGTAGCCGGCCAGGGCCGACGCGCTGAAGGCGGTGCCGATGGTGATGGCCGCGGTCGACGCCCCGGCCCAGGTGCTCGAACCGAGGATCTCGGCCATCAGCAGCGCAGAGACCACGAACCCGATCGACATCGCCGCCCGGCCGACGATCGCACTGGCGAACAGCACCTTCAGGGTGCGGGCCTGGACCTCCCGGCGATAGCTGTCTGTGATCACGGTCGGCTCGGAACTCACTTTCGGAGTGTAGATCTCGGCCCTATTGTCCGGCCATTTCGCCGACGCCGCCGCTCGCCTCCCGGCTGGCCCGGCCCCCGCCGGGTTCACCGGCACCTCCCCGTTTTCGGCTAGCCGAAATCCGCCGAACCCGCCGGGTTCGCAGGTTCAGCGGCCCGCCACAGCTCGGTCATCAGCTCGGAACGCCGGAGCAGCTCGTCCAGTGGACCCCGGTCGATGATCCGGCCGCCATCGACGACGAGAATCTGGTCGGCCCGCTCCAGCGCCGCCGGGCGATGCGACACCACCAGGCAGGTGACCTCCCGATGATCGAACAGCCTGCGCCACAACTCGGCCTCGGTGTGCAGATCGAGGGCCGATGACAGGTCGTCGAACAGCAACAGGTCGGCCTCGGTGGCGAACATCCTGGCCACCGCCGAACGCTGGATCTGACCTCCAGACAGCTTGACCCCTCGGGCCCCGACAACCGTCTCGATACCGCCCGCCAGCCTGTCGAGGTCCGAGTCCAGCACCGCCAGCCGGGCCGCCGAATGGACCGAATCCGACGACGACTGCTCGGTGAGGGCGATGTTGAAGGCCAGCGTGTCCGAGAACAGCTTGGGAATCTGTGGGGTGTAGGCCGAGCGGGGCGGCACCAGGAAGCTGGCGCGGTCGGCGATGGGGCGGCCGTTCCACCGGACCTCACCGTCGGCCGGGACCAGCCCGAGAAGCGCCCGGAGGATGGTGGTCTTGCCGGTACCGACCCGACCGGCCAACACGGTGAACGAGCCCCGTTCGAGGGTGAAACCGATGTCGCTGATGGCCGCTCCGGCCCTGGCCTCGACGGGGGCACCGTCGGCGTCTTTGCCCGCCTTCTGCCTGGGATAGGTGTACGACAGGCCCGACACCTCCAGCCGTTGCAGCCGATCGTCGTTTCCCCTGATTCGAGCCGGCAGGTCCCCCAGTTCGCCGTCGAGCGGGACGCGCGTCCGATCGAGCAGGTCGTCGTCGGCGGCGTCGACCGCCAGGCGGCGGATCCGTTCATAGGCAACCCCGGTCCGCCGGTGCTGGGCGATGATCTGGCCGACGAAGGCCAGGTAGAACGTCAACCGGGGCAGGTAGGACAGGAAGACCACCAGATCGCCGACCGACAACGACCCGTCGACCACACCACCGGCCGAGACCAGCAACACCATGGCGATGGTGAGGGTCGACATGTTCGTGTTGAGCGACAGCAGTGCTTCGGTGAGGAAGGTGTCGCGCAGCGCCGCTCGCCGCCGTAGTTCATTGCGGCGGCCGAACTCGGCCAGCATCGGCTCCTCGGCCGAGGCCAGCTTGACAGACTGGACCGCTCCGAACGTTTCGCCGATGAGCCCGGTGACGTTCTCGGTGGCCAGCCGCATGGCCCGGCGGCGGGTCCGGATCTGGGGGCCCATGGCCTGGGAGACCACGACCACGAGGATCAGCGGGATCAGCAGGATCAGCGTCAGACGAGGGTCGATCGAGGCCATGATGGCCACCGACGTGACGGCGAAGAACAGGATCCCGCCGGCATCGACGTAGTTCTCGACGTACTCCAACAGATCCTCGACATCGTCGCGGAAGGTACTGAGGGCCTCACCGGGAGATGCCTTCATCACCCGGGAGCCGTCGGCCTCCAGCAGCCACCGCAACAGGTTCCTGCGGATCTGCAAACCCTGGTCGTTCCAGTAGGTGATCCAGCGGACGTCGGCCAGCCAGATGAGGCCATTGCGGCTGACGGCGAAGAATCCGAAGATGGCGACCCACGTCCACGCCGAGGACACCGCCTCGGCGTCGCCGGACAGAGCATCGAAGATACGACCCATGAGCAAGCCGAACAGCACCGGCGAGGCGTGGATGGCGGTCCAGAACAGGAACGATGTCCAGAACAGCCGGGGCCGGTACCTGATCAGCTCCCAGGCCAACCGGTAGGTACTGTTCGACGGCGTTCTGGCCGATCGGCTTCCGCCTGGTGGGGCCTGGTGTGGCGAACCGGGGGCGGTCATCGTCCGCCGCCCAGGAGGGCGCCGCCGCCGGCCTCCAGCAGCCGGGCGTAGCGGGTGCCGGGCGTTTCGGCCAGCACCGCACGGTCGCCGTGCTCGGCGATCCGCCCTTCGTCGATCACCATGATCTGGTCTGCCCGCTGCACCGTCTCCAACCGGTGGGCCACGATGACGATGGTGCGGTTCTCGAACAGGCGCTCGGTGGCCGCCGCAACCAGCGACTCGGTTGCCGGGTCGAGTCGCGACGATGGTTCGTCGAGCACCACGACGCCGGGGTTCTGGAGGAAGACCCGGGCGAAGGCCAGCAGCTGGGACTCCCCCGCAGATAGCCCGCTCCCGCCTGCGCCCAGTTCGGCATCGAGTCCGATCCGCCTGACCCAGTCCCCGAGTCCGACCTCGTCGAGGGCGGCCAGCAACTCACCGTCGCTCCGACGATGATCGAAGAAGGTCAGGTTGTCGCGGACCGAGGCCCGGAACAGTTGCACGTCCTGGGTGACCACACCGACCCTGGCCCGCAGCGACGACAGGGAGACGTCCCGCAGGTCGCGACCGGCGATCTCGACCACCCCGGCGTCGGGATCGTAGAGCCGCGAGATCAGCCTGGTGGTGGTCGTCTTGCCACCGCCGGTCCGGCCCAGCAGTCCGAGCACGGTACCGGGGGCCAGCTCGAAGGTGAGCCGATGGAGGATCTGCTGGTCCTCGTAGGAGAAGTCGACCTGATCGAAGGCAACCGAGAGCGGACCGGGGGGCAGCTCTTCGGCGCCGCCGCCGGACAGGGCGCTGGTGAGGTTGCGGTACCGGTCGATCCGGACGATGCCGCCCGCCGCCCTCTGGAGTTCGGAGAACTGCTGGGTGACCTGCTCGATCGGGTTCTGGATCAGCAGCACGTATTGATAGAACAGGTAGGCGGTGCCGACCGTGGCCCCCCGGGACTGGACGAGCCAGACACCGAACGCCAGCGCCAGGGCACTGCCGGTCCAGAAGATGACGTTGGAAGTGACCCGGAACCGGGTTCGCTTTCGCCATGCGGTGGAGGTCCGGAAGAAGAAGTCCCGCATGACGCCGACGAAGCGGCGCATGGTGAACACCCCAGCCCCGTTGGCCCTGATGTCCTCGATGGCCGCCAGCCGCTCCTCGATGAACCCGTAGAGCAGGGCCGAGGTCTCCCGTTCCTCCTCCGCCGCCACCACCGCCAGTGTCCGCATGCTGTAGATGGCGGCCAGGATCACGATAACGAACGTGGTGTAGACCGCCCCGATCAGCGACGACTTCCACCAGGCGACGGCGATGACCCCCACCAGCAGCAGGCCGGCGCCGAGCAGCCGGACCAGGAACCGGGACAGGAAGTTGGCGACGGCCGTGACGTCGCCATCGATCCGCTCGATCATCTCCCCCGGCGTGGTGTCGGTGTGGAACCCCATGTCCAACCCGAGTAGGTGGCGGGCCAGGTCCTCCCGGAGCCGGTTGGTCGCGGTCCAGCCGACGTCGGCCCCGAGGTAGGTGGCGACCGCGGCGAACAGTTGATTGGCCACACCGGCCACCAGGTAGGCGATGCCGGCGGCCGTCAGCACCGATTGGGGTTCCCCGGTCAGCGCCCCGTCGATGAAGCGTTGCAGGATCAATGGCACAATCAGCTGAAGGCCGGTCGTCGCCAGGAGCACGGCGGCCAGGATCGTGACCTTGCCCCGCTGGGGTACGAGGTAGGTCACCAGCGTTTGTCGATACGACGGGGCGGTCACTCAACCCAACGCTAGTCAGCCCCTCCGACGGGCAAGGATGAATTTCTTACGGGTAGTTCCCGTTGTGGGATCAGCCGGGGCCGGGGTCTGCCTGAGCGATGGCCTGCCAGACCCGCTGGGGGGTGACCGGCATGTCGATGTGACGGATCCCGAGGTGGCCGAGGGCGTCGATCACCGCATTCTGGACCGCGGGGGCCGCCCCGATGCAGCCCGATTCGGCAACGCCCTTGAACCCGAGCGGGTTGTTCGGCGACGGGATCTCCATCAGGTGCACGTCGAACATCGGCAGCTCCGCCGCCGAGGGGAACCCGTAGTCGAGGAAGCTCCCGGTCAGCGGATTGCCGTCGTCGTCGTAGACGAACTCCTCGTACATCGCCTGGCCGATGCCCTGGGCGATGCCGCCGTGGAGCTGTCCCTCGACCAGCATCGGGTTGAGGATGGTCCCGGCGTCGTCGACGCTGACCATCCGGTCCAAGGTGACGTGGCCGGTCTCGGTGTCGACGCTGACCACTGCGGCGTACATGCCGTATGGCACTGACGGCCCATCGCCGGTGAAGTTCGATTCACAGGCCAGGCTGTAGTCGTCGTCGCCGTTTCGACTCCTGGCCTCGGCCCAGCCGGCAGCCACCTCGGCCCAGCCGATCCTGGACGCTCCCGGCGCACCGGCCACGTGGAACGTTGCGGTCTCGGTGTCGAGCACCACGTCTCCGACCGCCGCCTCCAGCAGTTCGGCGGCCAGGGCCGAGGCCTCGACCACCAGTTCGTCGGTCGCTTCGGCCACCGCCGAGCCGGCCCGCTGGGTCGATCGGGAGCCGCCGGTGATGCCGCCCTTCGGTACGACGTCGGTGTCTCCGTGGAAGACCTCGATGTCGGACAGCGGCACACCGGTGCGGTCCGCCACCAGCATGGCCCAGCTCGTGTAATGGCCCTGACCATAGGGCGAGGAGCTGGTCAGCACCCGGAACGTGCCGTCGGCCCGCAGCTCGATGGAGCCGTAGTCGTCGCTGGGGATGCCGGCGGTCCGGTCGATGAAGCTGGCGTAGCCGAGGCCGGTCAGGGTGGTCGAGCCGCTTGCCCGCTCGGTGGCCTGGCGGGCCCGGATCGTGTCGTGCTCGACCTCCCGAGCCACGGTCTCGAGGGCGGTCCGGTAGTCGCCGGAGTCGTAGAACAGCCCGGTCGGGTTCTTCCACGGCAGGTCCTCGACCTCGAGCAGGTTCCGCCGCCGGACCTCCAGTGGATCCATGCCGATCTCGGCCGCGAAGGCATCGATGCCCCGGTTGAGCATGGCCCCGCCTTCGGGCCGACCGGCGCCCCGGTAGGCGACGGTCGGGGTGGTGTTGGTGACCACCACCCGCCCGTTCCAGTGCACGTTCGAGACGTTGAGCGGGCCGGGCAGGACCATGCCGGCGTTGCGCATCAGGGCCGGGGCGCCGACCGGGTAGGCCCCGCAGTCACCGGTGACATCGGTCTGGATGGCCTCGATCTTGCCGTCCCGGCGGCCGCCGATGGTGATCCGCTGCAGCTGGGCCCGCGAGTGACCGAGGCCGAGCATGTCCTCTCGACGGGTCGGCGTCCATCGCACCGGCCGACCGGCCCGCTTGGCCAGGAACGGCAACAGGATGTCCTCGGGATAAAGGCGGGCCTTCGACCCGAAGCTGCCGCCCACATCGGCGGTGATGACCCGGATCTCGCTCGGGTCGAGGCCATAGAACGCAGCCAACCCCTTCTGGATCGGGTGCACGCCCTGGCAGGCGGCATAGTGCAACAACCGGCCGTCCTCGGTCCACATCGAAGCCGCGACCCGGGTCTCCAACGGACAGGGAGCGACCCGCTGGTTGACCGTCTCGGTTTCGACGACCACCTCACAGCGGGAAAAGTCCGGCGGCTCGGCCACCCCGCCGGTGGCGGTCAGGATCACGTTGGACCCGGTTTGGGGGAAGAGCAGGGTCTCGTTGTCGGCCGCGGTGGCCAGATCGACCACCACCGGCAGCGGGTCGTAGTCGATGACCACCAGCTCGGCGGCATCGGCGGCCTGGGCCTCGGTCTCGGCCACGATGGCAACCACCGGCTCACCGACGAAGCGGACCCGGTCAACCGCCAGGGTTCCCCTGGCAACGCCGTCCGGGAAATCGGCCGGCGTTCCGGGGATGGGCCCGAAGTGGGAGAGATCGGCGGCGGTGACGACGTCGACAACGCCAGGGGCGGCTGCGGCCTCGGTCACGTCGATGCCGACGATCATGGCGTGGGCCTCGATCGACGTGACGTAGTGGGCCACCAGGGCGCCGTCCAGTTCCCGGTTTGCAACAAAGGTGCTCCGGCCGGTGAGCAGCGGCGGGTCTTCTACCCGGAGGACTCGGGTGCCGATCAAGGACGTGGTCATCCGGTCACGCTACACCGCTCGGGACGGCCGGTTGAAACCTCCGCCGATCTCGCCCGATCCGGTCCCGACGGTCATTCGAGGGAGGCGGGACGAGCGTCGACCGGCCCGTCACCGGCTTCCCGACCGCAACCGGACGGCGAACCCGGCCGCGGCTCCGGCGGCCACCACGATCACCACCGAAACGACTCGACGATCGCCGCCGAGGTCGGCCAGGAGGCCGGCCACAGCCGGTCCGGTGGCGCCGGCCACCATGAGCACGGTGCTGTACGAGCCCATGGTGGCGCCCAGCGTCTCGCGATCGAACAACTCCTCGGCGGTGATGCCCTGGAGCGGGCTGAAAGCACCGATGCCGAACCCGGTGATCACCGCGAAAGCCAACCCCACCGCCACCGTTCCCGAAAAGGCAAGCAGCCCGCCGCCGATGGCGATGGCGACGAAGGCCAGGATCAGGGCGCCACTCGAGCCGAGACGGTTGACGATCGGGCTCAGCGGGATCCGGCCACCGGTCTGGGCGAATCCTCGTACGCCGGCGAGCGTCGCCGCGGTGGTCAGGGGCAGACCGGCGGCGGTCATGGTCGGTACCTGGTAGACCAGCACCGTCGACATGGCGATGCCGCCGAGGGCAACCGCGGCGGTGAAGGCCCGCCGCTGCGTGGTGGCCACCGTGGCCGCCAGTACCTGGCGCAACGGCAGCTGATCGGTCCTGGCGGTCCGACGCCCCCCTGTTCCGGCCCGCTCGGCCCGCGGCACCAGCACGGCGGCGACGGCGAACACGGCCACCACGATCGCCGCCAGGACTCGGATCGTCACCCGCCACTCGAACCGCTCGACCAGGGCCGCGGTCATCGGCAGGTACACCACCGAGGCGAAGGCCCCCCAGATGGTGAGCACGGCGATGGCCTTGGCCGGGCTGGTGGGATTGGTTCGCACCGCCGTGGCCATCGTGGCGTGATAGAAGCCGAAACCGCCGAGGAAGCCCATGGCCACCGCCGAGGCGGCGGTGAACCCCAGCACGTTCCCGGTCACGGAGGTGACGAGCAACGCCGCGGCGCCGCCGGAGCCGCCGAGCAGCAGCACCGAGCGGCTCCCCAGCCGATCGAGCAGGCGGCCGCCGGCGATCGCCGCCACCCCGACCGCCACGCTGCCGACGGAGAACGAGGCGGCCAGGCCGGCCTCGCTCCAACCGGTGTCGAGCCGGATCGGGTCGAGCAGGACGCCGAACGCGTAGTACCACGAGCCGTAGGCGACGATGGTCACGAGACCGAGCAGGGCGATCGCCGGATGGTTGATCGACGAGTCGCCGTGGCTCGGGTCGGCCCGATCCGGGGTCGGTGCCCCGGTCACGACGACGTTGGCCTCGAAGCGTAGATCCGGCGAATCAGCTCCTCGATGTCCGGCTCCTCGATCGCCAGGTCCCTGACCGGGTGAGCGGCGGTCAACTCGGCGATGACCTCGGCGGCCGATGCTCGGCGGCGGTCGAACCGGACCCACTGCCGGGGGCCGTCGTGACGCACCACCTCCCCGGTCGACAATCGAAGCGGTGACACCTCCTGCTCGAAGTCGACGACCACCGTTCGTTCGGTGCCGTGCCCGGCCTTGAACTCCTCGACGTCGCCGTCGAGCAGCACCCGGCCCCGGTCGATGATCAGCATCCGCTGGCAGAGCTGCTCGACGTCGTCGAGGTCGTGGGTGGTCAACAACACGGTGGTGCCCCGCTCCCGGTTGGTGTCCTGCAGGAACCTTCTCACCGCGAACTTCGAGACCACATCGAGCCCGATCGTCGGCTCGTCGAGGACGACCAGGGCCGGGTCGTGGAGCAGCGCCGCGGTCAACTCCCCCCGCATCCGCTGACCGAGGGAGAGCTGGCGGACGGGGACGTCGAGGAACTCCTCGAGGTCCAGCCGTTCGACGAACTCGGCCAGATTGTGATCGTGGCGGGCCCGATCGGTCCGGTAGACGTGGTGCAGCAGCTCGAAGGAATCGACGAGCGGCAGGTCCCACCACAGCTGTGACCGCTGACCGAAAACCACCCCGATCTGCCTTGTCAGGGCTCGACGCTGGGCCGTCGGCGTCAGACCGAGCACCTCGATCCGCCCCGAGGTGGGGGTGAGGATGCCGGTGATCATCTTGATCGTCGTCGACTTCCCGGCCCCGTTTGGCCCCAGGTAGCCGACCATCTCGCCGGCACCGATGGTGAACGAGACATCGTGAACGGCCTTGACCTCTCGGCGCCGCCGTCGCAGCCGGCCGGCCCTGGTCCGCACCACATAGGTCTTGTCGATACCGGCCAGGCGGATCACCGGCGGGACCGATCCCCTGGCCGGGCTCAACTCCCCGTCCCCTGGTAGTGGCGGATCCCGATCCCCCAGCAGATCGTCGCCACCGTTGCAATGAGGGCGGTGACCGGCGCCGAGAGGTACACCAGCCACGATGGCAACAGGAGGGGGTTTGCCGCATCGAGCAGGAACAGTGAGGGGACGTAGGCCACGAAGGCCAGGGGGATGATCCAGCCGAGCACGGCCCGGATCCACCCTCGATAGAGATGCAACGGGTACTGGTTTGCGTACTGACCGCCGAAGGTGACGGCGTAGGTCGCCTCCTTCATCCCCACCACCCAGAGCGCCACCGCCGCCACCAGGATCCAAAGCGACGAGTAGACCGCGGTGCCACAGGCCACCGCCACCAGCAGCACGATGATCGCCCCGGCACTCCAGTCGACGTCGACCCGCGGGATGGCCCAGGCCAACACGATCAGTGATGGAACGAGCTTGCCGATCCGTCGCAGCTCGAACTCCAGGGCCGAGATCTGCAGCAGGATCGGTACCGGTCGAAGCAACAGGCGGTCGAGCGTGCCGGCCTGGACGTAGACTCCGACCCGCTCGACCGCGCTGACCATGAGGTCGGCCAAGCCGAACGGGACCGAGGCCAGCCCGTAGAGGAATGCGACCTGGGCCGGCCGCCAGCCACCGAGTTCGGGAACGAGCTCCAACAGCAACAAGATGGCGGCGAAGTCGAGGGCGGTGACCAACGCCTGTCCGACCAGCAACGTGAGGAACGAGGTGCGGTACTGCCAATCGGATCGGATCCGGGCCCCGACCAGCAGGCGATAGAGCCGGGCGTCGCCGCTGACGCGGCCCCACCGGGGGCCGAACGTGGTGGGGGTCGACTCAACCACCCTGGACCACGACCCGCCTGGTGGCGACGGCCAGCATCCACCGGCCGAGCAGCAACAGCGCGCCGGCCCACGCCGCCTGTTGGGCCAGGATCGACACGACATCGATCCCCTGGTGACGGCCGAGGAAGATCTCGGCCGGGAGTTGGATCATCGAGGCGAACGGCAGTAACCGGGCGATGGTCTCCAGCCAGCCCGGAAACAGGTTGATGGGCAGCAGCAGGCCGGCGAAGAACGAGATCGACAGCGTCAGCAGCTGCTCGACGCCGCGATTGTCGAGCAGCCAGAAGCTCACCAGGTTGGAGCAGAAACGCATGGCGAAACCCACCGTGGTGGCCAGCACGACGGCCCCCAGGAACGGGAACCAGTGCCACCACGGATCCGGCAACCGCAGATCGAAGGTCAATGCCCCAAGCACCACCGGTGGCACCCCTCTGGCCAAGGCCTGGAAGGCGGCCCGGCCGAACCAGGTCGCAAGCCACCACAGCTGGAGGTCGGCCGGCCGGTAGAGATCGATCACCACATCTCCGCTTCGGATCCGCTCCGCCAACTCGCTCTCCCCGAAGGCCCCGCTGATCATGATGAAACCCTGCGAGACGAAGGCGAACGTCGCCAGATCGACCTCGTCCATGCCCCTGACCGCTCCCCCCGAGGCGGCGGCGACCACCAGCAACACCGAGGCCCTGACATAGCCGAACACCGTGTTGATGAACACGCCGGAGGCGGTGGCCAGCCGATAGGTCGACGCCCGGCGGAAGCTTCGTCGACCGATCTCCCACAACAGCCTGAGCACCCTCAGGTTCTAGCATGGGGCCGAGTGTGGGCGCGCCGTTCGAGCCGGCGATGGTCCCCGGTCGGCTGGCCAGCTGGGCCCGGCCGAAATCGACCGGAGAAGGTTGAACGAACATCCGTTCGGCACTATGGTGAGGTCGGTAATTACAGACATGTAGTCCACGAATTGCAAGCGTGTAGTCTGTGTGCCTGGTCCTGCGCTCCCCCTGCCTGCTGTTCGCCCGGTTCCGCCGGTTCCGCTCGGTTCCGCCGGTTCCGCTCGGTTCCGCCGGTTCCGCTCGGTTCCGCCGATTCAATGTCACAGTCAATGTCTAGGTTCCGTTTCCAGGTGCAAACGCCGGTATCCCCCAAAACCCAGTCCTGAACGACAGGAGAAATTCCGTGGAGAAGAACAAAGCGCTGGAGATGGCGCTCAGCAACATCGAAAAGCAGTTCGGCAAAGGCTCGGTCATGAAAATGGGCGACAAGTCGGACATGGCGATCGGCATCGTGCCAACCGGGGCGCTGGCCCTCGATCTGGCCTTGGGCGTCGGTGGTCTGCCCCGGGGCCGGGTGGTCGAGATCTACGGCCCGGAGTCATCCGGCAAGTCCACGTTGGCCATGCACGTCGTTGCCGAGGCCCAGCGAAACGGCGGCATCTGCGCCTACATCGACGCCGAGCACGCCATGGATCCGATCTACGCCGGCAACATCGGGGTCGACGTCGACGAGTTGCTGATCTCCCAGCCCGACACCGGGGAGCAGGCGCTGGAGATCGCAGACATCCTGGTCCGTTCCGGCTCGATCGACGTGATCGTGATCGACTCGGTGGCCGCGCTGACCCCCCGGGCCGAGATCGAGGGCGACATGGGCGATACCCACGTCGGCCTCCAGGCCCGGCTCATGTCACAGGCCCTGCGCAAGATCACCGGCAACCTCAACCGGACCGACACCATCTGCGTTTTCATCAACCAGCTCCGGGAGAAGATCGGGGTGATGTTCGGTTCCCCGGAGACCACTCCCGGCGGCCGGGCCCTCAAGTTCTACAGCTCGGTTCGACTCGACATCCGCCGTATCGAGTCCCTGAAGGACGGAGCCGAGGTCGTCGGCAACCGCACCAGGGTGAAGGTGGTCAAGAACAAGGTGGCTCCACCGTTCCGTCAGGCCGAGTTCGACATCATGTACGGCAAGGGCATCAGTCGTGAAGGCTCGCTGCTGGACATCGCCGTCGAACGGGACATCGTGAAGAAATCCGGCGCTTGGTACACCTACGAAGGCGAACAGGTCGGCCAAGGCCGGGAGAACGTCAAGAAGTTCCTGATCGAGAATCCCGAACTGGTCATGGAAATCCAGGACCGGGTCCTCAGAGAGGTCGGGCTGATCGAGTCCGACGATCCCGAGGGCGAGGAGATCGACCTGAGCGACGATGCCGAGGCAACCGCCAAAGACCCGGACGACGAGCCGATCAGCCTCGACTGACCGTCGCGACCTCGGCTGTCTGCCAAGCCAAGCCCACCTTGTGGTGGTGGATACCGGCACGTCGAGCTTTCGGCAGCAAGCGAGAGGCTCGGGGCCCCGCCCGCCTGGGCGGGGCCCCGGATCCTTGCCGGCCGTCGGGTGGCGACGGTTCTCGGCCGGTTGACCGGGCTACGGAGCCACCGCTCGGGCGCGGCCATCGCCGCGCCGCCGCAGCTGCGCACCCTGCGGGTCGATCGGAACCGTTACCCTGGACGCGGTCGGTGCGATACAAGGAGTGCACCGACAGCTGGGCGATGCGCACCCCACGGTGCGCATCAGGCTGTGCCCGGCAACGAAAGAGCGGTCCCCGTCGGGAACCGATGAGTTGGGGCTCGGTGGCCGTTGGCCACCTCATCAACGGGTCCCGGAGAAGAGCACGTCGTGGGTCTGAACAATCTTTCCATCGGTTTGACGTTCGATGACGTCCTGTTGGTGCCTCGAAGGTCCGACATCCGCTCCCGCCAGGACGTGTCGGTCGCCACCAGGCTCTCGAAACGTATCGAGCTGGCCGTTCCCATCATCGCCGCCAATATGGACACCGTCTGCGAAACCGACATGGCCGTCGAAATGGCCAAGCTGGGCGGCATCGGCATCATCCACCGCTTCCTCTCCGTCGAAGCGCAGGCGGCCATGGTCGACCAGGTCAAATCGGCCGGCCACCCCGATGGTCCTGAGCCTCGGCGCCCGCTTCTCGTCGGAGCGGCGATCGGCACCGATCGGGACGCTCTGCAACGCACCCACGCCCTGGTCGACGCCGGGGTCGACGCCGTTGTCCTCGACATCGCCCACGGTCATGCCGGGCACGCCATCGATCTCCTGGTGAAGCTCAAGGCCGAGTTCCCAGACATCGATGTCATCGCCGGCAACGTCGCCACCAGGGCCGGCGCCGAAGACCTGGCGGCGGCCGGGGCCGATGCGGTGAAGGTCGGGGTCGGCCCGGGAGGGGTGTGCACCACCCGCCTGGTGGCCGGGGTCGGCGTTCCCCAGCTCACCGCCATCGGGAACTGTGCCGGCACCGGGTTGTTCGATCCGGACGGGAACCCCGTTCCCGTCATCGCCGACGGTGGCATCAAGACCTCCGGCGATATCGCCAAGGCGCTGGCCGCCGGGGCCAGCACCGTGATGATCGGCAGTCTGTTCGCCGGGACGAAGGAGAGCCCTGGTGAAGTCGAGCAGTCCCGTCACGGCCTGGTCAAGCGGGTCCGGGGCATGGCATCGTTCGAGGCCCTGAACGCCAGGGCCAACCGGGGCGGTGAGGTGGTCGATCGGGAGTACTTCGAACAGCGGGCCCCCGAAGGGGTCGAGGGTACGGTGCCCTACCGTGGTGCGGTCGACAAGGTGGTTGCCCGATTGTTGGCCGGCCTCAGGTCGGGCATGAGCTACAGCGATGCCACCACCATCGAAGAACTGTGGCACAAGGCCGAGTTCATCCAGGTCACCGCCAACGGCGTGAGGGAGAACCAGCCACACGCCACGGTTCTCGGCTGAGCACCGGTGTCGAACCCCGAGCGCCGGCGCCGACGGCCGCCCGCTGCGATCGTCAACATCGCCCTACGATGTTGACCGTGGGATCGAAGGATCGAACCGGCAGCCGGGCAGGCGACCGAATGGCCAGGGCCGCCGCCGCGCTCCGCCGACCGGGCCGGCAGGCTCGGGCTGTCGGCGCCGTCATTGCCACCGTGGTGTTGCTGTCAGCCGCCTGCGGCGGCGACGAAGAACCGGAGATGACCATCGAGGAACGGCTGGCCCAGGTCGAAGGCCGAACGCTGACCGCGGCCGAGGTCGATCAACGATTGGACCTCGGCCAGACGTTGTGCAGGATGGACGATGTGGTGCTCGGTGCAGTCTGGCAGCGTCTCGACGATGACCAGCTCGACTTCCAGGACGTGATCTTCGGCTACCTGTGCCCGGAGCGGAGCGTGCTGTACGCAGCCCAGACCGGTCGAGTCGTCACCGAGGCGGCCCAGGACTCCGACGTCACCAGCACCAGCACCAGCCTCACCACCGCACCGGACGCCACGTCCAGTACCACACGGCAACCGGTCGCCACCCCGCCGACCACCACCGGCGGCGGCCAGACCACCGGTTCGGCCACCTCGATCGGCAGTGAAACGATCGGGCCCGAGCCGAGCTCCACCGCCACATCCAGCGCCCCGACCAACACCCAGACCAGCTCGGTCGAGACCAGCGGGCCGACGAAGAGTTCGGCCCCGGCCACCACCGCCACGACAGCCACCACGGCCACCACGGCCACGGCCGACCCGCCGACCACCGCCGGCGGCGCCGTCCCCGGCCAAGGCGGCTGAGCGCGGTCAACCGGTCAGGACCGGTTCACCGCGCCGTGACGGCTCAGTTTCGGAACGGGGCGGCCACCTCGGCCAGGAAACGGTCTGCGACACCATCCTTGCGGTCGGGGCCACCGAGATTGAAGTCGGGCACGATCAGCTCGTCGACGCCGGCTTCGGCGAACGCCGAAAGCTGTTCCTGGAGCTGCGCTGCTGTACCGATGAGACACGGCCGCTCGATGCCTCGGTCTCGCATCTCCTGGGCCTGCTGCTCGGTGTCGCACAGGAACAGCAGCGCCACCGCCGAGCGTTGGATCTCCGACGGGTCGCGCCCGAGCCGTTCGCAGTGCTCGTCGAGCACCGAGATCTTGTGGGCCATCAGTGTCGGATCGGCCCACACGTTCCACTCGTCTGCATACTGGGCCACCATCCGCAGCGTCTTCCGCTCGCCACCACCACCGATGAGGATCGGGAGCTTGCCGATCGGTTTCGGTGACAGCGGTGCGTCGACAAACCGATAGCGGTCGCCATGGAACGACGTCAACGTCTCGCCCCGCAGCGAGATCAGGATCTGCAGGGCCTCCTCCAGCTTCTCGAAACGGTCGGTGAAGCTGCCGAACTCGATGCCGTACGCGGTGTGCTCACTCTCCATCCACCCCGATCCGATGCCGAGCACGATCCGACCGCCCGAGATGTGGTCGGCGGTGACCGCCTGCTTGGCCAGCACCCCGGGATTGCGGTAGGTGTTTCCGCAGACCAGCGGGCCGAGGCGGACCTTCGACGTCGCGTCGCCGAGGGCGGCCAGAACGGACCAGACCTCGTGACAGGGACCTGTGGCGTCGTCGTCACCCGGTGGCAGGAAGTGGTCGGCGAACCATAGACCGTCCCATCCGGCGTCTTCGGAGTGAACCGCAGATCGTCGAATCTCGTTCCAATCGTGTCCCGCACCGATCCAGAAGCTAAATCGCATGGAGGGACCCTAGCCGAACCAGCAGGCGGGCCCCAGCCTGCGGTTTTGCCGGGCCCGGGCACGGTGTTGAAGAACCAGAACAAAGATGCGCGGCCGACCCGGTTTGCTACTAGAACTAAAGTCATGAGCGAAACGCAGGATCCGTTCTCCGCCCCCTTCGGCAGCCTGTTCGGCGACCAGATGACGGTGGCGGTGCTGGAGTCGGGCGGCCGATACGAATATCCCGGTCGAGCCCAACCACTGGAGAACCTCTCGCTCCACCCCGGCACCCATGCCCTGCACTACTCCAGCACCTGCTTCGAAGGCTTGAAGGCCCATCGCCAGATCGATGGCACGCTGGCCATCTTCCGGCTCGACGACCACGCAAAACGCATGGTCCAGAGCGTGAAGCGGCTGTACATGCCGGTGCCGGAGATGGAACTGATCCGGACGATGATCATCGATGCGGTCGAGGCGAACGCGGCCCACACCCCGGACTCGCCCGGTTCGCTGTACATCCGCCCAACGCTGATAGGCACTCTCCGCAACATCGGTGCGGCGGCATCACCGTCGGACTCGGCCATCCTCTACGTGCTGACGTCGCCGGTCGGCGACTACTTCGCCGGCGGCATCCGCCCGCTGACGATCTACATCGAAACCGAGACCCCCCGAACGACGCCGCAGTTCGGCATGGTCAAGGCCGGGGCCAACTATGTGATGGCCCTCGGCCCAACGCTTGACGCCAAGCGGGACCACGGCGCAGACCAGGTGCTGTTCGCCACCGGTGGCGATGTCACCGAGACCGGGGCGTCGAACTTCTTCCTGGTCGACGACTCCCGGATCGTCACCCGCAATCTCGACGAATCGTTCCTCCACGGCGTGACCCGGGCATCGGTGTTGAGCCTGGCCGCCGACATGGGCTACGAGATCGAGGAACGATCGGTGTCGGTGGAAGAGCTCAAGGCCTGGGCCGAGCACGGCGAGGCGTTCCTCTCGGGAACGGCGGCGGTTATCGCACCGGTCGGCAAGATAGCGACCGCAGACGAGGACATCGAGGTGGGAGACGGTCAGCCCGGCCCGAACACCCTCAAGCTCCGTCAGGCCCTGACCGACATCCAGCTCGGCAAGGCCGAGGACAGCCACCACTGGCTCACGCCGGTGGCCGGCTGATCGGCTGATCGGCCCGGTCGCATCTACCGGCCAACGTCCTAGGCGAGATCGCCGGCGAGCAGCTCCCGGCGCAGGAGATCCAGCAGCGTGATGGTGGAGAACTGCCGGATCCGTTCCCGATCACCGGGGAGTTGCACGGTGACCGCTCGCTCGGCCATCGAGCCGGCGACCGCCAGGCAGACCGTCCCGACCGGGCGGCCCTCGGCCTCGTCCGGACCGGCGACACCGGTGGTGGCCAGGCCGATGTCGGCCTTCAACTCCCGCCGAACCCCGTGGGCCATGGCCAGCGCCGCAGCCTCGGTCACCACCGGCCCCTCGGGCAGCCCGAGCAACTCGAACTTGATCCTCGGCTGGTACGCCACGATCCCACCCTGGAAGACCCGGCTGGCGCCAGGGACGGCGCACAACCGACCGGACACATAGCCTCCGGTCAGCGACTCCGCGACCGCCACCGTCATCGAGCGCTCGGCCATCATGGCGATGACGACCGCCTCCATGTTCTGGTCATCGAGCCCGAACACGATGTCTCCGAGAACGGGGCGAACGGCCGCCTCTTCACGGTCGAGGATTGCCACCGCCTCGGCTTCGGTCCGGGCCTTGGCGGTGATCCTGACCTTCAAGCCCTCGACACCGCTGGCCAGGAAGGCCAGCGTCGGGTTGCCATCGGCATCGAGCTGTTCGATCCGGTCGGCCAACAGCTCGGCAAGGGCCGACTCCGACGTGCCCCAGGTCCGCAGGACCCGAGACCGGATCACCGCCGTCTGACCGGATCTGGCAGTGAGGTCGGGGATGACCGTGCCCTGCACCATCTGCTTCATCTCGTAGGGCACACCGGGAACGGCGTAGATGACCTTGTCGTCCACCGGGCACACCAGCCCCGGGGCGGTGCCAGGCTGCTGCGCCATCGGCGTCGCGCCGATCGGGACCATGGCCTGGCGAAGGTTGTTCCGAGGCATGGTCCGGCCCCGGCTGGAGAACATCGCCTCGATCCGGGCCGCGATCGCCTCGTCGAGCACCAGCTCCGCCCCCATCACCGTGGCGATCACGTCGCGGCTGAGGTCGTCCTGGGTCGGGCCGAGACCTCCGCAGCAGATCACGGCATCGCTGCGGGACAGCGCCAGGTTCAGAACCTCCTCGATCCTGGCCGGGTTGTCGCCGACCTTGGTCTGGTAGTGGGAGTCGAGGCCGGCCAGCGCCAACTGCTCGCCGATCCACGACGAGTTGGTGTCGACGATCTGGCCGAGCAACAGCTCGGTTCCGATTGCCACCACTTCGACCTTCATAGCCAACCTCCTACCGACGACCGGCGTCGGCTGTCACCCTATACCGGCGTTCCCGTCGGCCCGGCGCCGAAGCCGACCAGATCGTGATCACCTCTCGGCGGCATCGGGGCGGGCCCGGCTCGGACCCACAGCGGCACCGGGGCGGACCCGGCTCGGACCCACAGCGGCATCGGGGCGGACCCGGCTCGGACCCACAGCGGCATCGGGGCGGACCCGGCTCGGACCCACAGCGGCATCGGGGCGGACCCGGCTCGGACCCGCCGTCTCGAAGAACGTCATGCCATATCGAATCCGCCATCAGAGACCTCGAACCTCGATGGCGGTCAGCGCCGGGAGGACCACCGATGCCAGGTTCTCCTCGACCTGGCCGACCGGCGAGACCAGCACCACGTAGGTGGCCTGCCCATCGAGCTCGGTTTCGTACCATTCGACGGCCACCGCACCGTTGCGACCGGACCGACGCTGCCACGTGCCCGGCACCGTGTCGGCCGAGATGGGGCCGCCGGTCCCGTTGCCCAACGGTCGAGCCGAGCCGAGCTCGACATCCTGTTCGGCGGCGATGAACTCGGCCAGCACCGGACCGAGCGACCGGTCACCTGCGACCTGATAGAACTCGGTGGGATCGAGGAACGACGCCTGACGGTACTGGTCGCCCTGCAACGCACCGATCGGCCAGTCGACGGGTCGGACGGTGGTGATCTCCACCCCGAAGTCGGGTATCTGGAACGTGACCGCCTCCAGCTCCGGAGCCGATGTGGGCGGGGCCACGAACCGCAGCGGCTCCTCGGACAGGCAACGATCATCGGGGCGATCGGCGGGACGGTCGAGAAAGGCGACCACGATCGAAATGCCGCAGGCACCGCCGGAGACACCGTGGGAGGCGTAGGGCCCGACCACCAGCTGCGACCGGCCGAGGGTGGTTGCGGCCCGCTCGGCCCACTCGACCGGGGTCACCGGATCGTAGACCCCGGCCAGCAGCAGCGTCGGCACGTCGCTGGTGACCGGTTGGTTCGAGAGCTCGGGGGCCGTGCCGCTGTCGAACGCCTCGCAGGTGCCGAACGCCAGGTTCCCGGTGTTGGAGGCGAAGTCGAAGTCGTCCCCGAGACCGAAAGGGTCAGCAGGCAGAGCGGCCGCCACCTCGCTGCGATCAGCAAAGCTGACCTCCTCGTTGCAGGCGATGGCGAAGAACATGCCGTTGCTGAAGAACCGCTCGGTGGTGCGATCCTGGCTGAGGAAGGTGGAGACGGCGGCGGTTTCACCCCGCTCCAACTCGGCGACCAGCTCCGGGAGGTCGGTGAACTGGGACGGCGTGTACAGGGACCCGACGATGATCTCGACGATGGTCTCGCCGGTGACGAAGACGTCGTCCCGCTCGTCGGCGATCCAATCACGGACTTCGACCTCCACCGGGTCGGCCTCGTAGCGGGCAACCAGCGCCCGGACCCGATCGGCCAGGTCACCGTCGGCCCCGCATGCCGGTTCGTCGGCACAGGCGGCGATCACCGCTTCGTAGCTGGCCACAAAGGTCGACGGGTTCTCGAGCACCGAGTCGACCTGGGGCGGGTACACCGAGTCGAGCACCGCCGCTCTGATCGCCCCGGGATGGCGGCGCAACACCTCGAGCCCGAGCTTGGTGCCGTAGGAGATGCCGAACAGGTTCCAACGCCGGTAGCCGAGGGCGATGCGGATCGCCTCCACGTCGTGGGCGTTGCTGATCGAGTTGTAGTCGGTGAGGTCGATCCCGGCGTCGACCAGCCGCTGCCGACACCGGCCGAGGGCGGCACGGAACGCCACCGTCGCCTCGTCGTCGTCGAGAGCCGGGTCGTCCTCGACCCTCCGGTTGACCGATGCCGTCTCCGGGCAGTCGAGGTGGGGGGTCGATCGGCCGGCGCCTCGCTGATCGAAGAACACCACGTCGCCTCTGGCCAACAACGGTTCCAGGAACTCCTCCACCGAGAACTCGATGGTGTCGAGGGCATGGGAGCCGGGGCCGCCGTCGAGGTAGATCACCGGATCGTCGGCTGGTGCCTCGGTGGTGGAGGCGAAGACCGCAACCGCCAGCTCGACCTCGCCCTCGGCCCGATCCCAGTCCATGGGGACCGCCACGATCCCGCAACGGGGGCTGTAGCCCTCGGGCGGTTGGAATCGACAGGGTCCCGGTACGAACTCGGCGTCGATCACGGGGCTGTCCGGTACCGCGGCCCCTCCGTCCGAAGAGCGACCGGTGCCATCCGAACCGTCGGCGGAACCGCCACCGGCCACCTCGTCCAGCGATTCTGACCCGACGGTCGGCGCCGAGCCATCGCCTGCACCGTCGGAACCTCCAGCGCTGTCGACGTCGCCGCTGATGCAGCCCGCCATGAGCGCACAGCAGCCGACGACGACGGCGAGCAGCCAGGCCGATCGGCCGACGCGGCGATGGTGAACCAAGTCCGGCTATCTCTCGCCGGTGGTCCGTAGGGCGCCGCGGCCGTCGGTTGCGTACTGCATGCCGGTCACGAGGGTGAACCCCACGGCGATCCAGAGCAACCCATCGGCAACCCACAGCGCGTCGTCGAGGGCCGGACACATGGCGGCCGCCAGTGCCACCCCCTGGACCAGCGTCTTGTACTTCGCGGAACGGCGAGCGGGAATGGCAAGCCCCCGACGCCCCCAGTGACTGCGGTAGATGATGATCGCCACCTCGCGAACGGCGATGATCGTGACCGGCACCCAGCCGAAGCGGTCGACCCAGACCAGGGCGTAGCCGACCAACAGGACGACGACCTTGTCGGCCAAGGGGTCGAGAAATGCACCGACCCTGGTCGGCGCGGCCCGCCTGGCCAGTTGGCCGTCGAGGTAGTCCGTGGCGCCGAGGAACCAGCCGAACCAGAACGTCAGCCACCACGGGTTCTTGGCCAGGACCAGCAACGCCAGAACCGGGGCCGACGTGATCCGCAGAACGGTCAGCGAGTTGGCCGCCCGCGACCAACGGGAGGTACCGATGAAGCTGACTTCGGCGGCCGAGTTCACACCGGTGCCACCGTCGGTTCCGGAGGGGCCAAAGGGGGTTCTCCGGACGTGTCGGACCGGCCGACCGGAACCTGCGGTACAGCCTCAGGGAGCCCAGCGGCGATCGGCCACTCGTTGGCGGCCACCGCAACCAGATCCGGACCCTCGGCGCCGACCACCTCCACGGTGGCGAATCGACCGACCGGCAGGACGTCCGGCACCGTGATGATGCCGTCGATCTCCGGCGCCTCGGCAGGCGACCGGGCGATCCCGGGCCGATCGACCAGTACCGGCAGCCGACGCCCGATCATGGCGTCCCGCTTCTCGGCGGTGATCCGATCCTGGAGGGCTCGCAGCTCGGCCAATCGTTCGTCGCGCAGCGTTGCGGGAACCTTGCCGTCGAGGCCGGCCCCGTAGGTCCCCTCCTCCTCCGAGTAGGCGAAGAAGCCGCACCAGTCGAGCCTGGCCTCCTCGACGAAGGACAGCAGTCGATCGTGGTCCTGCTCGGTCTCGCCGGGATAGCCGACGATGAAGTTCGATCGGAACGTGGCGGCCGGCTCCCGACCGCGTATGTCCTCGATCCGGTCGATGAACTGCTCCCCGCTCCCCCATCGGCGCATGGCTCGCAGCAGCGGCCGCGACACGTGCTGGAGCGAGAGATCGAAATAGGGCACACCGGATCGGCACACCGTGTCGATCAGTTCGTCGTTGAGGTCCGACGGGTAGAGGTACAGCAACCGCACCCAGCTGACCCGTTGCGCCACCTGCTCGATCAGGGGCACGATCCTGCGGCTCCCCCGGCCCTGGTCGCGACCGTAGGCCGCCAGGTCCTGAGCGACCAGCACGACCTCCTGCACCTCCAGCCGATCGACCTCGTCGAGGATCGACTCGATGGAGCGGGACCGCTGCTTGCCCCTGAAGCTCGGGATGGCGCAGAAGCCGCAGTTCCGGTCACAGCCCTCGGCAATCTTCACATAGGCCCACGGCACAGCCGAGACCGGCCGTGGCAACTCCAGCAGATCGAATCGCGACCGGCGGGACGCCGACCCGGACCGGGTCGACCCGAGGCTCACCGGAACCCCGAACGGCGCCACACGGTCGATCTCCGGCAGCGCCTCGGCCAGCTCGTCGCCATGACGTTCCGCCAGGCAACCGGTCACGACCAGTTCGGCGTCGGGCCGTCTGGCCTGCTCCAGCTCGAGAATGGTGTCGATCGACTCCTGACGAGCCTGTTCGATGAAGGCGCACGTATTGACAACCACCAGGTCTGCATCCTCGAGGCGAGTGGCGGGCGCCATGCCGTCTGCCACCATCGTTCCGACCAGCTTGTCGGAGTCGACCTGGTTCTTCGGGCACCCCAAAGTCTCGATCCAGTACAGCTCAGCCACCCTCCCAGGGTACAGAGCGATCACCGGTCACGGCGGCCGCCCGACGCCGTTCGAGCCTGGTGAGGAAGATCATGACCAAGCCGATGAGGCACAACAGGAACACCACCGCCGACACGATGGAGACCGTGCTGGTCGTGTTGTCGGGAAGGTCGGGGGCGCCGAGCCTGGCGGGTTGCGTGGCGTCGGGTTGGTAGGTGAAGAAGTAGGCGGCCTCGGTGTCGTCGCCGTCGGCCGAGTCCATCGTGTAGCGGACGATGTACCGCCCGGTCTCGGTCAGTGGCGGCATCTCGAATCGGATGATCTGACCATCGGCCTGGACCATCGAACCGACAATGGATTCGCCGTTCGGATCCTCCACCGTGACCACCGCGTTGCTGACCGGTTCGAAGAACACCAGATCGACGAAGTCGACGGTACCGCCGGCCCGTTGGGCGGGCCCGGGCGACCCCTGGAGCAGATCGGTGTGGGCCCCGGCCGCGCTGACCGAGCCGAGCCACAAGATCAACAGCAAGGTTCCGCCGATGCCCCGGCGGACCATCATGGCCAGCTGCGCTCGAAGGCCAGCGGTAGGCCGCCGATCTCCCATCGCCGCGACACCAGGCGTCCGGTCCCCGACAGGGTGACGAACGCCGTCTGCAGATCCGGGCCCCCGAAGCAGATGTTGGTCGTCACCGGATCGTCGAACGCAACGTGGCGGTAGGCGCCATCGGGAGTGATGATGGTGATGCCACCATTGCGGATGGTTGCCACGCAGATATTGCCCAATGAGTCGACGGCCAGCGAATCGAACAGCGGGCCACCTTCGGGGTCGGCCAACACCGTCCCCCGATGTTCGGGGCCGAAATAGCCGGCGATCTCGCCAGCGCCGGACAGGGGCCATTGATAGAGCCGTCCCTGGTGGGTCTCGGCCACGTAGAGCATGTCCTCGTCGGGCGACAGGCCGACCCCGTTCGGAGCATCGAGGGGATACACCACTTCGGTGATCTGCGAGCCGTCGGCCTTTGCGTAGTACAGGCCGCCACGATCTCGCTGGCGCGGCCGCTCCTTGCCGTGGTCGGTGAACCAGAACCCGCCGGCGGAGTCGAACACCAGATCGTTCGGCCCCCGCAACATGATCCCGCCGACCTCGTCGTATAGGACATCGACCTCGCCGGTCTCGACGTCGACCCGCTGGATCTTGCCGCCGGTGTAGTTGTCCGGCTGGTGGCCGGGCACGGTCATGCCATTGACCTCATGCCACACGAAGCCACCGTTGTTGCAGACGTAGATCTTGCCGTCGGGCCCCACCGCAGCCCCGTTCGGTCCGCCCCGCAAGTCGGCGACGACTTCGACGTCGCCTTCGGGGGAGACCCTGGTCAGGGTGCCGCGAGCGATCTCCACCAGGAGGATCGAGCCATCGGTCAACCAGATCGGGCCTTCGGGGAAGCGGAGATCGCTGGCCAGCACCGTCGTTTCGATCGCTGCTGCTTGCTTCGACTTTGGCAACATGAGCTCCAGTCTCTCAAACTCGCAGGGCGAGTCGGTGGTCGGGGCTGATCGGCGAACTCAACCATCGGCCATCGGTGGCCGCCTCATAGAGGATACGCAACGAACACCAGGCGGGTAATCGGCGAGGACGATTGGCGACTACACAGCGAATGATGGACCGTCGGGGGGCCAAAGTCGAGTCGATCCGCGCTCTGGTGGTCGATGGTGGTGCAGACATGGTGGTCAACGGCCAATCGTCGTCCGCCGCCGCCGTCGAATCGCCGGCCATCAACGCCACCGAGACCACCCAGGCGGTGATCAGGAACACCGCTTCCAATCGATGGACCCGCTTTCTGGTCACCATGAACGCCCAGGCGGAGAAGGCCACGAACGCCATCCCGATGACACCGACGGTGGCCAGGCCACGGTCGTTGATCGGCCCGGCACCGATCGTGGCGATGGCCCCTCCGACCGCCAGGCTGTTGAACAGGTTGCTCCCCAGCAGGTTGCCCAGTATCAACTCGGTCTCGCCCTTGCGGGCCGCCACCACCGCTGTCACCAACTCCGGCAACGAGGTGCCGACCGCCACCAGGGTGAACCCGACAAGTCCACCGGTGATGCCCAACTCGTCGGCCAGGGCAACCGCTCCCCACACCAGGAACTGGGCACCCAGCACCGTCCCGACCAGTCCGACCAGGGTCCGAAGCAGTTGGCTGGACGTCGAGCCCCCGCCGTCGAGGTGAATGTTGGCCGTCACCGGCGTCCGACCGCCGACGATGATCCAGGTCAGGGCCAGGGCCAAGGCCGCCAGCAGAACGAAACCCTCCCATCTGGCCAGGCCGTCGATGGTGAAGAACGCGAAGAGCAGGACACTGAGCAACGACAGCGGGGCCTCCCTGGCGAGAATCCCGGGGGTGACGAAGAGCGGCACGATGAACGCCGCAGCGCCCAGGACCAGGGTCAGGTTTGCCACGTTGCTGCCCACGACGTTGCCGACACCGAGGTCGAGGTCGCCGTTGGAGGAGGCGATACCGGAAACCAACAACTCGGGGGTGCTGGTACCGAAGCCGACGATGACCGCTCCGATAACCACCGGCGAGACCCGGAGTGCGTTGGCCACGTTTGCCGCACCTTCGACGAACTCGTCGGCCGCCCTGGCCAGGAAGACAATCCCGACCGCAACCTCGATGAGGGCGACCGGCAGGCTGGGCTCGGTGAGGAACTCCACCGTGGGAGGTTACAGGCCTCGGCCGACTGCAAGACCGAACACTGCAAGACCGAACACCCTCGCCCTGAGATGATCACCGCCTTCCTCAGCGGCGAGTCGTACTAGGCGGCCGGGCGGCCGGCCGATGTCATACGAACCTCGATCGACAACAGCCTGGCCTTCGGGCTGTTGGCCCCGGACGGCACCCAGGTCGGGCTCACCAGGGTGCCGACCGACGGGGCCACATTCGGTTGGGTGTGCGACGTGTCCGTGCTCGGCGACCACCGGGGCAACGGGCTGGGTAAGGCGATGCTGGGCGCTGTGCTCGAGCACCCCGATGTGGCCCCCGTCCGTCGCCTGTTGTCGGCAACGGCCGACGCCCACCGCCTGTACCGGCAACATGGCCTCACATCGCTGGACCACCCGGATCGATGGATGGAGCGGCGGTCCCCGGCGTTCGACCTCCCCGGCTGACCTGAGCAGCCCCCGAACCTTTGCTGCGGGCGTCAGTCGGGGGACCGGTACCCGGGGGGTGGCGCCAAGGCGGGGTCGAAATCCCCGGCGAAGTCCTCGTCGTCCGGGTCGTCGTCCAGCTCATCCTCATCGCCGAGATGGTCCCCATCACCGATGCCACCTCCACCCTGGAGGTGATCGGTGCCGGTCCCGCCGTCGTCCTCGGCGTCGATGTCGAACGGCATCGGATCGGGCTCGAAGGCATCGGGATCGAGGTCCTCCACCACCCGCAGGTTCGGCACCGAGACCGGCGGCTCCTCGATTCCCGTACCGGTGTCCGGCGTCGCCGCGGTGCCCGGGTCCCGTTCGGACGCACGGGTCTTCTCGATGCCGAGCTGGGGGTCGGGACCGAGGTTCGGATCGAGCTTGGTGGGGTCGACCCCGGGAACCCGACCGGCAATCGTGGGAGCCGGTTTCGGTCGCCGCTCCGGGATCCGGACCGGCTCCGGATTGGGTATGTCGGCCAGGGTCTTGCGCCGTTGCTTCGGTTTCGGATCCACCGGCCCCGGTTGCGTCGCTGTGGCGTCCGGCCCGTCCTGGTTCGAACCGGGTTGTGCTCGGGGGGGCGGATCCTGGCGGGTCGGCAGGGCCGGGGAGGACAGCGCCGGCTGGCTCCCGTGACTCGGCGACGGGCGCGGCGCAGCCACACCACCGGACAGACCGCCACCGCGGGCACCGGAGGCGGCGGGCGGGGCGGCACCTGGCCACCGGCCGGCGTCCAGGTCATCGGCACTCATCAGGACTTCCCTGGCCTTGGAACCGACCGAAGGTCCAACCACTCCCCGCTCCTCCAACAGATCCATCAACCGGCCGGCTCTGGCGAACCCGACCCGCAACTTGCGCTGGAGCATCGAGGTCGATCCGAGCTGGGACCGCACGATCAGCTCC
Organism: uncultured Acidimicrobiales bacterium; assembly: GCA_963715325.1. GTDB lineage: Bacteria > Actinomycetota > Acidimicrobiia > Acidimicrobiales > SZUA-35 > JAHELU01. The sequence goes on from CAVQRR010000013.1 coordinate 131,911, forward strand.
ATGGCCTGCAACAGCAGATCGTCGTCGCCCTCATCGCCGGTGGAGCCGCCGGGGATGAAGTCGGACGCATCACCGGCGCCGTCGTCGCCGAGGACCCGGGAGTCGTAGTGGACCTCGGGAGCCTGCTGGATCCAGTGCTCGACGATGGCCGAGACTTCCTCTTCGGTGACCCACGCCCCCTGGAACCGGGTCGGGCTGCTGGTGGTGCCGTCGTTCAGCAGGCCGTCGCCCCGGCCGACGAGTCGCTCGGCACCGGGCTGGTCGAGAATGACCCTGCTGTCGGTGAGGCTGGACACCGCGAACGCCAATCGGGCCGGCACGTTGGCTTTGATGAGGCCGGTGATCACGTTGGTCGACGGCCGCTGGGTGGCGATGATCAGATGGATCCCGACCGCCCTTGCCTTCTGGGCGATCCGACAGATCGATTCCTCGACGTCCCTGGCCGCGACCATCATCAGGTCGGCCAGCTCGTCCAGGACCACCACGATGTAGCTGAGCCGCTGGTACTCGGTCGATTCTCCGTCGTGGCCGATCCTGGGGTCGAATCGACCTTCGTCGACCGCCTTGTTGTAGCCGTTGAGATCGCGGACGCCGACCTCGCTCAACAGGTCGTAGCGCCGCTCCATCTCCCGGACCGCCCAGGCCAGCGCGTTTGCCGCCTTCTTCGGGTCGGTGACCACTTCGGTGAGCAGGTGGGGCAAACGCTCGTACTGCGTCAACTCGACCCGCTTGGGGTCGACCAGGATCAACCGGACCTGATCGGGGGTCGACCGCATCAGGATCGAGGTCAGCATCGAATTGATGCAGCTCGATTTGCCGGAACCGGTCTGACCGGCCACCAGCAGGTGGGGCATGGCCGCCAGGTTGGCCATGATCGTCTTGCCGGTGATGTCGCGGCCGAGGGTCACCTCGAGGGGGTGGACCGACTGGCTCGCCTCTTCCGAGACCAGCAGGTCACCGACGGTGATCATCTGACGGCGGACATTCGGCACCTCGACACCGATGGCCTGCTTGCCGGGGATCGGAGCCAGGATCCGGACGTCCGGGGTGGCCATGGCGTAGGCGATGTCCTTGTGGAGCGTTGTGACCCGGCTGACCTTGACCCCGGGCCCCAGCTCGAGCTCGAAGCGGCTGACGGTGGGGCCGACCACCACACCGATCAGTCTGGTCTCGACACCGTGCTCGGCCAGCGCGTGCTCAAGCTGCCTGCCGGTCTTCTCGACCGACGCCCGGTCGACGTCTTGGGCTTCGGTCCGATCCAGCAGGTCCATGGTCGGCAGGTGCCACGTTCCATGGGGCGGCTGGGGTGCGGCCACCGCCATGCCTTCGACAACCGACGTCTGGGGCACCTCGATGACCGGCTCCGGTGCGGGCCCGTCGGCCCAGCCTCCGGTCGGCGGGACGGCGAGGCGATCGGCTGGCGGGTCGCCGTCGACCAGGGCCTCGGCGCCTGCTGCCGGCGCTTCCGGTTTGCGGAGGTCGATGTAGAGGTCATCGGCCGGGCCGTCCCCGGTCGGTGGAGCATCGCCCGGATCGTCCTCGAACATCGAAGCCAGGCCCTTCGGCCGGCGGGTGTTCTGCTTGCCGCCGGTTTGCTGGCCTCCCGCTGCGGCTGTGCGGCCAAGGCGGAGCCGCCCCGGCCGGGCGCCTCGCAACGTGGCGAACAGCATTCCGACCCGGTCGGCCAGCGAATCGGCTGCGGTCCCGAGCGACATCGACGTCAGCAGGATGGCGGCGCTGATCATCAGCACCACGGTGACGGCGATCTCGCCGACCAACCCCAGATATCGCTCGATCGTGCCGCCGAGCCAGACGCCGGTCCAGCCACCGGCACCGCTCAATTCCTCAACCGGCGACTGCCAGTGCGGCCTGCCACCGATCAGATCGAGGATGCAGAAGCCGGCGATGAACACAGCGACCCACGGTGCGGCGTTCATGGCCCGGTCGCTCAGTGGGGCCGGTTTGCGGCGAGTGCGTTTCTTGCTCCGCAGGACCATCCAGCCGCCGGCCAGGAGACACAATGGCACCAGATACCGGGCCAGACCGAAGATGGCGCCGCTGGCGGTGGTCAGACCCCGACCGATGATGCCTGTCGTGCCGGTGTAGAGACCGAGACCGAGGATCACACCGAAAGCCAGGAGGGCCAGGGCCATGATGTCTCTACGGTCCTCTTGGGCGCGACGCTTTGCGGATTTCTTGCGTACCGGTTTCCGTCCGCCCGTAGCCCCTCGACCGGAACCTGATGTGTTCCGAGTTGATGTTGCCACAGTGTCGACCAGATTAGCGCCTAACCGCCGCCTTGGGAGGGAGCGGGCCGAAAACCCGCTCCATCGGTGCATTCTCGGCCGTTACTCGTCGTTGTCCTCGCCCTCGTGGGCCCCGAGTACCACCGGGACCACCATCGGCCGAAGCCTTGTCCGCTTGTTGATGAAGCGCCCCAGGGTCCGACGGGCGGCCCGCTCGAAATCCTGCCTGTTGCGTTTGCCCGCGGCCAGCGCGTCCTCGACCGCCTCCCGCACCAGCAGCGTCGCCTCTTTCCGCAACTCGTCGCCCTCCGGGCCATCGACCCAGCCCCGGCTGATCACCTCGGGCTCGCGGATCATTTCGGCGTTCGGGCCGACGATCGACAATGGGACCACCACCATGACGAAGCCGTCCTGGCCGAGGATGCGGCGCTCGAACAGCACGTTCTCGTCGAGGGCACCAACACTGCCGGCGATGTAGATGTAATCGGCCGGGATGTCCTCACCCCGCTTGAGCCCGCTGTCGCTCAGCACCACCGAATCACCATCGGAGCAGATCAAGACCTTGTCTGCCGCCAGACCCATCCTGGTGGCGATCCTGGCGTGCTCGGCCATGTGGCGGTATTCGCCGTGGACGGGGATGAACCACTCCGGCTGCACGATGGAGTGCATGACCCGCAGCTCTTCGGCCTTGGCGTGGCCGGTGGCGTGGACCCTGGCCGTCGCCGAGTGCACCACCTCGGCCCCCCGGCGGACCAGGCCGTCGATGACCCTGGTGACCCCCATCTCGTTACCGGGGATCGGGTGTGACGACAGGATCACGCAGTCACCGTCGCGAATCGACAGCCATTTGCTGTCGCCACTCGCCATCCTGGCCAAGGCCGAAAGCGGCTCGCCCTGCGAACCGGTGGAGATCACACACAGCTCGGCATCCGGGATGTCCTCGACGTCTTCGATGTCTCGGAGCTTGGCGTCGGGGATTCGCAACAGGCCCATCTGCCGGGCCAGCGCCACATTGTTGTTCATGGAGCGGCCGAGGGTGGCGATCGTCCGACCGGAGGCGATCGCCGCATCGGCGATCTGCTGAACCCGGTGGATGTGGCTGGCGAAGCAGGCGATGATGATCCGCCGGCCGTCCCTGGCCCGGAACAGGTCCTGGATCGACTGTCCGATCGACGTTTCCGAGGCCGAGAAACCGGCCTCTTCGGCGTTCGTCGAGTCACACAGGAAGAGCCGGACGCCGTCCTCCTTTGCCAGATGGCCGAGGCCGGCCAGGTCGGTCAACCGGGAGTCGACCGGGGTCATGTCGAGCTTGAAGTCACCGCTGTGGAGCAGCACGCCTTGCGGGGTGTGGAAGGCGGTTGCGAAGCCGTGGGGCACCGAGTGGGTGACGGGGAAGAACTCCATGTCGAACGGTCCGACCTGGATGCGGTCGTTGTCGCTCACCTCGATGAACGACGCCTGGTCCGTGACCCCTCGCTCCCCGATCCGGTTCTTGGCCAGCCCGATGGTCAGCGCTGAACCGATGATCTTCAGCGGCACTTCCTCCAGCAGGTAGCTGAGGGCGCCGATGTGGTCCTCGTGGCCGTGGGTCGCCACCACCCCTTCGATCCGATGGGCGTTCTCCCGCAGGTAGGTGAAGTCTGGCAGGACGAGATCGACACCGGCGGTGTCCGAATCGGGGAACATCAGGCCGCAGTCGATCAGCATGATCCGACCGTCGACCTCGACCGCGGCGCAGTTGCGGCCGATTTCGCCAAGACCACCGAGAAACGAGACCCGTACCGGGGAGGCCATCAGGCTGCCACCAGTTCGAGGGCGGTCAGTACCGCCTTCGATCTGGTGTCCATGTCGGCCGGGGCCGGGCCCATCGGGAGCCGGCAGTCGCCGACGAGCACGCCGAGCATGTTCATCATCGACTTGGTCGGCACCGGGCTGGGGGCGTCGTCGTAGCCGAAGTGGGCGAACGCCGGCAGCATCCGCTGGTTCAGCTTCATCGCCTCTACGACTCGACCATCGTTGTATGCGGCGATCATGTCGGCCATGACCCGGCCGACGTAGTGGGTCACCACGCCGATCACACCGACCGCCCCGACGGAGAGGAACGGCAGGGTCAGGCTGTCGTCGCCCGAGTAGACCTCAAACCCCTCGGGTAGCTTGGCGATCAGGTTGGCGGTTTCGGCCGGGTCGCCGGCGGCGTCCTTCAGGGCCACGATGTTGTCGACCTGGGACAGTTCGACGATGGTCGCGGTCTCGATCTTGCGGCCGGTTCGCCCCGGGACGTCGTAGAGCATGATCGGCAGCTCGGTGGCCGCCGCAGAGGCCCGGAAGTGCTCGAGCAGCCCTGCCTGGGACGGGCGGTTGTAGTAGGGAGTGACGCTGAGAATCCCGTCGGCGCCGGCCTCGGTCGCCATCTCGGTGTTCTTGACCGAGGTCCGGGTGTCGTTGCTGCCGGCCCCGGCCACCAGTGACGCGTCGGGAGCGGCCTCCCGGACGGCCATGATGAGGTCCCGCTGCTCCTGGTAACTGATCGTCGGGGATTCGCCGGTGGTGCCGGCAACCACGATGCCGTCGTTGCCGTTTGCCACCAGGTACTTGGCAAGCTTCTGGGCCCTTTCGAGGTCGAGGTTTCCGTTCTCGTCGAACGGGGTGACCATGGCGGTGAGCACCGTACCAAATCTTGCCATCTGTCTTCTCTTTTCTAGGCTCTCTCGGACGCCCGGTCGATTCCGAGCGTGACCAGCAGGTCCTCGTGGAGTTCGAACCACACCGTGTGGTAGGAGTCGATCGTCGGCTTGGTGAACCAGTCGATCTCACCGGCGACGACTCCGGCCAGTGCCGTCGAGAATCGTCGGCCGTAGTGGTCGAAGCGATCGATCCAGCCGCCAAGCTCAGCACAGATCGGCTGCACGGCGCGATCGATGTCGATCAGTTGGGCCACGATCCCTGCATCGTATGCCGGGTCATCGTGGGTGTTCAGGGTGCCTTTGGCGCCGTCGATGACCTGCCAATCGGTGCAGATCTGCAGCAGCCGACCGTTGAGGGCCAGAAAGCGGCGATAGGCGGACTGGACGTCGGCTCGGCGCTCGGCCTCATCGAGTTGCACTGCGAGCAGTCGCTCTTGCTCCTTGCGACCCTCGTCGGTGAGCGACCATCCGGAACGGCCCCCGGTGCGGTGTTTCACGAAACCATCGGCAACCGCCAGTTCCAGCAGGCTCTCGACGTCGCCGATGTCGGCCTCGACCAGCTCGGCCAGAAACGGCGTATCGACGAGACCTTTCAGCCGGAGACCGTGGAGGACCCGAAGGTCCAGGGGTGACGACACCATAGGTGAGACGAGCCTAGCAGGCGGTTCGACTCAAGCTTCTGCGGCAGAATCGACCCTGGGGGCACCTCCGTCGAGCGGGCGACGTTCGCCAGGAACCCCAAGGGTTCCCGGGAACTCGAAGGCACCCGAAGGGGGCCCGAGATGCTGCTCCCTAGCATCGGCTCAAGCTTCTGCGGCCCTTCGGACCGAGGAGGGCGGGGATCGATCGGGGTCGGAGCCGGCCGATGCATCGACCGGGCGATCGGGGTCGGAGCCGGCCGATGCATCGACCGGGCGATCGGCCCGAGCGTCGGCCATCAGCCCGACTCCCGGCTGCGGCTCGACTGCCGGCTCGGATGGCGGATGGGCGGTGGGCTCGTTGCCGCCGGCCTGACGCCGCAGCAGCGCCAGGTAGAACAGCACGCCCATGGTGGCGAAGGTGAACCACTGGATGGCGTAGCCGCGGTGCGGGCCCTCATCCAGCGGTGGCAACGGCACCGGGTCGGGGAACGTGACAAGACCGGTGCCGTCGCCGGGGGCGAGCTGAAGCCACACCGGTGGCAGCGGCGCCCCCAGTCTGGCCGCGACCTGCTCGGTGTCGAGGCGAGGGAGCCGAAGGCCCTGGCCGATGTCTGTGGCCCCGATCGAGCCCCTTGTGACCGATGCCCGCAGCCAACCGGAGACCTCGACAGCCTGCTCGGGAACCGGTTCGAGCTCCACCGCTGCGTTGCTCGGCACGAATCCACGATTGACCGCCAGCAATGATCCGTCCGCCAACTCGACGATGGCCACCACGTACTCCCCGGCCGTACCCCCCTGCGAACGGTTGACCACTCGGACGAAGTCGTCTTCGAGATAGCGCACCGTCGCCGTCGCCGCCTGGTAGTCGAGCGACGACCCGTCCGGCCCGCCATCGGGGGCACCGACCAATTCGATCTGCTGGTCGATCCGGTCCTCGATGAGGCGGTTGGACTCCCGACGGGTGTCGAGTCGATCCAGTTGCCAGAATCCGAAGGCGACGAAGGAGCCGACAACGGCGACAGCGAAGAAGTGGGAGAAGATCCAGAACGGTCGTCGGGCGAAGCGCCAATCACCGGTCATCCCATGAACGGTAGCGCGACCGGGGACCGGCCCTTCGATCGGGGTCGACGGCCCGGGTCCGGTGATCGAGAAATCGGACTTTCTGGCGGCCGGCCATCGCTTGTGGCCTGAAGCCTGCCAGAATCGCAGAGGTGAGATTGGAACGGGGCAGACCACCGCGGCAGGCCGTCGTCCGCCTGACAATCGGTCTGGTCATCGTTTCACAGGCACTGGCTCTGGCGGGCGATCTGGCGCTGGCCGAATTCGTCGACAAGCATCCGGCCTGGCTCATCGCCCTCAACCCTCGAAACCGGAACCTGGCCCTGGCCACGAACCAGTTGGAGGCCGACCACCTATTACGTCATCGGTTTCGTCAGGCTCGTCGTCTCGGACCCGCTCTACTACCTGCTCGGCTTCTGGTACGGCGACCGGGCTCTGAAGTGGGTGGAGCGAAAGAGCAAGACCTACGGTCCGTTCGTGCGGGACGGCGAGAGCTTCTTCCGCAAGGCGTCCTACCCGCTGATCTTCGCCGCTCCGAACAACGTCATCTGTGCCCTCTCGGCCGCCACCGGCGTCCGGCTGCGGACGTTCATCGCCTTGAACCTCAGCGGCACGGTCGCCCGCCTGATCCTGATCCGTCAGCTCGGCGAGGTCTTCGAGTCACCGCTGCAGGGCATCGTCGACTTCATTGCCCGCTACCGCACGCCGGTCCTGATCATCTCGGCCATCGCCGTCGTCTGGACGCTCTTCAGCGAGTTCCGAGGCGAGAACTCGGAGCTGCGAACCCTGACCGATCTGGCCAACGAGGACGGCGACGAGGACGGCTCTGCGCCGAACGACAACGGCTCGTCGTCTGCAGACGCCGACGCCGGCCCGACCGAAACGGGGGGCGACGAGTCCGGCCGAGGTGCCGAGGTGGCCAGACAGCGGCCCGTCGAGCAGGATCCGGACCAGCCGTTGTAGCCCTGTCTGGCTCGGCCGACCCTCTGGATTCGGCGGTCCCTTCAGTCGAGAATCTTGTCGAGTCCGACGATGAGGCCCTCCAGGCTCGAAATCCGGCGGACCGCCATGACCACCCCCGGCATGAACGACGACCGGTCGATCGAGTCGTGGCGGATGCTCAAGGTCTGGCCCGTTGTTCCGAGGATCACCTCTTGGTGGGCGGTCATGCCCCGCATGCGCACCGAGTGGATCGGGATGCCGGCCGGACCCTTCGCCCCCCTGGCACCGACGATCGTTTCCGAGGTCGTTGGATCGTCCCCCCATTCCGATCTGGCGGTGGCCATCCGCTCGGCCGTCGACACCGCGGTGCCGCTCGGGGAATCGACCTTGCTGTCGTGGTGCAGCTCGATGATCTCCGCGGTGTCGAAATAGGGCGCAGCCATCTCGGCGAAACGGATCATCAGGACCGCACCGATGGCGAAGTTCGGGGCGATCAGGCAGGCCGAACGGGTGAACAGCTCGCCGATCTCGGCGTAGTCGGACTCGTTGAATCCGGAGGTCCCGATCACCGCATGGATGCCGTTGGCCGCACAGACCTGGAGGTTGGATCGTGCCGCATCGAGGTGGGTGAAGTCCACCATGACCTCGACGCCGTTCTCGACGATGGTCTCGGCCCGCGATGACACCGGGAAGTGACCTCCGGCGACGCCGGTGACCTCGCCGACGTCGATCCCCTCGTACGACGGGTCGATGGCCGCAACCAACTCCAGATCGGGCTCGGCGGCGATGGCGTGCGCCACCGCTGTCCCCATGCGCCCACCGACGCCGAACACTCCAACCCGCGTTGCCACCAGACTTCCCCCTTCTCGCTTCAAGATGAGCACAACCCGTTCGGGCTGCTCCCGGATACGCAGCGGGGAGACCCGGATGGATCTCCCCGCTGCCTACCGTCTTCGGATTTCAATCGGTCCTAGTCCCGGCCGCGACCACGGCCCCGGCCTCGTCCTCGACCACCACCGCCGCCACGGGGGCGGCCACCACGATCGTCGTCTGGTACGACCGGAGCACCTTCGGGGCCCAGATCGCCGAAACCCTCGACCTCGAAGCTGTCCTCGAAGGACATGGCGACCGAGTCATCGGTTCGAGGCTCCCGGGTCGCAGTGGCGGTACCACCCCGCCCTGAGTCCCGGTCCCGGTCCCGACCTCGACCGCGGCCGGAATCCCGGCCCCGACCCGAGTCGCGATCACGACCTCCACCACCGTTGCCGTTGGTGTAGTCGTTCTCGTCGCCGGCGATCTTCAGTGACACCTTGCCGTTGGGGTCGATGTCTTCGACCTCGACCTCGATCTCCTGACCGAGCTCCAGCACGTCCTCCACCCGATCGATTCGCTTGCCCTGCCCGATCTTGGAGATGTGGAGCAGGCCGTCACGGCCGGGAAGGATGTTGACGAACGCACCGAACTTGGTGATGTTCACCACCCGGCCGGGGTAGGTCTCACCGACATCGGCGGTCGGCGGATCGAGGATGAGCCGAATCTGGCGCTCTGCCTCGTCGACGACCTCCTTGTCGGTGGCGGCGATGGACACGATCCCGACCACGCCGTCGTCGTCGACAGAGATGTCGGCCCCGGTCTCGGACTGGATGGCGTTGATGACCTTGCCCTTGGGCCCGATGACCTCACCGATCTTGTCGACGGGGATCTCGAAGCTGATGATCTTCGGCGCGCCCTCGCGGACATCATCACGGGGACGGTCGATGGCGCCGGCCATGACCTCGAGGATCTCGAGCCTGGCGTCCTTGGCCTGGTTGAGGGCGTCGGCCAGGACGTCGGCGGGGATCCCGTCGATCTTGGTGTCCAACTGGAGCGCGGTCACGAACTCCGATGTGCCGGCGACCTTGAAGTCCATGTCGCCGAACGCGTCCTCGGCGCCCAGGATGTCGGTCAGCGTGGTGTACTTGCCCTCGGCGTAGACCAGGCCCATGGCGATACCGGCCACCGGAGCCTTGATCGGCACACCGGCGTCCATCAGCGAGAGGCTGGAACCGCACACCGAGGCCATTGAGGTCGAGCCGTTGGAGGACAGCACCTCCGAGACCAGACGGAGGGTGTATGGCCATTCCTCCATGGTGGGGATGACCGGGACGAGGGCCCGTTCGGCCAGCAGACCGTGGCCGATCTCCCGGCGCTTCGGTCCGCGCATGAAGCCGGTCTCACCGGTGGAGAAGGGCGGGAAGTTGTAGTGGTGCATGTAGCGCTTGCGATCGGTCGGGTCGATCCCGTCGATCATCTGGTCCATACGCTTCATGCCAAGGGTGGTGATGTTCAAGACCTGGGTCTCGCCCCGCTGGAACAGACCGGAGCCGTGAACCCGGGGCAGGACGCCCACCTCGGCCGACAGCGGCCGCAGATCGGCGTTGCCGCGACCGTCGATCCTGATCCCGTCCTCGACGATACGACGACGAACCACGTTCTTGGAGAGCGACCGGAAGGCGGCCTTCAGCTGCTTGTTGGCCAGCGCCTCGTCGTCGGCCGCGAACTGGGCCAGGAGTCCGGAAATGGTCTCATCGCGCAGCGCGTCCTCCGCCTCGCCCCGCTCGGTCTTGTCCGAGATGCTCATGACCTCGGCCATGCGGCTCTCGGCCGCAGCGGCCACCGCGGCGTACTGCTCATCGGTGTAGTCGGTCTGGACCGGGAAGTCCATGAACGGCCGGCGACCACCGGCCGCCTCCACCAGCTCGAGCTGCAGGGCGATGGCTTCCTTGATGTACTGCTTGCACTGCTCCAGCCCGTCGGCCAGGGCCGCTTCGTCGACCTTGGGGGCGCCGTTCTCGTAGTTGGTCCACGAGGTCTCGGTGCCACCGGCCTCGACCATCATCACCGCGACGTCGCCGTTCTCCAGCTCCCGACCGGCGACCACGATCTCGAACGACGACTCGTCGCCCTCCTGGTAGGTCGGGTGCGGCAGCCACTCACCGTCGGTGGAGTAGGCCAGGCGGACGGCGCCGATCGGGCCGTCGAAGGGGATGTCGGACACCATGAGCGCGGCCGAGGCGCCGTTGATGGCCAGAACGTCGTGAGGGTTGATCTGGTCCGCCGACAGGACCGTGACCACGACGTGGGTCTCGTTGCGGTAGCCCTCGGGGAACGAAGGCCGCAGCGGGCGGTCGATCAGGCGGCAGGTCAGGGTCGCGGTGTCGGCGGCCCGACCTTCACGGCGGAAGAACGAGCCGGGGATCTTGCCCGCGGCGTAGGAACGCTCCTCGACGTCCACCGTCAGCGGGAAGAAATCGATCCCGTCTCGAACGTGCTTGGCGCCGGTGGCGGCCACCAGCACGCTGGTGTCGCCCATGCGAGCGACGACCGAGCCGTTTGCCAGCCCGGCCAATTTGCCGGTCTCAAGGTACAGCTCTGGTCCGTCACCACCGGTGACGGACCCGGTAACGGAAATTGCTTCCGTCATAAGGGGTACTCCTCTGGTTTCTGTTGTCGTGGCCCCGGCGACGTTCGCCGGTGCCTGGGTGCCACAGCGAACTGTGTTCGCATCGTGGTATTCAGGCGAGGACAGACTGTGTCTTCGCCTTCACTCGGGCGGAGACTGTGTCTTCGCCTTCACTCGGGCGGAGACTGTGTCTTCGCCTTCACTTGACAGGCCAGATCCCAGATTTCGACCACTCAAACACGGCGCTGTGCCCGGCGGCGGCGGCGCCGCCCTTGGCTTGACTCGGCTTGAGGAGCCGGAAACTGGTAGCTGACCTACCTCTTTCGGTGCGGGTCGATTCCACACACCTCGTGACATACTAGCGGCGACCTGGCCGTTCCGGGCTCTGCCGATACATGATCGAGCGAGGCCGCCCACAGCACCATCGGCTCGAACCACCGGCACTGAAGCATTGCCCCCGGCACCTGCCGACTACAGCAGTCGCTCGACCTTGGTCCCGGCCGGCAACGCCAGGTAGTTGAAACCCCGGTACGGGTAGGTGCCTGCCTTCTCGAACGACTCCCTGGTCATCGAGTCGCGGCCGAAGACGAAGTCCACCATCGAGTACACGTCGTACCCTCGCTCGGCGAGGAAGTCGAAGAGATCGGCTCGCTCGTATCCAAACCTCTGAAGCTGGCTGCTCGGTCCGCACTCGAAGAGAATCGCCGGCTTGTGCCTGCTGAGCACCTCCTCAGCCCCCCGCAGGGTCGACAGCTCAGCACCCTCGACGTCGATCTTGAGGAAGTCGATTCGATCGCGGTCGGCGAGCTCCTTGTCGAGGGTCACCAACCGCACCTCGTAGCTGCGGATCGTCGAGTCGTCGACGGGCCGCTGCAAGCCGCTGAAGCCGGGGCGATCCAGGTCGTCGTAGAACAACGCCGTGCCCGGCTCCTCAGCAGTGGCCGCCTCGACGATCCGGACGTCGCCGAACTTCCTTCGCAGCAGCCTGGCCTTGGCCGGCGTCGGCTCGAACCCGACATGGGATCCGCAGGGCGCCAGGCGGCGGATCTCGGCCAGCATCGAACCGATGTGCGCACCGACGTCGACGCAGTTGTCATCGGGGGCGATCAGGGTTTCCAGGGCCAGTTTGGTGCGGCCGTCCTCGAGGTAGAGGTCCCAGAGCTCGGGGTGGCGCATGCGCTGTGGGGTCTGTGAAATCCACCGCAGCCGGTGGCCGATCCGGCTGAGCGGCGTGTCGACGACCATCTGTTTCACGTAGAGCTTCAGCACCGAGTACTGCTTAGCATCACTTCCACCCCGCAGGGGCGCAGGCAACCAGACAGTGCATCGTCACCTCGCCGCCACATCGCAGGCCACCTCGCCGCCACATTTCGGCCACATCGCCGCCGATGTGTTCAGCGGCGCAGGCCAAGTTCTGCGATGAGCGAACGGTACCGCTCGACGTCGATGTCAGCCAGGTAATCGAGCATGCGGCGGCGACGGCCGACAAGCGCCAACAAGCCACGCTGGCTGTGGAAGTCCTTCTTGTGGATCTTGAGGTGCTCGGTCAGGTGGTTGATCCGATCGGTGGCCAGTGCGATCTGCACCTCCGGCGAGCCGGTGTCGCCATCGGCCTTCTGGTACTTGGCGATGGTGGCTCCCTTTGGGGGGAGGTTGGCAGCCAGCTTGCTCATGATCGGAACTCCTGTTGAACGGTATGCGGCCGATCGATCTGATGGCATCGCAAGAAACAGTTGTGTGGGACCTGGGGCCCTGCCATCGTTATCGTCCGACCGCATCGGATGCGTGGAGGTACGAGTACAACAGCCGTGCCAAGGGTAGCTGTGCCGGCCGGTGCTACCACCCGACGGTGGCGGAGTTGGTCGAGATCCGACTGCGCTGCACACTGTCGCCATGGAAATCGTTGCGTTCGAGAGCTTTGTCGTCGGCAATCCCCCACCCCACAAGGGCGGTCGCTACTTCATCTTCGTGAAGCTCGTCACCGCCGACGGCATTGTCGGCTACGGCGAGGTCTACACCGCCACCTTCTCACCCGACGTGGTTGCGGCGATGATCGATGACGTCTGCTTGCGCCATGTCGTCGGCTCCGATCCCCACCACATCGAGCGCCTGTGGCGGGTGACGTACAGCCGTGGCTATTCGGCCCGCCCGGACCTCTCGCTCGTCTCGGTGCTGAGCGGCATCGAAATCGCCTGCTGGGACATCATCGGCAAGGCGGCAGGAAAACCGGTCTACGAGCTGCTTGGGGGCCGGGTCCACGAGCGGATCCGAACCTACACCTACCTCTACCCCGCTGACTCCAGGGTCGACATCCATGCCGGCACCGATGTCTACGCCGAACCGGGGGTTGCCGCGGCCCGAGCCGTCGAGTACATCGATCGGGGCTTCACCGGCCTCAAGCTCGACCCGATGGGCGGCTACTCGGCATTCGATCCCCGCCAGCCGTCGCTGGAACGCCTCGACCTCGCCGAGGCCATGGTGTCCTCCATCCGGGAGGCGATCGGGAACCGGGCCGACATCCTGTTCGGTACCCACGGCCAATTCAGCGCCTCGGGGGCGATCCGGTTGGCGGCCAGGCTGGAGCAGTACGATCCGTTGTGGTTCGAGGAGCCGACCCCGCCGGAGATGCCGGAGGAGATGGCCAAGGTGGCAGCATCGACCACCATTCCCGTGGCCACCGGCGAGCGGCTGACGACCAAGTACGAGTTCCGCAGGGTGTTGGAACAGGGAGCGGCGTCGATTCTCCAGCCCGCGCTGGGTCGGGTCGGTGGACTGCTCGAGGGAAAGAAGATCGCCGGCATGGCCGAGGCCCACTACGCCCACATCGCCCCCCACCTCTACTGCGGCCCGATCGAGGCCGCGGCCAACATCACCCTGGCCGTCTGCAGCCCCAACTTCCTGATTCTCGAGGCCATCGAGGACTGGTCCGGCTTTCACGCCGAGTTGCTGGTGGAACCGATCCAATGGGAGGACGGCTACGTCATCCCATCGAGCGCGCCTGGCATCGGGGTGACTCTGGATGAGGACGTGGCCCGAGCCAATCCCTACGTCGGGGATCTCCTCCACCTGGAGATGCACGAGCAGCCACTTGGCTGACGTCGATACCCTGCACCGACGCCGCTGCAGCCGACACCGGGGGTGAGAACCCGGGTCAGCCGAACTGGGGTGAGGAACGGTCGAGGATCTCCCTCGCTCGGGCGATGTCTCGCTGCAGTTGCGCAGCGAGCGCCTCGATGCCGTCGAATCGTTGCTCGGATCGCAGCAGCTCGACGAAACGGACCCGGGCCGGCTCGTGGTACAGATCTCCGTCGAAATCCAGCAGGTGGGCCTCCAGCAGGGAGTGCTCGGCGTCACGGTAGAAGGTCGGCCGCTTTCCGATGTTGATGGCGCACGGCCATTGCGAGCCGTCCGGACGAAGGTACCAGCCGGCGTAGACCCCGTCGGCGGGCATGGCCAGATCTCGGGCGACGGCGATGTTGGCGGTGGGAAAGCCGATCGTCCGACCCCGCTGGTCACCCTCGACCACCGGGCCCCGGATCTCGTGATAGCGCCCGAGCAACCTCGAGGCGGTTGCCACCTCGCCGTCGGCCAGCGCTCGGCGGATGGCGGTCGACGAGACCGATTCAACCGTCCCGTCCGGCCGGGGAAGGAGTTGCAGTCCCTCCACATCGAAACCGTTCTTGCGACCCAGTTCGATCAACAACTCGACGTTGCCCGCTCGACCTTTCCCGAAATGGAAATCGTGGCCGACCACCACCGCCTTGGCCCCCATCAGATCGACGAGCACGTTCTCGACGAACTCCTCGGCGGTCTCGGCGGCCCGGACCTCGTCGAAGGGCACCACCAGCACGGTGTCGACCCCGAGCTGTTCCAGGAGGTCGATCTTCTGGTCGATGTCGGTCAGGAGCAGCGGAGCGCTGTCTGGCCGCAGGATCACCGCAGGATGCGGATGGAACGTCACCACGGCGGTGTCGAGGCCGAGACGCTCTGCTGTCTGCTGGGTGGCCCGTATCACCGCCTGGTGACCGATGTGTACGCCGTCGTAGGTGCCGATGGTCACCGCGTGGCCGGTCGCCGTACCGGCACCGGCCCGGCTGAACTGCTCGATGTCGCGAATCACATCCACTGCATCGAAACGCTATCGGCCTTCAGCTGCCGGTCAGAACTTTTGCCGCACAAAGGTTCCCGTCCCTGGCCTCGTACACCGCGAGCACGCCGCCGCCGGGGCCGGTCACCGCCAGGTAGCCGGCACCACCGGCCGGGCCGAGGGACTGCCCGTGGGTGACCTTTCGGGCCATCTCGGCGTCGACCTCGAGAATCGGCATTCCCCTGACGAGATCGGCCACCGGTGTCAGCTCGATGTCTTCGACGGAGCAGGCCTGATCGAGGGTGAAGAGCCCGACCGCGGTCCGTCGCAGGTTTCGCAGGTGGGCACCGCCGCCGAGCGCCCGACCCAGATCGGCGGCCAGGGTCCGGATATAGGTGCCCGAGGAGCAGTCCACGTCGGCCCGGTAGACCAGCGGGTCGTCGGTCGGCGCCACGTCGAACCGGTGAACGGTCACCGATCTGGGGGCCCGTTCCACCTCCTTGCCCTCCCTGGCCAGCTCGTGGAGGCGTTTGCCGTCCACCTTGATGGCCGAGACCATGGGCGGAATCTGTTCGATGGGGCCGACGAACCGCTCGGAGGCGGCGACGACCGCCGCCGGTTCGAGGGTCATGTCGTGGCGGGCAACGACCTCGCCGGCGGCGTCGAGGGTCGAGGTCTCGACGCCGAACACGATCTCGCCCACATAGCTCTTGTCGGCTCCGGTCACGAACTGCAAGAGCTTCGTCCCGGCCCCGACGCCGAGCACGAGCACCCCGGTGGCGTCGGGGTCGAGGGTGCCGGCATGGCCGACCTTCCTCGTACCGAGGGCCCTGCGGACCTGATCGACCACGTCGTGGCTCGTGCACCCGGTCGGCTTGTCGATCACCACACAGCCGGACACGCCGGAGTCGGGACCCTTGTTCCTCGATCGGCGACCCACCGGCCCGCTACCCGTTGCTCTCGGTGCCGGGCCGCTCGACGCCGCCGGCAGCGGCGCCAGTGTCACCGCCGGCATCGCCAGCGCTTCCGGCGTCGGCGTCGGTGCCAAGATCGGCGCCAGTGTCACCACCGGTATCGCCATCGCTTCCGGCGTCGGCATCGGTGCCAAGATCGCTGAGCGAACTGAGGATCTCCTCGATCCTCGCTCCGGCCCGTACCGCCGGATCGAACAGGAAGACCACTTCGGGGGTCTTGCGGATTCTCGCCTCCCGGGCGATCTCCGCCTGGACCGGCTTGCGGTACTCCGAGAGAGCGTCGAGGAACTCGGCTTCGGCTTCTGCGCCGTCGACGGCCTCGATGGTGCTGATGAAGACCTCGGCCCGGTTGAGATCGTTGTCGACCTCGACCCCGGTCACCGTCACGAACCCGATGCGATCGTCGTCGAGCCGCTCCATGTACCCGGCCACGATCTCCTGCAGCAGGGTGTTGAGCCTTGCGGTCCGCGGGTAGTGGCGTTTGGTCTGCGGTCTGGCGGCCCGGGCCGCGCCGGAACGGCCGCCGGATCGGGAACGGGAGCCGTTGGAACGACGCCCTTTCGGTGGCTTCGCCATCAGTTCTCCTCCCACCAGCTTCGTCGGAAGTCCAACACGTCGATCGCAGGTCGTGACCAGACGGAACGCTCGACGTTGTCCATCACCGACTGCACGTGCGCGACCTCGCCCCCGACGACGGCAACGCCTATCCGGGTTCGCTGCCACAGCTCGTGATGGCCGACCTCGGAGGCCGCAACACCGTGCATCTGATCCAGGGTCCTGACGATGGAGGTCACAACGGAGCGCTTTTCCTTCAAGCTGCCTGCAGCCGGAATGTGGATGTCGATCTCGGCGATCAGGACGTACATAGTGGCGACCGGCCCGTCGGCCGACCGGGGGCCTCATCGATCGAAAGACCGGACGATGGCCGGTGGCGGGGATCTCGGCCGGTCACGATCGGCCTATTCGATGGGGATCTCCCGGTCCTCGTAGGTCTCGATCGTGTCACCCTCTTTGAGATCCTGGAAGTCCGACAGGCCGATACCACATTCGAACCCGGCTGCGACCTCCTGGGCATCATCCTTGAATCGCTTGAGCGACTGGATCGAACCCTTCCAGATGATCGTGCCCTCGCGCAGGAACCGCACCTTCGAGCCTCGGGTGATGACGCCGCTGGTGACCATGCAACCGGCGATCGAACCGATCCTCGGCACCCGGAAGATCTCCCGGACCTCGGCTTCACCGGTGACCACCTCTTCATACTCCGGCTCGAGCAGGCCGAGCATGGCGTTCTCGATGTCTTCGAGGAGCTTGTAGATGATCTCGTAGTTGCGGATCTCGACCTTCTCCTGCTCGGCCAATTCCCTGGCCTTGCGATCCGGTCGGACGTTGAACCCGAGAATGGTGGCGTTGGACGCCGCCGCCAGCTGGACGTCGTTCTCGGTGATACCACCGACGCCCCGCAACACGAAGGCCAACTTCACATCATCTCGTTCACGCTTCTTGAGGCTGTCGCAGACCGCTTCGAGCGAGCCGTTCACATCGGCCTTCACGATCAGGTTCAGCGTCGCCGCTTCACCGGCCTGGATCTGCTTGAAGATGTCTTCCAGCTTGGCGCCGCCGCTGGTGGCCGAGGCGTCGCGGCCAAGGCTGGCCAGGCGCTGCCAGTGCTCCCTGGTGTCTGCGACCTTGCTCGCCATCTTCTCGTTGGGGGCGATGACGAACGTGTCTCCGGCTTCGGCCACCTCGTTGAGGCCCAGGACCTGGACCGGGGTGGAGGGCGGCGCACTCTCGATGCGCTCACCACGATCGTTGACCAGGGCCCGCACCCGACCCCATGCCGCACCTGCGACCAGCGGGTCGCCGACGTTGAGCGTGCCACGCTCGACCAGCACGGTGGCCACCGGGCCACGGCCGATGTCGAGATGGGCCTCCAGGACCGAGCCCGCGGCCCGCCCCTCGGTGGTTGCCCGCATGTCCTCGACCTCGGCGACGAGGTTCAGGTTGTCGATCAGATCATCGATGCCATCGCCGGTCATGGCGGACACCGGAACCATGATGGCGTCTCCACCCCATGCCTCGGGCACCAGGCCTCGCTCGGAGAGCTGGGTCATCACCCGGTCCGGGTTCGCCCCCTCACGATCCATCTTGTTGATGGCGACGACGATCGGCACCTCGGCCGCTCGTGCGTGGTCCAGCGCTTCGAGCGTCTGAGGCATCACACCGTCATCGGCCGCCACCACCAGAACCACGATGTCGGTCACGTCGGCCCCGCGGGCCCGCATCGAGGTGAACGCCTCGTGGCCGGGGGTGTCGAGGAAGGTGAGCACCTTGCCGTCTCGTTCGATCTGGTAGGCCCCGATGTGCTGGGTGATTCCGCCGGCCTCACCCTCGACCACATTGGCCGATCGGATCCGGTCCAGCAGCAGTGTCTTTCCATGGTCGACGTGACCCATCACGGTGATCACCGGTGGGCGTGTCGGCCAACTGTCGACGATGTCGTCGTCGTCCTCGTCGTCGAACTCCAGGAGCTTGCGGAGCTCGACCTCCTGCTCCTCGCCGGGGTCGACCAGCTTGATCTCGGCGCCGATGTCCTCGGCGAACATCATGATCATGTCGTCGGTCAACGACTGGGTGGCGGTGACCATCTCACCGTTGGTCAACAGGAACCGGACGACGTCTGCCGCGGTCCGGTTCAGACGAGGGCCGAGATCCTGGGCCGTGGAGGACCGCTCGATGACGATCTCGCCGGTTGGGATGGGCGCGTCCTCGGCCGAATACGTCGGCACGTCCATCGGGGTGAGTTCTTCCCTACTGCGACGGCGCCTGCTCTTGCGGCGCTGACGGCCACGGTTCGGCCCACCACGACCGGGAGGTCCGCCTCGACCGGGAGGGCCACCACGACTGGGACCCGGCTGGCTGGGACCGCCACCACTGGGCGCGCCTCGGCCGCCGCCGGGAGGACCGCTGCTGCGGAAGCCGCCGGGGCGGGATGAAGAATCGCTGCGGCCACCGCCGGGACCAGATGGCCTCGGCCGACCGCCCCCGGGCGGAGGCGGAATCGGCTTGCCTCCCCGACCACGGGGCGGGCCGGGAGGGGGCGGAATCGGCTTTCGGGCCTGTGGCGGCGCAGTGCCGGCCTCGGCCTTGGCGGTCGGTTGCTCTGCCGATGCCGGAGCTCCCGCCGACGAAGCCGGAGCCGATGCGTCGGCCGGGGCCGGTGATGACGCAGCCGCCGGTTGGGGCGCAGCCGCCGGGGCCTCGGGCGCCGGAGTCGGGGTGGGAGCCATCTCGGCGGCGGCCGGCGCCGGCGCCGGGGCCGGTGTGGCGGGCGCCGGTTGGGGCGCAGCCGGTGCGGCGGCAGGCGGTGCAGAAGCCGCAGGAGCGGACACCTTGGGCTCGGAGACCGGTGCCGGCAGGGACACAGCGGGGGCCGGCGCAGGGGCCTCGGCCGCCTTGATCGCCGGCGGTGGCGGTGGAATCGATTTCGATGCCTCACTCGACGGCTTGACCCCGGCTGAGGAGACAACCTTGCGAGGGGGCGCACTCGGCTTCGGAACCGGTCCGTCATCGGCGGCGGCGGCGCCTCGTTCCCCCTCAGCCGATTGGGCATCGTCGGCCTCCCTGGCGACGGCCTTCTTCTTCGGTGGTGGCTTCTTGGTGGAGATGACGGTCTCGGCTGCGCCGGCACCATCAGCACCGGAGGCGACCGGCTCGGCGGCCGGCTGCTTGATCAAGCCGTCGCGCTTGGCCTTACGTCGGAGACGATCGGCCTGCGCTTCTACGACACTCGAGGAATGACTCTTTACTCCGATGCCGAGGGCATCACAGAGGTCGATAATCTCTTTGTTGGAAAGACCCAACTCTCTGGCGAGTTCGTAGACCCGGACTTTTGATGGCACGTTGTTGAGATCACCTCTGAAAACAGGTCGCTACAGCGTAGCGAGACAACGGCTTATCCTACCGGCCGAGAGCCGGAGACCCATCAAATCATGCCACTTGAACCTATTACGAACTGAAGGCGACCCGGCGATCGCCGTCTGGCCAACTCTGGCGCAGCTCCTCCACCGATTGCCGATCCGGGCAACGCCGGAAAGCCCGGGCCAACGCTTTGCTCTCGACGGCCAGATCAAAGCAGCGGCGGGGACGATCGCCGCAGAGCCAGGCGCCCCGCCCCGCTCCATGGCGGCCGACCCGGATCCGATCGAGATCGTCGATGTGGAGTCGGATCAGCTCGTCCTGGGGTCGGCGGGCACGACAGCCGATACAGGTTCGTCGGGGTCCATCGACGGCCGCACCCACCCGGTCAATGGGAGACACCGGATTCGTCGACGGTTTCCGGTGCCGGTTCCTCGACGTTGGACGGTTCCGCCGCCGACGCAGCGGCATCCTCGGCATCGGCCAAGGTGTCATCATCGCCGGCCGCGGTCACGGGAGCGGGTTCTTCGTCGGCCGGGGCCGTCTCGCCGTTGTCGGAGCTCGCCTCCTCGCCGACGAGATCGACATCGGCATCGGCGGCATCGGCGACATCGGCATCGGCATCGGCATCGGCGGCATCGGCAGGTCAGCCTCGGCATCGGCATCGGCATCGGCATCGGCATCGGCGGAGTCAGCCTCGGCATCGGCATCGGCATCGGCGGAGTCAGCCTCGGCATCGGCATTGGCATCGACAGGGTCAGTGCCGGCGGTGTCGCCGGTGGCCACCTCGCCGCCGTCGGCCGTTGCTGCGGTCTCGCCGTCAGTCGCGGCGTCATCGGCAACGACCTCGTCATCGACCGAGGCGTTCCACTCATCGGCGGAGATCGCTGCCGAGCCGTCGGCCGGTTGCCACATCTGCTCGCCGGTCGCCGCATCGACGATCCACTCTCCCTCGGCCCACTCCTCGCTCTCGTACTTGGCTTCCTCGATGAGTTGGGTCTCACTCTTGATGTCGATCCGCCACCCGGTCAACCGGTGAGCCAACCGCGCATTCTGGCCCTCCTTGCCGATGGCCAACGACAACTGGAAGTCGGGCACGATCACCTCGGCGGTGGCGGTGTCGAAGTCGATCCGAACCTCTTTGACCTTGGCCGGCGACAGCGCCTTGGCCACGAAGTCGTAGGGATCCTCGCTGAAGGGGATGATGTCGACCTTCTCCCCGTTCAGCTCATTGACCACCATCCGGACCCGGGATCCCCTGGCGCCGACGCAGGCACCGACCGGGTCGACGTTCGGATCGTTCGACCAGACCGCGATCTTGGTCCGATGGCCCGGTTCCCGGGCGCAAGCCTTGATCTCGACGATGCCGTCGGCGATCTCGGGGACTTCGAGCTCGAACAGCCGCTTGATGAGCCCGGGGTGGGTTCGGCTGACCACGATCTGGGGGCCCTTCGCCGTGCGGCGGACCTCGACGATGTAGGCCTTGACCCGGTTGCCGCCCTCGGACCGCGGACCCATCGAGACCTGCTCGGCCTGGGGCAGCAACGCCTCCACTCGGCCGAGATCCAGCAGGGTGTAGCGGGAATCGGTCTGCTGGACGATGCCGGTGACGATGTCGCCCTCCCGACCGGCGTACTCCTCGTACTTCATCTCGCGCTCCACCTCGCGGATGCCCTGGGTCAGGATCTGCTTGGTGGTCTGGGCGGCGATGCGACCGAACGAGTCCGGCGTGACGTCCATCTCCTCGCCTACCGGCTCGCCGTCTTCGTCGAGCTCCTGGGCGAAGACCCGGATATCGAACGAGGCCGGATCGATGGTGACCCAGGCGTACTCGTAGGAGTCTGGCATGCGCTTGTAGGCCGACTCCAGGGCGTTGGCCATGATGCCAAAAAGCTTGTCTATGGAAATCCCGCGGTCCTCTGCCAGCGCCTGCAGCGCTTCGGTCATTTCGTTGCTCATGGCCGACCTCGTTCCTGTTCTGGTGTCTTCGGTTGTGATGTTGTCGACTTCTCGGCACCCGCCACGGTCTCGGCGGACGCGGTGCGATCCGGCGTCTCGGCGGACGCGGTGCGATCCGGCGTCTCAACGGACGCGGTGCGATCCGGCGTCTCAACAGAGGCGGTATCGCCCGGCGTCTCGACAGAGACTGTGCCCCCGGGTCGCTTCTTGGCCGAGGCCTTCTTCTTCGATTTCCGCTGGGAGTGCTTCTGATTCTTCGGGTGGACGTTGGCCCCTGCACCCTTGTGGCCGGCCTTCGCCTGCCCCGGTTTCGGACCGGGTCCCCAGTCGAAGACCGTTCTGGCCGAAGCGACGTCTGCGAGGTCGATCCGCATCGTCTCCGATCCGGCCAGATCCACGCCGTCGATCTCCACGACCTCGATCGTCAGCTCGGTGGCATCGACCGCCCTGAGCAGACCCTTGACCCGGCGTGGATCGATCCCGGGGATCGCCTTGACGACGATGCTCTCCCCGACCGCTCGCCGGTAGTGCTCCTGGCGACGAAGGGGTCGTTCGACGCCGGGGCTGGAAACCTCGAGCGTGTAACGGCCGGGAACAGGGTCATGCTGGTCGAGAATCGGCGAGATCAGGCGGTTGACCTTGGTCAGGCTGTCGGTTGTGACCCCATCCTCATGGTCGAGCACGACCCGGAGCGTGCTCCCGGTCCACTCCACGTCGAGCAACTCGACCCCGACGGAGGCCACCACCGGCGACAGCAGCGCAGAGACGCGATCGGCCACCGGCGAGTCCATTCGCCGCCGGTTCGCTTCTGACGCCACGCCAGACTCGACGTCCTCATCGGCTGCGACGTCGACGGCGAGATCGGTTTGGCCACCGGCGGCCGAATCGGCGTCGATGGTGGCTTGGGGATCGCGACCGGGGGCGCCGTCGGCGGGGGCAGCACACTCTGGCCGGACGTCGACCGGTTCGCTTGGCACTGCTCACCTCCTGCGCTTGCTTACGGTTCCGACCACCGGATGTCGCTGATGACGCGGCCTGGCGGAAATCAAAAGCGTGGGCCGCAGCCCACGCCTTGACCTCATACTAGCCGAATTTCCGCCCGATCCGTCGGCGACCGATGCCGAGCGAACCGGAGAGAGCGGGACCGACCGGTCCACCGTCCACGGGCGGGTGGCGAGGCTCGGTTGCGCCGTTTCGTGACGAACCTAGGCTGGCCCCATGGGTTTCTTCGATTCGGTGAAGTCGTGGTTCAGCTCCGAAGCGGCCGAGGCGCGCCAGGTCGGCCGCTCGACCAGGACCAGGCTGGAGCGCGATCTCGAACGCCGGGAAGCCGAGCTGGCCGCCACCCCCGAACAACGCTTGGAGCAGTTGCAGGCAAAGATCGCCGACGGCGACGCCACCTTCGAGGGCATCCAGGCAAAGATCGACGGTCGGGGTGCCTTGGCCGATGCCACCAGCGACGTTGCCGACATCGACCGCCCGGCAAAGGACGACCTGCTCGACCTCGACTCCGAGGAGATCGATCCGCCCGATCCCACGCAGTCTGGCTAGTGGTCTTCGCTGCGTTTCTTGCGCAGCAGCTCCACCACCTGCTCCGAAGCGTTGGCGTCGTCGCCCCGCTCGTTCAGATTCAGCGCCCGGTCCTCCTCGGCAGCCCGCCTTGCCGCGGCCCTGGTTGACTTGGCCCGCTCCAGGGCGGCGTCCATACCTTCGGTGGTGATCAGCTCCGCCCACTCCACGAGGGTGTCGACCATCTCGTCCTCGGGCACGACCGCCACGTTCTCGCCCTTGATGAACAGATGGCCTCGCTTGTTGCCGGCCGCAATCCCGATGTCGGCATCGCGGGCTTCGCCCGGGCCGTTGACCACACAACCCATCACAGCCACCTGGAGCGGCAGCTGCCGGTCGGCGAAGGCGTCCTGGGCGTCCTGGGCAACCTTGTAGACGTCGATCTCGGCCCGACCGCAGGACGGGCAGGCGATCAGATCGACGTTCTTGCGCTCCCGGAGTCCGAACGATTCGAGCAGCACCCGGCCGAGCCTGGCTTCGTCGACCGGGTCGGAGGTGAGCGAATAGCGGATGGTGTCGCCGATGCCCTCGGCCAGCAGCGTTGCGATTCCGGCGGTGGCCTTGACGATGCCGGCCGGCGGCGGCCCGGCTTCGGTCACCCCGAGATGGAGCGGATGATCGGTGACCTCGCTCAGCTGGCGGTATGCCTCGATCATCAGCGGGACGTTCGACGCCTTGACCGAGATCTTGATCAGATCGAAGTCGACCTCTTCGAAGTAGGCGATCTCCTGCAGCGCCGACTCGACCATCGCCTCCGGGGTCACGGTGTTGCCGTACTTCTTGTAGAGGTCGGGGTGGAGGCTGCCACCGTTGACCCCAATGCGGATCGGCACGCCCCGGTCCTTGGCCTCCTTGGCAACGGCCTTGATGTGTTCGGGCTTGCGGATGTTTCCCGGATTGAGCCGCAGGCAATGCACGCCGGCTTCGAGCGCTTCGAGCGCCCGGCGGTACTGGTGGTGGATGTCGGCCACGATCGGCACCGGGCTCCGAGGCACGATCCTGGCCAAGCCCTCGGAGGCCTCGGGCTCATTGCAGGTACAGCGGACGATGTCGGCCCCGGCTGCGGCCAGGGCGTAGATCTGCTGGAGTGTGCCCTCCACGTCGGCGGTCTTGGTGATCGTCATCGACTGGACCGTGATCGGGGCGCCGCCTCCGACCGGTACATCGCCGACCATGATCTGACGGGTCTTGGCCCTCGGGAACTGGACTGCGCCTGCTTCCATGTCTTTCTCACTCCGTTCGAAACTCGAGTTTCGCCTTCGGCCAAACGTCGCAGAACCGCCGGCCGCCTAACTGATGGGTCGGACGATGTCGAGGTAGACGGTTGAGATCATGATGAACCCGAGCAACGCCACCACCGCATAGGTCAGCGGTAGGAGCTTGGCCACGTCGACGTGGTATCGGCGATCCTTGCGGGACCTGGCCCGCTCGTAGGTGGCGATGGCGGCGTGGCCACCATCGAGCGGCAGCAGCGGCAGCAGGTTCAACAGGCCGATGAAGATGTTGAGCACCGCCAGCAGGCTGATGGGCCAGGTGATGTCGAATTCCGGTTGGCCTGCGATGCGGACGGCGCCGACGACCGAAATCGGGCGATTCGCCTCATCACTGGTGCGATCGACGTCTTGCGACCCACTGAACATCAACGAGCCGAGTTCGGTGAAGGTGGACGGCGACACGAAGGCGGGTATGGACTTCAACGCGCCCCAGAACGTCTCGCCGAACATCTGCACCGCCACGACCGGGCTCTCCCTGGTGTGCTCGAAGGTGGGAGCAACACCGAGGAAGCCGAACGCCTCGCCCGTGACCTCGTCTTCCAGCGAGGCCAGGGTGGTGGTCCGAACCGTTGTTTCGCCACCGCTGAGCACGGCAAGCTCGACCTCTTCGCCGGGATGATCGCGGATGTAGTTCCGCAGGTCCCGCCAGTCGGTGGCGGCGACACCGTCGACGGACACGATGGTGTCCCCCGGTGCCAGGTCGGCCAAGACCGCCGGGGTCTCGCCGGTTTCCAGCTGTGAGATCTGACCGACAGACCATTCCTCGGGGTTGTCGAGGCCGATGGCGGTCGTCACCACCATGAACAGCACGATGGCCTGGATGAAGTGCATCATCGAACCCGCGGTGATCACCAGCATCCGCCGGGGGTAGCTCTTGTTCTTGTAGGCCCGGGGTTCGTCCTCGGGGTCGCACGGGTCGAGGTTGTGCATACCGACGATCCGAACGAAGGCGCCGATCGGCAGCGTTCGGATCCCGTATTCGGTTTCGCCCCGCTGGAACGACCAGATTCGCGGCCCCATGAACAGGAAGAACTGCGTCACCTTCATGCCCGTCCAGCGAGCGGTGAGGTAGTGGCCGAGCTCGTGGAGGAAGATCATGATGACCAACCCCACCACCACGAAGAAATACCGGGGGCCGGCCCAGAACCACAGCATGGCGAACAGCCCGGCGATGAACACCAGGCCCAACGGGTTCGACTGCGCCTCGGCCGGATCGCGGTCCTTGGGCTCGGCCATCACCAGGGGAACGGTGCGCTTGCCGTCCGTCGACCGGGCGGCCCCGGCCTCCCGGCCGCCGTCGAACGGCAGACCGTCGGCCGGGGCGGTGGCCGGGGCACCGGCGGGCGGCAGCGCGGCGCCAGGGCGGTCCTCGCCCCGATTGCTGTCGCTGCTGATGTCGTTGGTGTTGGTCATTGACGATCCGTGGTCTCGCTCAGCGTGGCCGGCTGGAACCCGTCACAACGCTCACTGTCTCATCGGGCAAGGAAATCTAGGTGAAAATGTAGGGCAGATGTTCGATCGACGTGGCATCGCCCGCCCGTCGCCCTGGTGGGTGACAAGACGATCGGCGGATTCGTTCAGAGGTTTCGTTCAGGGGATGCCAGGCGCTCGGTCAAGCACGTTCTCAGCATACTTGCGGGCCCGCTGATCCCCGTCCAGCACGGCCTGGAGATCCTCGGCGGGCGCGCCATCGTGCTGGTCCATCGTCGCCGCGATGACTTCGGCGATGCGGACCCAGGGGATCCGGCCGTCGAGAAACGCCGCCACCGCCACCTCGTTGGCCGCACTGAGCCAGGCCGGTGCTGTGCCGCCGATTCGACCGGCCTCGAATGCCAGGTCGAGACAGGGAAACGCCGCTCGATCGGGCGGTTCGAAATCCAATCGACCCAGTGCCGACCAGTCGATTCGTCCGTAGGCGACCGGGAACCGATCCGGAAAGGCCAGGGCGTAGGCGATCGGCAGCCGCATGTCGGGGTTCGAAAGCTGGGCGATGGTCGAGCCGTCGCTGTAGGTGACCATCGAATGGACGATCGACTGGGGATGTACCACGACGTCGATGTCGTCGATGCCGATGCCGTAGCCGGCACTTCCGGCCGGCCGACCGAACAGCTCGTTGGCCTCTATCACCTCGAGGCCCTTGTTCATCAGCGTCGACGAATCGATGGTGATCTTGGGGCCCATCGACCAGGTCGGGTGCTGCAGCGCATCGTCGACGGTGACCGCCGACAGCCCCTCGCTCGAGCGGCCCCGGAACGGACCACCTGAGGCCGTCAACTGGAGCCGGTCGACCTGACGATCGGTACCGCTGGAGCGCAGGCACTGATGGATGGCGGCGTGCTCACTGTCGACGGGCAGCAGTTCGGCACCGGGGGTGGCCCTGGCCTTTTGCACCACGGGGCCTGCGGCGATCAGCGACTCCTTGTTTGCCAGGGCCAGCCGCTTGCCGGCCCCGAGACAGGCCATGGTCACCGGCAGACCGGCGAATCCCACGACGCCGTTGACCGTCACGTCTGCCACGGTTGCGATGTCGGCCAGGGCCGACGGGCCCACCAACACCTCGACGCCGGGGGCCAGACGTTCTCGGAGGTCGGCCAGGCCCGATTCATCGGCCAGGGCCACGACCTCGGGCCGGAATCGCTCGACCTGGGCGACCAGGGCATCGACCTGGGAACCGGCGGCCAGGGCCACCACCCGGTAGTCGTCCGGGCGGTCGGAGACGACGTCCAACGTCTGGGTGCCGATCGAACCGGTGGACCCGGCGATGGCAACGGTGGTTGTCACCGGCCGAGCCCCGGGCCCGACGAGGCGGCCATCAGATGATGCCGTATACCAGGGCCAGGTAGTACGCACCGGGGAGGGCGAACAACAGCGCATCCACGCGGTCGAGCACGCCGCCGTGGCCGGGCAGCAGCGTTCCCATGTCCTTGACCCCGAGATCTCGCTTGACCACCGATTCCGCCAGGTCCCCCATGGGGGCCAGGCAGCCGACCACGGCGCCGAGAACGATGGCCGCCACGAGGTGGCCGTCCCAGATGGTGCCCATGTCGGTGACTCCGATGGCGAAGCCGGCGAACACCGCGCCGGCGAACCCGGTGATGGTACCTTCCCACGTCTTGTTGGGGCTGGCGTGATGGAACGGTCTCGATCCGTAGGCTCGGCCCCCGACATAGGCCATGGTGTCGGACGCAACGGTGATGATGATCGTGGCCAGCAGCAGCTGGATGCCACCGTCGAGGCGGAGCATCAGGGCGGCGAAGGCCGCCAGGCCGCCAACCCAGAACACCCCGAGCAGGGTGAGGCTGAGGTTGAGTACCGGGCGCTCGGTATCGGCGCCGACCAGGTACCACAGGGTCCCGAAGACCACGGCCAGTGCGATGATCAGGGGGAAGGCGGCATCGCCTCGGTAGTAGGCGGCGGCCGGCGCCGCCACGGTACCGACGATCCCGAGCAGGGTCGCCGGGCGCAACCCGGCAAGGCGCATGGCGTTGTAGAGCTCCAACACCGCCAGCAGGGCCAGCACGACGACGACCAGGAGCGTGGGGTACGGGCCGAGCCACATCGCGGCCAGTACGACACCGGCCAACGCCAGGCCGACTCCGATGGCCTTCGGTATGTTGCGACCACCGACAGGGCTGAGGCCGATCGCCTTGTCCGCTTCGTCCTCGTCGTAGTAGTCGTCGTCGACGAACTCGATGTCGTCGATGTTCGGCTCCCCGCCGGTCTCGTCCGTTTCGGCACCGGGCCTGAAGCGGCTGGCCGGCGGCGGACTGGCGGCAACGCTACGCTCGGCCGGCCCAGGATAGCGATCCGGGGCCTGGCCACCGGAGCCGCCTTCGGGCGCAAGGCCGGGCTGGCCCGGGATTCTCCGATCGTGGTCCGCATCGATGGATCCGTGCCGAGCGCCGCTGAGCAGACCGTTCTCGTGGCGTCCGTCGACGGGTTGGCCGGGGGGCGGCGGAACGGCTCGGTGTTGTCCGGTGGCCGGTTGAGCCAGGCGGCCCTCGTCCCGAACCGATCGGGGCGGCCCCGGCTGCTCGCGCTCGGCGAAGATCGACGGGCGGGCCGGCGCTTGGTCGCCGCGAGGTTGGGCCGTCACGGGTCCATCGCCGATCGCCGAGGCGGGCGGTGGCCCCTGGCGCCGGGGGGCGACTCGGCCCTGCGGCTGGGGCTGCGGCTGGCCCTTGGGGGGCTGGAGTTGCCGTTGGCCCTGGGGCTGTGGTTGGGCGTGGGGTTGTGGCTGGGGTTGCCGCTGGGGCTGCGGCTGCCGCTGGGGCTGGGGCTGGCCTGAGTTGCCGCTGGGGCTGAGGTTGCGGCTGGGGCTGTGGTTGGGCGTGAGGTTGTGGCTGGAGTTGCCGCTGGGGCTGTGGTTGCGGCTGGGCGTGGGGTTGCGGCTGGGCCGGTCGTTCGGGGCTGGCCCTGAACCGCCGGCGGCTGGGGCGGGCGGTCTTCGCGCCGAGGTGGCGGCGGGGGCTGGGGATGCGGCGGAACCTGGGTCTCATCGTCGAAATTGGCTATCGATGACGCTCCCGGCCGAACTGGACGCCGGATCGCCACCGCACCGAGGTCGGATTCGCCGTAGTCGTCGTCGTCCTCGTCGTCGTCGTAGTCATCGAGCGATGCGTCGAGGTTGACCGAGTCGGTGTCGGCGAACACGTCCGCCAGATCGGGCCCGGCCCACGATGGGTCGTCGCCGTGCCAGCTGGGGCCTTTGACGTCGGCCCAGAGGCCGCTTTGTTCCTTTTCCGATGTGAGCACCGCCGGCACTTGGCCGGTTGGCGGCGCCGTCCAGTGCTGCAGGCCTGCGGCCTCGGCGTCGGCCGCCGCTTTCAGCTCGGCCGCCGATGCTCCGGTCAGATCGATGTCGCTCCCCTTGATGACAGGGATCTTGCCGAACGAGTTGTTGGGATCACGCTCGGGTGGCGGTTCGAACAGGTCGAAGATGCTCGTCTTGCGTTCGGCCGCCTCGGTATCCGGTTCTGCTTGCTCGTTCTTGTCGGCCATACGTCGTTCCTTTCCCGTACCTGAACCGCCCTGAATCACTACCACCGATCGCATCCGCCTGCCTGACGCCCAGGCTGGCGGCATCGATGGAATCGCCGGCGAGTTGTGAGCGGGCTTGCATGTTGTGCGGCAACGCCCGCCATTGGGGTACTACACCTCTAGGAGTTCGTCTTCTTTCGAGGCGAGGGCATCATCAACCGTAGCCTCGCTGGAGTGAGTTAGCTTGTCCAGGTCCTTTTCGGCCCTGCTCAGTTCGTCGGCGCTGAGGTCATGGTCCTTCTCCGCGCCCTCCAGTTCCTTGCGAGCGTCCCGGCGTATGTTCCTGATCGCGATCCGCCCGTCCTCGGCCATTTTCTTGACCAATCGCACCAATTCCTTGCGTCGCTCCTCGGTGAGTGGAGGGAAGTTCAACCGCACCGAGCGACCATCATTGCTGGGGGAGATGCCTAGATCTGAAGTTCTGATGGCTCGCTCGACCGCTTCCAGATTGGCCGGATCGTGGGGGGTGACGATCAGCTGCCGGGCTTCGGGTACCGAGATCGAGGCCACTTCGAGGAGGCGGACGTCGACCCCGTATGCGTGGACGGTCAACTTCTCGACCAGCTGAGGGGCGGCCCGACCGCTGCGGACCGAGGCGAACTCGGAGCGTGAATGGGCAATCGCCTTGTCCATCCGATCCTTTGCGTCGTCGAGCACCAATTCGACCAGTTCGCTCATCTCACCATCGTACCTATTGCCTCGCCACACAGCAGGCCCCGGAGGTTTCCCTCCGCCATGAGGTCGAAGACGACGATCGGCAGATCGTTCTCCTTGGCGTGGGTGATGGCGGTCGGATCCATGACCCGCAGGTTCCTGTTGAGCACGTCGAGGTACGAGAGCTCCTCGATCTTGGTCGCATTGGGATTGGTGCGAGGATCGTCGGTGTAGATCCCGTCGACGCCACCGTGGGTGCCTTTCAGCAACACCTCGGCATCGACCTCGACCGCACGCAGGGCGGCGGTGGTGTCGGTCGTGAAGAACGGGTTGCCGGTACCGGCGGCGAAGATCACCACCCGACCCTTCTCGAGATGGCGGATCGCCTTGCGCCGGATGTACTCCTCGGCCACCTGGGGCATCCGGATGGCCGACTGGAGCCTGGTCGGCACGTTCTTTTGTTCGAGGACGTCCTGAAGGGCCAGGGCGTTCATCACCGTGGCCAACATCCCCATGTAATCGGCCTGAGCACGTTCGAGGCCACCTTCGGCGCCGGTCAGCCCCCGCCAGAAGTTGCCGCCGCCGACCACGACGGCGACCTCGACGCCGAGGTTGTCCCTGGCGTCGATGATGTCGTCGCTGATCCGCTCCAGTACCTTGCCGTCGATACCGAAACCCTTGTCGCCGGCGAACGCCTCGCCGGAGAGCTTCAACAGTATTCGGCGCCACCGGGGTGCAGTGTCTTCGGCCAAGTGAAACCTCCAGCGCGTCAGCGCCCTCGTCTGGTGTTTTCGAGCGTAGTCCGACTTCGGGGCTGAAGCCGTCAGCCCGCCGAGCGTCGCAACCACGGCGGCTGCACCACAATATGGCCCGCGGGCCGCCGATCGGTGAGTTCAGCCGCCGATCTGGGCCAGGCTGAACCGGCTGATGGTGCCAGCGCCGATCTTGGCCGACACCGTTTCCTTGTCGCCGAACAGTCCCTGCTCGAGCAGCACCCGCTCCCCCAACCACGAGTTGAGCCGGCCTTCCACGATCTTGGGCCAGGCCGCCTCGGGCTTGCCCTCGTTCTTGGTGATCTCCAACAAGGCGGCCCGCTCGCGCTCGACCTCTTCGGCCGGGACCTCGTCCCGGTTCAGGTAGGCCGGCTTTGCGAACGCGATGTGCATCGCCACCTCGTGCAGGACCTCCGGGGTCACACCCTCGGCCTCGATGAGCACGCCGGTCCGACCGGCACCGTGGACGTAGGCGTCGATGACAGAATCGGCGGCGGCCTCGTACCGCACGACCGGCCCGAAGTCGATGTTCTCCTTGACGGTGAGCTTCAGGTCTTCGATGGCGTCCGCCCGCTCAGCGACCGCCTCGGGGCCCTTGGCCAGGACCAACTCTGCCAGTTCCTGGGCCAGCTTGGCGAAGTCGTCCGACTTGGCGGCGAAGTCGGTTTCGGACTTGAGGTGGACCAGTGCAGCCCCGGTGTCGTCCTGGGCGACGGCGATCAAGCCCTCGCTGTTGTCACGATCGAGCCGCGTCGCCGCCTTGGCAAGACCTTTCTCCCGAAGGATCTGCACTGCGGCGTCGAAGTCGCCGTCGGCCTCGGTGAGCGCCTTCTTGGCGTCCATCATTCCGGCACCGGTGGACTTGCGCAGTTCCTGCACGTCTTTCGCGGTGATAGCCATGTTCTTCGTTCTCTTTCGTTCCTGGTGGTGTGTTGTCGTATCGAGTGGCGGCCCCGGGTGGGCCACTTGGCGCCTCGGGCGGTGATCCGGTACCGAATCGGTTTGCTCGACCCCCGGTTGCCCGTGTCGGGCGACGGACGCAACGAGCGTCGGCGCTCGCTCAGGCCTGTTCGGTCGATTCTGCCGGTTCTTCTTTATCTGCCGACGCATCGGACGTGACTTCGGCCGCCGCCGGCTTCTTCGGCCATCTCCTGCACCGGGGCGTCATTCTCGGGCGGCGAGGCGACATCGGTGGTGGCGGCGATCGGTATGTCCTGCGGTTGACCGGCCATGGCCAGGGCGGACTCGCCCGGGGTGGCAGGGGCCTCGGGCGCGGCAGCCGACGCTGCCTCGGTCGTCTCGGCGGAGACCGGCGGTGCAGCCGGCTCGGCTGTTCAACGGCGTCCGGCTCGGTTGTTTCGGCGGCGCCGGCTCGGTTGTTTCGGCGGCGCCGGCTCGGTTGTTTCGGCGGCGTCCGACGGGGCGGTCGGCTCGGCTGAAGCCGGTGCGGCCGCAGGCGTGGTTGTTTCGGCTGCGTCCGAAGGGGCGGCCGGTTCGGCGGGCTCGCCTGCTTCGGGAGCAACCGACGGGGCGGCCGGCTCAGTGGTTTCGCCCCCAGCCGACGAGGCGGCCGGCTCGGTGGTTTCCCCAGCGGTCGCCTGCTCGGCCTGAGCGGCGGCGATTCTGGCTTCACGAGCAGCGGCATCGGCCGCGGCCTGCTCCCTGGCGGCGGCCTGCTGGGCGGCGATGGCCGCTTCCTCCTCGGCGGTTCGCACCTCGGGGACCGAGTCGGGGACGCCGGTCTTGCGAGCGTGGATGATCTTGCCCTCGGCAACCGCCTCGGCGATGACCCGGGTCATCAGTTCGGCGGACCGGATGGCGTCGTCGTTGCCGGGGATCGGGTAGGTGATCAAATCGGGGTCGCAGTTGGTGTCGACCACGGCCACGATCGGGATTCCGAGCTTGCGAGCCTCGGTGACCGCGATGTGTTCGATGAGGGTGTCGAGCACGAACACGACACTCGGCATCTTGGCCATCGTCTTGATGCCCCCGATGTTGCGGTCGAGCTTCTCCAGCTCACGGCCGTAGCGAAGCGCTTCCTTCTTCGGCATCTCCTCGAACTCACCGGCGGCTCGCATGCGCTCGTATTCGAGCATCTTGCCGACCCGCTTGGAGATGGTCTGGTAGTTGGTCAGCATGCCGCCGAGCCAGCGCTGGTCGACGAACGGCATCCCCACCGACTGGGCGTGGCGCCGGATCGGCTCCTGAGCCTGCTTCTTGGTGCCGACGAAGAGAACGGTGCCGCCGTCGGCGACCGTGTCGCGGACGAAGGTGTACGCGGTCTCGATGCGCCGGAGGGTCTCCTCCAGGTCGATGATGTACACGCCGTTGCGGTCACCGTGGATGAACCGCTTCATCTTCGGGTTCCAGCGCCTGGTCTGGTGACCGAAATGAACGCCGGCTTCGAGCATTTGCTTCATGGTGACGACTGCAGTCACGTTTGTCCTCCGGTTGTTGCGACCGACTTCGCTCCGCCAGAGCGGAGACCGTGGCTTCAAGCCGGCCGGTTTGCTGGTTGTGTTGTTGGTTGCTGTACGTTCCCGGCCACCGTGCCGCACCTTTGCCGCTGCACACTCTTTGCCAGGGCGACCGATCGGCAACATGACCGTATGGCCAGCAGGGGCCAGGTGAAATTATACCGTCAGAGCCGACGATCCCGGTTCGCCCCGACCATGCAATTCGATTTGCCTCACAACCGACTCAGCCGGCTGGTTGCACCCGACGGCGACGTCACGGCCGCCGACGAGGCGATAGGTCGCAGACAACGATCGTCGGTTCGTCACGGCGCCGACGATCGTCGCCGGAGGGCAGCCACGCCCTGGCCTGTCGGGCCGACCGGGCCGACAACTTCTTTCCCGACGACCACCTGATGGTGCTCGATGACCTGCGGCCCGGTCGTCTCCCGGCGATGACTACGGCTCCTACAATCTTGGCCCATGACCCCTCCCCCGGACCCCTCGAGACGAACCGCCGGAGCCGGCACCTCGCCCTGTTCGCTCCGTCTGCGTGTACTGCGCGTCTTCCAGCGGCAACAACGATGCCATCATCGAGGGGGCCATCGAGCTGGCCACCATGTTGGCCGCCGAAGACATCGAACTGATCTACGGCGGCGGCGCGGTCGGGCTCATGGGCCTCATGGCCGACACCGTGATGGCGACCGGGGGCCGAGTCACGGGCATCATCCCCATTCCGCTGATGCCGAGGGAGGTGGCCCACCGGGACATCACCCGGCTGATCGAGGTGGAGTCGATGCATGCCCGCAAGGCCGAAATGGTGGAGCGGTCCGATGCGTTCATCGCTCTCCCTGGCGGGTTCGGCACGCTGGAGGAGCTGGCCGAGGTCCTCACCTGGGCCCAACTCGGTATCCACGACAAAGCGGTTGGGCTGTTGAACATCGACGGCTTCTTCGACCATCTGCTTTCCTTTCTCGACCGCTGCATCGCCGATCGAGTGCTGAAGGAGAAGAACCGCCGGCTCCTGATAGACGGCAACGACCCCGCCACACTGCTGGCGGCGTTGCGGGCCCACGTGCCGGCCCATGAACCGAAGTGGCTGACAGACCCGAACCAGGGTTGACTCCCCCACCCTGCTCCGAGAGCTCCTCAGCTGCTCGGGCAGTACCGCCGTGGAGGCCGCCGGTCAAGCGTAGTGCGCTGTCACCCATCGCCGATCCCGGTCGGCGCTGCTGCGGCCGCACCAGACGGGATCGGCACCAACCGTACGAAGAAGCAGCCGTCGCTGATGAACAACAGCGGATCGAGATAGGTGTCGCCTCGTCTGGCCGTGAGGTGAAAGCCGGCTTGGGCGGTGGCGATCGGCTGCCCACCGACCACGTCCCGACCCGGCGCGGTGTCGATGTCGTGGAGGTACCCGTAGGTCGATTTCAGACCGTTCGGGTGCTGGACGACCACGAACCTCGACCGGCCGACCGACCCGGCGAAGGTGACCGTGCCGGCGGCGACGGCCACCACCGGGGCGCCGGCGGTGGTGCCGTACTCCAGACCACGGTTGCCGGGCCCGTACGGATTCGACGGCATCCGGAAACCGTCGACGATGGGGGCGTCGACCGGATGGCGCCACTGCGCCAGGACCGTGGGAGCGTCTGCAGTGCACGGCGCCATGGGCGTGCATCACCGGCTCCCGGGGCTCGGGGCCCGGGGCGTCGAGGAGGGCGTGGCCCGGCCCGGCCAGCAGAATGACAACGGTGAACAGCGTTGAGCGCAACGTTCGTTGCGACGTTGCGAAGGTCGGAGATCCGATCATCGGTGGATCCTCTCGGAGGTTCGGATGCTGGGGCCCGATGGCTCCGACGGAGTACCGACCGCCGCGCGTGGCGGAGGTCGGGATCGGTGCGATGCTAGCGGTGCGTGGCCGAAATGACCGCCCGGTCCCGACGGATCTCGATGCCACTCAGTGGGCCCTTGCCCAGCCGCTCGAGGTTCTCGATCGGCGACTCACGGTTCTCGCCTTGCCGCTCGGTTGCTCGACCTTCGGTGCGCTCGTGGTCCGCCGACCCGGGATGGCCCGGCAAGAGCCGGACGGCCCCACGACATGCGGCGGAATTGGCCCCAGGGGCACACCATCACAGCAGACGACGTTCGTCAGGAACCCGAAGGATTCCCGCGAACTCACGGGAACCCGAAGTATTCCCGTGAACTCACAGAGAACCTGCTCCGCAGGTTCGACTTCAGACCAGTTCCCGGTCCACGGTCGAGAGCCGGGACCGTAGCTGTAATACGGCCTTGGTGTGGATCTGGCAGACCCGACTCTCGGTGACTCCGAGGACCTTGCCGATCTCGGCCAGCGTGAGGTTCTCGTAGTAGTAGAGCGTGAGGACGATCTTCTCCCGCTCGTTCATCTTGTTGATGGCATCGGCCAACAACTGGCGCATCTCCACCCGCTCGTAGGTGGTGACCGGACCCTCGCGGCGGTCGGCCAGCGTGTCGCCGAACGTGAGGCTTTCGCTTCCGTTGAACGAGAGCATCTCGTCGAGGGCGACCATGCCGAGGGAGCTGATCTGTTTGTAGATGCCGCTGAGTTGATCGGAGCTGATGTCCAACTCGTCGGCGATCTCGTCATCGGTGGGTGCCCGATGGAGCTTCGACTCGAGCTTGCTCATCGCCCGCTCGACGGATTTCGCCTTCGATCTGACCGACCGGGGGACCCAATCGATCGCTCGCAGTTCGTCGAGTACCGCACCCTTGATGCGGGAGATTGCGTACGTCTCGAACTTGAATCCCCGCTCCGGATCGAACTTGGTGATGGCGTCGATCAAGCCGAACATGCCATAGCTGACCAGGTCGGACTGATCCACGGTCTGAGGGAGGCCGGCCGCTATTCTGCTGGCTACGTATTTGACGAGCGGTGCGTAGTAGACGATGAGTTCATCGCGTTCCTGCTGGGCGCCCGTGCGTTTGAACCGGGTCCATGCATCGTCGAGTTCAGTTGTTGTTTCTATTGCCACTGTTCCCGCCAAGGTCTGTGGATGGTCGGATGAAGTCACAGGCTTCGCCGACTTCCCCGGCCGCACCCGTTCCCACTCTCCGTCGGTGCTGCGCCACATAAAGTGAGGCAAATGCCTCGATTCGATGCCTTGGCGACGATTCGACACCCGACCGACATCGCCGGAACCACTCCCGCTCTCACCTCCTCTCGGAGGGTTCGGGGCGTCTGAAAGCCGACCTGCCGATGTCCTGTCGGCCGAGGGAAGATCGTCTTGACGATCATCTCGGTGGCGGAAACCCAGGATCTCCAAATAGCGGGTACGAGCGGCGGCGGAGGTCACGGCCGTCGAGGGTAGCGGCGCAACCGCTGAGGGTGACCGCTACGGCCGAGAAACCGTCGATCCGTCAAGGATCAGCCGGCCGGCGGCGACCAACGCTTGTACTTCAGCCAAGACTTCAGCCGTGTCCGCCCCGGCCTGCAGGAGAAGCCGATCCAGATGAACCGGCCCGGTTGCGGTTTCGGCCATGATGATCGTGGCCAAGGCCGAAAGCCCGGAGGTATCGGCGTCAGGCGCGGGCCGGGGCTGGGATGGGATACCAAGGTGCCCGACAACGTCGGCCGCGGAGCGGACCGGGATGGCACCTTCGACCAGCAGCTCGTTGGTCCCGTCGGAAGCGGGGCTGAGCACGGAGCCGGGAACGGCGAACACCGGATGGCCCCGATCGACGGCCTCATCGACGGTCAACAGGGCGCCACCCCGATCGTGCGATTCGATGATCACGACGCCATTGCTCAGCCCGGCGATCAACCGGTTTCTGGCCGGGAACCGCCACCGCTCGGGGCGTGCGCCGGCCGGCGCCTCGCTGATCAACAACCCACGCAATGCGACGTCGTCCCACAGTCCCCGATTGGCTCCGGGATACACCACATCGAGCCCGCTGCCCACGACGCCGATGACCGGACCCCGCTGGTCCAGCGCACCACGATGGGCGGCACCATCGATACCCAGGGCGAGGCCACTGACCACCGCGACGCCTGAGACGGCGAGCCCACGTCCCATCTCGTAGGCAACGGTGCGGCCGACCGATGTGCAGCGCCGAGTCCCCACGACCGCCAACGCGAACGGCACGTCGAGGAGCTGCAGGTCGCCGCGGTAGAAGAGCAGCACCGGCGGATCGGGATCCTCGGTGAAAGGCCAGCTCGACTCCAGGGGCGACAGCAGAGCGATATCCAGCGAGCGATGGTGTTCGATGAGCCCGTCGACATCGAGGCGGCGCAACGCAGTGGACCAGCGCTCCACCATGTTGCGGTCGACCCCTGGCGGCGGTGGGCCGAGATCGACCGGCAGTCGCCCTCGCCACAGGCCGTCAACCACTGCCGACGCCTCGGCATCGCCAAGGAGCCAGCGGGCCCGAGCAGGCCCGACCTGGGGCAGGCTGAGCAACGACAGCCTCGCTCGGAGATCGGGCGTCATGGCGCCACCCCCAGCACCGAACGAGGTGTGGCCCGCAGCGCCAACGCAGCCTGCACAACTGCGGCGTCGATGGACGTTCCAAGGCCCTGCAGGTCGGCGATCGTCCTGGCCACGGTGCGGACCCGTCGCAGACCACGCCCGGTCAGGGCGCCCCGCTCGAGCCAGCCCCGCAGCTCATCCGCCGCCTCGGAGGTGAGCGGGGCGAACTCGTCCAGTCGGGCCGCCGGCAGCTCGGCGTTGCACCGAACCCCTCTGGCCACCGATCGGGCTCGTGCCTCGGCCACTCGGGCCGCAACGGTGGCGGTCGATTCCTCCTGCTCGCCACCGAGCAGGATCCTCGGCGCCGGTGGCCGGACCTCGACCCGCAAATCGAAGCGATCGAGCAGCGGCCCCGAGAGCCGACGGGCGTAGCGGGCCCGGGCCGACTCGCTGCAGCGGCACATGCCCTGACTGCCGCCCTCACCGCATGGGCAGGGGTTCATGGCCGCCACCAGCTGGAACCGGGCTGGGAGCGTGACCGCCCGTGCCGCGCGGCTCACCCGCACCACCCCCTCCTCGAGCGGCTGGCGAAGCGAGTCGAGGATCGGAACAGAGAACTCGCCGAGTTCGTCGAGGAACAGCACGCCGTTGTGAGCGGCGCTGATCTCACCGGGCCGCATGGCCGCCGTTCCACCACCGACCATGGCGACCAACGAGGCGCCGTGATGGGGGGCTCGGAACGGTGGGTGCCGGACCAGGCCACCGGCGGGGATCCGGAGGCCGGCCGCCGAATGGACCCGGGTGGCGGCCAGGGCCTGCTCCCGATCCAGCGGCGGCAACAGCCCGGCCATGCGTCCGGCCAACATGGTCTTGCCTGCGCCGGGAGGACCGATCATCAGGAGGTGGTGGCCTCCCGCTGCTGCCACTTCGAGCGCCCAGCGGGCCAGCGGCTGGCCCCGGACCTCTGCCAGGTCACCGGTGGGTCTTTCGGCTTCGACGGTCGGTCCGGCAGTGGAGCCGACGATGGCCGGTAGTGGCCCGAGATCGTTCAACCCGGCGACCAGTTCGCCGAGATTCTCGACCCCACGAACGGCACCGGGCCGGATAACGGCCGCCTGTTCGGCTCCGCCGACGGGAACGAGCACCTCCGGCGCCTCGACCGCATCGGCCAGCGACACCAGCGCTGCCACCGGCCGGATCGAACCATCGAGACCGAGTTCACCGATGGCGCCGAACCGTGTCAGCGCCTCCGGTTTGATCTGATCCGAGGCGGCCAGGATTCCAAGCGCTATCGGAAGGTCGAGCGCCGCACCCTGTTTCCGCAGACCTGTTGGCGCCAGGTTGATCGTTACCCGACGGGACGGCCACTTGAGGCCGCTGGACAAGACGGCGGCCCGTACCCGATCCCTCGATTCTCGACACGAGGCGTCGGGCAACCCGACGAGTGTGTAACCCGGGAGGCCATTACTGACATGGACCTCCACCGTGACCGGATGGCCATCGACCCCTTGCACGACCGACGATGCGACGGTAGCGAGCATTGTGTACTCCCCGAACTCTCACGCTGTAGGGGAGGCCGGGGCCACGAACGTCGACCTGGTCGATCGCTGTCACGAAACCTAGTGTCGGACTGTGACAGTGAACGTGACGGGTGGCGAGCCGGCGGGATGGGGTCTGCGGCGGGCCGTCACGGCGCGGCGGGAGAACCTCGATGGGTCACGGCGCCCTATCGAAGCCGACGACGCGTAGGACCTCGGCGGGTACGTGCGGCCGCTCACTTCGCCACGCGCAGATACTCGCTTCGCCACGCGCAGATATCGTGCTCCGGACAACCCCCCAAGGGTTGCGAGCCTCGATTTCGACGCCGTCTACCGGGTCGGTCCGCTGCAACCCTTTGGGATGCCACTGGCGGACCTCCGTGATGACAACGCCCGACCGGCAGATACAGCTCAGAGGATCTCACGGGTGTAGCGGGCAACGGCCTGCATTTCCTCACCGCTGAGGCGGCCCATGTAGCCCGGCATCCTGCCCCGGCCGTTGGAGATCAAGTCGATCTGATCCTTGATGTTCGGGTAGGCGGCCACCACCGCACCTTCGCTGAGCTTGGGGCCGACGCCGCCACCGCCGTCGGAGCCGTGGCATGAAACGCAGTTCCTGGCGTAGATGTTTCGACCGCTCACCAGCTCGGGGTCGTCCACGGTGACTTCGGGTGGGCCACCGCTGCAGGCGGCCAACCAGATCGTGGCCAGTACCAGCGCGAGGAAGGCCGGGCGCAGACCTCTACCCGCCTCGACGGGGGTCCATATCCACCGATTCCTGGCCATACTGCTCCCATGGGTTTCGATCCGAATCGAAAGCATAGGTCGACGCCGTTCGATTACTGGTTCGTCGCCGCCGGCTTGATCGTGGTCATCTGTCTCGTGGCCTGGGCGGCCCTCGGTTGACCCGCAAGTCGAGGAAGGACAGGTCGGCCAGGAGGCGGAATCGTGTTCCCCGGGTCCCGGATCCGTCGGACACGCCGGAAACCGAAACCCGTTTCGTACAGCCGTACGAGGCGACGAAGGTCTACCTCTGCCCGGGCTGCAATCGTGACATACCCCCCGGCCTTGGTCACCTGGTGGCGATCCCCGCCGGCGATACGGACCTGCGGCGGCACTGGCATCGGGGTTGCTGGATGAATCGAGCGACCCGCCGTTGACCACCTCACATCGAACTCCCCGGGCGCGTCGGTACGGGCACCTCCTCCCGGCGAACAGCGTGGAATTCGAGCCTGGCGCGCCGAGCGGCCGATCCGCATGTTGCTGACCCAGTGAGGCGAACAGAACACCGGTGCCTGCTCGCCCCTGTCCTCAGAAGCAGTCCTGGAACACATCGAGGTGGCCGCGACGATCGACGTCGACGACATCGAAACGGAGATCGGTGTACCACCCTTGATGCTGGTCCAACCAGTGCGATGCCAGAGACCGGATCCGGGACTGTTTGCGCCAATCGACGGCCTCGGCCCCCGAGCCGAACCGACGGCTCGAT
The DNA here is from genome assembly GCA_963715325.1 of uncultured Acidimicrobiales bacterium. Classification (GTDB taxonomy): domain Bacteria; phylum Actinomycetota; class Acidimicrobiia; order Acidimicrobiales; family SZUA-35; genus JAHELU01. The sequence continues at coordinate 173,095 of CAVQRR010000013.1, forward strand.
CGGGCCTTCACCTCGACGAAGGCGACCAGCGGGCCCCGAGCCACGATCAGATCCAGTTCTCCTCTCCTGCATCGCCAGTTTCGGCTCAGAACCTCGTAGCCGTTCTGGCAGTACCAGTCGGCGGCGCATTGCTCGCCGAAGCGACCGAATCGCCCTGCGGGAGTGGACGGGACGGCGGGAGTGGACGGCACGGCGGGAGTGGACGGCACGGCGGGAGTGGACGGCACGGCGGGAGTGGACGGCACGGCGGGAGTGGACGGGCACGGCGGGAGTGGACGGCACGGCGGGAGTGGACGGCACGGCGGGAGTGGACGGCACGGCGGGAGTGGACGGCACGGCGGGAGTGGACGGCACGGGCCGGCGCGATGAACCGGCTGGAGGAGTGGCCGATTCGGCGGTCGAGTGGGTTGTCCGGGTGTCGATGATGGTCACGGGAACGACCGTAGTGACCGATTGTGACATCTGAGGTCGGCCGGACGGGTCCACAGCTTGCTGGTGGGCTCGTTTCCAGGCTGCGTTGTGCCCGGTTTCGTGGTTCGACTCGGAGCTGCGGAACGGAGCGGGTTCGTCGCACCGACCAGCAAATTCGGTCGGGACGAGGTGGTCGGTCTCCGACCGATCGAGCCGCCGTTGCTCCGGTCGCTCCGGTGGCTCGAAGCCGACGATCTGCGACGGCCAGGCAGGTGTGGGCGCATCGGTTGCCCCCGCGTCTGCTCGCGGCCGGGAGACGGCACATCGACGCATCCAACGGTGCCGCCGACAACGCGACCGCCGTATGGGAACCGGCTGTGGTCCCACCGCAGCCGACGATGTTCGCCACGAACCCGAAGGCTTCTGGAGAACCTCGCCGAGGGTCCGCTCCGCAGGTTCGACTCAAGACATGCGGCGGAATCGACCCCAGGGGCACCCCACCGCAGCCGACGACGTTCGCCACGAACCCGAAGGGTCCCCGCGAACTCGAAGGAACCCGAAGGGTCCCCCCGAACTCGAAGGGTCCCCCCGAACTCGAAGGCACCCGAAGGGGGCCCGAGAACCTGCTCCGCAGGTTCGACTCAGAGCTCGCGCTCGGGGAGCTCCTCGATCGTGACACCCTTGGCGGTGGCGATCGTGACCTTGGCCAGGAATCTCGATTGGCGGTACATGTCCCAGACCCAGGCGTCGGTCAGCTCGTAGAGGACCACGTCATCCGGGCCGGCAATCCGCGACACCTTGTTGGCCAGGTACGACCGCCGGTCGGTCTCCACCACGTAGCGGAACATACCGATGACATCGCGATATTCGCGAAAGAGCGCCAGTTCACATTCTGCTTCGTAGCGCTCGAGGTCCTCGGCGCTCATCGCCGACCACTGACCTCGACGTCGCGACTATCGCTCGTCCCACCAAGGAACCGCCGATACATCAGATCAGTTGTCGCGCTTCTCTTTGATCTTGGCCGCCTTGCCGACCCGATCCCGCAGGTAGTACAGCTTGGCTCGGCGAACATCGCCTCGGCTGACCCGCTCGATCTTCTCCAGGATCGGCGAGTGGATGGGGAAGATCCGCTCCACCCCGACGCCGAAGCTCACCTTGCGCACGGTGAAGGTCTCCCGGAGTCCCTCACCCTTGCGGGCGATCACCACGCCCTGGAAAATCTGCACCCGCTCGCGGCTGCCTTCGATGACCTTCACATGGACCTTGACATTGTCGCCGGGGGCGAAATCCGGCACATCATCTCGAAGCTGTGCGTGCTCAATGATTTCGGTGAGGTTCATTGGTCGGTTCCTAGGTTTGGTCTAACGATCGAAGCGGCCACCGTGGTGGCAGGGAGGCTGGTTTTTGGTGCCGAAGGCACCACAGCAGGAGCCCGGCTGGGCCGCTCTAGCCTATCGGCGGCGGCGAGGACTCCGACCTCGACGATCACATCGCCCCGGCGGCCGACCGCCACGACCGTCCGATCTATCCATCGATATCGTCGAGCCCGAATTCGTCGAGCAGCTGGTGGTCATCGTCGCTCAGACCGCCCCGAGCCTCGATCAGGTCCGGACGGACCCGGGCCGTTCTGGCCAGTGCTTGCGCTCGACGCCATCGCTCGACCCTGGCATGATCACCGGAGCGGAGGACCTCGGGAATCACCAAGCCCCGGTACTCGGCGGGCCTGGTGTAGTGGGGATACTCGAGCAGACCGTGGCTGAAGGACTCGTCTGCGACCGATGCCTGATTCCCCAACACGCCGGGGACCAGTCGGCAGACGGCTTCCAACACCACCGCCGCAGCGACTTCTCCACCGGCCAGAACGTAGTCCCCGATCGACAGTTCCTCGTCGATCAGGTGTTCACGAACCCGCTCGTCGACTCCCTCGAACCGACCGCACAGCAGCGAGAACCCTCGGGAAACGGCCAGCCGACGAGCGTCGGCCTGGCCGAAGCGTTGGCCGGCCGGCGACAGGTAGATGAGAGGTCGAGGTGGTTCGACTCGATCCACCGTGTCGAAGATGGGCTCCGGCTTGAGCACCATGCCGGCGCCACCGCCGAACGGCGCATCGTCGACCGAGCGATGGACGTCGGTGGCCGCGTCGCGGATGTCGTGGACTCGAATGTCGAGCAGACCCGACCTCCTGGCTTTTCCCAGGAGGCTGGCCGAGGCGAAACCCTCCACGACCTCGGGCAGGATGGTGAGGACATCGATCCTCATGGCCGGCCCACCTCACGAGTCCTCGGCCTGATCGTCGAGTAGGCCGGGCGGGACCTCGACCGTGATCGTCTCGGCGTCGTCGCCCCGGTGAAAGCTCAACGGCACGAGACGCCCATCGGCCAGCTCCAGCAGATCCGCTGCCGGGTTGTCGATCACCGAAACCACTTCTCCGTGGTCGACGCCGTACTGGTCGACGAGCCGCTTGCCGATCAGCTCGTGGACGAAGGCCACCACCTCGGTGGTCTGTTCTCCGGCGGTACCGGTCGCAAGCGCATCGGCGGTCAGAGGCTCGGCCGAGAGTGTGCGGCCTCGGATCTCTTCGGCGCTCTCCCTGCCGTCGACGCCCTCGAAGCTCATGAGCCACTTGTTCTTGTGGGCTCGGGCCGATCGCACCGACAACCATCGGTCCTCGGCCCAGAGCCCGGTACCGACTGCGGTCCTGGCCGCCACCATGTTCGTCGACAGACCGACCAGCACCTCTCCACGGAGCCCGTGCACCTTGTCGATCCGACCCACCTCGAGCAGCCCTGCAGGTGCGTCGGCGGGCACGCCTGTCGGTTGCTCTCCTGAGCGGGATGCTGGATCTCTCGAGCCAGGGGCTCTATTCGACGAACTCAACCTCGGTCACCACGCCGTCTTTGGCTGCGGCGGCGCCGACCACGGTGCGGATGGCGGAGGCCACCCGACCACGACGACCGATGACCCGGCCCATGTCGTCGGCGTTGACCGAGACGTCGAGTCGGACCCGATCGCCGTCTGCGCTGGCCTCGATCGAGACGTCGTCCGGTTCGCTGACCACCGATCGGCAGACCATCAACAGCACCGCTTCGGCACTTGGGGCCGGTGAGTCACTCATCTTCCAAACCTTTCAGCCGGCACACGGACCGCAGGCCGTCGATGTTTCCGACTCGAGCCGGACCCACACCACAACCAGGTGCATTCACGCCCCAGGTTCGCCGGTCACGCGTCGGCCCCGGAGGCAACCGGTTCGCTCGCAGGCCGCAGCCTCGGCTTCCGTCTTGGCCTGCGCCTCGAGCTCGGCCACCGTCGTGCCGCTCTCGAACGCTTCCCAGGCGCCGGACACGCTGAGCAGTTTCTTGACACGATCCGAGGGTTGTGCGCCTTCCCGCAGCCAATGCACGGCCTTGGCGTTGTCGATCTTGATCTCCGACGGCTCGGAGCGGGGATTGTAGGTTCCAACGATCTCGATGAAACGACCGTCTCGGGGCGAACGCGCGTCGGCGGCGACCACTCGGTAGGTAGGTTGCTTCTTCTTGCCCATCCGCATCAGGCGCAGTCGAACGGCCACGTGTGTTCTCTTCTCTGGTTCTCGGTGTATCGAATCGGGGCCGGCGCAGGAAGGGCCGGCGGTCAAGCAACTTACGAGGTTACCCCGCTACGTGGCTTAACAGGCACTTCGAGCGCAGGGAACCGACCCGGTGGCGAGCCGGTCAACGGGCGTCGAAACCGTCGAGTTCCTCGGCCATCCGGTCGAGGTCGAGGTCGTCGAGGCGATCGAGTCCGGGCAGCATCAGGGGGGCTTTCGTCGACTTCTCGCCCTTCGGCGTGACCCTGCCGCCGCCCTTGGCCTGCGCCCTGCCGCCCTTGGCCGTCACCCGGCCACCCTTCTTGCCTCGCTTCGACTTCTTGGCGTCCTTGCGTCGATTCTTCTTCGCCTTCTTCGTGCCCATGCCGCCGAAGCGCTTCATCATCTTGCGCATTTCGCTGAACTGGGAGATCAGACCGGCGACCTGGGTGGGATTGGTTCCCGATCCGGCGGCGATCCTGGCCCGCCGGGAGGTGTCGATGAGGTCGGGATTGTTGCGCTCGTCCATCGTCATCGATTTGATGATGGCCTCGATCCGGCCGACCTCACGATCGTCGATCTCGACGTCGCGGATCTCCTTCGGCAGCCCCGGCAGCATGCCGACCAGGTTGGTCAGCGGGCCCATCTTCTTGAGCTGCTGCATCTGCTCCAGGAAGTCGTCGAGGGTGAACTGGCCGTCCAGCAGCCTGGCCGCCGCCTCCTCGGCCTCTTCCTGCTCGAAGGTCTGCTCGGCCTTCTCTATCAGGGTGAGCATGTCGCCCATGCCGAGGATTCGACTGGCCATGCGATCGGGGTGGAACAGGTCGAAGTCTTCGAGCTTCTCGCCGGTTGCGGCGAAGGCGATCGGCCGACCAACCACCTCCTTGACCGACAGGGCGGCGCCACCCCGGGCGTCGCCATCGAGCTTCGTGAGGATGACGCCGTCGAGTTCCAGCTTCTCGTGGAAGGCCTCGGCCACATTGACCGCGTCCTGGCCGGTCATGGCGTCGACCACGAGGAAGGTGTATTCGGGTGAGGTCACCTCGGAGATCCTCCGGACCTCCTCCATCAACTCCTCGTCGATGGCCAACCGACCGGCGGTGTCGACGATGACCACGTCACGGCCGGTGGAGCGGGCCTCCTCGATGGCGTTGGCCGCCACCGATACCGGGTCGGACGGATCGCTGTAGACCGGCACCGAGATCTGGTTACCCAGGGTCCGCAGCTGCTCGACCGCGGCCGGCCTTTGCAGGTCGGCGCCGACCAACAGTGGATTGCGGCCCTGGCTCTTGAACCACAGGGCCAGCTTGGCCGAGCTGGTGGTCTTGCCGGACCCCTGGAGGCCGGCCATCATCACCACGGTCGGGGGCCTGGAGGCGTAGGTGATCTTGATCGTGTCCCCGCCGAGACTGGCGGTCAACTCCTCGTTGACGATCTTGATGACCTGCTGGGCGGGGTTCAGCGCCGAGTGAACCTCTTCGCCGACGGCTCGCTCCCTGATCCGGTTTCGCAGGTTCTTGACGACCGAGAGGTTGACGTCGGCCTCCAGCAGTGCGACCCGGATCTCGCGAAGAACCTCTTCGACGTCGGCCTCGGAGAGGACGCCCTTGCGGCCGAGGCGGCTGAAGATCGATTCGAATTTGTCGGTCAGCGATTCAAACATTCGACCGCCCAGCGTAGCCTCTGCAGTCCCGATTCCTGGGTCGATGCTGCGGAGCGGCATCTCAGTGAGTTCGCCCTCGGGAACCCTTCGGGTTCCTGGCGAAAGTCGTCAGCTCCGACGGGGTGCCCTGAAGATCAATTCTGCCGCATGTCTTGAGTTCGCATCGACCCGCGATCGCTCGAACGCACGCTCGAGAGCGAATTCGCTACTCGAACAGCGCGTCCACGAATTCGGTCGGCTCGAAATCGACGAGATCGTCGACGCCTTCGCCGAGCCCGACCAACTTGACCGGCAGACCGAGCTCCGACTCGATGGCGAAAACGATGCCGCCCTTGGCCGAGCCGTCGAGCTTGGTCAACACCACACCGGTGACGTCGACCGCTTCGGTGAAGACCTTGGCCTGGGACATGCCGTTCTGGCCGGTGGTGGCATCGAGCACCAACAGCACCTCGGTGACATGGCCGGGGTCCTTGGCCGCCACCCGCCTCACCTTGGAGAGCTCATCCATGAGGTTCGACTTGTTGTGGAGTCGCCCCGCGGTGTCGGCCAACACCACGTCGCAGCCCCTGGCCGCGGCCGCCGCCACGCCGTCGAAGATCACCGAAGACGGATCGCCTCCCTCGCTGCCCCGAACGATCTCCGAACCGGAGCGCTCGGCCCAGGTGGTCAGCTGTTCGGCCGCAGCGGCCCGGAAGGTGTCGCCGGCGGCCATCAGCGGCTTGTGGCCGTCGTCGACCAGCCGTTTTCCGAGTTTGCCGATTGTGGTGGTCTTGCCAACGCCGTTCACCCCGACGATCAACCACACGTTGGTCTTGCCCTCGTCGAGCCGCAGCGACCGATCCTTGTCTGCCAGCTCCTCGTGCATCCGCTCCTTCAGCAGGCCCAGTACCTGCTTGCCGTCCTCCACCTTGTTGTCCTTGGCCCGCTGCTGGACGTCTTCGATGAGCGACATCGAGGTGCTGACCCCGATATCGGCCCTGATCAACGCCTCCTCCAGCTCCTCCCAGGCTTCGGCGTCGACCCGACTGAGGCCGACCAGATCGCCGAGGTACCCGGTGAATGCGCTCCGTGCCTTGCCCAGCCGCTCGAAGAAGGATGGCCTCTCGATGACCGCAGGGGCCGATGGTTGCGGCTCGTCGGCGACCGGCGGCTCCAGGACCTCGATCGCCGGTTGGTCGACCGAGTCGGGCTCCACGTCGACCCGTTCCAATGTCTCGGTGGCACCACGGCCCAGGTCGAGGCCCCCCTCACCTCGCTCCAACACCGAGGCGCCGGCGTCGAGCTCGGCGTCGCGGCCCCGACGCCGGACCGCAACGAACGACAAGCCGACGGTCAACAGCACGGCGGCAACAACCAGCACGATCACGACAGGTTCGAACATCAGCGTGATTCTACTGGCCTACGGTCTCCGGCCCCGCAGGCAACGGGGCCCGGAGCGGCAAAGGCGGCCAAACGACCACCGAGGACATGGTGTCGCCGACTGCCAGAAGTCCCCTAGTTGCCGTCGCGAAGGCCGAGTGTCACGTCCAGTTCGACCAGTTCGCCTTCACGGATCACCTCGAGGGAGACGGTGTCGCCGGCCTGGTTGGCCAGCACCAGCCCGGCCAGCTCCGGGAACTGGGTTACCGGAGCGCCATCCAGGCTGAGCACCCGGTCGCCGACCCTCAGCCCGGCACTCTCGGCCGCCGAGCCGGTGGTGACCTCGGTGAGGCGGACACCGGCCTCGCCACCGGGCGGTTCGTCACCGCGAACACCGAGGAAGCCGGGTTGGATCGGTTCGCCTGCCACCAGAAGATCGGCGATCCGAATGGCGGTGTCGATCGGGATGGCGAACCCGACGCCGACATTGGCCGAGCTGAGCCCATCGGTCTGGATGGCGGTGTTGATGCCGATGACCCGACCCCGCCGGTCTGCCAGCGCACCACCGGAGTTACCGGGATTGATGGGAGCATCGGTCTGGATCATGGCGACGACACTCTGTTCGTTGTTCTGGATCGGCCGGTCGACGGCGGAAACGATCCCTGCCGTGACCGACTGCTGGAGATCGAACGGGGAGCCGATGGCGATGGCCACCTGGCCGACCTGGGCCTTCTCGCCGGTGGCGAGCGGGGCGATCGGGAGATCCTCGCCGGGGCCGACCGAGACCACGCCGACGTCGGTGTTGACGTCTGTGCCGAGCACTTCACCGGCCAGGACCCGACCGTCGGCCAGCTGCACCCGAAGGGCCCGGGCCCCGGCCACCACGTGGTTGTTGGTCAGGATCAGGCCGTCGCCGAAGATCACACCGGACCCGAGGCCCAACGAGGTTTCGATCTGGACGACCGAGGGTCCCAGGGTTTTGGCCACGAAGGCCGCCGGCTCATCGACGTCCGGCGGCACCAGGGGCGCCGTCTCGCTGTTGGACGAGGAGGCCGGCACGGTGGTGGCGACGGTTGACACCGGGGTTGTCCCCGCCGCGGTCGTCTCCGACGTCGTGGTCAACCGAGCGGCTCCGAAACCGGAAGCGGCGATGAGCCCGCCGGCCACGAACGACACCATCGCCCGCCATCCCCAACGGGCACCCGACGATTTCGGGCGGGCATCGTTGCCGACCGGTGATGTTGTTCCTGGCGGTGCCACCGGTGGGAGGTACTGGGCGGGGCCGGCCTGGAGACCGGCCCGGATCGGCGGGGTGACGGGGGCGGCACCGAGCGGCGACCAGCCATTGGCGCTCACGGATGGCGGCAAGCCATCACCGGATCGGCCGGTACCTGGCGCCGAACCCGGCATCACCGAGCCGAACGCAGGCGGGGTCGAGCCGAACGCAGGCGGGGTCGATCCGAACGGATCTCCCGACGAGGGACCACCGAGCCCGGCGGTGGCGGCCGGCGACGGTGGCGGGCTCGATGGGTTCGAAAAGGCGGCACCAAGGACCCCGGCAGAGGGAGGTGCCGGTGGCGGGGGCAGGACACCGGCCGGCGACGACGACGGTTCGGCGGTCGACGATTCGACGGGACCGGATCCCGCCGGCGGCGAAGATACGAGAGGCTCGGACGGTGAGGGTCGGAGGGGGGTCGGCATCGGGTCGGTGACGTCCGGCGGAGTGACCTCGAATCGGCTGGTCTGGTCGCCAGACCGATCATCGGACGCCGGACCCCCCCGTTCCGTGTTGCCCGTGTTGTCCGTCATGGCCGAAAGCCTCCAGTCCCGCAACAAACACTACCGAACACCGGCACCGGGACGCCCAAGCGGGCGACAAGATCAGTCGCCGGAGCGGCCTTGGCCATCACACCGACGGCGTTGCGGCGGCCGACAACGTGCTCGGCCGCTCCTCAACGATCGGCAGCTTGATCCTGAAGGTTGAGCCGCTGCCGAGCGTGGACTCCACCGACGCGGTACCGCCATGACGCTCGGCGATCTGCTTGACGATGCTCAACCCGAGCCCGGTGCCGCCGCCAGACGGATCGCCCCGCCAGAACCGCTTGAACACGTTGTCGTGGTCGGCGACGCTGATCCCCGGGCCCGCATCGGCCACCGACACCACGGCGCAATGGTCGCCCCGGGCGACCGAGACGGTCACGGTGGTGTTCGCCGGAGCGAGCCTGACGGCATTGGCCACCAGATTGATCAGCGCCCGACGCAACGCCGGGCCATCGCCCTTGGCCACCAGCGGTGCCATGGGCGCCACCAGCGCGAGGACGAGGTGGCGCTGTCTGGCCGCAGCGGAGAACTCTTCGACCACGTCTCCGGCCATCGCCACGAGATCGACCTCTGTCCTGGCCACCGCCGGCATCCCGCTGCGAGCCTGATCGAGCAGATCGTCGACCAGGGCCGCCATCCGCTCGGTGGACCGCATCGCGACCTCGGCCGACGCCCTGACATCGGCCACCGTCGCGTTGGGATCCGAGAGCGCCAGCTCCAGGTTGGCCCTGGCCACGGCCAGCGGATTTCGCAACTCGTGCGAGGCGTCCTGGACGAACCGGCGCTGATCCTCGAACGCCCCCTGCAGCCGGTCGAGCATCGCATCGAAGGTGTCGGCAAGACCCTTCATCTCGTCGTCGGGACCGGGCAGACCTATCCGGCGGGAGAGATCGGTGGCAGTGATGTCGCGGGCCACCATGGTCATCCGATGGACCGGCCGCAACGCCGAGCCGGCCAGAAACCACCCGGCGGCGAACGCCACGACGAACAGGATGGCCAGGCCGGTCAACGACGCCTTCTTCAACTCGTCGAGTGCCCGTAGATAGGCGTTGTACTCGAAGATCTGGAGCGCATCCCGCCTGCCGTCGAAGAGGAGCAGGGTGTCGACCGGCCGGCCGGTGGCCGGATCGAGCATTTCGATCCGGCCCCGGAAAAGCTCCGGTTCGTCGAGTTGGCGGACCTGCCACATGTAGAGGCCACCGATCAATATGGTGCCGCCGACGAAGACCGCCAGGGCGTAGGTCAGCGACAGTCGGAAGCGAACCGATTGGAAGATCGGGGGCGGCACCACCATCTGCGCTGCCTCACCCTTCCGTTGCGCTCGACGACGGGCCGCCGCCGTCGCCGGCCTCGGCACCATCGGCCGCCGACGGCGGGGGCACGAACCTGTAACCGGCGCCGATGACGGTTTCGATCAGGGTATGACCGGTGGCGGCAAGGAGCTTGCGCCGCAACGTCCCCACCGTGACCCTGGCGGTGTTGGTGAACGGATCGAGCATCTCGTCCCACACATGCTCCAGCAGCCGCTCCTGGCTGAGCACTTCGCCCTCGTGAGTCATGAAGTAGCGCAAGAGCGAGAATTCCTTGGTGGTCAGCTCGATCGGTCGTTCTTTCCAGGAAACGAGCTGGCGGGCCGTGTCTAGGGCGAGCTCTCCAGCGAGCAACACGGCATCACCGCCAGTCGTTTCCCTTCTCAACAAGGTACGGACCCGTGCCGAAAGCTCCTGTAAAGCGAACGGCTTGACCAGATAGTCGTCTGCGCCGTCGTCGAGACCTCGAACCCGCTCCTCGATCGAATCACGAGCGGTGACCATCAGGATCCGCGTCGTCGGGTCGAACAGCGGATCGGTTCTGATGGTCCGGCAGATGTCGAGCCCATCGAGATCGGGTAGGGTCAGGTCGAGCAGCACCAGGTCGTAGGGATTGATGGACAACCGCTCGAGGGCCTCCTGGCCGGTGTTCGACACGTCGACCGCATAGCCCTCCCGGCGAAGCGACCCGGCGATCGCGTCCGCCAGATCGGGCTCATCATCCACCACCAGAATGCGCACCGTTCAAGGTTAGGCCCGTTGCGGGACCACCATCGGGAGCGATCTTTCGCTTTTGCACCCCTTTTCGCCGTGGCTGGCCACAATGGGGGGCCATGGACGACAACACCGGAGCTGCAGTCGAGCTCGAACGGGTGCTCTTCGAGGTCAAAAAGGTCATCGTCGGGCAGGACCACATGGTCGAACGACTCCTGGTTGCGCTGCTGGCCAGGGGCCACATCCTGCTCGAAGGCCTGCCGGGACTGGCCAAGACGCTGGCCGTTTCCACCTTGGCCAGAGCCATCGGCGGCAGTTTCGTCCGGCTCCAGTTCACCCCGGACCTGCTGCCGTCCGACCTGGTCGGAACCAGGATCTGGCGAGCCAGCGACGAGCGGTTCGACATCGAGTGGGGCCCGGTGTTCGCCAACCTGTTGTTGACCGATGAAATCAACCGGGCACCGGCCAAGGTCCAATCGGCGCTGCTGGAGGTCATGGCCGAACGGCAGGTCTCGATCGGTGGGGTGACCCAACCCCTGCCGAAGCCGTTCCTCGTGCTCGCCACCCAGAACCCGATCGAGTCCGAGGGCGTGTACACCCTGCCCGAGGCCCAGCGGGACCGGTTCCTGATGAAGGTGACCGTTGGCTACCCGTCGCCAACCGAGGAGCTGGAGATCGTTCGCCGGGTCGGGGTCTCGACACCCGAGGTGTCCGAGGTGATGACCGTCGTCGACCTCCAGCGGCTGCAGCAGACCACCGATCGGGTCTTCGTCGACACCTCGGTGGCCCAGTACGCGGTCGATCTGGTGATGGCCACTCGCGAGCCGGGCCTCCGGGGCATGCCGGAACTCGAACCGCTGATCGACTTCGGTGTGAGCCCCCGGGCCACCCTCGGTCTGGTGGCCGCCTCTCGTGCCCTGGCGGTGCTGCGGGGTCGATCCTATGTCGTCCCCCAGGACACCTTCGACGTCGCCCGTGACGTGCTGCGCCATCGCATCATGCTGAGCTACGAGGCCCTGGCCAAGGGCCTGGGGGCCGACGACGTGCTGAACCGGGTCCTGGCCGTGGTCCCGGCGGCCAGCGTCACCCCGATCGAGATCGAGCGGGCCGCGGCCAACGGTCGCAGCGCCGCCGCCTCGGTGCTGCACCCGCCGGCACCGGGCGGCACCCTTCCCGGCGGCGACACCTCCTGGGCCGTCGCGTCGAACGGACCGAGCGCCGTCCCGCCCGCCGCACTGACCGGTTCGGAGGCGGTGCCCGGCGACGGTCCCCGCCACCGGCCAAGCGGAGCCACCGACATCGTGACCGATCGACCGCTGGAAGTCGTCGACGGCTCCACCCGAGAGGTGTTGCGTCGCCTGGAGCTGGACGTCACCCGCCGCCTCGACGGGCTGCTCCACGGCGATCACCGGGGCCTCGTTCCCGGCCACGGCACCGAACTTGGTGAGACCAGGCGCTACGCCCCGGGCGACGACGTCCGCCGGATCGACTGGAACGTCACGGCCCGATTGTCCGAGGCCCACATCCGCCAGACGATCGCCGAGCGGGAGCTGCAAACGTGGCTGCTGGTCGACCGCTCGTCCCGCCTGGACTTCGGCACCGCCCGCTGCGAGAAGCGCGACCTGGCCCTGGCCGCCGCTGCTGCGGTCGGGTTCCTCACCAGCCGGGACGGCAATCAGATCGGTGCAGTGCTGGCCGGTCGGGGCGAACCCGAGGTGGTACCGGCCCGCGGCTCGCGCAAACACCTCCTGCGGATGCTGCATCAGATCGCCGACAGCCCCCGTGGCGACAACAGCGGGATCACCGACCTCGGCCAGGGCCTGGCCAGGCTCTCCCATCTGGCCCGTCGCCGAGGGCTGATCGCCGTCATCTCCGACTTCATGGTCGAGCCGGGTTGGCAGCAGGCCATGGCCGTGGCGGCCCGCCGTCACGACGTGCTGGCCATCCAGGTCACCGACCCCCGGGAATACGAACTGCCGAACATCGGGCTGGCGCTGGTCCGGGATCCGGCCACCGGGCGGGAGCGGGAACTGCAGACGAACAAGGCCTCGGTTCGCCGGGACTTCGCCGAAGCGGCGGCCCGCCGGCAGAGCGAACTGCGAGCTGGTCTGCGCCGGGCCCATGTCGACCACCTGGAATTGTCGACCGATCGGGAATGGCTCGACGATCTGGTCGGGTTCGTCGCCGGGCGGAGTGGCCGATTGCATGCCGCCGCCAAGCGGGGCGGGGTGGGGTCCGGATGACGCTGTTGTCTCCGGGGCGGCTTTGGCTCCTGGTGGCCGTGGCGGTCATCGCCGTCGTCTACGTCGCGCTGCAACGTCGACGGCGAACCTATGCGCTGCGGTTCAGTTCGAGCGAGCTGTTCGATTCGGTCGCCCCCAGCAGGCCGGGCTTCCGCCGTCACGTCCCCGCGGTGACGTTCATGCTGGCCCTGGCCACGCTGGTGGTGGCGGTGGCACAACCGGCCCGCCAGGTCCGGGTACCCCGGGAGCGGGCTACGGTGATCGTCGCCATCGATGTCTCGCTCTCGATGCAGGCCGAGGACGTCGACCCCGATCGTCTGCAGGCAGCCCAGGAGGCGGCGAACCGGTTCATCGACGAGCTGCCACCGACGCTGAACGTCGGCGTGGTCTCCTTCGCCGGAACGGCCTCGGTGCTCGTCACCCCCACCAGGGATCGACTGCCGGCCAGGAACGCCATCAACAACCTGCGGCTGGCCGAGTCGACGGCCATCGGGGAGGCGATCTTCACCTCACTCGACGCCCTGCTCAGCGCCCCGCCGGACGACACGGGCGAGCTCCCGCCGGCCCGGATCGTGCTGCTCTCCGACGGTGAGACCACGGTCGGCAGGCCGGACTCGGCGGCCATCGAGGCGGCGAGGGAGGCACAGATCCCGATCTCGACCATCGCATTCGGCACCGAGGGCGGCACCATCATCTACGACGACCCGAGAACCGACTTCGTCGAGTCGGAGCCGATCCGGGTCCCGGTCCGAGAGGACAACCTGCGGGCCATCGCCGATGCAACCGACGGGGCGTTCTTCACCGCGGCCTCGCTGGAAGAGCTCGAAGAGGTGTACCAGGACATCGGCTCCGCCATCGGCTACGAAGACGTGAACCGGGAGATCACCGACTGGTTCGTCGCAGGCGGGCTGGCGCTCTTGGTCCTGTCGTCAGGCCTCAGCCTGCTTTGGTTCCAACGCCTGCCCTGAGGGTGAGCTGCCGAGCAGCTCACCCCGAGTTCGCCTCCGGCGAACGTCGCCCGCTACACGGCGAGCCCCGGGCTCATTCCGCCATGCTGTGCGAGGTCTCAGGAGCCGGCCGCTCGCGGAGGTCGATGATCGGATCGGCGCCGGGCTTGCGGTCGGCGACCTTCTCGGTCACGACCTTGGACGAACCGCCCGCCTTCATGGTCACCCCGTAGAGGATGTCGGCCGCTTCCATGGTCCGCTTCTGGTGGCTGACGATGATCAGCTGGGCCTCGGATCGGAACTCCTCGACCAGGGCCAGGAACCGCGACAGGTTCATGTCGTCCAGTGCCGCTTCGACCTCGTCCATCACATAGAACGGCGACGGCCGGCTGCGGAACACGGCGAACAGGAACGCCAGGGCCACAAGCGAGCGTTCCCCGCCCGACAACAGCGACAACTTCTTCACGTTCTTGCCCGATGGTTTGGCCTCGATCTCGATGCCGCAGTTGAGGATGTCGTCGGCGCCGATCATCTTCACCTCGCCCTTGCCACCGGGGAACAACGTCTGGAACAGCAGGGTGAAATTGGTCGAGACGTCGGCATAGGCGGCGCTGAACACCCCCACGATCTCGTCGTCGATCGATCTGATCAGCTTGTGGAGGTCCCGTCTCGCGGTCTTGATGTCGCTGAGCTGACCTTCGAGGAACTCGTGGCGGGACTTCAGCTCCTCGAACTCCTCCAGGGCCAGCGGGTTGATGGCCCCCATGATCTTGAGCTCCCGCTCCAGCTCCCTGACCCTGGACTCCGGGGTCGTCCCCGGTGGCAGTTCGGGACAGTCGGTGTCCATTGCGGTTGCGGGCTCGGTATCGAGCTCGCGCCGAACCGCCTCGGTCAGCGCCTCCAGTTTGACCCGGTACTCGGTCTCGGAGAGCTCGAGCCGGTTGCGCCGCTCCCGGAGGCCGGCCAGCTCCTTCTCGGCCGCCACCCGCTCCCCTCGTTTCGTCGAAAGCACGGTAGACACCCGCCGGGCCGCCTCGGATTGAGCCCGCTGCTCGGCTTCCAGCAGTTCGGTCCAGCCGTCGAGCCTGATGCGATTGTCGGCCAGCCGTGCCGCCAGGTCCTCCACCACGGCCATGGCCCTCTCGATCCGGACCCGCCGGACCCTGGCCTGCTCCCGCTCGGCGACCAATCGTTCGAGGCGGACTTCGGTTTCACCCTGGCGGGCCCGCAGCAGCTCCCGGCGCTCTTCGATGGCGGCGATGCGAACCTCGAGCTCGGTCCGCTTGCTCGACACCTCGCGGGTCCGCTCCTCCAGGGTGCTGCGAGAACGGGTCAGCGCTTCGGCCCTGCTCCGTTGGTCGGCCTCCTCGCTCTCGACGGCCGGCAGTTCGGCCATCAGTCGACGAAGCTCGGTCGCGTCGGCCTGTTTGCGGTTGAAGATGGCGGTCCGCTGCTCGACCAGTCGCTCCCGGTCGGCGTCGAGGCCGGCCAGCTCGGAGACCGCTCGATCCCTGGTCGCGGCTGCCCGCTCGAGTTCGCTGCGGCAGCGTTGCAGCTCCTGTTCGGTGTCGCGCCTGGTTTGGGTTGCGGTGGCGGCCCGGTTGCGGGCCAGCCGTACCCGCTCCGCCACCTCGGCAACCTCAGCTGCGGTTTCGGACTGCCGGGCCGTCGCCTCCTCGAGGGAGGCGCCGGTGGCACCGGCCGCCCCTTCCCGGAGCCGCCAGCCTCGCTGGCTGAAACGATCTCCTCCGGTGGTGACGAAAACCCGGGCCGGGTTGTCGATGATGATGGGCAGTGACTCGCGCCATGACCCTGGCAGCACCACCGCATCGCCGACGAGCGCATCGAGCAGCGGCCCGACATCGGGCCGAAGCGGCCGCACGTAGCGGCGGACCAGCGAAGCGCCGAACGGACCGCCGGATCCCACCGTCGACGGCAACGCGTCTGCGGTGGGGAGCCCGAGGGCCAGCACCGCACCGGTGAGGTCTCGATCCTCCAACGTCATGAGCGCCGAGCGGGCGTGGTCGTCGCCGTCGACCACCACCGCCAGCAACGCATCGCCGATCGCCGCCTCGACCGCCGGCTCCATGCCGTCGTCGATGTCGATCAGGTCGAGCAACGTGCCGAGCACCCCGCCGCTCGAGCGAAGGGCCTCGGCGCCGGCCTTGGTACGTGCCTCGTCGAGCGCCTGGGCCAGCGCTTCGGCCCTCGCTTGCCACTTGCTGGCCTCGGAATCGATCCGCCGCTGATCCTCCAGCACCGAGCTGAGCGCAGCATCCGCCCGATCCGACTCCAGCCCCGCCCGGTCCAGGGCCTGCTCCAGCTCGGGCAACAGGCCCTCCTGTCGCTCCAGTTGCTCGCCGGCCCGGTCTCGGGCCTCAGTGGCTCTTTTCGCCCGATCGTCGAGGGAGGTGATCTGCTCCGCGAGGCGGTTCAGTTCCTGCTCGTTGCGTTCGGTCGTGACCCCGAGGGCTTCGATGCCGGCCCGGATCTCCGCCGCCCTGGTCGGGCTCGGGGCCATCGAGTCGCCCCACTCGCTGTCGAAGCTCAGCTGCTCGTTGACCAGCTCGGCTTCGGAGTGCTCCAGTTCGGCGAACTCCGGGCGCAGCGCATCGAGTTCGGAAGAAGCCAACACCAGCTCACCGGTGATCCTGGCCGACTCGGCTTCGAGGTTGGCAACCAGGCCGTTGTCGACCGCGGCCTGCAGCTCGCCATCGAGCCTGGTCCGCCGCTCGCCCACCACGTTGAGCTGGCCCCGGATGCGCTCCCCCATGCTCTTGGCCCGACTGAGGATCTCGGCAACGTCGGAGGCACCGAGCGCCGACAGGTCGGCCTCTCCCTGCATGATCACGGCGTCCAGGCCCGCCAATCGGGTGGCCAGTTCCGATTCGCGCTCGTCGTACTCGACCTGCAGCCGTCGCCCGGTCTCCAATTGGCCGGACAAGGCCTTCAATTCGCGGCCGGCGAGGTGGGTCTTGAGGAGAGCCAGCTCCTCGACCACCGCCCCGTGACGGCGGGCGGCGTCGGCCTGGCGCTCCAGGGGTCGGATCTGGCGCTTGACCTCGCGGACGAGATCCTGCAGCCGGTTGAGGTTCTCGCCGGTGGACGCCAGGCGGCGCTCCGCCCGTTCTCGCCGTTTTCCGGAATTTCAGTACACCGGCGGCCTCCTCGATGATCGCCCGTCGGTCCTCGGGGCGGGCGTTGAGGACGTTGTCGATACGACCCTGGGAGACGATGATGTGCTGCTGGCGGCCGACGCCGGAGTCGGAGAGCAACTCCTGGATGTCGAGCAGCCGGCAGGAAACATTGTTGATGGCGTATTCCGATTCACCGGTGCGGAACAGTGTCCGGGTCAGCGTGACCTCGCTGAACTCGATGGGCAGTTCGCCGTCGGTGTTGTCGATCGTCAACGACACCTCGGCTCGCCCGAGCGCCTTCTTCGCCGCGGTGCCGGCGAAGATGACGTCTTCCATCTTCTGGGAGCGGACCGCAGTGGGCGCCTGGGCACCGAGCACCCATGCCATGGCGTCGACGACGTTCGACTTGCCGCTGCCGTTCGGCCCCACGACAACGGTGATGCCGGGCTCCAGCGTCAGCTCCGCCGGATCGGCGAACGACTTGAAACCCTTGATGTTCAGCGCTTTGAGAAACACCCGCTCACTCGCAATCCAGCCTGTCGACGCTCGGCCAAGCCTAGTGTCTGGTGCCGAGCCGAAGCGGGAGGGTCGAAGGGGTCGGACCCGCTCCGCGGCATCGACTCAGACCTGCGTGTTGCAGTAGAACACGACCTGGTGCTTGAAGCTGGTTTTCTGGATCGGTTCCCTCGACCGGGGGCTCAGCTGTCCGGCCTTGCCGTAGACCGCGAGGTGGTCGGCGAACTCTCCCGGGGTCCCGGTCAGGTCGACGAAGGGCCGTTCCTCGAGGGAGGTCCCCCGGTATTTGATGGCATCGTGCATGATGCCGACCACCGAACGGTAGAGCCGCCGGATCTCCTGGGTCGAGAGCTCGGTGCCCAGCCGATCGTGGCGGAGCCCGGCGTCGAACAGGATCTCGTTCGAGTAGATGTCGCCGATGCCGACGAACACCTCGGGGTCGGTCAACAGCAGCTTGAGCGGGGTCTTCCTGGCCTTCATCATCCGGCCGAAGTCGACCCACGACAGCGGATGCTCCAGCAGATCGAGGCCCGTCTCCTCGGCGGTCGGCAACACGTCGGCCAGGTCGTCGTCATGGACGATCCTGATCGAGCTCGACCCCTTCCTGTCACCGATTCGCAGGTCGCCGCCCTGGGTGAAGGTGATGACCGCCACGATGTCGTCGGCCGGTTTCTCCCTCGTTGCAACCCGCTCGAGGCGACCGTGCTCGCCGAGTTGTATGACGATCGTGTACTCGTTGTCGAGATGCAACAGCAGATGCAGCCCACGGCGCTCGGCGTTGACCACCTTGGCCCCCACCAGGTGCTCACCGAAGTCCTTCTTCTGTTTGATGTCGGGAAACGACTTCAGCCCAACGGCTTCGGCGCTCTTGATCTTGCGAGTTGCCGTCTCCCGTTCGAGATCGCGTCGGAGCGTCTCGATCTCCGGGAGCTCAAGAATGCTCATCGCGGGATTCTCCCTTCCCCAGCAGGGTGAGAACCGCTGCGTAGGCTGAACGAGCGGCTACCTGCTCCGCTCGTTTTTTGGATGTACCGGCTCCGTGGCCTCGAGCAACGCCGTCGACGATCGTGATGGCGCTGAAGCGCTTGTCGTGATCAGGTCCCGAACCGCTTATCTCGTAGACCGGAGTGCCGAGCGACATCCGGGCCGTGAGTTCTTGTAGTTGCGTCTTGTAATCTTTTCGTCCCGGCTGCTCCGCGGCATCGACGATCGCCTCGTGGGTCAGATCCAGGATCACACTGCGAGCCGCCGGCCAGCCACCGTCGACGTACACCGCGCCGAACAGCGCCTCGACCGCATCGGCCAGAATGGATTCCTTCTCCCGGCCACCGGACTGGTCCTCGCCCTTGCCGAGCCGGAGCAGCGGACCGATGTCAAGCGACGTGCCGAGGTCGGCCAGGGTCGCGGTGTTGACCACCGACGCCCGCAGCTTCGCCAGCTGACCTTCCGGAAGGTCGATGTAGGAGGTGTAGATGTAGTCGGTCACCACCAGCCCGAGCACGGAATCGCCGAGAAACTCCAGCCTCTCGTTCGATGCGGTTGCAGGATTCTCGGCGCAGAAGCTTCTGTGCGTCAGCGCGAGCGTCAGCAACGACTCGTCACCGAACAGGTGACCGAACCGCTTGCAGAACTCCTCCAGCTCATCACCGCTCTTCAGGATCCGGCTCCAACCTTCTCGTACACGTAGTCCACTGCATCGCGGACACTCTTCAGATCTTGGAGGTCTTCGTCCTCGATGCGAAAGCCGATCGTTCGTTCGGCCAACTCCTCCTCGAGCGCCTCGACCAACTCGATCAACGCCAGCGAATCAGCGTCGAGATCGTCGGCGAACGAGTCGCCCTCCCGGATCTGATCCGGTTCGATCTCCAGGATGTCCGAGAGGCGGTCCCGAATCAGCTCGAACACTTCGACGCGGGTGATTGGAGACTGCTCCATATGGGTTTCGGCCGGCATTCTTTTCTGGACTCCTTTGACGCACCCTTCAGAATCGGGCACGGCTCCAAAGACGCAGGCACCTGTTTGCCGCTGCTCCTTCAGAAAACCTCGGGGTCGCAGAAGAAGCCACGGGAATGCCCAACGTCTCGGGGAGTCTACCAAATTTGGGTCGTAGTTCGGGTCGATGGACCCTTGACAACCCCAAAACCTTCTATTTCAAGGGGTTTCCCACCGAGTCTCGCAGGTTCTTCACGATGTCCTCGGTTGCGAGCTCATCTGCAGTTCTGATGGCGTTTGCCAGAGTCATAGCCGAGGACGATCCATGGGAGATCATGGTCACACCCCGGGTGCCGAGCAGCATCGCGGCGCCGGTTTTCCCGGCATCGAAGACGTCGAAGACGGGGTCGAGCACACCGTTGACGACCTCAGCGGTGGCCGCCGCCTCGGGGGTCGAAACCAGGGCGGCCCGGATGGCCGCTTTGAAGAGGTCGAAGCCGCCCTCCAACGACTTCAGCGCGACGTTGCCGGTGAATCCGTCGCAGACGATGACGTCTGCCACGCCGGCCATCAAATCCCCTCCCTCGACGTTGCCGACATACCTGGCGCCACAGTCTGCCGCCCACTCCGGCTGCTCGAGGAGGTTGCAGGCCGCTTTGACCAGGGCATTGCCCTTCCCGGCCTCCTCCCCGATGGTCAGCGTTGCGACCCGGGGCCGCTCCAGTGAAAACCGATGGCGGGCATAGGCGGTGCCCAATCTGGCGAACTGGACGAACCACTCGGGCTGGCAATCGGCATTCGCCCCACAATCGAGCAGCGTGCTCGGGGTGGCGCCGAGCACCGGAAAAGGCACGGCGATGGCCGGCCGGGCGACACCCTTGATCCGACCGAGGCGGAGCAACGAGGCCGCCATTGCGGCACCGGTGTTGCCGGCACTGAGCAGCGAAGAGGCTCGGCCGTCGCGCACCGCTTCGGCCGCCCGCACGATCGAGGAGTCCTTCAACCGTCGAACCGCCCGAGCGGGTTCGGCCCCCATCTCCACCACCTCCGAGGCCGGGGCGACCTCCAGTGACCCGGTGTCGCCGAGGCGCTCGGGATCGCCGACCAGCAGGATCGGCACCCCGTAGGTTTCGGCCGCGATCAGCGCCCCTTCCACGACGGTTTCGGGAGCATTGTCGCCGCCCATGGCATCGACGGCGACCGGCAGGCGCTCGGCGGTCATGGCCCGATCGGCCGAGCCCGAAACCTCGATGTACCGGGTCGGTCGGACGACCTCGATGTACCGGGTCGGTCAGGCGACCTCGATGTACCGGGTCGGTCAGGCGACCTCAATGGCTTGACGACCCTTGTACCAACCGCAGGAGCCACACACCCGGTGGGGCAACTTGGTTGCGCCACATCGGTCGCAGCTGCTGCGGGATGGGGCCGAGAGCTTCCAGGCCGAGGCCCGACGACTGCGGGTCTTCGACTTTGACTTCTTCTTCTTTGGAACAGCCATTTTGTACCTGGAACTCGAGGCTCGTCAGAGGTCCGCCGTTGTGATGGACCAGCGGGAAATCCTACCGACTCCACCATCGGTTCCCACCCAGCCCGGCGCGCCTCCGGCGGTTCGACTCGAGACCTGCGCCACAATGGACCCCAGGGGCACCCCGTTCAGCCGACGATGTTGGCCAGGAACCCGAAGATTCCCCCGAACCTCGAAGGCACCCGAAGGGGGCCCGAGATGCTGCTCCGCAGCATCGACTCAGTCCTGGTCGAGTCGGAGTTGGTCGAGAGCGGCCCAGCGCATGTCGGGGACGGCGGCCTCCTCGGCCCTTCGTCGTTCGGCCTCGGCCGCGGTCATCGCCGGGTAACGATCGGGATCGGGCCCTGCGCAGGCGTCGTCGCAGAGCGGGGCCAGCGGCAGGGACAACAGCACCGCGTCGCGCACCAACGGCACGAGATCGATCTGATCGCCGTCGAAGTCGATCAACTCGGAATCCTCGGGTGCGTCGACCTGGAAGATCTCGTAGATATCGACCTCGACACGATCGCCGGTGACCTCCAGGCAACGCCGGCAGTCGCCCTCCCAGGTGAAGTGCAGCGAACCGCTGACGGATACACCGCGCTCGATCGATTCGACCACCACCGAACCCCGGACCGGTTCGTTGGTCGTTCGGGATGCGACGACGCTCTGACGGGCCAGGTGGACCTCGATGTGCTCGCTCCGCCTCTGACCGAGGCGGCGGCGCAGATCGCCGACGTTGACAACCAGCCGTGGCGGGCGGTGCCGGCCGATGGGCTCATCGACCGGACCGGCTTCCGACTGGTCGCGGTCTCCTCCGTCGTCTCGTTTGCCGTCCGGGTGGTCCAGGACGTGATCTTCGTTCAACTACGGCTCCTCGTGGGCCAGATCGTCATCAGCATCGTTGACCACCAGCCCGTTGCCGGCCACCCTGGTCAGGTCGATGGGGTCGTAACGGTTGGAACCTCCGGTACCGAGGATTTCTTCCGTCGTCGACTTCGCCGATCCCATCAGCCGCTCCCGACCCTTCTGGACCGTGGCCGCAGTGCGATTGAGCACCATCTCGAAGCTGGCGAGCCGCTGATCGCAGTAGTCCTCGACCTGGCGTTTCAGCGTGTTGGCCTCTTCCTTGGCCTCGGCCACGATCTGGCGAGCCCGGTGCTCGGCCGCCTTGACGATCTGTTGCCGTTCGACCATCCGACCGACCTGGGCCCGCCCCTCGTCGATCAGATCCTGGTGTTCCTGGCGGGCCTTGGCCACGAAGTCGTCTCGTTCCTTCAGCAGCCAGCGGGCGGCCCGCAGTTCCTCCGGCAGCTTCTCCTGCGCCTGCTCGAGGAGATGGAGCAGCTCATCACGATTGACCTTGACCGTGTTCGACATCGGCAACGGCCTGGCCTCGGCCAGCATCTCGATCGCCTCCTCCAGCAGGTCCTCGACCTCGGGAACGGCATAGGGATTCGGCAGACCCTGGGATCGAGCCCGGGCTTGGCGGTCGTCGCTGTCGTAGTCGTCGCTGTCGTAATCGTCGTCCCCGTAGTGGTCATCTCTGTAGTGGTCACCCATGCGCAGACCTCCTAGCTCCTTACGATTCTCGCCCGAAACCGGCCATGACCGAGTTCAGCCATTCCCGCCCGCCAACCGCTTCGCCACCACATCGGGCACCACCGAACCGATGTTGCCGCCCCGGGCCGCAATCTCCCTGATGTATCGGGACGAAACCAGGGCGTGGGCCCCCATGGCGGGGACGAAGAGGGTCGGGATGCCGTTGCCGCTCTCGGCGTTCATGTTCGCCTGCAGCATCTCGGTGTCGAGATCGGAGGCACTCCGGATCCCTTTGACCAGGCAATCGGCGCCGTGCTCCTCGGCCGCCACCGTGACCAGGCCGGTGAACAGCTCGACCCGCACGTTCGACAGGTGAGCCACCGACGCCGTGATCATGTCGGCCCGCTCCGGGCCGGTGAGCAAACCGGAGGGCTTTGCCGGATTGTGACCGACGGCGACGATCAGCTGATCGAACAGCGGTGCTGCGGTCTCGATGACCGACAGGTGCCCGTTATGGACGGGATCGAAGGAACCCGGGTACAGCGCCACGGCCATGATTGTCTTGCTCACCTTGTCTCTCTCGTCGAGGCAGGTCGACCTGCCGCTACGACTCCGACCCGGGAACGGACCGAAACATCGGGCCGCCGACTCTCCCGACACCAAAGCTAGTCGGCAGCGCTCAAACACCGGTGTTTTCGCCCAGAATCGGTTGGGCGGAGTAGGCGCGTTCGCTTCGACACCGAGCCCGGCCCGGACGCAACGGGTCAGCGCCCTTGCCGCCGAGACCGGCCGCGTCAGCAGTCGACGGCAGGTTCGGCGCCGTCGGCGGACCTGGGAGCTCGCTCGGCGATCACGATCTGAGCCTTGCCGTAGCTGCGGCGTCGGAGCTCGACCCACCGATCGGTCAGCTCGATCGGTGTTTCGGCGTGACCGACGAGCAGCTCGGCCCGCAGCCCATCGAGGATCTCGGCCCAAGGATCGTCGGCGTACGGCGGGTCGCAGAACGCCACGTCGGCTGCCGGGAGACCGGGCAGGGCGCCGGCAACCGGTCCGGCGATGACGGTCGCCCGATCGGCGAATCCGAGGTTGGTCAGGTTCGCTTCCAGGGTGGCGACCGCAGCGCGGTGGCGTTCCACGAACACCACCCGTTCGGCACCTCGGCTGAGGCACTCGATGCCGAACGAGCCACTCCCGGCGAACAGGTCGACCACCAATGCGCCTTCGACGCCGCCCAGGGACTGCACCATGTTGAAGATGCCTTCCTTGGCCCGATCGGTGATCGGCCTCGTCCCCCGACCGGCCGGGGCCTGGATCCGTCGACCCCGGGCGGTACCCGAGATCACCCGCAAGACGTCACCGGGCCGGCGGCGGGGACGAGGCGGTGCCGGTCCGCTCGTGGTTCGATCCTTCGCTGCATCACGGCCAACCTATCGGGGGACGATCCGACGATCGACGATCGAGCTATGGTGAGCACGTGCCACTGCCGGACCTGGAAATAACCTGTGTCGACTGCGGCGGGAGTTGTTTCCCGCTCGGCTGGCACCCCGAGGACGGTGAGGTGGAGGTTGGCACCGTCATCCCCTACCGTTGCCGGGACTGCCTCGACCGGTGGGACATCGTGATCGACGGCACCGACGACGACAGACCCTGGAACGGTTGACCGCATGGCCGACCCGGGCAGCGGGGGCTGCATCTTCTGCGCAATCGTGGCCGGGGATGCACCGGCCAAGCTGATCCACGAGGACGAGTCGACGCTGGCTTTCCTCGACATCAACCCCATCACCGTCGGCCACAGCCTGGTCATTCCCAAACGGCACTCGGTCGACCTGCACCAGATATCGCACGACGACCTGGCGGCGGTGACGAGGTCGGCCAAACTGGTGGCCGGACTGCTGACCGAGAGGCTCGGGTGTGACGGGGTCAACCTGCTCAACGCCACCGGCGCCGCGGCCTGGCAGACCGTGTTCCACTTCCACATTCACGTCCTGCCCCGAGTGGCCGGTGACATCCCCTTCCCGTTCCCCCTCCGGGGCGTCGACGACACCGAACTGCAGACGCTGCACGACAGGATCACCGGTCGATAGCCGGTTCGAGAACCGGTTCACAGCACGAGTTCACACCACCGGTTCACAGCATCGTCCGCACGAGCAGGCAGCACCGGCGGGGAAGGCTCGGGCTCAGCAACGGCCCAGCGCCGATCAGCCCTTGAGCAGGAACTCGGCGTCCTCGGTTTCGAGGAACAGGGCGAGCTCGTCGGCCAGCGCACGATGACTCTCCAACCCAGGATCGGCATCGACCAACTCGATCGCCGCCCGCCTTGCCGATACGACCGTTTCCCGGTCACGGCGCAGCGAGGCCAGCTTGAGATCGTTCCGGCCCTTCTGGCGCTCCCCGAGGATGGTTCCCTCGCCCCGCAGGTCGAGGTCGACTTCGGCCAGTTCGAACCCGTCTGTCGACCGGACCAGCGCCTCCAGCCTGGCTTCGCCGTCCTCGGTCGACGCCTCCCCCACCAGCCAGCAGGTGGAGCCGTGCTCGCCCCGGCCGACCCGGCCCCGCAACTGATGGAGTTGGGCGATCCCGAACCGGCCGGCATCGAGGATCACCATCACCGTGGCGTTCGACACGTCCACCCCGACCTCGATGACCGTCGTCGCCACCAGCACGTCGAGGTGACCGGTACGGAACAGCTCCATCGTCTGGTCCTTTTCGGCCGGGGTCAGACGCCCATGGAGGAGTCCGAGCCGGTAGCCGTCGAGCTCGATCTCCGACAGCCGTTCGAACGTCGCCTCGGCCGACGCCACCTCCAACTTCTCCGACTCGTCGATCAACGGGCAGACGACGTAGGCCTGGCGGCCCTCGGCGATCTGGTCTCGAACCTCATCCCACATGGTGTCGAGCATGGCCTGCACCTCCTCCGGTTCGAAGTCGATCTCGGGTCGAGTGGTCGCCACATCGCCGTCGACCATCGTCGAGCCGGGGGGCTGGTCGAGGTTGCCCGGCGCCGGCACCCAGACGGTCTCGATCGGGGTTCGACCGGGGGGCAACTCGTCGAGGACCGACACGTCGAGATCGCCGTAGACCGTCATCGCCGCGGTGCGAGGGATCGGGGTTGCGGTCATGACCAGGACGTCGGGCACCGCATCGCCGTAGCTTCGGTCCCTCGAGCGCGGCCCGCTGCTCGACGCCGAACCGATGCTGCTCGTCGATCACCACCGCACCGAGGGAACCGAACAGCACCTTCTCCTGGATCAGGGCGTGGGTGCCGATGGCGATGTCGACCTCGCCGGTCAGCAGCTGGCTGAGAACACGTTTGCGATCGGCAGTGCCGAGCCGGTTGGTCAGCAGCTCCACCCGGAGGGGCCGGTCGGCGAACAGCGAATTGGCGTCGCCGACGGTCAGCCCCTCGAGCAGCAGCCGGATCCCGGCGTAGTGCTGCTCGGCCAGGACCTCGGTCGGGGCCATCAGTGCCGCCTGATGCCCGCCGTCGACCGCGGCCAGCATCGTGGCCACCGCCACCAACGTCTTGCCTGCGCCGACGTCGCCCTGGAGTAGTCGGTGCATCGGCACCGGGCGGGCCAGGTCGCCGGTGATCTCGTCGATCGCCCGTCGCTGGGCGCCGGTCAACTCGAACGGCAGCTGCTCGGTCAGCCCGGTCAGCAGCGGCCCGTCGACGACGTGGGCCAAGCCGAGCTCGGTCCGCTCGATGGCCCGCTTGCGAAGCACCAACGCCAGCTGCAGCCGAAACAGCTCGTCGAACACCAGCCGGCGGCGGGCCTCGGCGACGTGGGCCATCGTCTCGGGCTGGTGGATTCCCTGGAACGCCGCCTCTCTGGTGATGAAGTCGTGCTCATCGAGCAGGTATGGCGGCAGCGGATCGAGCAGACCACGACCCTTCGGGGGCAGGGTGCGACGGAGAATCTCGGCCACCCACTCCGCCAGCTCCCAGGTGTGGAGCCCGGCCTTTTCCGATTGGGGGTACACGGGGATGATCCGGCCGGTCTTGTCCCCGACCAGGTCGACGACCGGGTTGGTCATCTGCCGCTGACCGCGATAGAGATCGACTTTGCCGTAGATCATGGCGTGACGGCCGGCAGTCAGCTGCCGCTCCCGCCACGCCTGGTTGAAGAAGGTGATCTTGAGGGTGCCGCTGTCGTCGCTCACCGTCGAGTTGACCATCACCTTGCCGCCCCGGACCCGGCGGCTGCTGGTGTGCTCGACCCGGACGAGAACGCTGGCCTCCTCGCCTTCGCTCAGCTCGGCGATCCTGGCTTCCTTGGTCCGATCGAGGTACTTCCGGGGGTAGTGGGTGAGCAGGTCGAGCAGTGTGTGGATTTCGGTCTTGGCCAGACCCTTCACCTTCTTGTCGCCGACGCCTTTCAGCTCGGCGACCGACAATCTGGCCAGTCGCTCGAAATCGACTTGATCGCTCATCCCGACCTCACGATAGCTCCGGCTCCTGCACGAGCCTGTGAAAGGCCTCGCCGCCAGGATGCGGCTCTCCTGAGAACGGCCACACTCACATTCCTGGCGTCGATGCATGACATTTCCTATGGTGATAGTCCCCCTGGCGAACTTCCCGCCGATGGGGGGCGAGAGTTAACCTCTACCGCAATCGGATATCAGCATGGGGCCCCGGTGTGCAATATGTCCTGGAAATGGGCAAGCACGACGGAAGCCAGATCCTTCCAGATGGAGTGAACACGTTGCAGGGTGTCGTCAAATCATATGATCCGGTGACCCGTGACGGCCTCATCGTCACCGACACCGCCGACATGTCCGAATATGAGCTTGCTCCCACGGCCCTCGACGGCTCGGTCTTTCGGATGCTGCGCCCGGGCCAACGGGTCGTCTTCGACCTCGATGGTCAGTCGAAGGCAACCGCGCTTCGGCTCGGCTCCGAGGTCGACATGGGCACCCCGGGATGGCCCGAGTCCGAGAAGTAGACCAGACCCCGAGTACCGCGTCTTCGGACCGACTAGACCCACAGCCAAGCTCTCAACAGACGGAGGAGGCCACGTGAGCCTCGAAAGTGAACTCGAACTCCAATTCGGGCTGACCAACGTCACCCTCAAGGCCGAGCTCTCCCAGGAAGCGCTGTTCCACGAGGCGATCGCCAACGATCGCGGCTGGGTGGACCCCAACGGCAACGGCGACGATCAGAAGGCCTTCGCAACCAAGCTCGGCACCGACGGCCCGCTGATCTACTACACCGATCCAACCTGCACCGGTCGACCGACCAAGGACACCTTTGCCGTGGCCCGCCAAGGCGTCATCGACCAGGTCTGGTGGAAGCCGGACTTCCAGCAGTTCGATCCGGACGCCTTCGACGCGCTGCTGCCCCGGGTCATCGATCACCTCAACCAGCGCCAGGCCACGCTCTACACCACCGATGTGTTCTGCGGTTGGGACACCGACTTCGCCGAGCCGTACCGGTTCATCGGCGAACACGCCACCCATGCCTACTTCTGCAACATCATGTTCCCCAAGAACGTGCGCAAAGACGTGGACCGGACGACGACCGGCTGGACGCTGATCAACGTGCCCTCGTTCCGCTGCGACCCCGAACGCGACGGCACCCTCACCGAGCGGGCGGTCATCATCGACATCGAGAACCGGGTCGGCCTGGTGCTCGGTCGAGCCGACTACTGCGGTGTCAACAAGAAGACGATGTTCACCATCATGAACTACGTGCTGCCGTCCAAGGGCCAGCTGTCGATGCACTGCTCGGCAAACGTCGGCCCCGATGGCGACAGCGCCATCCTCTTCGGCCTGTCCGGCACCGGCAAGACGACCCTGTCCGCCGACCCGGACCGGGAACTGATCGGCGACGACGAGCACGTGTGGACCGATGCCGGCATCTCCAACTTCGAGAACGGCTGCTACGCCAAACTCATCGATCTCGACAAGGACGCCGAGCCCGTGATCGCCGCCGCCCTTTCGATGCCTGGCACGTTGATCGAGAATGTGCCGCCCCTCCCCGGTAAGGACTTGGCGGAGACAGACCCCCAGGAGTTCGACCTCGCCGACCAATCCATCACCGAGAACACGCGGTTCGCCTACCCGCTCGACTGCAACCCCAACGTGGCCGCCGGCGCCTCCGGGCCCCACCCGAACACGATCGTGTTGCTGACCGCTGATGCCTTCGGCGTGTTGCCGCCGGTAGCGATCCTCGATGAGGAAGAGGTGATGTATCACTTCGTCACCGGCTTCACCTCCAAGCTGGCCGGCACCGAAGTCGGGGTCACCGAGCCGCAGGCCACGTTCTCATCCTGTTTCGGCTCGCCTTTCATGAGCCACAAGCCGTCGGTGTACGCCACGTTGTTGGGCCGCAAGATGAAGGATCACAAGACCCGCTGTGTGCTGTTGAACACCGGCTGGTCCGGCGGGCCATACGGCGTCGGCTCGAGGATGTCCATCAAGCACACCCGGGCGCTGCTCGACGCGGCGCTGGCCGGTGCGCTGGACGACGTGGAGACCGAGATCCACCCCATCCTGAACCTGGCCATGCCCAGGAGCTGCCCCGGCGTCCCGAGCGAGGTGCTCAACCCGCGCAATACCTGGGATGACGGTCCGGCCTACGACGCCGCGGCGGAGAAGCTCCGGGACATGTTCCGGGCCAACTACGGGGCGAAGTCGTTCGCCGAACTGGGAATCACAGACGCGATGTCCTGAGCGCCGACCCGGCGGCCTAGTGCAATCGAGAACTGGTGGGGATCGAGTTCGACCGCTCGGCCTGCGACAGCTCGACCGACGGGTTCGGGAGCCGTTTGCTGCCCGGCACCGGCGGGGGCGGCGACACCGATCCCACCGCGGGCGGTGATTGTCCTGCTCCGGTGCCCGGTGTCGGCGGTGGCGGGGGCAGCAGGACGCCGGCCCGTGCGAAGAAGCGCTGGGCGTGGAAACCGACCACCCGGATCAACGAGTAGTTGGCCGAACCGCCCACCACGGCCCCAACACCGAACGGGAGGACCTTGCCGACGGCCAGCAGGCTGCGCCTCGAACCGTATTTGGCAACCACGTTTGCGGCCAACCGGGCATTGAGGCTGCGCAGGGCATCGAGGGAGGCGACATCGCCGCCGACGATCCCCGCCAGCCGGCCCGCGACCCGGTCGCCGCCGGCGAT
Source organism: uncultured Acidimicrobiales bacterium (assembly GCA_963715325.1). Classification (GTDB taxonomy): domain Bacteria; phylum Actinomycetota; class Acidimicrobiia; order Acidimicrobiales; family SZUA-35; genus JAHELU01. The sequence continues at coordinate 202,882 of CAVQRR010000013.1, forward strand.
GGCCCCGGCGTCGACCTCGAACAGCAGCGCCGAGAACTCATCGGCCGCGTCCTCACCGAAGGCCAACACCGACAACACCCAAGCTCGACGCTCGTCGACGGTGGCGACGGTTCTGCCGTTGGCCGCACCGATGGTCATCACCAGGTCGGCGGCTCGGACCGCAAACCAGGCGAGGTCGGCCAGCAACGTTGCTGCGGCGGCGCTGGTGCCGAGGCCGGGGCTGGCCGCCACCGCGCCCGTGGCCGCCCCCATGGTGGTGAGCTCGCGCCTGAATCGCCGGTTGATGGATCGGACCCGCTTCTCGACGGTGTCGCCCTCGGCCTCGGCCGCTACCCGCAGGGCCCGATCCCATCGGTCCCCGACTGCCTTGTCCACCCCTTGGAGCATGGCCTTGCCGACCAGATCCAGCGCCGGCGCAGGCAGACGTCCTGCGACCTTGCGCCCGAGATATCGCTTGGACTTCGACACGCTCATCACTCCTGCGGGCGAACCGAGACACTGCGCCTCCGCTCACCCGATGCCCATGGTACCGGCCGACCGGCACCTTCCCATAAGCCTGGACTTATCAGAAGTCTGGACTTATGATAAGTCCCATCTTATGAACGACGTGAACGGACTCTCGATCAGGGCGGAACGTCAATTGACGGCACTGGCAAACCCCACCCGCCGGGCGGTGTATGACATCGTCCGAGCCCAGCCGTCGTCGGTCGGTGCGGTGACGGCCGAACTGCCGGTTTCCCAGCCTGCGGTGAGTCAACACCTGCGGGTCCTGGTCGAGGCCGGACTGGTGTCGGCGACGCCGGTTGGTGCAAGGCGGGTTTACGCCGCCGATCGGACGGGCATCGCCGATCTCCGAGCATGGATCGACGGGTTGTGGGACGACGTGCTCGACGGCTTCGTCGACGCGGCGGAGGGCGTGTCGACGTCGTCGAAGCGCCAGAAGCGGGTTCAGGAGCCGAACGAGGAGGCACTGTCATGAGGAAGTCAATCGAACCGGTGCCGCCGGTGGTGAAGGTCCGAGAGGTCGACCTGGCCATCGACGATGCCTTCGATCTGTTCACCACCGGGATGGGTGGGTGGTGGCCGTTGGCCACCCACTCGATCGCCGGTGAACGAGCCGCGGACGTCAGGTTCGAGCCGAGGGTCGGTGGGCGGGTGGTCGAGATCGCCGAGGACGGCATCGAGCACGAGTGGGCCGATGTGATCGCCTGGGATCCACCGCAGCGGTTCGTCGTCGCCTGGCACCCGACCCCGGAGCCGGTGGCCTCGTCGATCCTCGAAGTCCGGTTCGAGTCGACCGACGGTGGATGCCGACTTCATCTCGAACACCGGGGCTGGGAGGAGTTCGGGCTCGAGGCCGGCACCGAGGCCCGCAACGGCTACGACCCCGGTTGGGACAACGTGCTCGACACGCTGATGGCGTCGATCGGCTCGCAGCCACAGCGGGTCGGGCCCGTCGGCTGATCATCGATCACCACGACCATCGGAGACTCGTCGACCCCGGCGGCCCTGGTCACGGATCCCCGGGCCCTGACTTCGGACCCGGACCCGGACCTCGGACCTCGAACCCCGCACGTCGGACTGCAGACCAGACCGTAGACCGCTGACGGGCTCGGTTCGACGTCGGCGCGCTCTCAGCCGCCCGCCGTGTCCTCGGCCCAGACCATGTGGCTGATCGGCCGATCGACGAAGATCCGCCATGACCGATCGTCCCCGGTGTCCCAGGCGATGATGTCGTCGCCGAAGGCATAGGCCAACCACCGCCCGTCCGGTGACCACGCCACCGGTGAATCTTCGTTGACGCTCTCCGACAGGGCGGTCGCCGTCCCGGTTTCGAGGTCGATCCAGCGGGGCAGGGCAACACCTCGCCGGTCGACGACCGCCAACCTGTCACCGTCGGGTGAGACGGCGGCGCCGGGTGCCCACGAGTCGATGGGCCGGTCGGCCAGCTGCTCCGGCACCGGCACCGACCGCCGATTTGGTTCATCGGGCGGGCCCACATCGATCCGGCAGTCGTCTGGGCGGTCACAGCGGACCATGAACAGGTTGCGGCCGTCGTACCCGGCCTCCACACCCTCGGCAACCAGCTCGGCCGTGCCGTCGTCATCGAGCAACCAGACCGCACCGGCCTTGTAGACCAACGGGCGACCCTGCCAGGCACCGAGCAGCTCGACGTCGTAGCCGAGGCTCAGCGATCCGTCACCGTCCCCGATCCTGCTGGAGATGATCACCTGGCGGGTCGGTTGTCCGTCGCTGACCAGCACGACCCCGCCATCGCCGGGAAGCAAGTGGTGGGCCGCAACATCGGCAGCCTCGACCTCGCCACCGGGCAGCACCGCCAGCAGGGTGGAATCGGTCAGGACGAGGGGCCGCTCGTCGAACAACGAGTACAGCATCGTGCCGGGACGGAGGCCGGAGGGAACCTGGATCTCGGTCGGCTGGTCATCGGAGCGGCGGATCTGCACCACCGAGCCGGCAGGACCGTATGCCAGCAGCAGGTCCGGCATGTCTGCAGACAGGTCGGCCCGCAACTCGGGGATCGGCCCCAGGGGCTCCCCGTCGTCGGTTCCCGCTTCGTCGTCGGTCTGTGCCGAATCGGCTCTCGGGGTCGGCACCGGCTGGGGCAGCGTGGTGTCGGTACTTCGTTGCGGTTCTTCGATCGGGGTGTCCGGCACCACGTTCTGGCGGTTCTGACGTTGAAGGATCTCCTGTTGCTTGTTGGCCGGCAACTGATCGAACGGATCCTGGTCGCCCGGTCGGGATATCAGCGCCAGCGCCAGGAGCACAACGGCGACGGCGGCGAGTCCCAACACTCGGGCCGATGTCGATGAGAAGACCGATGGCGACGTCTCACGGGGCGATTCACTCAGCCGGTAGGCCGAAGGCTCGGCCTCGAGGAACTCGATCGACTGGTCCGTCGACTTCTGCTCCTGCGGCCCGTCGTCCAGCCAGCCGGCGTTGTCGACCCACGGGCTGCTGTCGATCTTCTCCTTCCAGGCCAGTCGATGGCCGGCACCGGACTTTGCCATTGCGCTCCCTCCCCCGATGAGCAGGGCCGTCGAGCCAATGGTAGGCCGAGCGGCAATCCCGGTCCCACTCCGGCGTCGGGCCCGGCACCAGGAGGACCTCGTGGCCCCCCTGCTAGTGCCTTGGCCACGAACGTTCGCCCGGGTTTGGGCGAGTCAATGGCGTCTCTGGCAAGGATGCAGGAGTCCCGCTCACTTGTGAGCGTGAGAGGGACGACGAGGACGCAGTCCAGAGGGGCAAGCTGCCGACCAAACACCGCAAAGGTTTGTGGTCATGGCACTACACGGCGGCGATGAACATCGAGCGGAGGGCCAGCCCCATGAGGAAGAGGCCACCAAGCCCGTACAGGAGGTAGCGCCACTGCTCGAGCTGCTGGCGATAGCTGTAGATGATGCCGACGGTGAACAGGGCGACGAACCCGTAGAAGAGGTGCACACCGTTGACCTCGATGTCGTTGACCCGCATGTTGATCACACCGACGATCACCTGCACCGCGATGAGGATCTCAGCAATCGCCGTGCCGATCCACAGGGCCCGGTGCCGCAGACCGGTGAACCAGTGGGCGGCCAGAGCCCACAACCCGGCGGCGGCGTTCGACAGCACCACCGCCCATCCCAGCGTGACGTGCAGATCGTGCAGGCTCATCGACGGCACCCCGGTCGCTCCATGGGGTTCGAGCATAGGAACTGTGCCACAGTAACGGGGTGCGCCATCGCCGGTATTACATCGAGTCGCTGTGGACATCGGGACTCCCTGTCCCTTCGACCGGCGGCGACCTGATCGTCGCGGCCAAGGAACAGACCCCGGATCTCGACTGGGAACTGGTCCACCGCTCGTCTGAGAACTGGCCACTGCGCAAGGAGCCGTACGATCTCGACATGGTCGGACCGGAGGGACGCTTCACCGGCCCCGCCATCCTTGTGCGATCCGACGGCCGATCCCACGTGTTCCGGGGCGTCGGCGACCTCGAGGGCTTCAACCCCCGGGAGCTGGCCTGACCCATCGCCCGGCGTCGTCCCGGACGAGGTTCGGACTGCGATCAGATCGTCACAGGCCCGGCAGCAGCTCGACCTCGATCGGTCCGCCGGTGGCGGTCTTTCCCGGCACCGCGTACCACTCGCTTGCGAACACCTTGGCGAACCGATCGGGCGGCATGTAGAGAAAGAAGCTTTGATCCGAGATCTGGCTGCGATGGACGGCCATGGCGGCCCGTTTGGCCTCCAGGTGGTCCGAGATGTCCACCGAATACGCCAGGTCGGCCTCTGCGACCCCGAACTCGTCGAAGTCGTCGACAGATGGTCCCTCGACCCCGTCAGCCTCCATCTCGGCCGACATCTCGGCCATGGACGCCAGCGCTCGATCACGGTTGACGGTGGCCTCGTACAGGTGACCGATGGAGGCGATCTCGGCCGCACGCAGCCCGACCCGGTGGACCTGGATGTGGTCGGGATGGCCGTAGAGGCCGTGGTCGTCGTAGATGGTCAGCACGTCAGCGTCGACGTCGGTCAGGATCTCGGCCAACCGCTGGGACGCCTCCTCGACATCGGCCTGCCAGAAGCAGCGAGGGTTCTCGTTGGCCGGATCGTCCATCATGCCGGAGTCCTCGTAGCCAAGGAACCGCGGTGGTCCGGCACCCAGGATCACGCACGCTTCGGCCAATTCGATCATCCGCCGTTCCCACAACAACTCACCGGCGGCCAGCACACCGGGCTGTGGTTCGCCCTGCTCTCCCTTGGTGGCGGTGACCAGTATCACCCGGTGCCCGGCCGCGGCGGCCTTGGCCATAAGACCCCCGGTACTGAGCGCTTCGTCGTCGGGATGGGCGTGGAAACAGACAAGCGTCGACATCGGGACAAGCCTATTGAGCCGATCGCCGACCAACGAGAAAAACCGGCGGTGAGTAGTATGGTCTGGTGCTATCAGAGCAGAAGTACGGGCGGGGCGCTGAACCGGGGGTCCGTCCCAGCCCCATCTTCATCGCCATACTCCTGGTAACCGCACTGGCGGGGTGGGTCACCACCGCAGACATCGGCCTCCCGCGGTTGGCGGTGTTCGTCTTCGTGGCCGGGGCCTGGACGCTCTCGATCATCTTCCACGAATTCGCCCATGCCTTCCTGGCCTGGCGAGGCGGGGACCGATCGGTGCCCCAGCGGGGCTACCTGACCCTCGACCCCCGAAAGTACACCCACCCCGTTCTGTCCTTCGGGTTGCCGCTGCTGTTCATTCTGATGGGCGGTATCGGCCTGCCGGGCGGGGCGGTGCTGTTGAACCGGAGCGTGCTCAGCGACGGCCGGGCCTCGGTGGTTGCGCTGGCCGGGCCGTTCACCAACCTGATGTTCGGCTGCGGTGCACTGGCCCTCATCGGCTTCGACGTGATCGACGGGACCACCCAGCCCTATCTGGCCTCCGCCGTCGGGTTCTTCGGCTTCCTCCAGATCGCGGTGTTCGTCCTCAACATGTTGCCGATCCCCGGCTTCGACGGTTACGCCGCCATCGAGCCGACGCTCTCGCCGTCGACCCAGCAGCTGCTGCGGCCGGTGGCCAGATACGGGGCCTTGGTGGCCATCCTGATGATCTGGCGGATCCAGCCGGTGGCGGACGCATTCTGGGCCGCGGTCACCTTCTTCACCGAGCTCTTCGGGGTCCAGTTCGACCAGTGGCGCTGCGGCTACTTCCAGTTCAAGTTCTGGGACTCCAACGTGCCGCCGGTCTGCCGCTGACGACGTCGGCTCGGCTGTCAGCAGCTACCAGGCGATGGCTTGCGGGGGATGGTCGGGTCGACCACCTCGATGTGGACATGGGGCCAGGAGGGTTCGGCCGTCAGCTCGTCGACCTGCGACCGGAACGGAAAGGTCGTTGGACCCGAGGCCAAACGGTCGCCGACGGCAACCCGCTGACCTTTGCGGACTGCGACGTTCTGAATGTGCAGGATCTTGACCTCGAGGTCGGCTCGACCGTCTGGATTGATCACGACATAGCCGTCGCGGTAGCGGCAATACAACGTGTAGCCACCGGCCCGTGCCACCGTGCCGCTGACCGGGGAGGTGATGGCGGTGTACGGCTCGGCAACGATGTCGATCGCTCCCCGCTCGTGGGTGCCCCGCCTGCGGGATGCCATGGTCGTCAAACGGACCGGGGACGGGTCCGCTGCGCTCATGGCAAGCGCCCCGGGGTGGCTCGACTGGTGGAAGCCGGCTCGCTCGATCAGGGCCGAGGGGGCGACGATGGTCAGACCGGCAACGGTGGCCAGGGGCGCACCTTCGACCGCCTCGACCCGCCGACCGGTCGAGTCGCCGTCGGGCCGGGAGCAGGCTCTGGGCGGCACACCGTCGGAGGGATAGCGGTGGCGGCCGACGAACTCGGGAGACAACGACACGTACAACACCACCCCGCCCCGGGTGAGCTCTCGCCGCGCCAGGAGGCCGGTCCAGTAGCCGAGCCCATCGGGGTCGGCGGGTCGATCGAGCACGTTGCGGTAGATCAGCTCGACGAAGTCCCGATCGGCGGTCTCCCCGTAGCGACGTCCGAACTCGGCGCTCACGGAAAAGGAGTCTGCGATGGTGTCGAGGCCGACACAGTCGTCGATTTCGGTGATCCAGTACAGCGCCCCTTCGGGATCGGGTTGGCGTTGGAAGAACGCCCAGTAGAGGCGAAACGCCGTTGCGTGGTCGCCGGTCAGCTCATCGAGGCCGGCGATGGTCTCGAAGTCGGCCGACTCATCGACCGTCGACGCCCCTACGGGCTGCGGCGACACGATCGACGACATCATCACCGCCACGATCGATGCAGCCGCCAACGAGCGGACTTGGTTCATCATTGCGCGAAGCCATCCAGTGGGCGTTGTTCGGTACGACCTCATGGTCGAACCCGTCGGCCGATGCACCGACTGGTGAAGGACATACCCAGTGTGGCCCAGCCATCGATGACGGCGGCGGACCACGACCTGTCGACAGCCGACACCAGCCCCGACCCGGGGCCGGGGTGCGGCTCGGGCGGACAGGAGACCGGCGCAGGGCCGGGCTCAGGTCAGGCGATGGCGTTCGTCTGGTGCAGCTTGGCGATGTCCTCGGTGTCGAAACCGAACCCGGCCAGGATCTCATCGGTGTGCTGGCCGGTGTGAGGGGCCGGCATCCGCAACTCGGGTGACGTCCGGCTGAACCGGGGTGCCGGCGCGGCCTGGGTCATGCCCCCGTACTCGACGAAGGTGCCCCGCTCGACGTTGTGGGGGTGCCGGGTTGCCTCGTCCATGGTCAGCACCGGCGCGAAGCACACGTCGGAGTGCTCCATGATCTCACACCACTCGGCCCTGGTCTTGGTCTTGAACAGGTCGGCCACCCGCTGCTTGTTCGCCGGCCAGGCCTTGCGATCGTTCTGGGGGGCCATCGCCGGGTCCTGGCCGAGACCGGACAGCTCCATGAGCTCGGCGTAGAACTGGGGCTCGATCGAACCGATGGAGATGTAGAGCCCGTCGCTGCACTCATAGACGTCGTAGAACGGGGCTCCGGTGTCGAGCATGTTGGTGCCGCGCTCGTCGTTCCAGACCCCGGCCGCCTTCATCGACCAGAACATGTTCATCAGCGACGCTGCGCCGTCGACCATGGCGGTGTCGACCACCTGACCCTGGCCGCTGCGTTGAGCCTCCAGGATGCCGCACACCATGCCGAAGGCCAGGTACATCCCGCCACCGCCGAAGTCGCCGACCAGGTTGAGCGGTGGATGGGGTGGGCCGCCCTTGCGACCGATGGGCTCCAGGGCACCGGCCAGGGCGATGTAGTTGATGTCGTGGCCGGCGGCCAGGGAGTACGGGCCCTCCTGACCCCATCCGGTCATCCGGCCATAGACGAGTTTCGGGTTGCGGGCGGCGCAGGCCTCGGGGCCGAGGCCCATGCGCTCGGTCACGCCGGGACGGAAGCCCTCGATCAGGCCATCGGCCTTCTCCACCATCTTCAGAACCGTCTCGACACCATCCGGGTTCTTCAGGTCGATCCCGATCGAGCGGCGGTTCCTGGTCAGGGTGTCCTTCGGCGGGTCCTGGGCATCACCGCCCCTGACCGCGGCGGCACGATCTACCCGGATGACATCGGCCCCCATGTCTGCCAGCATCATGGCGCAGAACGGTCCGGGGCCGATACCGGCCAGTTCGATGATGGTGATTCCCTCTAACGGTCCCATGCCCTCACCGTAGATCGATCTTCGACGACCGATCTAGTTCAACCGGTGGCCGACCTTGAACGGGATGTGGACGACGTTCGGCCCTGCTTGTCGCTGTTTCTCATCCCAGATCGAAAAACGAACAGACGGTAGCGTGCCTGGTTTGGGGTTCCCGGAGCCCTGAAACGAAAGGAAAAACCCTGGTGCAGACCGAGTCAGACGATCCCTGGGGCCACGGCCACTACGGAACCTTCCGGCCCCCGGTCGACATGGCGACCAGACCGGAGCCGGCGGCGCCGCTCGACATCTGCTTCCTGGTTGGTTCGCTCGACATCAGCGGCGGCACCTACGTGATCCTGCAGCACGCGCTCGAAGCCCACCAGCGCGGTGAACGGGTGGTGATCGTGCCGCTGTTCGCACCCACCGCGGAAACCACGGACTGGCACCAGGCTCTCCGCGAGCTGCCGATCGCCACGCTCGACGAGATCGGCGACCACCGGTTCGATCTGGTGATCGCCACCTGGTGGCGCACCGCCTACGAGCTCCACCGGGTCCGTGCGAGCCGCTACCTCTATTTCGTGCAGTCGGTCGAGGCCCGCTTCTACGCCTTCGACCAACCGAGGTTCGCCGCCCTCGCAGCCGAGACCTACGACATGCCGCTGAGCGTGATCACCATCTCGCCCTGGATCCAGGCCTACCTGGGGCTGGAGCACGCACGGCCGGCCCTGCTGAACGCAAACGGCATCGACAAACGGCGGTTCACCCCGATAGGACCGGTGTTCGAGCCTCGGCACGAGCGGCGGCTCCGGGTGCTGGTCGAGGGCCCGATCGAAGTGAGGATGAAACAGGTCCCGGAGACGATCGAAGCGGTCAGGGACTCCAAGGCCGACGAGATGTGGTTGCTGACTTCGAGTTCGATCGAGGACTATCCAGGCGTGGACCGCATCTTCAGCCGGGTACCGGTCGACGTGACCCCCGGCGTCTATCGAAGCTGCGATGTGCTGGTCAAGCTCAGCAGGGTCGAGGGAATGTTCGGGCCGCCGCTGGAGATGATGCACTGCGGTGGCACCGCCATCGCCTGGGACGTGACCGGCCACGAGGACTACCTCGTCCACGAGCAGAACGGGTTGGTGACACCGACCGGAGACTACGACTCGGTGGTGGCGGCCCTTGACCGGCTGGCCACCGATCGGGAGCTGACCGGTCGGCTCTCGGCAGGCGGGCTGCAAACCGCGGCCCGGTGGCCGAGTTGGGCCGAGAGCTCGACCGCGTTCCACCGGTCGCTCCGGCTGCTGGCCAGACATCCACAACCGGAATCGGAGAGAGCCGAGATCGTCGAGGCCAGTGAGCGAGGAGCGAGGTTGCTGCGATGACAGAACGACCATGGATCCCCTACGACGTCGAGTTCTTCAGCGACATCGACCGTCCGGACTACGCGGTGGCCCTGTGGGCCGGCCATCGTTGGTTCGGCTACGACCTGGTGCGATGGGCCAGGCCGGAACGGATCGTCGAGCTCGGCAGCCACTACGGCTGCTCGTACTTCGCGTTCTGCCAGGCCGCACTGGCCGATCGCAGCGACTGCGAGCTCGTCGCGGTCGACACCTGGGAGGGCGACGAGCACACCGGCCATTACGACGAGACCGTGTTCCAGACCTTCACCACGGTTCTCGAGAGACGCTTCGCCGGTCTGCGGACCAGGGTCCAACGCTCGACCTTCGACGACGCCCTGTCGGTGGTGGCCGACGGCTCGGTCGACATCCTCCACATCGACGGGCTCCACACCTATGAGGCCGTCAGCCACGACTACGAGACCTGGAAGGACAAGGTCGCACCCAACGGCATCGTTCTGTTCCACGACGTGGCGCCTTCTTCGGGTCTCGGGTCCGCCCGCTTCTGGCAGGAGGTTCGCGAGACCGGGCCGAGCTTCTCGTTCCTGCACAGCCTCGGCCTCGGGGTGCTGCTCCCCAACGGCGTCGAGGGCCGGGAGGCGCTGCTCGATCTGGGCCGCAGCCCCTGGCGGCCGTACTACGAGCACCGGGCCGGACACGACCTTCGATCCCGCCAGGTCATCGACCTGACGGCCATGGTCGACGCCCGGGACGAGGCACTGGCCGCGACCGAACGGCTCGTCATCGACCGGGACGAAGCGCTGGCGGTGGCCGAACGAATGGTCACCGACCGGGACGAGGCGCTTGTGATGACCGAGCGCATGGTCGCCGACCGGGACCATGCGCTCACCACCGCCAGGGCCACGATCGCCGCCAGGGACGATGCGCTGACCGCGACACAGGCCACGGTGGAGGAGTACCGCCGACAGGTGAGCGGCCTCGAGCAGCTGGTGGCTGCTCGCGACGACGCCCTCGCCGCCGCCAACGCCGAGATCGACCGCCTGGAGCAGGCGCTGGCCGATGCCACCGACCGCCTGGCCGGGATCGAGGCCGACCGGGCCGGAGCTGCGGCCGAGATCGACCACCTCCACCACCACATCGCGGCATTGACCGTCGATCGGGATGCCGCTGCGGCGGGCCTCGATCTCTACCGCCGGGTGCTGCGGCCGGTGCGGTGGGCTTCCCGCCCGCCCCGTCAGGTCCTGCGCCGAATCAGGGGCCGCGACCTTGCCGGCCAGGCCGAGCCGGAGCCGACGATCGACAACGACTCGGAGCCGGTGCCGCTGTTCGACCGCGACTGGTACCTGGCCCGGTATCCCGATGTGGCCAGGGCCGGTGTCGATCCCTGGACCCACTGGAGCCAGCACGGCTGGAAGGAAGGCCGCGAGCCCTGCCCCCTGTTCAGCGCCGGCAGCTACCTGGAGCAGAACGAGGATGTGGCCGCGGCCGGCATCGACCCGCTGATCCACTGGACGGAGTCGGGCCGACGGGAGGACCGTGACCCCTCGAGGCTGTTCTCGACCGAGTTCTATCGCAGCCGCAACGAACAGCGCCTGCAACCAGACCACGACCCACTCCGGCACTACCTCGACGCCGGCATCCCGCTCGGCCTGTTCGTCTCACCGGCCCACGAGGAACGGGTGCTGAACGTGACGACCCTGGCCGCCGGGAACGACGAGGTGCTGGTCGACGTGGTGGCCCACCACGACGGCAGCAGCCGGTCGGTGCCCTATTCGATGATCGTCGACCTCGACGCCGACCTGTTCACCTTCGACCTGTGGGACTCGATCCTCACCAGATCGAGGCCGGCCGACGCCGCCAAACTGGCAACCGCCCGCAGGATGCGCCTGGCGCTGGGCCTGGGCCCGGAACAGAGCCCGTCGACCTGGGAGCTGATGCGGCGCCGGGTCGACATGGAAGCTGCGATCGCCGGGCCCTCCAACGGTGAGTATCTCCTCGGCGATGTGTTGACGAGGCTCCTGGATCAGGTCGCCGCCGAGGGCCTGGACCCGGCCGATCCCGACGACACCGACTACGACAGCGCCGCCCTGGCCGACTACCTGAGACGGCTGGAGTTGGAGGACGAGATGGCTTCGACGGCGCCGATCGGTGACACGGTCGTGGTCATCGAGAAGCTCCTGGCCCGCAGCGATTCGACCCGGGTCGCGGTCCTGTCGGATTTCTACATGGCCGGTGACGACCTCCGCGAGCTCCTGGCCTACCACGGTTTGAGCAGCGATCGCCTCGAGGTGATCTCGTCGGCCGACGTCGGGGTGTCCAAACATCGGGACGGGGCGTTGCTGGCATGGGCCCGCGACCGTTTCGGCGTCGAAGCCGGTCGTCACGTCCACATCGGAGACAACCCACACGCCGACGTGGCCATGCAGACCGAGACCGGCGGCATCGCCATCCACCTGGTCCACGGCGATCGACGGTTCGTCGGTCCCGGCCGCCTCGATGAGGCCTCCATCGGCGACGCCGTCGCCGAACTCCGAGCCGATCTCGACGCCGCGGCCGAACTCCACTGCCGCCGAAACGGCCTCAGTCCCGAACCGGCAAACCGCATCGTACGCGCCGCCTGGCGGACCTCGTTGCTGCCGGTGGCGTTGGTCGCGGCGGCCATCGAAGACGCCGCCGCCAGGGATCTCGATCGGGTTCACTACCTGAGCCGGGAGGGGCTCTTCCTGTCGAGGATTCACGACGAGATCGCGCCGTTGCTCCAGCCCCAGGGCGCCCCGGCCGGCGTCCACCTGGCGGTCTCCCGCCGTTCGACGTTCGGGCCGTCGCTGCAGGAGATCTCACCGACCAGCCTGCTCGATCTGTGGCGGATGTATTCCCGGCAGACCCCGCGTGGCCTGCTGGTTTCGCTCGGTGCCGAGGCCGACGATTTCGGGGCCGCCCTCCAACGCTGCGACCTGACGTTGGACGAGGTGATCGAGGGCATCCATCTCGACGGCCGGATCCTCACCTTCCTCGAGGATCCGAAGGTCGTCGAAGCGCTGCAGACCCTCAACATCGAACGCCGTCATGGGCTGCTCGGGTATCTGGAGCGCAGGACCGATCTCGCTCTCGACGAGATGCTGCTGGTCGACGTCGGCTGGCGGGGCACGGTGCAGGACAACCTGGCCCGCCTCCTGCCCGATACCCGGTTCGTCGGCTGGTACCTTGCGCTGTTCCCGTTCCTCAACCCGCAGCGACCGAACTGCCACAAGTTCGCCATCGGCCCCGACGGCAACCTCGGCGACGACATCTCGTTCATGGAGCCTCCCGCCGCCGTCGAGCGGCCGTGGACGCCGGCCACACCCTCGGTCGTCGACTACCGTTCGATCGGCTCCGAGGCCGGTGTCCCGGTGCTGGACGAGGAATCGCTGACCGACGTGAGCCGGGCGGCAATCGAGGCGTACCAGGATGCGGTGGTCGACGCCGCCCCGATGGTGGCCCGGTGGATCGTGGCCAACGGTGCGGCCACCGACGTGCTCCGGCCACTGATCGAGACCGAACTGACCTCGTACTACAAAACGCCGGAACCGGGAATCGCAGACCTGTGGTTCGACTCGGCCCATGATGACACCTTCGGGGTGCTGAACGTGACTTCCTTCGGCAAGGTCAGGCCCAGCCGGGAGTGGCTCGCCGGTGGGCCGGGCCCGGCCTTCCTCCGCCACCTCGAGGACGCGGCCGCCGGCTCGTTGTGGCCCGCCGGCTACCGTCGATGGCAACCGGTGGAAGCGGCGGTGGCCGTCGAGCGGGCGCTGCGCACGAACCGGTTCGACCGGCGCTGACCCTCCGGGCACCCCCGGCGATGCCGGGTACCACCCCGGCGCCGGAGCGTGGTCGTTTTCCGATAGTTCATGACTGCGGTCGCACCCTGCGATGTTCGGTGACTTACCATTGACAACAGGCCCGGAACCCACCGTCGGTGGCGATGTCGGTCGAGGAGTACGATGCAGCGCAGCCAATTCGTCGCCGCGGTTGTCGTCCTGGCTGTGGTGGTCGGGTTGTTGGCTGGCCGATTCCTGTCCGACACCCCCGAGGACCTGGCCGAGGCTGCGGCCGGCTCGCTCGACGCGGCATCGGATCCAGGCCCAAAGGTGATCAGCGGCGGTGAACAGGCCGCAGTGGGGACACCCGACGTGCCGGCGGCCCCCGAGGAGGTCGGTCAAGCCCCACCCCTGCTCGGCGAGAAGCCGGAGCTGGTGAACCTCGACGGTTGGCTGCAGACCGACGCCACCGGACTGGCATCGTTCGACGGCCAGGTCAGGATCGTCCAGTTCTGGACCTTCGGCTGCAACAACTGCAAGGCGACACTGCCCCACCTCCAGCAGATCTACGCCGACTGGCACGACCGGGGCCTGGAGATCGTCGGCGTACACGCCCCCGAATTCGACCACGAAGCAGACATCGACAACATCGTCGGCGCCGCGGCCGACCTCGGCGTGACCTGGCCGATCGCCCTCGACACCGACAAGACCAACTTCCGTGCCTGGCAGGAGAAGCGTCGATTCTGGCCCCGCACCTACGTGCTGGATCAGAACGGGCAGGTCCGCTTCGACCACATCGGCGAAGGCAGATACGACGAGTTGGCCGAGACCGTTGCCTACCTCATCGAGAACGGACCCTGAGTCGAGGCTGGCGGAGTCGAGGCTGGCCGAGTCGAGGCTGGCCGAGTCGAGGCGGGCCGGCACCCGGTCGAGCGGGACATGTCCGGTATTCGACATCGCCGGGTTCTACGATCTGATCGATGTCGATCTTGCGACTACTGGCCGAAGGATTCGAGGCGGCGCTGCTCCCCTGCTCCCTCATCCTACTGCTCCCCGGGGCCGCGGTCGGCCTGACCGCCAGGGCGGCGGCAATCCCCGCGTTCACCTCTTTCGGCGTTGGAGTACTCGGCCTGTCGTGGCTCCGCTTCTCCGATCGAGGCGGTGGGTTCTCGCCATTCGTCATCGCGGTGGCCTTGATGGTGGCCACCATTCTGCTGCTGGTGCCCCTGATCAGTCGCCTCGACCTGGCCGCGGTCCCGGCCGGTCTGCTGGCCGGCGGTGCGGCCGCCGAACTGTGGCGGCCCTGCGTCGGAGACGAATACGGCCAGCTGCTCAACGAGCTGCCCCAGCGGGGCCTTTCCGGCTTGGCGCTGCAGGCCGTCTACCTGGTGGGCACCCTCTCGCCGCTGATCGCACTGGGGGCGCTGCACCACCTGGTGCCGGATCGCATCCTGGTCAGGCTCGAACCGATCTGGGCGGTGGTCGGTGGCACCGGCCTGGCACTGCTCTCGTTGGCTACCGCGGTCGAGCTGCACGACGATCTCGTCGGCAAGCTCTTCGAATGGAGTGTCTGACCGGGCCGGCCACAGGGGGGCGCGGCCGGCCTGCACCGGCGCTCGCCTCGCCCACCCGGGCCAAGAGAACGTCTGGCGGTCAGGCCGCCGCTTCACGATCGGCGGAGACGGCGTCCAACAGGACGTACTCGGCCTCGGTGTCGACGAAGTCCTCGAACTGGATCACGTGCATCTCCTCGAACCGCTTCCGGAGCCAGCCGTCGTTGGCGTCGAGTAGACCCAGCTTCTTGCAGTTGGGAACGATCTTGGCGAACAGCAGCTGCTGGAAAGGATCCTCGTTCGGATCCTGGGCCGAGAAGGTCCGGATGGCCTCCCTCACGTCGATCCCGAACCGGTCCCAGATCTCCTGACGCTGGAACCGGTCGCGCATCCGGATCGCCGCGTCGTATGCGAACTCCTGGCGCTCGAACAACTCGGCTTCGGTCAGCTCGGCGTAATACTCCTGGAGGCTCAGAACCCCGAAGGCGACATGGCGGGCCTCGTCACTCATCACGTACCGCAGCAGCTTCTTGAGCAGCGGATCGTGGGTCTGGTTCATCATGTTGCCGAATGCGGCCAGGGCCAGCCCTTCGACCATCACCTGCATGCCGAGATAGGTCATGTCCCAGCGGTGGTCGTTGATGATGTCGTCCAGCAACGCCTGGAGGTGGGTGTTGACCGGGTACCAGCCGTCGGTCTTGGTGTCGAGGTACTTGGAGAACACCTCGACGTGGCGGGCCTCGTCCATGACCTGGGTTGCCGCGTAGTACTTGGCATCGATCCAGGGCACGGTCTCCACGATCTTGGCCGTGCAGACCAGGGCTCCCTGCTCGCCGTGCATGAACTGACTGAGGGCCCAAACCGAGGTTTCCAACTCGAGTTCCAGCCACTCTTTCTCGCCCCAGCGCTCGAACGACGTGCCGCTGATGTCGACCCCGAGCTCGAGCAGCGTCTCCCGATTGGGGATGCCATTGAGCCGAACCATCTCCTCCTGATCGACCTCGATCGACCAGTCGAGATCCTTCTCGCCGTCCCACTGGGCGCCCTTGGCCTTCTCGTAGAGCTTGTTCAGCCCGGCCCTGGCACCCTTCTCGTAGTCCCAGGTGAAGATGGTGTCCGCGTTGTTCTCGACGGTGCGGATGGTGGCATCGACGTCGGTGTTGGTGACGGCCAACAGTTCTTCTTGCTCAGCGGTGAAAGTCACAGGGGCCTCCGATTCGGTTCCCACCATCGTAACCACCACCTCTTACAGTGTAAAGAGCGGCTCCAAGAGAGCCGCCCGGGTAAGAGAGCCGCCGGGAAGCGGCCCCAAGAGAGCCGCCCGGGTAAACGAGCGGCCCCAAGAGAGCCGCCCGGGTAAAGAGCGGCCCCAAGAGAGCCGCCCGGGTAAACGAGCGGCCCCAAGAGAGCCGCCCGGGTAAACAGCGGCCCCAAGAGAGCCGCCCGGGTAAACAGCGGCCCCAAGAGAGCCGCCCGGGTAAAGAGCGGCTCCAAGAGAGCCGCCCGGGTAAAGAGCGGCCCCAAGAGAGCCGCCCTCGCTGTCTACAGCGGCCGGGCTCGGAAACCCCGCCATCCGCGACGGGCCAGGGTGATCTGACCCCACAACACCCAGAGCGACCCGATGAATGCCAGCAGCGCACCGAATCGGACCCAGCGTCGCAGCGACGTGGCGGCGTCGGACCTGAGCAATCGCACCTCCGACACCCGAGCCTGCATCGCGTTGAGCTCGTCGGATATGCGCTTCGTCGCCGCCGGCGAGACCGTGGTCGATTCGCCGAGGGCATCGTCGATGGTGACGGCCGATTCCTCGAAGCCGGCCAGCGCCTCGCTGAGCTTCGACAGCTCGGCGGGCAACAACCGGTAGAGGGGATGATCGTCTACGGCCTCGAAGCCCTGGTGGGCGCCGGATGACACATCGACCAGGCCGTCGACCCGGGCCCCCAGCTCGCCGAGGCGGTCCGGGTCGATCCCGTTGTCGCTCACCAGATCATCGGTCTGGTCGATGCGATCGTCCAACCGATCGAACGCCACCACCACCGGCTGCATCGCCCTGTCGACGGTGTCGGAGGCGGTGAAGCCGGCCCGGATGGAGATGGCGGCCATGATGACGGCCAGCAACGTTCCGACGATCCCCGCCACCATCGCCAGCAGCCCGATCAACCGACGACGGGGACCGCCCGCCTCGGCGCCGACCGCCGGGCCGCCGCCCTCGGCGCCCGGGCCGGTGAGCTCACCCGGATCACCCTCGCCACCTTCGCCCGTGCCTTCGAGAAGCTGATCGATCTCGTCGCTCATCGTGACCCCTTTCGGCCGTAGCCATCCTAGGGAGCCGACCAGAGCGGCACACCGACCGTCTGCGGCGGAGAAGCTAGGAGACGGAGGCGGCCCGGCCGGCATTGGCCAGGACGGCGTCGACCAATTCGGCCCAGCGCCGGCGGGGCAGATCGTGGGCCATGTCCGGGAACATCAACAGACGAGAGCCCGGCACCGCTTCGGCGGTGGCGATGCCCCCGCTCGGCACGACCAGCTCGTCGAGCAGACCATGAACCACCAGGGTCGGTGCGGTGACGGTGCGGAGTTCATCGGTCCGATCGGGGCTGGCGGCTATGGCCGTGAACTGCCGGACCGCGCCCTCGGGACGAAAGCTGCGCTCGATGCTGGCCTTGGCCAGCCTGCGGAGCTCGTCCTCGTCGAGGCCCGGGCTGGAGATCATCTTGGCCACCTCCACGATCTCCTCGAGGGCATTGTCCCGGGTGATCTTGGGCCGCCGCGCCAACTTCACCAGCAATGACGCCGACGAGCGTCCCTTCCGGCGGTGCCCGGTGTTGGACATGATCGAGACCATGCTCTTGACCCGCTGGCGATGGTGGATGGCCATCGTCTGAGCGATCATCCCGCCCATCGAGATGCCGAGCACGTGGGCGCTGTCGACGTCGAGGGCGTCGAGCAGACCGACGGCATCGTCGGCCATATCGGCCAATACGTAGCCGGACTCGGGCTTGCGGCGGGTCAGCAGGGTGCGGAGCATGGCCGACGTCGACATGATCGGACCGGTCGTCTCCGAGCTCAAGCCGATGTCACGGTTGTCGAAGGCCACGACCCGGAATCGCTGTGCCAGACCGTCGACGAACTCGGCGGGCCAGTCGGTGAGCTGGCCTCCGAGACCCATGACCAGCAGCAACGGCGGCCCCGATCCCCACTCGGCGTATTCGATCAGCACTCCGTTCACATCGACGTTGGCCATCGCACCACCCTACGACCTCGGCCGGAAGGCACACCCAATGGCCGCTGGGCTAGCTTGACCGGCATGGCCAACTTCGCCCATCGATCGATCATGTCCTCCGGCAACCGAATCCATGTGGTCGAGCACGGGCCGCCGGACGGCAGCCCGGTGATCATGATCCACGGCTTTCCCGAGAGCTGGTACTCGTGGCGTCATCAGCTGGCGGCCCTCGGCGACGCCGGCCATCGGGCAATGGCCATCGATGTCCGGGGCTACGGGCGCTCGGCGGCACCGGCCGAGATCGAGGCCTACGCCATGACGGCACTGGTTGGTGATGTGATCGCAGTGATCGACGAACTGGGCGCCGATGATGCGGTGGTGATCGGCCATGACTGGGGCGCCCCGATCGCCTGGAACACCGCGCTGCTCCGCCCTGATCGGGTACGGGGCGTCGCCGGGCTCTCGGTGCCATACAGCGGCCGGGGCGATGTCAGACCGCTCGACGCGTTCCGGGCCATGGCCGGCGACGAGCTCTTCTACATCGACTACTTCCAGGAACCGGGCGTGGTCGAGGCCGAGGTCGAGAAGGACCTGGCGGGCTGGCTGCGGGGCTTCTACTTCACCGCGTCTGGCGAAGCCGATCATTCCGCACCGACGATGGGACTGGTCCCCAAGGGCCGGGAGCTCCGGGAGCGATTGCAGCAACCGAAGCCGGGACAGATGGCTTGGCTCAGCGACGACGACTTCGCCTACTACCTCGGCGAGTTCGAACGCACCGGGCTCACCGGCGGCTTCAACCGGTACCGCAACATCGAACGCGACTGGAGCGAGCTCGCCCCGTGGCGGCATGCGCCGATCGCCGTACCGGCGATGTTCATCGGCGGCGACAAGGACGGACCGACCCGTCTTGGCCAGGGGGCGATCGACCGCTTCGACCAGACCCTTCCCAAGCTGACCCGATCGGAGATCCTGGAGAACTGCGGCCACTGGACCCAACAGGAACAGCCGGAGGCGGTGAACGAGCTCCTCCTCGGCTTCATCGCCGGCCTGGCCTGAGTCGAGGCGGGCGGAGCCGCCTCTCGGCGAGTTCGCCGGGAACCCTTCGGGTTCCCGGCGAACGTCGTCGGCTGAACGGTGGTGCCCCTGGGGTCAATTCCGCCGCAGGTCTCGAGTCGAGGCGGGCGGAGCCGCCTCCGGGGCCTCCTTCGGTGCCTGCCGGCGATGCCGGTCCCGGCTCTACTGTCCTTCGAAATTGGCCGGCCGCTTCTCCATGTAGGCCGACAGCGCCTCGCGGAAGTCCTTGGTCCCGAACAACGGCAACAGCGCCAGATACTGACGCTGCACATGATCTTCGAGGTTCTCGGTCATGGCGTGGCGCATCAATCGCTTGGCCGCTCGAACGGCCAGCGGGGCGTTGGCCGCAACCTCGGTCGCAACCGCCATGGCCCGGTCCATCAGGGCATCCGCCGGCACAACTTCGCTCACCAGCCCGGCTTCCAGCGCCTCGGCTGCGGTCAGTGTTCTAGCGGTGAACAACAGCTCGGCCGCCGTCGACCAGCCGACGATCCTCGGCAGCAACCAGGTGCCACCGCTCTCGGGAACCAGACCACGGGCGGTGTATGCCGCCGACAGCTTCGCCTTGTCCGACGCCAGGCGTATGTCGCAACCGAGGGCCAGATCCATCCCGTAGCCCGCGGCACCGCCGTTCAAAGCGGCGATGGTCGGGGTGTCGATCTTGTTCAGCACCACCGGCGGCGCGGAGCGGAGATCGAACTCGCCGCTCATCGTCTCCCCACCGTCACCCCCGATGCCCTCGCCGGACGATGCGGCGGCGATGTCCAAGCCGGCGCACCAGGCCCGGCCGTTGCCGGTGATGACGATGACCCGGACCTCGGGGTCGGCGTCGGCCTCGAGCAACAACTCCGACAGCCGGTTGAGCATGGTGGTTGTGATGGTGTTCATGCGATCAGGCCGGTTGAAGGTCAGCGTCGCGATGTGACCGTCGACGTCGTAGAGCAGCTGTTGGGTCGGTTCCTGAGCCATGGCACAAAACGTAGGGCAGCAACCATCGCCCCACCAGCTGGGCTCGGACCGGCCGGCACCGATACTGTTTGCAATCGTGCGCAGCCCAAAAGACTTCTTCAAGCCCTTGGCCGTCGGAGCCCCGGCGCCGATCACCGAGATCCCCTTCCGGCCGAGCCGGATGATCCACTTCTTCCCGCCCTCGGTGCCGAAGATGGTGGCCAAGCTGCCCGAGATCGTGCCCACGGTCGACATCATCCTCGGCAACCTGGAGGATGGCGTCCCGGCATCGGACAAGGAGGCCGCTCGCGAAGGCTTGATCCAGGTCGGCAAGACGGTCGACATGGGCGACACCCAGTTCTGGACCAGGCTCAACTCCCTCGACTCGCCGTGGTTCCTCGATGACATCCACCGGGCGGTGACCGAGATCGGCGACGCGCTGGACGTTGTCATGATTCCCAAGGTCGAGGGCCCGGAGGACATCCACTACGTCGACCGGCTCCTGGCCCAGCTGGAGGCCAAGGCCGGTCTGCAACGACCGATCCTGGTTCACGCCCTGCTGGAAACGGCCCGTGGCGTGACCAACCTGGAGTCGATCTGTGCCGCCTCCCCCAGGATGCAGGGCCTGTCCCTCGGCCCCGCCGATCTGGCGGCAAACCGTCGCATGAAGACCACCAGGGTCGGCGGCGGCCATCCGGGGTACCTGGTCAGGGTCGATCCCGAGGATCCAGACGACATCCACGGTCCCCGCCAGACCTTCCAGCAGGATCTGTGGCACTACACCACCGCCCGTATGGTCGACGCCTGCGTCAGCAACGGGATCCTGCCGTTCTACGGGCCGTTCGGAGACATCAAGGACACCGTTGCCTGCGAGGACCAGTTCCGAAACGCCTACCTGCTCGGCTGCGTCGGGGCGTGGAGCCTGCATCCGGTCCAGATCGACATCGCAAAGCGGGTCTTCAGCCCCGACCCGGCCGAGGTCGTCCACGCCCAACGGGTCATCGACGCCATGGGTGACGGCACCGGGGCCATCATGCTGGACGGCAAGATGGAAGACGACGCCTCGGTCAAGCAGTGCCAGGTGGTGGTCGAACTGGCCAGGAACCTGGCAGCCCGGGACCCGGAACTGGCCGAACGCTACGGATTCTGACGGAGATCGGAACGAACCCATGACCAGCTCTTCCGACGACGACACCCGAACCGGCGGCGATGACTCGCTGCGACCTCGTCGCGATGACTCGCTGCGACCACGTCGCGATGACTCGCTGCGACCGCGTCGCGATGACTCGCTGCGACCACGTCGCGATGACTCGCTGCGACCGCGTCGCGATGACTCGCTGCGACCGCGTCGCAGTGTCCTGTACATGCCTGCGGCCAACGAGCGGGCGCTGGAGAAGGCGAAGGCGATCCCCGCCGATGCGCTGATCTTCGACCTGGAGGATGCAGTTGCCCCCGACGCCAAGGAAACCGCGAGAGCCCAGGCCGCGGCGGCCGTGGCTTCCGATGCCTATGGCAACCGGGAGCTCACCATCCGCTGCAACGGGCTCGATACGCCCTGGGGGGCCGATGACCTGGCGGCAGCAGCCGAAGCCCGGCCCCGGGCGGTGGTCATCCCCAAGGTCGACTCCGTGGCCGCTCTCGATGCGGTATCCGAAGCGCTCGATCGAGCCGGAGCGCCGCCAGACGTTGCGATCTGGGCCATGATCGAGACACCGACCGCAATCTTCGATGCCCGCGCCCTGGCCGCCCACCCCCGGGTCGAGGTGCTGGTGATGGGAACCAACGATCTGGCAAAGGAGCTGCGGCTCCGTCCAGCCGCCGACGGCGGCAACGACCGCCAGGCCCTGGTCCCCCACCTGGCCACCGCGTTGCTGGCGGCCAGGGAGGCGGGCAAGGTCATCCTCGACGGGGTCTACAACGACATCAAGGACATCGACGGGTTCACCGCCGAGTGTGTGCAGGGAGCTCAACTCGGCTTCGATGGCAAGACGCTGATCCATCCCGGTCAGGTGGAGATCGCAAACGACACCTGGGCACCGGACGCCGACGAGGTCGAAGACGCGGAGCGGGTCATCCGGGCCTTCACCGAGGCCCAGGCCGCGGGCCGGGGCGTGGTCACCGTCGACGGCCGGATGATCGAGAACCTCCACGTCGAAAACGCCCGCCGGACCCTGGCCGTGGCCAAGGCGATCGCCGAACGCCGCTGATTGGCCGCCGCCGCCACCTGACCGACCGGTCGAGCTACAGCCGGGACACGCCTTCGTTCGTGGCTGCGGCGAAGACCGCTTCGGCAACCCGAACCGACACCGACTTGTCGAACACCGACGGGATGATGAAATCGGCCGCCAGCAGATCGGCGGTCACCGACTCGGCGATGGCGGTCGCCGCCGCCAGCTTCATGCCCTCGGTGATGTCGCTGGCCCTGGCATCGAGCGCCCCCCGGAAGATGCCGGGGAAGGCCAGCACGTTGTTGATCTGGTTCGGATAGTCGCTCCGGCCGGTGGCCATGACCGCCACCAGCCCCTCGACCTGCTCGGGCAGGATCTCCGGATCGGGATTGGCCATGGCGAACACGATCGGATCATGGGCCATCGAACGGACGTCGTCGGCAGTGATCAAGCCGGGCCCGCTGAGGCCGAGGAACACGTCTGCGCCGGCCAAGACCTCACCGGCAGAGCCCTTCTGGCAGTCCTGGTTCGTGTTCTCGGCGAACCACTGCTTCGCCGAATTCAGGCCGTCGCGGCCGTGATAGACCGCGCCGGCCCGATCGAGACCGACGATGTGACCGGCACCCGCCTCCAGCAGGATCTTGCCGACGGCGATACCGGCCGCGCCGAGCCCGGCGATCACGAACCGGGTGTTCTCGATGTTCTTGTCTACCAGCTTCAAGGCGTTGACAACGCCGGCCAAGGCCACGACCGCGGTGCCGTGCTGGTCGTCGTGGAAGACCGGGATGTCCAGCCGCTTCTTGAGCGCCGCCTCGATCTCGAACGCCCCCGGGGCGGCGATGTCCTCCAGATTGATGCCACCGAAGGTCGGGGCCAATCGGACCACCGTCTCGATGACCTCCTCGGCGCTGGACACGTCGAGGCAGATGGGGAAGGCATCGACGTCGCCGAACTCCTTGAACAGCAGCGCCTTGCCCTCCATCACCGGCATCGCCGCCTTCGGCCCGATGTTTCCCAGGCCGAGCACCGCCGTGCCGTCGCTCACGATGGCCACGGTGTTCTTGCGGATCGTGTACTCGTCGGCCAGCCGCTCATCGGCCGCAATCGCCTTGCAGACGCGGGCGACACCCGGGGTGTATGCCATCGAGAGATCGTCCTCGTCGCCGACGGGGAAAAGGGGCAGCACCTCGATCTTGCCACCCTCGTGCATGCGGAAGGTCCGGTCGTAGTGTTCGAGGACCGTCACGCCGCCGACCGCGGCGGCTGCGGCCAGCACCTCGTTCTGATGCTCGACGCTGGAACAATTGACCACGATGTTGCGCTCGAGCACCGGACCCTTCGCCACGAATCCCTCGATGGCGAAGATGTTGCCGCCCGCGTCGCCGATGGCCGAGGCAAGGCTGCCGAGCACGCCCGGCACGTTGTCCAGCCGGACCCGGAGATTGAGCGAATACTGAGCTGCTGTCGTGGAACTCATGGCATGAGGCTATTGGGTCCGACGCCACCCCGGACCCGGCCACCCGAGATTCCATCCAACCGGAAGGTCGGGCTGGTACCGGTCACATACGATCGAGCAGCTCGTTCTTCTTCTGGTCGAACTCGGCATTGCTGATGATGCCCTTGCGCCGCAGTTCGTCGAGCTTCTCGATCTGTTCGGGGATCGACAAGCCGCTGCCGAGGTTGCGACCAACCCGGTCGTATTTGCGGTTCTCGTTGCTCTCCATCTGCCGGTAGATCTCGTTCTGCACATTGAGCGGCCTTCGGATGTCGGAGAACTGCTGTGACCCCTGCTCACCGGCCGACTCGATCTCCAGGTCACCCGATCCGATCAGCCGCTCGAAGAACGACTGGCTGAAGAACACCGTGTTGACCCGCTCCAGCGGGATCTCGGTGCCCTGACGGCTGAACACACCGGACCGGTTGATCAGCCGATCGGTGGTGACGATGAAGCTGGTGGTGGACCAGACGATGTAGCGACCGATGAACCACACCAGAATCACGACGATCAAGCCAAGCGCGATGATGGTCACCACCGACTGCTGGATCCACACCGCGGCCACCACCCCGAGCATCAACGACCAGAACAGGGCCAGGGCCTGGGTGGCGAAGAACCACCAGTGAGGCTTGAGGTCGAGGACGACCTCCTCGTTGGAGTACGCCTGGTCTTCGCGGAACGCCACGCTCCAATGGTAACTGCTGGCGGCGGCCGGCTCGCCATGATCGACCGATCAAACCCGACGGGGCACGGTCGGCTTCGGCACCGAGATGTCCGACCGGGCGGCTAAGGTCGGATCCGTGGACGTGGGGGACGCCGAACAACAGACCGAGCAGCTGTTCGACGCAGGGCCGGTCCATCGCTTCGAGACGGCGATCGATCGGGGCGGTCATGGGCCCGATCACCTCCTCGACGGTCTCAACCAGTCACAGGTCCGGGCGGTCATCACCCCCGGCGGGCCCCTGGTGGTCCTGGCCGGGGCCGGATCCGGCAAGACCCGGGTCCTGACCAGGAGGATCGCCTGGCGGATCCTGCGGGGCGAGACCGACCCGAACCGGGTCCTGACCCTCACCTTCACCAGGAAGGCGGCGGCCGAGCTGCGGGATCGCCAGTATCGTCTCGGGCTGCGCGATCGGGTGCCGGCGGGAACCTTCCACGGCATCGCATTGACCCAGCTCCGCCAGCGGTGGAACGAGCGCCGCACCATCCCGCCGACCCTGCTCGACCGCAAGCTCCGATTCGTGGCCCAGCTCGCCCCCCAACGGAAGGGGGTCGAGATCACAGACGTCGTGGCCGAGATCGATTGGGCCCGGGCCAGGATGATCGAACCGGACCGATACCACGAGGCGGCGCTGCGAGCCGGTCGGACGCCACCGCTGCCGGCCGAAGAGCTGGCGGCGCTGATGGTGCGCTATCAGCAGGAGAAGCGCCGTAAGCGGCTGGTCGACTTCGACGATCTGCTGCTGCTGGCCATCCGAGACCTGCGAGCCGATGCCGACTACGCGGCGGCGGTGCGGTGGCGGCACCGGCACTTCTACGTCGACGAGTTCCAGGATGTCAACCCGTTGCAGTTCGCCCTGCTCCAGGAGTGGCTCGGCGACCGGGACGACCTGTTCCTCGTCGGCGATCCCAACCAGGCCATCTACGGCTGGAACGGCGCCGACCCGCACCTGCTGCAGCACATGGCAGACGGCGCCGGCTCCACGGTGATCGAGCTGAACGACAACTACCGTTCGACCCCCCAGGTCCTCAGCCTGGCCGGCGCCACCCTCGGTGCGCTGGCGGCGTCGAAACTCCGGGCCCACCGGCCCGGCGGTCCGGCACCGACGCTCACCTCCTTCGCCGACGACCGAGCCGAGGCCGACGGCATCGCGGACGCGATCCAACAGGCGAAGGGCTGGGGGGAGGCATGGTCCGATCAGGCCGTCCTGGTCCGGACCAACGCCCAGTCGGTGGTGATCGAGCAGGCGCTGACCGAACGGGGCATCCCGTGCCGGCTGCGAAGCGGACCGGGCCCTCTCGGTGCTCCCGAGGTCAGGGCCGAGCTCAAGGCGATCGTGCGCGACGGGATCGATCTCATCGTCAGCCTGGAGGAGCTCGACGAGCGACTGGCCGCCCTGGCCGCCGAGCAGACCAAGATCAGCGTCGACCGATACAACAACCTGGCGGCGCTGAGCCGGGTGATCCACGAATACATCACCATCGATCCCCAGCCGAACGGGCCGGGGCTGGCAGCCTGGGTCGACACCATGCAGCGGGGCGATGTCGACAGCAGCACCGACTCGGTGGATCTCGTCACCTTTCACGGGGCCAAGGGCCTGGAGTGGCCGGTCGTGCACGTCGCCGGGCTCGAAGACGGCTTCGTTCCCATCGCATACGCCAAGACAGACGCCCAACTCCAGGAAGAGCAGCGGTTGCTCTACGTGGCGCTGACCAGGGCCCAAACCGAGATCCACCTCAGTTGGGCCATGGAGCGAACCTTCGGTACCCGAGCGGCAAAGCGCAAGCCGGCGCCGATGCTCGACACGCTGGCTGCGGCCATCGCCGCCATCGGTCCCGGTATGTCCTCCAAGGTGGACTGGCGGGCACAGATCGAGCGGACCAGACGCCGCATCCCCGGTGTCGAAACCGGTGCGGTGGCGGCCCGGTCGGTCGATGTTCTGGCCGAGCTGCGGCAGTGGCGGGCCCGCAAGGCCAGGGCGGCCGGTGTGCCCCACCACGTCATCCTCAACGATCAGATCCTCAAGGTGATCGCCGAGCAACGACCGACCACCCGGGCACAACTGGCCACGATGCCGGGGATGCGGCCGACCAAACTGCAGCGATACGGTGACGAGCTGCTCACGGTGGTTTCAGCCCGGCCAGCCGACAGCGATTGCTGAGGAGCTCGGAGAGCGGGGGCGACCGCTCGGTCGCTTTCGATCAGTCGGGGCGGCGGTCGGGCGTCACCACCGCAACCACCGTCTGCGATGCGTGCTCCAGCACGTACTCGACGTTGGGGCCGAGGCTCGGCCTGCCGTCGTCGAGGCGGCGCAGTTGGGCACCGAGCACGATCAGGTCGGCCTCGATCTCGACCGCCTGGCTGACGATCTCCACCGCCGGCCGGTTGGCGAAGCGGATTTCGGTGTCGGCGTTGGCGCTGACTTCCAGCGCATGGGCGTGGGCCTGGGCCAGAACCCGCTCCGCGACCTCGAGCTCCGCCCGCTCATTGTCGGCAACCACGCGACGATCGGCGCCGAGCTCGACCACGGCGGCGCCGCTGCGAAGCCGATCCAGGAGCCTCCGGCCGATGTCGGGTCGAGCGTCGGGTGGCTGGTAGACCACGTGGCTGAGGGTGAGCCGGGTACCGAGTCGGCCGGACAGGTTGGCCGCCAGCTCCTGGGCGGCCCGTGACGACGGGCTGGCCACCACCGGCACCAGCGCCTGGGCGAAGATGCCGGGCAACGTGCCCGCCAGGTTCCTGGCGGTGCGGACGATGACGACCGGAAGATCGCTGGTCTTCAACAACTCGTCGACCAGTGGCGAGACGAAGGTGCCCTGACCCGGCTCGGCCACCGCTCCGACCGCGATCACCCCGTACCCCAGCTTCGATTGGGCGATGATCTGGCGCGCCTCTTCGACGACGTCGACCTCATCCAACATGGCCACGTCCAGCTCACGGCCGTACAACACGTTCTCGAGCACCGTCATGTCCGGCCCGTCACCGTTCTTGCGGACGGCCATCACCGTGGCCGCCAGCTCTTCGGGCCAGGCGAAGTGCACGATCTGGGCCGCCACGATGCTGTTGGTGTCCGACGCGGATGGCAACAGGATCCGGCTGTTGCGAATCAGCAGGTTCCTCGACAGCGCCTCCTCCCTGGCCAACCGTTCCCGCTCGGCAACCGAACCTTCGAGATCCTTGCTGAAGATCCTGAGGCCGATCGAGGCCAGCAACGACGTGACCAGAGGGATCATCACGATGATCGTGAAGCTGGTCTGGTTGAACACCCCAAGCGACAGCCCGACCGTTGCGATGATGATCTCCAGGGCACCCCTGGCGTTCAACCCGGCGCCGAGCACGAAACCCTCACGAGAGGTGAGGCCGGCCCACCGGGCCCCGGCCCACGAGCCGAAGAACTTGAGCAGGACCGCCACCAACAGCAGCACCAGCGCCCACGCCAACGCCGAGCCCCGCAGCAACGACAGGTCGAGCCGCAAGCCCGCGGTGGCGAAGAAGAGGGGGGCGAACAGCACCGCGGTGAGATCCTCGATCAGATGCTGCGATTCGATCTGCTGGTAGCGGGACTTGGCCAGGATCACGCCGGCCACGAAACTGCCGAGCACCGCCTCGACGCCCAGCCCCTGGGTTATCACGCCGAACACCAACATGGTGCCGAGTGTCACCGTCAGTGCACCCTGCAGGTTGCGACCCTCCCGGCGGACATAGCGCAGCGCGGCATCGACCCCTCGTTGCCCGAGGCTCAGCGCCCCGATCAGGAACAGCCGCGAGGCCGAGGATCGTGAACCCGATGTCGATCGCCGACAGCTCACCGGATGCCGCCAGACCGGCGATGACCCCGAGGATGATCCAACCGATCACATCGTTGGCCATGCCGACGGCAATGGTGATCTGGCCGACATCGCGCCGCATCAGCCCGAGGTCACCGAGGATCTTGGCCACCACCGCCAACGCCGAGACCGCCACGCTGACCGCGATGAACAGGGTGAAGACCAGCCGGCTGGGACTGGTGCCGTCGATCTCGCCGTAGAACGAGTCCGGCATGAACCAGCCGGCGGCCAACCCACCGGCGAACGGCACCGCCAGGCTGCCGATCGTGACCAGAGCGGCGGCCCGTCCGAGACGGCGGATCAGATCGAGGTCGGTCTCGAACCCGGCGACCACCAGCAGGAACGCGGCGCTGAACCAACTGACGGCCAACAACATCGCCGACTGCTGCTCGGCATAGGGCTGATCCGGCAGGAACCAGTCGAACCCCGATGGCCAGACGACCCCGAACACGCTGGGCCCGAGCAGCAGACCGGCGCAGAGTTGGCCGACCACCGATGGCAGGTTCAAGCGCCGGGCCACCTCGCCCAGAATTCGGGCCGCAGCGTACAACACCAGCAGCTGAACCCAGAACACCAGCAGCTGGTGGTGCTCCAGGCTGGTCAGCATGATCTACGAGCCGCCGAATCCGGCAACAACGGGGGCATGATCGCTCGGTTTCTTGCCTTTCCTTGCGTTTCGGTCGACGAGATCGATCGTGGATCGGTCGGCCAGCGACCGCGAGGCCAGGACGTAGTCGATCCGCATGCCCTGCCGCTTGTGGAAACGACCGGCCTGGTAGTCGTAGTAGGAGAACAGCCCGTCGTCGGGATATCGGGCCCGGAAGGTGTCCACCAGGCCCCAGTCCTTGACCCGACCCAGTGCCTCACGCTCCTGGGGCGTGACGTGGGTCAAGCCCTCGAACGTCGCCCGATCCCACACATCGCGGTCCTCGGGGGCGATGTTCCAGTCGCCGGCCACCACGACGTCCTCGGTTGGCTCGACGGTCCGCTCCAGGTGCTCTCGCAGTCGGCCGAGCCAGCTCAGCTTGTAGTGATACTGCTCGTGTCCGACTTCACGACCGTTTGGCACGTAGACACTGTGGACCCTGATCGAGCCGCAGCGGGCCGACACCAACCGGGCGTCCTCGTCGGGCTCGATGCCGTTGGCGAAACCCATGATCGGCTCTTCGATACCGATCCGGGAGGCGATGGCCACACCGTTCCATTGACCCTGCCCGTGATGCACGACCTCGTAGCCCTCGGCGGCGAAGAGCTCGGTCGGGAAGGCCTCGTCCGCCAGCTTCGTCTCCTGGAGGCACAACACTTCCGGGCCGACCTCGGCCAGCCATTGCTCGACCCTGGGGATCCGGGCATTGAGGGAGTTCACGTTCCACGTCGCCACGAGCACCCATGGACCATAACCGTTCACGGCCGACCGATGCTCGTTCCAAACGTGACCAAGGGTCATTCCTCACCTCCCCACCTCAGAGAGTAGGATCGACGCACGGCATAGGGCCGGAACCGCTCGACAGAGGAGCAGGACGTGACCTCCAACGAAATCGGTGACGAGAACGACGCCGACGGCGACCACTCGACCGCAACCGGGCCGAACTCCTGGCTGGTCGACGAGATGTACAGCCAGTATCTCGGCAACCCCCGCTCGGTTCCCGAGGAGTGGCGGCAGGTCTTCGGAGAAGGACCGCCGGCCGGTGCCGAACCGGGGCGGACGCCGACCCCGATGCCGGGCCCGGATCCGGCCAACCGGGCGACGCCCAGCCATCGGGTCCAAGCCAAGCCAACACCGTCCCCGCAACCGGCACCACCGCCCATCGTCCCCACCGAGGAGCGACCGGTACGTGTCGCCGAGCTGCCGGCCAAGGCCCACGTCGCGGACCTGCGCCCGACCGGCACGCAAGCCCCCGCCCCGGCCCGCATCGGCACCGCAAACGGGGCGTCACCCCTGCAACCGGCTCCGGCCCCCTCCCAACTCGATGGGGCCCCAGCACAAGCGGCGGCACCAGCACAAGCACCGGCACCAGCACAAGCGGCGGCACCAGCACCGGCGGCGGCACCAGCACAAGCGGCGGCACCAGCACCGACGACCGACGGCCGACGGTCCGCCGACGATCGAACCAACGGCGATCGGGCCGGTGGGGCGCCGGAGCGTACTGACGAGCCGTCTCCCGAGAACCACGACGAAGCCATCCGAGGGGTTGCGGCCCGGATCGCCGTCAACATGGAGGCCAGCCTCGACGTTCCCACCGCCACCAGCTTCCGGGAAGTGCCGGCCAAGCTGCTGGAGGTCAACCGCAAGGTGCTCAACAACCACCTGCGCCGGGTCAGGGGCGGCAAGGTCAGCTTCACCCACCTGATCGGCTATGCCGTGGTCCGAGCCATCGCCGAAGAGGTGCCGAACCTCAACAACAGCTACAAGACCGACGAGCACGACAAGCCGTTCCTGGTCCGCAACCCCCACATCAACGTGGGGATCGCCGTCGATCAGCAAAAGGCGGACGGTTCCAGAACGCTCATCGTGCCGGTGATCAAGCAGGCGGAAACGATGAACTTCACCCAGTTCGTCGATGCCTACGAATCGCTCATCCGCAAGGTCCGCGACGGCAAGATCGGCGTCGACGACCTGATGGGGGCAACGATCAGCCTGACCAACCCCGGCACGATCGGGACCGTGCAGTCCGTGCCACGGCTGATGCCGGGCCAAGGCGCCATCATCGGCGTCGGCAGGATCGGCTATCCGGCCGAGTACGAGGCGGCGGACCCGAAGATGCTGGCCCAACTCGGGCTGTCGAAGATCATCGCCATCACCTCGACCTACGACCACCGGATCATCCAGGGCGCCGAGTCTGGACTGTTCCTCAAGAAGGTCCACGAGCTGCTCCTGGGGGAGGACGAGTTCTACGATCGTCTGTTCGCCGACATGGGCGTGCCATACGAGGCGGTGAAGTGGCGGATAGACCACGGCACGTCGGACTACGAGGACAGCGTCACCGGGGCGGTGGCCAAGCAGATGGCGGTCAACACCCTCATCAACCAATACCGGGTTCGAGGTCACCTGATCGCCAACACCGATCCCCTGGCCAACGGGGCGGCGGTGATGCACCCCGAGCTCGATCCGGCAACCTATGGCCTGACGATCTGGGATCTCGACCGCGAGTTCCTGACCGGCAACCGGGCGGGCATCTACGCCTCGGTCGGCGGCGAGGTCCAGATGATGAAGCTGGGCGACATCCTCGGTGTCCTGCGCGACGCCTACTCCAGGACGATCGGCGTCGAGTACATGCACATCGCCGACCCGGTGGAGAAGCGGTGGATCCAGGAGCAGGTCGAGGGCGAATGGCCTCCCATCGATCGCGACACACAGCAGCACATCCTGGAACGGCTCAGCGCGGCCGAAGCACTCGAGAAGTTCCTGGCCGCCCGCTATGTCGGTCAGAAACGATTCGGCCTGGAAGGGACCGAGAGCGCGATTCCCATCCTCGATGCGGTCCTGTCGGCGGCGGCCGATGCCAGCATGGATCGGGCCATCCTCGGGATGGCCCACCGGGGCAGGCTCAACGTGCTGGTCAACATAATGGGCAAGCACTACACCGACCTGTTCACCGAGTTCGAGGGGGCGGTGGACGAAGACGCGGTGCAGGGCTCGGGCGACGTGAAGTACCACCTTGGCCAGGTCGGTGAGCACGTCAGCCGACGCAACAACGTGATCGACATCGAGCTGGCGGCAAACCCGTCCCACCTCGAAGCGGTCGACCCGGTGGTGGTCGGCATGGCCCGGGCCTACATGGACCAGAGCACCTCGGGCAACTACCCGATCCTGCCGATCCTCATCCACGGCGACGCGGCCTTCGCCGGCCAGGGGGTGGTGGCCGAGACGCTGAACCTCTCCCAGGTCCACGGCTACAAGGTCGGCGGGACCATCCATCTGGTCATCAACAACCAGCTCGGCTACACCACTGCCCCCCACCAGTCCCGCTCGTCGGAATACTCGACCGATGTGGCCAAGACCGTCCAGGCACCGATCTTCCACGTCAACTCCGATGACCCTGAGGCCTGTGTCCGGGTGGCCCGGCTGGCCTTCGACTATCGCCAGCAGTTCAACAAGGACGTGGTGATCGACATGATCGGCTACCGGCGCCACGGTCACAACGAGGGTGACGACCCGAGCTACACCCAACCGACGATGTACCGCCGGATCTCCGAGCTGCCGTCGGCCAGGACGATGTACACCCAGGCGTTGATAGATCGGGGCGACATCACCGTCGAGGAAGCCGAGCAGGCGTTGGAGTACTTCCAGGCCGTGCTCCAGGAGGCACTCGACACGACCCGCGGCCATGCGCCACCACCGGACATCAGGGCCGCACCGCCCCCACCGTCGGTCGGGGTGCTGCCCCACATCGACACCGGCGTCCCCAAGCGGACCCTCGACGACATCTACCACACGATGAGCACGGTGCCGGAGGGTTTCACCGTCCACCCCAAGCTGGCCCGCCAATTCGAGGCCCGGGACAAGATGTGGGCCGGCGGCGAGGTCGACTGGGCGCTGGGCGAGGCGTTCGCCATCGGGTCGTTGTTGCACGAAGGCACATCGGTCCGCCTTGCCGGCCAGGACAGCAGGCGAGGCACGTTCGCCCACCGCCACGCCACCCTTCACGACTACGACGATGGGACCGAGTACACGCCGCTGACCGAGGTCGGATCCGACGACACCCACTTCTGGGTCTACGACTCCACCCTGTCGGAGTACGCCGGGCTCGGGTTCGAGTACGGCTACTCGGTGGCCAACCCCAAGGCCCTGGTGATGTGGGAGGCTCAGTTCGGCGATTTCATCAACGGCGCCCAGATCATCATCGACCAGTTCCTGGTGGCGGCCGAGGACAAGTGGAATGAATCGGTCAGCCTGGTGATGCTGTTGCCCCACGGCTACGAAGGCCAGGGCCCCGAGCACTCCTCGGGCCGGCTCGAGCGGTTCCTGTTGCTGTGCGCCGAGGACAACATCCAGGTGGCAAACGTGACGACAGCGGCCCAGTTCTTCCACATGCTCCGTCGTCAGGTCGTGAGACGAAACTCCAAGCCGCTGGTGGTCTTCACTCCCAAGTCCGGTCTGCGGGCCAAGTGGTCCCGCTCACCGGTGCAGCACCTCACCCACGGGTCGTTCGAGGAGGTCCTCGACGACGAGGTCGCCAACGCCTCGGCGATCAAGCGGGTGATCTTCGCATCGGGGAAGGTGGCCATCGAGGCCATCGAACACCGCGACGAGATGGCCACCGACCTGGCGGCCATCGTTCGGGTGGAGCAGCTCTACCCGTGGCCGTTCGCCGCGGTGGCCCATGTGCTGGAGCGGTACGGCAACGCCGACGAGGTGGTGTGGCTCCAGGAGGAACCGGAGAACATGGGGGCCTGGAACACGGTCAAGGGCCGTCTGTACGAGGCCCACGGCGAGACCCATCGAATCCGCCGGGTCAGCCGACCGGAATCCGGCAGCCCGGCGACCGGTTCGGTGGCCATCCACCGTCAGGAGCAACAGGAGCTCCTGCAGCGGGCATTCGGCGGGCTCTGAGCCAGACACGCCGAGGCCGGTCGCTCAGGATCTAAGCGGGACACCGATCACCTGCTCGAGATCGGCCAGGGCCTGCTCGGCGCTGAGCACTTTGATCGTCGTCATGCCCATGGCTCTTGCCGGCTTGAGGTTGATCCCGAGATCGTCGAGGAACACCGCCTCCGTCGCCGCGGTCCCGACCATCTCCAGGGCTCGCAGGTAGAACGCATTCTCCGGTTTGCGGACACCGATCACCGACGACTCGACGACGTGGTCGAACAGCGCCATCACCTCCGCCACCTGGGCGTCGCGCGCCGACATCGGCCCTCCGCCATCGGCACCGTCGAGCGCGGCATCCGCCGACGCGCCGGTGGCGGGGCGGTTCGGCGACTTGCGGAAGTTGTTGGTCAGGCAGGCGGTGACGAGGCCGGTGGACTTGATCCGTCGGATGGCCTCGACCATCTCCGGGCGGACGTCGCCGGCGATCAGCTCCAGCACCTTGCGGCCGCTGGCCCGATGGCCCCGCGCTCGCGCCTCTGCTTCGAACAACTCGACGAAGCCGTCGGCATCGACGTCGTTCCGTTCGAACCGGGCCCAGGCGTTGTCGTCGGAGTTGGTCGAGTTGATGTCGCGGATCAGCCCGACCGGGAACCCTTCGGCCCGCTCGTACCGGGCGAAGGCGTCGAAGGGACTGGTGAGCACGACACCGCCGAAGTCGAACAGTACGGCACGGATCTTCTGAGTCGTCACGGCGCGATCCTATGGGACCGGCCGACGGTCTGCGAACACCGGCCGGCGGTGTTGCGGGCGGTCGAAAGTTTCGGGTATCGACGGAATCTCGTTCCTTTAGTGATTGACTATGCATGTAATGGCAAGCACGAGTCGACACCTAGTGGTCGATGGGTCAAACATCGCGACAGAGAGTCGAACACTTCCGAGTCTTGCTCAACTCGACGAAGCTGTTCGCGCTGCCCAGGCTGAGGAGCCGGGTCGACAGATCACCGTCATCGTCGACGCCACGTTCGCCCACCGCATCGACCCATCCGAAAGCAAGATGTTCGAGGACGCCAACAACGCCGGCGAGATCATCATGCCGCCGGCGGGCGCAGTGGGTCGGGGTGACGCCTTCATCCTCCAGGTGGCGGAGAAGGCCGACGCCGCGGTGTTGTCCAACGATTCGTTCCAGGAGTTCCACGGCGAGCACCCGTGGTTGTTCGACGAAGGCCGCCTCATCGGCGGCAAGCCGGTCGAGGGTATCGGCTGGGTGTTCGTCCCCCGGGTCCCGGTTCGAGGTCCGGCCAGTCGCCGGTCGACCAGGGAGGCCAAGGACGGCACGTCCTCCTCCGGTCGCTCCAGCAGGTCCGGTCGATCGGGTCGGTCGACGAAGGGTCGCAAGGAGGCCCGCAAGCGAACTCCC
Source organism: uncultured Acidimicrobiales bacterium (assembly GCA_963715325.1). Lineage (GTDB taxonomy): Bacteria > Actinomycetota > Acidimicrobiia > Acidimicrobiales > SZUA-35 > JAHELU01. The sequence goes on from CAVQRR010000013.1 coordinate 238,165, forward strand.
CAGGGGCCGCCGCCAAAGCCGACCTCGGCGACACCGCCGCCCGGAAGGCGGGAACGCCGTACCGGCGACGATGGCGGTGAGACCGATCGGCGCAGGACCCAGCGCCGATCGAGGTCCAAGGGCAAGTCGACCGAAGCGAACGACGCCCCGTCGGAATCGCAGCCGACGTCGAGCGCCGGTGCCCGATCCAGGTCGACCAAGAGCGACGCCGAGGGCGCCGAGAAATCGAAGTCGCAGAAGAGGAACGTTCAGGAGCTGAACAGCGCCAGGGACTTCATGCTCTTCGTGACGCAGCATTCGATCGGCGATGAAGTCAGCGGTGTCGTCGATCGGTTCTCCTCTCATGGGTGCTACCTGCTGGCATCCTCCGCCCAGTGCTATCTGCCATCGAGTGCGATGGGGGATCCCCCGCCGTCGAGAGCCCGCGATGTGGTTTCGTTGGGCCAGACGGTGATCGTGCGCGTCGAGTCAATAGACTCCGACCGTCGTGGCATCAATGTGGTGTTGGTGCGCACCGTCAGCGATGACGGCACGAAGCAGAAACCGACCGCGGGAGATTCTCGCGGTACGAATGAAATGTCAACCTCTCAACAGCAGGCTTCCGTCGCCGACGAAACAGCCCGAGAGGCGAATCTCACAAGGAGCAAAACCACCGTGGCTACAACCAAACCCGCAAAGAAGTCGCAGAAGCGGCCGGCGGCCAAGAAGGCGACCGAGAAGAAGGCGGCGGAGGCCACCACATCTCCGAGGGCGACGAAGGCTGCGGCCCGACGAACCGCAACCAAGAAGACCACGAAGAAGGCGACGGCCAAGAAGACCACGGCAAAGCGCCCCGCGGCCAAGAAAGCCACCGCCAAGAAGACCACCGCCAAGAAGACCACCACCAAGAAGACCACGGCAAAGCGCCCCGCGGCCAAGAAGACCACCACCAAGAAGAGCCACCACCAAGAAGACCACGGCAAAGCGCCCCGCGGCCAAGAAAGCCACGACCAAGAAGACCACCGCCAAGAAGACCACCAGGGCGACGAAGAAGAGCACCGCCAAGCGTTGAGCGTCGTGGTCGTCCCGCACCGCTCGGTCTGATCCAATCACCAAGTCGAAGAGGGGGACCCGGTCCAACCGGGTCCCCCTCTCGGTTTTGCGGTGAGCGAGGCCGCACCGCCGGTAGCCTCTCCCCCATGTCGGCTCAGTTCATCTACACCATGCACAAGGTCGGTCGGTTCCACCCGCCAGACCGTCAGGTGTTGGAAAACATCTCGTTGTCGTTCTACCCCGGGGCCAAGATCGGCGTGCTCGGTTCCAACGGGGCAGGCAAGTCCTCGCTGTTGAAGATCATGGCCGGCCTCGATGACGGCTACACCGGCGAGGCTCGACTCACCCCCGGTTACACCGTCGGGTACCTGGAGCAGGAACCGAAGCTCGACCCGTCGAAGACCGTGCAGGGCAACGTGATGGACGGCGCGGGCGAAGTCGTCGGTCTGCTTGGCGAATACGAGTCGGTCCTCGGCCAGTGGGCCGATCCCGATGCCGACTACGAGAAGCTCGGGGCGGCCCAGGCGAAACTGGAAGATCAGATCGAGGCCGCCGGGGCCTGGGATCTGCAACGGACGATCGACATCGCCATGGAGGCGCTGCGGTTGCCCGCCAAGGACGCAGGCGTCGAACATCTCTCCGGCGGCGAACGTCGACGGGTGGCCCTGTGCCGGTTGCTGTTGACGAAACCGGATCTGCTGCTGCTCGACGAGCCGACGAACCACCTCGACGCCGAGTCTGTGGCCTGGTTGGAGCGCCACCTGTCCGACTACCAGGGCACCGTGGTGGCCATCACCCACGACCGCTACTTCCTCGACAACGTCGCTCGGTGGATCCTCGAACTGGATCGTGGTCGTGGCATTCCGTTCGAAGGCAACTATTCGAGCTGGCTGGAGCAGAAATCGTCCCGCCTGGGGCAGGAGAAGAGGGAGCAGGACGCCAAGCAGCGGACCCTGGCCCGGGAGCTGGAGTGGGTCAGGATGGCCCCGAAGGCCCGCCAGGCGAAGGGTCGAGCCCGGTTGTCGGCCTACGAGTCGCTCCGAGCCGAGGCCGAGTCCTACAACCCGGCAGACGAGAAGGTCCAGATCCACATCCCGCCTGGCCCCAGGCTCGGTGATCAGGTCATCGAGGTGGCGCATCTGGCGAAGGGGTTCGGCGACAAGCTGCTGATCGAGGACCTCACGTTCTCGCTGCCGCCGGCCGGCATCGTCGGGGTGATCGGTGGCAACGGCGCAGGCAAGACCACGCTGTTCAACATGTTGATCGCCGCAGCCACCGGCGACGGCGAACAACCGGACAGCGGAACCATCACCGTCGGTGCCACGGTTGACCTCGCCTTCGTCGACCAGTCCCGCGACGTGCTCGACGACGCCAACACCGTCTACGAGGCGATCACCGAAGGTCACGACACGCTGGAGGTCGGGGGCCGGGAGATCAACGGGCGGGCCTATGTCGCCTCGTTCAATTTCAGGGGCTCCGATCAGCAGAAAGACGTCTCGGTCCTGTCCGGCGGAGAGCGCAACCGGGTCCACCTGGCTCGGGTCCTCAAGCGGGGCGGCAATGTGCTGCTCCTCGACGAACCGACCAACGACCTCGACGTCGACACCCTCCGGGCGCTGGAGGACGGGCTGGAACGGTTCCCGGGGTGCGCCGTGGTCATCAGCCACGATCGCTGGTTCCTCGACCGGATCGCCACCCACATCCTGTCGTTCGAGGGCAACTCCCAGGTCCGATGGTTCGAAGGCAACTTCTCCGAGTACGAGGCGTTCAGGATGCAGGAGCTGGGTGACGAAGCCGTTCCCCACCGGATCACCTACAAACCGCTGAGCCGCTGATCGGGGGCGGGAGACCCCGCCCGGTCGCTCAAACCGCCGGCCTGGTCGCCGATAGATCAGGATGGCTTCGAGGTCTTCGGCTGCGACACGAGCGGTCAACACGAAAACGTCAACCACCAACGGCGGAGGCCGGCAGACCAAACAGCCTGGCGATCAGGTTTGGGAGAGCCGGGCGGTGATCAAGCTGATCGAAGCCGGGAGCGCCGTCGAGTGCCCCCACTGCCTGGAGCGGGTGAAGTTCCGAGCTCGTCACCGCGACCAGCAGGTGATCTGCAACGTGTACGTGAACGGGGTCTGGCAGCGGGTCGAGCAGTACCATCTCGAGTGCTACAGCGACGCCGACTCGCCCCACGGCGATGCGGTGAAGGGGTAGGCGACCGGCCGCTGGTCGACCAACTATGGTGGCTGCGGTGAACGCCACCGCCACCGCCGATGACCACGCCCTCGCCGCTCGTCTGGCCGGCGAGACCGGACAGCTCCTGGTCGAGCTCCGGGCCCGGATGGTCGACCAGGAAGCGGCACCGGACGCCATCAAGGACGCCGGCGACCTGGCGGCTCATCGTTTCATCATGACGACCCTCACTGCCGAGCGGCCGGGCGACGCAGTGCTGTCCGAGGAGGGGGCGCAGCAGTCCGGCCCGGCGTTGCAGCAGCGGCTGTCGGCCGAGCGAACCTGGATCGTCGATCCCCTCGACGGCACCAGGGAGTTCGGGGAGCATCCCCGCATCGACTGGGCGGTCCACATCGCCCTCGTCATCGGTGGCTCGCCGGTGGCCGGGGCGGTGGCCCTACCGGCCGAGCATCTGACCCTCGGCACCGATCCCGCTCCGGTGCTGCCCGAGGTCGATGCCGAGGCCAGGCCCCGAGTCATCGTCAGCCGGACCAGACGGCCGCCGGCAGCCCAGCGGCTGGCCAAGGAGTTGGACGCCGACTACATCGAGATGGGCTCGGCCGGCGCAAAGGCCATGGCCGTCGTCCGTGGCACGGCCGACATCTACGCCCACTCCGGGGGCCAGTTCGAATGGGATTCCTGCGCCCCGGTTGCGGTGGCCGAAGCGGCCGGCTTGCACTGTTCCCGACTCGACGGGAACCCGCTGGTCTACAACAACGCCGACCCCTACCTGCCGGATCTGTTGATCTGCCGCCGGGAATGGGCCGAGCGCTGCCTGGCGATCCTCAACCGCTGATCGAACGGCACCGACGGTGCGGGCCGGTCCCGGCCAGGTCCACCGGGGCCGCTCCTTGCTTTCTCCGACCGGCCGGTTCGGCCATCCGATCACCACCACCTAGCATCGGCCCATGGACCTTCGAGCCACCGAGTACCGGATCGTGGAGCGGACCGCGGTCATCACCCTCAGCCGCCCCCACCGGGGAAACGCCTGGACCGGTCGGATGCACGCCGAGTACAAGCACTGTGTCGCCATGGCCGAAGTCGACCCGGACGTTCGGGTGCTGGTGGTGACCGGGGCCGGGTCCGCATTCTGTGTCGGCGGCGACAGTGACGCCCTGGAGGGACACGCAGAGCGAGGTGGCTACGACGACGGCCTGGAAGCCGCAGGCGATCGCCTCAGCGGCGCCGGTGGAGCCGACGTCGACGGAGCCGGGGCTCGGCCGGCCGGCTTCGGACTTCATCCCGAGTTCGACCACCAGTTCAGCTTCCACTTCGGGCTGACCAAGCCGGTCATCGCCGCCATCAACGGCCCGGCGGCCGGCGTCGGTCTGGCGCTGGCGTGCTACGCCGACCTCCGTTTCGCCAAGCCCGGGGCCAAACTGACCACCGCCCACGGCAAGCTCAATCTCCCCCCGGAGTTCGGCCTGTCGTGGATGTTGCCCCGCCACATCGGCCTGACCAGGGCCATGGACCTGCTGCTGAGCTCCCGGGTCTTCCTGACCGACGAGGCGAAGGAACTGGGATTGATCAACCAACTCCATCCCGCCGAGGAGTTGTTGGACCGGACCCTGGACTACGCCGAGATGCTGGCCACGACGGTGTCGCCAGGATCGCTGACCGCCTCCCGCCAGCAGGTCTATCTCGATCAGCACCGCGGGATCGGGGTGTCGGTCGAGGAGTCACTGGAACTGCTGAGCGACATGATGGGTCACGCCGACTATCGCAAGGGCGTCGAGGCGCTCCGTTCCAAGCGGCCGCCCGACTTCTAGACTCCGAGCCGGACGGCTTTTGGCCGCCCGACCCACCGCCGCCCTCACCACTCGGCCAGACTGACAGGATCTATGGACCACGAAACCCTGGACCAACAACCTCCGGATCGAACGATGACCGACCCGACCGAGGCCGAGGTCGACAACGATCTCGACGCCGGCATCACCCTCCAGCCTCATCCCATCCCGGACGACCTGCATCTCGGGTCGTTCTCCGACAACCCGCCGTGGAGCCTGGCCACGAACGAGCTCTCGTGGTATCGAGTGGTGAAGATCCTCCGTCGCCAGCAGGCCCGGCAGCTTCCCCATCTCACCAGGCCGCCCCGAATACCACCGGCCCGCCGAGCCCTGACGGTCATCGCCGTCCTCGGCCGGGCTCTCGGTCTCTGGTACCTGCGGGATCGGGGCACCCCGGGATCCCGGGCCGGCCTTGCCAGAAGAATCAGGCTGGCCGCCGAACGGCTCGGCCCGACCTACATCAAGCTGGCCCAGATCATCAGTGCCGGCGAGGGTGTGTTTCCGGCCGAGTTGGTGGCGGAGTGCAAGAAGTGCCGCGATCAGGTCCCCGCCGTCGATTTCGAGCAGGTGGTCGAGGTGGTGGAAACCGAACTGGGCCGGCCGATGCATGAGGTGTTCCAGTCCTTCGACCGTGTGCCGTTGGCCGCGGCATCCATCGCCCAGGTCCATGCCGCAGTGCTGCGGACCGGCGAGGAGGTGGTGGTCAAGGTCCAGCGGCCGGGGATCGACGCCCTCGTCCGCAAGGACCTTCGAGTGCTGAGTTGGATCGCCCCGTTCCTGGTCGGGCGGATCCCGGTGGCGGCCCTGGCCAACCCCCCGGCGTTGGTCGAGCTGTTCGCCGAGACCATCGTGGAGGAGTTGGACTTCCGGTTGGAGGCGGCCAACATGCTCGACGTGGCCGAGGTGTTCGTGAAACTGGATCAGCAGGGCTTCGTGGTTCCCCGACCCCACCCCGATCACGTGACGAAACGGGTGCTGGTGATGGAGCGGCTGCGAGGCTTCAACTTCAACGACGTCGTCGGTATGAAGCAGGCGGGAGTGGACACCCATGCCGTCATCCGGACCGGCATGATCGGATTCCTGGAAGGGGCGTTCCTTCACGGGGTGTTCCACGGTGACCTTCACGGAGGCAACCTGTTCGTCATGGCGGACGGTCGGACCGCGCTGATGGACTTTCGGCATCACCGGCCGCCTCAGCGAGGAGGAACGGACCGCCTTTCTCCGAATGATGATGACCGCCACCACCAACGACGTCCGGGGCCAGGTGGCGGCATTGCGCGACCTCGGTGCCCTCCCCCGAGACACCGACATCGATGCCGTGATCGCCGACCTCAAGCTCGACGGTCCCGCGTTCGATCCCACGACGCTTGCTCCCGAGGAACTGGTGAAGGAGATCCAGCAGGTGATCAAGGCGCTGCTCGGGTACGGGGCCCGGATGCCGAAGTCGCTGATGCTGTACATCAAGAACCTGATCTTCATCGACGGGGCCATCGCAACCCTGGCCCCCGAGCTGGACATGTTCGCCGCCGTCACCGATGTCGCAACCCACTTCGCCACCGCCCACGGCACGACCATCGCCGCCCAGCTCGGTATGGCCCAGGAGTCGTGGGATCTCGATCTGGACGGGGTCAAGGCGGGGTTCGGGGTCGATCCGTCGACGACCGACTCCCTGACCTACGCCGAGCTCAGGCAGCGCCGGGCCCTGATCCAGAAGCGCCTGAGCGGGCGGTCCCTGGGGTAGACCGATCATCGCCACAAGAGCCGAGGCAGGCGGACCCTGAGGTGAGAGGTGAACCGATCATCGCTTCAAGAGCCGAGGCCGGCGATGTCGGCGGGGCGGTCCTCGAGATGCTACACAAACAGGGTGCGTCTCCTGATTGCCGACTGCACCGTCGACTACGACGGTCGCCTCACCGCTCATCTGCCCCGGGCGACCCGGCTCATCATGGTCAAGGCCGACGGCTGTGTTGCCATCCACTCCGACGGCGGGGCCTACAAACCGATGAACTGGATGACAGCCCCCAATCTGCTGATCGAGAGCACCGATGCGTGGGTGGTGACCAATCCCAAGGGTGAGGCGCTGACCATCACCCTCCACCACATCCACAGCGACGTCGTCCATGACCTCGGGGAGGACCCGGGCCTGCGCAAGGACGGCGTGGAGGCACACCTCCAGGAGCTGCTGGCCGTCGATCCGGAACGGCTGGAGTCCGGCATGCGGCTGGTTCGCCGGGAATACCCGACCGAGATCGGCCCCGTCGACCTGCTGTGCCGCGATGCCGACGGCAATGTGGTGGCGGTGGAGATCAAGCGGCGGGGCGAGATCGACGGCGTCGAGCAGCTGACCCGATATCTGGAGTTCCTCAACCGTCAATCGGACCTGTCGCCGGTGCGGGGCATGTTCGTTGCCCAGGAGATCAAGTTGCAGGCAAAGACGCTGGCCTCGGATCGGGCCATCGACTGGGTGGAGGTCGACTACGACGAGCTGCGAGGCATCGAGCGACCGCAGCAGAAGTTGTTCTGAGCACCGGCGGCCGGTACCGGCCGCCGGAGCTGCAGTCAGGTGAAGCTCACGCCCCCGTTGTCGAGCACCACTCGACCGTCGTCGCCCGTGGTCTGGAAGATGGCCCTGCGACCCTCGGAGCCGCCCTCACCGTCGTTCCATACCCTGATGGTCAACGCCTCGCCCGGTAGGACCGGCGACGTGAAACGACCTTCCATGGCCTTGAACCGGTCCGGTTCGGAATCGCACAGCGTATGGAGCAGTGCCCGGCCGGTGAATCCATAGGTGCACAGCCCGTGGAGAATCGGCTTCGGGAAGCCACCGGCGTCAGAGAACTGCTTGTCGGAGTGCAGCGGGTTGCGGTCGCCACAGAGCCGGTACAGCAGGGCCTGGTCCGGGCGGGTCTGATAGGTGACCTCGTAGTCCGGGGACCGGTCCGGGGCCACGTTGGCCTTCTCGGTCGGGCCCCGGTCGCCACCGAATCCACCCTCGCCGACGATGAACACCGATGAGGTGGTCTCGTACAGCGGCTCACCGTCCTCGACGAGGTTGGCGACCGTCCTGGTGGCGATCACCGCCCCCTTGCCCTTGTCGTAGATGCCGGTGATCTCATCGACCATGTCGACTTCGCCGCTGGTGGGGATGGGGCGATGGAGCTCGATGCCCTGCTCACCGTGGACCAGCATCCGGTTGTCCCAGGTGCCGGCCTGGCTCATGGCCGAACGGCCACCCCGCCCGTTGAACCCGGCGACGACGACAAAGGTCGGGAAGACCTTCTGATCGACCCCTTTGGTGTTCTCGGTTGTGAACTCCAGCTCCTCACCGACCGGGTCGGCGACCCCGGCCCCGATGCCGAGGGCGTAGAGCAGGCAGGCGTCGGCGTCCCATGATGCTCGGCGCGGCTCGCCCTTGGCGCCTACTGCTTGTGGATTGACAGGCATGTGTTCTCCTCTTGACCGAACCCGACGGGTTCTCGCTAGTACGGGGTGGGGCGACCGGGTCCGGTGACCGGCGCTCCCTGCATATCGCTGTTGGGCTGGGCCTCGTTCATCAGCTTCTGGACGAGCGGGCCGATCTCGTTGGGGTCGTCGACCGGCTCCACCGTCGGGCCCCGGTGCCACATGTTGGCCACACCGAGCACTCGGCCGCTGGCTTCGAAGACCCTACCGGTCACCATCGACGATTCGCTGCTGGCCAGCCAGGTGCAGATCGGGGCGATCCAGCGGGGGTCCATGGCCGCCTTGCCGGCTTCGTCCATCTCACCCATCCCGAGGTTCTCGGTCATCCGGGTGAGGGCGCCGGGGGCGATGGCATTGACCGTCACCCCGTAGCGGTGCAACTCCTGGGCCGCGATGATCGTGAAGGCGGCGATGCCGGCCTTGGCTGCGCCGTAGTTCGTCTGCCCGGGATTGCCGTAGATGCCGGAGACCGAGCTGGTGTTGATGATCCTGCCGTCGTTGGTCTCGCCGGCCTTTGCCCGCTCCCGCCAGTAGGCGGCAGCCCACCGGGACGGGGCGAAGGTGCCCTTGAGGTGCACCTTGATCACCGCATCCCATTCGGCCTCGGTCATGTTGCTCAGCATGCGATCCCGGAGAATGCCTGCGTTGTTGACGACCACGTCGAGCCCACCGAAGGTCTCGATGGCCGAGTTCACCATGCGTTGGGCGCCCTCCCAGTCCGACACGTCGTCGCCGTTGGCGATGGCCTCGGCCCCCATGCCCTTGATCTCCTCGACGACTTCCTGTGCCGGCGACAGGGTGCCACCGGTTCCATCGACCTCGCCGCCGAGGTCGTTGACAACGACCTTGGCGCCATGGCTGGCCAGCATCAGCGCATGCTCTCGACCGATGCCACGGCCGGCACCGGTCACGATCGCTACTCTTCCCTCACACAATCCACTCATCACTACCTCTTCTCGCTCGATTGTCCATTGGTGCCCGGTCGACCGCCGTGTTGTCGGATGTGGATCGGTCGGCCGACACCTGCGACCCGGTGGGATCCGGGGCGAGGCGATCGACGACTCGACCGCAGATGGCTTGCCGTTGACGATGTCGGTGTTCGCCCGTCACCGCCAGCCCTCGATCATGTCACAAGTGGCGGTTGTGGCGAAAAAGAACGGGGTCGACCGAGGTCGATCCGCCCCGGTGGTAGATTGTGAGTCGGCCGTAGCCGGTATGACCTCATGCATCGATCATCACGTGAAAGAATGGACCGGGAGAGCGAGGACGGCGAGGGCATGGAGCCATCCGATTCGGTAGACGACGAGTATCCTGCCTCCGCCCCCGACGGCGAGGCAACGAGCGACGGCATCACCATCGTCGACTCCGAGGGCGGGAGACCGTCCGAACCTGCGAAACCGACGTTCCCCTCCGCCAGGAGAAGCAACGACGATCAGCAGGGCGTATCGGTCAACGGAGGAGCAGACCCGATCAGCGAAGCGGACCCGGACCCGATGTCGGTCGATCAATGGCTGGCCGAGGCCGGCGCCGATCGATCGTCGGCGAGCGGCGACTCGATCGTGGCCCCAGCCGCCACGATTGCAACGGGCGCCCCGGCGAACGCCGGCCGTGACAGCGCCCCCGGGGGCGACGGCACCGGTCCTGGCGACGAAACCGTCCCCGGCGATGGCGCCGCCGTCGGCGACGGGCCCGCCGACCCGTCGGTCGTGGAGATCGATGCGTTGACCGCGGCAGTGGCCGCAGGCGGGATCGACGGTGCGGCCGGGAGCGCAGCACAGCTCGAGCCGAGCGACGCCGTCTTCGACCAGACCCGACACTACGACGCCCTCCCCGACCAGACCCAGCACTACGACGCCCTCCCCGACCAGACCCGAGCACTACGACGCCCTCCCCGACCAGACCCAGCACTACGACGCCCTCCCCGACCAGACCGAGGAAGCCCCCATCACCGGCACCCCGCCCAACTCGTCCGACCCTTCGGTCGCAACCCCGGCCCTGGCCGGTGCCACGATGGCATCGGTGCAGCGACGGCGACTGCCGGTGCTCAAGCTCCTGGTGGCGGCCGTGGTCGGCCTGTACCTGCTGGTGACCGTCGCCTGGGGGATCGATATGGCAGGACACCAGGGCCAGGCGATGCGGGGCGTACACCTGGCAGCCGTCGACGTCGGTGGCTCGAACCGCGACCAGCTCAACGCCACGGTCGGCGAGCTGACCGATCAGCTGGCGGCCCGACCGCTGGAGATCAACATCGGTGAGACCAGCGTGGCCAGCGATCCGGTCAGCCTCGGGGCCGGACTCGACGCCGCCACAATGGTGGACGAGGCGTTACAGGCAAGACGGGACGGGCTCTTCTTCCTCCGGCCTCTGAGCTGGGTCGGCAACTTCTTCAGCGACTACACGGTCGAGCCGTCGTACTCGGTCGACGGGGAGACCGCGGTCGATGCCACCGCCACACTGATCGAACCGGCGCTCGATCAACCGGTGGAACCGACACTGCAACTCCAGGGCGAGAAGATGACGGTTGCACCGGGGTCACCGGGCGAGGCCATCGATCCCCAGGACATCGTGGCCCAGCTGCCGGCGGTTATCGAAGGCGGCGAACCGTACCGGCTCGAGCTGGAGGCGCAGGTCACCGAGCCGGAGCTCGAAACGTCCGTGGTGGTCGCTCTCGCCGATGAGATCAACCGCCAGACCGACCAGCCGATCTCGGTCCAGGTTCTCGATGACGAAGCCGAGGTGCCGTCAAGCGTCCAGAAGGCCTGGATCGACCTCGTCGTCGAAGGTGGCGCTGCCCGTTGGGTTGTCGTCGAGGAACGGGCGCTGCAGGATCTCAAGCCGTTGTTCCCCGCCCTGGGCTCCGAAGATCAGCAAGCCAGATTCAGCATCGTCGACGGTGAGCCGGTCATCATCCCGGCCTCCGAATCGGTGGTGTGCTGTGCCGCCGGCTCCGGGGAGCTCCTGCAGGCGGCGATCGAAGGCGACGTCCCCGCCTCGGCAGGCGATGCTGAGTCCAGTGACGACGAGGAGGCCCAGGCACTGCGGTCGGCCACGCTGGAGCCGATCATCACCGACCGCGATGAAGGGGTGGCGGAACTCGAGTCGCTCGGGATCATCGAGGAGGTCAGCAGCTTCACCACCGAGCACGCCTGCTGCCAAAACCGGGTCATCAACATACAGCGGTTCGCAGACCTGATGCAGGGCGTGATCATCCGGCCCGGTGAAGAGTTCTCTCTCAATGGGTTCGTCGGCCAGCGGACAACGGAGAAGGGGTTCGTCGCTGACGGCGCCATCGCCCGCGGCAACTTCGAACAGCAGGTCGGCGGTGGCATCAGCCAGTACGCCACCACCTTCTTCAACGCAGCATTCTTCGCCGGCGTCGAATTCGTCGAGTACCAGTCGCATTCGATCTACATCTCCCGCTATCCACGAGGCCGCGAGGCCACGATCTCGTGGACGAAACCGGACCTCAAGATCCGCAACAACACCGACTACGGGATCCTGGTCTGGAACGAGTACACCCCGACCTCGATAACGGTCAACTTCTACTCCACCAAGCATCTGACCGTCGAGGCCTTGCCGCTCAAACGATCGTCGAATCGCCAGTGCCGCATCGACATCACGCCGCGACGGATCACCTACCCCGACGGCTCCCAGACCGAGGACCAGGTGTTCGCCACGTACCGCCCGGGCGAAGGCCTCGATTGCAACGGGAACTCCACCGACCCCGAAGAGGAAGACGAGCCTCCGACCACCAACCAGACCACACCGACGACCCAGCCACCGCCCGCCCCCGCCCCCACGCCAACCACCACCCCCGCCCCCGCCCCCGCCCCCGAGCCGGACCCTGACCCCGAGGTCCTGCCGCCACCGGGGTGATGCCCGATCCGGCCCGCAGGCCCGTCGCCCTCTATCCTGTCGGCGGTGGTTGATCTGCACGCTGACATCGCGATCATCGGCGGCGGACCCGGCGGAGCGGCGGCGGCCGTCGAGGCGGCCGGCCGCGGTCTCGACGTGGTCGTCGTAGACAAGAGTCGGTTTCCCCGCGACAAGTGCTGTGGCGACGGGCTCACCACCGGTGCGCTACGACACCTCGACCAGTTGGGCTTCGACCCGGCTGCGGTCCCCAGCTGGCGAACGGTCACGAAGGTCTCGGTGAGGACGCCGGCCGGTCGCCGGCGACTGTTCCCACTCCCGGACCCCGAAGACGGTGACAGCGGCGTTTTCGGTGCGGTTGCCAGGCGCCGCCAGTTCGACGCCGCGTTGCTCGACCTCGCCCGTCGTTCAGGGGCCGTGGTACATGAGGGTCATGAACTCGTCGGCCTCCACCAGGATCGATCTCGGGTCGCAGCCACCGCCGTCGGGCCGGACGGCCCGCTGACGATCGAGGCCCGCTACGTGATCGCCGCCGATGGCATGTGGTCGCCGACCAGGAAACTACTCGGCATCGACACCGGCGGCTATCGAGGAGACTGGCATGCGTTCCGCCAGTACTTCACGAATGTGACCGGGCCCGCCAGTTGTCATCTGTTCGTCTGGTTCGAACCGGACCTGCTTCCCGGCTACGCCTGGTCGTTCCCGGTCGACACCAACTCGGCCAATGTCGGGTTCGGCATCCTGCGCAGACAGGGCCAATCGGTACAGGCGATGAAGCAGCTCTGGCCCCGACTGCTGCAACGGGCCCACGTCGTGGAGGCGCTCGGCGCCGAGGCGGAGCCCGAGGCCCCCCATCGGGCATGGCCGATCCCGACCAGGCTGGGGGAGCTTCCGATCGCAGACGGAAGGGTGTTGTTCGTCGGCGATGCGCTGGCCGCCGGCGACCCGATGACCGGGGAGGGCATCGGTCAGGCCATCGAGACCGGCCGCTCGGCCGTCGCCGCCGTCACCGATGCCGATCGCTCGGCTCTTCCGGCCACCGTCGGGGCCGAGGCGGTTCGTGATCGGTATGAGCATGAGCTCCGCCGGGGCATGATGCGAGACCATCGCCTCGCCGCCGGGCTGTCGGGATTGCTCTCGACCAGCCGGGGGGTCGACGCCGCAGTGTCGATCGCCGGGGCCACCAGCTGGTCGAGGAGCAACTTCGCCCGGTGGTTGTTCGAGGACTATCCCCGGGCCTCGCTGGCCACCCCTCGTCGGTGGCGGCGGGGGCTCTTCAGTTCCCCTGGAGCGTTCGCCGGTCGATGACGGCGGGTCTGGCCGGTGGGGCGATCCGCTGCCGAGCCGTCACCGATCCTCCCCCGACCGGGAACAAAACGGATGACGATCTGACAACGGTCACCCGGCCGCGCTATAACCAGAAGTGCGAGGTGTTGGCCGCCAACGGCATAGGTGGTGGCCACTTCGCAAAGGTATAGACATTCGTGGCCAGGTGGTTTCTAGGGCAAGCTGCCAAAGGGACAACGAGCCAGGTGGAGATTCCTCTCCATCAGCGAAGCCGACGATTGGATCGTCTCCCCATTCCGATCGTCGGCTCGCTCGAATGGCCCTGCACCGGTCAGGCTGGCTTGATGACCAGCACCAGGTCGCCCGGCTCCACCGAGCCGACGGTGGGGCCGCCGAGTCGCTCGACCACCCCGGCGATCGGTGCCGAGATGACCGACTCCATCTTCATGGCTTCGATGACCGCCACCGGCTGATTTGCCGCCACCGTGTCGCCGACCTCGACCTGCACGGTCACCACCCCGGTGAACGGCGCGGGCACATGACCGGGATTCGACGGATCGGCCCGCTCGGCACCGGCGACATCGACGTCGACGGATCGGTCGACGATGTCGAGTGGCCGCAACTGGCCGTTGAGCCGGAACACCATCCGCCGCAGGCCCTTGTCGTCCGGCTCGCCGATGGCGTCGAGCCCGATCAGCAGCTGGACGCCGCGCTCGAGCTCGACGGTCACCTCGGGATCGCCGGGCTCCACGCCGTAGAGGAACAGCCGGGTCGGTAGGACCGAGAGATCGCCGTAGCCATCCCGGGACCGGGCGAACTCGGCGGCCGGTCCGGGCAGCAGGAGCCGCGACAGCGTGGCTCGGACGGTCTCACGGTCGTCTGCGGTGAGGCCGACCTCGTCGGTAGCGGTGAGATCGACCGGGCCCCGTGGCGGTCGGCGGCCGGCCAGGGCTGCGGTTCGGAACGGCTCGGGGAACCCTCCCGCCGGTTCGCCGAGCTCGCCGTGAAGGAAGCCGATGACGCTGTCCGGGAGATCGGCGGCGGCCGGATCCCGTTCCAACTCCTCCACCGTGGTGCCGGTGGCCGCCAGTTGGAGTGCCAGATCGCCGACGACTTTGGAGGTCGGCGTGACCTTCACGATCCGGCCAAGCAGTCGATCGCTGGCCGCATAGTGCCGCTCGATCTCCTCGAACTTCTCCCCCAGACCCGAAGGCGATGGCCTGCTGGCGGAGATTGGACAGCTGACCGCCGGGAATCTCGTGGCGGTAGACGCTGCCGGTGGGGCTCGTCAATCCGGCCTCGAACGGCCGGTACAGCCGACGAACCGCCTCCCAGTACGGCTCCAAGGCGGTGATGGCGTCCAGGTCCAACCCGGTGTCGCGCTCGGAGTGGGCGAAGGCGGCAACGATGGCCGGGACCGACGGTTGCGACGTCATTCCCGAAAGCGGGGCCGCGGCGCCGTCCACCGCATCGACCCCGGCCCCGGCCGCCGCAAGATAGGTCGCCAGCTGGCCTCCGGCGGTGTCGTGGGTGTGGAGGTGGACCGGCACGTCGAACCGTTCCCGAAGGGCCGAAACCAGGGTCACGGCGGCCGGCGCCCGCAGCAGGCCGGCCATGTCCTTGACACACAGCACGTGGGAGCCGGCCGTCGACCAGCTGTTCGGCGACGGTCAGATAGTAGTCGAGGGTGTAGAGGTTCTCCGCCGGGTTGACGAGGTCGCCCGAGTAGCAGATCGTGCCCTCCACCAGCGACCCGACCTCGATGGCGGCGTCGATGGCCGGCCTCATCTGGGCCACGCTGTTCAGGGCATCGAAGACACGGAAGATGTCGACCCCGGTCCGCCGGGCCTCGGCGACGAAACGGCGGGCGACCTCGTCGGGGTATGCGGTGTACCCGACGGTGTTGCGACCCCGCAGCAGCATCTGCAGGCAGAGGTTGGGCACGGCGTCGCGCAGCCGTTCCAGCCGCTCCCACGGGTCCTCGTTGAGGAACCGGAGCGCAACGTCGTAGGTCGCCCCGCCCCAGCACTCCAGGCTCAGCAGTCCGGGGCCACGGGCTGCGATGTGGCGGGCGCCGGCAACCAGGTCGATGGTGCGGATCCTGGTGGCCAGGATCGACTGGTGGGCGTCTCGCAGGGTCGTGTCGGTCACCAACAACGAGGACTGCTCCCGCATCCAGCGGGCGAAGCCGGTGGGGCCCAGTTGCTCGAGGAGTTGCCGGCTGCCGGGCCGGGGCTCGTGGCCGAGCATGGCCGGGAGCTTGAGGACCGGGTCGGTGGTGGCCGGTGCGTGGCCGTTCGGCCGGTTGACCGTGACCTCACCGATCCATCGCAACAGCTTGGTCGCCCGGTCGGGGCTGGCCACCCCTTCGAGGAGTTCCGGGCGCTCGTCGATGAATGAGGTGGTCACCCCACCGGCGACGAAGTCCGGATGATCCAGCAGGGCCTGGAGGAACCCGATATTGGTCGCAAGGCCGCGGACCCGAAACTCGGCCAGAGCCCGCTTGGCCCGGGCCAGTGCCACGTCGAACGTCGCCCCCCGGCAGGTCAACTTGGTCAGCATCGAATCGAAGTATGGCGTGACCTCGGCTCCCTGGTAACCGCCGCCACCGTCGAGCCGGATCCCGGCCCCGCCGGGGTCCCGGTAGGCGAGGATGCGGCCGGTGTCCGGCCGGAAGCCGTTGGCTGGATCCTCGGTGGTGATGCGGCACTGGAGGGCTGCACCCCGTTGGCCGATGGCCTGCTGATGGAGGCCGAGATCGCCGAGGCTGTGGCCGGAGGCGATCTGCAGTTGGGATCGCACGATATCGATGTCGGTTGTCTCCTCGGTGACCGTGTGCTCGACCTGGATCCGAGGGTTCATCTCGATGAACACGAACGAACCGTCGCCGTCGACCAGGAACTCGACCGTTCCGGCGTTGACGTATCCGATGTGGCGCCCGAAAGTCACCGCAGCGTCGCAGATCGCATCACGGAGGTCGGGATCGAGGGCCGGCGCAGGTGCGATCTCCACCACCTTCTGATGTCGCCGCTGGACCGAGCAATCGCGTTCGTAGAGATGAACGACATCGTGGCCGTCGCCGAGGAGCTGGACCTCGATGTGTCGGGGATCGATCACCGCCGACTCGAGGAACACCGTCGGATCACCGAACGCCGACGCCGCCTCCCTGCGGGCCGCATCGACTGCGGCCGGCAGCTGGTCGGGGTCGGTGATACGACGCAGCCCCCGCCCACCACCGCCCGACGCCGCCTTGACGAAGAGGGGAAACCCGATCCGCCGGGCCGCAGCCCCGGCGTCGCCGGCGTGGACCTCGTCGGACTGGGCCAGCACCGGCACCCCTGCGGCCAGGCCGGCGTTCCTGGCCGACATCTTGTTGCCGCACAGGCGCAGAACATCCGACGGTGGACCGACGAAGGTGATCCCGTTCGCCTCACAGGCCGCCGCCAACTCCGGACTCTCGGACATGAAGCCGTAACCGGGATGGAGCCCGTCGGCGCCGGCGTCGAGCGCGGCCTGTATCACGACGTCGACGTCGAGGTATGGCTTGAGCGGGTGACCGGGCTCGCCGAGCTGGTACGCCTCGTCCGCCTTCATCCGGTGCAGCGACCGGCGGTCCTCCCAGGTGTAGACCGCAACGGTCTCGATACCGAGCTCGTAGGCGGCCCGGAACACCCGGATGGCGATCTCACCCCGGTTGGCCACCAGGAGCTTGGTGATGGCGCCGGTCACGACGGGATGCCGGTCGGCCGATCAGCCCGGTCGTCTCCGACCGCCCCCTGCAGAGCAGAACACTCGGTCATGGACCAAGGCTAGTGCGGGTCCGCCGGGCGGACCGTGGCGGGGTCGCGCCGGCCGGTCAGCCACCGCCGGCGGCCGCTGCGGCCGAACGGTCGAGGCCCGGCGTGAGATGGTCGGCCTCGGCGGCCGGTACTGCGGCGTCGAAGAAGGCGTACAACCTGGCCAGGGTCTGCAACAGACCGAGCCACACGACCAGCTCGACGATCTCGTCGGCCTTCAGGTACGGGCCGATCGTCGCCACCGTGATCTCGCTCACCTCGGACGGGCTCGGGGCTGCGGCCTTCGCCAGCAGCAGCGCCGCAGCCTGCTTGGTGGTGAGACCGGCGGGAAACTCCGAGACCGCGGTCGGGGCGGCGGCGAAACGTCGAATGGCGACGACCAGACGGGGATCGGCGCCCGGTACCAACCGGTCGATCAGATAGATCAACTCGTCGGCCAGCACATGTGCCTCGACGTGACCGGCATAGACCAGGCCGGCCAACAGCTTGGCCTCGATCCCGAGCCGGGTGGTGTCGGGGTCGAGGTTGTCCCGGATGGCGGTGGCCAACGCCTTGACCGCCTTCTGGCTCCGGAGCATGGCCAGGATCGGAAAGCCGTAGCCAACCTGGTCCTCGAGCATCAACAGCGCCGGGCCGATCCGACCGGACACACCCTTGGTCCAGCTCCGCTCGGACCTGACGGCACCCGGCGTCTGGCGGAGCAGCCGCAGGTAGGTGCCGAAGCCGTCGAGGGGGATCGTATGGGAGGTGTCCAATGCGGTCCATGCCGGCTCCGGCGGCGGCAGCGGGTGCTCGACCGGATCGGGGGAAGGCTCGGTTCGAGAGGTGGGGCGCTCGACCTGTGGGGTCGAGCGGATGTGCTTTCCCGGCTTCCAACCGGTGGGGCGGAGCAGGGCCTGCACATCGGCGATGGTCTGGCTCTCCAGCTCGACTCCCATGGCGTCCATGAACTTGTTGAGGAAGCCTCCGAGCCCGACCGCCAGCACGATCCATTCCACCTCCTCGGCCGACAGATGCTGCTCGACGGCTCGAACGTGGGCCACGGTCACGACCGAGGGCGCCACCGCCATGGCCGCGGCAAGGTCGGCCACCGCTGCTTCGACGTCGGTCCGCCGGCCGAGCACGGCGTCCGGGTTGGCGCCCCGCCGGATGGCGAACGAGCAATGGTGAGCGGTGCAGTAGGGGCAGCCGGCGGCATTGCTCGAGGCGTACATGGCAATGCCCACCAGTTCCTTGGGGGCACCCTGGCCCAACATGGCACCCGGCAGGTTCAACAGATTGGGGACCAGGATGTTGAAGGTCCGGAACCCGGTCGGCCAGATCTCCAGGATGGGGTTGCAGTTCGGCGTGACACCGATCAGCTCCCGGACCATCCGCAACATCGGTCGATAGTTCTCCTCGAGCTCCTCACCGCTCACCTGTTCCAGCTCGACCTGTTGAGCCAGTGTCTCGTTCATTCCGCCTCCGCTCGGTGCAACTCGTGGCACCACGAATCTCCAGGACCGTGAACCCGTTCCGGGGCACCGCAAGAAAACATCGCCGTTGTCGCCGGGCCCGGGAATCCGGGTCGAGCACGAGAGTACTCGCTGGGATCGGGCCAGAGCCGGACCCTCGACCAGTCATCGGGCCGGTGGCTGGACGACGTCACCACCAACCCGAATGTGGCGGTCCGGCCGGCCTCGTTCCCGCGAGGCCGATCGGCAGCGCCGTTCAGCCCAAGCCGGCGATGGCGGCCGAAGCCTCCTCCACCAGGGCGGCCATCACCTCGGCCACCGGCCTGATCTCGGTGGCGTAGCCGATGCCCTGGCCCGCTCCGGAGTGCAACAGGTCCTCGACGCCGTGCTCGTCGATCGCCCCCAGCAGATCGCCGACCAGCACGTCCTGGTACGGCATCTTCAGCGGCTCCGGCGCATCCGGCCGTTCCCACTCATCGCTCCAGGCGGTGCGGATCTGGCGGAAGGTCTTGCCGCTCTCGCTGCGGGTGATGACCGTGTCGGCCGACGTGGCGGCCAGCAACTTCGGCATCAGCTTCGGGTGAAGGTGGGCGGCATGCTCGGTGGTGGTCAACCATGTGGTTCCCATCCACACCCCGGACGCACCCATGGCCAGCGCGGCGGCGATATGGCGGCCGGTGGCCACGCCACCGGCCGCCAGCACCGGAAGCTCGCCGACCGCATCGACGATCTGGGGAACCAACGTGAAGGTTCCGATCGTCCCGGTGTGGGCACCGGCCTCGGCCCCTTGGGCCACGATGATGTCGACCCCCGATGCGACCGCACGGCGGACATGGCGGGGGCTGCCGATCAAGGCCGCGGTCGTCTTCCCCAGTTCCTTGGCCCGTTCGACCGCCGCTCGTGGGGCACCGATGCCACAGGCGAAGAGGTCGACGTCGGAAGCCATCACCGCTTCCAGCTGCTCGACCTCGATCTCGGCCGACCGTATGAACCTGGTTCGCATGCCAGGGCCACTCGGCTCGGGAACCCGGTACCTGTCGGCAAGATCTGCCACGAACCGGCGGTGCTCGTCCGGGATGTGCCGTTCGATCTCGGCTCGGCTGTTGTGCTCGGGCATCCCGTCCGGCAGCACGAGGTCGACGCCGAACGGCTTGTCGCCAACCAGCTCCCGCAACGTCGCCAGCTCGTCGCGGATCTCATGGGGGAACCGCCGTGTCGCCCCGTAGACCCCCAACCCGCCGGCGTTGGTGATGGCCGCCACGGTTGGGATGTCGTGGGCGAAGCCGAAGATCGGGTAGTCGATGCCGAGCCTCCGGCTCAGTGCGGTGGCGATCGATGCGTTCCCGGAATCCATCGCAACGACGCTAGCCCACCGCCCGGTGGCGGTCGAAGGAGATGCCGCCGCCGTTCCACCTGGTCTACGGTTTGGTGATGAACGACGTGCTCTCCGGGCGATCGGATCTCCCACCGGCCGACTACATCGGTGAGACAAGGCGGCTCTACGATTCGCTCGGCTACGACTCCTACCGGTGGGCCGAGCGACCGGACCCGCCGCCGTTTGCGCCGCTGTCCAAGCCGTTGTCCGAGTGCCGGATCACCCTGATCGGCTCAGGGGGTCTCTATCGCCGGGGCCAGATCGCCTTCCACACCAAGGACGACACCTCGATCCGGGTCATCGACAGCGACGTCGCGACCTCGGAATTGCGGACCGCCCACTTCGCATACGACCAGGCAGACGCCCGCAACGATCCCAACTGCGTGTTCCCCCTCGATCGGCTGCGGGAGCTGACCGATGAGGGCGTCATCGGCGGGCTGACGCCGGAGAGCTACGGCTTCATGGGCGGGATCTACTCCACCCGGCGGGTCGAATCGGAGACCATGCCGCTGCTCCTGGAGCGCTGCCGAGCCCAGGAACCCGACCTGGTGCTGCTCGTCCCGGTCTGACCGGTCTGCCACCAGTCGGTCGGTCTGATCGCACGACATCTCGAACAAGCGGGTTTCCCGACGTTGGGCTTCACCTCGGCCCGGACGATCACCGCCGCTGCAAACCCGCCCCGATCGGTGTTTCTCGACGTGCCGCTCGGCCATACCACCGGCGGCCCCGGCGATCCCGAGGGTCAGCGGCGTATCCTGATCGACGGCCTCTCGGCCGGGGTCTCGATCACCGAGCCGGGCACCATCGTCGACTTGCACTACCGCTGGCGCGACGACGCCTGGAAGGCCGATCCGCTTTCATGGAGCCGCAAGCGCCAGGACAACCGTCAGACCAGCAGACCGGCGGGCGACACCCGGACCGGCCGGTCGGACGAGCCGAGATACCAGAACGACGACGACCGTCGGGCCGCCGAGGCGGTCGACTGGAACGACCAGTGTCAGGTGTGTCTCGGCCTCCCGGCCTGATGCTCGGTTCCCGTCTACCTCGAAGGCGCCCGAAGGGGGCCCGAGAGGCTGCTCCGCAGGTTCGACTCAGATCATTTCCCGGTCAGACTGCGGGGGCTTCGGTCACCGGCTGGAAGTTGGGCGGGCGCTTCTCGAGGAAGCTGGCAACGCCCTCTTTGAAGTCCGACCGGGTGAGCGACGCCTTCATCAATGCGTTCGACGCCGCCATGGCCTCGTCGAGTGGCAGGAGGGGATGGTTGTAGACCTGCTGCTTGATCACCGCCATCGACATCGGGGCCGCGTTGGCCGCCATGTCTGCGGCATAGGCGACGGCCTCGTCGACCAGTGATTCCGCGGGGAACACCTTGTTGACCAGGCCCATCTCCTGGGCTTCCTCGGCCAGGATGACCCGCCCGGACATCAGCAGATCGAGGGCGTTGCCCTGGCCGACCAGGCGGGGCAGCGTCCAGGAGATGCCGTGCTCGGCGATCAGCCCTCGGCGGCTGAAGGCCGAGGTGAACTTCGCACCCTCGGCGGCGAATCGAACGTCGCACGCCACGGCGTGGACGAACCCCAGGCCGGCGCAGGCGCCGTTCACCGCGGCGATGATCGGCTTCGGTATCGACATGGCGTAGCGGGCGTCCCGTCGATCGGGCTCGCCACCGCCACCGCCACCGCTCTCGATGCCCTGCAAGACATCCATGTCGGCGCCGGCGCAGAAGCCACGACCGGCCCCGGTGACCACGATGGCCCCGACCGCCGGGTCGGCCGCCGCTTTGTCCAGCGAATTGAAATAGCCGCTGGCCAGATCGGCGTTCCAGGCGTTGAGCCGCTCCGGACGGTTCAGCGTGATCAGTGCGACGTTGCCCCGCACCTCGTACAACACGGCATCGGACATGCTGGCCCCCTTCGGAGGTTGGATCTTCGGGTCGACTGTGTTCGAGAACCCAAACTAGATCGCACCCAACGGTGGCACAAAGCCACCGACCCCACTCGAGTTCGGGGCCCGCTGGCCGGGACACCCCGCAGGCGGCCGGGGTGCCGGGCTCAGCCGAGGACGGGGGCGGCGTGATGGACGACGAGTCGCCATCGCCGACCATCGTGTTCGAAGATGTTGAGCGCCGCCGCAGCCCCGGTGTGGCCTCCGGAGATCATGTTCTCGGTGGCGGTCACCCAGGCCACCGAGCCCCGGATGGTGACAACCTCCTCGGTGATGATGATCTGGGGATTGCCACCGCCGGAGATGATGGCCTGCCACGAGGCCCCGATCTCCTCCCACCCCCGGAGCGGCGCTCGGCCGGGGTGGGCGCAGACCGCATCATCGGAGTTGTCCCAGATGTCGGCCATACGATCCAGGTCCCCGCCCTCCAGGGCCTCGTAGAATCGTGCGTTGGCGGCACGAACCCCGGCGTCTGACAAGTGGTCGGTCACGCCAGCACTGTAGGCGCTTCCGGCGCAGCCCGAAGCCTCGGCACCCATACACTACGGGGCTTGATCGACAGTGACGGAATGGGCGAGGTCGTGCGGCGGTTCGACGATACGGTCGACCGGTGGTTCATGCCGCTTCGGGGAAACCGGCATGCCGACCGTGTCTTCTACGTCGCCAGCGAGGCGGCGGACTACTCGCGGGCCTGGCATGCCATCGGGCTGACGATGGCGCTGGTCAGCCCGACTCGACGCCCGGCCGCCCTCCGCCTGGCGATCTCACTCGGTATCGAGTCGGCCATCGTCAACGGCGTGTTGAAGAACCTCGTTCCCCGGCAGCGGCCACCGTTGCTCGACGACCCGACCTACGACGTCCGCCGACCCAAGACCAAGAGCTTCCCCAGCGGTCACGCCAGCTCGGCCACCATGACCGCCGTGCTGCTGGGAGAGGCGATGCCGCGCCTGCGGCCCCTGTGGTGGAGCCTGGCCGCCGTGGTTTCGGCCAGCCGGGTCCACAACCGGATGCACCATGGATCCGACGTCGTGGCCGGAGCCATCATCGGGACGACCATGGGTCTGGCCATCCGTCGCCTGTGGCCGTTGCGGTAGGCGTGGGCGGCCGTTTCCCTCACCCGATCGCCAGGCCGGGACCGGAGGTCGGCCGGGCCTGGCGTCAGCCGGGACGGTCCGCTGCGGTGTCGCCGGTGTCGCCGGTTTCGCCGGGTTCGCCGGCCCGGATGAGGGCGGTCAGCCACCGGTTGAGCGGTGCGCCCAGCCCATGCTTGGCGGCGAGCCGGCCGATCACCGCATTGCGGGCGTCCCATTCGGTTGGCAACCCGGCGAGCCGATCGACGGCGATCGAACTGAGGTGATCAGCTCCCCCGTCGATCACGGCGTCGAGGACCTCAGCGGGCCTTTCGTCGGTGATGATCGCCCCCTCGGCCCGGGCCACGGGAACGATCTCGGCCATCACGGCCAGCATCAGGTCCCGAAGCTCGGGGTCGCGAGCCAGGGCGCCGCCGGGTAGACCGGTCAACACGCCGACGCCACCGAGGGCGGCGTTGACCAGGAGCTTGTCCCATGCCCGGGTGGTGAAGTCGGCGCTGATGCGGACCCCGAAGAACGAGCCGTCGAGCGCTTCGGCCAGCAGCGACGAGCCAGGACCCTCCGGCACGACCAGATTCGAACGGCCGGTCACCTCGATCCGGCCGGGCGCCGATCGCCGGGCCGGACACCAGATGGCGGCTGGTACGACGGTTGTACCGGCCGAGATCAGCGGAGCGACGCGATCGAATTGCTCGACCCCGTTCTGAGCAACGACCAGCACCGTGCCCGGTCCGATCAGAGCCGAAAGCCAGCCGCCGGCCTGCTCGGTCTGGTGGGCCTTCACCGCCAGGATCAACAGGTCGACCGGCGACATCGCCGACGGTGCGGTCCGGCAGTCGACGGGCGCGGAGATCTGGCCGCCGGGGTGGTCGACGGTCAGGTGGGTGAAGCCGGTTCTGGCGCAGACGACGGGGGCGATGCCGGCCTCGATCAGCGCGCCGGCAATGGCTCCACCGATCGCACCGGGACCGACCAGGGCCACCGTTGGCTTGGAGCCGGCTATGACGGGTCCCCGGGCGCGACGAGCATCTGGGGCCGGAGCGGTACGTTCCGGCGGTGCCGAGTCACCCGCCGGCCGCCGCTCAGCTGGCGCCGGCGGTGTCGCTCAGCAAAGAACGGACATCGAGCAGCAGATCGGCGACCTCGGAGGCCGAAACCAGCTGACGCTCGGTCAGCCCGCCGAGACCCTTGTCGATCAAGGCCAATGCTTCCTCGATGGGGGTCTCCTCGATGGCGGGTAGTTCGGTTACTTCGAGTTCTTCCAGCTCAGTCACAGTTTTTGCTCCTCGGCTGTTGCGGTGCCTGACGGTACCGCGGTCGATTGTTGAGAACCTGGCTCGCCGACCGAACATTCCAGCCGCCGATGCACATATGGCAACCATACAGCACCGGAGCAATTCCGCCGGTTCACATTCTCGTGAACGATGTCTTACGACCTCAGCGGGTAGGTGCGACCGCCACCGACGCCAGGGACCGATGCGGTGCCGTCGGCGCCGGACGGACAGGGCGCCGAAACGGGTGCCGGCGTGGGATCTCGTGGTCAGCGGCCCTCGAACACGGGCTCCCGCTTGTCGATGAACGCCTTGACCGCCTCCCTGGTGTCGTTGGTGGCGAAGTTGACCGTCTGGGCCATGCCCTCGGCCTCCAGCGCGGCGGCGAAGTCGGCCGAGGCGTTGAGGGTCAGCAGCCGCTTGGTCATGGCCAGGGCCAGCGGTGGTCCGGCGGCCAGGCGATCGGCCCAGTCGGCGACCGTGGCATCGAGCTCGCCGTGGGGAACGACTCTGTTGACGAAGCCGAATTCGGCGGCCTGCTCGGCAGACAGCACATCGGCGAAGAACGCCAACTCCTTGGCCCGGTGCAAACCGATCAGCCGGGGCAGGATCCAGGTTCCACCGAAGTCGACCGTGAGACCCCGCTTGGCGAAGATCTCGCTGAAACGGGCCCGGTCGCTGGCGACGATGAGGTCGCAGGCCAGCGCCATGTTCATCCCGGCTCCGGCCGCCACGCCGTTCACCTTGGCCACCACCGGCACCATGATCGAATACAGGGCCTGGACGGTGCGGTGGATCATGTTCATCGCCTGCAGTTGATGCATCTCGCGGTCACCGCCGCCACCGAGGTCGGCACCGCTGCAGAACCCGTCTCCGGCGCCGGTCATGACGACGCACCGCACCGAGGGGTCGAGGGCGATCTCGTCCCAGGTCGTGCGGAGCTCATCCCACATCGTTCCGTTTGCTGCGTTCTTCTTCTCCGGTCGGTTCATGGTGACGGTGACGACACCGTTCTGCTCGACGTCGACCAACAGCGTTTCAAGTTCTTTCGTTTCCACAGCAACAGACAAGCACGGCCGCCGCCGTCGGCCAAAACGAGGCCATCGGGGAAAACGATTCCGAGCCCCTCACCGGGGCCCGG
Source organism: uncultured Acidimicrobiales bacterium (assembly GCA_963715325.1). GTDB lineage: Bacteria > Actinomycetota > Acidimicrobiia > Acidimicrobiales > SZUA-35 > JAHELU01. The sequence goes on from CAVQRR010000013.1 coordinate 263,905, forward strand.
AAATCGTGATCGTTGTCGGGCGATACCCGACGGCGCCATCGGCGCCGATTATGCCGGTACCCGGTCTGACGGACCGGCTCGGCCGTTGTGACTACTCGGCCGCGCCGTCGATGGCGTCGCCTGCGATGTCCTTGGCCTTGTCGGCAGCGGAATCGATCTGACCGGAGGCTTTGCCGCCGGTGACGTCATCGGCTTTGTCGGCGGCGGTATCGATCGCATCGTGCACCTTGTCGGTGACGGCGTCCGATTTCCCACCGAACAGGCCCTTCAATGTGTCCATGATTCCCATTGCTGCAACTCCCTAGTTATAGCTTGAGTACGTATTGTGCCCCGGTTTGTGGCCGATCGGTGCGATCTCGACGAGTTCACGCGGTCGAAACCAACCGCCATGGGGACTCATCGGTTCGACCGTGAGACCCGAACCATCGGCCACAGCGATGCCCGGTGACCGAGCGATCCGGCCGTTTGTGGATCGAGCGAGCCGGGCCGGGTGCAACTAGGCTGCGAAGCCGTATGGAACGACCTCCTGGCAACTTCTACGTCGGCGAAAGGATCGAGGTCGGCTCTGGCGACCGGACCGGTCGCCCGGTGCTGCTCGACAGCGCTGACTTCACCACCCACGGCGTGATCGTCGGCATGACCGGTTCCGGCAAGACCGGGCTCGGAGTGGTGTTGCTCGAGGAGGCCCTGCTGGCCGGGATCCCGGTGCTGGCCATAGACCCCAAGGGCGATCTCGGGAATCTGTGCCTGACCTTCCCCGACTTGCAACCGGCCGATTTCGAACCCTGGATGGACGAGGGTGCAGCCAGGGTGGGCAACACGACCATCGGCGAACTGGCGGTGGCCACCGCCGAGCGTTGGCGGAGCGGACTGGAGTCCTGGGGGTTGGACTCGGCCGAGGTCGGCCGGTTGCAGGCGTCGGCCAATCCGGTCATCTACACCCCGGGGAGCAGCGCCGGCGTACCGCTCGACGTGCTGGGCCGCCTCACCGCCCCGACCACCGACGACCCCTCGGCCCGCCAGGACGAGGTCGACAGCACCGTGAGCGGCCTGCTCGGCCTGGTCGGCGTCGAGAGCGATCCGCTGTCGGGGCGGGAGCACATCCTGGTGGCCAACCTGATCACCCGCTCCTGGGATGCCGGCCAGGATCTCGATCTGCCGACCTTGCTCGGCCAATTGCTCGATCCGCCGATACGTAAGCTCGGCGTCCTCGATCTCGACACGTTCTTCCCCGCCAAGGATCGCCAGGCCCTGGTGATGAAGCTCAACGGCCTCCTGGCGTCACCGAGCTTCGCCGCCTGGGCCGATGGCGCGCCCCTCGACATCGAACGGATGCTGTGGGACTCCGACGGGCGGGCCAGGGCCGCCATCCTGTCGTTGAACCATCTCGACGAGACCGAGCGCCACTTCGCCGTCACCCTGGTTCTGTCGAAGCTGATCTCGTGGATGCGAACCCAGGCCGGCACCGGTGAACTGCGGGTCCTGGTCTACCTCGATGAGGTGATGGGCCTGGCACCCCCGAACGGCAACCCGCCGCCGAAGAAGCCGATCCTGACCCTGCTCAAGCAGGCCAGAGCGTTCGGGGTCGGGCTGGTTTTGTCGACCCAGAATCCGGTCGATCTCGACTACAAGGCGATAAGCAACGCCGGCACGTGGATGATCGGCAGACTCCAGACCGAGCAGGACAAGAACCGGCTGATCGACGGGCTGCGATCGGCCGACGGCGGTGTCGACCTCGGCGAGGTCACCGAAACGATCAGCGGGTTGGGCAAACGCCAGTTCATGCTCCGGACCACCAAATCGTCGGAGCTGCCGGTCCTGACCACCCGGTGGGCCATGAGCTACCTGGCCGGACCGCTGACCAGGGAACAGATCGGGCGCCTGATGGCCCCCAAGGTCGCATCCGTCGTCGGCTCCGACGGTTCCGCCCGGTCCGGCGTGACAGCCGACGGGAACCGGGAGGCGGCGCTCGCCCCGGCGGCCGAAGCGGAGAGGGCATCGGGTCCCGAACTGGCACACGACGAGTCTTCGGTACCCCCTGCCGTTCCCGACTCGCTGCCGGTCCGCTACGCCCGGCAGGCGACACCGTGGCTGGCCGATCTCGACGCGACCCCCGGCGGCGATCGTCTCCAGCCGGCGCTGGCGGCCAGGGTCACGTTGCTGTTCGACGAGACGAAGGCCGATCTCCGCCACAGCGAGGAGTGGGAGGCCATCATCCTGCTCGACGGCGATTCGATCGACCTCGACAACGCCAGAACGGTCGACTTCGACGATCGCGATTTCACCACCGAACCGCCACCGGACCCGGTCTACGTGCTGCCCGACTTCGAGATCAGCGCCACCGCCGTGCGGCGTGCCGCGTCGGAACTGAAGACGAAGCTGTCGTTCGACGAGACCGTCACCCTGGAGCACAACCCAACGCTGAAGCTGTGGTCGCGTCCCGGTGAGACCGCAGAGCAGTTCCGCAGCCGGTGCCGAGCCGCGGCCGAGGACGGCGCAGACGCCGCCACCGAGAAGATCCGGGCCAAGCTCGAGAAGAAGCGCCACTCGGTGGAGGCGGCGCTGGCCAAGGCCGAGGACAAGGTGGCCGAGTTGGAGGTCCAGGCCCAGGGTCGCAAGCAGCAGCAGCTGATGGACATCGGTTCATCGGTTCTCGGCGGCCTGCTTGGCGGCAGGAGCAGGACGAGCGGCCTGGCGTCGGCGGCCAGGCGAATGTCGTCCGGCAGCCGCCAGCAATCGGCGGTCAGGGCACGGTTGGAATCGGCCCAGAACCGGGCCGCGGAGAAGATCGATCAGCTCGAGGAACTCGAGCGGGACCTCCAGGAGGCGGTCATCGAGATCGACGACGAGTGGTCGGCAAAAGCGGAGGAGATCGAGCAGGTCGAGGTTCCGCTGGAGAAGTCCGACATCAGCGTCGACGATCTCCTCCTGGTGTGGCTGCCGATCGAGCGGAGCTGATCGGCACACGAGCGACGATTGTCGTTGCCGCTACTGCTGTTGTTGCTGCTGGTCCTGAGCTCGTGCCGGGTCCGACATGGCGATGTAGGGGATCGGTTTCGCCGGCCGCCGGGGCCGGGGCGACATGGTCCGTTCGACCGGCTCCATGCGCCGCATCTCCACCGTGGCGGCGACCGACGGTACCCCTTCTCCGGCGTACACGCCGCGAACCGGGGCGACGTCGTCGTAGTCCCGACCGAAGCCGATGACGACATGGCGCTCACCGACCGGCTGGTCGTTCGTCGGGTCGACGGGCATCCACTGATCTCCCGGTAGGCCCGCTTCGACCCAGGCGTGGGTTTGCACCGATGCGATGTGGGCCTCGTCGTCGATGTCGGTTTCGTCGACCGCGAACAGGTAGCCGGAGACGTAGCGGGCCGGGATGCCGGCCGCCCGGAGCAGCCCGATGTTCAGGTGGGCGTAGTCCTGGCACACACCCCGGCCCCCGGCGACGAGCTCGGTCAGCTCGATGCCGATCGAGGTCGAGTTCCGCTCGTAGGTCAGCAGCTCCCTGGTGGCCGCCACCGTGGCCTGAACCGCCGAGACCGCATCGCCGGTGGAACCGACCACGTCCATTGCGATATCGGCGATCTCGTCGTTCCACGACACATGGGGTGATGGCCGCAGCAGTTCGAAGTTTGCCAGGCGAAACGCCTGGTCGGCCAGGAGCGCCCGTTCGCAGGTCTCCGGTTCCTGCCGGGTTCTGGTTTCCACCGCGGCCTCGGCGACGATCTCGAACTCTTCGTGTTGGAACACCACCCCGAGGTGATCGATCGTCGTCCCCCAGTAGTCGGTGTAGGAGAGGATTCTCGACGCCGGGATCGACGTGAGGCGGTGGGCCAACAGCCGCTGCTCGGGGAGGTCGCGGGGCCTGACCCGCAGTTCGTTGTGCGCTTCGCGAACCGGGGAATCGTATTCGAACAGCATTCGGTAGCGAATGTCGAGTCGCATCAGCCGTGAAACCCCGGCCTGACGAACTGGGCTCGCATCGCCGGCAGCTGGGCCGGATCGAAGGCGAATTCGGCGATGGCCATTGCGAGGCTGTTCACCTCGCCCTCGATCTCGAGAAGCAGGCGAGAGGGGTCGGTCCGCAGTTCGTTCTCGATATCGCCGTACTCCAGCCTGGCCCTGGCCCGGCCGCAGACCAGCGTTGCCGGCCCGAGCCCCGGAGCCGTTTGGCCGAGAAGGCCCAGCCGACCGTCGGCCCGGCGCAGACACGACAGCACCGAACGCGGCACGTGATCGGCCCGCAACAGGAAGGCGGCCAGGGCGATCGGATCACCGACCTGACGGTGGCTGCGGCGGAAGGCCTGGAGCGAGCTGACGGTTCGCAGGATCGAGCCCTCATCGAGATTGTGGCCGTTGCGCAGCACCAGGCAGCGGATGGTCCGACAGGTCATGGTGGCCCGTTCGATCATCCGACCGACGACCAGGAAGGTGAATCCCTCGTCACGAGGCATCGCCTCGGCGATGACCCCTCCGATGGCATGGCAGTGGCGTCGGACCGTCGAGTACGGCTCGAACGTCTCCCCGTTCGCCGCATCGTTCACCGCTTCGAGCGACAGATGGAGCCGGTTGGTCTCCTCCCACAACTCCACCGGCACCCGATCCCGTACGGTGCGGATGTTCTCCCGCAGCTTGCTCACCGATGCCGCCACCGAACCGCTGTTCGAGCGATCGAAGAACAGGAAGTCCACCACCTCGTGCTGGGTCGGTTGCCGTTTCGAATCGAGGAAGGCCTGATGGAGGGCGACGGTCTCCAGGATGAGGCGCCACTCCGGCTGGACCGGCGAGGCCCGGAAGTGCATCGAGTCACGGCCGACCACGTCGAGCATTCTGGTGGTGTGCTCGGCCCGCTCCAGGAGCCGTCCGGCCCAGAACATCGCCTCGGCGTGACGGGCCAGGATCATCGGCAGACCTCGTCTCCCGGTTCGCCGTCGGCTCGGGTTCCCGGCTCGGACTCCGCTGCCGTTTCGGGATCGGCCAGGACCCAGGTGTCCTTCGAGCCGCCGCCCTGGGACGAGTTGACGATCAGCGACCCCTCCCGCATGGCCACCCGGGTCAGGCCACCGGGGAAGACCCTGGTCCGCTCACCGGTCAGCACGAACGGTCGCAGATCGAGATGGCGGGGCCGAAGACCGTCGGCGGTCAGCGCCGGCAGGCTGGACAGCTGCACCAGCTCCTGGACGATCCAGTTCCGACGGTCGGCTTCGATGGTGGCCCTGGCCTCGGCCAGTTCCTCATCCGAGGCGTGGGAGCCGATGATGATCCCGTAGCCCCCGGACTCCGCAACCGGCTTGATGACCAGTTGATCGAGGCGATCGAGACATGCCTCCCGCTGATCGTCGTCCCACATCACATAGGTGGGGACGTTGGCCAGCAACGGTTCCTCACCGAGGTAGAAGCGGATCAGATCGGGGACGTAGGGATAGACCGCCTTGTCGTCTGCCACGCCGTTGCCGATGGCGTTGCACAGCGTGACCGTTCCGGCCCGGGCCGCCGACAGCAGTCCCGGGACCCCGAGCGTCGAGTCGGGGCGGAACGAGACCGGATCGAGGAAGGCGTCGTCGATTCGCCGGTAGATCACGTCGACCGGTGTCAACGCCCCCACCGTGCGGCTGTAGACCACCTGGTCGTCGACGACGAGATCCCGACCTTCGACCAGCTCAACACCCATGGCCCTGGCCAGGAAGGCGTGTTCGAAGTAGGCGCTGTTGTAGACACCGGGGGTCAGGATCACGATGTTGGGGTCGTCGCCGGCCGACGCCGGCGCGACCTCTTCCAGGGTGGCCCGCAGCAACTGCCCGTACTGGTCGACCGGCCGGACGGTGTGGTTGTCGAACAGCTGGGGGAAGGCCTTGGCCATGGCAGCCCGGTTCTCCAGCACGTAGCTGATCCCGCTCGGGTTGCGGAGGTTGTCCTCCAGCACCGAGAATCCGCCGTCGGCACCGCGGACAAGGTCGATCCCGGCGATCATGCAGCGGGCCCCGAACGGCACGTTGATCCCGAAGGCATGGCGCTCGAAACCCTGCGACGAGGTGACGACCCAATGGGGAACGACCCCGTCCTCGATGGCCGCCTGCTCGCCGATGTAGAGGTCCTCGAGGAAGCGGTTCAGTGCGCTGAGCCGTTGGGCCAGGCCTCGCTCCAACTCGAGCCACTCCACCGCTTCGATGATCCGGGGGAACAGATCCATCGGCCAGGTTCGCTCCGTGCCCTGATCATCGTCGTAGACGGTGAAGGTGATGCCCTGACGCTTGAATTCGGCCGCCACCGCAGCCTCGATCCGCACGGCGTCGTGGACCGAGAGCCCGGAGAACCGTTCGACCACCCGGCGGTAACACTCCCGAGGTGTGGCATCGGAATGGAACGCCTCGTCGAACCCTTCCGTCGGACGGTAACCGTGGAGCAAACCCTGCACGGCCGCACCGTAGCACGGGCCACCGGACCCATCGCCAGCCCAATTGTTCCCGGCGTGATATCGAGACCCGGCTGCACCGTCGCCGGTCCGAACACCTCCCGATCGCCGCAGGTCATGGCCCGATCTCGGCCCAAAACGGCCCACTTGCCGACCGAGCTTGCTCCTGCAAGGAGTGCAACCTCGGTCGGCAAGGGTCGGTTCCCGCCGACCTGCGACGTTCCGGGTGGGGCCCGAAACGTCGGGATCAATAGACGATGACGCCCCGGACGTTCTTGCCGGCCTTCATGTCGGCATAGCCCTCGTTGATCTCGTCGAGGCTGTAGGTGTTGGTGACCAGTTCGTCGAGCTTGAGCTGACCGCTCTGGTACATGTCGAGCATCCAGGGGATGTCCCGGCTCGGGCTCGAGGCGCCGAACAGCGAGCCCTGAATCCGCTTCTGGAACAGGGTCAGCTCGAAGGCGGGCACATCGACCCTGCTGGTCTCGGCGTTGCCGAGGCCGGTGACGACCACCGTTCCGGCTTTGCGGGTGGCGGCGAAGGCCTCGGCCACGTGGCCCGTTTCGAGCACGCCGACGGTGACGATGACCGAGTCGGCTCCCTGACCGTTGGTGACGGACTGGGCGAACTCGGTGGCGTCGGCCATGTTGTCGAAGGCGTGGGTGGCGCCGAGGGTCTGGGCCACCTCGGTCTTGAAGCTGACCGGGTCGACGGCGATCACGTTGGTTGCTCCGGCATGGGCCGCACCCTGCACCGCGTTCATGCCGATACCGCCGCAGCCCATGACGATCACGGTCTGACCGGGCCGGACCTCGGCCGAGTTCACCGCCGATCCCCATCCGGTGCCGACGCCACAGCCGACGAGGCAGGCCTTGTCGAGCGGCAGATCGGGGTTGACCTTCACCGCGGAGGCCACGTCGATCACCGTGTACTCGGCGAAGGTGGAGATGAGGCACATCTGGGCCGCGCCGACGCCGTCGACCGTGCCCCGGAACGTTCCGTCCGGCCGGGTTCCGGCCAGGAGGAACTCACCGAGATCGCAGAGGTTCTGCTGACCGGAGGCGCACCAGCGGCAGCGGCCACAACCGGGCAGGAACGACATGACCACGTGATCGCCGACCTCGAACCCCGGGGTGTTCGGGCCGACCTGCTCGACGATGCCTGCGCCCTCGTGCCCGCCGATGAAGGGGAACGGGGCCGGCAGATCACCGGTGACGACGTGGTCGTCGGAGTGGCACATACCGGAGGCGACCATCTTGATCAGGAGTTCGCCTTGACGCGGATCCTCCCAATCGATGTCGACGATCTCCCAATCGCTGCCTGCCTCGCGAAGCACGGCGCCTCTGGATTTCATGGTGGATTCCCCTTTGTCGACAAGTGTGTGTGTCCCCTGTTTCTAGCACCGCGGAGCGGTTCCGGCCAGGCGTGCCCGGTCTCGGGCAACGGTTTGGTGGCCGTGCATCGGTGCCACCGGTTGCGGGCCGGAAATCAGCCCGGGGCCAGGTCCTTGATGGCCTGTCGGGCGTCGACCCCGGCGAATCCCATGATGGAGAGCGCCGGGGTGGTGACCCCGGCGTCGACATAGCGCTGGATGTGTTCCCGGCACTCGGCAGGCGAGCCGTGCACGATGATCTCGTCGACGACGTCGTCGGGGATGGCGGCCAGCGCCGCCTTGCGGTCGCCGGCCTGCCAGGCGTCCCACATGCCCCGGAGCCTGTCGCCACGGCCGATCCACTCGTGGAACGCGGCATAGACCGGCACATTGAGGTAGGCGGCGATGGCGAATCGGGCCTGCTCCCGGACCTTGTCGGCGTCGGTGCTCGGGCAGACGAAGATCCTGGCCACGATCTCCTTGTCACCGCCGTCATCGCCGCCGGCAGCATGGACGATCGGTGCCACCTTCTTCACGTCGTCTGCCGAGAGCCAGTTGATGATGGCCCCGTCCGCCTCCCGGCCGGCCATCTTGAGCATGCCCTCGCCGGAGCGCCGCCACCAGGATCGGTGGTTGTTGCTCCGGCACGATGCCGCACCGGAAACCCTTGATCTCGAAGGTCGGGTAGCTCTCGGTGATCTTCTCGCCGGTCAAGGCCGCCTTCATGAACCGTACGACGTCTCGCGTCCGTTGATACGGCTGCTCGAACGGGATGCCGTTCCACCGCTCGACGATGACGTTCGACGATGAGCCGATCCCCATCACGAACCGGCCCGGCGCGGCGTCGGCCAGCGCCGCCGCGCTCTGGACGAGCAGCGCCGGCCCCCTGGTGAAGGCGGGGATGATGGCCACGCCGAGACGCAGTTCGGGAGCCCAGGCCGCAGCAAGGGCCAGCGGGGTGAACCCGTCGGCTCCGTCGGCCTCCGAGGACCACACATCGGTGTAGCCGAGGTCGACCAGCTCCCGGAACAACTCTCGGTGCTCTGACAACCTGGCACCGGCCAACGGAACGGACATTCCATAGCGACTCATGGACACAAGCTACTCAGTGTCGAGGTCGCCGGTCGACCTTCGGGGACCGGGCCGGTCGGTGGTCGGCCGTCCCACCGCCACCAACCGGGGCGGCGGTGGCCGGCGGCCCGTACCGCTCGGCCAGCGCCGGCAGCACGTAGCCGAGCCGCAGCAGGCCGAGGCCGATCACCAGGAACAGCCCGACCCGCCACAGGGTGTCGACCTCGGCCAGATCGACGGTCAACAGCTTGACCAGCACCACCCCGAGCGTCGCCAGGCCGATGACCCTCACCACCGATTCGTCGGTTCGGATGGCGGCGACGATGGCCACGACGGCGGCCGCGGCCCAGACCACCGAGATCGCGACCTGGCTCTGTGAGGCATCGAGCTCGGCCAGGAACAGGGCTGCGGCCCAGCCGAGGGTCATGACCCAGGCCACGACCAGCAGTCCCCTGGCCAACGTCGTCCGTCGCTCGACGATCCAGGCCCACCCGGTGCCAAGGACCAGCAGCGCCACGACCGTCAGGTTGGCGAGATGGCCGCCCAGGTGGTTGCCGTCGATGGCGGTGATCAACAGGTTGCCGGCGGTCCCCGCAACCGTGGCAACCGACAGCACCGCCCCGACGACGAACACCATCGACCCGAGTCGGGACGCAGCCAACACCGTCGCCGCCGACAGCACCGCCCCGATCGCCAGCCAGCCCTGACCGCTCACCACCGGAGCCACCAGCGACGCCAGGTACCCGATGGTGGCGACCCAGGCCACGGCGAACACGAGCTCGACCACATTACCGATGCCGGCCCCGTCCCGGGCGACGCCCGGAGCACCGGGACCGTGGCCGGGCAGGTCCCGGCCGATCAGGACGGCGACGGCCCACAGGGCGGCGACGACCAGGCCGTTGGCCGCCGCCTCGCCGAAGGTGAGGCTCGAACTGTCGATGATGTCGGCCAGGGCCCCGACCAGGAGCAGCCAGACCACCCCGGCCAGGGCGTAGCCGTTGATGCGCAACAGCTCGTCGTCGAGCCTCCGGCCGATCACCAAGGTCGCAACCGCCTGGCCGGCCAGGGCCACCAGCAGCATCGGGCCGCCGAGCCAGGCCACGAAGGCAACGCTCAGCAACAACCCGGCGCCGAGGAGGTGCGACACCACCAGGCTCTGCGAGAGGCGGCCGGCGATCGGGCCGCTCACCATCGCCAGGGCAAAGAACGCCGCGGCGAGGCCGACGCCGAACGGGCCACCGGCACCGTCGGCCTGCCAGCCGAAGAACAGCACGACCGACGACCAGGCCCACAGTGGAACGAGCACCACCGATCGGTTGTCGATCGCGGCCCGGGTTCGGCTGCCAGCGATCGGCCTCGGGCCTCGCCGTGGTGCCGAACGGGCCGGTCGCAGACAGCGCCGGTGCCACCCAGAGCACGGCGGCGACCACCGCAACGAGCAGTGCACCCCGCAGCGCGTAGTCGGTGTTGTCGTCGTCGAACAACAGGGCCGCCAAGGCCAGGACCCACACTGCGGTGGCCCACCCGGACACGATCCGGTACAGCACCCACGACCGGCTCAGCCCGACCGCGGTGGCGACGATCGCGAATAGCGCCAACCAGACGCCGGTGGCCGACATCGGGGCGTCGGCGATGATCCTGGCCACCGCCGGGACGACCAGCATCGCACCCGACGCGGTGATGGCCATCGATTCGAATCGCAGCTGCCAGGCGGCGGACACCGCAACCGCGGCGGCCACCGTCACCAGGTAGAGGCCGACGAGCGGTCCCCACAGGTCGAGCCAGCCGTAGGCGGCACCGGCGCAGATGATGACCACCGCCGCCCCGCCGTGGCCCAGGGCCAAGGCCCAGCTCGGTCGCCGCTCGATCAATCGGAACGCCCCGCCGAGCAGCCCGAAACCGATGACGGTGGCGCCGAGCAACTGGAGTTCGGGGCTGATCCAGCCCCGATCGATGGCGGTGCTGACCAGGAACAACGCAGCCAACACCACCAGACCGATACCGACCCAGCGCAGGGCGGCCTCGACGTTGAACTCGAACCGGCGGCCGGCCGGGACCGGCACCGCTACCGGCACCGGCGGGGGCGCAGCAGGTGCCGGGACCCTGACGCGGCCAGGTGCCGGTGCCGGTGGTTGCGGCGGCGGTGGCGGGTGGTGGTGGTGGTGGCGGCGGTGGTGGTGGTGCGGTGTCCGGCACCGCCGCCGACCAAAACCGGCGGCCCCGCCGGCGGCCCGACCGCCAGACCGGAGACCGCCTCGCTCAACTCGACGATGCGGCGCTCCAGGGATGCCAGCCGGGCCTCGTGACCGGACTCCAGATCCGTCAACCTGCTTCGAAGCTCAGCCAACGACAACTCGGGTTCCATGCCCACTCCGTCTTCCTCGCCCGGCTCGGCCGCGATGGCGATGCCGGTCTTGTTGATTCCATTGTGCACGACCGCCGGGGTCCAGTCGTCCGGCAAAGCCCCCAAGTCCCTGTGGGGGCGCAGACGGTTGCGGTACGGTCGGCCTGATGCGGCCGTGGCCCGGTGCTCGACAGGCGCAACCGGAAACCACCTTCATATGGTGGGCGGCGCTGCTCGGGGCTGCGCTGCAGGGCTTCTGGGTGGTGACCAGCGTATACCTGGTGATCGAGGCCGAGCTCTCGGCCACCCAACTCCTGTTGCTCGGGACCGCGCTCGAACTGAGCGTGCTGGTGGCCGAGGTACCGACCGGCGTCGTTGCCGACACCGTGAGCCGCAAGTGGTCGATGGTGATCTCGATGCTGGTCATGGGCAGCGCCTTCGTCGTCGCCGGGATGACCGCCTCGTTCGGTGGTCTGGTCGTCGTCAACGTGGCGTGGGGGGTCGGCTGGACCTTCACCAGCGGTGCCGACGTCGCCTGGCTGGCCGACGAGCTCGGCCATCGGGGAGCAGACCAGCGCAGCATCGACGGCGCCATCACCAGGCGGGCCCGCTGGCAGCAGCGTGGTGGGGCGGCCGGGCTGGTCGGATTCGGCATGCTCGGTTGGCTGACGTCCCCGGCCACGTCGATGATGGTGCCGGCGGCCTTGTCCTGGGTTTGGCGATCTGGATCGCCACCCTGTTCGCAGAAGACGGGTTCAGCCCGGGCCGCGACGATCGGCTGGAGCGGTCGACCAGGATCCTGCGAACCGGCCTGGCGCTGGTGCGTACCGATCGGGTCGTCGTCCGACTGCTGGTGATCACGGTGGTGTTCAACCTGGGCGCCGAGGGCATGGATCGGCTGACCGAGGCAAGGCTCATCGATCTCGGGCTGCCGCTCGAGGTCTCACCGGTGCTCTTCTTCACCGTGCTCGGTATCGCAGGACTTCTCGGCGGGGCCGTCGTCCTGCGACGGGTCGAGCACCGAATGGGCCAGGCCGACGGGCCTCGACAGCTCTACGGCGCGATGGCGCTGCTGGCCGCGACCGGGGCGATGCTGGTCGCAGTGGCACCGGTTGCCGCCGTCGGAGCGTTCGGTGTGTTCCTGACCCGTGGCCTGGCGTGGTCTGTGTTGCCCGTCGTCGGTTCGGTGTGGATCAACCGGTCGACCGGAGGCGATGTCCGGGCCACGGTCCAGAGCTTCCTCGGTCAGGCCGCGTCGGCCGGTCAGATCATCGGCGGCCTGGGGCTGGGGTTGATCGCCGCGTTGTCCGACCTGGCGGTTGCGATCGGCGTCGCCGCAGCACTGTTCCTGCTGAGCGGGGCGCTCATCATCGGCCGACCGGCGACCGGCACGACCCGATCGACCACGAGCCGGTGACCGCAGCCGGCCCGTCCACGGCGTTCCCTCGTCCGTATCGAGCGAACGTCGACCCGTGCAACCACCTGCGGGTCCCGGCCGAGGCGGCGTCTGCGGTAGGTTCGATCCATGGGACAGCTCGCCACCTCCCACCCGGGAGCCAGAGAGGGATTCACCGTCGAACCGGGGGCGGCGGTGGAGGCGATGTACCTGGCGGGCCTGACCGATGGACTGCCGGTGGTCCCACCGACCGAGGATCTGGTGGGGGCCATGCTCGACGGCGCAGGCTGGTCGGCCGGGGACACGCTGCTCCACGAGACCACCAGGGACTGCGACGTCTCGGCATACCAGGCCGCGGTGTGTGCGGTGATGGCCGGGGCCCGGCCGGAGTACTTCCCGGTGATCGGGGCAACGCTGGCGGCCATCGGTGACGACCGGTTCTTCCTCCATGGTCCGACCACCAGCACCGGTGGGGCCACGATCATGATCGTCATCAGCGGGCCGGTGGCGACCGAGATCGGCGTCCACGGCCGGGAGAACCTGTTCGGTCCCGGCTTTCGGGCCAACGCCACGATCGGGCGGACGATCCGGCTGATCCAGATGCACTGCCTGAGTGCCCTGCCGGGCGAGCTCGACAAGTCGACCCAGGGATGGGCCGGCAAGTTCAGCCTCTGCTTCACCGAGAACGTCGAGCACTCCCCGTGGGAGCCGATCCACCAGGCCCTGGGATACCGCCCGGATCAGTCGACGGTCACCGTCTTTGCCGCCGAATCAGGTCACAACATCGTGAACCACGGGGCGTCCGATCCCCAGCAGCTCCTGGCGACCTTCGCCGACGCCATGGCCGCGTTGGGCAGCTTCAGCCCCGGTCGCTCGGTGGTCGTCCTGGCCCCCGAGCATGCGGCAAAGTTGCAGGGCTGGAACCGTGGCCGGGTTCAGCAGTTCCTGTTCGACCATGCGGTGCGGGACCTGGCAACCCTGAAGCGGACCGGCAAGATCGAAAACGATCCGAGCGCCGAGCCCGACTGGGGCGGGCGGTGGCGACCGGCGGGGCCCACCGAGGTGGAACCGGGAGACGAGCAGATCATGGTCCACCGCGGCTGGTCGGCCGAAGACATCATGATCCTCGTCGGCGGGGGCTCGGCCGGCGGGCACTCGATGTTCTTTCCCTCCTGGAGTCGAGGTCGTAGTGTTGACTTCGTGACCCGTGAGATCGCTCGATGACCGAGCGCCTGCTGTTGCTGGATCCGCGGCCGCCGCTGACGGCCAGTGGTGACGGCCCGGCGCCCCGGCTGGCCACGCTCGACGGTGCGGTCATCGCCCTCGTCCACAACGGCAAGACCCACGGCCGTGAGCTCTTGGAGCTTGTCGTCGACGAGCTCCGGCAGCGGTGGGCCATCGCCGAGGTGATCCATCTCGGCCCACCCAGTCCCGGGTACGGGGGCCACCCCGACGAGGCCAAGCCCGTCGCCGAGGAGGCGATGGCCGCCATCTCCGCCGTCGGGGATTGAGGCAGCTGCTCGTCGGGCAGTGTGTTCGACGCCATCATCTTCGAGAAGCTCGGCGTCCCTGCGGTGCCGATCATCACCAAGCCGTTCATTCCGACCGCCGACGCCATCGCCAGGCTCCACGGCTTCGACCGGTACCGCCACGTCGCCGTCGACCACCCGATCACCAGCCTCGACGATGTCGAGCTCCGGCGGCGGGCGGCCGTCGCAGCGCCTCTGGTCGAGGCGGCGCTGCTCGGCTCTGCGTGACCCGCCGCTACTGTGTTCCCAAGGCGGTGCGGATCTCGGCCGCCAACTCGTCATCGGGTCGAATGGCCCGTTCGGTGTCGACCTCGACCCTCCGGAGCTCGCCATCGAAGGCGAACGGCGCCGTGTAGTCGTCGCACAACCCGGTGCTGTTGTGGCCGAGGTCCATGCCGATCGAGGAGATCATCACCGACAGTTCCGGCACGGTGCCCTCGCCGATCGGCACATCGTCGGCCAGGAGCCGGACCCGGGCCGGACCCCTGGCGACCCGGGCCAGGTCGACGCCCAACACCACGTCGCCGACCGGGAGCTGGTCGGAGGTGATGGCGGTGTGCTCGGTGAAGTAGTTGTGGTTGTAGACCAGCCGATTGTCCTTCACGTAGATCACCAGCCCGTTGTTGACCGTGCCGGCGGCCATGATCACCCCGCCCTGGTCGGTCGAGGTCCGGCCGACCGCAGCCCGGAGCCGCCACGACCGTGCCCCGAGGGGCGGTGCGGTGTCCATCGGGACCCGTTGCAGCGGTGGATGGTAGACGAACCGCTCCCTGGCCCGGGGAGTGCCGGCCACGGGATGACCGGCGAACAGTCCGTGGACCGTCCCGGCGTGAATCGGCAGTACCCCGTACCGCTCGGCCTCGACCCAGAACAACTCGACCAGCTCCGCCAGCTTGTCCGGATGGCGCTGGGCCAGATCGTCGGTCTCCGAGAAGTCCTCGTCGAGGTGGTACAGCTCCCACACGTCGTCGTCGAGCGATCGACCGGCCTCATGGTAGGTGACCGCCTTCCAGCCGTTCGACCAGATGGCCCGGTGGCCGAACATCTCGAAGTACTGGGACTGCTTTCGGGTGGGAACGGCGGCTGCATCGGCGGCGGCGGCGCCGAAGGTGTATGCCATGCTGGTGCCCTCGATCGGCTGCTGCTCGACCCCTTTGACCAGCAGCGGGAGCTCGAGGTCGAGGAGCTCCAGCACGGTCGGTGCGATGTCGGTCACGTGATGGAACTGCGACCGGATCTGCCCGGCGCAGCTCCGGTCGATGCCCGACGGCCAGGAGACGATGAGCGGGTCCCGGATGCCGCCACCGTGGGTGTTCTGCTTGTACCGCTTGCTCGGGGTGTTGCCGACCTGGGCCCAACCCCACGGATAGTTGGAGAAGCTCCGCCTGGTGCCGATGTCATCGAGCCGTGCCACTGCGGCCCCGACGTCCTCCTCGATGTTGTTGAAGTACTTGAACTCGTCGATCACGCCGGTCGGGTTGCCCTCCTGGGATGCACCGTTGTCGCTGAGGGCGAAGATCAGGGTGTTGTCGAGCTCGCCCTGCTGCTCGAGGGCGTCGAGCAGCCGACCGACCTGGGCGTCGGTGTGATCGAGGAAGGCGGCGAACGCCTCCTGGAGCCTGCAGGCGAACGCCTGCTCATCGGCGGTCAGCTCATCCCATGGCTCGACGCCGGGATTGCGGGGGGCCAGGGCCGTGCCGGGAGGGACGACCCCCATCTCCAACTGACGCTCGTAGACCCGTTGCCGCCAGACGTCCCAGCCCTCGTCGAACCGACCCCGGTACTTGGCCAGGTAGTCGTCTGGGGCCTGGTGGGGGGCGTGGGTCGCCCCGAAGGCGAGGTAGAGGAACACCGGCCGTTCTGGAACCAGCGACTTCTGATTGCGGACCATGTCGATGGCCCGGTCGACCAGGTCCTCCGACAGGTGGTAGCCGTCCTCGGGGGTGGCCGGGGGTTCGATGTAGTGGTTGTCTGCGCACAGCTCCGGGTGGAACTGATCGGTCTCGCCGTTGAGGAAGCCGTAGAAGCGGTTGAAGCCCCGCTGGACCGGCCAGTCGGTGAACGGCCCGGCGGCGGACGCTTCACGCATCGGGGCCAAGTGCCACTTGCCGACGGCCATGGTGGCGTAGCCCGCCGGCTCCAACAGCTCGGCCAGCGTCGCCGCGGTCGGGCTGATCCTGCCCCGCATGTTCGGGAACCCGGTGTCGAAGTTGGAAACCGCCCGCATCCCGACCGAGTGGTGGTTGCGACCGGTCAACAGGCAGGCCCTGGTCGGCGAGCACAGCGCCGTCGTATGGAAGTTGGTGTAGCGCAGACCGGACGCCGCCAGGCGGTCGAAGTTCGGGGTGTCGATCACCGAGCCGAAACAGCCGAGGTGGCTGAAACCGGTGTCGTCGAGCAGGATCACCACCACGTTCGGACTGCCGGCCGGTGGCAGGGCCGGGTCCGGCCACCACGGCTCGGAGTCGGCGACCTCTCGATTGATGACACCCTGGAAGACCTCGCTCATGGGTGACGGTCTAGCCCAAGCAACGGTCGATGGCCATTGCGTTCACGACCGGTCGACCCGACCGACCGCACGCCATCGACGCTCGACCCCCGGCTTCATCGCCGGCCGATGCCAACGGCCCGGGGTTTCGGCGTTTCGAACGGCCCCGGCCGGGGTAGAACTCCAGTGTTGAAGACGTTTTCTTCGCTGTCACACCCCCCGGGGATACTGGAAACATGGCAAGCGCACAACTCCAACTGATCCCAACCGATCACACGTGGAAACTCGATCGGCACACCGTCCAGGTCGGGCGCGCCGGTATCGCCAAGGCCCGAGCCGCCCTGGCCGCCGCCACCCAACTGCCAGACACCGAAGATGAGACGATCAGCGCCGCAGTCGGCCGCATGGCCAAGCTGGCGGAACACGAGTCCGGTCGCGAGCCGGCCGGTCACCACGACGACGATCACCACAACGGCGGCCACCGGCCCCACCGCCGGGCCGCGGCCTGATCGAACCGGCGACGAGTGTAGGGTCTGTCGCCAACACCGTGTCTCCAACACCGTGTCTCCAACACCGTGTCTCCAACACCGTGTCGCCGGTATCGGCGGCGCATCGGAGGGTGTAACCCTCCCGATCGACCATGGCGTGCAGGGGTGTCGACCACCTGCAAGAGCAGCGCCCGAAGCAAAGGTGGCGGGCCGATGGGCTTTCTTCACCATCGATCACCAAGGTGCGCCGATGCAGGTGCAGATCGGCCCGAACCGCTGCGGCCATCGAGACGGCTCAGAGCTCCCCCAGGCTCTCCCCGCTGCCGATCGGGCCCGGAGACGATCGTCCTTGCCACCATCGGTTGCCTGCTGACGGCAGCGAGCTGTACCGCGAGCCCGGCCGGCTTTGCCGACCTGGCTCCGGATCATGCCGTTGTCGTCGACGTGATCGACGGCGACACGATCGACATCGACTTCCATGGCCGGCGGGAGCGAGTCCGGCTGCTTGGTGTCGATGCGCCGGAGTCGGTCCATCCTTCGGTGCCGATCCAGTGCTTCGGACCGGAGGCGTCGGCCGAACTGGCCCGTGCGCTTCCGCCGTCATCGGAGGTCCGCATCGAGCGCGACGTCGAACCTCGCGATCGCTACAACCGGCTCCTGTTGTACGTCTACCGGGTCGAAGACAACCTGTTCATGAACCGTTGGCTCGTCCGCTCCGGTCTTGCCGACACCTCGTTCTACGAGCCGAACACCGCGCTGGCGGCCGAACTGACCGAGGCCAGGACCATGGCCCGGGCCGAGCGAGCCGGTCTGTGGGGTGCATGTGAGGGTCCCGACCAACCGCTGCAGTGAGCGCCCCAGCGCCAACGCGGCCCAACCGACGGGTGGGATTGGTTTCGGGCCGGTCCAGGATGGAGTCGATGCCGTCACCCGTGCCGGACACCGGCCTGCCGATCGAATCGGTCATCCCGTTGGTGCAGGATGCACTGGTCGATCCCGGCATCGGCGTGCTCACCGCCGAGCCCGGCGCAGGGAAGACAACCGTGGTGCCGCTCCGGCTGCTCGATCAACCGTGGCTGGGGGCTTCGGATCGAGTGCTGGTTCTCGAGCCTCGACGGGTCGCAGCCAGAGCGGTGGCGAGGCGAATGGCCGCAACCCTCCACGAACCGGTAGGAGCCACCGTCGGTTGGCGGACCAGGGACGATCGCAAGGTCAGCGCCGGTACCCGCATCGAGGTGGTCACCGAGGGCATCCTGACCCGCCGCCTCCAGAGCGACCCCAGCCTGCCCGGTGTGGCCGCGGTCATCTTCGACGAGTTCCACGAACGCAGCATTCACGCCGACCTCGGCTTGGCCCTGGCCCTCGAGGCCCGGGAGGCCATCCGCGACGATCTTCGGATCCTGGTCATGTCGGCCACGATCGACGCCGCCGCGGTGGCGGAGCTGATCGGCTCGCCGGAGCGACCGGCCCCGGTTGTCGAATGCGAGGGACGGACCTTCCCGGTCGAGGTCCAATGGCGGCCGATGAACAAGCGGGACCGTCTGGAGCAGTCGGTATCCGCCGCGGTCCGCCAGGCACTGGCCAATCCCGGGGACGTGCTGGTCTTCCTGCCCGGCATCGGCGAGATCCGTCGGACCGTCGACGAACTGCACCGCACCGTCGATGCGGCCATCCACCCGCTCTACGGCGCGCTCAGCGCCGAGGAACAGGATGCGGCGCTCCGGGCATCACCGGGGCAACGGCGGGTGGTGGTGGCCACCGATGTCGCCGAGACGTCGCTGACCGTGGAGGGCATCGGCACCGTGGTCGACGCCGGGCTGGCCCGCAGACCCCGTTACGACCCGGCCACCGGCCTGTCAAAACTGGTGACCGTCTCCAACTCCAAGGCCTCGGCCGATCAGCGGGCCGGTCGCGCCGGACGGCTCGCTCCCGGGGTCGCCATCCGGCTGTGGTCGAAGATGGAGCACGCGGCCCGACCTCGCCACGAGCAGCCGGAGATCGCCCAGATCGACCTGGCCCCGCTCCTGCTGGAGTCGTTGGCCTGGGGGGTGGCCGATCCGGCTCGCCTCCGGCTTCTCGACCCACCGACCGAGGCGGCCGTGACCGACGCACGGGAGGTGCTGGCCATGCTGGGGGCGACCGACCACGAAGGTCGCATCACCACCGACGGCCGGCGGATGCTGGCCGTACCGGTCCACCCCCGTCTGGCGGCCATGGTCACCGGCGCCGGTGACGGCCCGCTCGGGTGGCCGGCCGCCATCCTGGCCGCGCTGTTGACCGAGCGGGACGTCATCGGCGGGCGACCGAGCGAGCGACCGGTCGATCTGTGGACCAGGGTGCAGTTGGTGGCCGACCCCGGCCACCGGGTGCCGGGCGCAGACGGCGCCGCCATCCAAACCGTCCGGCGACGGGCCAGGGAGCTCATCGGGCGGACCGGCGCCGACGAGAGCCAGGTCCACCCAGGAGACCTCGGTCGGACCCTGGCGCTGGCCTACCCGGACCGGATCGCCCAGAAACGGCGGGGCCAGGGCGGCCGTTTCCGATTGCGCAACGGCATGGGCGGCGAGATCGACAAGGCCGACCCGATGGCCCACGAGGACATGCTGGTCGTTGCCGAGCTGACCGGCCCGAAGCGCAAGGTCAGGATCGCCAAGGCCGCGGCCATCGATGCCATCGACGTCGAGCTCGGCTTCGCCTCGGAGATGACCGAGCGTACGTTCTTCGGTTGGGACGATGAACGCGACGATCTCACGATGCGAGTTGAGCGACGGCTCGGTGCGCTCGACTTCGGTACCCACGACCAGCCGATCGTGCCGGGACCGGAGGTCATATCGGCACTGGTCGAACGGATCGTGGCCACCGACCTGGAGGCCCTGCGCTGGACCGACCGGGCCCGGAATCTCCAGGCCAGGGCCGGACTCGTTGCCAGCCATCGAACCGATGTCGACCTCCCGGCCATCGACGACGCCTCGCTGCGACGACAGGCCCAAGCCGTCTTCGGACCGTGGCTGGAGCGGGCCACCGGCCGGGCCGACATCGAGGCGCTCGATCCGTACCAGCTGCTGTCCAACCACCTCGGTCGCCAGACGGTGGCCACGCTCGACCGTTTGGCCCCCACCACCTACCGGTTGCCGAGCGGTCGCACCGCAACGATCATCTACACGGCCGGGAGCCCCCGGGTCTCGGTCAGGGCCCAGGACGCATACGGCATCGGTGAGACGCCGACCTTGCTCGACGGCGCGGTCCCGTTGACCTTCGAGCTGCTCTCCCCCGCCGGCCGCCCGATCCAGATCACGTCCGATCTCGCATCGTTCTGGACCGGCTCGTGGGCCGATGTCCGAAAGGACATGGCGGGCCGATACCCGAAACACGATTGGCCGGTCGACCCCTCGACCGGCCCGGCCCGTCGATGACCGTCGATGCGCCGGGCTCGACGAGCGCCTGCCCGCAACCGGTCCGGACCCAGATCAGCGGGTGTGATCACCACCGTCACCGCTGCCGACCACCGTCGCCCACCGAGCGAGCCCGACGGCCCGCCAGTGGGAACCCCCTCGGGTTCGGTCCGTTTCGCGGGCCTGGCAACTTGACCCAAGATCACAAGTTCTCCGGCCCGGGAAACTAGCGTCACCGGTGTGACCGCGCTACTCGAACGCCTGGGACGCCACCAAACCGATCGTGTGGTGCTCCTGGTCTGCTGTGGGCTCGGTTCGTCAAACGCCGCCAACCTCGGCATCGCCGCCGCCCTTTCGAACGGGGTCGCCACCACCGCCCGGCTGCAGGTGCCCTGCCCCTGGGCCCGGGGCACGGCGGCAATCCATCACAGCGACGACGTCGGCGTGAGCCTCACCTTCAATGCCGAACACGACAACTACCGGTGGGGGCCGATCACCCGGGCCCCGTCACTGCTCGATGGTGACGGAGGCTTCCCCAGAACGGTTGCCGATCTCGGTGAGCACGCAGACGTCGACGAGGTCCGGCGGGAGTGCCGGGCCCAGGTCGAGCGGGCCATGCTGTGGGGGTTCGAGCCCACCCACCTCGGCTCCCACCTCGACGCCCTGTGTCTGCGACCGGAGCTCTTCGACGTCTACCTCGAGCTGGCGATCGACCTCGGTCTCCCGATCAGCCTGCCGGACCCCGGGTTCGATCTCGGCTTTCCGGCCCGGCAGCTGGCGGCGGACGAGGGGGTGCTCGTCGCCGATCAGGTGGTCTGCGCTCCGAGGGGCACCGAGGCCAGGGGCGTCGTCGACGAAGCGCTGCGAAACCTGCGGCCGGGGGTCACCGAGATCCAGGTTCGACCGGCCGCCGACACCCCCGAGCTTCGGGCCATCACCGGGCGATGGTCGGCCAACGTCAGCGACGCCCACCTCGTGACCGACGACTGGGCGTTCCGGGCCGCCCTCGACCGATCCGGCGCAGAACTGATCGGCTACCGGGAACTGCGCAACGCCCAGCGCGCCGGGTGACTCTCGACGCAGCGGGCAACCGGGTGACGGCGAGCGCAGCGCAGGGTACGACGGCCGGCGCCGGTCAGCCGCCGGCCAGCCGGCTGCGGAACGCAGGGTCCTCGAACAGCTCGACCACGGCCAGGAAGGCGCCAGTCGAACCGACCGGCTTGAGGTCGCCCCGCATGTAGGACGTCGCCACCGATTCCGAGCCGTCGACGAAGGCCGCCAGTTGCTGGGCGGTCACCGGGATGGTGACCGCAACCGCGTCGTCCTCGCCTCGGCCGACCACTCGGCCCTCGACGATGTCGAGCACTGCTTTCTGCGTCTTGGCGATGGCGAAGGCCACAACCGCCGAACGGCAGCCGACCCCGCCGACCGCAGACGACGCGTCGACCAGCGCGGCGATCCAGTCCTCGTCGAGCGACGGGCCTGCCCCGGTGGCGTTCATCAGGCGGCGGCGTCGTCGGCGTGGGACAGACCGGCCAACAGATCGCTCTCCGGGACGTCGGTGTCGACGAGGGAACGGCCGAGGATGTAGTCCTCGTAGGGGTATGCCTGGGCCGCCGCATCGTCGGGAAGACCGAACCAGAACTTCTCGGTGGGGTCGACCTGGGTGGCGTGGGCCAGGAGCGCCTCCCGGCGGGCCCAGTAGTAGTCTGCGATCTCGATCTTGGTGGTGATCCGCTCGTCCTGGGAGGGCCGTTTGAACCAGTCTTCGTTGTACGGC
Source organism: uncultured Acidimicrobiales bacterium (assembly GCA_963715325.1). Taxonomy (GTDB): domain Bacteria; phylum Actinomycetota; class Acidimicrobiia; order Acidimicrobiales; family SZUA-35; genus JAHELU01. The sequence goes on from CAVQRR010000013.1 coordinate 286,180, forward strand.
GACTCGAGCCCGAGCTCCAGGAACTTCTCGTGGTGGGCGGTAAGACGGGACCGGCTCCACGTGGAGTAGTACATCTTCAACGCCTGCCATGGTTCGCCGGCATCGGGATACCACCCGGGATCGGCGGCCCGATCGAATGCCAGCGCGCTGATGTCGTAGACCCGGAGATGGTCGGGGTGGCGGTACCCCTGCTGATCGTCGGAGTAGGTGAGGATCACCTCGGGTTGCAACCGGCGAATGATGGCGACCAACCGCCCGGTGGCCTCATCGAGATCGGCTTGGGCAAAACAATCGGGATGGTTGTTGGCCTCGCTGTCCGGCATGCCGGAATCCCGATAGCCAAGCCAGATCAACTCGTGATAGCCGATCACCTTGACCGATCGCTCGAGCTCGTCGGCCCGAACCCGGGCCAGGTTGTCCCGGATCTCCGGACGGTCCATCGCCTTGTTCAGGATGTCTCCGGCCTCGCCACCGGTGGCGCACACCAGGTACGCCTTGTGGCCCTCGGCCACATACCGGGCCACCGTCGGTGCGCCCTTGGACGCCTCATCGTCAGGATGAGCGTGAACACTGAGCAGGCGGGCCATCCGATCAAAACTATCGCCGGTAACGGGGAACGAGCCAGACATGAACGGCGTTAGTAGTGGCACAATGGGATCACACACGGAAAGGACACTGGCATGGAAGATTCTGCTGTCTGGGCTGTCATCTGGATCGTCGCCGCGGCCGCGTTCGGCATCGGTGAGATCCTGATCGCCGGGTCCTTCTTCCTGGCCCCGTTCGCCGCCGGTGCCCTCGCCGCCTCGCTGGCCTCGATACTCACCGCCCCGCCGGTTCTCAGCTGGCTGATCTTCCTGGTGGTGTCTGCCGGATCGTTCTTCGCGATGCGTCCTTTCGCCCGGCGGCTGGAAACGATGGCGCCGAACGTCGCCGGCATCGGAGCCAACCGGCTGAAGGGGGCCACCGGCGTGGTGCTGGCCCCGATTTCGGCCACTCCCGGCGATGCCGGGCTGGTGCGGGTGGGAACCGAGGAGTGGCGGGCCGACACCCGAGCCGGGGTCGCCCTCTCGGCGGGAACCAAAATCGAGGTCGTGGAGGTCCAGGGCACCCGGCTCCTGGTCGAACCCGTCGGCATCGACGATGTCATCTTCTAGAAACGGGCCGCCGCCGGACGCGATGCTGAGGGCAACCAGGACCACCGAGTACAGATTCGGGTAGCACCAACCGAAAACTCAAGTAGCAGCAACTACCGCAACCAGAAAGCAGGCAAGCGATGGACACACTCCTCGGTCTCTTGATCGTGGTGGTCCTCCTCTTCATCGTCGTGTACGTGGCGGTCGGGGTGAGGATCGTCAGGCCGTACCAGAAGGGCGTGGTGGAACAACTCGGCCGATACAAGGAAACCGTCGATCCTGGACTGCGGATCATCAAGCCGCTCCTGGAACGACTGCGAACCGTCGACATGCGGGAGCAGGTGATCGACGTGCCACCCCAGGAGGTCATCACCCAGGACAACGTGGCGGTCTCGGTCGATGCGGTCATCTACTTCGAGCCGACGGACCCCCAGCGGCTGCTGTACAACATCTCCAACTTCATCTTGGCCGTGACCAAGCTGGCCCAGACCAACCTCCGTAACGTGATCGGCGAGATGAGCCTCGACGAGGCCTTCACCTCCCGGGAGCGGGTCAATGCGGCGCTGCGACAGATCCTCGACGACGCCACCGACAAGTGGGGGGTTCGTGTGGTCAGGGTGGAGATCCAACGGATCGACCCGCCCCAGGACGTCATGCACGCCATGCACGAGCAGATGAAGGCCGAGCGGACCCGGCGGGCCGTCGTCACCGAGGCCGAAGGTGCCAGGGAGGCCGCAGTGACCAGGGCCGAAGGCGAGAAGCAGGCGGCGATCCTGACGGCCCAAGGCGTGAGAGAGCGCGACATCCTGACCGCGCGAAGGTGAAGCCCAGGCCGTCAGGACCCGGGCCGAGGCCGAGCAGTTCCGCCAGGAAGTGGTGGCGGCCGGTGAGGCCGACGCCATCAGGAGCGTCTACGGGGCCATCACGGAATCCGGCACCGACGATCGTGTCATCGCCATCAAGTACCTGGAAGCGCTGCAGGGCATCGCCGACGGCCGGGCGACAAAGATCTTCGTTCCGGCCGAGATGGGGGCGACCCTGGGAACGTTGGGCGGCATCGCCGAGATGCTGCGAAACGGCGATTTCCCGCCGGCCTCACCTTCCGACCACGACCGGGACGACCGCCCGTCGGCCCGGGACCGTCAACCGGAGCGTCGACCGATCCAGGAACGGGCAACCACCGCCCCGACTCCCCGACCGGCGGTCACCGGTGGCCCGAGCAGTGCCGCGGCCAGGCCGGCGATCGATTCCCCGACGCCGGCTGCCCAGGCACCGCCGGCGCTGCCTCCCTCCGGCACGGCGCCCCCGCCACCGATGCGGCGATAGCCCGCAGGATCGACTCAGGCGAGCGGTTCGAGCACCAGTTCGTCACCCTCGTCACCCTCGACGAGGCGCCAGCCGAGCAACTCTGCCAACGGGCCCCGGCCTTCCTCGGGGCCGCTGGCCAGCACTCCGTCGTCGACCCGGAGCTCGACATGGCGGCGGGGGCGATACAGGAACCGGCCGTCCCGCTCGATGGCCAAGACGTTGAACCCCGGTTCGATCGGGAGGTCGAGGTCGCCCAGGGCCTTGCCGACCGCAGCCGCACCTTCGCCGACCGGGATCCGGACCACCACGTCATCGGTGTCACCGAGGGCGACATGGAGCACCGGGTGGAGGTCGCTCGACTTCTCGATCAGCCACACCATCTGCTGAGCCTGGTCACCGAGATCCTCGGCCGCCGCCGCCAGGTGCAGTAAACCCCGGAGCGGTTTCGGGTCGACATCGTCGCGGGCCGCCCGCAGCACCCACAGCTCGAGGCGGATCTTCATCTCGTCCAACCGATCCTCGAGATGGCGGACCTCGGCGGCCAGGCTCCGGTCCCGGAACACCAGTGCCGAGTAGGCAAGGCCCACCGCCACCTCGGACAGGTTCTTCATCTCGACGATGGTGTCCACCGCCCGATCGAGGTCGGTCAGCGCCGAGGTCTCTTCGACGACCGGGGGGTGATAGGTCGGCGCACCGGCCAGCTCACGGAGCCGGGGGATGCCATCCGGCGAACCTCGGAGGAACAGCACGTCCCCGGGATTGATGATGTCGTCGCCGCCGGGATCGATCAGCCAGTGCCGGCCCCGCCGCACCGCCAGCACCCGCATCCCGGTGACCACCGGCAGCTCGAAGGAGGCCAGCGGCCGGTTCGCGAAGTGTGAGCCGTCTGCGACCTCGACCCGGTGCGAGACCTCTTCGGCATCCATCAAGTCCAGCACCAGCTGGCGGGGTATACCGAGCCGACGGGTGACGATACGGGCGATGTCGACCGCATCGTTGCCGATGCTCTCGACCGCGCTGATGACCTGGAGAACCGCCGACATCGCCTCGGCCTCCCGGGGGTTGCGGACCGCAACGATGCTCAGCGCCCGCATCTGATGGACCAGCTCGCTGATCTGCTGTTCCAGGCCGTCGACCTCGTCGGCCATGTCGGCGTCGTCGAAGAACAATGCGGCATAGGCGAGGTCGACCATCAGCTCGCTGGTGTCCTTGGCCTCGACCAGCATCTCCCGAAGGTTTCGCGATTCCATGCGCTCAGCTTCTCCCCACTGTTGTTGTCATCTTCTCCTACCTCGGCCCGTCACGCCACGCCCCACAGGACCAGCGCCCCGATCAGGGTCGAGGCCCCGACCACATCCAGGCTGGCCGACACCATCGGCACGCCGTGGCTGTCCGGGTCGAGGCCGAATCGGACCGCGGCGAAGGTGCCGTAGTAGGCGACGACGGCCACGAAGGCGGTGGCCACGAGACCCCCGGTGGCCGCCACCGCCATCAGCACCAGCAAACCGGGCGAGCTCCGGCCGGCGGCAACGCCGAGCGTGCCGGCAAGCAGGGCCAGGAAGAGGAAGATCGGCACCGCCAGTGCGAACGTGACACGGATGTCGTCGCGGGCGTCGCCCCGGGGAATGGGGGAGGCCTTGATCAGGCCGAGGTGGACCTTGGTCGACAGCCGGTTGGAGAGAATGCCGCCGAGCGCCCCTGCGGTCGACAGGTACCCGGGCAGCAGGACGATCAGGACCGAGTAGGCCAGGAACCGATCGATCGAGCGTTCGAGAACGATTCCGGCGATCAGGCTCAACGTGCCGGCCATCAGCAGGATCGGGATGGCCTCCAACAGGATTCGCCGTGCGGTGCTCAACGACGAGCGGATGACCACCGCCGCCGCCCCGGCCACCACCATCGTCAGCAGCAGGGCCAATCCCCGGGTCATCCAACCGCGGCCGATCAGGACGGTCGTGAACACGATGGCCGGCAGGGTCACGAAGTCGCCGGACGCCGATACCAGCGGTGCCATCACGTTGTCGAGGTCCCACCCGAATCGGGTCGAGGCGATGGCCAGACCGACGGTGATGACGAGCACCACTATCGACGCCATCGTGCCGCCGAGCACCGCCACCACGACGAAGTCGGAGATGCCGAGCACCGAAATCGACTGTTCGGTGATGAGCTGGACCACGACTTCGGCCACGACCGCCAGCCCCAGTGCGGCGACCATCGAGCTGGTGAAAGCGCCGACGACGTTCTGGCCAAGCAGGGAGTCCCGTTTCCAGCTCCAGGACAAGGTGCCGGTCTGGAGCGCGGTCGACAACCGGCTGCCGAGCGGGCCGAAGACGTTGCCGTGGAGGCCGATCGCAGCCGGTATGAACAGCAGCAAACCAGGATTGCTTCGCAGGGTGTCGGCGAAGAAGGCGAAGGTGAAGCCGGTGATGAGGCTGGTGGTCGCCGACAGTGCCAGTGCGCCCAGGCTCTGGCTGGCATCGCCGACCGCCGGGCCCAGCAGGCCACCGAATGGGCGCCAGGCCAGCCGGGGCACGGCGAGGCGACGACGGCCCTGGGTACCTTCTTCGGTGTGGGGCTCGACGGGCCACAGGAGCGCTCGAAGCCCGACGAGTGGACTGCGGAGGCGGCGACTGGACCGGGCAATGCTCCGGCTGGCCTGTCGCCAGCCCCTCGTCACCCCGCGAGCCATCGAAGCTCTCCGGATCGGTGTGAGCGATCGCCGGGGGCCAAGGCCACCACGATTGACAACGAGTGGGAGAAGATGCGTTCCACGAGAGTCTCCTCCGTCCTGACGTCGTAGGGGGCAACGGTACAAGGCCGCGGCGGCAAAGCGCGGCACCGGATCGAACCGCGGCGAGCAGCATGCGGTATCGGGCAACCGGGGAGCCGCTACGCTCGTATGCCGTGCCATCCACCCGCCTGCTCGTCGCCCTGGTCGTCGCCCTCGGCCTCACCGCAGCGGGCTGCGCCGACGACGGCCGGACCCTGAGCGCGCCGGCCGACTGGCAGACGACGACCACCCGGCCGCTTCCGCCGACCTCGGCACCTGATCAGGAGATCGGCCCGTCGGGACTGACGTTGACCAGTCCACTGTTCGGACCGGGCGACGACATCCCCGCTTCGGCCACATGCGCCGGCGAGAACGTCTTCCCCGACCTGTCGTGGTCTGCGGTACCCGCCGAGGCGATCGAGCTGGCGGTCACGATGTCGGATCAGACCGACCCCGACAACCCGCTGTTGCTGTGGCTGATGGCCGGGATCGAGCCGTCGATGGGCGGACTGACCGGTGGTGTGCTCCCGGTCGGGGCGTTCGAGACCCTCAACGACTACGGCAACCCAGGGTACGGCACCCCCTGCCTGGACAGCTTCACCGATGGTCGCCGTGACATCCAGTTCCGGCTCCATGTGCTCAATCAGCCGTCCGGCATCGCACCGGGCGATCCCGGTAACGAGGCGTGGTCCACGATCAAGGCCGGTTCCGTCGAATCGGCGTCGCTGCTGTCCCACGTGCAATCGCAGCCCTGAGCAGGGGCGCCGGGGCAACCCGCAAGGTTGCAGCGCGGGGTTGAGCGCGGGGTTGAGCGCGGGGTTGAGCGCGGGATTGCAGCGCACCGACCCGGTATGTTTCGCTGATCCGGACCGGGGGCACCGGCCGACGGATCTCTCGTTGCCGATTTGCCACCGAGTCCACCAGGTGTTGAGGTGTCTTCGATGATCGGCATGGCCCCAGAAGACTACGATCCGGCGGCGGTGCCGATCAGTCACGCCGCAACCGTGATGTTGGTCGACGACCGACCTGACCTGCATGTGCTGATGGTCCACCGGACCGCCAGGGTGGTGTTCGCAGCCGACATGTGGGTCTTTCCCGGAGGCCGGGTCGATCCGGACGATCACCTCGACGACTTCGACACGCTGTGCCGAGGGCTTTCCGATGAGCAGGCGTCGAAGGTGCTCGATGTCCCCAAGGGTGGGCTGGCGTGGTGGATCGCCGCCGCCCGGGAGACGCTGGAGGAGGCGGGCCTGTTCCTGGCCTCGCAGACCGACGCCGAGACGATCGCCGAGATACGCAGGCTCGTGCTCCAGGACGAGAACCTCTTCGCAGATGTGTTGCTGGCCCGGGGCATCACCCTCGACGTCACCCCGATCGAGGAGGTGGCCCGGTTCGTCACCCCCCTGGGCCCGCCCCGACGGTTCGACGCCCGGTTCTTCGTTGCCCGTGCGCCGGCCGACCAGCACCCGAGCCACGACGAGGGTGAGATCGTGAACTGCGAGTGGATCAGGCCCCAGGATGCGCTCGATCAGTGGGCCGACGGCGAGATGGAGATGATGTCGCCGACCGTTCGCATGGTGGCCTGCCTGGCCCGGTACGACTCGGCGGATGACGTGTTGGCGGTGGCCAAGAAGCGGCTGCCGTACAAGCGGGTACGGGTCGACGATCCCGACGGGAACTATCGAGTGGTCCTACCCGGCGAGCCGGGCTATGAGACCGCAACCCTGGAGATCGAGACGGGCTGGGTCCGACTCTGGGAGGAAGAGCCGATCTGCCGGTCCGGTTGATCCGGGCCCCGGACCACCGGGGCCGAACACAACCCAGGATCACCATCAGCGAAAGTCCCGCGACGCAGGGGCGCCCCCGAGTTTGCGAGCCAGGCGAGAAAACCTCGAGCGCCCCGACACACAATCCGGACCCCATACAATCCAGGATCACCATCAGCGAAAGTCCCGCGACGCAGGGGCGCCCCCGAGTTTGCGAGCCAGGCGAGAAAACCTCGAGCGCCCCGACACACAATCCGGACCCCATACAATCCAGGATCACCATCATCGAAAGTCCCGCGACGCAGGGGCGCCCCCGACCGGCAGTGGCTCCAACTTCTCGGCCACGATGTTGACCACCGCCTCCTGGCGTTCGACCCGACCTCGGATCAGTAACGCCGCAGCGTTGCGGGCCTCTCGCCGGTAGCGGGTCCAGCAGCCGATCGAGACCACGATGTTGATCAGGCCGGTTTCGTCCTCCAGGCCGAGAAAGGTGGTTCCCGACGCGGTGGCCGGACGCTGACGGTGGGTCACCACCCCGGCAACCAGAACCTTGTCGCCGTGGTTGGTGCTCGGCAGATCACAGGCCCGGACCACCCCCATCTCGTCCAGACCGGCTCGCAGAAACACCGTCGGATGACCGTCGACGGCCACCCCGGTTGCCCACAGATCGGCCAGCGCCTCCTCCTGTTCACTCATGCCCGGCAGTTGTGGCGCAACGGTGCCGGTGACGATGCCCTCCAACTTGCCGACACCGCTCTCGGCGATGGCCCCGGCCTCCCACAGGGCTTGACGGCGCCCGGCTTCCGGAAGACCGGCGTGGTGGCGGGTGGACCTCGGCGATCCGCCCACCACCTCGGAACCGGCTTCGGAACCGGCTTCGGAATCGGCTTTGGAACCGGTTTCGGAATCGGCCCGGCCATCGAAGTGGTCGAAGTGGTCGAAACAGTCGAAGGCGCCGGCGGTGGCCAGCGCTTCCAGTGCCTTTTTCGCCACATCGCCCCGACGGGCGACATCCTCGATCGAGCGATACGGCCGACCGGCATCGATCCGCTTCGCCAGGTCCTCGCCGACATGGCGGACCGAACCGATACCCAGCCGGACCGCCCAGCCGTGATCGAACCGTTCGGCGATGGTGTCCTGGCGGCCACGGCCGTCCGCACCGTCGAGTACGATCTCCGGCTCGACCATGCCGGCCGGCAGAGGTTCCAGCGTGGCGTCGGCCTGCGAGGTGTTCACACAGGGCCCCAGGGTGGGCACACCATGGCGGCGGGCGTCCTGAACCAGCGAGTGTGGCGAATAGAACCCCATCGGCTGGGCCCGCAGCAGGGCGGCGCAGAACGCCGCCGGGTAGTGCAACTTGAGCCACGATGAGGCGTAGACCAGATAGGCGAAGCTGATCGAGTGGCTCTCGGGGAACCCGTAGTTGGCGAACGCCGCCAGCTTGTCCCAGATCCGGCCCACCACATCGTCGGTGAGGCCCTTTGCCATCGCCCCTTCGAAGAACCGGTGCCGCAGCTGCTCCATCCGTTCCCGGGAGCGCTTCGCCCCCAGGGCCTGACGCAACTCGTCGGCATCACCGGCCGAGAACCCGGCAACGTCGATGGTGATCTGCATCAGCTGCTCCTGGAACAGTGGGATGCCGAGGGTCTTCTCCAATGCCCCCTCGAGCAGCGGGTGCAGGTAGGTCACCGGCTCCTGGCCATTGCGGCGGCGGATGTAGGGGTGAACGGACCCGCCCTGGATCGGCCCGGGGCGGATCAACGCCACCTCGACCACCAGATCGTAGAAGGTTCGAGGTTTGAGCCGGGGCAGGGTGCCCATCTGGGCTCGGGACTCGACCTGGAACACACCGATCGAGTCGGCCCGACACAGCATCCGGTAGACCGCTTCCTCCTGTTTGAGCTCGGCAAGGTCGATCTCGGCCCCGTGATGCTCCGATACCAGCTCCAGGGCGTAGTGCAGGGCCGACAACATGCCGAGGCCGAGCAGATCGAACTTGACCAGACCGGCGGCGGCGCAATCGTCCTTGTCCCATTGGAGCACGGTCCGGTTCTCCATTCGGCCCCATTCCACCGGGCAGACCTCGATCACCGGCCGATCGCACATGACCATGCCCCCGGAGTGGATGCCGAGGTGCCGTGGCAGGTTCTTGAACTGCATCGACAGCTCCAACACATCGGTTGGAATGTCGTCCGTCTCGTTTCCGATCGACGTGCTGCCGACCGACCGGGGATTGCGCCCCTGCCGGTTTCCCGCCCGCCCCTTCGGGTTCCGCGTCAGCTCGGTACCCGCGGAATTCAGCGGCACCCAGCGGTCGACCGACTTCGAGAACCGATCCTGTTGCCCGGGGGCGTAGCCAAGCGCCTTTGCCGCATCCCGGATGGCCGAACGGGTTCGGTAGGTGATGACGTTGGCCACTTGGGCCGCGTGGCGGCGACCGTGCTTTTCGTACACGTACTGGATGGCTTCCTCCCGCCGATCCGATTCGATGTCGAGATCGATGTCCGGTGGACCGTCACGCTCGGGGGAGAGGAACCGTTCGAACAACAGGCCAAGGGTCACCGCATCGGCCTTGGTCACCCCCAGCACGTAACAGACCGCGGAGTTGGCCGCCGAGCCCCGCCCCTGACAGAGGATCTTTCGCCTGTTACAGAAGTCGACGATGTCCCACACCACCAGGAAGTAGCCGGGGAATCCAAGACGTTCGATCAACTCGAGTTCGGCGTCGAGCTGCTCCCAGGCCCCCGTCACGTTTGGCGCGGTTCGGGGGCCGTATCGTTTTGTCCCCCCCTCCTCGACCAGCCGGCGGAGGAACGCCATCTCCGACAGACCGTCCGGGGTGGGGAACGGCGGGAGTCGGGGGGCAACCAGGGAAAGGTCGAAGGCGCAGTCGAGACCGATCTCGGCCGCCCGTTCCACGACCCCGGGGTAGCGGGAGAAACGGCGGGCCTGCTCCTCGCCGGAACGGAGGTGGGCGCTGGAGGCCACGCCCAACCAGCCTTCCATCTCATCGAGCGACCGCCGGGCCCTCACCGCGGCCAGGGCGGTGGCCAGCTGCCGCCGGGCCGGGGCGGCGTAGTGCACGTTGTTGGTTGCCACCGGCTCGACCCCGACCTCGAGGGCCAGATGGACCAGGGCATCGTTGCGGGCACTGTCGAGCGGGGCGCCGTGATCCCACAGCTCGACCGCCACATTGTTCCGGCCGAACCGGTCGACCAGCGACCCCAGGGCGTTGGCCGCAGCAGCCGGGCCCTCCCGCTCCAAGGCTCGGGGCACCGCCCCCTTGCGACAACCGGTCAGCACCAGCCAGTGGTTCAGCTCGGCGTCGTCGACCCAGTTGTCGAGATCGGACATGGTGAACCGGGGAGCGCCCTTCTCCCCCGCCAGCTGGGCTTCGCTGATCACCCTGGCCAGCGCCGCGTAACCCTTCGGATCCCGGGCCAGCACCAGCAGGTGGGAGCCGTCGGGGTCGGACTGGCCCGGTGAGATGTCGAGCTTGTCGACGGTGAGCTCGGCTCCGAAAATCGTTGGCAGCCCGACCGCCTTTGCCGCCTCGGAGAACCGGACAACGCCGTAGAAACCGTCGTGGTCGGTGATGGCCAAGGCCTTCAGGTCGAGTCGGGCCGCCTCCTCGGCCAGCTCCTCGGGCTGGGACGCCCCATCGAGAAAACTGAAACTGGAGTGGCAGTGGAGTTCGGCATATGCCACTCGTGACGATGAGCGCACGATGTCCGAGGCCTGGTAGGCCGGCCGCTTGTACGACCAGGCCGGGCTGTCACCACCGTCGGCCCCCGGACCGTAGCGGGCGGCATCGGGATGCTGTTTCTCCCCGGCACCAAATCCACCGTGGGCTCGACCGGCTCTCCTTCTGTCGGAGAGGGCCTGTTCGATGGCCCGCCACGGAACGGGTGGGTTCTGCCAGCCCATCGCTCAAGCGTACCGAGCCCGCTGGCAAAATCGAACATCTGTTCGATACTCTACGTCTGGGATTTTCTGCAGGTGGACGGTGGAACCGTCGAACACGGCGTTGGCCCCCTCCGGCCGCTCAACCCGGGTGCTGTGCCTTCATCGCTTCCAGCATCGGGGTCGCCAGCCGGGCCGCCCCGGCCAGGGTGGTGTACAACGATTCGGTTCTGGTGTCGTCACGGTCCAGGCGACTCATCAGCTCGATCCCGAGGAACATCGAGGAGATGGCATGGGCCAGGTCCTTGGTCGGAACGACCTGGGCGAACGGAGTGTCGGCCAGGCTGCGGCGCAACGCCGCCTCCACCATCTCGTCCCACGGCCGGAGGGTTTCCAGGATCCGCACCCCGACATCACTGCTGGTCGACCAGCCGGCCACGATGGCCACCAGCGCCGGGTGGTACGGATCGTCGATGCTGTTGTGGAGGTCGGCTGCGATCTGCACCAGACCGTCGAGGCTGTCTGCCGCCTCCAGTCGGTCGCGAAATCGTTCGACCCGCCGCTCGTTCGCCCGCTGCAGCGCGGCCAGCAGCAACTCATCGATCGAGCCGAAATGATAGAAGACCAGCGCCTGATTGAAGTCTCCAGTCCGGGCGATGGCCCTGGCGCTGGTGCCGACCAGCCCCTCGACCCTGACCGTCTCCAGCGCGGCGGCGATGATCCGGTCCCGAGTCTCCTGACCGGTACGACTGCTCTTGCGCTCCTTCATTGCCCCCATCGGCCTCATTCTGCCCGGCCGCTCCACCCGGTGCAGGATCGACCACCACATTGGCTCACGGGCCGAAACCCTGCATCGATGACCGCGAACAGGAACGACCCGGTCGATGACCGGGCAGGCGGTACGGCGTTCTGTAGGCTCGACCGATGACCGCTCACACCGGGTCTGGGAACCCGGTCGGCACCGCCTCCACCCCGCCAAGGGCCCTGTGGGTCACCGTTCTGGTCGTCGGCGTTGTCGTGGATCAGCTGACCAAGGTGTGGGCCGTGGCGGCGCTGGAGGATCGGCCGCCGGTGCCGATCCTGCCGACCCTGGAGTTCGACCTCCACTACAACGGCGGCTTCTCGTTCGGCACCGGCCAGGGTGCAGGGCGCTGGATCGCGCTGGTCGTCGTCGGCCTTTCGCTGTACCTGCTACGACTCATCGTCGTCGAGACCTCGACCGTGCGGCTGCTGCTCTTCACGTTCATCCTGAGCGGCGCATTGGGCAACCTGTTCGACCGGGTGCTGCGGGCCGAGGACGGCTTTCTCACCGGCGATGTCGTGGATTTCATCGACGTGAGCTGGTTCGCCATCTTCAATGTGGCCGACATCCTCGTCGTCGGCGGTGTCACCGCCTTCGCCCTGTTCGAACTCGTCGGGCCAGGGCGGTCGAAGCGGGCCGAGCCTGGCCGGCTCACCGTCGATGATGGGCAGTGAAGTCTGTGACCTTCAGGTGATCCTCAGTGATGATCGGTGATGGCGCTGACCATGTCGGGATCGAGCCTGGCCTCGATGAACAGTGGTTGGCCTGGCCGACGGGCCGCCACCGCATCGGCCACTGCATCGAGGTCGGAGACCTTTTCCACCACCAGCGATCTGGCGCCCAGCGAGGTCATCACCGCCGGTAGATCCGGCCAGTGGTGCAACGAGGCCTTGGTGTCCATCTGCTTGCGATAGAGCTGGATGTGCTCGGCGCCGTAGCTGCCGTCGTTGTAGAGCACGACGATCAGATCGAGGTTGTGCTCGACCGCGGTGTGGAACTCGGCGAGGCCGCCCATCATGAAGCCGCCGTCACCGATGGCCAACACCGTCGGCCGACCCGGTCGCCCGATCGCCGCCCCGATGGCATTGCCCATGCCGAGACCGATGGCCCCGAACCCGTGGCTGGTGATCAGTGCCTCCGGCTCGGGCACCGACAGGGTCAGTGCGTTCAGCATGAACCGGCCGGCGTCGACCACCAGGATCCGCTCGGCGGGCAGGATCTCGTCGAGCCGGCGGGTGAAGGTCCGAGGATCGATGGCGCCGGTGATGCTGCGATCCTCGAACGCGGTGGCCGGGTCGAAGGCGGCCAGACCGGCCGCCAGCTCGGGCGACCGGAAGTTCGACGGGACGTGATCGGCCTCGGCCAGCCAGGCGGTCATCGTCTCCGCGATCCTGGTGGCGTCGCCGACAACGCCGGCGTCGATTGGCACGGTCGACCCGATGCGGGCCGGATCGAGGTCGCACTGGATCACCCGCTTGCCCCGCAGCAGGGTCCCCCGGTCGGTGGTGAAGTAGTTGAGGCTCGCACCGAAGGCGATCACGCAGTCGGCTCCGGCGATCGCCTCCTGGGCCACCGGATGGGACAGCGTGCCGTAGATACCGAGGTTGCAGTCGTCGTCGGAGAAGTAGCCGGTGCCGAGCAGGCTGGTGGCCACCGGGGCGCCGAGGGCCCTGGCCAGCTCCAGCAGCGCGTCGTGGGCCCCGGAGCGAACCGCGCCCCGACCGGCCAACACGATCGGCCTGGTGGCGGAGGCGAGGATGCCGACCGCGATGTCGAGCGCGGCCGGGTCCGGGTCGAGGGCCATTGCCGGCGGTTCGAACAGCGGCACCGGTGCCAGGGTCACGTCGGTTTCCCACTCGATGTTCAGTGCCACGTTCAACACGATGGGCCGCCGTTCGGCGTGGGCCCGGCGGATGGCGGTATCGATGTCGGAGGCGATGGTGTCCCGGGTTCGGATCGGTTCGAAACCGGCCCCGGTCGAGGTCACCAGTGCATGTTGGTCGAGATTCTGGAGGTGATTGCGATCGGCGACAGGCGTGTCACCGGCCACCACCAGCATCGGCGTGCGGTTCCTCGTTCCCTCCACCAGCGCCGTCATGGTGTTGGTCAGGCCGGGTCCGTGGGTACAGGTGGCGACACCGAGCCGACCGACCGCCCTGGCCCAACCCTCGGCCATCAGCACCCCGTTGGCCTCATGGGTGGCGGCGATGTAGTTGAGCCCGTGGTTGCGCATCATGGCCTCGGCGATGAACAGGTTGCCGTCGCCCAGCACTCCGAACATGGTGTCGACGCCCTGATCGCTCAGCGCTTTGGCAATTGCATCGTGACCGTCCATCCCTGCAGTCTGACCTCCGGGAGGCCCCGTGAAAAGGACAGCCGAGAACCTTTGGATACCCTGGCAAGCCGTGACCGCAACCAAACCGGATCCCGACCTCGAGGCCAAGCGGCGCCGGCTCGACGACGTCATCGCCGGCATCGGGCCGATGATCGTCGCCTTTTCCGGCGGCGTCGACTCCTCGCTGCTGGCGGTGGCGGCCCACCGGGTCCTCGGCGCCGACATGCTGGCGGTGACCGCCGACTCGGCGTCGCTGGCCACCGGAGAACTGGCCCAATGTCGCTCCCTGGCCGAGCGCTGGTCGTTCCCCTGGCGCTCGGTGACCACCGACGAGCTGGCCGACGAGCGCTACGTGGCGAACCAGTCCGACCGTTGCTACTGGTGCAAGACCGCCCTGATGGATCAGCTGGCCGGACCGGCGGACCGGCGGCGGGCCACGGTGGCCCTCGGGGTCAACCTCGACGATCTCGGGGACCATCGCCCGGGCCAGAACGCGGCTGCAGAGCGGGGCGCCCGCTTCCCGCTCGTCGAAGCCGGTTTCACCAAGTCCGATGTGCGGGCGCTGGCCCGGCGCTGGTCGCTGGAGGTCTGGGATCGGCCGGCCATGCCATGCCTTTCCAGCCGGCTGCCATACGGTACGCCGGTCACCGTGCCGCTGCTGTCGAAGATCGACCGGGCCGAGGCGGCCCTGCGGGGACTCGGGTTCGAAGATGTCCGGGTCCGCCACTACGACGACACCGCCCGGATCGAACTGCCGGCCGAGGACCTGGCGGCCGCGGTGGCCATGGCAGCGAAGATCGTCGAGGCGGTATCGCTTGCCGGCTATCGCTATGTCACGCTCGACCTGGCAGGACTCCGCAGCGGCAACCTCAACCACTCGGTCGCCACCGCCGACCCCGACGCCGCTACCAACCCGGACACCGGCCGCAGACCGGACGTCGCCGCTTCAGCCGCGGCCGGACCCGATGGGTCCTGAGGCCCGGCTCGACCTCGGTCGCAGCAGCAGGATCGACCTTCCGGAGGCGGTCTACTGCCGGTCGAAGACCCCGGCTCAGTGCGTCGACATCGTCGCATCGATGCTGGCCGACGGCCACGATGCGGTGATCGCCACCAGAGCGACCGAGGACCAGCAGCTTGCGCTGGCCGAGCTGGATCCCACCGTCCACGTCGGCTCCACGATGACCTGGCGGCCCCGATCGCCGACCGGGGCCAGCGCGGCGGTGGTGGCCGCCGGCACCTCCGACCTCTCGGTGGCCGAGGAGTGCCGGCTGACCCTGGAGGCGATGGGCCACCGGGTCGACAGCATCGTCGATGTCGGCGTGGCCGGACTGCAGCGACTGCTCGACGTCCTGCCGGCCATCGAGTCGGCCGATGTGATCGTCGCCATCGCCGGCATGGAAGGCGCACTGCCGACCGTGCTGGGAGGCCTGGTGGCCCAACCGCTGATCTCGGTGCCGACCTCGGTCGGCTACGGCACGGCGTTCGAGGGCCAAACCGCACTGGCGTCGATGATGACCAGCTGCGCCCCCGGGATCTCGGTGGTGGGGATCGACAACGGCTACGGGGCGGCCTGTGCCGCCCACCGGATTCTGCGGGCACTCGCAGGGCGGGGCCGGTGAACCACAGCGGGAACCGACGGTCGCTGTGGCTCGACCCCGGGTTCGGGGCGTCAGGGGACATGATCCTCGGCTGCCTGATCGGTCTCGGGGCCCCGATGGAGGTCATCGGGTCCGGCCTGGGGGCGCTGGCCATCGACGGCTGGACCCTCGAACACGAGGCCACCCTTCGCTGCTCGCTGTCCGCGGACCGGGCGCTGGTCGCAGCCGAAGAGGACCATCACCATCGAAGCTGGACGACCATCGACGCGCTGCTGGCAGGGGCCGGGTTGGCGGACCGGGTCGAGACCGGCAGTCGAGCGACCTTCCGGCGACTCGGGGAGGTCGAGGCGGCGATCCACGGCATCGACATCGACCAGGTCCACTTCCACGAGGTCGGGGCGGTCGACGCCATCGTCGACATCGTCGGATCGTGGCTGGCACTCGACGCCCTCGAGGTCGACCACGTCACCGTCGGACCGGTGGGGCTCGGCCACGGTTCGGTCGGCGCCGCCCACGGTCGGCTTCCGGTACCGGCCCCGGCCACCGCCGAGCTGTTGACCGGGGCTCCGATCCGACCGCTCGATGTCGAAGCCGAAACCGTCACCCCGACCGGTGCAGCCCTGCTGGCCACCATGGCCTCGGGCTGGGGACCGATCCCGGCCGGGGTGCTGGTGGCGTCGGCCCGAGGTGCCGGCGGCCGGGATCCCCAGGACTACCCGAACGTGGTGACCGGCTACCTGATCGAACCGGCGGTGTCCGCTGACCAGACCGGTGGGATCGACCAGCAGCGGTCGGTGGTGATCAGCACCAACCTGGACGACGTGAGCCCCGAGATCGTCGGACACACCATCGCCCGCTGCCTGGCCGCCGGGGCCGACGACGCCTGGGCCACGCCGGTGGTGATGAAGAAGGGCCGACCCGGGGTCGAGCTCCACGTGCTCAGCCCGCCGGACCGATCCGAGGGGCTTCGGCAACTGGTGATGGCCGAAACCGGCACCCTTGGCCTTCGGACCAGCACCGTCACCAAGCACGTGTCGCCCCGTCGATTCGAAACGGTGACGGTACGGGGCCGACCGATCGAGGTGAAGATCGGGCCGCACGGTTTCAAACCCGAATACGAGGACGTGGCGGCCGCCGCAGAGGCGCTGGAGCTCCCGGTTCGGCAGGTGTCGGCCGAGGCCGTCGCCGCCTTTCTGGCCGCTCGGAGCGCTCGAGGATTCGCAAACGACCCAGGACCGGGGCAAACTCGTTAGCAATGAGTACCGCAGTCACCGTCAACGTCGACATCCGGCGCCGGGTCGGTCGAGCATGGCGCGAGATCCGCCGGGGTGCCGGCGCAATCAAGGTCAAGGACCTCTTCTACACCCAGGGCGGCCAGCCACTCGACATCGCCTTGGCCGACGCTCTCAGCCTGATCTGCCAGCAGGGACCGCTGCGGATGGGCGAGCTGGCCGAGGCCATGCACATCACCCCGGCCTCGACCACCCGAGCCGTCGGCTGCCTGGTCGACAAAGGGCTGGTGGAACGGGTTCGAGCCGAGGACGATCAACGGTCGGTGGTGGTGAACGCCACCATGGCCGGGCGGGAGCGCTACGGCGAGATCAGCTCCAGGATCCAGCAGGGTCTGAGCGAGATCCTGTCCGACTTCTCGCCCGAGGAACAGCTGTTGCTGGCCGAGTATCTCGAGCGCTTCGTCGACGCCGTCGACAAACTCGCACAAACCGCAGACGACCAGTAGCGTCTGGGCGACCGGATCGCCGTTTCGGCGATCGACGAGCCTCGTGGAGGAGCGACCGTGAAAGCTGCCGTCCTGAATTCGATTCCCGGCCATCTGGAGATCGAAGACATCTCGATAGACAGTCCGGGCCCCCGGGAGGTCCTCATCGAGACCAAGGCGGCCGGCCTGTGTCACAGCGACCTGCATTTCATGGAGGGCCTCTACCCCTACCCCTGCCCGGCGGTGCTCGGCCACGAGTCGGCCGGGGTGGTCACCGAGGTCGGTTCCGATGTGCACTATGTGCAGCCGGGCGATCACGTCATCACCTGCTTGTCGGCGTTCTGTGGCCACTGCGAGCAGTGCATCAGCGGTCACCTGTCGTTGTGTGAGCGGAAGAACACCGAATTGGTTCGCGGCCCGGACAAGCCGCCACGGTTGTCCCGCAACGGCGAGCCGGTCAACACGTTTCTCCACCTCTCCTCGTTCGCCGAGCAGATGCTGGTGCACGAGCATTCGCTGGTGAAGATCCGGGAGGAGATGCCGCTCGACAAGGCGGCCCTCATCGGTTGCGGTGTGACCACCGGCCTCGGGGCGGTGTTCCGTACCGCCAAGGTCGACCCGGGTTCGACGGTGGCCGTGATCGGCTGCGGTGGTATCGGCCTGTCGGCCATCCAGGGGGCCAGGATCGCCGGGGCCAACAAGATCATCGCGGTCGACATGAATCCGTCGAAACTGGAGCTGGCCCAGGCCCTTGGCGCCACCCACTCGGTGAACGCCGGCGACGGCGATCCCGTCGACCAGGTGAAGGAGCTCACCGACGGCACCGGTGTGCACTTCAGCTTCGAGGCGGTGGGCCTGAAGGACACCGCCGAGCAATCGTTCAAGATGATCCGCCCCGGAGGGCAGGCCACGGTGATCGGCATGATCCCGGTTGGGACCAAGGTCGAGTTGCACGGTGTCGAGCTGTTGAGCGAGAAGACGCTGACCGGCTCCAACATGGGCTCCAACCAGTTCCGGACCGACATGCCCCGATTCGTCGAGATGTATCTCGACGGCAGGCTGAAGCTCGACGAGATGGTGTCGGCCACGATCGAGCTGGACCAGATCAACGAGGGCTTCGCCGAGATGAAGTCGGGCAACGTGGCCCGCAGCGTTATCGCATTCGACTGACTCCCCCGCTACCCGGCGAAACTCCCAGAAGACCGCCTCCGGCGGTCTGACTCCACCGCCACCACAACCGATCTCCAGCACACGCGACGGCCAAGAGTTTCGCCCCCGGCGAAACTCCCAGAAGACCGCCTCCGGCGGTCTGACTCCACCGCCACCACAACCGACCTCCAGGCAAACGCAACGGCCGAAGAGTTTCGCCCCCGGCGAAACTCCCAGAAGACCGCCTCCGGCGGTCTGACGTTCACACCGCCACCACAACCGACCTCCAGGCACACACGCAACGGCCGAAGAGTTTCGCCCCCGGCGAAACTCCCAGAAGACCGCCTCCGGCGGTCTGACGTTCACACCGCCACCACAACCGACCTCCAGGCACACGCAACGGCCGAAGAGTTTCGCCCCCGGCGAAACTCCCAGAAGACCGCCTCCGGCGGTCTGACGTTCACCGGGATGAAACAATCGGGAAACATGGCAGCTCTACCGTTTTGGCCATGACGGTAGAGCTGTTGCATTGGCCGAGGGAACGAGCACGTCGGGCCGAGCTGCAAGAGGCGAAACAACCCCGGCTGCTGCTCGTCGAGCCGGATGCGTCGCCCCCGCTGACCGTCGACCCGGCCGAGGACTGGGTTCGTCTGCCGGCCAATCATCGCGACGTCCAGGCCAGGGTCGAATCCCTGCGCAGACGAGCCATTGCGGAGCCGACCCTCGAGGAGGGGGTGCTTCGGACGGGTTCGGGGTGGGTGTCGCTACCCGAACTGGAGGCCAGGCTGGTGGCGGTGCTGCTCGAGAAGTTCGGCCGGGTGGCCGATCGCCAATCGCTGCTGGCAGCCGGCTGGCCGGGCGAGGATCCGAGCCGGAACCTGCTCGATGTCCATCTCCATCGGCTTCGGCGGCGCATCGAACCCATCGAACTGAAGATCCGAACGGTCCGGAAACGGGGCTATGTACTGGAGCCCGCCGGCTGACCAGGGGCTATGTACTGGAGCCCGCCGGCTGACCAGGGGCTATGTACTGGAGCCCGCCGGCTGACCAGGGGCTATGTACTGGAGCCCGCCGGCTGACCAGAGGGTACTGGAGCCCGCAGCTGACCACAGGGCCACCTGAAGCGCACTGCCCATGATCACAAGGTTGTCCAGGGGGAGCCCCGAGTGTCGATCGGTGTTCAGATTGACGTAAGAAACGCGTGACCGGGGCGTAAAGCGACCGGAACCGCAACGAAACCTTACGTCCGTAACTTTCGGAGCACGTGTCCAGACAAGGGAGCAGGTATGAAACGTAAGATCGCGGTGGCCGGTGCAGTAACCGGCGGCCTCTGGTTACTGCTGGCGGGAACGGCATCGGCTCAAACGGAGGTCCCGGAGGGCGTTGCCTCCCAGGTGATCCTCGACAACCTCTGGGTTTTCATAGCCGGCGTACTCGTCTTCTTCATGCAGGCCGGCTTCGCGCTGGTCGAGGCGGGACTGACCAGGGCCAAGAATGTGGCCAACATCATGATGAAGAACCTGATGGACATGTCGGCCGGGGTGCTGGCCTTCGCCATCATCGGATTCGGCATCGCCTTCACCGGCAGCGAGCGGCTGGGCGGCTGGTTCGGCTGGGGCGGGTTCTTCCTCGACGGGTTCGACGATCCGATCGGCCCGGACGGAGGCTTGTCGACGGCGACGACCTTTCTTCTTCCAGGCGGCGTTCGCCGCGACGGCGGCAACGATCGTGTCTGGCGCCATGGCCGAGCGAACGAAGTTCAAGTCCTACTTCGTCTACTCGTTCATCATCACCGCCGTCATCTATCCGATCGTGCTCCGTTGGACCTGGGGCGGGGGCTGGCTTGCCCAGCTCGACACCCCGTTCTCCGACTTCGCCGGTTCGACCATCGTCCACGCCACCGGCGGCTGGGCGGCCCTGATGGGCGCCATCGTGCTCGGACCGCGGCTCGGCAAGTACGGACCTGACAAGAAACTCCAGGCCATCCCTGGCCACAGCATCCCCTTCGTGGTTCTCGGCGCCATGATCTTGTTCATCGGCTGGTTCGGCTTCAACCCCGGGTCCGAGCTGGCGGCCGACGAACTGGTGATGCAGATCGCAGTGAAGACGCTGCTGGCCGGTTGCACCGGTGCCGTCGTTGCCATGTTGATGGTGTGGTCGCTCGACGGCAAGCCGGACGTTTCCATGGCGGCCAACGGCCTGCTGGCCGGCCTGGTCGCCATCACCGCACCGGTCGGTGCGGTGGCCTCCTGGGCCGCCATCTTGATCGGTGCCGTCGGCGGCGTCCTGGTGGTCCTGTCCGTCAAGTTCTTCGATCGCCGGGGCATCGACGATCCGGTCGGCGCCATCTCCGTCCACGGCGTCTGCGGTACATGGGGGACGTTCTCCATCGCCTTGTTCGCCACCTACGACGACGCCTTCCTGGGCAGACCCGACGCCGGCCTCTTCTACGGCGGCGGCTTCGACCAGATGGTCACGCAGGTCATCTTCATCGTGGTCCACGCCGTCTTCGTGCTCGGTGCCTCGGGCCTCATGTTCCTGGCCATCAAGAACACCATCGGACTCCGTGTGACGCCGGAGGAAGAGATGGCCGGCCTCGACACCGAAGAGCACGGCAGTCCCGGCTATAGCGCTGACATGGCCATCCCGGTCACCGTCTGATCGATAGGAGCAGCAACGATGAAACTCGTAACCGCAGTACTGAAACCCCATATGCTCGATCCGGTCAAGGTTGCGCTGCAGGCAGTCGGCGTGCAGGGCATGACCGTGTCGGAAGTCAAGGGATTCGGCCGCCAGGGTGGCCACACCGAGACGTATCGAGGAGCCGAATACAACGTCGACTTCGTACCGAAACTCCGGTTGGATGTGGTGGTCGATGATTCGATCGTCGACCAGGTGGCCGAGACCATCCAGTCGTCGGCTCACACCGGCAAGATCGGTGACGGCAAGATCTGGATCACCCCGGTCGAGTCGATGGTCAGGATCAGGACCGGCGACGTCGGGATCGACGCCATCTGATCCCAGAGGCCGCAACCGGCAGCGAGACGGCACCGAAGCCTCTCGCACCGATTGTGTGATGCGGTGGTTCCCCCGCCACCCCATGGTACGCCCCCACCGGTGCCCGACGTTCGGCCGGTGGGGGCGGCGCCGTTTTCGGCCACCACCGTCCCCGGCCACCCCGAGGCGACAGCGGGCATTGCGATGGGCGAGACTGGTTCCATGGTCGACATCGAGCGATTCGCAGCACCGCTGGGGGCCACCGTGACCGGGGTCGACGTGAACCATCTCGACGACGAAACCCTGGCCGAGCTCGGCCGAGCCTTCGCCGAACATCACGTCCTGGTCTTTCCCGGTCAGCGCCTCCAACCCGACGAATTGAAGTCCTTTGCCGCCCGGTGGGGTCCACTGCAACGACATCCCTACAACGGCACCACCGAACATCCCGAGGTCATGCGGCTCGAGAATCGGGGCAAGGCCGAGAATCCGAACGAGCACTGGCACAGCGACATGAGCTACGAACCGGTGCCACCGAAGCTGACGATGTTGCACGCGATCGCTGCCCCCGACCTCGGAGGCGACACCGCCTTCGCCAACCAGCACCTGGCGTTCTCCGAGCTGTCGGAGCCCCTCCAGGCCCTCCTGCGGCCGCTCAGGGCCGTCCACAGCGCTGAGGGGCTGGCCCGGCTCTACCGGCAGGACCCGGCCGAGGCTCCTCGAGCCGTGCACCCGGTGGTCCGAGTACACGAGGAACGGGGCGACGAGGCCCTGTACGTCTGTCGAGCCTTCACCACCAAGTTCGAGGGTTGGCGGCGGGGCGAGAGCGCAGGCCTGCTCGAATTCCTGTTCGAGCACTCGGCACGCCCCGACTTCCAGGCCCGGCACCGGTGGCGGGTCGGCGACCTGGTCATGTGGGACAACCGCTCGGTGCTGCACTATGCGGTCCACGATCACGGTGACGCACCGCGGACGATCCACCGGGTCCAGGTCCAGGGCGGCGTGCCGAACGAGGCGAGCCGACAGGCGGAACGGGCCGTCTCCGCTACCGCTCGATGAGCTGATCGACCTCGTATTCGAGCGCCGATTTCGCCGGTAGGCCGCCGGGTTGGCGGCAGGCGATCGTCGGCACCGCCCGACCCGGGCTGACGGCGATCTCCCACGACCTATCGTTTGCGGTAACGGACCAACGGCCTGCTCCGTCCCTGGCGTCGATCCGTTCGACACTGCGAATGGTGTCCTCGACGCTCCAGCCTGCGGCGGAGAACACCGCCCGCTCCGCAACCTGGGCCGCGCCGGTCTCGGCTCCCCACCAGCCTCGGCAACGGTCGGCGACCTCGGCGGTCTCGCCGGTGCGGAACAGCACCCGGCGCAGCAGGTCCAGGTCCATGTCGGCCCACATCCTCCCATCGGGCAGGGTCATGGCAGTGGGGGCGAACCGGTGACCCCCGGTGTGGCTCACCCGGTAGACGGTGAGACCGGCAATCGACTCGGCTTCGTTGGCGAAACGGGCACCATCGGATCCGCAGCACACGTCGTGGCTGCCCTGGGTACAGACGAGCAGGACCGGTGAAACCACCGGACCGAGATGGTCGGCCATGGCGTCCAGTGTGTCGAGATCGTCCTCGGCGGCAGCGGTGGCGACGGCGAACGCATCGTGGAGCGACGTCGGCCGGAATCGTCGTTCGATCACCTCGGTACCGGCACCGCCCCGCTGCGGCCGATCGAAGGTGATGATCGTGGCGGGGTGCGTTTGGCCGGCCGCACCGGCGCCGGGACCACCGGCTTCGGCGGCGAAGGCCAGCGTTCTGATCGGGAGGACCGAGTTGCCCAGGACGGGATCGAGATCGAC
Organism: uncultured Acidimicrobiales bacterium; assembly: GCA_963715325.1. GTDB lineage: Bacteria > Actinomycetota > Acidimicrobiia > Acidimicrobiales > SZUA-35 > JAHELU01. The sequence goes on from CAVQRR010000013.1 coordinate 309,507, forward strand.
GAGTACCGGGTGGTCGAAAACCGGCTTCGGCCACGGGCGGGGCGTCTCGATCAGGACCACCCGATCGGCCCGGATGGCGGTACCACAGGGATCGATGGCCAGCGCCCGGCTGTGGTCCGAACAACGGACCGACTGATCAGGCGCTGGCAGCAGGTGTTCGAGCGATGCCACTGTCGACAACGGTAGCGCCACCGACCATGGGGCGGATCATCCGGAATCCACCCTCGAACAGCACGTACAGCAGCACCGAGGCAATGGCCACACCGCCCATGATGGTGATGACCTGACGGAGCCCGATGACCTCGGCCAGGAACCCCAGGGGCGCAGCGGCCATCCCGAAGCCGGCGAACGACAGCTGCATCAGCGATTGGACCCGGCCCTGATGGCCCTCGTCGGACAGGCCGAGGGCCAGGGTGTTCGACAGCGACTGGAACACGGTGGTGGCGGCGCCGACGACCATGATGACGACGAAGGCCATCCAGAAAGACGGGGCCAAGCCGAACAGCACGACCCCGGCCCCGAACACCAGGCCGCCGATGGTCATGGCGGTCTTGGCCCATGGGGAATCGGCCTTGCCGGCCAGCGGGACCGCAACGGCGACCGCCCCGAGGGCACTGGCCGAACTGATGTAGCCGACCCAGGTCTCGTCGAGACCGAACACGCCTTCGATCATCGCCGGATAGAACGCCACGTAGTTGAAGCCGAACATGATGACGAAGAACGACGCCACGACCAGCCGCCGCAGCGGCGGACGACCGGCGACGTATCGAACACCCTCGGCAATGTCGGCCAGGGGGTTCCGGCCGCTGGGTTCGATCACCCGGGTCGAGGCCGGCAGCCGCAACAGGCAGACGAAGCCGGCGAAGGAGAAGGCGGCGGCCATCAGGTAGGCCCCGCCGATCCCGAAGAACGCAACGCCGGCCAGGATGCCGGCCAGCGAAGGAGCAAAGATCCTGGTGCCGTTCATGCTCAACAGCGAAAGGGCGATGGCATTCCCGAGCTGGTCACGGCCGACGTACTCGGCGGCCAGGGCCACCCTGGCGGGGCCGAAGAACCCGAAGGCGCCACCCTGGACCACCGCGGCCACCAGCAGCATCCAGAACTGGGCAAGGTCGAGCAGCACCACCGCACCCATGCCGACCGCGGCCACCATGATCGCCCCCTGGCTGGCGACCAGGATGGCCCGGCGGGAGAAACGATCGCTTGCCACCCCACCGAGCGGGGTCGCCACCAGCATCGACAGTCCGAAGCTCAGATAAACCAGGCCCAGCGCACCCTCCCGTTCCGTCAGATCCCAGGCCAGGAGGCCCCGCAGCAGGAACTGCATTTGGACCGACATGAACGAGAACAGTCCACCCCACCACAGAATGCGGTAGTCGCGGACCTTGAGCGACGAAAAGGCCGCGGCGAAGGCTGGAGACATACTTTGAGACCCTAACTGAATCGGCAGGCGATCAGCCAACTCTGTGAACGATCACACAGCAGCTTCTTCGATCGCCCTGCTCGTCAGTCATAGGTTGCCTCCACGGACCACACCTGCCGTTCCAGCGCCAGCAGATGGGCCGACCGATCGTCGAGCACGACCTGCAGACGAGCTCGCCGCCGAGAGGTCAGCGGATCCCACCACCGCTGCTCGGCAGGCCACGGCCCGGCCCAGGAAACGATCCGCCGGACCGCCGACCGCCGACCGGCAGACCCCTGATCGCCGGCCGCTCGATCGGGGAGACCGTGGAGGGCGTCGGGCTTCCCACTCAACTCCCCCCGCCCACTGACCCCGATGGCTCGACCTTGGCCGTCCACCAACGCCACCGGCAGCGGGTCGGGGTGAACACGGGCCGGTGAGGGAGGCGGGATCCGGCCGGGCCAGGGCTCGTCGATCCACCGGCGGGAGGTTGCCGGCCGCTCCTCGGCCAGGTCGATCACCGCGGCGGGGACCATACGTAGTTGTTCAGCCGGCCCCACCCCGCCCCGATACTCGGGAACGGTCACCGCATCCGGACCGAGCATGGCCTGCAGCCGAGCGACCACCCGGGTGACATCGTGGCAACGATCGTTGCGGGAGCCCCAGAGGCCGAGCTGACGGCCGCTGGCCGCCACCACCTCGTCGGGGAGCAGGGTCAGGCGGGCGATCCCCGACGATGGCCGGCTGTTCTCACCCTGGTTCAACCAGCCGTCGAGCTGCCAGCGGGCCCGATCGGCCAGGGCCGCCGCCGACAGCGCCCCCTGATCACGCCAGAGCCGCATCTGCCGCTCACCGGCCTCGGTTTCGGCCTCGATGGCCACCCTGGTGCAGGACAGGCCCTGGGACGCCAGATCGTGGTGCAACTCATCGGCCAGCGCCTTTGCCGCAAAGGCGCACCGTTCGATGACATCGGCCGGTGGTTCGAAAACCCAGGTGACCGCCAGATCGGGGGCGGGCCGACGCAGATCCGGGGGATGATCGTCCTCGCCTCGGGCCAACCGATGAGCCAGCAAACCGTCGCGACCGAACCGGCCGACGATGTCGGCCGCCGAGAGCTGGGCCAGCGACCCCAATGTGGTCAAACCGAGGCGGACGAAGACCTCGGTCAGCTCCGGCATGTCGAGGGTGGCGATCGGCAGGTCTGCCAGGAACGCCGGTGTGTGGCCCGGCTCGATCACCCTGATGGCCCCGGCTACGACTACGACATCGGAGGCCGCGGCGGCATCGGGCCTGGCGCCGCCGACGGGTCGAGCGGCTCTGGCAGCCAGGCGAGCGGCGAACACACCGTCGGCGATGCCAACACGAACCGGAACCCGACGAGGGAGAACCGGCCTGATCAGGGCCATCGACTTTTCGGCCAACGATCGGTCACCGCCGAAGAATCGAGACGGGCCCCGGGTTGGGAAACCAACCAGCCCGGGACCGGTGACCTCGACCCTGGGGGTGATGGCATCGAGGGCGGCGGCCACCGGTTCGAACAACCGGGCCTCCCGATCGATGTCCCGGTCGAGCACCGCCAGCTCCGGGCACCGGCCCTGGGCCTCCCGGCGTCGCTGCCCGACGGCAACCCCGCCGGCCCTGGCCGCAGGGCTTGTTGCCACCACCCGATTGGCCACGAGCACCGCCGCAGGCTCATCGAGGGGTACTCCCCAGGACACCACCGGCCAGTCCGGACACCACACCACCGTCATGCGGAGGCCTGCCACTCCCCCACCTCCTCTCGAACCCCTCGAACCTCTCGAACCTCTCGAACCCCCGACTCCCGAACAACCGGCACGGCGGGAACGATGGGAGCAACCTCGACACACTCGACACCTCCGCTCGGGCCGGGGAGCAACACCTCGACCCGCCTCGGTTTGGCCATCGATCGGCGCCCGACCGCGGTGATCGACATCGAGCGAGACTGGAGGCGGCCGTGACCGGCGCCGATACCGGTCCAATCTCCGGGCTCGACATGAAGGGTGACATCGAGGGCCTGGGGCCACGATCGGCCACCGTCGAGATGGAACAGCACCGAGTTCTGCTCCCTGGCCCTGGCCATCAGCCGCCTGGAGTCCCGAATCCCGATCGATGCCGTTGGACCGAGACAGACCACGTCGACCGCCTCGATCAACGCCGCCACCACCGTGGCCAGTTGCTGGGGGCCGGGGGTTTCGATCATGAGGACGTGATCGAGCCGAACCCCGATCTCATCGGCCGCCACCAGACCGAACGCCTCCAATCCCACACAGGCCGACCACCCGTCGGCACCCAGTGCGGCACCGAGCAGCGCCATGGCCAAAGACCATCCGCCGTGACCGGTCACCCCGACGGACCAACCCCGCTGCAGGCCGCCGCCGGGAAACAACGGCACCAGTGCCGTCGGCACCACCAGGAGCTGCTCGTTCGCCATGGTGACCGGTGCAACCCGCCGGCCGATCGCAGCCGATCGTAGCGAGCGGCCAGACTGACCCGAGCGGCCAGACTGACCCTGGCGGCCAGACTGACCCTGGCGGCCGGATGGACCCTGGCGGCCGGATGGACCCGGGCGGGCGAGCGGATCCGGGACCCGTTCCACCATCGCATCGGCTTGATGGTCGACGAGCACCATCGATCCATCCTATCGAACACATGTTCGATAAAGCAAGGGACCGGAGACCCTGGTCGAACAGTCCCCCGCCGATAACCTGATCGCAAGCAACAAGGAGACTCGACATGGCGCAAGACGACTGGAAAGAAGTCAAGAGCAAGATGGAAGGCCTCGGGCTCAAGCTGAAGCTCCACCTCGAACAGGAGGAAGACGAGTCGGACGACTCCGCCAAGCCCGGCGAGACAAAAGCGGCGATCGAGGACCTCGGCGACAAACTGCAGGACGCCTTCGCCAGCTTCAGCCACGCGGCACAGGACCCGGCGGTTCGCACCGATCTGAAGGAGATCGGCGTACTGCTGCGCGACGCCATGATCAACACCTTCGGCGAGGTCGGTGCCCAGGTCGGCGGGAGCCTGAAGAAGGCGGGCGCCAAGACAGGCGACCGGTTCAAGCCGGGAACGTCCAGTGACGACGCCAACGCCGGTGCCGGCGGCCCAGTCGACACCGTCGATGCAGCCGACACCGTTGATGCAATCGATGCAGTCGATCCCCCCGCCACCGGGCCCGATGACTCGGCCGGAGATCAGCCCGGGTCGACCTGAGATTCCAACCGCTCCAGCGGCGGCGTCACAACCCTCGACCCCCATCGACGAGCCACCGCCAGTCGGCCTTCCGATCGGAGGTCCGCCGTTCTCTGCCGACGATGATCGTGCTCCGGCTGGTGATGAACACCGGCTCGAGGATGATGTTCACGTTCCTGCCGGAGTTGTCGCGAGGCACCGGGATCGACGTCGAGCGGTTGGGACGGCTGCTGTCGCTGCGGGACCTGAGCGGCCTGAGCGCGCCGTTCGTCGGCCGCACCTCGGATCGCATCGGCACCCGCAGGGTGATGCTGGCCGGTGGACTTCTGGGAGCGCTGGGAATGCTCCTGTTCACCCTCGGGTCGGTCGGGGTGGTGATCGGCCTGGTCTGTTTCGGTCTCGGACGGATCGGCTATCTCGTCGGCATGAACGCCTGGGTCGGTCACGAGGTGGCATACGAGCGGCGGGGTCGGGCCACCGGTCAGATCGAGATGACCTGGGCCGGGGCGGCACTGGTCGGCCTGCCGACGATGGGGCTGGCCATCGACCGACTGGGCTGGCGAGCCGCCCCGACGGCGCTGATCCTGGCCACCGTGCCCTTGACCGCCCTGTTGGCGAAACGGCTGCCCGAGCAATCTCAGTGCGACCTCGGGACCTCGGGACCGCCCGACGCTGTCGCTGTCGGGTTGGATGGCCCTGGCGTCGTTCACCCTCCTCAACGGTGCGGCCCAGCTCCTGGTGTTCAGCCACGGAATCTGGCTCGAGGACACCTACGGCTTCGACGCGGCCCAGGTCGGGTTCGCCATCGTGGCGGTCGGCGTCGCCGAACTGCTGGCGTCGTTCTCCTCGTCTCGACTGACCGACCGCCTCGGCAAGCGGAATTCGGTTGCCTTCGGGGCGCTGGTTCTCACCGTCGGCCTGGCCGGCCTCGCCGGCGTTGGAGATCCACCGCTGGCTGCCGGGCTCGGCCTGCTGGTGCTGGCCTTCCTCGGTTTCGAGTTCGGCCTCGTATCCGCCATTCCCCTGGTGGCCGAACTCGACCCGAACGCCCGAGCCGAGGTCATCGGCCGATCGGTCGGGCTGTCCATCGTGGCCAGAGCCGCCGCCAGCCTCCTGGCCTCGCTGCTGATCATCGACCAGGGTTTCCGCCTGCTCATGGTCCTGGCCTCCGTCCTGGCCGCCGTCACCACCGCGCTGACGATCGTCGCCGTGCGGGAGCCGACCCCGACCCCGATACCGACGCCACGATGACGGTGCGCCAGGTGCCGCCGACGCCCCCGGCCGGCCCGACCGCGGTCGGGTACCATCTTGGCCATGACGGTCGACTATCGACGTTTCGAAGTCCCGGTCGACGACGGCGCGCTCACCGTCGGCCAGTGGGGTGGCGGTGAGCGGGTCGTCCTGGCCTCCCACGGCATCACCGCCAACCATCTGTCGTGGCAGCGGGTCGGTGAGTTGCTGGCGAGCGACCGGGCCGGCGGCGACCACAACCTGACCCTGGTCGCGGTCGACCACCGGGGACGAGCCGGCAGCGCCGACACCCCCGGCCCGTATGGCCTGGCTCGTCACGCCGACGATCTCGTCGCGGTGCTCGATCACCTCGATTGCCCGTCGGCTCCGCTGGTCGGTCACTCGATGGGAGCCTTCGTGGCCGCCCTGGCCGCCGAACGCCATCCCCAGCGGGTCGAACGGCTGGTCCTGGTCGACGGCGGGCTCCCCCTACCGGTCGATCTGCCGCCGGACACCGACGTGGAGGCGGTCATACGGTCGGTCATCGGCCCGGCGCTGGATCGACTCGATCAGCGATGGCCCGACGTCGAGGCATACGTGCGATTCTTCGCCGAGCACCCGGCCTTTCAACCGCCGAACGCCTGGCCTCCGGCCGCCGAGGCCTATGTTCGCTACGACGCCGTCATCACCCCCGAGGGCGAGGTGCGTTCCAGCGTCGAGAAACCGGCGGTGCTGGAAGACGGTGGGGCCGCCATCGTCGACCCCCAGGCATCATCGGCGCTGCAGCGCATCGCCGTCCCGACCACCCTGCTGTGGGCCCCTCGGGGCATCCTCGACCAGTCGCCAGGGCTCTACACCGCCGAGAAGATCGAGGCCGCAGTGGCGACACTGACCCACCTCGAGGCCGGCTTGGTGGCCGACACCAACCACTACACCATCGCAGTCGGCGAGCATGGCGCCGCCGCTGTCGCCGAGGTGATCGCCGGCCGCTGACAGCCGAATCGGTGGTTTGGGCCGACTCGGCTCGAACGCCGCGCTCAAGGAGCGAGGGCCAACGTGACGGCGTCGAGCGCGGCCAACCGGGAACGCAACGTCTCCAGCTGATCATCGTCGCCAAAGGCGCCGACGATGGCACCGCCGGAGCCGGCGAAGGTGGCGGCGAGACCACACCCCTCGGCGGCCTCCACCAGCTCCAGTTGCCGGGCCGGAATCGGCCCCAGCAGCTTCCGCAACCGCATGTTCTCCGCCATCAGGTCGGCGAAGCGATCACCGTCCCCCCACCGCAGCGCAGCCTCGCCCTCGACGACCAGCGTTGCCATGGTGCGCAGGGTCTCCCGGATTGCGCCGTCGCCCTCGTTGAACCGCTGCCGCAACAACCGGTGATAGCCGTCGCTCGGCTCGGCGGCCCCCTCCCGGTAGGCCAGGAACAGCGGCGGCAGGTTGGCCGGATCGACCGTCCGGTACTCGCCGTGGCTGACCCCGAACCGGGCGTTTGTGGTCATGTCGCCGAAGTTCATGGCCACCAGGCCGCCGTAGGTCTGCACCACCCGGTCCTGCAGGCCGGCGCTGATGTCCAGCTGGTCGGTCTCGACCCGCAGAGCGATCGAGGGCAGCACGGTCGACGGTACGTCGATGCCGGTCAGCTCGGCCAAGGCTTGCAGTGTGGCGATGACCAGCGCCGAGGAGCCGCCGAGCCCGACCTGCCGGGGAATCGACGTTCGGTAGCTGAGCCGAAAGGCGTGACGCTCGAAACCCCGGTGCTCCACCGATTCCGCGACGTCTGCGAAGGTCCGCACCGTCGCCGCCAACAACTGTGGCCCGGTGCCATAGCCCTGGCGGTCGACCCGATCCACCAGATCTCCGACGGAGTCCCAACGCGGCTCGTCGTCGTCGTTCGCCACGATCTCCAACCGGTCTGCGGGCTCCAGGGTCACGGTGGCTTCGAACCGGGGGACGGCCAGGCCGAGGGTACGACCGCCGTAGCCGTCGGACGGGTTTCCCAGAAGACCGACCCGAGCCGGGGCGTTTCGGACGATCAACTCTCGGCGGCGAACGACTCCGGCGTCGGCACTTCGACACCGGGCCGATAGTAGGTGTAGAGCTCCTCGATGATCTCCTTGAGGCCGGCCGAGTCGCGACCATCGGTCAGCTTCACGGTGATGGCCTGGGCGTAGACGTGGACCTCGGACACCTTGCCGGTCTCGAACAGCTGCTTGGCGATCACGTCCGGCGGCCGATCACCATAGATCGTCTCGCCGGCCATGTAGCTCTCGTGGCCCATGCCGGTGAAGGTCCGGTTGGTGTCGAACCGGATGTAACCCGGCCGGCTGGAGGCGGTTTCGATGACGGTCACTGGCTCACCCATGGCGAGCAGGCTAGCCGACCGGTGATGTTTCCATCGAGGGCGCAGATCGATCGTCGGCCCCACCGATCACCCGCCGGGCGGCAAGGACGGCCAGCCCGATGGACACCACCGCCAGCACGACGTGCACCGCGATGAACCCGACCGGATGATCGTCGGTCGCGATCTCCACCGCCCGGATCGACCACACGGCGACGGTCAGCGCGGCCAGGGCCAAGACCGTGAGCCGCCGGGCCCCCGCCGAGCCCACGGCAGATGTCAGCCGATCGAGGGGCGCGAAACGTCCGAGTCGTGGCGAACGTCGGAGGCGGGCGCAGACCCAGGACCCGACGACGGCGCCTCCCAGTGCGGTGAAGCCGACGGCTCCGAGCAGCGACCAGCGGCCGGCCGCGCCGAGTCCGCCGGGCTCGATCCACAGGTTTCGCAGCCGCCCACCCCACACGAACAGCGTCCAACCACCGAAGCCGGCGATGACGAGATCAGCGTCGCCGGCCAACTGCCTTGCGCTCCTGCGCCGCATCGTCGATCCGGTTGACGATCGGCGATGGTTGCTGGACGTACTTTCGATCACGTCTCAAGGGTAGCGACAACCGGCAGAATGGGCCCGGTCAAGGCCGGGCGATTATCGTTGGCCGATGGCCGAAATCACCGTTGAAGAATTCCGTGCCGAATGTCTCGAGTTCCTGGAGGCGAACGCCGAGCCGAAGGCCGAGGCCACCGACTTCGTCTGGGGTGAAGGCCCGGACGACGCCTCGCTGTTCGAGACGGTCGACCGGGACAAGGAACGACAGGAGCTGGCCGAGGCCCAGGCCTGGCGGGCGAAACGATACGACGCCGGGCTGGGGTGGATCACCGGAGACCCGGCGATGGGCGGCCGGGGGCTGACCCGGCTCCACGATCAGGCATACGGCGAGCTGGAGAACCGGTTCGATGTGCCGAACCAGAGCTTCTTCGGCATCGGCCTCGGCATGGTGGCGCCGACGATCGCCGACCACGCCAACCCCGACGTGGCCGTCGAGCTGCTGCCGAAGCTGTATCGAGGCGACCTCGTCGGCTGCCAGCTCTTCTCCGAGCCGGGCGCCGGCTCGGACCTGGCCAGCCTCCAGATGCGGGCCGATCGCGACGGCGACGAGTGGATCGTCACCGGTCAGAAGGTCTGGACCTCCGGCGCCCACTACTCCGACGTCGGCGAGGTGATCTGTCGGACCGACCCCGACCTGCCGAAGCACAAGGGCCTCACCGGGTTCATCGTCGACATGAAGGCCCCGGGCATCGAGATCCGTCCTCTACGGCAGATGACCGGCGGGGCCAACTTCAACGAGGTGTTCTTCAACGAGGTCCGGATCCCGGACACCCACCGGCTCGGCGAGGTCAACGACGGCTGGCGGGTGGCGCTGACGACCCTGATGAACGAACGGGCCTCGATCGGCGGTGGTCCCAGCGCCGGCAGCGGCTTCACCAGGCTCAAGGAGATGGTTCACCACTTCGGCCTGGCCGACGACCCCCTGATCCGCCAGGACCTGATGGACATCTACATCCGTGGTCGGGTCCTGCACTACAACAACCAGCGGTCGGTGACGGCGATGAAGCGAGGTCAACTGCCGGGCCCGGAGATGTCGGGGGCGAAGTTGTTGTTGACGGAGAACATGCGCCGCACCTCGGCCTTCGTCTCCAGTGTGCTCGGCCCGAAACTGGTTGCGGACAGCGGCGAGTGGGGCACGTTCTCGTGGGCCGGCTACGTGCTCGGCATGCCGGGTATGGCCATCGCCGGTGGCTCCGATCAGGTGCTGCGCAACATCATGGGCGAGCGGGTCCTCGGCCTTCCCAAGGAGCCCGGCATCGACACCGTGAGTCCGTTCAAGGACCTGGCGGTCGGCACCCAACGAGCCGACTGAGTCGGGGTTACGGAGCAACCCCTCCACGAGATTCGCGGGAGCCGTTCGTGTACCTGGCGACCGTCGTCGGCTGGAAGGGGTGCCCCTGGGGCCAATTCTGCCGCAGGTCCCGAGGTCGAGGCCGGCCGAGCCGGCCCTACTCCAGATGAGGGGCCAACGCGGCCGCGGCGGCGGCCACGCCGGACGACCCCAGCGGCGCCCCCATGGAGACCATTGCGGCCTCGATGGTCCCGAGCGTGCCGAGCAGCATCGGCGGGTTGAGATGACCCATGTGACCGATGCGAAACGCCCGTCCGGCGAAGTCCCCGATCCCGAGTCCGAGGGTGAGCCCGGCTCCTTCGGCGCAGCGCCGCCGGACCTCGTCTGCGTCGATGGCACCGGTGCGGATCGTGGTGACGGCGGTCGAGCGGGCCGCGGGGTCCGCGATGTTGAAGCCGATGGCGCCGTCGGTCGCCCAACCGTCCACCGCGGCCCACACCGCGGCGGCCATGGCCCGGTGTCGAGCCCAGCGGGCCTCGAGGCCCTCCTCCTCGATCATGGCCAGGGCCTCCCGCAGCCCGAACAGGTGCGACACCGGTGGTGTTCCGCTGTAGAGCTCGTAGTGCTGGCTCGGGTTCAGCCGCCGACCCCAGTCGAGGTAGCCGACGTGGATGTCGGACCGCTCGTAGGCGGCAACCGCTTTGTCGTTGGCCCAGACGAATGCCAACCCTGGCGGGACCATCAGCCCCTTCTGCGAGGCGGCGACCGTGACGTCGACGCCCCAGCGGTCCATCTCGAACGGCTCACAGCCGAGCGAGGCGATGCAATCGACCATGAACAGCGCGGGATGGTCCGCCCCGTCGATGGCCGCCCGCAGCGCAGCCACGTCGTTGCGGACCGAGGTGGCCGTGTCGGTCTGGACGGTGAGCACCGCTTTGATCTCGTGGCCGGGGTCGTCGGCCAGACGTGCCTGCAGCGCAGCGGGATCGACCGGGCGGTCGTCTCCCCCGGCCAGGACCTCCATCTTGATCCCCGACACCCCGGCCAGCTCACCCCAGGCGATGGCGAAGCGACCGGACTCCAGCACCAGCACCTTGTCGCCCCGGGCCAACGTGTTGCAGATCGCCATCTGCCATGCCCCGTGTCCGTTGGAGATGATCACGAACGGGTGGCCTTCGGTTCGGGCCAGGCCGGGCAACCGGCGAAAGATCTCGTCGGAGGTCTCCACCAGCTCGCCGGAGTAGATGTCGGGCATCGGCCGGGCCATGGCGGTGAGGACCCGATCCGGCATGATCGACGGGCCGGGAATGGCCACCATGTCGCGGCCGAAGTTGAGATCGATCCCTCGATCGGAGCGTGCGGGGTTCTGGTGCTGGGGGGAGGGTGTGGCCATCGCCAAAACGATAGACCGAGCGATCGGTTTCGGGCGCCCCGGACGACGGGCCCGGCGGTGGTGGTCACCGGAATCGTCACCGGGCTTGGCCATACTGGTCGGCGTGTCCCGTGACAGCCTGATCGGCAAAGTGGCGGCCCTGCTGGCCAAGGCCGAGAGCACCGAGCACGAACCGGAACGGCAGGCCTTCCTGGCCAAGGCCCAGTCGCTGATCACCCGCCACCAGATCGACGAGGGTGAGCTGCGGTTGAATCGGGCCGACATGCGGGAGCGGTCAATCCAGATCGGCGGTTGGGGCAATGCCACCCGAGGTGTCGTCTACCTGTACTCCGGGGTGGCCGAGCTCAACCGTTGCTCGGTTGCCCACCGAACCGGCCGGGGTTGGGCCAGGGTGGTGATGTTCGGCACGGACGTCGACGCCGAGGTGACCTGCAGGCTGGTCGACCACCTCCTGCCGCAGCTGCGGCTGGCCATCCTCAACGATCGGCCCCGATCGAGGATGAGCTATGCCATCGGCTGGACCCACGAGGTGCTGGAACGGCTGCGGGCAGCCCGACAATCGGCTGCCGCGGCCGGGAACGCCCTGGTACCGACCAACGTTCTGGCCGACGAGGCGCTGCGGGCGGCCCACGACCTGCGCACCGAGCGGCGCAACACGGTGGACTCCGAAGCATACGGGTCGGGTATGGTGGCCGCCGAACAGGCCGATATCGGGCGCACCGGCGTCGGCCGACCATCGAACCCCGAGCTGGACCGGCGGTAGGGCGGCACCGGTCGGCCGGGATCGGGAATCGTCGCCCAGGAACCCGAGGTTCAACTTCTCATGGCATCGATAACCGCAGAACTGCTCGGCGACTACCGGGTGAACATCACCAACGGGGTCCACACCTGGCGGGCGGACGAACCGACCGATCTGGGCGGAGACAACACCGGCCCCAACCCCTACGACCTGCTGCTCGGATCGCTGGCGGCCTGCACCACGATCACGCTGTCGATGTACGCCAAGCGCAAAGGCATCGAGATGACCTCGCTGTCGGTGGAGTACAGCCACGAGATGATCCATGCCGACGACTGCGCCCAGTGCGACGACAGCCACAGCGGCATGATCGACCGTGTGACCTCCCGGATCTTCATCGACGGCGACTTCGGTGAAGCCACCCGGAGGCGGCTGATCGAGATCGCCCAGAAGTGCCCGGTGCACAAGACCCTGGAGAACGGGATCGTGTTCGAGGAAACGGTCTACGCCGGCTGATTCCGAACCGCCGGAGGCGTTTCTCTGCGAGGTTCCTCCACGGCGGTGCCCCTGGGGTCAATCCTGCCGCTTGTCTCGAGCCGGAGGGGGCGGGAACAGCCGGGCCTGACCACCGGGCGGCAGCCGCCGCGATCCGGACCAGGTGAGCGAGTCCATGAAAACCCACGACCGGCGGTGGATGGCCGTCGGGCCGTAGCCCTGGAGGGCGGTCTTGTGGCGGGGGCACGGGTAGCCCTTGTTGAGCTCGAAGTCGAAGCCGGGGTACAGCTCGGCCTGCGATCGCATGTAGCGATCCCGCACCACCTTGGCCACGATCGACGCGGCGGCGATCGACAGGCACTTGGCGTCACCGCGGATCACCTTCCTGGTGACCGGATGACCGACGAAGTCCCAATTGCCGTCGAGGATGACCGCATCGACTACGATCCCGAGGCCCTCGATGGCCCGCCGGGCCGCCAGTTTCTGAGCGGCCGACATCCCGAGTCGATCACATTCGGCGTGGCTCACGTGGCCAACCGACCAGGCGTCGCTCCAGTCGGTGATGCGATCGAACAGGGCTTCCCGTTCCGGCTCGGTCAGTTGCTTGGAGTCACGGAGCTTGTAGAGCCGACGGTCCTTGGGTACGACCACCGCCCCGATGCTGAGCGGCCCGGCCCACGAGCCCCGGCCCACCTCGTCAACGCCGACCACCGTGGCATGGCCTTGATCCCAGAGGTCCCGCTCGGTGGCCAGGCCCGGAGGCTTGACCTTGAGGGCCTTTCGCAGTTTTGGCACCGTGGCCGTCGCCATGGGGTGAACCTAGCAGAAGGCC
>CAVQRR010000014.1:0-126872 GCA_963715325.1 uncultured Acidimicrobiales bacterium
ACGAAGGCGTGCCAGGCCAGGCTCTGCAACGCCCATGCCTCGCTCCGGCGATCGCCGGCCTTGGATGCCACCACCCGCGACGAGTTGAGCGCCTGGGTGGCCAGCTGGTCGTCGTCCCGATCCATCTCGGTCAGACCGAGCAGCCGCAGCGCCAGTGCCTGTTCGACCGGTTCATCGAGTACCGCCAGCCGGTCGGCCGCCTCCCTGAGCTCGTTTGCGGCCCGATCGAGATCGCCGGCCTTGCGATCGACGTCGCCCCGCACCACCAGGGATCTGGCGGCCAGGATCGGATCGTGGCCCAGCAGCGGATCCAGGCGATGGAGATCGAGCCGCGACCCGGCGATGTCGTGGATCTCACATCGGGCTCGGGCCCGTCCGAACAGGAAACGGGCCAGGGCCGCATCGTCTCCCGCCAACTCGATGCCCTGATCGAACCACCGCTCGGCCTGGACCGACTCCCCGACCTCCAGAGCCCGGTAGCCGGCCTGGTCCAACCAGTACAGGGCCCGGTCGAGCATCTCGGTCTGGTCGACGTCTGCGACCGGCGCCACCTCGGCCGACAGTTGCGCCGCGGCCCGGTAGTGCTCGGCGATGGCAACCACAACCGAATTGCGGATTCGCCCCGTCTGCGACGCCTCGAGGTAGCGGGCGATACCGGCGTGCCGCTGGGCCCGCACCGTTTTGGTCAGCGTGCCGTAGGCCACGTCGCGTACGAGGTCGGAGCGAAACTCGTAGCGGGAGCCGTTGACCGCCAACAGGTCCTCGGCGATGAGGCTCGCCAGGTCGGCGTGGATGTCGGCCGCCCCCCGGCCCTGGGCGGCCAGGGTGGTCAGTCCGGCCAGCGAACCGCTGCGCCCGAGTACCGATGCGTCCTGGATCAGCGCCCGCTGACCCGGCTCCAGCGAGTCGAGCCTGGCCGCCACGATGCCTCGCAGCGTGTCCGGCAGCGCGTCGAGATCGGCCGACGACCCGGCCCGAAGCCCAGCGCTGGTCCGCAGCGGACCCCGCTCCTCGGTCACGAAGCCGGCCAGCTCCTCGAGGAAGTACGGGTTGCCACCGCTGCGGGACACCAGCTCGTCGGATGCAGCGTCCGACAGTTCGCCACCAACCTCCTCCAGCAATCTGCGGGCGTCGTCGTCTCGCAGCGGACCGAGCCGCATCACCGACCCGACGTGGCGGCTGCCGTACAGCTCCTGCTCGTCGAGGGTCTGGGCCGAGACCATCACCACCAGGGGTGTCCTGGCCAGCTCGCTCAGCACATGGTCGAGCAGTGCCCACACCGCCTCGGCGGCCCAGTGCATGTCGGTCAGCACCATCACGACGGCCCGCCGCCGCAGTTCGAACTCCAGGACCTGGGTGACGGCCAACATCACCTCGGATCGGTTCCGGTTTCGATCGCTGCCCCGCAGCGGGGTCTCGTAGCCCAGGTGTGCAACAGGGCAGTGACGCAGCGGGCGATCTCGGGGCTGCCCCGGCCGAACCGGTCGTCGAGCACCGCTTCCAGCCGGGCCGCAGCCTCGGTTCTGGTCAGGTCGGGCCCGAGGCCGAACAGGTCCCGCAACACCTCACCGATCGGCCACCAGACGTTGGCCTCGCCGTAGGCGACACAGCGGCCCTGGACGACCACAAGTTCCACCTGCTCGGACAGCCGGTCGGCGGTCTCCTGAATGAGCCTCGTCTTGCCCATGCCGGTTTCGCCAAGCACTACGCAGAGCTGGGCCACGTTCAGATCGAAGGCCATCATGGCCTGCGCCTCGAGGAACGCCAGCTCCCGCTCACGGCCGACGAACAGTTCCGCCTTGCGGCGCCTGGCTCCGGGCGGTCTTGTGGCCTCGACGCGCGATCCACGCCTCGAGCGGGTCCTCGCGGCCCCGGGCCGGCAGGGCGCCGACGGCTTTGAATCGGACCGAGTCGCCGGCGGCGTTCTTGGTGCTGTCTCCCACCAGTACCTGACCGGCGGAGGCCAGTTCCTGGAGCCGGGACGCCGAGTTCATCACGTCACCCATGGCGGTGTAGTCGCCGCCGGTGGTTGTGCTGCCGACCAGCACCTCGCCGGTGTTGATCCCGATGCGGATGGCCACGTTCGGGCCGAGTTCGGCCCCCAGCCCTTCAACGGTGTATTGCATGCGAAGCCCGGCCCGAACTGCACGCTCGGCGTCATCGGAGTGGGCGATCGGCGCTCCGAACAGCGCAACGATCTGGTCGCCGACGATCTTGTCGACCACGCCACCGAAACTGGTGATGTCCTCGGTGAGCTGAGCGAAGGCACGGTCGACGAGATGCTTTATCTCCTCGGGGTCGCGACGCTCGGCGAAGGCGGTGAAGCCGACGATGTCGGCGAACAGGGCGGTGACGATGCGCCGCTCCTCGTCGACGGTGGCCTGTGACGCCCCACAGTTCGAGCAGAAGCGGGCATTGTCGGCCAGCCGTAGACCACACGACCGGCAGTTCGTTTCGATGGCCATTGAACTGGTGAGTCTACCGACCGGTAGCGGCCGAAGTCGGGGAATACCGGTCACCGCAGCCCACCCGCAGGCTGCGGAGACCGGAACCGGGTCATCCCGGTTTGCGTCTCGACAGGGAGATAGCCCTTCTGCCCCGTCCAAGCGTGACCTCAGTCAGCCATATTCAGCGGATTTCGACAATAGGGTCCAGACCCTACAACGGTCGCCACGAGCGATCCGTGCACCGCCGGCCGCAACGATGCAGGTGGGAGATGGCGTCGACACCGGCAAACGATCGGCCCCGACATCGGGGCCGACAGCAGAGCGATCAGCTCGGTGCCGCCGGCGACCGTCCGACCGGGGCCGGTTGGCAGCTGGGACACCAATAGGTGGCTTCTGTCATGTTCGCCAGCGACCGCGTAGGCGATGGCGGTGCCGCAGCTTCGAGCACGGCAGTCCTTTGCGACCGTACACCGCCAGCCCCCCGGCACCACCGGGACCGGTGCCGGCAACGGTGACCCTCGGCCCCGCTCCGAGATTCTGACGCAGCAGGCGATGGGCGGTGGCCACCAGCCGGACCCGCAGCTCGTGCGGTACCGACCGCAGGGGGGTCGATGGATGCAGCTCGCAGGCGAACAGCACCTCGCTCTTGTAGACGTTGCCGACCCCGCAGCAGATCCGCTGGTCCAGCATGGCGTCCATCACCGGATCGTCGTCCCCGCGACGGGCGAACCTGCGGACCGCCTCGGCCAGGTCCGGTGTGGGAGCACAGAGATCGGGGCCGAGGTGGTCCGGCCCGTCGGCCGGTGCGTCGTAGCTTCACGTGTGGCGCCGAGAAGCAGACCGCGGTCCAGCCGTCTTCGGTCTCGATGACCGCCCTGGCCGATGCCGTCGATCGGCGCCACCGCTCTCCGGTTCGGTAGATGTGCCAGCTCCCGGTCATCTTCATGTGGGTTTCCAGGGTCTGCCCGTCGCCGAAGTGGATCAGCAGGTACTTGCCTCTCGCCTCGACACCGTCGATCGTCGTACCCGGCTTCGGTCCCGACCTCGACCAGCCGTTGCGCCTCGAACCGGGACACGGTCCTGCCGGCCAGGACCGGCTGCAGTCGGGCCGCGGTTCGGTGGATGGTGTCGCCTTCTGGCACGTCGATCAGTCTGCCGCCTCGACCGCCTGGAACGGCGGTCGACCAGCGGCCGATGGACGGTAGCGTTTCTTCCGATGAGCTCAGGAACCGTGCAACCGTCATCGACCGAACCCGCTCACTGGTGGCGCCGAGGGGTCGTTTACCAGGTCTACCTCCGATCCTTTGCAGACGCGGACGGTGACGGCACCGGCGACATCAACGGGCTCCGGGACCGCCTGCCCTATCTGCGGCGGCTCGGCATCGATGCCATCTGGATCAACCCCTGGTACCAATCCCCGTTGGCCGACGGCGGCTACGACGTTGCCGACTACCGCAGCATCGAACCCCGCTACGGCACCCTCGAAGACGCCGAGCGGCTGATCGCCGAAGCCCACGCCCACGACATCCGGGTCATCGCCGACCTCGTTCCCAACCACACCTCGGAACAGCACGCCTGGTTCCGGGAAGCGGTGGCCGCCGCCCCCGGCGACCCGGCCCGAGACCGGTACCACATCCGCGACGGCCGGGGCCCGGACGGATCGCGGCCGCCGAACGATTGGGCCAGCGTGTTCGGCGGACCGGCGTGGCGCCGCTTGGCGGACGGCCAGTGGTACCTCCATCTGTTCGCCCCCGAGCAGCCGGACCTCAACTGGGAGAACGAAGAGGTCCGCGACGAATTCGATGCGGTGCTGCGGTTCTGGCTCGACCGGGACATCGACGGGTTCCGAATCGACGTGGCCCACGGCCTGGTCAAGGACATGTCGTTCCCCGATCTCGGAACGGCCGCCGTCGAGATCCTCGGCTCGCCCCGTCAGGCAAACCACCCGCACTGGGATCGCGATGGCATCCACGAGATCGTCCGCCGGTGGCGAGCGGTGCTCGACGGCTACGACGGGGACCGGATGATGGTGGCCGAAGCGTGGGTCGAACCGCACCGGCTGCCGTTGTACGTGCGACCGGATGAGTACCACCAGTCGTTCAACTTCGACTTCCTGGAAGCACCGTGGCAGGCCAAGGCGTTCCGAGACATCGTGGCGGTGGCCACCGAGGCCGTGGCCAAGGTCGGCTCGACGTCGACCTGGGTGTTGTCCAACCACGACGTGATGCGGGAGACGACCCGCTACGGTCTGCCGAACGGCACGAACTGGCGGGCGTGGCCGGCAACCGGGCCGGCCGAACTGCTCGACGTCGAGCGGGGCCGGCGGCGGGCTCGAGCGGCGGCACTCCTGCTCTTGGGGCTGCCCGGTTCTGCCTACATCTATCAAGGCGAGGAACTGGGCCTGCCCGAGGTGTGGGACCTCCCGGCCGAGGTGCTCGATGACCCGGTCTGGAAACGATCCGGCCACACCCGCAAGGGCCGCGACGGTTGCCGGGTACCGTTGCCGTGGGAGCAGGAGGGCCCCTCGTTCGGGTTCGGCGACGGACCGGGGTGGCTGCCTCAACCGGCGGAGTGGGCGGACCTGGCGGTTCGGGCCCAGGAGTCCGATGACGCTTCCAGCCTGTCGATGTATCGGGCCGCGCTGGCGTTGCGGCGGACCTGGGCAATGACAGACGAGGCGGTGTCGTTGTTGGACGACCTCGGCCCGGACGGCTTCGGCTATCGCCGAGGCAGCGGTCTGGTTTGCGTCGTGAACTTCGGCGATGCCGCCATCGATCTTCCCGACCATCAGGACATCCTGCTCTCCAGCGACGACGCGACGGTGGCCGGCACCCTGGCGCCGGACAGCGCGGTCTGGCTTCGTTGATCGCGTAGGCTCGGCCCATGTCATCGCCGATCGATCAGACAGACCAGTGGCAGGCCTTGGGCCGCCACGCCGCCGCCATGAAGGACCGCACGCTCCGACGGTTGTTCGACGATGATCCGGACCGGGCCGAGCGCCTGTCGGTCGACGCCGCCGGTTTGCACATCGACTTCTCCAAGAACCTCATCACCACCGAGACCCGGGCCCTGCTGACCGACCTGGCGGTGGTTGCCGACGTCGGCGGGCGACGCGATGCCATGTTCCGAGGCGATCGGATCAACACCACCGAGGACCGCTCGGTGCTGCACACAGCACTGCGCCGTCCGAAGGGCGACCGTCTGATCGTCGATGGCCACGATGTGGTGGCCGAGATCCACGAGGTGCTCGACAAGATGGCCGAGTTCGCCGATGCAGTCCGCAGCGGCGGCTGGGTCGGCGCCACCGGCAAGCCGATCTCGGCGGTGGTCAACATCGGGATCGGCGGTTCCGACCTGGGGCCGGCGATGGCCTATCGGGCCCTGCGGCCATACGCCGACCGCAGCCGCAGTGTGCAGTTCGTCTCCAACATCGACCCCACCGATCTCCACGAGGCCCTCCTGGGGCTCGATCCCGAAACCACGCTGTTCATCGTGGTGTCCAAGACCTTCGGCACCATCGAGACCCTGACCAACGCCCGGTCGGCCCGTCATTGGCTCGTCGAATCGCTGGGAGCCGACGCGGTCGGCAAGCACTTCGTCGCAGTGTCGACCAATGCCGAACGGGTGGCCGAGTTCGGGATCGACACCGCCAACATGTTCGGCTTCTGGGACTGGGTCGGCGGCCGGTATTCGCTGCCATCGGCGGTCGGCCTGTCGCTGATGGTGGCCATCGGGCCGGAAGGCTTCGCCGACCTGCTGGCCGGTATGCACGAAATGGATCAACACTTCAGGACCGCTCCGATCGAGGAGAACCTGCCGATGCTGCTCGGCCTGATCGGGATCTGGTACGGCAACTTCTTCGGCGCCCAGTCCAATGCCATCCTCCCCTATGCCGACCACCTGGCCCGGTTCGCCGCCTACCTCCAGCAGCTGGAGATGGAGAGCAACGGCAAGGGGGTCGACCAGCAGGGCCGGGGGCTCACCTACGACTCGGGGCTGATCGTGTGGGGCGAGCCCGGCACCAATGGCCAGCACGCCTTCTATCAGCTGATCCATCAGGGAACCCGGCTGATACCGGCCGACTTCATCGGCTTCATCGAGGCCAGCGACCCGATCGGCAACCACCACGATCTGCTGATGGCCAACTTCTTCGCTCAAACCGAGGCGCTGGCGTTCGGGGCCGACAACGATGATCCCCAACGGCGTTTCACCGGCAACCGGCCGACCACCACCATCCTGGCCCAACGCCTCGACCCGAAGACCCTGGGTCGGCTGATCGCCCTCTACGAGCACAAGGTGTTCACGATGGGGGCGGTGTGGGGCATCAACTCCTTCGACCAGTTCGGCGTCGAGCTCGGCAAGGTGCTCGCCACCGCCATCGAACCGGAACTGCACTCCGACCACCCGTTGGCCCACGACGGATCGACCAACGCCCTCATCGAGCGCTACCGGGCCGGCCGGGCATCGGATTGAGCCTCGGTGGACTGGCGGACATGCTGTCATGAGCGCTGCGTCGGGTAGCGGTGAACCGGCGACCGGCCGGGCCGGCGCCGGAGCCGATGACGCCGATGGTGATCGTCGCCACGCCGGTGGCTGCCAATGCGGCGGCGTCCGGTGGCTGTCCAGCGGACCGCTGCGGCCGGTGTCGGACTGCCACTGCGAACCATGCCGGCGGTTCAGCGGCCACCACATGGCCGCCACCGCCACCGACATCGCCAACCTCACCTTCCTGACCACCGACACCCTCACCTGGTACGAGTCGGCCCCCGACGTGCAGTACGGCTTCTGCAGCACCTGCGGATCGAGCCTGTTCTGGCGAAGCGCCGATCAGCCGTGGCACCTGTCGATCACCGCCGGCTCGATCGATCCCCCGACCGGGCTACGAACCGACACGGCGCTGTTCATGGACCAGCACGGCGACTACCACCAGCCCCAACCGGTTGACGAGGCCTTCCCCGGCGACCGACCCCAACCGTAGGAACCGATGGGGCTCCGGTCGGATCGGCGGAGTTCCGAGCCGCGGTGTAGCGTGCTGGGGCATGGCTCTGGTTCGATGGATCACCGAGATGGGCATGGGTGTCGATGTGCACGGTGGCGACTACACGAAGGCGGCCGAACGGGCGGTGTCGGACGCATTGCGCCACAGCAGCCTCAACTTCTTCGCCGCGGCGGGCAAGTCACGCGATGACATGCATGTCGAGGTGGTGATCGCGGTGAAGGAGCCGGCCGCCGTCGATCACGACCGCATCAAGGCCCAGGTGCCCTACGGCACGGTCACCGTGTCGCCGACCGCCGGGGGACTCGATGTGGCGGCACCGAACGGGACCGACCTGATGGTCATCGCCAACGCAGCGATCCTGGTGTCGTTCAGCGAGTAGGCCCGGCGGGGGGAGGACCGCCCCGCCATGAGCCCGATGCCAGCTACCGGCCGGTCGAAGGCGCAGCCGTTGGGGCCGTCAGCCGAGGTCGGCCTCGGAGAAGTTCTCGTCCCACCGGGTGCCGGCAGAGGCCAGCACGCCCGACGCCTGGATGAGCGCCAGCACCAGGGACGCGGCCCGGTAGTTGAAGATGTCGCCGTGGTCGGCGATGATCTCGCCTGGGACCTGGAAGAGCCAGAACGGCGTCGACAGTCCAGGGTCGTTCGGGATGAGATCGTAGGCGGTGTGCGTCAGCGGCCGGCCCGTCGACCGATCATGATCTGGCAGGTCGATGCGGAACCGGGGTGTTACCGCCGGCCGCAGGTCCTTGTGCAGGCAGTGCCAGGGCTGGCCGTAGTCCCGGTACGGCGCCTGAGGGCAGGCGGCCGCGGCGCCCGACCGTGCGAACAGGTGGGTGGCCAGCGCCGGGTCGTGGCCGTCGGTGCACGCTTTCCGGAAGAAATGACCGGCCCGCCAAACCCAATTCGTTGCAGTGTCCTTGGCCGATGTCATCGAGATGAGCAGGGGTGGGTCGTAGGGTGCGACCGTTGCACCGCCGGGGGGCGGGTCGAAGTGCTTGCGCCAGTTGTTCCTGCCCATGAAGGCGATGATGTCGCGGGCCACCTCGGACTCGGCGGCCGAGTTCAGCGACAGCAGGAGATCCGGCATGGCCTGCCCAGGTCCCGAGTCGGTCGAAATGGTGACGGGGCCGCCAAGCGACTGGATCGGCTGGACGAGCGGCTCGTCCGGGTGCCGGAGGAGCTCCCGAACGGCGCTCTGGAGGATGAAGGCGCCCATCGAATGGCCGATCAGGACCAGTGGAGCCTGGTCGCCACCGGTCGGACCCTTGCAGGCCGCGGTCAGATCGACCAGGCAGCTCGAGAGCAGCTCGCCCTGCCCGATGTCGCCCGCCGCGTCGTAGCGGTCGGGGAAGGTGAGGTGCTTGACCCCCGGAACCCGGCCGATCCACCGCCCGGCACCATCATCCGGACGCCCGTTCCAACCCAGGTAGACGCCGATCACCCGCCGCTCCATGGCCTCGAGTTCCCGCCACATCAACGCCTCGAGGAGTCGCCGGAAGCTGATGAAGTTGCGATTGTTCCAGTCGGCGTTGTTGTGCCAGCCATGGACGAAACACGCGACGATCGCCCCTCTGGGGTTCTCCCGCCTGACCGCCTCCACCCGCCGGCGGACCGACTCGAGCTGTTGCCCATGAACGAAACCGCCCTCATCGTCGGCTTCGACGATGGCGACGTCGAATTGCTCGTAGCCGTCGGTCGGACCCAGCGACTTCAGGAGCACCGGTTCGACCTGTTGGTCTTCGTGGGCCAGTGTGAAGAGCGAGTTGTCGCCGTATGGCCGCTCCGGAGCGTTCACGCCGACAAGCTAACATGCCAGCCGGGCGCGCTCCCCTACCGGCGGAAGGTCGGACCCCGGTACCCGGGCTTGAAGCCGCCGGCGAGCAGGGCGTCCTGGATCTCCGGGTGCTCGGCGGTCGGGTCGCCGTTTACCTTCTCGATCTCCAGTGAGCGGAGCCGCTTACCGGTCACCAGGGCGGTCAGGGCCGCGGTCCATTCCGGATCGTCCACCGCCCCGCCGAAGACGGTGATGCTGCGACCGCCCTTGTGGCAGTAGACCAACGGAAGACCGTTGCGCAGCACCACGTAGGAGCCAGTGGCTCGCGCCGGACGACCAGCGGTCTCCGGCCAGGGGATGGCCGCGCCGTATGGCTGGGCCGGATCGACCGCAGACAGGGTGATGACCGGTGGCGGTTCGTCCGGCAGTGTGTTCTGGCGCTCGTCCCGCAACCGATCGACCGCTCCGGGCAGGGCGAACTGGGCTGCACCGAGCCCGGTCACGAAGTAGCCACGGCGGACCTGGCCGCGATCCTCCATCTCCTTGAGAACGGGGTAGACGCCGGCGAAGCCACCCTCGGCTCCCTCGGCAAGCGCCATCTCCCTGGTCAGCACCCCGTACCGTTCAAGTAGTTGCAGCGCCCGGCTGGTGGCTGCCTCGGTCGGGGTGATGATCCCCATGCCCTTTCGCAGCTCGTCGACCAGGGCCCACCGGCCGGTTCCCGATGCCGGGCCGAGGCGTGACAGGGCCCGCATGTTGGGTCGTCTGGCCCGACCACCGGTCCGGCCGCTCGGCTTCTTCGGCGTCGACCCCGACACCAGGGCTCGCAGCGGGGTCAGCGAATCGTTCGTCACCTCACCGGCCCACACCAGGTCCCACAGGGCGCTGAGCACGGCCTGGTCGGTGTAGTCGCAACCGGCCTCCTGGGCCGCGCCGACCAGCTCGGGCCAGAACGAGGCGCCTCGGGCCGCCAGGTGGGCCCGCAGGGCATCGTGGATCGGTGCCGCCGGGCGCTCGTCGGGGTCGGACTCGGGAATCAGCGCCGGGACCTGGTCCCGCCACACCAGCCGGACCCGGCCGTCGTTGGAGCCGAGCGAGCCCCCGCCGACCCACACAACCTCACCGGCGGTCAACAGGGTGTCGAGATCCGACGGCTGGTAGCCGTCGATCCGGGCCGGGAGGATGTCGGCCTCCAGGGCCGATGCCGGCAGCGCCGCCCCCTGGAGGGTGGTCAACACCTCGGCCAACCCGTCGACCGACCGCAGTTTGGAACCGACGTGCTGCCACGACGGCACGAAGCGGGCCAGCACGTCCTGTTCGACCGGCTCCACCTCCTTGCGGAGGGCGGCAAGGGAGCGGCGGCGCAGTACCCGCAGCACGTCGTTGTGGCACCATTCACGCTCGATGCCATCTGGCCGGAACTCGCCTCGGACCACCCGGCCCTGGCGTTCCAACTCCTCGAGCGACTCGATGACCCGGTGGGGCTCGACACCCAGGGCACGGCAGACCTCCTGGGTCAGGAACGGACCGTGGGTCCTGGCGAAGCGAGACACCAGGTCGAGCAGCGGTGCCTCCACCGATTCGGTGAACACCGCGGGCAACCCGGGTGGCAGGGCGACACCGAGCGCGTCGCGCAGTCTGGACGCGTCCTCGGCGGCGGCGACGGTGACCTCATCGTCGCCGGGCGGGCCGGACTCGCCGTCGACGCTTTCGGAAGTGGTGCCGCCCGATCCGGCCCGCCGGGCGCTGCCGGTTCCGGCCACGTTGGCCACCGGGATGATCCGCCGCTCTTCGAGCAGTTGGGCCACGGCCTGGCCGGCGTCGATGTCGACCACCCGTTGTGCGACCTGAGATCGGGTCAGCGGGCCGAGCCATCGCAGCAGGTCCTCGACCTGGTCGACGTTGCGGGCCCGCCACGACGGTGCGGTCCGCTGCAGTTCCGCTTCGAGCTCGGCCAGGACATCGGGGTCGAGGAGCTCCCGCAGCTCCTCGGCCCCCAACAGGTCCCGCAGCAGCTCCCGATCGAGCGACAGCGCAGCGGCCCGCCGCTCGGCCAGGGGGGCATCGCCCTCGTACATGTACTGGGCGATCCAGCCGAACAGCAGCGACTGGGCGAACGGTGAAGCCGAAGGGGTGTCGACCGGGACCATCTTGATCTTGCGGCTGCGGAGCTCGGTCAGCACCTGGCGCAACGCCGGGACGTCGAACACGTCGTTCACGCATTCCCGGCTGGCCTCCAGCAGAATGGGGAAGCTCGGGATACTTGGCCGCCACCGACAGCAGGTCGGCCGCCTTCTGCCGCTGCTGCCACAGCGGGGTGCGGCGATCCGGTCGGCGGCGGGGCAACAGCAGGGCCCGGGCTGCGCACTCCCGGAACCGGGCGGCGAACATCGCGGTCTGGGGCAGCTGGGTGACCAGCAGTTCGTCGAGCTCGTCTGGGTCGACCAGCAACTCGTCGAGCGGCAGCTGGTCGACCGCCTCCGGCAATCGGATGACGATGCCGTCGTCACTCCACATCAGCTCCACGTCCCAGCCCCACTGCTCGGCCAGCCGGTACTGCAGGGCCATGCCCCACGGTGCGTGGACCTGGGCCCCGAACGGGCTGAGCACGCAGATCCGCCAGTCGCCGATCTCGTCCCGGAACCGTTCGACCACGATGGTGCGATCATCGGGCAACCGGCCGGTGGCCTCGACCTGGTCGTCGAGGAATTGCAGGAGGTTGACCGCCGCCAGTTCATCGAGGCCGTTCTTGGCCCGCAGTCTGGCCAGGGCCGTTGGCCGGTCGACAGCGCTGATCTCGCGGACGAAGGCCCCCATGGCCCGACCCAGTTCGAGCGGCCGCCCCGGACCGTCACCGTGCCAGAATGGCATCTTGCCCGGCTGGCCCGGCGCCGGTGTGACCACCACCCGCTCGTGAGTGATGTCCTGGATCCGCCAGGTGCTGGCCCCCAACAGGAAGGTCTCGCCGGGGCGGGACTCGTAGACCATCTCCTCGTCGAGCTCGCCGACCCGGGTGCCGTCGGGCAGGAACACCCCGTAGAGGCCACGGTCGGGGATGGTGCCGCCGCTGGTCACCGCCAGCCGTTGGGCCCCGGGGCGACCACGGACCACCCCTTCGACCCGATCCCAGATGATCCGGGGCCGGAGTTCGGCGAACTCGTCGGACGGGTAGCGACCGGCCAACAGGTCGAGGGTGGCACCGAACGCCTCGTCGGACAGTTCCGCGTAGTTGGCCGCCCCCCGGACCATCGTCGCCAGGTCTTCGACCGGCCAGTCGTCGAGCGCGCAGGCGGCCACGATCTGCTGGGCCAGCACGTCCAACGGGTTGCGGGGGTAGTGGGTCTCCTCGATCAGCCCGGCGTGCATGCGCTCCACCACCACTGCGGCCTCGACCAGGTCGGCACGGTGCTTCGGGAAGAACTTGGCCCTGCTCGGTGCCCCGACCTGGTGACCGGCCCGCCCGACCCGCTGCAGGCCCCGGCTGACCGCACCCGGCGACTCGACCTGGACCACCAGATCGACGGCCCCCATGTCGATGCCGAGCTCCAGAGACGAGGTGGCGACCAGGCCCTTCAGCACGCCCTGCTTGAGTTGGTCTTCGATGTTGAGGCGCTGCTCACGGCTGAGTGAGCCGTGATGGGCCAAGACCAGCTCCTGGCCCGGTTCCGGCGGCCGACCGTCGGCTTCGGCCGAGCGGTTCTCACCGTCGATGGCCAGCTCGTTGAGCCTGGTGGCCAGCCGTTCTGCCAGCCGCCGGGCGTTGACGAAGACGATGGTCGACCGGTTCTCCTGGACCAGCTCCAACAGCCGAGGATGCATCGACGGCCAGATGCTGCGGCGGGCCGGACCTGCGGCGGCGGGACCCGAGACCAGCGGCGTGCCGCCCTCGTCGGTGATCTCCTCCCCCAACCGGCTCATGTCCTCGACCGGGACGATGACCTCGATGTCGAGTTGCTTCGAGATGCCGGTGTCGACGATGGTCACCGGCCGGGGACGGTGATGTGGCCGTCGGCAACCGGCCAGACGTCCCATCGGGCGAGGGGTCGGCCGCTTCGTCGGAAACCGTCTCGTAGCCACCGAGGAAGCGGGCGATCTCCTCCAGCGGGCGCTGGGTGGCCGACAGGCCGATCCGTTGCGGGCCGCGACCGGAACGGCCGACGTTGTCGGTGATGCGCTCCAGCCGCTCGAGGGTGATGGCCATATGGGCACCCCGCTTGGTGGCGGCCAACGCGTGGATCTCGTCGATGATCACCGTCTCCACCCCGACCAGCGTCTCCCGGACCCGGGATGTGAGCATCAGGTACAGCGACTCGGGGGTGGTGATCAGCAGATCGGCCGGGTCCCGGGCCAGCAGCCGGCGATCCTCGGGCGAGGTGTCCCCGGTCCGCAGCGCGACCCGAGGTTCGTGGAACGGTTCCCCCAGGCGTTCGGCGGCGAGGCGGACGCCCTGGAGCGGTGCCCGGAGGTTCTTCTCCACGTCGACGGCCAAGGCACGCAGCGGTGAGATGTAGAGGATCCGAGTCCGGTGGTTCTTGTCCTCGGGAGGAGGGCGGGTGCTGAGCTGGTCGAGCCCCCAGAAGAACGCGGTGAGGGTCTTACCTGAACCGGTCGGGGCCAGGATGAGGGTGTTGTCGCCGGCGGCGATTCGAGGCCAGCCCTGGGTCTGGGGCGGCGTCGGCGCCGGGAAGGTGGTGCGAAACCACTCCGCGGCCGGCCGGCTGAATCCGTCGAACAGCCCCTGCTGGTCGTCGGACGGGTTCTCCCCTTCGTTGCTCGGACGCCGATCGGCCACCGGTCCAGCCTACGAGCGGGCCGATGGCCGCATACAACCGCAAGGCGTCTGGTTGGTTCGGGGGCGTCGCTCGATGACCGGTCGGACTCAGCTATCCTCGGACTCGTCCTGATCACTCGTACCTGTGAGGTCCATGCCATGTCTCTTCCCGCCTCCCGCAAACGGCTCGGCAGCGCCGCCATCGCAGCCATGGTGCTGGCTCTGATCATCGCCATGCTGAGCTCCCGCAAGTCGGCCAAGGCCGGCTGACGAACCCGGCCGCGTTGCGGCTCAGGAGACGCCGAGCGCCCGCCGGAACCGATCCACCAGATACGGGCCGTCCCTCGACGGCACCACCTGGGGCGGCACCGCGGCCGACACCTTGAACACCGCCAGCGCCGGGCCTTCACCCGACCGCAGCAGCTGCACCGCCCCACCAACGTCGTCGTCGGTCGTGGCGGTCGTGGCGGACACGAACCCACAGGCCAGCGCCACCGCCGCCAGGTCGGTCCCCGTGCCGCTGTCGTTGCTGGTGTTGGTCACCTGCATGCCGGTCTCGCCGTAACGCTCGTTGTCGAGCACCGCGATCGACAGGTTGTCGGCCGCGGCCGAGCCGATGGTCGACAGCGACCCGAGACCCATCAGCTGCTCACCGTCGCCGGTCACCACCAGGATCCGGCGCTGCGGCCGGGCCAGCGCAAGCCCCAACCCCACCATCGCCGCCCCGCCCATGGCCCCCCAAAGCGGGAAGTTCAGATCGTGGTCGCCGACCGCGGTCACATCCCAATTGGGAGCCCCGAGCCCGGCCACCACCAGGAGATCGCCACGATCGTGGAGCAGTTCGGCCACCACCGCCCGCCGGTCGAGCAGGCCGCTCACCGACCTTCCCCCTCGTCGCCCCGGAACCTCTTGATCCCGATCACCTGCTGATCGATCAACACCGCGGTGGTACGGCGGGCACCGAACCCATCGGCACAGGCCCTGGTCGACCGCAGCGGCCACCGCATCGGAGCTGGACGCCCGGCGCACGTCGACCCCCATCAGCGCCATCGAGTCGCCGGCGGCCCGGCCCATCGGCAACTGCCACGGATTGGACTCTCCCTGCTGACCCCGCATCGTCACCAACAGGAACCCGGGGACCCGGCAGGTCGCCAGCAGGCTCAACATGTTGGTGCAGTTGCCGACACCGCTCGATTGCATCAACAGGGCGGCCCGACCACCGCCGAGCCAGACCCCGGCCAGCAGCGCCACCCCCTCCTCCTCGGAGGTGAGGTGAACCACGGTCAGCCGGTCGTCGGCCTCGAGTCGAGCGATGAGCAGGCTCAGTCCACCATCTGGCACGTGGCCGACCACCGTAATGCCGGCATCGACCAACGCACGGTGGGTCGGGCCGACCCACCCCGACTCACCTTGGGTCGGGCCGACCCACCCCGACTCACGTTGGGTCGGGCCGACCCACCCCGACTCACCTTGGGTCGGCCCAACCCACCCCGACTCACCTTGGGTCGGGCCGACCCACCCCGACTCACCTTGGGTCGGGCCGACCGAACCCGGTTCGCCGGCGGCCTCGGAGATCGGTTCCGGTCCCGATTGTGGTGCCTGTTGCGGTGACGTGCCCCGTGCCGGGTCCATTGCCAGAAGGTAGTTCGTCGGGCCGTTCGGGCGCAGGTCCGACGTCTCGGCCAACCGGCCCCGAGACTAGCATTCGACAATGAGCGACTCTCGGCTGGGAACGGTGGTCAAGTGTCAGGTCAGCGCCCAGGGCCTGATCCAGGACGGCCGCTACAACGATGCCGACATCGTGGACGCAACCGAACTCCACCTCGGCACCGATGGCGTCGTCGGCTGGTGCCACGGCCGGGCGGTGCTGAACCACCACCACCGGCTGAACCCGAGAATGCGAACCTGGCGACCCGACCGGCTGCTGTCGGTCGGTTTCACCGGCCACTACCGGGCCATGGCCGATCGTTTCGGCCCGGTCCCGATCGGTTGCGGCGCCGAGAACATCATCGTGAACTGCGACCGGATCGTCTCGGTCGACGAGTTGGCGGCCGGTCTCCAGGTCCGGACCGCCGACGGCTCGACCATCGACCTGGAGCCGGCAGCGGTGGCAAAGCCCTGCGTTCCGTTCACCAAGTACCTGCTGCGGGATCAAGATGCCGGCGACGACGTCGTGGCTCCGAATCGGTCATTCCTCGACAACGGCATGCGTGGCTTCGTGCTCGGCCTGGCCCACCAGGCGGATGTCGCCGTTGTCCGGCCCGGCGACGAGTTGTGGCTCTCGGCCTGACCACCGGCCCCAACCGATGACGACGATCGGGCGCCGGTGACGGCGATGCACAACGGGCGCAACGATGCGCGACGGGTGTCGGCAGTCGCCGGCTTGTCGGCCGGCTCATGCGTCAGCTGAGCACGATGAGGAAGATTCCCACGATGGTCAGGGCGATACCGGGGAGCTGATCGCGGGTTCGCTGTTCCTTCCACAGATAGATGGCGAGCAGCACCGACAGCACCGATTCGATCTGGCCGACCGCCTTGACGTAGGCCACCAGGCTGAGGGAGAAGGCCCAGAACCAACCGAGGCTGCCGCCGAAGCTGGTGAACCCGATGGCCGCCAGCCGGGGCAGATGGTTCGGGACCTCGGCCAGCGCCGCCCGTTCCCGGGCCGCCAGCCACACCGTGAGCACCACCACCTCCATCCAGGTCACGTGGAACAGGGTGGTGGCGGCCAGACCGAACCGGCCGTCGATGGTCGGGTTTCGGTTCGCAAGCTCCAACGTGGCCCGCTGGATCCCGAACCCGGCCACCACCAGGAGGGCCGCCGAGGCGAGGGCCAGGCCGGTCCCCTTGTTCGCCACCAGGAGACCTTCGGCCGGTCGGTCGTCGCTCGCCACCCGGCGATCGAGCTGCTTGGCCCGAGCCGAGGCGTAGCCGATCATGGCCACCCCGACCGCACTGATGAGGATGCCGATCCACCCCAGCACCGGTGGGACCTCGCTGAAGAACAGGAACCCGGTGACGGCGGCCAGCGCCACCTCGGTCTTGTGGACCACGATGGCCTGGGCGAAGGTGCCGAGCTTGAAGGCGTTGATCAGTGCAACGTTGCCCAGGATCTGCCCGATCCCGCCGATCAAGCCGAGCACGAAGAACCGCAGCGACAGCGTTGGCGGACCGTGTGGGCCGACCAGGTAGACGATGGCCAGCAGCGTCAGCGAGAACGGCAGGTTGAACGCGAAGCGGGACCAGCTCAGCAACGAGGCCGGGAGCACACCGGACAGGCTCCTGGCCAACCCGTTGCGGGCCGTCTGCAGGGTGCCTGCGGCCAAGGAGATGAGAACCCACACCGTCGGGCACGGTAGCAGGGGTCCCGCCAAGGGGTGACCGGCAACCGGGCGGCCATTATGCTGCCCCGTCTATGACCAGACCGTTCCGATTCGGCGTGCAAACCAAGACCGTGGCCTCCCGGCGGGAGTGGGTCGATCTGATCCACAGGATCGACGATCTCGGCTACGACTCGGTCACCATGCCCGACCACTTCGACGATCAGTTGGCGCCCATCGTCGCCCTGATGGCGGCGGCCGACAGCAGCGATCGACTCCGGGTCGGGGCCCTGGTGTGGTGCAACGACTACCGCCATCCGGTGCTGCTGGCCAAGGAGGCGGCAACGCTGGACCTGTTGACCGACGGCCGGTTGGAGCTTGGCATCGGCGCCGGCTGGATGGTCTCGGACTACGAGCAGGCCGGCATGACCTACGACCGGCCGGGGGTCAGGATCGAACGGATGGTCGAGGCGATCGAGGTCCTGCAGGGGCTGTTCGGCGAGGGGCCATTCAGCTACCGGGGAGAGCACTACACGATCACCGATCTGGACGGCACCCCGAAGCCGATCCAGAAGCCCCATCCGCCGTTCCTCATCGGCGGCGGCGGTCCGAGGTTCCTCCGGCTGGCCGGCCGACACGCCGACATCGTCGGCATCAACCCCAACCTGGCGGCCGGCGCCATCACCCCCGCCATCGGCGTCGATGGCACGGCCGAGCGCTATGCGGAGAAGATCGGCTGGGTCGCAGAGGGCGCAGGCGATCGCTTCGCCGACATCGAGCTGCAGGTCAGGGCGTTCTTCGTGGTGGTGACCGATGATCGAATGGCCACCGCCGAGGCGTTGGCCGGCGGGGTCGGGTTGACCGTCGAGCAGGGTCTGCAGTCGCCGTTGGCCCTGGTCGGCACCCCGGCCCAGATCGCCGACGATCTCCGCCACCGCCGGGAACGGTTCGGGTTCAGCTACATCGTGGTCGGCCAGGATCAGTATGAGGCCTTCGCCCCGGTGGTGGCCCAACTGGCCGGGAGCTGAGTCGAGGCCGGCCGAGCCCGTACACTTTGTCGGGACATGACCATCGAGTACGACGACCTGGAACCGGAGATCTCGGTCGACGAGGATGCCCACGGCCTGAAACGGTTGGTGCAGATCGGGCTGGGGGTGCTCCTGATCGCGGCCGGGATCGTCATGTTGGTGGTGCCCGGGCCGGGCCTGGTCGCCATCATGGTCGGCCTCAACCTGATCAAGCCGGACAACGCCATGGTCCGGTGGATGCGGCGCAGGATCCCCGGTATCCCCGAGCAGGGCTCGGTACCCCGCCGGTACGTGTACCTCGGCGCAGCGTTTCTCATCGGCGGCACCGTGTTCGGCATCCTTTGGGGCGAGTCGGTCTCCAACTGGTTGCTCGAATCGGCGGGAATCGGCTAGAAACCGTCATGCGCATCGGGATCGACACCGGGGGGACCTACACCGACGCCGTCCTTTGTGCCGATCCCCGGTTGTCGAGCGGGGACGGAGCGGGGAGCAACGGGCGGCCGGTGGTGCTGGCAAAGGCCAAGGCCCGGACCAGGGTCGATCTGTCGGTCGGCATCGCCGAGGCCCTCGACGGTGTCCTGGCCGCTGCCGAACTCGACGACCGGTCGCAGATCTCGCTGGTGTCGTTGTCGACCACCTTGGCCACCAACGCCCTGGTGGAGGGGATCGGGGGTCGGGTGGCGCTGGTCTTCATCGGCTTCACCGAGGCCGAGCTCGACCGGGGCGGCCTCCGGGAGGGGCTGGGTGATGCGCCGGTGATCATGGTCGACGGCGGCCACGATTCGCTGGGGATCGAGTTGGCACCGTTCGATGCCGATGCCGTCGTCGAGGCGGCCGGGGCGCTCGACGTCGATGCCTTCGCCGTGGCCGGCCAGTTCAGCGTCCGCAATCCGGCCCACGAGCTGGCGGCAAGGGACGCCCTGGTCGCGCTGGGAAAGCCGGTGGCCTGCGGCCACGAGCTGTCGGCCAAGCTCAACGGCCCCCGGCGGGCGCTGACCTGCCTGTTGAACGCGAGGCTGATCGGACTGATCACCGAGCTGTGCCTGGCTGCCGAGACGATCCTCGCCCGGCGGGGCATCACCGCCCCCCTGATGATCGTGCGGGGCGACGGCTCGCTGGTGTCGGCCACGTTCGCCAAGGACCGACCGATCGAGACCATCCTCTCCGGTCCCGCGGCCAGCCTCATCGGGGCCGGCCGGCTCACCGGGGAGACCGACATCGTCGTCTCCGACATCGGCGGCACCACGACCGACGTCGGCGTGTTGCGACGGGGCCGGCCGACGATCAGCATCGAGGGGGCAACGGTCGGTGGCCATCGCACGATGGTGGAGGCGGTCGAGGTGTTCACCTTCGGGCTCGGCGGCGACAGCGAGGTCCGAGTCGACACCCGGGCGGCCGCCCCCACCGGTTCGGCCGCCGAACTCGTGATCGGCCCCCGCCGGTTGACGCCGCTCTCGCTGTTGGCAACCGACCAACCGGAGCTGGTCCACCGGACGCTGGACCGGCGATCGTTCCCCTACCGGCCCAGCGACGTCATGTTCGCCGTCGCCACCGGCCGGGGAGGCCAGACGAACGACCGGCAACGAAGGATCCTCGGCACCCTCGGGGACCGATGGCGGCCGGTCGACGAGGTGGCCACCACCAATCTGGAGACGTCGGCGCTGCGAACCCTGGTGGCTGCCGGGGCGGTCCGGCTGGCCGGCTTCACGCCAACCGACGCAGCCCACGTGCTCGGCATCCACCTCTCCGGTGATGCGTCCGCCGCGGCCAAGGCGGCCGAACTGCTGGCGGGATCCGCCGATGGTTCGGGCAAGCCGATCCTGGCCGACGGCAGGTCGTTGGCCGGGCTGGTGGTCGACACCCTGATCAGACGATCGGCCGAGGCCGTACTGACCGCCTGCCTGAGCATCGACGGCTTCCCCCCGTCCACCGTGAAATCGGAGCTGGTGCAGCGGGCCCTCGACGGCCACGATGGGGCGACCGCGGTCACGATCGGGGTCGGTGGGCCGGTGGTGGGGTTGGGTGCCTCGGCCGCCACCTACTACCCGGGGGTGGCGGGACTGCTGGGAGCCCCATGCATCGTCCCCGAACACGCCGAGGTGGCAAACGCCGTCGGTGCCGCCCTCGGCTCGGTCAGGATCGCCAGGCAGGCCACGGTCTCGCAACCGTCGAAGGGTCAGTTCCGGATTCATCTGCCCGGGGCCGGCGACGACCGGGGTGACCCGGCGCCGGCCATCGAGCGTGCGGTCGAGTTGTTGTCTGACGAGGTCCGGGGCCAGGCCGAACAGGCGGGAGCGGCCGAGCTGTCGCTGGAGGTCGATGTCGAGACCAAGACGGCGACCATCGGGGGACGGGAGCTGTTCGTCGAGGCGACGGTGACCGTCATCGGGACCGGTCCGCCGAAGACGGCCTGAACCCCGCCCTGGCCTCGGAAGAGCCCGGCCGACCGGGCAGACCGGACCAGCGGTGACTAGCGGAGGATCTCCGGCAGCGGCTGGGCGTGGACCAGAGCGATCCGCTTGGTGGCCCTGGTCATCGCCACGTACAGCGACCGGTATCCCTGGGGTTCCTCGGCCAGTATCAGCGACGGCTCGACCACGATCCCCACGTCGACCTCGAGCCCCTTGACCAGGTTGACCGGGACCGCGGTGATCTGGTGATCGAGGCCATCGCGGGGCGCGCTGCCGATGTCGACACCGGCCTCGGTGAAGCCGTCCACCACCGATCGGTACAGCGAGCGGGGGCAGATCACCGCCACGTTGCCGATCCCGTTGCCCGCCGCCTCCTCGGTCACGACCTCGATGAGCCGATCGATCAGCCGGCCGCCGCCATCGCCGGACGCGCCATTACCAGACGCGCCGGGGGCAACGCCGACGAAGCGCGGTTCGTCGCCCTCGGTGCGGATTGACACCGGCGGGGTCAGCTCCGGCGCGGCAAAGGTCAACACCTTGGACGCCAGCTCCATGGCCGGTCCCGGTATCCGGTAGCCCACGGTCAGCTCGGCCCGGCGGGGCTGGCGCCGGTCCGGCAGGTGTTCGAGGATCTCGCTCCAGTCGCTGTGGGGCCAGGCCCCGGTCGACTGGGCGATGTCGCCGACGATGGTCATCGAGCCGTTCAACGAGCGGCGGGTGAGCATCCGCAGCTGCATCGGGGAGAGATCCTGGGCCTCGTCGACCACGATGTGGCCATAGGTTCTGACCACGTCGACGTTCTTTCGTTTCGGTCGGGGCCCGAGCAACTCGAACGCCTCGTCGAGCACCGGCACATCGTCGACGGTCCACACCACCGACGACGCGTCCATGTCCTCGGCCCAGGGGCGATGGAGGGCGTTGCGCTCCTCCTCGCCGAGCTTGCGGCCGGCCGAGCGCAGCAGTGCGGGAGAACCGTAGAGATCGTGGAGCAGTTGGGCCGGCGTCAACACCGGCCACATCCAGGCCAACGCCTGGCGGACCTCGGGGGTCGAGGCCAGCTGCTCCTGCGCCACCTCCGGGGCCACCCCGTCTGGGTGATGGGCGGCCAGCGCTTCGAACAGCGATTGCACGACGTGGCGGCGGGCCGCATTGTGGGTCCGGTAGCGGCGCCGGGCCTCGTCGACGATACGTTTCGTCTCCGCCACCGGCACCCGGATCTTGCGGATGCCCATGCCGACCACCAGATCGGATCGCAGTGGCCGCTGGCGATCACGCACCGCCCGGCGGACGAGGCCGACCATGCGGAGATCGCCCTTGATCCTGGCCCCGTCCTGTTCGTCGCGACCGGTGACCCGCACCTCGGGCACCAGGTCGGCCAGCACCGCCATCTCCACCCCGGCCTCGCCGAGCGACGGCAGCACCTGCTCGATGTAGCCCAGGAACAGCCGGTTCGGCCCAACGACCAGCACCCCCTGGCCCTCCAACGGGAAGCGGTGGGCGTACAGCAGGTAGGCCGCCCGGTGCAGGGCCACCACCGTCTTGCCGGTGCCGGGCCCGCCCTGAACCACCAGAACGCCCTGCATCGGGGCCCGGATGATCTCGTCCTGCTCGGCCTGGATGGTGCCGATGATGTCCCCGAGGCGGCCGGTCCGGTTCTCCTCCAAGGCGTGGATCAGGGCGCCGGTGCCCCGCAGCTCCCGACCGTTGACAGTGACCCGGCCCGAGGTTGCCGCCTCGCCGAAGAACTCGTCCTCCAGATCGAGCACCTTGCGGCCTCGGGAGGTGAAGTGGCGGCGCCGAACGAGGCCCTGCGGGTCCCGCCCGGTTGCCCGGTAGAACGATTCGGCCACCGGGGCCCGCCAGTCGACGATCAGCGGCTCCTGGCTCGACCCGGCAACGGCGATCCGGCCGATGTGGTAGCTACCGGCGCCGGCGTCCTCCGATTGGTCGATCCGCCCGAAACACAGCGATCGCTCGCCGAGATCCAGCTGCCTGAGCCGGTTGGCGATGTTCTCGTAGAAGATCTCCCGCTCCCAGCGAGCCTGGTTCGTGCCGCCCCGGCCGACTTCGACCATGTCCTTGAGGCGGACGGCCTCCTCCCGGGATTCGTCGAGGCGCTCGTAGGCCAGATCGACGTGTGCCTGCTCCGATTCGAGCTCTGGATGTGATTCAGCCACCGCACTCCCGCAGGTTGACCCCGGTGTCGATACGCCGGCCGCGCATGTCAATAGGGGGATGAATATTGTAACGGAACGAGCGGCCGGTTCCGATGCCGCAAACCCGGTCGGGGCGCCGATACCGTCATCTGATGTGACGACGAGTTCGACAGACCCGGCAGCCGACCGGCTGAGCGCCCTGCTCCGTGCGGCTCGTCAACAGCCCGGCGATCGGGTGCCGGTGTGGTTCATGCGCCAGGCCGGGCGCTCCCTGCCCGAGTACTTCCCAGTCCGGGGCGAGGGCACGATCCTCGATGCCATCCAGATTCCGGAACGGGCAACCGAGATCACCCTCCAACCGGTCAGACGGTACGGGGTCGACGCCGCCATCCTGTTCTCCGACATCGTCACCCCGGTGTGGGCGGTGGGTTTCGGGATCGACATCACCCCCGGCGTCGGTCCGGAGTGTGAGCGCCCGTTCCGAACGGTGGACGACCTGTCCCGGCTGCGACCGCTCGACCCCGACCGCGACCTCGGCTTCCAGGCCGAGACGATCCGCAACCTGACCGCCGAACTCGAAGTGCCGCTGATCGGTTTCGCCGGTGCGCCGTTCACCCTGGCGGCCTACATGGTCGAGGGTCGGCCGTCGAAGAACCACGACAAGGTCAAGAGCCTGATGGCCGAGCAGCCGGTGCTGTGGCACGAGCTGTGTGATCGGCTGGCCGACATCGCCATCGCCACCCTCCGGGCCCAGGTCGAGGCCGGAGCCGAGGCGGTGCAGCTGTTCGACTCGTGGGCCGGGGCGCTCCATCCCGATCACTACCGCCGCTTCGTTGCCCCCCACAGCGAGAAGATCATGGCCGGCCTGGCCGATCTCGGCGTGCCGAGGTTCCACTTCGGGATCAACACCAGCGAGCTGCTCGACCAGTTCGCCGAGGTGGGGGCCGACGTGGTCGGCGTCGACTGGCGAACCCCGCTCGCCACCGCCAGGAGGCGAACCGGAGGCCGGGTTGCCCTGCAGGGCAACCTCGATCCCGCGCTGTGCCTTGCCTCGTGGCCGGTTGTCGAACAGGAGGTGCGGCGGATCCTGGCCGACAACGACGGGCACCCCGGGCACATCTTCAACCTCGGTCATGGGGTGCTCCCTGCGACCGACCCGGACATCCTGGCCGCGGTGGTCCAGCTGGTCCACGCCGAAGGACGGGCCGACCGACCGGTCGACGGATCGACCGATGCGCAGACCGAAGACCGAGACGTCCCGACAGGGCGATGAGCCGGCCGAGCGCGGTGGTCGTCGGCGGCGGCATCGCCGGACTCAGCGCGGCCTTCGACTTCCATCGGGCCGGTTGGGCGGTCACGGTGTTCGAGGCCGACTGGCAATGGGGGGGCAAGATCAGGACCAGCCCGGTCGGTGATCGGCCGGTCGACGCCGGCCCCGACGCCTTCCTGGCCCGGGTCGACCACGGCTATGAACTGTGCCGGGACCTGGGCCTCGAGAAGGAACTGACCAGCCCGGTCGCTGCGGTGCCGGCCTACGTCCACGCCGGCGATCGGCTCCATGAGCTGCCGGCCGGCACCATGCTCGGCGTACCGACCGACCTCGACCAGTTGCGGCGCTCGGCCCTGATCTCACCGGCCGGTATCGAGCGGGCGGCCCTGGACCTGGAGCTCGGACCGACCGCCGTGGACCCCGACCCGTCGGTCGGTTCGGTGTGCCGTGAACGCCTCGGTGACGAGCTGACGGACCTGCTCATCGATCCCCTTATCGGTGCCATCAACGCCTCCGACATCGACCACCTGAGCCTCGCCGCGGCCGCCCCCCAACTGGCGGCGGCGCTGCGCAACGACACCTCGCTGATCCGGGGCATGGCGGCCGTCCGAGCTTCGACGGGCGCGGCCATCGGCTCGGGGAGCGCCGACAACCCGGTGTTCTACGGGTTGCCTGGCGGCATCGCCAGGATCATCGATCGGCTGGTGGAGGAGTTGGCTGGCGCCGACCTCCGCCTCGGCACACCGGTGACTGATCTCGACCGCTTCGCCGACGCCGACGCCATCATCCTGGCCGTACCGGCCTTCGTCGCCGCCGACCTGGTCGGCGGCGGGCGGGGCGGCCCGGTACCAGACGGTGGAGGCCCTCGGCAGCGGGCCGCCGAGCTGCTGTCGAGCATCGAGTACGCAGGCGTCAGCCAGGTGGTGGTCGAGTTACCGATCGCCGGCCTCGACCGGGTGCTCGATGCGTCCGGCATCCTGTTCCCCCGCATCAGCGGCAGGACGATGACCGCCTGCACCTGGCTCAGCACCAAGTGGGACCACTACCGGCGACCGGCGTCGGTGCTGATCCGACTCAGCGCCGGCCGGTTCGGCGACGACCGCCATGGCGAGCTGTCCGACGCCGAACTTGTGGACGTGGTGCTCGGCGAGTTGGGGTCGGTCATCGGCTTCGACCAGCCACCGATCGCCACCAGGGTGGTCCGCTGGCCGCGTGCGTTCCCCCAGTACACCCCAGGCCACAAGGACAGGCTGGCCCGGCTGCGGGAGCACCTGGCCGAACTCGACCCCCGGCTCTCGGTCGTCGGCGCCCCATACGACGGCATCGGCATTCCGGCCTGCATCGCCGCCGCCCGCCACAGCGCCGCCCTGCACCTCGATCGGCGCTCCCCCGCCCAGCACGGCGTCGACCATTGACGATGCCGGCTGCGCCGCCGCCTCCGGTTCCCGTCGCCGTCGCTCCACCACCGGATCGGGCCGATGCAGCATGGTCGTGGTCCTCGCGCCGCGGGGTGATCGTCCGCTGCGTGGTGGCCGGCGTCTGCCTCGCCGGTTCCGTACCACCGTGGGGATGGTGGCCCCTGGCCCTGGTGGGCATCGCCATCCTCGACCGGCTGTTGGCCGATCAGCCGTGGAAACGTCGATTCGGTCGAACCTGGCTGGTGGCGGCGGCCTGGCTGTACCCGGCCATGGTCTGGATGTGGGACCTGACACCGCCCGGGTACGTGGCCGCCGGTGCCTTCTACGCCGCCTACTTCGGGGTGGCCGCGGCCCTGACCCCGCCGGGCCCGGCCCGCCGGCTGGTGTTCCCCGGGGCGTTCGCCCTGGCGGAGCTGGCCCGCTGGAGCTGGCCCTTCGGAGGTGTTCCCCTGGCCCACCTCGCGTCTGAGCCAGGTCGAAACCCCGTTGATCAACGTGGCCCGCCTGGCCGGGCCGCTGCTCATCGTGATCTCGGTCGTCGTGCTCGGTCAAGCCCTGTCGGCGGCACTGGCTCGGCAGTGGCGGGCCGGGCTGACCGGTCTTGCGGTGGTGGTGGCCCTGGTGGTCGTCGGCGTCGCCCATCCCCGGGCCACCGTGGTCGACACGATCGAGGTCGCCCTCGTTCAGGGGGGCGGACCGCAGCGGACCAGGGCGTCATCGGATCAGCAGCCGGTGGTGCTGGCCCGCCACGCCGAGGCGTCGGGGGCCATCGACCGACCGGTCGATCTGGTGATCTGGCCCGAGAACGTCGTCAATCCCGGCCGGTATCTGACCGAGGCCGAGGCCCGCCGAATCGTCACCGATGTGGCGGCCGCCTACGACGCACCGGTCCTGGCCGGTTGGTTCCTGCCGATCTCTGAGGTGAACACCGTCAACTACCAATCGATCATCAACCCGGACGGCACCGAGACCGATCGCTA
The DNA here is from genome assembly GCA_963715325.1 of uncultured Acidimicrobiales bacterium. GTDB lineage: Bacteria > Actinomycetota > Acidimicrobiia > Acidimicrobiales > SZUA-35 > JAHELU01. The sequence continues at coordinate 26,575 of CAVQRR010000014.1, forward strand.
CGACAAGGTCCGGATCGTGCCGTTCGGCGAATTCGTGCCGTTTCGGGGTTTCCTCACCGCCGTGGCCTCGGGGGTGTCGCTGCCCGGTCGGGACGTGCTGCCCGGCACCGCCGAACCGGTGCTCGACACGCCGGTCGGCAAGGTCGGGATCGCCATCTCGTGGGAGGGTTTCTTCGAGAACCGATCACGCCATGCGGTGGGCGAAGGCGCCGAGCTGCTGGCAAACCCGACGAACGGCTCGTCGTACTGGCTGACCCAGGTCCAGACCCAACAGGTCGCCTCCAACCAACTCCGGGCGGTGGAGAACGACCGCTGGGTCACCCAGGTCGCCCCGACCGGGATCTCCGCCGTCGTCGACCCCGACGGCAACGTGCTGCAGCGGACCGACATCAGCGAACGCAAGACCCTCCTGGCATCGGTCGAGATGCGACAGGGTCGGACGCTGGCCAGCCGGGTCGGCTGGTGGCCGGTGGTGCTCTACGGCGTGGTGGCCATCGCCGGGGCCCGGCTCGTCGCCGGTCGCCGGTCTGCTCAGCCGTCCTCGGCATGGGGGCCACCGGCGTCGACGTAGAGGGCGCACAGCGCGGAGGCGGTGATGGCCTGAGCGGCGGCGGCGACCAGCGCCAACAGGCCGACGTAGGCCAGCAGCGCCACCGGGTTCGGCAGCACATCTCCGAGACGCAACACGTCGATGGTGTCGATGTCGCGCCCGTCGACGATCAACGAGCCATTGTCGCTGATGTCGAATTTCGAGAACAACACCGTCGGGGCCAGCGCCTGACCGATGAGCTGGAACAGGGTGGACACGGTGCCGACCAGGGCGAACACCACGACGACCCGGCCCAGGATCGCCCAGAAACGCCCGCTGCTGATCCGCCATGCCGCGGTCAGCGCCGACGTTCCCCGACCGACCACGGTGGTCGACACCGGGAGGAACGCCACCGCCTTGACCCAGAACCACACGAGGAACGCCATCATCGCAAGCGCCGTCACCAGCGACAGCAGGAGCAGCGCCACCACGCCGTCTGCGCCCTGCACGACGGCCAAGACGAACAGACCGAACGGCACGACGATGGCCAGGGCGGAGCCGAGGTAGATCACAAGGGTCAGCCCGATGAACCGCGGCGCTCGTACCACCCCGACCCGTAGCGACCGCCGCGTGTCGATCGGCCGGCCCCGGTGGGCGCAGTGGAGCAGATGGTGGAGCCCCAGGTAGCTGACGATCGAGACCAACGCCGACAGCACCGCCAGCACGATGGTGGCGGTGGTCACCGGACCGTTGAGTCCCGAGAGGTTGCCGCTGTCGATCGTCCACAGCACCTCGGAGGCGCTTCGGTGCCCCAGCAGGAGCGTTGCGGCCCAGAAGGGGAACGAGCACAGGACCAACCCGACGATCGGGATCGGGTTGGCGGCGATCATCGAGAACGTGCGACGCAGCCAGGTACCGATGTCGTTGATCCTCGGTCCGACCGATCCGGTGGGCGGGGCCCCGAACGAGTCGACGGGTCCAACGGCATGGGCTCCCGGTGGCAGCGGATGAAACGGCGGCCCGGGACCGACCGAGGCCGGCGCGCCAAGGGCCGAAGGCGGAGGCGGCGGGGTCGGCGGGGGTGGAACCAGCGGAGGGCCGCCGATCGAACCACCGGGCGCAACGATGGGGTTCGGCCCGGCAACGGTCCCGGTCCATCGGGTGCCATCCCAGAAGCGCTTGGCCCCGGGGCGCTGGGGATCGTCGTACCAGCCGGCGGGCGGCAGGCCGGCCGACGATTCACCGAAGCGATCGGCCACGGGCCGCCCACCCTCTCATCGTCGTCTCGTCTCCCAGCCGCTCGTGGTGCCAATCACCGTGTCAGCTCCAGCGAGATGGTGACCGGCCCGTCGTTGACGAGCTCGACCGCCATGTCGGCGCCGAAGCGGCCGGTCGCCACATCGGCTCCCAGCGATCGGAGCCGATCGACCACCACATCGATCAACGGAGCTGCGACCTCCGGTCGCGCCGCCTCCCCGTAGGACGGTCGATTCCCTCGTGTGGCATCGCCATAGAGGGTGAACTGGCTGATCACCAGTAACGATCCCCCGACGTCGGCAACCGAACGGTTCATCTTGTCCTCGTCATCGTTGAAGATTCGCAGTTTCCAGAGCCGTTCCGCCAACTTGTTCGCCACGGCCTCGCCGTCGTCATGGGTCACCCCGACCAGGACGCACAGGCCATGGCCGATCGATCCGACCACCTCGCCGTCGACGGTGACCGAAGCCCTCGCCACCCGTTGAACGACTGCTCGCACCGGATCTCCTCCCATCGGCCGCCACCGGCGGGAGCCGCGTGTCGATCGCGCTTTGAACGAATTAGACCGTACCCTTACACCGTTGCAGGTCCTGGCCGCCAGCCAGGTCGGCAACCGGTTTTCCGGCACCGACCGGAACTGTGAAAGAAACAGCCTGTCGGCCCGATTGGAAACCAATGTCCTCAGAAGACCGCCCGTTGCGGCTCGCCTATCTCTCCTACCGGTCGAAGCCGACCGTCGGCGGCCAGGGTATCTACAGCAGACATCTCACGAAGGCCCTGGTCGACCTCGGCCACTCGGTCGAGGTCATCTCCGGACAGCCCTATCCGGTGCTCGACGAGCGGATCGGTCTCACGAGACTGCCGAGCCTTGACATCTTCAACGACCAGTACCCGGGCCGGTTCCCCGCCTACTGGGAGATCAAATCCTTGCCCGATGTCGTCGAGGTCCTGCAGTTCTCGACCGGCACCTTCCCCGAGCCCCTGGCCTTCAGCTACCGGGCGTACCGGGAGCTCAAGAACCGGGTCTCGGAGTTCGACATCGTGCACGACAACCAGTGCCTCGGCTACGGGATCCTGGCCATCGACAAGATCCTGCCGACGCTGGTCACCCTCCACCACCCGATCACGGTTGATCGCCGGTTGGAGGTCGAGGCCGCCCCCAACTTCCGCAAACGGCTCAGCCTCAGCCGCTGGTACTCGTTCGTGAAGATGCAGGGCCGGGTGGCCAGGCGCATGCCCCGGATCGTGGTGGTGTCGGAGAACTCGATCGACGACATCCACACCGACATGGGGGTCGACCGGGAGCGGATGCGGCTGGTCCACGTCGGCGTCGATCCCGACCTGTTCAAACCGATCCCCGGCGTCGACCGTATCCCGGGCCGGCTGATCACCACCGCCAGCGCCGATGTCGAGCTGAAGGGCCTGCGGTTCCTGCTGGAGGCGATGGCCAAGTTGCGGGTCGAGCGAGACGTTTCGCTCACCGTGATCGGCCGAGCCAAGGAGGGCGGGAAATCGGCCAAGTTGATCGAGGAGTTGGGCCTCGGTGACCACATCGAGTTCGTGACCGGCGTGCCGGACGAGCGGATCGTCGAGCTGTACTCCCAATCGGAGCTGGCGATCGTGCCGTCGCTGTATGAGGGGTTCTCCCTGCCGGCGGTGGAGGCGATGGCCACCGCGACACCACTGGTGGCAACCACCGGGGGCGCCCTCCCCGAGGTGACCGGCGTCGACGGCGAGACGGTGCTCCGGTGCGGACCGGGCGACCCCGATTCGTTGGCCGCCGCCATCCGGCGAGGGCTCGAAGACCCCGGGCTCAGAGCCCGGATCGGGGTCGCCGGCCGGGAACGGGTGTCTCGGCTCTACACCTGGCGCCACACCGCCATCCGCACCGTCGAGCAGTACCGCGAGGTTCTGGACATGCGGGAGGCGGCTCGGGCCGGGTCGTCCTCGGCGGCAGCCCGCTACGGGCAGGATCATCGGGGCTGAGGCGATGCTCACCGTCGACTACGCACGGCTCGATGTTCGCCGCGGCATGCGAGTACTCGACCTGGGGGCCGGTTTCGGCCGCCACGCCTTCGCCACCGCCAGGCTCGGGGCCGACGTCGTTGCGGTCGACCTGGCCATGGACGAGATGGTGGCCACCAAGGACACCTTCGCCGCGATGTATCTGGAACGGGAGATTCCCGCCAACGCCTCCACCACCTGCGTTCAGGCCAACGGCCTGAACCTGCCGTTCGCCGATGCGAGCTTCGATCGAATCATCGCCTCCGAGGTGCTCGAGCACGTGCCGGACGATCTCGCCGTGATGGCCGAGCTGCTCCGGGTGCTGGCCCCCGGCGGCCGACTGGCGGCGACCGTTCCCGCTGCGGTGCCGGAACAGATCTGCTGGTGGCTGAGCGACGAGTACCACGCCCCCAAGAGCGTCGGCGGGCACGTCCGGATCTACGGGCAACCCGAGCTGCGAACCAAACTGGCGTCGGTCGGCTTCGTGCCGGCTGAGGCCCATCGGGCCCACGCCCTGCACAGCCCGTACTGGTGGCTGAAGTGTGCGGTCGGCGTGGACAACGAGGACAACCCGGCGGTCAGGGCCTATCTCAGGTTCCTGACCTGGGATATCGTCAAGGCTCCCAAGCTCACCCGGCGGGCCGACAAGCTGCTCAACCCGGTACTGGGCAAGAGCCTGGTCATCTACGCCGACCGGCCCGGTGTACCGGTCATGGTGTCGGCCGGGAGCGTGAGCGCAGCGTGACCATCACCCCCACCCAGCATGTGAACCCGTCGATGACGGTGCCGGATCTGCCGTCGGTTCTCTCGGCAACCGAGATCTGCACCACGGCCGAGACGATCGCCCGGCTCCAACTCCCGAGCGGGATGATCGAATGGTTCCCCGGCGGACACGCCGACCCGTGGAACCATGTGGAAACCGCGATGGCGCTGGCCACCGCCGGGTTCATCGAACAGGCCGAGCTGGCGTACCAGTGGCTGGTCGATGTCCAGCTGCCGGATGGAGCCTGGTACAACTACTACCTGGCAGACGGGGTCGAGGACGCCAAGCGGGACAGCAACTGCGTTGCCTACTTCGCCACCGGCATCTGGCATCACCATCTCGTCACCGCCGATGTCGACTTCCTCGGTCGGATGTGGCCGACCCTGGAACGGGCAATGTCGTTCGTGCTCGACCTCCAGACCCCACGGGGTGAGATCATGTGGGCCGTGCGGGAGGACGGCTCCCGCTTCGACTACGCCCTGTTGACCGGATCGTCTTCGATCACCCACAGCCTGCGCTGCGCCTCGTCGGTGGCCGAGACCCTCGGCCATGACCGGCCGGCCTGGATCGAGGCCAGGAACCGCCTGGTCGACCTGGTCGCCAAGCGGCCCGAGGCCTTCGAGCCGAAGGACCGCTGGGCCATGGACTGGTACTACCCGGTGCTGACCGGGGCCATCGTCGGCGACGACGCCAAGAAGCGCATGACCGATGGCTGGGACGACTTCGTGATGGACCGCAAGGGTGTGCGCTGCGTGTCGGACGAGCCGTGGATCACCGCCGCCGAGACCTGCGAATGCGTGATGGCATTGCTGGCGGTCGGCGAGTTCACCGCGGCAAACGCCCTGTTCGACTGGTCCCAACGATTACGGGACGACGACGGCTCGTATTTCACCGGGATGGTCTACCCGGAGCGGGTCCACTTCCCGGAGAACCAGCGCAGCAGCTACACCGCAGCGGCGGTGATCCTGGCCGCCGACGCCCTCTACGGCCGCAACCCGACAAGCAGGCTGTTCCTCGATCACCACTGATCGGAGCCGTCCGGCCGTTTCCGGCCTCGGAACACGCGGCGGAATTGACCCCAGGGGGCACCCCCACCGCAGCCGACGACGTTCGCCAGGAACCCGAAGGGTTCCCGCGAGCTCGCAGAGAACCTGCTCCGCAGGTTCGACTCAATCGTCGAGGCGCTGCAGCACCCGCAGTGAGCCGGTGGCCGACACTTCGCTGAAACGGCCGGACTCGAGCGCCGGTCGGTAGATCCGCTCGTACGGCGGGCGACCGCCGTCGGCCGGATCGGGGAACACATCGTGGATCACCAGCAACCCTCCGGAGGCGACGGCCGGGGTCCACAGCTCGTAGTCCAGCCGGGCCGGCTCGTCGCCGTGGCCGCCGTCGATGAACAGCAGTGACAACTCGGTTCGCCAGTGCCTTGCCACCGCCGACGAGTCGCCGACCACGGCGAACACCACGTCTTCGAGGCCGGCGTCGTGGATGGTGCGGCGAAAGAACGGCAGGGTGTCCATCTTCGCCGCCCCGGGGTCGACGAGATCGGGTTCGTGCCACTCCCAGCCCGGCTGGTTCTCCTCGGAGCCTCGATGGTGATCAACGCAGTAGAGCACAACGCCCAACCGCCTGGCCACCGGACCCAGGTAGCACGCCGACTTGCCGCAGTAGCTGCCGACCTCCAGCATCGGGCCGAGCCGGGGGTCGGCGGTGGCCGCCGCGGCCGCAAGCGCCAATCCCTCGTCCGGCGGCATGAACCCCCTGGCGCCCACTGCGTGGCGCAACTCCTGATCGCTCAGCCCGTGGCGCATGTCACACCGGCGATGTCTCGGCCTGACGGTCCGCCGATCGCCTGAACAACAGGTTGAGCACGAAGAACTTCAGCACCCACACCAGCAGGTAGCCGGCCAGGCTGCCGATCGAGATCATGATGGGCGAACCGAAGAGCCGGTCTGCCAGCTCGGCCATGGCGGTCGAGGCCACGAGCCCGATGGCGGCGATGATCCAGAACGGAATGACCTCGTCCCGCAGACTGGGTCGGCCCTGAACCTGCCACACCCAGTAGCGACTCAGCAGGTAGGCCGGGATGACGGCCAACGTGGCAGCGAACACGTTGGCCGATCCGCCGCTCCAGCCCCACCACTGGACCGCCAACTGCAGCAGGAGCTGATGGTTCACCACGTTGAGCCCGGAGGTGGCCAGATAGCGGCCGGCCAGCCCGGCGTCGGTCCCCAATTTGGCCGACAGTGCGGCGAACGTCGACGGTTTCGATTCCGACGATGCCTGCGGTGCCGAAGACTCCGACGATGCCTGCGGTGCCTGCGGTTCCTGCGGTGCCGGCGGTTCCTGCGGTGCCTGCGATTCCGGCGATGCCTTCGATGTGGTCGACAGGATGACGCCTGGCGGCGGGGCCGATGCCGGATCCGGGTCCGACGTGGAGTTTGAATCGCTGAAGCCCACCGCCGCCAATGGTACCGCCCGCCGCCAGGCCCCAGACCCGAGACTGCAGCCGGTCGATTCCGGCCGTCATGAACGTGACCGGAGCGCCGACTGTCCTACCCTGCTCTATGGACAGGACGACGACGGAACGGTTCGCAGCCGTGCCCAGGAGCCGATGAACAGAACACTCACCGCCATTGTCATTGCCACCTCGCTGTGCTGCGCCGCCTGCGTCGGCGGCACCGATGATCCGGCCGGGCCGACCGCGGCCGGTGGCGAACCGACGACATCGATCCGTCGAACCATCCCCGAGGAAGCGGCCACCACTCCGACCACCGGGTCGACGACCGCCCCCACCGAAGCGCCGGCCATTCCGGAAGACCCGCAGTGGCTGGGCCAGAACCTGCAGCTGCTGACCCTGGCCGAGCTGGAATCGCCGATCGCCCTGACGGCACGTTCCGGCGGTGATGACCTGTGGATCGCCGAGCGGCCGGGTCGGGTTCGCCAGATCCAGCGGCGGGTCAACCTCGAAGGCACCGAGCAGTCGCTGCGGCTGATGAACACGGTCGTGCTCGACATCACCGATCGGGTCACCACCACAGGCGAGGGTGGTCTGCTGGGCTTGGCGTTCTCCACCGATGGTCGGCTGCTGTACGTGAGTTACACGAACAACGATGGCAACACCGTGGTCGCCGAATACGAGATGGGGGCCATCACCGCCTTCCCCGGGACCGAGCGTGTACTGCTCGAGGTCGAGCAGCCGTTCAGCAACCACAACGGGGGCCAGATCGGCTTCGGTCCCGACGGCTTCCTCTACCTGGCCCTCGGAGACGGTGGCAGCGGCGGCGATCCGATGAACAACGGCCAGGACACCCAGACCCTGCTGGGAAGCATCCTTCGGATCGATCCGGCGGCCTCCAGCGATGGCCTGCCCTACGCGGTGCCGGCCGACAACCCGTTCGCCGACGGCATCGGCGGTCGACCGGAGATCTGGCTGTGGGGGGTCCGCAACCCGTGGCGGTTCTCGTGGGACGCCGAGACCGACGATCTGTGGATCGGCGATGTGGGCCAGAATCTGATCGAGGAGATCGACTTGTTGCCTCGGGGGTCGAGCCCGGCCGGGAAGGGAGCGAATCTTGGCTGGCGTGTCATGGAGGGCGACCAACTGTTCGACGGCGACGAGCCACCGGCCGATTACGTGCCGCCGATCTTCACCTACGATCACAGCAACGGGCGGTGCTCCATCACCGGCGGCCACGTGTACCGGGGCGACCTGAACCGGGCTCTCCAGGGCGTCTACCTGTTCGCCGACTACTGCACCGGTGAGGTGTTCGGGCTCGACCTGGCAGGAGACGGTCGGATCGTGGTCGCCAACCTCCAGTTCGATCGGGCACCGTCGAACGTGATCTCGTTCGGCGAGGGACCCGAGGGTGAGCTGTACCTGCTCGAGGGCAGCGGCGAGGTGTCGCTGATCCGGCTCCCCGGCGTCGGTCCCGCCACCAGGGTTGTCGGCAGCGACGAACAGTTGCTCGGCGGCGAGGTCGACGACGGCGTCCAGCCGAGCTCCGACCCCGAAGGCTGACCGCGACGCGACTCAGCGGTCCCAGATCGTCGACAGGCTGAGCGGACCTCGAAAGGCCCACCCGCCGAAGGTGACCGGCGGGGCGCTCTCGTCGAGACGGAGCCCGCCAAGGCGATCGAAGACCTTTGGCAGCGCAACGTCGCCGACCAGGCTCCGGGAGGCGGCGGCACCGGCGCAGAAGTGGGGACCGGCACCGAAGTGCAGGCTCTTGCCGGTATCCCGGGTGACGTCGAATCGGTCGCCGTCGGCGAAGTGGTCCTCGTCCCGGTTGGCGGCCCCGAACATGAAGAACACCCGCTCCTCCGGCTCGAAGGTGACGCCGCCGAAGGTGTGCGGCTTCGCCACCCGCCGGGGCGACATGCCGATCGGCGACACCCAGCGGCAGTATTCCTCGAAGACCTGCAACCACGACACCTCGCCGCGGCGGACCAGCTGCAGTTGGTCGGGGTGGGTCAGCAGCGCCCAGACGGCGCCGGCGATGGCGTCCCGGGGCTCGTTCTGGCCGCCGGAGATCGTGAGTCTGATGTTGGCCCGAACCTTGTCGAGATCCATCCCCGACGCCAGCATCACGGACAGCAGGCTCCGATCGGGCTCCTGGCGAAGCGCCGGGAGCCGGCGATCGATGGCGTCGTCGATCGCCGCAGTGGCGGCGTGGCACCGGGCCTCGACATCGGGATCGCCGCCGTAGTTGGCGATCCCGTCGATCATCGCCTGACTCCAGGTGTCCATCTCCTGAAACGAGATGTCGGTCAAACCGGTCAGGGCCTTCAGCGCTTCACCGCTGAGAGCGGTTGCGAACTCCGGTACGAGGTCGGCGGCGCAGGCCGGGGCCAGACGGTCCAGGATCTCATCGGCCAGGCCCGCAAAGACCGCGGCCCAACTCTGTTTCACCGTGCGGGGTGAGACGGCCGGGTAGTACACGAACCGCTCCGCCCGATGCTCCTCGCCGTCGCGCCGCATCATGTTGTGCCCCATCAACACGTTCATCAGTCCGCCGGGCTGATCCGATGAGAACACCTCGACGTTCTTCTCGCAGGTGTGGATGTCGTCGCGCTTGGTGAGCAGCGTGGCCCCCAACTCGGGCACGAAGCAGATCGGCGTCTCGGCCCGCATGGTGGCCAACGATGGATAGGGATCGCGCCACAACGATTGAAGATCGATGGACACGACCGGGGCATCCGACATCGGCCAAGCATGACACGTCTGGCCGCCGGCAGGCCAGAGATCCGGCCACCGATCCGAGTCGATGGTTCTTCAGTCAATAGCTATTGACTTCGGTCGATGGCAGGAGTACCTTGACGCCGTGCTCGCATGGCGCGAGTCATCTCGAGGAGAGCCCATCCATGTCGATTCCCGCCGGGTCCCCGCTGCAGGAGACCGAGTTCGTGGAACCGATGGCCACGATGTCCGAACACCAACCCGAGGGCCGGCGCCCGGGCCCCGAGGTCGACATCCGCACGGCCCTCGCCGTTGTAAGCGCCGCCCTCGTGGCATTGCTCCTCGGTGTCATCGTGGTCATGGCCGTCGGCTCATCGGGCGATGACGAGACCGTCGCCGCCGACGGCACCTCCTCCACCGTCGGCACCGAGGTACCACCGACCACCGGCGGCGCAGCGCAGGAAGGCGATGCACCGACGGCGGGCAACGGCGCTCCGGTGACCGAACGGATCGAGGCCACCACCATCCCGGCCACGACCCCCGCCTCGAACTCGACGCCGACGACGACCCCGAACGGGGCCCGTTCCGCCGGAGCCACCAGCCAAACGACGGCCAAGAACGCAACGCCGACGACTGCGATACCCGGACCGCAAGCCGAAGGCCCATTCCTGGAACCGGCCGATCTGTTCCTGGCCTTCGGTCAGGCCTGGACCGCAGGCGACTGGGACCGCATGGGGACCATGGCCACCGACGAGGTGGTCGACGTGGCCCGGGACTGGCAGGCCGACGGGGGTAGCGCACTGCTCACGGCCGACAACATCGACCTCGTCCTCGAGGGATGCTTCAGTCCCGACACCGGTCGCACCAGCTGTGAGATCCTGTTCGCGCCGACCAGCGGTTTCGGCCTGATCTTCGAGGCGACCTACGCCACAGCCGGCGACGGCCTCATCATCGTGGACCTGGTGTTCGCCGGCGACGCCGGCTGACCGACCCCATTCGATCCGTCGATCCGACCCGGTGGTCCGATCGACGATCGTCTAGAACTTGTAGCGGTACACGTTGGTCTCCCGCGCTTCGAAGCCGATGCGCCTGTAGAGCCGGTTCGCCGCCTCCCGGCTGGGTCGGGAGGTGAGGTCGACGGTGCTGGCCCCCATGGCCTTGGCCTCGGCCAGGGCGTGCTCGTTGAGGGCGGTGCCGATCCCCCGGCCGTTGGCCACCTCGTCGACCACCACATCCTCGATCCAGGCCCGAATGGCGGTGGGGATGGGGAACACCACCAACGTCAGGCTGCCAAGGATCTCACCGTCTTCGACCGCGACGTACAGGTGGGAAGCCTGCGATGCCACGATGTCGGCCAGGAACCGCTTGGACGGCGGCGGATTCGACGAGGACAGTTGAGGGATGAGCCGTTCGAATGCGGCCACCAGGTCGTCGGATACTTCGGTCACCTCGATGATTTGCACGGTCACCGACGTTAGCGCATCGCCACCGGCTCCCGGATCCGATGCGCCGCTCGCCGTCGACCGGCCCCCTCGGTGTAACGTGGAGACAATGGAATTTATCCACTGGACGGCGGACCGTCCCGATCTGGACAGTCCGATCATGATCCTGGCCTTCGAGGGCTGGAACGACGCCGGAGACGCCGCCTCCTCGGCCGCCCGCCACATCCGGGATCGCTTCGGTGGCGAGGTCTTCGCCAACATCGATCCCGAAGAGTTCTACGATTTCACCGCCACCAGGCCAAACGTCCGGCTCGAGGGCAACGAGCGCAAGATCGAGTGGCCGGAGAACAGCTTCGCCGCGATCAGCGCCGAGGTCGCAGGGCGGGACATGATCGTGTTGGTCGGCAACGAGCCCCAGTTACGGTGGCGGACCTACACTGACCAGATCGTGGCCATGGTCGAGGACTTCGATGTGGAGATGGTGATCTCGCTCGGTGCGCTCATCGCCGATGTGGTCCACTCCCGGCCGGCAACCATCTACTCGGCGGGCTATGACCTGGAGCTGATCGAGAAGCTGGACCTGGAGCCTTCGAGCTACGAGGGCCCGACCGGCATCGTCGGCGTCGTCCACGACGCGCTCCAGTCGGCAGGACATGGATCGATCTCACTGTGGGGCACCGTGCCGAGCTACGTCCCCCATGCCACCTCCCCCAAGGCGGCCCTGGCTCTGGTCAATCGAGTGGCGCAGCTGCTCGATCTGGCGATCCCCAGCACCGCATTGGAGATCGGGGCCGCGGCATACGAGCGGCAGATCAACGATCTGGTCGAGGAGGACGAGGAGACAACGGCCTACGTGACTCGGTTGGAGGAGGAGTACGACCGGACCATGCGGCCCGAATCCGGGGCGGAGCTGATCGAGGAACTCGAGCAGTTCCTCCGGGAGAGGGAGTAGGGGCTCTCGATCCGACCGGGCCCGAAGCGGGCGCCGTTCAGGAGTGGCCTGGTGTGCCTCGCCAAACCGGGTTGCGGGGAGGATCGAACAACACGCCGGTGTCGACACCCTCGATGGCGTTGAACGACGCCTCACCCCACCGGTCGTAGTTGGCCAGCGGCTGGGGCAGATCGTCCCTGGAGAACCAGCCGGCGTCCAGGCATTCCTGCGGGTGGGGGGAGAGCGCACCGCCGACCGCCCGACACAGGAACACCAGGCTGTAAAGCGGCACCCGGCTGAACCCGGCCCGCAGCCCGTCCAGGATGGCCAGCGGGCGGATCACCTCGCAGACGATGCCGGTTTCCTCCTGGACCTCCTTGACCGCGACTTCCGACGGGGAGTAGCCGACGTCGGCCCACCCGGTCGGATACAGCCACACCCCGGAGTCGGCCCGCTGGATCAGCAGGAGCCGGCCCTGATCGTCGCCGACCACGGCGCCGATCGCCACCTTCGGTGTGACGTAGCCCGGAACCCCCGAGCCGACGTTTCGCAGCCACGAGGCCAGGAACTCGTCTGCCGCCACCCGGTCGTCTTCCGATTTCTCGATCGAAAGCAGATCGGCCGCCACCCGGATGTCGGCCGCCACCGCCAGAATCTCCTCATAGCGCTCTGCTTCGAAGTTGTTGTCGGTGAACCCGAGCCCGGTCTTGGCGATCGAGGCCAGGGTCTCGGACCAGCGGTGCAGCACGGTGGCGTTCACCGGTTCGATGCCGGATCGTATCGTCATGGCCTCGGCAGGCTCGGGTTCCCCGGGGTCGTGTGGGCCGTCGCCATGGCCGGGGCGGTGGGGGCGATGATCGACCATCAGCTGATGGTTTCTTCCAGGGCCAACCGGAGCTCGCCCACCAGGTCCGGGTCCTCGACCTTGCCGCCGTTTGCGTCCCGGAGGTAGAAGCTGTCGACGGCCAGCGGGCCCAATGTCTGGACCTTGGCCGATCGGAGATCGAGCTGCAGCTCCCGAACCACCTGGGTGAGGCGGTACAGCAGGCCGATCTCATCCGGCCCATGGACCTCCACGACGGTGGCCAGTTCGGAGATCTCGTTGTCGATGATGATCTCCCGCCGAGGCGGCTCGGCCGCGAGGCGGCGGCGGTACCGGGCCTGCTCTCTCGCCTTGCGGGACACCCTGGCCTGGAGCGCCAGGCGACCGTCGAGGGCCCGCTCGGCGACCCCGATCACCCGGTCCCAGTCCACCTCACCATTCTGCGGTGGCTGGACGACGAACTGGCAGGCGGCCATCGGCGGCCGTTCGACGTCGACCGGGCCGCCGTTGGCAACGGGATCCTCGGAGAACGCCGAGGCGTCCAGCACTTCGAGGCCGCAGACCGCGAGCACGCCGGCCATGGTGGTGAACAACCCCAGTCGCTCCGGCTCGACCACGGTGAAGGTCAGACCTTTCCCGCTCAACACCCGCCGCCCGTCCTTCATCAACGCCGCGACGTCGGCGGTCGGGAACTCGGCCGCCACCACATCATCGACATCGGCACCCTCCAGCACATGGGCGGTCCGCCTGACCAGCTCCCGCAGCAGGCCTTCCTTCCAAGAACCCCAGGCCGATGGGCCGGTGGCGATCGAATCGGCCTCGGTCAGGGCCGCCAGCAGCTCGAGGAACGCCACCGAGTCGACGGCGGCGGCGACCGCCTTGATCGTGCCCGGGTCCGACAGGTCCCGACGGGTGGCCACATCCGGCAGCAACAGATGGTGGCGACACAGATCGACCAGGACCGCCAGTTCGTCGTCGGGATAGCCCATGCGCTCCCCGATCCGGGTGATGACCTCCATGCCGACCTCGGTGTGATCGCCGGGGAAACCCTTGCCGATGTCGTGGAAGAGCGCCCCCACCACCAGGAGGTCCGGTCGACCGACCCGCCAAACCAGCTGCGAGGCGTTGGCCGCCGCCTCGCAGAGATGGCGGTCGACGGTGAAGGTGTGGAGCACATTGCGCTGGGGGTGGCACAGCACGTTGGCCCACTCCGGTATCAGTCGTTCCATGAGACCGAACTGGTCGAGGTCCTCCACGACCGTGATCGCCCGACGGCCGGCCAGGAACAGGGCGCTGAACAGCCCCCGTGCCTCGGCGGGCCATGGTTGTTCGATTTCGATACCGCTCTCGGCCAACTCGGCAAGGCTTCGACGGCTCATGACCAGGCCGGTCTCGGCCGCCAGCACCGCCAGCCGCAACAGGAGCAGCGGATCGGTGGCGGGGTCGATGTCGGGCTTGACGGCGATCAGGCCCCGACCGGCGACGAACTGCGAGGTGTCGGTGACCGAGGTCGATGTCACGGTCAGGTCCCGCCCGGCATTGTCCCGGCCGGCATTGTCCCGGCCGGCATTGTCCCGGCCGGCATTGTCCCGCCCGGCATTGTCGGCGCCGGCCTCGGTCCGGTACCGCTTGGCCCGTCCCCACCGGCTCCAGGCCTCGTCGCTGTACCAGGCGATGCGTCTGGCGGCCAGGGCCAGCTGCAGCATGAGCTCCTGGCTGTCGGCGATCCCCAAAGCGGCCGCCACGCCGTCCTGATCGTCGAGGGTCAGCACGTCGCCCGGCCGACCGGTCAACCGGTGCAGCTCGACCCTGGCCTCCAGGAGCAGGTCTGCGGCGTCGGCCAACTGGTCGAGGAAGTCGTCGGCGAAGCCCGGCAGTGCCCGATCGGCCCATCCCATGGCGTGGAGGTCGCGCAGACCGCCCCGCCCTTCCTTCAGGTGGGGCTCGATCTGGAACGCCACATCGCCGCGGAGCTCGTGGCGGGTGGTGACGGTCTGGGCCAGGTGATCGAGGAGCTGGTCGCGGCGATCCCGCCATGCTGCAGCGGTGAGGGTGTCGATCTCGTCGAGCAGCCGCCGCTCGCCGGCGATCAGCCGGGTGTCGAGGAATGCGGTGGCCCACTCGAACTCCCCGGCCAACAGGATCTCGGCCTGAGCCGGTGTGACCACCACGTAGCCCATCTTGAGGCCACGGTCCCACACCGGATACCACAACGCCTCGGCCACATGGGCACCTTCGACGCTCTCGTCATGGACCAGCACGACGTCGATGTCGCTGAACGGGCTCAGCTGGCCCCGGCCGTAGCCGCCGACCGCCAGCAGGGCGATACCGCTCAGGTCCTCCAGCGCATCCGCGGCCAGCTCCTGGAACCATCGGTCGGTTTCGCAGGCGTGAGCCTCGGCGTAGTCCCGACCTCGCAGGTGGGGTGCCACCAGCAGCGGGGTCCGGGACGTGCTCACCCGGTAGAGCCTAGTAACTCCGGAAGTCGTTTGAAGAATACCGAGCGGGTGAGTACCTGCGAGTAGCCGAACCGTTCGGCCTGGCGGTGGAGGTCACTGTCGACATGGGGGCCGAAGCCGATCACCGTTGCGCCGTCGAGCCGGAACCCGGCCGCGTCGTCGCACCGGTCGAGGTCGACGATCACCACCGTGGGGTTATGGGCCCGGGCCTCGTCGGGGGTTTCGACGAAGGTGGCCATGCCCCGGAATCGGGACCGATCGAACAGGTTCGGCACGTGGGCCACGATGGTCACGCCACCTCCTCCTCCCGACGGCGACGGAGATGGACATGGGCCTTGGCCGCACCCCAGCTGACCCCGAGATCGTGAACCGCCGGACCCAGCTCGGCGAACGACGCCGGGGTCAGGTCGTAGACGTCATCGGGGTGGAAGCGCTTCGCCTGCTCGTCCCTGGCCACGGTCTCGGCGCCGATCGAGCGAAGCAGCTCGGTCGGGAACCGGATGGCGGTCCTGATCAGGGTGAGCGGGTTGGTCCACTGCTCGTCGATGTCGAGCGACAGCAGCTCCCGGACCCGGCCACCGACTTCCTCGGCGGCACTGCGACCGGCGGCCGCAACCCGATCCTCGAAATCCTCGGGCAGGCCATCTGGCAGCTCCGAGCCGAGACGGCGCACGACCGACGCCGCCACCCAGCCGGGAAGCGCGTCCTCGACACCGTCGGCGAGCGCCGCCGCGTACAGCGCCAGCAACTGCTCGTCCGTCGTCGCCTGATCCTTGGCCATCGCCAGTCCCTCGGCCGTCGGTCTCGCGGAGGCCGACGAATCATCGATTGTCGGGCTCTCGCCCGTTTCCATACTGCCCACCGACCCAGCATCTCACCTTTTGGGGCCGAAGCGGCGAACCCGATCGGCGCCGTCAGCCGCCGTACTCGGCGGCCCGACGGATCGAGAGCTCGATTCGTCGACGCTTGGTGTCGACCGACAGCACCTTGACTCCCACCTGGTCACCGGGGGCCACGATCTCCTCCGGTGTCGAAACCCGGTACTCCGCCAGCTCCGAGAGGTGGACCAGCCCCTCGAACTCACCGATGGCGACGAATGCACCGAAGTCGACCAGCTTGGTGACCGTGCCGGTCAGCACGGCACCGACCTCCACCGCCGACAGCGGGTCCGGGGTGATCTGACGAATGGACAGTGAGATCCGCTTCTTCTTCGGTTTGACGTCGAGCACCTTGACCTGGACCTCGTCGCCGACGCTGACCACCTCGGACGGCTTCGACACCCGACGCCAGCTCAACTCCGAGATGTGGACCAGGCCGCTGACCCCACCGAGGTCGACAAAGGCACCGTACTCGGCCAGCGAGGCCACCTTGCCGGACCGGACCTCCCCCGGTTTGAGGCCGCTGAGCAGTGTCTGGATCTCCTTGCGCTGGGCCTTGAGCAGCAGCGAACGCCGGCTGAGCACCAGCTTCTCCCGCCGCGGGTCGACCTCGAGAATCTTGAGGTCGAGCGTCTGTTCGAGATAGGGCGTCATGTCGGTCACCGTCGTCAGCTCCAGGTGGGACGAGGGCACGAACCCCCGGACGCCGACGTCGACCACCAACCCTTTCTTGCTGGCCGACACGACCTTGCCGCTGAGCACCTGGTTCTGGGCCGCCGCCTCGACGACCTTCTCCCAGGCCTGCCGTTTCAGGGCCCAGGCCCGAGAAAGGACCACTCGTGATTTCGGGTCTTCTCGAACCAGTTCGGCGCCGAACGCACGATCCCCCACCGAGACAACGGTTGAGGGGTCTTCGTCGTTGAGTCCGAAGTTGCGGCGATGAATCACCGCCTTTCGGCCGTCGTCGAGGGTCAACTCGACGCTGTCGGAGGACACCGCGGTGACAAGGCCCTCGACGATCTTGCCGGTCTCGGTGACCGAGCGCGGCCGGGGTGGTGCGTGCGAGGGAGGGGGAGCGCGGCGTCGGCCGACTCCCCAACCGTCGGCGTCGGCGGTGTCGGTGTCGGTGGCGATGGCGATGGCGATGGCGATGGCGATGGCGATGGTGTCGGTGTCGGTGTCGGTGTCGGTGTCGGTGTCGGTGTCGGTGTCGGTGTCGATGGTGTCGGTGTCGACGTCGGTGTCGACGTGAGTGTCGGTGTCGGTGTCGTTGTCGACGTGAGTGTCGGTGTCGGCGGCGTTGCCGGGGCCGATGCATGGCCGGAACGGTCGCCGACAGCCCGAGGCTGATCCACCGGTGGCGCCTCAGCTGCGCTTGCAGTCTCCTCGGAGCGGGGCGGTCGGCGATCAGGGCCGGCCGCGGCCTCGGAGCCGGACCGCTCGACGCCGGCGGTCGGTGCGTCGGCCCCACCATCGGGCTCGGGGGCCGGACTCGGGGTTACCGCCGGGCTCGGCATCGGGCTCGGCGTCGGCGTCGGCGCAGCGGCCTCGACGGCGGGCAGCTCGACACCGGCGGTCGGTGCGGCAGCACTGGAGGCGGTCACCACCTGGTCGGGTGCCGAATCGGAGCGACGCTCGACGTCCGGTGTTGGATCGGAGCGACGCTCGACGTCAGCTGCCGTGTCGGTGTGAGCCTCGACGTCCGGTGTTGGACCGGACTGACGTTCGACGTCAGCCGCCGTATCGGAGCGACGCTCGACGTCCGGTGTTGGATCGGAGCGACGCTCGACGTCAGCTGCCGTGTCGGTGTGAGGCTCGACGTCCGGTGTTGGATCGGAGCGACGCTCGACCTCAGCTGCCGTGTCGGTGTGAGGCTCGACCGATTCGCGGTTCGGTGGCGCGTCCGTCGTGTCGCCGGCTTCTTGGAGTTCTGGGTCGGATCGAGCCTCGGAGGTTGGCGGCTCAGTCGCGTCATCGAGACCGCTCATGATTAACAGAGTAGGCAGCCCTGGGCGCTTTGGCCCATCTTGCTGGCTATTCGAGCGCTCCCGCCACCGTGGGGCCTTCTGGATGCCGAATCCAGGGCTCAGGTCAGCCCGACGGCGGTCAGGGCGGCTTCGGGGTCGGCCACCATGCCGGTGTAGAACGGCCCGAACTCGGCGAACTCGGCCGAAGCCTCGTCGAATCGCATGGTGTAGACCACCTCCTTGAGATCGTCCAGGTGCTGGGCGAACAGGGTGACGCCCCACTCGTAATCGTCGAGACCGGTCGACCCGGTGATCAGCTGGACGAGCCTGCCGGCGAACTTCCGGCCCGACGTTCCGTGTTCGTGCATCAGCTCCTTGCGGCGGTCGAACGGCGTCGTGTACCAGTTCTGGCCGGGGCTGCGGCGCTTGCTCATCGGGTAGAAGCACCAGGCCTCTTTGCCCTCCGGTGGCAGCCGTGGGTGGAGGCGATCGCTCTTCATCTGGTCAGGCAGGCCGGCGGCGTACTCGCTCAACTCGGTGATCGACAGGTAGCTGTCGACGAGTTCCAGCCCGGCGGAGATCAGATCGGTCTGCAGTCGCCGCAGAGCCCACACGTCGTTGTTCAAGCCCATGACCGCAAGATCGGCCTTGTGGCCGAGCATCGCAACGGTGACCACCTGGGTCTCGGCGTCCTTCGCCAGATCGAACGCGGCCAGCGCCTCCGAGCGATCGGCCAGCGGTGACGACCGTAGGAACAGGTGAAGCACCGCGAGACCCTGGCTTGGCGACGGATTCGGCGACTGACTCGACGTGGTTTCCCGGTCGGCCTGCGGTGCTGGGTCTGTCACCGGGCCAAGTGTAGGAACGGGGCCCTGGTTCCACCACATCGTGGACCGCTCCGGGGCGACGTCAGCCCGACTCCGCCGCCATCACACCAGATGATCCGGGCTGTAGAACTTGGCGTGACCGTTGCGGGTGAAGCCGACCATCGTCAGACCGGCACGGCGGGCGGTGGTCACCGCCAACGCCGACGGGGCCGAAACCGCAACCAGGGCGGTGTAGCCGGCGGCCCACGCCTTCTGAGCCATCTCGAACGACGCCCGGCCGCTGACCACGAGGGCCAGGTCGGCGGCCGGAAGCGCACCGTCGAGCATCAGGCGCCCGGCCACCTTGTCAACCGCGTTGTGCCGCCCGATGTCCTCTCGGGCCACCAGCACCGACCCGTGTCGATCGACGGCCGCTGCGGCATGAACCGCGCCGGTGGCATCGAACAACGGCTGGTTGTCCCGCAACAGATCCGGCAGCGCGGCCAGCAGCTTCGGATCCCACGGCTCGTATGGCTCCAGCTCCCGCAGGCGCTCGGTCAGTGCCTCGATGGCAACGGTGCCACACACGCCACAGGACGACGAGATCGACCCCATCCTGGGGGTCGGGGCCGGGGCCCGACCCGCAGTGTCCACCGAGACGACGTTGAACTCGCCTTCGGCCGGTGAGCCGGTGCCGCAGTATCGGATGCCGGTGACCCAACCCGGTTCCAGGAGGCCCTCGGCCACCAGGAAGCCGACGGCCAGTTCGAAATCGTGGCCCGGGGTTCGCATGGTCGACGAGACCTGCCGATCGTCGAGCCGGATCGTCAGCGGCTCCTCGACGACCAGGTCGTCGGGTTCGCGCCCACCCAGCTCACCGTCGAAGCGGCGGGTCAACACCGAATTGGTGCGTGAGCGGACCACGCTCTCAGGCTACCGAGCCCCTCGCCGGCCCGGCGCAGGAGGCCCGGGTGAGGCACCGGTTCCGACCGGCACGCCGGAGGCAGACCGGATCGGGATCAGACCCGGGTCAGCGTGGCGGCGAGATGGTGTTGCAGCTCCAGGCCGACCGCGGCCATGGCGAACTCGTAGGTCAACGAATCGCCGTCGATCACGAATCGTCGCTCGGTCTCGGTGACCTCGACGGCGGTGGCGGTGAGGGTCACCGAATCACTCCGGAGCTGGAACTGCCCACCACCGGGCTCGATCTTGAACCGGCCGCCAAGCGATTCGAGGATGCCGGTGGGGTGGCTCAGCACCACCTCGAACCGGCCATCGCCGACGGGGCGCCAGTAGCCGGTCTCGGCATGCAGCGGCAGCCCGGTGTCGATGTGGCGTGTCTTCTGGTTGTAGATCAGGAACGGCTTGCCGACGTGACCGAAGGTCACCTCTTCGTGGTAGCCGAAGCTTTCGATGGTGGGGTACGAACCCTGGCCGGTCCCCCGCCACGTGCCGAGCAGGAACCGAAACGGTTCGACGGCTTCGTGGATCGGAGGACCGGAGGGATCGCTCACGAGATGCTGTTACTCGTCGTCGTCATCGTCTTGGACGAAATCGGTGACGACCGCCTCGGTGGTGAGGAACAGACCGGCGATCGACGCTGCGTTCTGCACCCCGGAGCGGGTGACCTTGCAGGCGTCGATCACGCCCGCTGCCTTCAGGTCCTCGTACTCGCCGGTGGCGGCGTTGAGGCCGTGCCAGCCCTTGAGCGAGCGGACCTTGTCCACCACGACGCCGCCTTCTTCGCCTGCGTTGACGGCGATCTGATACAGCGGCTGCTGCAAGGCCCGGCCGACGATGCGGGCGCCGGTTGCCTCATCGCCCTCCAACTTGGCCGCCGCTTCGTAGACCGCGTCCTGAGCCCGCAACAAGGTGACGCCGCCCCCGCAGACGATGCCTTCCTCGATGGCCGCCTTGGTGGTACTGACGGCGTCCTCGATGCGGTGCTTCTTCTCCTTGAGCTCCACCTCGGTTGCGGCACCGACCTTGAGCACCGCAACACCGCCGGCCAGCTTGGCCAGACGCTCCTGCAGCTTCTCCCGGTCGTAGTCGGAGTCGGTGTTGTCGATCTCGGCCCTGAGCTGCTTGATCCGGCCGTCGACGTCGACCTTGTCGCCGGCGCCTTCGATGATCGTGGTCTCGTCCTTGGTGATCGTGACCTTGCGGGCCTGACCGAGCAGGTCGAGCGATACCTGGTCGAGCTTGAGCCCGACCTCTTCGGAGATGACCTGACCACCGGTGAGAATGGCCATGTCCTGGAGCATCGCCTTGCGGCGATCGCCGAAGCCGGGAGCCTTGACCGCAGCGGCGTTGATCGTGCCCCGGATGCGGTTGACGACCAGGGTGGCCAGCGCCTCACCCTCGAGGTCCTCGGCGATGATCAGCAACGGCTTGCCGGACTGCATCACCGATTCGAGAACCGGGACGAGTTCGCGGACAGCGGAGATCTTGGAGCTGACGAGCAGGATGTACGGATCCTCGAGAACGGCCTCCATGCGGTCGGTGTCGGTGACGAAGTATGGCGAGATGTAGCCCTTGTCGAATCGCATGCCCTCGGTGAACTCCAGTTCCATCCCGAAGGTGTTCGACTCCTCGACGGTGACGACGCCGTCCTTGCCGACCTTGTCGATGGCGTCGGCGATCAACTCGCCGATCTGGCGGTCATTGGCCGAGATGGCGGCGACCTGTGCGATCTGCTCCTTCTCGTCGACCTCGATGGCGCTGGCGGTGATGCTGGCCACCGCCGCTTCGGCGCCGGCCTCGATGCCACGCTTGAGCGACATCGGGTTGGCGCCGGCGGCCACGTTCTTCATCCCTTCGCCGACCATGCTCCAGGCCAGCACGGTGGCGGTGGTGGTTCCATCACCGGCGACGTCGTCGGTCTTCTTGGCCACCTCCTTGACCAGCTCGGCACCGATGTTCTCCATCGGGTCCTCGAGCTCGATCTCCTTGGCGATGGACACACCGTCGTTGGTGATTGTCGGTGCGCCCCATTTCTTGTCGAGAACGACGTTGCGACCCTTCGGGCCGAGGGTGACGCGAACCGCATCAGCCAGGGTGTTCATCCCGGTTTCGAGCTTGCGACGGGCCTCGTCTTGAAAGAAGATTGATTTCGCCATTCGGGGGGCGTCCTCCGTGATAAGTGCGGGTATGGGCATGCAGATTTCGAATTAGCACTCTACCGAGGAGAGTGCCAGTTCCACCACGGAAACGGGGGGCCGCCGATCGGCGAAAAGCGAACAGCCGGCGACCGAGGTCACCGGCTGTCCTTTCGGTTCCCGCCGATCGTCGAAGCCGAAGCTTTCCGCCGAACAACCAGAGCTGTAAACCGAGCGGCGAGCCCGTGTCTCACGACCGGATCTCACCGACCCCTATCGATTCGGCCCCCGGCGGCGATTCGTTACCGCTTTGGGTCCTACGGCCCAACACAATCGGTCGTATGGTCCAGGGGAACCCTTCGGGTTCCTGCGAGTTTCGCCCTGGGCGAAACTCGGGGACAACAAGCCCTTCGGGTTCCTGCGAGTTTCGCCCTGGGCGAAACTCGGGGACGACAAGCCCTTCGGGTTCCTGCGAGTTTCGCCCTGAGGCGAAACTCGGGGACGACAAGCCCTTCGGGTTCCTGCGAGTTTCGCCCTAGGGCGAAACTCGGGGACGACAAGCCCTTCGGGTTCCTGCGAACTATGACCTTTCCTTCGCCACAGCGACCGACGTTCGATCACCGTCCCCGGGGGCGGATCTTCGACCACGCCGAGTTCGACCCCGAAACGCTGTTGAGGGCCAAGGGATCGACCTCGATCACCGTGGCCATCCCGGCCAAGGACGAGGCGGCGACGGTCGGCCCGATCGTTGCCACCATCAAGCGTCACCTGATCGATCGGCTCCCGCTGATCGACGAGCTGTTGGTGATGGACGACCTGTCGACCGACGCCACCGCAGCCCTGGCCGCCGACGCCGGGGCCAAGGTGATCTCGACCGCCGAAGTCCTGCCCGGCTACGGCGCAGGCGGCAAGGGGGAGGCCCTGTGGAAGTCGCTCCACGCCAGCTCGGGCGACGTGATCATCTGGTGCGACGCCGATATCCGCAACTTCGACACCCGTTTCATCGTCGGCTGTCTCGGACCGCTGCTCCTCCATGACGACATCGGGTTCATCAAGGGCTTCTACCGCCGGCCGCTGAACGAGGACGGCGAAGGTGGCGGGCGGGTGACCGAGCTGGTGGCGAGGCCCTTGATCACGAACCTGTTCCCCCGACTCGAGGACATGATCCAGCCGCTCTCCGGTGAATTCGGTGGCCGGCGGCGGCTCCTCGAACAGGTACCATTCAGCCGGGGCTACGCCGTCGACCTGGCCCTGTTGATCGACCTGTCGCAGCGTTTCGGCCCAGACATCATCGCCCAGGTCGACCTCGGCTCCCGGGTCCACCGGAATCGCCCGCTTCGCCAGTTGGGACCGCAGGCCGCGGCCATCACCGCCATGGCGTTGCAGCGAGCCGGCTTCGACCAGCCGGCGGGCACGTTGACCATGAAACGGCCCGAATTCGGCGACGCCTCGATCACCATCGGCGACCTCCCCCCACTGGCCACCCTCGCCGGAGAGCGCTGACGCCATCCCGTCCCGACTGAGCCTCGGGGCCCGGATCCTCTACGATTGCGTCATGGCCTCTACGACCAAAATCGAACGACCACCGATCGGGCTCACGGTGTTGATGCTCGTCGCCGTGCTGGTCATTGGTTTCCTGGCCACCCAGTGGCTCGTCGGCCTGGTGCTGGGGTTGATCAGACTGGCCCTCATCCTGATCGGCTTCTTCCTGGTGGCCAAGGTCGGTTGTACCTGCTGCGCCAGGGTCGCTGACCGGCGGGCCCCAGGCCGGAGCGACGCACGGGTCCCAGGTCGTCTACCGGGACGGCGCCGAGGTAGGTGATCGGTCACGATCGGCGAGGAGCTCGCCGACCTGCTCGGCCACCAACTCCGCGGTCGAGGCCATCGATCGCTCCAACCCGTATCGGTCGACCAGCGATCTCACCGCCAGCGAGGCCGGCACCGACGCAGCGTCGTCTGCGTCTCCGACGACCGCCGCCGCCGGCACACCGGCCTCGGTGGCCCACCGATGGACGCCACCGACGACCTTGCCCCGAAACGAACCGGCGTCGAGAAACCCTTCGCCGGTTATCACCAGGTCGGCGTCGTCGAGCACCTCGTCGAGCCTGGCCCGCTCGGCCAGCATCTCGAAGCCCGATTCGAGCCGACCCCCGACCGCGACCAGACCGCCGGCCAGGCCTCCCGCCGCACCGGCACCGGGGAGGTCGGAGACGTCGACTCCGTATCGGTCAAGGTACTGCTGCTGCAGGCGCTCCAGCCTCCTGGTCAGCAGCTCGACCTGGGCCGGTGAGGCTCCCTTCTGGGGGCCGAACACACGGGCCGCATCGGCGAAGCGGGTCTCCACGTCACAGGCGACGATCAGATCGATCTCCTTCATCCTGGCCGCGGTGGGCATGGCATCGATCGCCCCGAGCCCGCCGTCGGTCGTTGCCGAGCCGCCCAGCATCACGTACACCGTTCGAGCCCCGAGCTCGATGGCGGTTGCGATCAACCGGCCCGTGCCGGCGGTGTCGGCCAGCATCGGATCGTTCAGATCGGCGCCGCCGACCAGCAGCAGACCGGAGGCTGCCGCCATCTCGATGAACGCCTCCCGGCCGTCGAGACGCCAACCGGCCTCGACCGGTCGACCGAGCGGATCGGGAACCGTGGTGACCTTGTTGGCACCACCGAGCACCTCGAGCGAACCTTCGCCCCCGTCGGCCAGCGGGACGGTCACCGCTCGCCAGCCGGCCTCCCGGGCCACCGAGCCGGCGGCCGCCGCCAGGTCGGCGCTCGATGCCGAGCCCCGGAACTTGTCGAAGGCGAGAACGACCGTGCCGGGCATGTGCCATGGCTAGCACGAACCGGACGCCACCAAAAGGCGGGACCGACCCGAGCCGGCGCTGACTACTGGATCGGGATCAGGCCGTCTGGCCCGATGACGACGATGACTGCGGCGTCCTGCATGTCGTCGATGGGCGGATCGGCCGGATCGAGGGGCTGGACCAGCGTTTCGAGGCCAGGCCCGTACACCGCTGCGACCTCGGTCGCCTCCGCTTGATACCCCTCGATGAACAACACCGCCGAGGGACGCTGCGTCGTTGCGTTCTTCGGTGCCGCGGTCTGATAGCCCTCGGCCAGGAGCGCTTCGGTGCCTCTGGCGGCAATACCTTGGGTTTTGGCGCCGTTGAGGACCAGCACCCGGACTTCGGCCGGCGGCCGGAGGCTCGGCACATCCGGCGGGGTCTCGGTCGGTGTGACCTCGCTGGTCGACTGGTCGGCCGGGGTCGGCTGGGAGACGATGGGCGACGACGGCGTCGTGACCGCCTGATCGTCGATCAAGGTCGTTCCGGTCAAGGTGTCGCCGGGTTGGGCGGCGTCGTCGAGCTCGACGACGCTGGTATCGGGCGACGTGACCTCCTGCGAATCGTTACCGTCGAGGCCCCGACTGATGACGAAGCCTCCGATGACCACCGCCGTGACGATGACCAGCGCGCCACGAAAGATGTCGGTACCGCCCAAACGGGCGTTACGGGCGCCGGGTCGTACCGCCTCCCGCTCGGTTCTTTCTTCTGTCGCAAGTCTCATGGCAACGGTCCAAGCTCCTGGATTCGACGCACCTACCGTCGAATGGGCGTCGTCGCGGCGGCCATCTCGACGTGAGTGTCTGACGTCAGCCTCCAAAGCTAGCGCCCGAAGCGGCGCCGGAGCGGTCAATGGGCCAAACTCGAGCCCGATGGCCACCGGACGAACGGCCCACTTCCGCCTGCACCCGAATCGGGTCGCGAACGCGGGGCCCGTCGGGCTCCGTTTCGCCCGAGACAGCGACCGGAGACGGCGACCGGACGGCGTAGACTCGACGGGTCAGCCCGGGTAGCTCAGCTGGTAGAGCGCCGCTCTTGTAAAGCGAAGGTCACCGGTTCGAACCCGGTCCCGGGCTCCACTGTTTCAGCGGTTCTGAGTCTCGCTGGACACGATCAGCGCCTGGAAAACCAGGAATAAACCAGGAACCGTGGCGGGTGATCTACATCAGTCACGATCGTTGAGCGACGTTTGACACCTCAATACGCATGTCCGGCAGAACTAATGACTCTGAGCGTCAATAGGAACTGGCCTCATTGACATGCCGCCGCAGATCACCCGCTCCCGCCGCCACCAGATGATCCGAATCGCCGGGGACGTCCGCATGAAGGGCCTCCGGGATCGTCTCCAGGCGGATGCAATTGCCGACCTCATCTGCGAAGAGCTCCAAGACATCTTCCCGCTCGAAGCTCAGCGGCTCGCCCGAGGTTGGAGCCGCAACGAAGTCTCCGCCCGGATTGATGCGCTCTACGACCAGGACGACCTCGCCCCGCCCGGGATTTCCAGTGCCGAGCTGTGCCGTTGGGAACACGCCCAGCGGCGCCCCAGCGATGAGCGAATCGAATACCTGTGCAGGCTGTACGAGAGCAGACCGGATCGACTCGGGTTCGGTATCGACTACAGCGCCGTCGATGTTGGCCACCTGGCACGCTCAGGCATCACGAACCTGTGGCCACAGACGACGCCCGAGACCTTCGACGACCTGGTGGCCAGGGTTAAACAGCGCAACAGGAAATCACCGTGTTCGGCCTGACCCGCAACTTCTACGCCCGAGACAACATCCTGCCCCTGTTCGAATCGCAAGCCGTGCACATGCCAGTCACGTTCTACGTGATGAGCCCATGGTGCGAGTCTCGCAAGGACCGCTACCGTTTGGAACCCGGCGAAGCCGCCATGGAAGATCCAGCCAGGTACGCACGAGAGATCCTTCGCCCGCTCTACCTCGCCTCCAAGCGGGTCGAGCCAGTCTCCGGCAGCGACGCCGGGATGCGGATCTACACCTACAACTTCCCCTGCTCGTTCGCCATGGAACGAGTCGACAACACCTGTCGGGTCATGCCCTACGGGCACGGCAAAAGAGGAACCGACGGTCCGTTGCTCGTCTTCGAAGAAGGCACGCCCTACTGGGACTACTTTGCCGACCAACTAGATTGGCTCGCCCGTCTCGCGACAGACCCACGAGAACCGTGGACAAGCAAAGGCATCGAAGTGAAACCCTTAACCGAGAGCGATCTTGACATGATCGAAGCTGCCAAGTGAGTGGCCTGGTCGACACCGCCAAGATGCTGGCCATCGCAACCGAAGCCGTCGAACGAGCTGGCCAGATCATTCTCAACGGTGACCCCGGAACCGTTACCGACAAAGGCGACAGAGACCTGAGTTCGGAGATGGATCTCGCCTCAGAACACGCCGTACGAGAACTCCTCAGCGAACGCACCCCCGACATCCCGCTTCTAGGCGAAGAAGAAGGCGGGCCCGACCCAGCAGCCGGTTTGGTTTGGGTCCTCGATCCAATCGACGGGACGGTCAACTACCTTCACCAGCTCCCGACCTACGGGGTTGCGCTCAGCCTCATCGACGATGGCCAGACCCAAGTAGCCGCCATCCACATGCCAGCGACAGGAACGACCTACAAAGCGGCAGCTGGCGAAGGCGCATACGTAGGCACCGATCGCCTGTGCGCCAGCAGTGCCAGCGTTCTGTCGGAATCACTGATCGCCATCGACCAGTTCACGTTCGTTGACGACGACCCCGACCAGGTGAACGCGCTGCGACTAAGCCTCATCGAGCGGCTGACACCGGTTGTTCACCGAATTCGGGTCAACGGTTGCTCAGCAGTCGATCTCTCATGGACCGCCCAAGGCAAACTCGACGCCTGCATCATGTTGGCCAACAACCCATGGGACACCAGCGCCGGAGCGCTGCTAGCCAGAGAAGCCGGAGCGCTCGTATTCGACCTCGAAGGCAACGACCACCACATCGGCTCCACCACCACAGTCGCCGTCGCCCCAAAGCTCGCCGACGAATTCCTAAAGGCGTTGGATGCCGCCACACCCGGCCCGTCGTGAACTGGGCGTAGCCGGCGAAGCCAACCTCGTCCAGGCAACCACCAATCACGACTGCCCCCGGCGTCGCACGCTCGTCGCCGTGAACATGTACGATCACGGCATCGGGGCTTCGTACTGCGTGGCTGTGGTTCGCGTGATCAACTTGTGCGACGAGCTGCCAGGAAAGTCGCCGTAAGCGCGAGAGGGATGCCTGCTACCCACCCCCAATAGAACACGAAGACCGCAGTCGAGGAGTCTGAAGTAGCGAAGGTCCACCAGAACGCTGTTATCGCGAGCCCAGCCGCTGTGCCGATGATGAGAGCGGTGAGCCAACGCACGTTGATGGTGGCGAGAATGGCGAGGGCGGGCAGAAGGCTGAGGACCGCCAATGGGCCAGACACGAGTGGATTGGCGTTAGCCCAGCTGCTGGTGGCCCTCCAGGTGAACGTCGATCCGAGTATGGAGAACAACAGGGTCTCGCCGGCGTAGAAGCCGAGGCGCCCGGGGTAGGTTCTAGGCGTCCTCCAATCGATTCCCGTGGCCATTCAGTCAGTTTGTCACCGTGACAGCGGCCCAGCTCGCCGCGCGTTTCGCGCGCACGCCGGTAGTGCCGCACCCGGGCGGCTTGGCCAGCAGGGCGGTGATCATTATCGAGTGGCGGTTGTGGCTGTGGGGGCCTTGGCCCCAGTAGGGGCCGCGCTTGGCGGGATCAGCTGGTGTGACAGTGTGGGGGGATGCTGCGATCGGCTCGCATCTCGCTCACGTCGCTGGCCGCTGTGACCGTGATTGTGGGTGCTATGTCCGGCTGTACCAGCTCTGGCCTCTCCGAAGCGGGCACGACCCCACCGGTCGGCGCCGGGGAGGGCCCGTCGTCGACGACCACGACCGCCACCGTGGCAACAACCACAACGAAGACAGCCACATCGCGTGATCTCGCCCCTGTCGAGACGGTGAGGCCGCCGACGACAACCTCGGAGAGTCAGTGGGAACCGGTCGAGTTGGCGGTTCTCGGACCAGGATTTTGGTGGATAGCGGATCACGGCGGCCCCGATCAGGTGGTTAAGGCGGATCTGGCTACGGGAGAGGTCATACGCATCGTCTGGACCGAGCCCATGGATGGCGGCCACGCATCTGGTGCCACCCTGGCATGCCGCGAGATTGACGGGACTGTTCAGCCGGTCGAGTTGTTCTGGTCGCTGGACGGCCCGATGCGCGAGACCTACAACGAGCGGATCGAGTTGAACGGTGACGTGATCGGCCAGCGGACGATGAACGTCGATGGAACCTCGCTGCCCCACGAGGTGAACGAGGTCTGTGGCCAGCCACGGTTCCCGGTGGTCTGGGTCACCGTGCTGCAGCTGTCCGCGTTGTTGTCCGAGGCCGGGTTCACCGACATCGCTGGCGATCACGCCGTCGACCCGGTCTGGGAGGCCAACGCCTCGTGGGACGGACGCGAGTATTGGCCCCTCAACCTATTCCAGGGAGACTTCCGCCCACCGGCACGTCCCGAGACAGAGCTTCTGGAATGCCGAATGGGTGGCCTGGAGATCACCACAGACCTTCCGACTGATGCCCGATCACGGCTCGTCGACCTCGCCGGCTGTTCAGCTACGTGACAGCACGACAGCCCGCCCCGTACAGCGCTCAACTCGAACATCGTTTGAGTGATCTCGGGCGCGCTGTACGTGCCGTTCCCGGACGCCGCAAGATTTCGGTGAACGCGTGCAAGGATTCGGGACTCTAGGCAGTGGGAGAGATGTGGAAGGCCCCGAAGTGGCACCGATGGTTGTGCCTCCAGCCGAGACGTTCGCCGAGTTCTACCGCGGCGAGCATGACGGTCAGGTTCGGCGTTCGTAT
Organism: uncultured Acidimicrobiales bacterium; assembly: GCA_963715325.1. Taxonomy (GTDB): domain Bacteria; phylum Actinomycetota; class Acidimicrobiia; order Acidimicrobiales; family SZUA-35; genus JAHELU01. The sequence goes on from CAVQRR010000014.1 coordinate 56,456, forward strand.
CTGCTGCTCGGTGATCTTGCCTTGGCGCATGACGTCGTGGCTGAAGCGTTCGCATCGGTGCTTGGGCGTTGGGCGGCGATCCAAGAGCCCGGCCCGTACCTGAACAAGGTTGTGGTCAATGGCTGTCGTGACGCTGCTCGGCGCCGGAAACGCGAGTCGCTGCTCGCCGAGCCAGAGGCCGATGGCTGTGGTGTCGACCCGGCGGACTACCTGGCCGATCTGTTGCTCGGTCTCCCGTTCCGTCAACGGGGCGCGATCGTTCTGCGGTTCTATGGCGGCTGCTCTGAGGCCGAGATCGCTTCTTACCTTCAATGCCGGCCGGGCACGGTTGGCTCGCTCGTCCATCGGGGCCTGAAGACGCTCCGTTGCCAGCTTGAGAGGAACCCGTGATGAAACTCAACTCCGAGTCGGACTTCGAAACCACCGTCGCAGTGCTGCTTGCCGAGCGCGCCAACCGGGCAGTTGTCGAACCCGACGTGATTCTCCCGACAGTCGGTGATGCAAGAGACGGCCAGGGCCCAGCCCGTTGGTGGTTGGCTGTCGCTGCGGTCTTGGTGATCGCTGGTGGAATGGCCGTGGCGTTTCGCGACGTGGGGCCGCAGTCAGACTCGATCGGGGCCGCTTCCGAACCGGGGAACGAGCAGGCGATCAGTGCCTACGATCTGATCATCTGGATGGAGGTCGGCGTGGACTCAGCCGATGTCAGTGATCTCGCGGGTCTGCTGGACTCCTGGGCGGCGGTCGAGGAGTTCGTGTATGTCGACCAGGCGGCCACATGGTCAGAGTTCGTGGAGTACTTCGCTGACGAGCCGGAGATCATCGAGCTCGTCGAAGCCGAGAACCTGCCGACGTCGTTCAAGGTTCGAACCGACACGCCTGGTTCGGTTGTTGGGCTGGTCAGCGGCCTGGCCGGGGTCGAGGACGTCGAGGTAGCGACCCTCGAAGACTGAGACGCTCCGTCGACGACACGGCCTAGCGCCAGCTCGACGCCCATCTGGTCACCACGGTCGGTGGCAAGCACTCCGTCTCGGCCGGTGATCTCGCGCAGGGCATACGTGCCGCAGTGTTGTGGACGTCATCGGGGCGTCACCATCACGGTTAGGTTGGCCTCGGGCTGGAACTCGTAGACGGGTTCGTCTCGACAGTGCCCCCCGTTCCATCCGATCAGGGCCGTCCCGGTCCAGACCGTCCCGTCACCCAGGGCACACCGGTCCTTCTCGTCCAGATCGAGCACGCCGAAGGTCCGCTCGCTGGGGACGAAGACCCCAGCCTTGTTGTTGAAGTGCAGCGAGAACAGGGCGTCGTCGCCCGGGACCAGACCCTTGTAGCCGCTCGGTCCAATGCCGGCGAAGTGCTCGTCGTCGGTCTGGGCCACGATCTCCCATCCGTCATCGCCCTCCGCGAGCACGGTCGCCTTGCGAGGCTCCGACCCGATCGATTCGACACCGAGGAGCAGAAGCTCGTCACCGTCGAAGACCGGATGGAGCGGACCGACGATGTCGCGATCGAGGCGGCCTGGCAGGTGGAGATCCTCCACGGTGGCGACAGTGCCGGTCGATGCGTCGATGGTCACGAGCCCATGACGGGTGGCGTCCCGGTCCGCCAAGCCCTGGTAGATGAGGCCTTCGTGGTGGACCGGAGCGGATGCCTCTCTGAACGCCTGGAGCCGTTCGTCGGTCGCGTGAGGCTCGATCCAGGGCCCATCGTCGGCCTGCCAGGTGAGGAACTTGCCCTTTGCGACGACGAAGATCCTTCCGTCGGGGCCGCTGACTGAGGGGCCCGGCTCGGTGTAGATACCGGCCGGTGTATCGGGGAACAGGAGCGGTTGGGCCGTGCGGAGCGCCTCGGGAGGGGTGACGGTACGCCAGGTGTCCGACGAAGGGTCATAGGCGGCCGAGACGATCGTGCTGTGCTGTGGGTAGTCGCCCTCGATGGCGATCACGACCATTTCGTCGCCGGTCCAGGCGACCGACTCCGGTAATGCGTCCGGGTAGGGGAATGGCGCCATGACCCGCCAGCGGCCGGAATCGGGATCGTAGGCCGCCCCGTCGTTCCAGCCACGTTCCTCGCCGACGGTGGACCACCCGCCGAACACGACCAACTCGTCGCCCGTCCACGCCCCGAGCGAATGAGGACGGGGTTCGATCGTTGGTGGCGGCAGTTCCGTCACGCCCATCTCGACGAGTTGCACCCCGCCGCCACAGCCGAGGAGTGCGAATCCAGCGACGGCGGAACCGATGGCCACGAGCAAGCGCCTCATTGATCGCCAAGACTACGACCTCGAACGCGAGGCCTGGGAGCGGGGGCAACCCGACCACAGCGGCCCCACAACACCGCGCAAACACCGAACAGCCGCGCTCGACAAACCGTACTGGCCCGGGTTGACAACTCGATAATCCCGGTCAAGTGCACCGGCATTGGTCTTCGAACCCGAACCCAGGAATCGCACCAGGAAACTCCCGGCGATCAGGGCGAGATTCGGTAACCGGTGAGACTCTTGAGACACGAAACACTACTGATCGAGCCGATCCGCTACTCCTGAGAATCCGGGAAGCTCCCTTGTAAAGCGAAGGTCAGGAGTTCGATCCTCCTCCCGGGCTCCACTGTTTCAGCGGGTGAGGTTGCGGTTTCGGCGGCGATCTCGTGATCGGTCTCGCTCACCTTGCCGGTGTAGTGGCGTGATGCAACGGCCGGATCGTGACCGGCTCGCATCGCCACCTGACTCAAGGTGAAACCCAGCTCCTGGCCGTAGGTGTCCATGAACGCTCGCAGGCTCTTCACCGTCACGTGCCCCAGATCGTTCCGGTCTCGGAGACGGGCGCACAGCTCACCCCTCCGAATGCCGGTGGTGGCAGCCAGGAAGATCAGCTTGGCGTACACCGGCCGCTTCGACAGCCTCGCCGCCTCAATCAAGCGAAGCACATCCTCCGGCTTCGGCACGACGACCGGCGCAGCCTCACCGGTTGGCACTGACGCCCAGGTCGCTGGGTTGTGGTTCCGAAGCCCCCACCGGCACGCCTGGCTCATCATCGACGAGATCACCGTGTGAATCTTGCGGACCGATCCCGGGGCTGCACCGGCGGCCTTGTGAGCCGCATAGAGATCGGTGAGCATCTTGGTCGTCACTTTGGACACGTCCACATGCCCGATCGCCATCTTGATGTCACGCTCGTACCGGCGCTCGTACTCGTCGGTCGTGGTGACCGAACGGTTCTGCCGCCGCAGCTCCTGCAGCCACTCCGGTACCAACTCGTCGACGGTGACTCGTCGAGCAGTGAACCGGCCCGATCCCACCTCAAGGACCAGGGCCGCTCGTTCGAGCTTCGCTTCCTTGAAGCTGCCATGGAAGTAGCGGCTCGTCTGCAGATACTTCCCGCTCAAAGGGTCCCGACCAAGCGAGGCGTAGATCTCGAACACGCCAGGCGAGATCTCCCGAACGCCTGTCGCCTTCCGCAGCTTCGCCATCGTTCTAGACCTCCTCCAGCCCGAGCAGCGTGGCCAGGGCCTTCCGAGGCAGGTTCCGCAACGATCCTGCTTCCGAGCGTGACCGACGGAATCTCGCCGGTCCGCACACACCGGTAGACGGCGGCAGCACTGATCCCGATGATCTGCGCCGCCTCCGGCACCGAGTGAGTCATCCGCTCAAATGCATCGTTCACGGCAGTGGTCTCCTCTCCCCTCGTGGCCAGCTTGGTCGGTCAGGATCGAGCGCTCGGGCCAATGCAATCGTGAGTGCTGGCCCGTCGTTGGTGAGGAAGGTGAAACCCGCTTTGGCTCCGCCCTTCAGCGATGAGAGCCGGTAGCGGCGGTTGGAGGTGCGGTACCGGATCTGGCCGGTGGTCCGATCGACTCGGCGAGTGGTGGTCTTCTTGGTCCGCTTCTGCGACGCCAGCAACCGGCGCAGCAGCCGCTTGGCCTCGATCACGTACTCCGGCGTGACCCGTGCTTCAGCAGTCACCGTCTCCATGCCGATCATCCCCCACCACCGTCCGACCGATCCGTTGTCGTTGGCCCAACCCTCCGGTGCTTCGTCCTGGTACGACTTGCCGGTTGCCTTCCCGGCTGAGTAGCCGGTGAAGTACGCAGCAGCCCGGTTGGCGTCAGCCATCCGCAGCCCTTCGGACCAGTCGACCCCGGTACCGGCCTTGCGGTGGCGTTCATCGCCAGAGCCGACGACCTCGTACCAGGAACGAGCGAACCATTCACGCACCGGCTCATCGCCAACCGTCGCCGGCAGAGGCATCAGCATGTGGAAGTGCGGTGCGCCACGGCGCTGGAACTCCCGCTTCCACACACAGGTGAACCGGCGGCCAGTGGCCCGGTTGAACCGCTTGGCCAGGTCTTCATGCGAAGAAGAAGCGTGCGGATGGAGCGGATCGGACCGGTGGGTGCGCCAGCCATCGATACGCTCTCGGTGCCGATCGTGATCTCCGAGGCTGGTTTGGTCGACCAGCGTCAGTCGACGGGCATTCGGTTGGCGCTGCCGTATTGGATGAGTGCGTCGTATTGGTTCTTCAACGCGGTGATGTAGACCACGTCTTCGGAGTTGAATGCGACGGTTCGGGCGGCGAAGAGCGTGTCGTCGAGGGGAAGGAACACGTTCTTGTCGGGCCATGTTTCGGCCATCACCCGGAGCAGTTCGTTGTCCGGGGAGTTGCTGTTCAGGATGTCCCAGGGGGTCCCACCGGCGCCGTGTTCGAGGTCGGTTTTGGCGGACGTCAGTTCGATCACGAAGATCGATCCGTCCACGACCTCACTGGTGTGGGCGAGGTAGTCGCCCATCCACTCCTGGTCGGTTCCCATGAGGTGCGACTTCTGCGCATGGTGCCCGCCGATGTTGATGAGGGTGCGGCACACGCACTCGTTGATCCGCTGCTCGGCGAGATGCTTGATGACCTGCTCACGGGCGCGTGCTCCGTCATTGTCGTCGTCGTTGCGAATGGCCCGAATGTCGACGCTGGCTAGCTCGACCTCCAACATCTCCACGACATGTTGATAGTGCTCGATGCCCCAAGCGTTGCCCAGGTTCGTCCGATCTGCTTCGAGGGACCGGAGGGCAGCCGCAATGGCCTGGCTCTGGTCAGAGGCGCCGGCTTTGGCGTAATCCATGTCGAGCAACGAGTCGAGCGGTCCTTGCCCAGGGAGAAGGTCGACGACCCAACCGAGAAGTAGGTGGAAATCGCGAGCACCCCCGTACCACTCTTCGTTTGCGTCGATCCCATGGACATGGACTCGGTCTCCGGGAGGGAGTGCCTCGTTGAGGATGCGGATCGCCGAAAGTCGCCGCTGGTAGAAGGGCGGCACTTCCCACTCCGGCGCGAGCGGGCTTCCCTGCACGTAGTCATCGAGGAGCCAACTGGCCATTTGTGGCGCCTCGATCAGGAGCTGCCGATAGCCGTGGTCGTGGAGGTCGCTCACCAGTGCTGCCACGAATGCCCAGTGTTCACGCAGATGGTGGGTCTCACCCAAGAGGACAACCTCGTGTTCCGCTAACCGGTCGATGGCGGCATCGGGCATCGACGCCTCGTCGAAGGTGATTCCGTCACGTTCGACAATCGCCCGCAGCTCGTCTGCAGACACCTCAGCGGTAGGGGACCAACAAGCAGCAAGCAACAGGATCGCCACCACTGCGGCGGCTGCCTTCCAACGAAACGACATGAGGAACCTTCCGGGCGCAACCCTCTCACTCGAATCTTGCCGGCGGACCCGACATGGTCTAGGGCCGAAAGTCGATTGTGTCGCAGCGGCCACCAGGCGAGCCGACTCCCTCCACCGGTTCCGGCCAGGCTCGACCCACGCAGATGGCTGCGTATCGGTGGCCTGAACGCTGAGAAGGGGCGAATGCCTCTGGTGGCTGGGTCGTTCGGCGTTCTTTGTTGGGGTATGAGGCTCGTTGTGTTGGCCGTCTTGGGTGTGATGGTGGCCGGGATGTCGTCCGCGTGCGGTTCATCGCCGGATCGGGGCGAGGCAGCGGGTGCGGTCGAGATGGTCGGCGGTGGTTCGTGGTATGTGCGTGAACCCTGGCCTCATGACGGCAACCCGGTCGAGAGCGAGAGCTTCGTCGTCTACAGCGACGCTACGAGTGTGGAGGCACGGCGCGAAGTCGCTGACGTGGCAGAGGACGTGTGGGCAAAGCTGCTCGATGACTTCTCGATCGAACCTGGCATGCTCCGCTATCCCGAGGGCCAGGACAAGATCCACGTCTACGCCTACCAGGACCACGACCCCCAGGATTGGGAGGGACGAGCCTACTACGGCGGTCTGATCATATGGTCCCCGGATCACGAACAGCGGCGGACGGAGGCGGGCACTCGCTTTGCCCCAGTTCTGACGCACGAGCTCATTCATGTTCTGCAGTGGCTGATCGCCGGCCGCCCCGACCCCAACCCAGTCGACGTGTGGTTCATCGAGGGGCTACCCGAGGCCATGATCGGTGGGGGCGCTGGCGGCGCCATCCGGGGACTCGACGAGCTGGACGATCTCACCGCCGAGTACGGAACCATCAGCCCGATCTCGTTCAAAACGGATTTGCAGATCACCAGCCCGGACGCTGGCGAGCATTTCAACTACCCGATGTTCCAACTCGCCGTCGAGTACCTGATGGACGAGGACGGGTATGGCCGGTCTCCCGCAGATGCACGAGATGTGATGATCGACGTCGCCGAGGGTGCATCGTTCGACACCGCGTTCGAAGACCGAATGGGAACCAGTCTCGCTGACTATGAACGCGACTTCTTCGACCTCATGGAGGAATATCTGCCGTAGTACCGCAATCGGCTGTTCAGCCCGCTCGGTTTCACTCTTGTGTCCGCTCTCGTGATCATGTTCGTTATCGGCCTACCAGCCGTCAGCTACCACCGCTGGCGAGCCGGCGCTGCTATCGGGCCCATCGACGCAGCCATGCCAGGTCGGGTCGCTCGAATTGGCTTCTACAGCGAGATGGCTGTCGCGAGTGCGATCATCATTGTTTTCTTTCTCGGTGCGATGTTCACGGTTGGCACATTGAACGAACTCGATAACGCGATGTACACCACGGGAAGGACTCGGGCCTACTGGATTCTGATCGCCCATCTACTCGCATCGGTTGGCCTCGTCGTTTGGGCCGTCAACCGGTGGGTTCGCCAGTCACGCCTGGCGTACCTGGTGGCACCCGCGGTCATAGTTTCCACCGTCATCACAATCCTGATTACCGTTCGCACGATCCTCTGACGCAGGCCGCTACATCTAGATCACCCGCCGGGTGGCCGAGGTCGACCGAGCCGCTCATGATGCTGGCGTCGGTACTGCGCTGTAGGAAGATGCCGACCCTGCGCCCGCTCCGTCCTGCCGCTTCTGCTTTAGAAGCGGCAGGTGATTCGTGTAGAATCGTTTGATCGTCATCCTGAACGCGGTGAAGATCGTGCGGATTCACTACCACACCTTTGGGAGCCACTAGGGCCGTGGCGACCTCTCCCGGAGTGGGGCTCTTCGCCGCAGCCGAGGTCGGTCACAAGCTAGAAAAGGACGAGTACGACCTGCGCCTTGAAGCGCTGCGTGTCGACCTCCTCAACGCACAGTTCGAGTTCGGCAGCGCCGACTTCAGCACGATCGTCTTGCTGGCGGGCGACGATCGCCCGGGCTGTGTGGAGGTGGCACAAGCGCTGGCCGAATGGATGGACGCCCGTTTCATGGAGACCCATGCGTTGTTCGCCGAGGGCCGGCGGAGCGAGGGCGATCTCGAGCGGCCACCGCACCATCGCTACTGGCGACGGCTTCCCCCCAAGGGCCGCATGGGCGTGTTCATCGGGGCTTGGGCGTCGGAGCTGGTGGGCGCTGCACTTGGCGGGGACATCGAGGACCTCGACTTTGAGCGGGGCATCGAGTACATCGAGAGCTTCGAGCGAGGGCTGGCCCGGGACGGCACCCTGCTAATCAAATTCTGGCTGCATCTTCCCAAGGATGTGCTCCAAAAGCGCCTCAAGAAGGCCAGGAAGAGTCCGGAAGGACGCTGGCAGATCGAAACGCGCGACTGGGAAGTCCTCGAGAACTACGACGTGGGTCTTGAGCTGGTCGAGCAACTGGTGAGGCGCACGAATACATCCGATGCCCCCTGGATCATCGTCGAGAGCACCGACCACCGCTACCGCAATCTCACGGTGGCTCAGCGCATCCACCAGGCGCTCGCACGGCGCCTCGCCGCGCCAGCGCCCGCTCGACCCTCCGCCCCGGCGGTCGAAGACCTCCCTCCCGTGGACGGTCAGCTCGCACTGGATCCGGTGGATCTGTCCGCCACGATTGACAAGCAAAGCTATGACGACGAGCTCGAGCGCCTCCAGAAGCAGCTCAACCGCTATTCGCGCGAGTTACGCGAGCAGCGCATCGCTTCCGTCATCGCCTTTGAGGGCTGGGACGCGGCGGGCAAGGGCGGCACGATCCGCCGCCTGACCAACGCGATGCCCATCGCGAACTATCACGTGGTCCCGATCGCGGCTCCCACCGATGAGGAAGCGGCTCGCCACTACCTATGGCGCTTCTGGCGCCACATCCCGCGTGACGGGATGACCGTCGTCTTCGACCGTACCTGGTATGGCCGTGTGCTGGTGGAGCGAGTCGAGGGGTACGCATCCGAAGACGAATGGCGCCGAGCCTACGGAGAGATCAACGACTTCGAGTCGCACCTGTGCGATCACGGCATCCCCGTCCTGAAGTTCTGGCTACATCTCAGCCAGGAGGAGCAGCTGCGTCGCTTCGAGGCACGCACCGATACGCCCTACAAGAAGTACAAGCTCACGGACGACGACTACCGCAACCGCCAGAAGTGGCCGCTCTACGAGCGCGCGGTACACGACATGGTCACGCAGACGAGCACAGCTCGAGCCCCCTGGCATCTGATCGCCGCCAACGACAAGCGGTGGGCACGCCTCCAGGTGCTCGATGCAGTCTGCCGCCGCTTCGAGGAACGCCTCGCGGCCGACAAGAAGGCCAGCAAGAAGAAGAAGAAGAAGAAGAAGAAGAAGAAGATCTAGAAGCAAGGCGGGCTGACCACTCAGGAACGACTTGTCACCATCTTGCGGGCCTCAGTTGTCCAGTCGAGGAAAGCGACCTCAGCGTTGTCCACGACCCTGGCCCAGTCGCCGGGGGGAGAAGCCATACGACGTCGGCCGGACGTATCCTCTGGCCCTAGGAGCAGCCTACGGCTCGGCGAAACCGGTCCAGCCTACGGCTCTCCGTCTCCTGCTTGTAGCAGACCGAGTGCCCCTCGACCGGGGAAGTTGAAGGCGTGGGTGACGATGGGATAGAGGCCGTCCTCGGCAGCTGAGAGTTCGATGATCGCCCCCTGGGCGGGGGCGAGGTCGACGGCCTGGGAGCCCCAGTTACCCTCATTTCCCCGGTTGAGCACCACGCCTTCTTTGATGACGGTGTCGAAGATCGTGCCGACGATGTGGAACGAGGAGTCGATCGACGGCCCGACGTTCAAGACGAAGAGGCGTATCTCTTTGTCGGTGTCGACCTGAATGGGGTTGTCCAGGTATTGAAAGGCGACCCCGTTGAACATCATCAGGTCGGGCGCCGGGGCGCCGGTGTTGGCCTTGGCCAGGCTCGAGGCCTCACCCTGCTCACCGAGGTACCACTCGTTCTGAACCAGGAAGAACTCGTCGTCCATGGGCGGCGCGGTGCTCGGAGCAGCGGGTCTGATCGCAAGGTTTGCTGGTGCGTCGAGCGCCGGCATCGAAACAGGTGACACCTCAACCATTGTCGACACGAGCCTGTGGGCGGTCCTGTTCGTCTCGTTGGCATCGATACTCGGCCTCGGAGTCGGCATGGTCGCCCGCTACAGCACCGCCGCTATCTCCGGCCTCCTCGCGGCCCCAGTCGCTTGCTCGGAAATCGCGAACCCAGGTCCCGTTTCGCCCGCTCAGGAACCGGCAGGGATGATGGTTGTGGGTGCACCGGGTGTGCGTGAGGCTCGATCACCGTCGGATTGTTTGCGTAGGTTCGGGGTCGTTCCCGACCAGGTCTGACTTGCGAACCGGCTGACGCTTTGGCTGTCTTCAGAATGACCGATCGGCCGTGTTCGGGAACGGCACCCACCGGTCGGGCGACGACTGTGACTCGAGACCTGCGCCAACAGTTCTCGCAGTGATGCCGCCGTTCCGGCAGGTGCGTGCCAACCCCGCCGGCTTCCAACAAGGCCGGCCCTTCCCGTGCGTCTCTGTTGTGATCGGTCTGAGCGGTCTCGTCCTCGGGGTGGCGACAAGATCCGATGCAAGGACTGCGGCGGGCGCGAGTTGGTGGGTCGATGCCGATACGAGCGCGCCGGCGTCCGGAGGGTCAGTCGGGTGTCGGCAGGGGATCCGGTTCGTGACCGAGGCACCCGGCTCCACGTCGAAGCCCGCAGGTTCGCGCACCACACAGCCTCCGATCGCGATTCGGGCCGCGTAGAGATCGGCAAACCGCAGCCCCGCACCGAAATGCCGACAGCTCATAGCGCGAGCGCTGGCGCGATTTGCCCGATCTGCGCAGCTTCGCCATCAGCGACCACCGGAGCGGGCAGTTGCGACCATGCCACCACGGTACATCCGCCTGCAAGACAAGAACCGCGCTCAACCCTCAATCGCGATCGGCCAGGCTCGGACTCAGGCGACGCGCTCGATATCAACGAGCAGAATCACGTGCTCCGGGCACAGACCGCCGCCCGGTATCGGCCCTTCCAGTGGCACCCGATCATCGCTGCGTTGACCGTGGCCCCTCGGTGGCGCCGGTGCTCGGTGGGAATGTTGATCCCGTCTCCTCAGGAGGCTGGGTCACCAAGGAGGCCACCATGGCCTACAACCACACCACCAGCGCATTACAGGTCGAGATTGTCCGGCCTGACGATCCGCTGCTTGTTTCGGAGCGAGTTGCCGTGGCTGCGTTTCTCGCCGGCTACTCGGGCGGCACCAGGGTCAGTTACACCACTGATCTGCGGATATTCGCCGGCTGGTGCCACGAGCGTGGGCTGAACCTACTCAACGTCAAACGGGCACACCTCGAGCTGTTCGGACGATGGATGGAACACGAAGGACGGATGCCGTCGACGATCGCTCGCCGGTTGTCGACGTTGTCGTCGTTCTACAAGTACTGCCAGATCGAAGACATCGTCACCAAAAACCCTGCCGCCAACATTCGCCGCCCGAAAGTCCCCGATGAGTCACGCACGCTCGGGCTGGATCGCAAAGAAATCGGCGCGCTCCTCGTCCAAGCTGGGCTCGCCGATCTGCGTGACGGCGCCCTCATCACCTTGCTGGCTCTGAACGGGCTGCGGATCTCCGAAGCATTGAATACAGACATCGATGATCTGTCGACCGAGCGCGGTCACCGGACGCTGTCGATCGTGCGCAATGGCGGCAAGCACGTCACGATCCCGATCGCACCCCGGACCGGGCGGGCTCTCGATCTCTACATCGGTGAGCGAACGATGGGTCCGATCTTCCTCGGGGTCGAGGGCGGCCGGATGGACCGCTATTGCGCGGATCGGATGGTGAAGCGATTGACGAAGAGGGCTGGGATCGACAAGCGGATCTCACCTCACAGTCTTCGTCATTCGTTCATCACCGCCGCTCTCGACGCCGGCGTCCCGCTCCGAGACGTCCAAGAAGCAGCCAGCCACGCCGACCCGAGAACAACGATGCGCTACGACCGAACGATGCGGAGCCTCGACCGGCATGCCACCTACATCGTGTCGACCTTCATCGCAGGCGCCACTCGACCATGCTGACAGTCTACCCACCGCCGCTGCGAGCGATACCGAGCGATCGGGTCGCTCGTAGCGCCGGCGATGTGGTGCGTGTTGGATGGATCCGGCCCGCGATTACGGGTGGGTGTCGGTTCGGGAGCAATCCGATCGAAGGTCTTGTTGAGGGACGGGTTGACAAAGGTACTGCGATGTCGTAGTACTATTAATACGATATCGCATTACCTGGGAGTAGGACCGCATGACTGCACACAGCACCGGAAGCAACAGCGAACACACCAACAAGCCCAGCGCTCGGCCGAGTGGGCCAGACGACCGAGGCGATCCGATCGGGACAGTTGCCGCCTCGATGCGTCAGCTCGGCCGACGGAGGATCTGGATCGCGAGCGCCACGGTCTTGCTGGTCTTCGCGTACGTGTTCTTCGCATCGTCGGCACCGTTCGCGATCCCCGAGGTCGAGGCGACCTGCGGACAGCAACCCCCGGACACGCGGTTCTTCACCAGCGCCGGCGACATCACGAGCTTCCTGGACGCGTGCGGCCCGACCGGACGCGACACGTATCGGAACATGCAGGTGGCCGACCTGGTCTACCCCGCAGTCTTCGGTCTGTTCCTGGCGTCGTCGCTCGCACTCATGATCGGCCGCCTCTCGCCCCGGGGATCGAATGCGGTCTGGCTGGCCGCCATTCCCCTCGTGGCCAGTTCGTTCGACTATGTCGAGAACATCTTCGCATGGGTCGCGCTCGCCCGGTACCCGGACTCGGCCCCCACGAACGCCGTGCTCGGATACGCCTCAGCGGCCAAGACGGCCACATTCTGGGCCAGCGGCATCCTGCTCCTCGGAGCCCTGGCCGTCCTCGGCGTGCAGCTCGTCCGGCGGAGGGTACGGCCGATCCATGACGACGCAAGTGAGTCCCGCTCCACCGGTCGCCGGCCGGTTTCGGCCTAGCCTCCACCTGTGTCCGAGCACTCGCCCGAAGCGGAAACCGTCGCCGACAAGATCGACCCCGGACTCACGAATGTCCTTTTCGACGTGTGGCTCGTGTCCCGCGCCGTGCACGCATTGATCGACGACGCCATCCGTCCGTCGGGCCTCGACGCGGACGAGTTCGCCATCTACTCGGTTCTCGCCTCCGGCACAGCGATGACGCCCTCAGAGCTAGCCGACTGGATGGCAGCTCCCCCCACGACGGTTTCGAGCTACGTCAAGCGCTTCGAGCGACGAGGCCACGTTCGGCGAGTCCCCAATCCAGAGGACCGCCGGTCCTACCGCGTCGAATTGACCGCAACGGGTCGCGAAGCTCACCACGCTGCCGGCGCGCTCTTCCGTCCCGCGCTCGATCGCGTCGACGAGGCACTCCAAGACAGTGCCGGAGACACGCGACAACGGCTCCTGGAACTCCGACGCGTGGTGGACACCCTCGCGGCCGACTGACCGCCCGTTGACACCCCGACCTCTCACCCGCCGCGCTGCCCAATACGAGAGGCCACGGCATCGCACTGCGCAACACGGCCGACCCGGTATCCCCTGGTCGGAGCACACGCCACCACACCAGCAGGACGAGTCGCTTCAAAGTTGTAGAGCGATTGTCGCAGGTTCGATCCCTGCCCCGGGCTCCCAGTATTCGGCAGGGAAACGCACCGTTCAACGCCGGGAACCGCTCCCCCACCGGCCGAAGATCTTCCATCGATCTGCCATTGCGGGGCCGGAACCAACCTTCTGCACGGTGATGCCCGTTCGGGCCGTGGGTACCGCCGTCGACCCATCCAAGTCGGCGAACCGCATCCCGCACATCTCCCCCCGCCGAAGGCCAATGGTGAGCGAGGCCTACGGGCCGGTGGCACCGTCGAGCTTGGACCAGGTGATGGGTCCAACAATCCCATCACGGCCGATACCAGCCGAGGCCTGGAATGCGATGACCGCGTTGCGGGTGGCGGCGTCGAAGCTGGTGTCCACGGTCCCGGGGTCATAGCCGAGTCCTGCAAGGCGCTGCTCGAGTTCGAGCACGGCGGGACCGGTCGACCCCAGGCGGAGCAGCGGTCGACTCGCCGGCGGCGGCGTCGGCGTCGGGGTCGGGGTCGGGGTGGGTCCGGGGGTGGCACCGTCGAGCTTGGACCAGGTGATGGGTCCAACAATCCCATCACGGCCGATACCAGCCGAGGCCTGGAATGCGATGACCGTGTTGCGGGTGGCGGCGTCGAAGCTGGTGTCCACGGTCCCGGGGTCATAGCCGAGTCCTGCAAGGCGCTGCTCGAGTTCGAGCACGGCGGGACCGGTCGACCCCAGGCGGAGCAGCGGTCGACTCGCCGGCGGCGGCGTCGGCGTCGGGGTCGGGGTCGGGGTGGGTCCGGGGGTGGCACCGTCGAGCTTGGACCAGGTGATGGGTCCAACAATCCCATCACGGCCGATACCAGCCGAGGCCTGGAATGCGATGACCGCGTTGCGGGTGGCGGCGTCGAAGCTGGTGTCCACGGTCCCGGGGTCATAGCCGAGTTCGGTGAGACGCTGCTCGAGTTCGAGCACGGCGGGACCGGTCGACCCCAGGCGGAGCAGCGGTCGACTCGCCGGCGGCGGCGTCGGCGTCGGCGTCGGGGTGGGTCCGGGGGTGGCACCGTCGAGCTTGGACCAGGTGATGGGTCCAACAATCCCATCACGGCCGATACCAGCCGAGGCCTGGAATGCGATGACCGCGTTGCGGGTGGCGGCGTCGAAGCTGGTGTCCACGGTCCCGGGGTCATAGCCGAGTTCGGTGAGACGTTGCTCGAGTTCGAGCACGGCGGGACCGGTCGACCCCAGGCGGAGCAGCGGTCGACTCGCCGGCGGCGGGGGTTCGGTTCCGCACCCCGGCAGGGGCTGGAAATCGAACCGTTGGGCGTTCTGAGCCATCCACTCGGCAAAGATGTCAGCTGAGAACGACTTGACACTGTGCATCAACACCACGTCTCCGGCCGACACCCTGGACAGCTGGTACCAGGTCTGGTTGTAGGCCAGCTCCCAGTCCCGGGTATCGATGTCCCACAGCCCCCAGTGGGTGTTCAAGGAGCCCGCAGTCCAGCCGGCATTGGGCAGCCCAGCCTCCACCGCCAGGCTGTGGACCCGGGCGCTCACCGAACCATAGGGGGGCCGGTAGCAACTCGGTACGGTCCCGGTGGCGTTGGTGATGGCCGCACTGGCACGCGCGAACTGGCTCAGCACCGAGGCATCGGAGAGGGTCGTGAGCCTGGCGTGGGAGTAGGACTGGTTGGCGATGGCGTGGCCCTCGGCCACGATGCGGCGGGCCACCGCGGGATGGCTGTCGACGTTCATGCCCACCACGAAGAAGGTCGCCTTGGCACCGTAGTCGTCCAGGATGTCCAGCACCCGGCCCGTAACGGAGCCGTCCGGGCCATCATCGAAGGTGAAATACACCACCGGTTCCCCAGGAGCGGCGGCAGCGGGAGCCGGCGTCAACGCAGTCATGATCGTCAGCAGCGGGATCACCGTGACGATGGCCAGTGCGGCCCGGAGCCCATACTCGAACGCCGGCTTCCGCCTGATCGGTTGATCTGACACGCCCATGGCCACAGTCCTTCTCGATGGTGATGCATTCATCATCAAGAAGATCCAAGCATGCCGGTAGGGCCAAAGGGCACCGTGCAGCGGCCGACGGAATCGCGGTCGGCGCTGTCGAGGGACCAGGGGAGGGGCCCTCTGGCACTGCCGCCTCGGACTCAGTGCCGGGACAATGCGAGTGCAGAATGTCCAAGAGGAGTGCGCATGCAGGAGCAAGAAGCGCAAGACGACGCATGGCGGCCGGAGACGAGATCGCAGCGTCCATTTCTCCACCGAGGACTGCGTCCATCCGGAGTGACAGTTGCGCGACCGCTGGCTTGACGCCGGTCGGTTCGGTTACCGTCGGATCTGGACCGGGAGGTAATGAACGATGGATACCACCGAGCTTCTGGACCGGGCACGAGCAGCCTTCGCCGCGCGCTCCTGGCGGGACGCCTGCGACGACTTCGAGGCGGCCGATCTGATTGCGTCGCTGGAGCCCATCGATCTCGAGCGGCTTGCCACAGCGGCCTACCTGACCGGCCACGACGCCGAGAGCACCGATGCTTGGTCGCGGGCCCACCAGGGGTGGCACGACAGGTCGGCGACGAGCAGCGGGCGGTGCGCTGTGCGTTCTGGCTCGGCTTCGCCCTGATGCAGCGAGGGGAGATGGCCCAGGGCGGTGGCTGGCTCGCCCGAGCTGGGCGGATGGTCGAGGAGCACGAACTGGACACGGTGGAGCGCGGGTACCTGCTGGTGCCCGCGGGCCTGATGGCGATGGATGCCGGCGAGTCCGACACTGCTCTGGAGCGGTTCGCCGAGGCCGACTCGCTCGCTCGACGCTTCGGCGACCCGGACCTGGCCACGCTCGGCACGCTCGGGCAGGGCGAGGCCCTGCTGCGAATGGGAAGGATGTCGGAGGGCCTGCGTCTGTTCGACGAGGCCATGGTGGCGGTGACCGCGGGTGAGACCTCCCCGATGATCTCCGGACTCGTCTACTGCGCAGTCATCGACCGCTGCCAGCACGTGTTCGACCTGCGTCGGGCCCGCGAGTGGACAGCGGCGCTCGACCGGTGGTGCGAGCAGCAGCCCGGGCTCGTGCCGTACCGCGGGCAGTGCCTCGTGCACCGGGCCCAGGTCCTGCAGGTCCGGGGCGACTGGACCGCGGCGGTGGCCGCGGCGGAGCAGGCTCGACAGCGGTTGAGCGACCCACCCCACCCGGCTGTGGGGATGGCGTACTACCAGCTCGGCGAGCTGCACCGGCTGCGTGGGGAGCTGCCGCAGGCCGAGGATGCCTACCGCCAGGCTCACGCAGCCGGCCGGGAGCCGCAACCGGGCTTGGCCCTGCTCCGACTGGCAGAGGGACGCTCGGAGACCGCGGCCACTGCCATCGAGTCCGCACTCGATGCCGCAGGCGACCGGATGTCCCGTGCCCGGTTGCTGCCCGCCTACGCCGAGGTCATGTTGGCCGCCGGTCGGACCGACGATGCCCGGACCGCGGCGGACGAACTCGACGAACTGGCCGAGAGCGAGGGTGCCACCATGCTGGGAGCGATCGCCGACCAGACCCGCGGCGCGCTGCTGCTGGCGGGCGGCGAACCCAGGGCAGCGCTCGGCCCGATGCGCGCTGCGCTGGACGCTTGGCAGGAGCTCGACGCGCCCTACGAGGCAGCGCAGGTACGGGTGCTGCTGGCCGGCGCCTGTCGGCAGCTCGACGACCACGACCGGGCCGAGCTGGAGTGCGATGTGGCCCGTGAGGTGTTCGAGCAGCTCGGCGCGGCGCCGGCGCTTGCGCAGCTCGACCGACTGCTGGCCGGCGCGGACCGAGTTCTCCGAGTCGTCCAGTCGGGGTCGGGTCGTCACCGACCGGGAGCTTCAGGTGCTCCGCCTGGTGGCCGCAGGGCGCACCAACCGAGAAATCGCGGGCGAGCTGGCGATCAGCGAGAGGACCGTCGAGCGCCATCTGGGCAACATCTTCACGAAGCTCGGCGTGTCGAACCGCACGGCCGCCACCGCCCACGCTTACGACCACGGCCTGTTGTAGAGCAGCCGCGCCGCCCCGCCCGGCGCCGCGTGAGGGTTCTCCCTCATGGCGACCCCCACGAAGTTGGCGGAACCTCCGGAAGTCGGCCGGGCGGTCTCGTGCGTACGTTGCTCCTCTCAGCCAACGAGGAGGAACCGATGACCACCCGACCCATCACGTCGCAGTTCGAGAAGTACGCGGCGAGCAGCGCCGAGAACTACGAGCGCCACTTCGTGCCCGCCATCGGTGAGCCGGTCGCCCGCCGCCTCGTCGAAGCCGCTCGCCCCGCCGCGGGCGAGCGAGTGCTCGACATCGCGTGCGGTACAGGGATCGTCACCCGCTTGGCGACCGAGGCCGTCGGCCCCGACGGAACCGTCACCGGCCTCGACGCCAACCCCGGCATGCTCGAGGTGGCCCGCACCGTGAGCCCCGACGGCATCGACTGGCACGAGGCGCCGGCCGAGGACATGCCGCTGCCCGACGCAACCTTCGACCTGGTGCTGTGCTCGATGGGGCTGCAGTTCTTCGCCGACAAGAGCCAGGCGCTGCGCGAGATGCGCCGAGTGCTCGCCTCCGACGGACGGGCCGTCTGGTGCACGCCCGGGCCCATCCCACCGTTGTTCGAGGCCATCGACCAGGCGCTCACCCGCCACATCGGGCCCGGCGCGTCGATGTTCGTCCACGCAGTGTTCTCGCTGCACGTCGCCGACGAGGCGCGAGCCCTCATGGAGACAGCTGGCTTCGACCGCGTCGAGGTCGAGACCACATCGGTGCCGCTACGCGTGGCACCTCCGGCCGACTTCTTCTGGCAGTACGTCCAGAGCACGCCGCTGGCTGCCGTGGCGGCCGAGCTCGACGAGCGGGCGCGGGTGGCGTTGGAGGCTGAGGTCGTCGAGCGGTGCGCCGCGTTCGTGGACGGCGACGGCTCAGTGATGGAACCTGGGCTGCTGATCGTCACCGGTACCCGCCAGGTGAGGTGATGACAATGGCCACACCGACCGGACGGCGTTGGGTCAGTCTTCGGAGGAGGCGATGAACTCTGCGATGACCCTGTTGAACTCTGTCGCGTCCGGCTTCGAGGTAGCGCAACGTGACTCCGTCAGACGTCGAGACTTCTCCGCTGCGAACCGTGGTCACTGGGTCAGTTGCCCGACGGGGAGCTGACCCGTTGGAGGAACGCGTTGAGCGGTGGGGCGATCTGATCGGCGTGGTGCAGCCACGGGGCGTGACCACCATCGATGACGTGGAGATCGGCGTCGATCATGGTGTCGACCATGCGATGACCGATGGCGGCCCCGCCCATTGGGTCGTCGTTGGCGAACACGAGCAGGGCCGGAGCGTTGACACGGGCGAGCTCGTCGGCGGTAAGGGCCATCTCCCGGCGGTTGCCGCGAAGCCGTATGAGCCGGTTGAGCGTGGCGAGAAAGGTGTCTTCGAAGTGGCCGAGACGTTCGGTTGCGAGGACGATTTGGGCGATCTCGGGTGGGAGCGGGTGCTCGTGGACCATCTTGGCCAACTGTTCGACCTGGCGTTCCGACGGTGGTTGGAGCTTCATCATCAGCCGGCCGAGGGTTCGGATCGACAGCAGACGCATCGGCAAGGGGGCAGATGTGTCGAACACGATGGCCGGGCAGCCGATGTGGGCCAAGGCCGCGACCCGGTCGGGTCGATCGATCGCCAGCCAGCTGGCCCACAGAGAGCCGAGCGAGTTCGCGACGATGGCTGGTCGGTCCAGACCCAGCCCGTCGAGCACCTCGACGAGGAAGCGAACGGCGTTGGCCCGTAGGTCATGGGCGAAGCTCGGGGTGGTGTCGGTCAAGCCGTACCCAGGTAGGTCGACGGCGTGCTGCGTCACCCCGTTGAGACCGGACATCAGCGGTGCCCACATGGCCGCCGGCACCCCGATGCCGTTCAGCAGGACAACCGGGTGACCCTGGCCGGTGACCAGTACGTGAGCCTGCCCGTCGACAACCGGGGTTTGGACCCACTGTTCGTCGCATGTGATGCGGTAGCGGTCGAGCACTGCCGCTTGAGCCCGTGAGAAGTCCTGGTCGAGCATCACCATCCTCCTGTATTTCGTGGTTTACGCTGTGTCAACCAAACTCTAGCGTCGAGGTTTACGTGGTGTCAACCGATCGTTCGTATGGGGACCCGGAGACGCGGGCCCGGATTCTCGACGCCACCTGGGAATTGGTCACCGAGCAGGGGGCAACACTCAAGCTCTCTGAGGTGGCGGCACGGGCGTCGGTCTCGCGCCAAGCCATCTATCTTCACTTCGGTGATCGCTCGGGCCTGTTGGTTGCGCTGGTTCAGCACATGGACGACTCCCTCGACCTCGGTGAGTCGCTGGCCGCCGTCCACGCAGCCCCAGACGGGGCGTCACTGCTGGAGGCGGCCATGCGGCTCAACACGACCTTTTGGGTCCAGGTGTTGCCGGTCGCTCAGGTACTCGAAGCAGCCCAACACGAAGACGAGGCCCTGGGACGGGCGTGGCGAGACCGGATGCGGTTCCGGCAGGCAACGTTTCGGGCGATGGTCGAGACTCTCGCCGCCAGGGGTGAACTCGACGAGGGCTGGAGTATCGACGACGCGGCCGCCACCCTGTACGCCGTTGCCCACTTCGACACATGGCGCGAGCTCGTGATCGAGCTCGGTTGGAGCGACGAACGCTACATCACCTCGATGACTCGCCTCCTTCGACGCGCCCTCCTGGGGCAGTGACGTGCCGCGGCGGGCCGATGGGGCCGGCTTTCTCAGCGGCCGACGATGCAATCGATGGCCGCGGCCAATGCATTGGTGAATCGGGGCGCGGCCGAGTCGGCCCGCCATGCGACGTGATGGTCGGGCCGTACCAGCAGGGCCCCGGTCGGACCGAGCCGGCACAGCTCTCGCCAGTCGTCGCCGATCCGGGTACTCCCGCCGATCGTGACATGGGTGACGGGGACGGTGATGGCAGCCAGGGCATCCGCCCAGGCATCGTGGGCGTCGAGGCTGATCAGCGTGAGGCCGCCCGGCTCGACGAGGTCGAGCGTCGAGCGACCGTCGTCGGTCCATGCGTGGGGCAGGCGAGCCCCGACGGTTGCGTCCGGCTCGAATCGAGACGGGTCTTGAAGCGGTGGGGGCGGTTCACCGACACGGGCAAGTGCGCCATCGTCGTAGACGTAACCGAGCTGCAGGCCGATCATGTCGAAATGGGTGGCCTGGTCGGCCACGGCGGCGGCGATCTGCTCGGCCCTGGTCGGATCGGCGATGGTCTCGAGCATCCGCTCTGTCGTCGGTGAGCTGGTCAGCCCGAGAGCTTCGATGAGCGTGACCATCTTGAACGCATTCGTGGTGCTCTGCGCACAGTTGAGGCCGGCGACAGGATGACGCTCGGTCTGATACGTGTCGAGGATGACCTCGTCGGCCCAGCCGTCGTCGACCGCGTCGAGCTTCCAGGCCAGCCCATGGGCATCGGCCACACCGGTGTTGAGGCCGAGTCCGCCCGTGGGAGGGAACCGGTGGGCGGCATCGCCGACGAGGAAGATTCGGCCGTCCCGCATCCGTTCGGCGACCTGGGCACTCATGTGCCACGACCCGGCCCCGAGGATCTCGATGTCGCTGTCGAGGTGGCCGGCCGCGTCACGGACGATCTGGGCACAGCGGGCGGGACCGTAGTCCTCCACCGTCTCCTCGTTGGGGTCGAAGGCGACCATGAACACCCACTCCCGGTCGATGTCGTGGGCGATGAACGTTCCACGGACCGCGGGGTCCATGACGAAGTGCAACACGCCGAGACGATCGGCGATCAGCGGCCGCAGGTCGGCGGCGAAGTGGATGGCGACGAAGCTCTGAAGGCCGGCCGGGCCCACCATGTCGATACCGAGCGACTTGCGGACTCGGCTCCCGGCCCCGTCGGCCGCCAACAGGTAGCGGCTCCGGATCTCGATCGGTTCACCTGTCGCCAGATCACGGACGATGGAGGTCACGCCGTCAGGATCTTGCTCGCTCGATTCCCACTCGGCCCGATAACGAAGCTCGGCCGTCTCCTGGCCGCCGACGGCATCGGCCAGTATTGCTTCGAGATGGTGCTGGGAGATGTTGCGCAGCGGGGTCGGTGTGTGTTGCAGGCACTCCGGTCCCTGTCGCTCGAACGGGAGCCGGCCGATGAGCTGCCCGTCGAGCCTGGTGACGAAGTTGACGTGGCCGGCGTCGGCGGGGTCGCTGGCGATGGCGTCGATGGCTTCCGATGGGAAGCCGGCCTGGCGGAAGATCTCCAGCGTGCGAGCGTTGACCACGTGGGCGGCCGGGTGGCGCTGGGCTCCGTCACGCCGTTCGACGACCAGGCAGCTGCGCCCGCCGCTGGCCAGGAGTCGGGCCGCAGTGAGCCCTACCGGACCACCGCCGACGATCAGGTGGTCGACGGTCGCAGAACCGGGCATCTAGATCAACCCCTCGTAGCTGCCACCGTCGATCTGGAGGTTCTGGCCGGAGATGTAGCCGGCCTGGGCACTGCAGAGGAAGGCGCAGGCGTCGCCGAACTCCGCTGGCCGACCGAGCCGGCCGGCGGCGATGGTCGAGACCATGTGCTCGTAGGCGGCATCGACGGAGATTCCGGCTCGACTGGCGTGCAGTTCGGCCATCTGCTGCTGACGTGCAGTGTCGATGCGCTCCGGGAGCAGGTTGTTGATCGTGACATTGGCTGCCGCGACCTCCCTGGAGAGGGCTTTGGACATCGAGGTCAGGCCGGCCCTGGCTCCCGTTGAAAGGCCCATGGCCGCTCTCGGCGACTTGACCATGGCGGAGGTGATGTTGACGATCCGGCCGAAGCGTCGAAGGACCATACCGTCGAGGACGAGGCGGATCATGGCCAGAGGGGTCAGCATGTTGGCGTCGAGTGCCCCCAGCCAGTCTTCCCGCTCCCAGTCGACGAATCGTCCGGGCCGTGGCCCGCTGTTGTTGTTGATCAGGATGTCCGGCTCGGGGCATGCCTCGAGCAGTGCATCGCGAGTGGCCGGGTCGGCGATGTCGCCCTGGACGACCGCCACCTCCACCCCGGCCGTCTCGGCCATACGGCGACGGGCCTGGTCGAGGGCGGCGCCGTCGCGGCCGTTGATGACGGGACGTACGCCCTCACGAGCCAAGGCGTCGGCGCAGGCAAAGCCGAGGCCCCGACTCGAGGCGCAGACGATGGCGGTTCGACCTTCGAGTCCGAGATCCATCGGCCTACGTTCCCGGCGGGGTCTGGAGGCGGTCGGCGAACTCCCGCCGCCACTGCTCCGCCGACCGGAACTCCGAGAGCCCTTCGATCCTGCTCCTGGTGGTGGCTTCGATCTGCTCATCGCTTTCGCCGAGGTCGAGACGGTCGGCGTATGGCTGGGCCACGTGGAACGGGGAGTCGACGAAACACTCCAGCCCGTTGCCTTCCGGGTCGTTGAAGTACAGGGACCAGGCATTGCCGTGGGAGATGGGAATCACCCCGTCGACCCCGGCGCCGGCGAGGTTGGCTCCGATGGCCCGGAGGTCAGCGAGGCTCCCCGTTCGGAATGCCAGGTGGTCGGCCATGACGAAGCCGTGCTCGGCTGCCGTCTGCCCGCTGACGAGGACGATCTGGTGATGGTCGTTCGGATCCTGGGAGATGAAGGCCAACTCGGAGTCGTCACCGACCGGCCCCCGGTTCGTCACCCGGAAGCCCAGGACGTCGCAGTAGAAGGCGAGCATACGGTCGAGGTCCTGGACGGACACGGTGGCGTGGCTGAGGGTCAGCGGTGGGGTGGTTGCGTCGTCTGGCATGGCTGTGGGCCTCCTGGGACAGAATCAGTTGGATGAGAGTTTTCCCAATATTGAGGTTCATGTCAATATTGGCTAGATTCACGTGAA
Source organism: uncultured Acidimicrobiales bacterium (assembly GCA_963715325.1). Classification (GTDB taxonomy): domain Bacteria; phylum Actinomycetota; class Acidimicrobiia; order Acidimicrobiales; family SZUA-35; genus JAHELU01. Next base: position 79,583 of record CAVQRR010000014.1, read on the forward strand.
TGACCGGAGCGGCCGGCACAGCAGACCTGACCCGAGGCCACAAGAAGAAGGAGCGCACGCGACGCCGACTGATCGCCGCCGCGGTTGACGTGATCGCCGAGCGCGGGGAGGCGTTCAGCATCACCGACGTCGTCGCCGAGGCGGGGGTTGCCAACGGCACCTTCTACAACTACTTCCAGGATCGAGAGGAGCTGATCGATGCCGTCGTTCCCGAAGTGCTCGCCGCGTTCGCAGCGGAAGGCGCTCTTGCCGTGCGCCACGAGGATCCCGCCGTCCGATTCGCGACGATCTCGGCGTTGGCCCTCACCCGGGCTGCAACCGCTCCCGAGGCGATCAGGGTCGTGCTCCGCCTCGGCGCCGTCCAGCGAGCCATCGGGGCGGGCCAGGCGGTCGATCACCTGCGTCGCGATCTTCTGGCCGGGGCGGGAGCGGGACGCTTTGCGTTCGGCGACGTCGACACCGCACTCGATGTCGTCGCGGGCTCACTGCTCATGGCGGCCAGACGAACCGTCAACGGTGAGGTCGACGGGGCCTATCACTGCGAGCTGATCGAACGGCTCCTCTGTTCACTGGGCATAGCTCCGGACGAAGCCACAACGATCGCCGTACAGGCCATCGACACGGCCGTCGGATTACAGAACCGGCCCACGAGTGGATCCTGACGGCTGACGTCTCCGCTGGGCGCCGTCTATGAGCGCTTCGGACTCAGGGCCTGGGCGATGAGGCCGTCCACCGTCTCGATTCGAACGAGCTTCACCGCCTTCTCACGCAGGGTGGCGCCAGCGGCGACGAGGGCCACGCCATGCAGTTGCGTGAGGGCGATGTACTCGGCATCGTAGGTCTCCGGCCAGCCCTGAGCGGTGGCCAGAGCCCACGCGGTCCGCCGCAACACTGCGTCACCGAGCAGACGACGTGGCAGCCGACACGCACGCCTGGTCCTGACCGTGGTCACCCTGGAGCCGCTCCCGCCGACGGGCCGACGCCAGAGGTGAATCCGCGTTTCATCCCATCGTCGAGTTCCTTCCAGCGGTCGAGTGCGGCCGACTTCAGATCGACAGCGGGGGGCTCGTCCACTCCGAAGTGGCCGAAGCGATCGTCGCCTCGCACCAACATCGCCGATACCTGTCCCTCGCCGACGTGGCGGTTGTGAGGGGCGAGGTACTGGATGTTGAGTCCGATCCGGCGGTCGTCGCTCCGATTGGGGCCTGATGAATGCACCGTCCACCCGTGGTGGAGCGACATCTCGCCAGGGGCCAGGGCACACACCGTTGCCTCATCGTGCTCGAAGCCTTCGATACGCTGGCCCATCAGCAAGACATTGGAACGATCGTCGGTGATCTGGTGCTCGCGACGTCCTCCCAGATGACTGCCGGGCACCATGCTCATGCAGCCCGATTGCTCGGTAGCCGATGCCAGGGCCAACCAAGCCGACACTTGAGCATCAGGGTCGTCGAGCCCCCAGTAGGTGAGATCCTGATGCCAACTCACATGCGAGGCAGAACCGGGCTCTTTGACGATGTAGGTCACGTTGTACAGCAGGATGTCGGATCCGATGCACTGCTCCACGACATCGAGGAGTGTCGGGTGGATCGCCAGCTCGTATGCAGACCTCAGCACCGTGTGCACCTTGTCGCGGTAGTGCAGCGGGCCGAGGCGAGCTTCGGCCCTCTCCATTGCCCGCCGGTGCGCAGCTGCTTCCGTAGCCGTCACCACTCGAACGGGGCCAACGAACCCTTCTCTCCAGAAGCGATCCCCATGCACGACCCAATCGTAACCCCTTAGGGCGGGGGGCGGCGCCTCGACGTCGCCTCGACGGAGCCCTCGTCGGCCGGATTCCACCGCCGCTTCGCGGGTGACGGGGACCGGGTGCTGGCCCGAAGGTGACGTATGGCTCTAGACGAAGTGGGATCCTGTGGTGAAGACTCTGATGATGAATGTTCCCGCCTACGTCAAACACGATGCCCTCAAGGCCTGGGTCGATGAGATGGTCACGCTGTGCACACCGTCCGATGTGTACTGGTGTGACGGCTCCGACGAGGAGTACGACCGCCTCTGTCAGGAGCTGGTCGATGCCGACACCTTCATCCGCCTGAACGACGAGAAGCGCCCGAACAGCTTCCTGGCCCGGTCCGATCCGAGTGATGTGGCCCGGGTCGAGGACCGCACCTTCATCTGCTCCCGCACTGCCGAGGACGCCGGTCCGACGAACAACTGGATGGATCCCGACCAGATGAAGGGCATCCTGCGGGACCTCTTCGACGGTTGTATGGCGGGACGCACCATGTACGTGATCCCGTTCAGCATGGGTCCGCTCGGGTCCGACATCGCCCAACTGGGTGTCGAGATCACCGACTCCGCCTACGTGGCGGTGAACATGAAGATCATGACCCGTATGGGCCGGGCCGCCGTCGAGGTGCTCGGGTCGGATGGCGATTTCGTGCCCTGCATGCATACCGTCGGGGCCCCGCTGGCCGAGGGCGAGCAGGACGTGCCGTGGCCGTGCAACCCCGACGAGAAGTACATCGTGCACTTCCCAGAGGAGCGGTCGATCTGGAGCTACGGCAGCGGCTACGGCGGCAACGCCCTGCTGGGCAAGAAGTGCCTCGCCCTTCGCATCGCGTCGACGATGGCCCGCGACGAGGGGTGGCTGGCCGAGCACATGCTGATCATGGGCGTCACCGATCCGAGCGGGGAGAAGACGTTCGTTGCTGCCGCGTTCCCGAGTGCCTGCGGGAAGACGAACTTCGCCATGCTCGTTCCCCCCCAAACATTCGAGGAGGAGGGCTGGAAGGTCAGCACCGTCGGCGACGACATCGCCTGGATCAAGCCGTCACCCGACGACGGCAAGCTGTACGCCATCAACCCCGAGGCGGGCTATTTCGGCGTGGCGCCGGGCACTTCGTTCGCCACGAACCCATCGGCGATGGAGTCGATCAGAGCCAACACCATCTTCACCAACGTCGCCCTCACCGACGATGGCGACGTCTGGTGGGAGGGAATGGACGGCGATCCACCGGCCCATGCCATCGACTGGCAGGGCAACGACTGGACACCGGAGTCCGACAGCAAGGCGTCGCACCCCAACGCCCGGTTCACCGCCCCGGCGGCGCAGAACCCGGAACTCGACCCCGACTGGGACGACCCGAAGGGGGTGCCGATCAAGGCCTTCGTGTTCGGTGGTCGCCGATCGGGGACGATCCCGCTGGTGGTGCAGAGCTTCAACTGGATGTACGGGGTGTTCATGGCCGCCACGATGGGGTCGGAGACGACGGCTGCGGCGTTCGGCGAGCAGGGTGTGGTGCGTCGTGATCCTTTCGCCATGCTGCCCTTCGCCGGTTATCACATGGGCGACTACATCAACCACTGGCTGTCGTTCGGCCGCAAAATCCACAATCCTCCCCGCATCTTCGAGGTCAACTGGTTCCGCCGCGACGCCGATGGCTCATTCGTCTGGCCCGGGTTCGGTGACAACATGCGGATCCTGCAGTGGATCGTTGAGCGAGCCAATGGTCGGGCGGTCGGTGTCGAGAGCCCGCTCGGCTGGATGCCCCGCTACCAGGACCTCAACTGGAAGGGCCTGGAGGACTTCACCGAGAAGCAGTTCCTCGATTGCCTGTCGGTCAATCGGGCCGAGTGGGACGAGGAATTGCTGCAGATCGAGGAGCTCTTCATGCGGCTCCATACCCGCTTGCCGTCGGAGATGACGGCGATCCGCTCGCTGGTCGCCGGCGCGCTGTGGCGATCACCGGACCACTGGGAGATGAATCCCGATCCGACCTGAGGGCTGATGTGCTCATGACGATCAAGGCGATCTTCCACGTCAACGTGAACTGCTCGGACTACGAACGGTCGAAGGCCTTCTACGAAAGTCTCGGCTTCACCAGCGTTCTGGATCTACCGACCGGTGGCGATGCCAAGCTGGCCGCCGGTCTCGCCATGCCGGAGTGCCAAGGCCGGGCCTCGATCATGATGCTCGATCCCCAAGACCGGCGGCAGGCTCGCCTTGACCTGATCGAGTGGACAAGGCCGCGCGACGACCGCGCGCCATACGATCATCTCGGCCGGCTGGGCATCAACCGCATCGCGTTGTGGACCATCGACCTGGAGGCCGAGTACCAGCGACTGAAGGGCGATGGCGTCGAGTTCCTCTCCGAGCCGATGACCATGGGGCGCCACACCCGCTTCGTCTGCCTCAAGGACCCGGACGGCACGATCATCGAGCTGATCGAGTTCCTCGAGCAACCCTGAAACGAGCTCAGGAATCGGGCCACCGGATCGAGGTAGCAATACCCATCCGGCCGGGCCGATGGTCTCTTCTGCGGACTCCGGCCGGTATCGCATACTGAGGGAATTATCCAAAGAACGCGTAGACGAATCGCATCTCTACCGGCAGCGACCGTCTGGTCGAAGGCCCAGAAACGTGCACGCGGCGCTGTGCTCGGCCGATGCTCGATCGATCTGAACCACGATCTCGATCACAGCTTGCTCATTGCCGGAACGCACAGGAGCGGCTCCACCTGGTTGGCCGAGCTGGTGAACTCTCGGATGCACTACCGACTCATCTTCGAGCCGGTCGAACACGCCCGAGACGCGGCAATCTCCGCTGTCAACCGTCAGTACCTCCGACCGGGAACCGACCTCCCCTATCTCCGCCATCGATTCGGCAACCTGCTGACCGGGACCGAGCGGAGCTACTACCTCGACAAGCACAACACCCAGTTCGTCTGTCGTGGCCGCCTGCTCAAAGGCGTCTCGATGAGTCTCATGCTGAAGTGGTTCCGGACCGAGTTTCCCGAGGTCCCGATCCTGTTCCTCATACGGGACCCGCTTCTCTATGTTGCGTCATCGCTGAAGATGGACTGGCTTCAGCCGATCGAACCGAGTTTCTGGCTCGACCAGCGAGACCTGGTACTGGACCACCTCGGCCCCCACGTCGACACCATCGCCGGGGCCACAACCGACGTCGAGAAGTTCATGATCGAGTGGTGCATTCTCAACGCGGTTCCGCTTCGTCAGTTCTCCGACGATGAATGGCACATCGTCAGCTACAGCAACGTGGTCAACAAACCGGAACAGTCGCTTCGGGACATCTTCACCTATCTCCGGGTGCCGTTCGACGATGCGATTCTGTCGAGGGTCAACGTGGCGAGCCACACCGCCGAGGAATCGGTTCGGGATCGGGCCAGATTGCTCGTGAAGTGGAAAGATGTGTTGCGTCCGGCCGACGAGGAAGCGATTCACCGCTACGCCGTCGGTTTCGGACTCGATCAATACATCAGCTGAGCCCCGGTCAACCCTTGACCACGACCTCGCCCTCTTCCTGCTCCGGGTAGGTCTTGGAGAACAGCGGGCGGATATCGTCGTTCTTGGTGGTCAGTTCGGGGTTCTGGGCGACCCAGGCCCGCTGCATGGTCAGGTAGCCGACCCAGAGGGAGGCCAGCGTGGTCAAGGCGAAAAGGGTGCAGCCGAAGACGAAGATCAGGAGCGTTGCGCTCACGACCGACTCCCGTCTTCGAGGCGGTGACCTTCACCGGTGAGGATCAGAGTTCCCAATGAGTGGATGGCCGGCACCCACAGCCCAACGAACAGGCCTTCTTCTCTTGAGCCGGTGAACCACAGCGTCACCGAGAGGACGAGAGATGCGAATGCGGCGACGAGAAAGATGAGTTTGATCATGTGGAAGGAGCTGATCGAGCGGGCGGATGCTTCGGCTCGACGTTGCGTGCTGACCATGGCGAATCCTTACTGAGTGGGGACGGGTTTGGCCCCGAAGGGCTGTAGCTCGTCTATTCCCGTTCGCCGGCCCAGCGAAACATCGGCCGGCCCTGCACCGTCAGCCCACGTCGTCCACCGGTCTCCCCACAGGGCTCGGGCCGCGGGCCCGAGCGCGGCCCGCAACACCGCACGTTGATCGTCGGCGTGACCGGGCAGTCCGAGCGGGAGGCCCACGACTCCACGCCGGCCGAACTCTCGGCAACGTGGCCGTGGTTCAGCCTCTGTGGCGCCCGCTCACTGCAGGGCGATGTGTACCCGGCCGGCCACCTTTGCCGATTCGATGCCGAGCAGCAGCCCGTCGAGCTCGCCGGCCGGGATCTCCCAACAGAGCCCACCCTCGACGCCGGTGCCGAGGGCAACCGACGCGGTGTCGTCGAGCTCGTCGGCCAACGGCGGGCATGGACTGGCGTTGCGCTCGATGACCTGCCCGGCCGCGGTGACCGTGTTGAACTCCAGATCCCCGACCGATGCCCCGTCGGTACCGCTCTCGTTGCGGACCCGGACCCTCGTGGCGGCAAAAACCTGACCGGCCGCCGGCTGCACCGACGTCAGCTCGGCGGTGGCGTCGCGTACCGGCTCGAGAACCTCGATGACCCAGCGCTGATCCGTGTCACCGTCGGGGTAGAACACGACGACCCCGGTGGTGCGGGAGTGGGGCTGGTCAACCGATCCAGGGCCGCCGGTCGACGCCTCGTTCGCCACCGACGATGTGTCGTCGCCCCGCAGGGCCAGGAAGAGCGCAGCACAGATCGCCACCAGGGCCAGAACACCGATCGCCACCAGGACGATCGTTCTCGAGCCGCCCTTCGGCTTGGAACCGAGAAGCTCCCGGGAATCGAGCCCGATCTCCGGGCCGCTGGCCCCGCCATAGAGCTGGGATTCGGCGCCGGCCGGTTGACCACCGAAGCCGACGGTGGGGGCTGCGAAGCCGCCGGGCGGCGCCGTCTCGGGAGAGGCGAAAGGACCGGATCCTGCGCCGGGAGGCCCGTCTGGCGGGTATGCGAACGGGTCGGCGGCCGGCGGTGCCTGCCCGGAGAAGCTCGACGGCGAATCGAACGGTGAAGGACCCGCATCGCCGGATGGGGCGGCAAACACGTCGTCGACCGAGGGCGGTGGGGCGAAATCGGTGGGGGCCGACAGGTCGGTCGGCACGACCTGGGTGACGTCCTCACCGAAGTCGGCGGCGGCCGCGGCGGCGCCGGCGACCTGGGCCGGGTCGAGGTCGTTTTCGAGGGCCGGAGATCCATCATCGGGACCGGCAAGACCGTCGACGCCGGGAGCACCGGTGGCGGTACGACCGTCGGCTTCGGGGATCGACAGGTCGGCCAGGGTCGGGGTCTCGGCCTCGGTGAACGGCGAGTCGTCGAAGTCCGGCCGGCGCTGTGCATCCGCGCCGCCCTCCTCTGCCGGGAGGACGTCGTCGATGGCCGGCAACCCGTCGGATGTGGCGAAGTCGCCGAAGCCGCCGCGCCGGTCGGCCGCCGGCTCGAAGCCGGCTCGTTCCGAGAACGAGGACAGGTCGTTCATCTCCATCGGGGCATCGGTGAAGGCCCCCGAGCCGGGGGCGCCTTCTGTCCCCCGATGGACCGCACCGTCGGCCTCGGACTCGAGAATCGAACGGGCAGGGCTGTCGGAAGGGGCCATCTCCTCAGGTGAGGCATCGGCGGCGGCGGCCGAAGCGGTTGTCTCCGCGGCCCCGGCGATCGACGCCGCGTCAGCGTGATCGGTCGCCTCGGCATTTGTCGCGACCTCGGACCAGACGTCTCCATGATCGTGACCGGGCTCGTCGGAGCGGGCCGGGGTGTCCTGCCCGGCACCATCGGGCTGCCAGGTCTCCCCGCTTGCCGGGCCGGCGCCCTGCGAGACCTCGCCGGCGGCTCCGGTGGCGGAGTCGTCGGTCTGGCCCCAGGCGTCCCCGCCAAGCGAACCGGCGCCTTGGGAGACGTCGCCGGTGGCGGAGTCGTCGGTCTGGCCCCAGGCGTCCCCGCCAAGCGAACCGGCGCCTTGGGAGACGTCGCCGGCGGCTCCGGCGGCGGAGTCGTCGGTCTGGCCCCAGGCCTCCCCGCCAAGCGAACCGGCGCCCTGGGAGACGTCGTCGATGGCTCCGGCGGCGGCCTGGGCCCGATCGGCGCCGTCGGCCTGCGAGGCCTGGTCGGCCACGGTGCCTGACCCGTTGTCCTGCGCGGCTGCGCCGGCGCCTGCTGCAGTGGCGACATCGCTCGGTGGCGGGCCGTAACCCTCGGGCCACCACTTGTTGTCGCTCGCCTGGTACCAGCCCTCGGGAGGAGGCCACACGTACTGCTTGTCATCCCATGCGGTATAGCTCGCCTCTGTCACAGCTTTCCTAACCTGTCGTTTGACTGCGATACGTCGCAGACTCGCTCACACTGGCGTCCTCCCCGACGTCGAAGCAAAGTGTCGGTCCATCAGGCGGACGGCCCGTTGCGAGCTCGCACTACCTCAAAACATGCTACGGCGGCAGCGGTGGCAACGTTCAAACTATTCAACTGGCCCGCCAGAGGGATCGATGCCGAGACCGATACCCGCTGTCTGACCAAACGGGAGAGTCCGGCTCCCTCGGCACCCAGAACCAGGGCGGTGGGGCCAGTACCCAGTTGTGGGAGATCGAAGATCGATTGTTCACCGCCGCCATCGAGACCAACGGTGAAGACGTCGGCGTCATTCAGTTGGGAGATGGCGGTCGGGATCCCGCCGACGATGGCCATGGGCACGTGCTCAACCGCGCCGGCCGCGGCCTTGGTGACCGTGGGGCTGAGATGGACCGAGCGATGGCGGCCGAGGACGACACCGGTCACCCCGGCGCACTCGGCGGTGCGGAGGATCGCACCGAGATTTCCGGGGTCGGTGATACCGTCCAGCACCACCAAAAAGGCATTGGGATTGGTGATCAGGCGGTCGAACGGGACCTCGGCAACCGGCGCGGCCCTGGCGATGACCCCCTGGTGGGACTCGGTCAACGCTTCAGCGGCCATGTGTCGCCTGCTGACCCGGCGGAGCGACACCCCGAATTCCTGGCTCAACTGCTCGATATCGTCGAGGACCTCGGCACCGGCAAGGTCATCGATCATGATGACCTCATCGATTCGGCGCTTTCCGGCCAGGAGAAGCTCCCGAACCGCCTGTCGACCCTCGACCTGATCCCCTCCGAGACCCCTGACGGAGCGCCGGCGGCGGGCACCCTGGGTCGGTTTCGATCCGCCGCCGGCTCCACGAGCACCCGATTGACGTCCACCCGAGGTGGTTTTCGATCGTCCGTCGCCGGCCTTGACCCCTCGCCGGCCACTGGAACGGCCGGCGGTCTTCGATCCCCGTTTCCTCGGTTTTCCGGCAGCCATCAGGATTCCTCGCCTGTCGATCGAGCGCTTCGGGCGGTATCCCCGCGGTCGGCAGTGGCCCGAGGATATCGGGTACCCTCGATTTCCTCGGTTTCGGGGGCGCCGCGGTTCTCCGCCGATTCGGGCCGATACAGCAGGGCGACGGCGAAGCACTGCACCCCTTCGCCCAGTGCGCTCACCCCTTCGGTGCGCTTCCCCTTCACCGTGACCGGGGCTCCCACCGCGACGGAGAGGTTGTGCTCCATGGCCTGTCGCACGGGGGCGATCTTCGGCTCGTCGACGACGACGGTGCAGTCCACGTTCGCCACCTCCCAGCCGGCCCTGCGGACCTCGCCCATGGCCCGGCCGAGCAGACCGATACTGTCGGCTCCGGCCAGGGAGGCGTCGGTGTCGGGGAACAGCCCACCGATGTCGCCGAGTCCGACGGCGCCGAGGACGGCGTCGGTGCAGGCGTGGGCCACCGCATCGGCGTCGCTGTGGCCGACGAGACCCGGGAAACCGGGAATGGGCACACCGCCAAGGACCAGACGATCATCTGGATCGTCGCTCCACCGGTGGACGTCGAAGCCCTGACCTACTCGGATCGATCCAGGCTCCATCTCAGTCCTCCGGGTCACGTTCTAGCGACCGCAGGAGCGCTTCGGCAACGACCAGGTCGTGAGGAAACGTGATCTTCAGGTTGATCGGCGACCCCTCGACGTGGACCACCGGGTGACCGGCCCGCTCCAGCAGTCCCGCATCGTCGGTGGCCTCCGAACCGCCGGCATGGGCTGCCATCAGGGCATGACGCTCGAAGCCCTGCGGTGTCTGGACCGCCACGAGCCCGCTGCGATCGACGGTGCCACGGGTGCCCCCGGTGCGACCCGTGCCCCCGTCAACCGACCGCAAGGTATCGGTGACCGGGACGACCGGGACCACCGCCGCTGCGCCCCCGCCGAGGGCGTCGACCACCCGGGCCACCACACCGGCGCCGGCCAGCGGCCTGGCCGCGTCGTGGATCAACACATGGGTGGCCCCGTCCGGCACTGCGGAAAGCCCCGAGCGGACAGATGCCGATCGGCTCGGCCCACCATCGACCCTGGCATCGACGCCGAGCTCCTCGGCCGTCCCGAGCTGTTCCGACCCGACCACCACAACCCCCGCAACATAGGGTGCAACGGCGGCAACGGCGTGATCGATGACCCGCCGATCCCCCAATGGGCACAGTTGCTTCGGTCGGCCGAACCGGGTGCCGGACCCACCGGCAACGACGACAGCCCAGATTTCCATGGCTTGACCCTACCGGTGCCCGCAAGGGGGCCCCTCGCCCTCCTCCAGCCGCCGAAACGATGTCGTCGGCCGGCTCGCCGGCCCACGATTGCCAGGGCCGCACGACCGGACCAGCGCCTGCTGTGTCCATGTCCGGCGAAGATGGTCTAGCTTCTAGCAATGGTTGGTATCGAGCAACTGAGATCGGTGGCGCTGTTCCAGGACCTGGACGATGCGGCGTTGACCGACCTCGCCCGCCGGAGTGAGCGTCGCCAACTGCAGCGGGGAGACGTGCTGTTCACCGAGAACGACGAACCGGACGAGCTGTTCGTGGTGTTGTCGGGTCGCCTTGCCATGGTCAACCGCTCGATCGACGGGCGGGAGTCGGTGGTGGCGTTGATGGAGAAGGGCGACCTTTTCGGGGAGATGCCGCTGTTCGACGGTCGCGATCGATCGACCGACGGGCGGAGCCTGGAACCGTCGGAGGTCATCGCCATCCCCTACGAACCCATCCGCCGGCTCTACGACGAGCGGCCGACGCTGCTGTGGCGGGCCGTCGAGTTGCTGGCCGGCCGGCTCCGTGTTGTCGACGGGGTTCTGGCCGACTCGGTGTTCCTCGATGTCACCGGCCGGACCGCGAAGCGGCTCCTGGAGATCGCCGGCGATGCCGACGACTTCTCGCTGCCGGTCACCCAGGAAGAGCTGGCCGGCATGGTCGGCGCCAGCCGGGAACGGGTCAACAAGGCGATCGCCTCGTTCGTCAAGCTGGGCTGGATCGATCAGCGGGACCGGCGCTATCACATCGTCAACCGCGAGCAGTTGGAGCTCCGCTCTCGCTGATCGGGGCCGCCGAAGCCGACGTCGGCGACCCGGCCGAGGTCATCGCGAGAGGTGGGCGTGGAACCGCATCCAAGCGTCCGCTGCATCGGCGGGACGGTGTGACGGCCGGGACGGGTCGTGGACGAACCCGTGCGCCGCACCGGGGTACTCCACCACCTCGACACCGGTGGCCCTCAGGGCCTGAACGTCTTCCGGCGGGGTGTACGGATCCTCGGAGCCGATGATGGCCAGGATGTTGGCCGGGTCTTCTGCGTGCTGCAGCAGCTGCAACGGTTCGCGTTGGCCGGGGCCGCGCCATCGCTCGGGAACCCGAATCATCCCGTAGAAACTGACCAGGCGATCGAAACGGTGCGAGGCCGAGGCCTTGAAGGTGTACATCCCCCCCATACAGAAGCCGACCAGGGCCACCGGCTCGACCTCGAGACGATTGGCCGCATCGACCAGATCGCCGACGACGTCGTCGTCATCGAGCTCGCCGACCACCGCGTGCCGCTCGTCGGTGGTGGTGGTCGTGAAGGTTCGGCCCCGGAACGGCTCGACCACGATCACGTTCCAGCTCTGGGCCGCCGCCAGTCTGGCCGCCATCTCGTCGAACAGCTTCCGGCGGCCCATAAGATCCGGGGCGATGACCAGGCCGCGCTTGGCTCCAACGATCGGCTGAAGGTCGGCCGCCGTTCCTGACGATAGTTCAATCTCCACGTGGCACCTCGGGCCACCCGGCGATCGAGCCGGGCGACGTCAGTATTGATCGATAATCGAATCCCCGGCCAGCCGAACGGTCCCGTCCTTGAGCGCCTTGGCCCGACCGGGACCGATCCCGTCCACCGCCTCCAGTTCAGCCGCCGAGGCTCCGAGTATCTTACGCAGGCTTCCGAAGTGTTCGACCACCCGCATCACGTGGGTCTCGTTGACCCTGGGCAGCTTGGACAGCAGCCGGAAGCCCTTCGCCTCCCGGGGCTCGTCCAGATCGCCTTCCGGGCCGATCAGTTGAAGGCTCCTCGCCAGCCGCTCGTCGTCGAACAGCACATCGTCGTCGAGTTCGGCCAGTGCCGCCATGGCACCGTTGGCATCGAGGTGCGAGTCGTCGCTGAGGTAGTCGATGATCAGCAGCCGCCGATCGTCCTCGACACCGACCATCAGCTCTTCGAGCTGGAGCCGGACCAGTCGGCCGTCGGTGCCCAACTCGATCAGGTTGTGTTCGATCTCGGTCGAGATACGGACCACCATCTCGGCCCGCTGCAGCACTTCGACCACATGGCGCAGGGTGACGAGGTCCTCGACTTCGAGTGCCGACAGCTTGCGGGACACCATGTCGAGCCGGGCCCGATACCGCTCGAGGGTCTGGATCGCCTGGTTCGAGACCTCGAGTAGGCGGCTGACCGACAGCAGATGATGGCTCTGATCGCCGATGTAGACCGTGATCTCCTTGCGGGATTCGGAGACCGTGATCACCGGGGTTTCCAGCGATCGAGCGGCTCGTTCGGCGGTTCGGTGACGAGTGCCGGTCTCCGCCGTCGGGACGTTCGGGTTCGGCACGAGATGCACGTTGGCCCTGGCGATCCGGCTCACGTCGTCGGCCAGGATGATGGCGCCGTCCATCTTTGCCAGTTCCGACAGCCGCTGAGGGGAGAATGCGGCATCGAGGAGGAAACCACCGGAGCAGATGTTCAGCACCTCCGGTCCATCTCCAATGATGATCAGACCACCCCTGCCCGATTGCAGAACGCGATGAAGGCCGTCCCGGAGTGGTGTACCGGGCGCAACCAGCGACAGCACGCGGTACAGCGCAATATCCGTTCTGGACTCCATGGGCCTCCATCGTAGACCACGGAGGCGGACTCTGACCGAGCCACCGGGCACAGGCGGTGACCAGGGCGATGGGACCGTTCCGCCTGGCGAGATGGCCCAGGGCGGCGACCGGCGCCGGTTCAGACCGGGAGGCTCTGCGGCACGGCGGCCAGCGCCTGGCTCAGGGTTGCCTCCCGGAGAATTCGCAGACCGGTGGGCCCCCGAGGGGCCGACCCAGGGGCCAGCGCCGTTCGAAAGCCCATGCGATACGACTCCTGCAGCCGCTGTTCCAGGAGCGGGATGGAGCGCAACTCACCCCCAAGCCCGATCTCGCCGCAGATCACCACATCGGGGCCGACCGGTTGGCCGTCGATGGCCGAGGCGATGGCCAGCGCCAGGGCCAGATCGGCGGCCGGCTCATCGACCGTGGCGCCACCGGCGGCCGAGACGAACAGATCGAACCCCTGCACCCGGTAACCGGCCCGGCTGGCCAGCACTGCGGCAACCATGGCAACCCGCCGGCCATCCACACCCTGGACGGTGATATGACCCGGCCGGTCCCCGGCGCCGACGGCCAGGGCCTGAACCTCGACCAGGACCGGGCGCCGCCCGGACAATGTCGGCACGACGACCGACCCGGCCAGACCCGGCTGGCGATCCTGTAGATAGCGGGTGGAAGGGTCGGGGACCGCGCTCAGGCCCTCGGCCGTCATGTCGAAGATGCCGATCTCGTTCGTTGCGCCGAACCGGTGCTTGGTGGTGCGCAGGAATCGCAGTTCGCTGTGGCGCTCCCCGTCGAACGAGAGCACGGTGTCGACCATGTGCTCCAAGACCCGGGGTCCGGCGATCGACCCCTCCTTCGTGACGTGGCCGATCAGCAGAACCGAGATGCCGGACCTCTTGGCCTCGGCCACCAACCTGGCCGCCACCGCCTTGACCTGGCCGATGGATCCCGGGGCGGCGTCGACATCGGGATCCTGCAGCGTCTGGACCGAATCGATGATGACCAACTGCGGTGCCAGCCTCCCCATGGCCGACACCACCGCATCGGTGTACGGCTCATCGAGAACGTTGAGCGCATCCGGGATCGGACCGAGCCGAGCCGCCCTGGCCGCCACCTGGGTTGGCGCCTCCTCCCCCGCCACCAACAGCACCGAAGAGCCGGCGGCGGCGATCGACATGGCGATCTGCAGGGTGAGGGTGGACTTGCCGACCCCGGGTTCGCCCGCCAGCAGCGTGACCGAGCCGGGAGTGAGCCCGCCGCCCAGTACCCGATCGATCTCGTCGACCCCGACCGGGAACGGCAGCGCCATGTCCAACTCGACATTGCCGAGGGCAACCGGATCCCCCACGCCGGCGGTGCCGCCACCGTAGCCACCCCCACCCTCGCCGAAGTGACCGCCGTGACCGAAGTGACCGCCGTGACCACCGTGACCACCGTGACCACCGTGACCACCGTGACCACCGTGACCGCGGCGGTGGCCACCGATGACCGACGCCTGGGCCACCTCGCCGACCGACGCCCAGGCGTTGCAGCTCTGGCAGCGGCCCGTCCATGACGGATACTCCGCTCCGCACTCTCGACAGACGTGGACGCGACGGGCTTTTGCCATGGCCGCCAACCTAGTCGGCTGCTGTGACACCGGATCCCGGGCCGGCCGGGCCCTCACATCGACCGCCTGCGGTCGCCGCCTGTATGGTCTGTCGGTGGCCGAACGTCGAGGTGTGCTGCTGGCCGTGCTGGTGTTCGCCATGACCGCCTCGTCCTACCAGATCTTCGCCATCTCGGTGCTGGCGGTCGACATCATCGACGACCTCGGCATGAGCCGGACCGCACTGGGTTTCCTCGGGTCGCTGAACACCCTTGTCGGCGCGCTGACCGCACCGACCATGGGCCGGGTCACCGACCGGATCGGAGCCAGGCAGGCCATTCTGGCGCTGCTGGCCATCAGTGGGCTCGGCATGGCCCTGATGGCGCTGGCCGGCAACTGGTGGCTGCTGGCCATCTCGGCCGCCGTGGCCGGCATCCCCCAGGGCTGGGGCAACCCGGCGACGAACGCCCTGATCGCCGAACGGGTCAGCGCCGCCACTCAGGGCTCGGTCACCGGGATCAAGCAGTCCGGGGTGCAGTTGGGCATTTTCCTGTCGGGGCTCACGCTGCCCGGCCTGGCGCTGGTCATCGGCTGGCGAGGTGCGTTGTGGGGGTACGCTGCGGCGTTCGGCGTCGGCGCCCTGGTGGTTGCCCGGATGCTCGGTCAGCCGGACGCCGAGGTCGTCCGGGCTCGGACTGCGGAACAGGGGCCGGGGGGCGACGGCTCGATTCCCTCGTTCATCTGGCTCATCAGCGTCTACGCCTTCCTGTTCGGCAGCGCCGGAGGGGCCATCGGCCGTTTCTTCCCGCTGTGGGCCAACGAGGAGGTCGGCCTATCGACGGTGGTTGCGGGGATTCTGGTGGCACTGGGCGGGCTGCTCGGCATCGCGGCCAGGATCGCCGCCGGCAGGGTGGCCCAGAGCCGGATCGCTCCGCCGAAGCTGCTCAGCATCCTGGCATCGATCGGTGCGCTGTACTGCGTCATGCTGGTCATCACGCCGCTGGTCGGATCGTGGATCCTGTGGCCATCGACCGTGCTGTACTCGGTGGGCATCGGCGCCTGGAACGCCGTGGCCATGCTGGCGGTGATCGTCTCGGTCCGCCGGGAATCGGCCGGCAAGGCATCGGGGTTGGTGATGCTCGGCTTCCTGGGCGGCTTGTCGGTCGGCTCACCCATCGCCGGCGCCATCGTCGACCGGTGGGACACCTACCAACCGGTGTGGCTCGGCGCCATGGCGTTGTCGGTGGCCAGTGCGTTGCTCATCAACCCCTGGTGGCGTCGATCTCGATCGCACCAACCGGCGACAGCCCGATCCCCATCGACCTGAAGACCCTGCCAACGTCCGAACCGCGCAGTCGACTTCGAGACCGGCTCGAACATTGGCTTCGAGACCGACTCGAACCGTGGCTTCGACACCGACTCCTATTGACTTCAACATTTGTTGAGGTTTTACACTCGGTCGCATGACGACAACCGACGACAAGAGCACGGAGACACACGCTCCCCCCGGTGACCGAAGCACCACCGAATCGGTGGGAGCCGCCGGGAACTGGTCGATCGGATCGATGAGGATGAGGCAGGTCGCCGACCGCGCCGTTGCGGTCGTGCGAACCGAATCCGGCTTCCACGCCGTCGACAACGCCTGCCCCCACCAGGGCTACGGCCTCGCCACCGGCTCACTCGACGGCGAACGGCTGACCTGCCAATGGCACAACTGGAAGTTCGACGTCCGCACCGGTCGCTGCCTGATGGGCGAGGAGGACGTCGCCTGCCATCGGGTCGACGTCGTCGACGGCGAGGTGCTGGTCACCGTGAACCGCCCGACCATCGACGAGCAGCGGGCCCGGCTGTGGCCGAGCCTGCAGCGGGGCATCGAGTCGGACTACACCGGTCAGATCGCCCGCGACAGCGCCAGGCTCCTTGCCACCGGCACCACCCCGGCCGAGATCATGGGTGCCGGGCTGGCCATGACCGCGGCCAAGACCGACGACGGCCTCGGACACGAGCTGGCCATGGCCGCCGATTGCCTGGCCCTGGCCGAGATCCGCCACGGAACCGAGCAGGCCCTCCCCCTCGTCCAAGGCCTGGCCGGGCTGGCCGAAACCACACGGGATCGCAGGCCACGGCGTCTCCCGGACCCCAACCCGGCGGTGTCGGTGCCCGCGGCCATCGAGAACGAGAACGTCGAGGCGGCGATGGCGGGAGTGCTCGGCCTGATCGAGGCCGGTGTCGAGCCGGAAGCGTTGCGCCACCACCTGATCGGTGCCGCATCGGCGCACCACCTGAGCTACGGCCACGGAATGATCTACACCCAGAAGACCTTCGAGATGCTCGACCGGATCGGTTGGGACAGCGCCCCGGACCTGCTGCCCCACCTGGCGGCCCGGCTGGTGCTGAGCACCAGGGAGGACACCCTGCCGTACATGCGCAAAGCGATGCGGGCACTGGCCGCAGTGGACCTCGAGACCCTGGCCGCAGCCGATGCCGAGCACGGCTGGCAACCGGCAGCGCTTGTCGACGTGATGCTGGACGCAACGGTTGCCCCGATCGACGATGCGGCCGCCGCGGTGGTGGCCGGCGCCGGCGTCGAGGGGCTGCTCGACGCGGTGAGCCTGGGCGCCTCAAGGCGGCTGCTCCGCCACGACCTGGCCGTGGAGCTCGACAGCTCGGAGGCCTTCGGGTGGTTGGACATCACCCACGCCCTCACCACCGCCCAAGCGGTGCGATGGGCCTGGCGGGCCGATCCCGGACCTCACACGGCCAGAGCGGCGTTGTTCGCGGTGTGGCTGCTGTTCGACTCGGGTCGCTCCGAGCGACGCAACGGCATCGCCGCAACCGGCTTCGAACCGGATCGGCTTCCTCAGCCGACCGCGGACGACCTGGCGGCGGCGGTGACCTTCGGCGATGCCGCCGGCGCCGTGGCGTTGGCTGCGACCGGGCCGACCGAGCGGGTCGGCGACATCCTGGCCCAGGCGTCGCTCGGCGACCGGGCCGGATCGTTCATCGTGGCCGCCCACCTCATCAAGACCACCGAAGCCGCCAGGCGGGAAGCGGCTCGGACCGGGTCGTCGCTCCCCCTCGCCGCCGCGGCCCGGTTCCTGGCGTCGCCCAGGATCGAGCGGTTCGTGGCGGCCAACGTTGCGGAGTCGGTCGACTTCGTGACCACCGGCCGGCCCCCCGGGCGGTGATCGATCGACCGACAACGGCCCGCCGAGGTGGTCCGGGCTGCCCGGCGGCTGCGGCGTCGAAGGACCGGCCGCAGTGTCTCACGAACCGTCGGTGGGCTTGTTGGCCGTGCTGTCCAACGGTATGTCCATCGTGTCGATGAGGTTGATTCCCCTGGCCGACTCGAAGCTGCGAATCACCTGGTGACCGTGCGCCGCCTCGCGGTCGCCGTCGGCACTGAACCAGGCGGTGCCGAAACCGAGCTTGGCCGCGGCGTCGAGGTTGGCCAGGTCATCGTCGATGATCAGGATCGAGGCCGGAGGCTCCCCCGTGACCCGCCGGAGCACCTCGAACAGCGGCGCGTCGGGCTTGCGCACGCCCACCGAGCCACTGATGACCCAGGGATCGATCAGACCTTCGAGGCTGTGACCGGCCCGCAGCTTCATGGCCCAGGCTGCGCCGTCGTTGGTGATGCAGGCGGCCCGGATGCCACTGTCCCGCAGCATGCGCAGATAGCGGACGACACCGGGCATGAGCTGGTGTCTCGCCAGGTAGGCGGCGTCGAGCTCGTTGCTGTCGCCTGCCACGCCGATCACCGACCAGAAGTCGGCCGGGGTCATCCGCCCAAGGCTCAACTGCCGGGCCTTGGCGACGATGTCCTCCTCGGCCACGGTCGAACCCCGCTCACGGGCGAACGGAACCAGGAGCCTGCGCACGTCGTCGCCCTCCCGGTACAGCACCCCCATGCCATCGAGGGCGACGACCCGGTAACCGGCCGCGGCGGCATCGGGCTTGGTGTCCCGTCTGGGCCGTGAGGCCCGGACCTGGCCCGCAGAACGGCCAAGCGCATCGGTTGGCCGAACCTTCGGTGCAGGCTTGCTGCGCCGCAGCGAGCCGGAGAGCCGGAGCAACCGCCCGAACAGCAAGAGTGCGGCCAGAGCACCGGCCACCACCGCAACCCCCCGCAGCACCTGGGCCGACGTCGAGCGACGAGCGGTCCGCAGGGACACGTCGATCGTCTGGCTGCTCCCCATGTCGGTGGTCCAGGAGGCGGTCGGCAGGAGCTGGGCCGGATCCATCACGCCGGTGGTGCCGTCATCCTGGAGCTCCCCCGGCATGGACACGGTCAGCACGATCGAGATGTCCTCGGGTCGGGTGTTGTACGGCTCACCGGTGACGATCGGGGTCAACGAGCCACCGAGTGCGTTGTCGAGCTCGCCATCGCTGAATGCGGACAGGCCCTGGCGGGGGTCGATGACGCCCTGCACCCGGTACTCGACCCGACCGAAGCTCTGCTCCCGGATCAGGGCGAAGTCCCGGATCAGGGCGAGCTCGCCGCCGCCCTGAGCATTGCCGGCCAGCTCGTCCATGATGTCGGCGAACTGGCCCGGGGTCCCGAATGCCTTCTCGGCGCTGATCCCGGTCGCCCCCGAGGCGTCCTGGACCGGCCGGCCGATCTCCCACCCGGACTGGGCAAGGTCGGTCAGGGGCAGCGCCGAGTCCTCGTCGAGGTCGAGCAGACCGGCCGACGCCTCCTCGTCGAGCACCAGCTCGGTCAACACCGTGCCGGACCCGTCGTCTTCGACGGTCACCAGGATCTCGAAGTCGGCCTGGCAGCCGGTGGCGACCGCGACGATGAACATGGTCACGAGCAGGAACCGCAGCCTCCGGCCGACCGCCATCGGACCGATCGACCTCCCGAACCTGCCTCGAATCACCGCATCACACTACCGGCGACACGACGGCGGGGCTGTCCACTGCGAAGGTGGGAGCGAGGCGTCCGAAGGGCCTTTGCCCACGCCCGACTCTCGGGAACGAGGCGCCGACGCCCACCGGCTCCCCGAGAGGCGGCGGTGGGCATGGCGTGAATGAGGTTCTCGGGCGCAGTATCGGCCAGGGCCGAGCCGGCACCGGCTCTTAGCGGTTTGTGAGCGTGACGCTCACAAACCGCCTATTCCCCGGCTTCGGCGAGCTCGGGCGTCGATGGGGGCTGGAAGCCCTCGTGGGGTGTGAAGCTGAGCTCCTTGGCGCCCGCATCGTCGGTGACGACGTCGACCACGATGATCTGACCGGCCCGGAACTCCTTGTACAGGAGCTTCTCGGACAGCACGTCCTCGATCTGGCGCTGGATGGCTCGACGCAGCGGCCGGGCCCCCATCGACGGATCGTAACCCTTGTCGGCCAGGAAGTGCTTGGCCTCCACGGTGAGTTCGAGACCGATGCCCTGGCCCTCGAGCTGGTCGACGGTGCGGGCGATCATCAGATCGACGATCTGGGTCACCTCGTCCCGGCTGAGCTCGTGGAACACGATGGTCTCGTCGATCCGGTTGAGGAACTCGGGCCGGAAGTGGACCTTGAGGGCGTCGGCCACCTTCTCCTTCATCCGCTCGTAGGTCACCGCCTCGTCGTTCTTGGAGAAGCCGAGGGTGGCCTTGCGCAGATCCTGGGTGCCGAGGTTGGAGGTCATGATCAGCACCGTGTTGCGGAAGTCGACCGAACGACCCTGGGAGTCTGTCAGGCGGCCTTCCTCCAGAATCTGGAGCAGGGTGTTGAACACGTCCGGGTGGGCCTTTTCGATCTCGTCGAACAGCACCACCGAGAACGGCTTGCGGCGGACGGCCTCGGTGAGCTGGCCGCCTTCCTCGTAGCCGACGTAGCCGGGGGGCGAACCGACGAGGCGGCTGACCGTGTGCTTCTCCATGTACTCGGACATGTCGAGGGTGATCAGCGCCTTGTCGTCGCCGAACAGGAACTCCGACAGCGTCTTGGCCAGCTCGGTCTTGCCGACACCGGTGGGGCCGAGGAAGATGAACGAACCGGAGGGCCGTTTCGGATCCTTGAGGCCGGCTCGGGTACGGCGGATCGACTGGGACACCGCATGGATGGCGTCTTCCTGGCCGATGACCCGCTTGTGGAGCTCGTCTTCCATGCGGAGCAGCTTCTCGGTCTCCTCTTCGGTGAGCTTGTAGACCGGGATGCCGGTCCAGATGGAGAGCACCTCGGCGATCGATTCCTCGTTCACCTCGTCGAACAGGTCGACGCCGGAGGCCTTGATCTCGACCTCCATCTCCTCCTTCTTGCCGAGGAGCGCCTTTTCGGAATCGCGGAGCCGACCGGCCTCTTCGAAGTCCTGGCTCTCGACCGCCTGCTTCTTCTTGTTGACAACGTCGGACAGCTCGTTCTCCAGCTCCTTGAACGCCGGAGGGGTACTCATCCGCTTGATCCGCAGCCGGGAGCCGGCCTCATCGATCAGGTCTATGGCCTTGTCCGGGAGGTGGCGATCGGAGATGTAGCGGTCGGCCAGGTTGGCCGATGCCACCAGCGCCTGGTCGGTGATGGTGACCCGGTGGTGGCTCTCGTAGCGGTCCCGGAGACCCTTGAGGATCTCGATGGTGTGCTCGACGGTGGGTTCCTCGACCTTGATCGGCTGGAACCGCCGCTCGAGGGCCGCGTCCTTCTCCAGGTGCTTGCGGTACTCGTCGAGTGTGGTGGCGCCGATGGTCTGCAGCTCACCGCGGGCCAGCATCGGCTTGAGGATGCTGGCGGCGTCTATCGCACCCTCGGCGGCACCGGCGCCGACCAGGGTATGGAGCTCGTCGATGAACAGGACGATGTCGCCCCTGGTCTTGATCTCCTTGAGAACCTTCTTCAGCCGCTCCTCGAAATCGCCCCGGTAGCGGCTCCCGGCCACGAGGGCACCGAGATCGAGGGTGTAGAGCTGCTTGCCCCGCAACGTGTCAGGCACTTCGTCGTTTGCGATCTGCTGGGCCAGGCCCTCGACGATGGCGGTCTTGCCGACGCCGGGTTCGCCGATGAGCACCGGGTTGTTCTTGGTGCGACGGCTCAGCACCTGCATGACCCGCTCGGCCTCGGCGGCCCGACCGATGACCGGATCGAGCTTCTTCTCCCGGGCCAGCTGGGTGAGGTTGCGGCCGAACTGATCGAGGATGAGCGAACCCGATGGGGCCTCCTGGCCACTGCCACCGGAGGCTGCTGCGCCCTTGCCGCCCTCCGACGGTGTGCTGCCCTGGCCGGCGGGGCCGGAGTAGCCACTGAGCAGCTGGATGACCTGCTGACGGACCCGGGACAAGTCGGCCCCGAGCTTGACCAGCACCTGGGCCGCAACGCCTTCGCCCTCGCGAATGAGACCGAGCAGGATGTGCTCGGTGCCGATGTAGTTGTGGCCGAGCTGCAGCGCTTCCCGCAACGACAGTTCCAGGACCTTCTTCGCCCGCGGCGTGAACGGGATGTGGCCGCTCGGCGAAGAGCCGCCCTGGCCGATGATGTCCTCGACCTGGCTGCGAACCGCCTCGAGGGAGATGGACAGCGACTCGAGGGCCTTGGCCGCGACGCCCTCACCCTCATGGATGAGACCGAGCAGGATGTGCTCGGTGCCGATGTAGTTGTGGTTGAGCAACCGAGCTTCTTCTTGGGCCAGGACCACGACCCGGCGGGCTCTGTCGGTGAATCGTTCGAACATCAAGATCTCCGAAAGTGGGGCGGAAGTTGAATGGAGCTAGGGGGTGGATGGAAGCCCACCGCAACGGACGTACATTGTCGGGGCGGGCGCTTTGTCGAATGGATGGTGGCTCCAGCCTACTGGCCAGACCCGATTTCTAAGACTTTTGGGAGGCGACGGAAACGCCCGGTGGAGTTCATCGGCTGTTCGTCCGGTTCGGTTTCGTGGTTCGGTTTCGTGGTTCTGTTCGTGGTCCCACTCCGGTTCGAGTGCTGTTCGAGTCCTGGTCGGTGGGGAGATCGGTTCGGTTGGCGATGGTTGTGAGACCGGTTTTGCGCCCCGTGGGTGGCCTGGTGGTCGGCAGCTCGAAGGTCGCCACGTTGAAATAGTCGGCATCCGGTGGACCAATACTGAGTCCGGATCGTTGATAACACCCAATCGTGGCCGGATATTCTCGACCACCACGATTGTCATCTGATTCGATCATCGGGACCGTCGCCGGACGGTCGGTGGCAGCGATCGAGCCTGGTTGAGACGAATCGGCCCCGGTCGCCTACCGTATGCGTGTGCCCGGTTCCCCTCTCAGCGCTCTCCCCACCGCTCGCACCGACGGTGCCCGGATCGAGGCCTGCCTCCTGGAGACGGTCCAGATCTCCGGTGATGCCTACCTCACCGAGATCGCCTCCCACCTGATCAAGGCGGGTGGAAAGCGCCAGCGGCCACTGTTCACGATTGCCGCCGCCGCCACCGGCCTCCCCGACGGTGAGGTGGTCAGCGACGATGTGGTCCGGGGCGGGGTCGCCGTCGAGCTCGTGCAGGTCGGGTCGCTCTACCACGACGACGTGATGGACGAGGCCCAGATCCGTCGCCAAGTGCCGAGTGTCAACGCCAGATGGGGCAATCTCCGGGCCATCCTGGCCGGAGACTTCCTGCTGGCCAAGGCATCGGAGATCGCCGCCGATCTCGGCACGGAGGTGGCCGGGCTGCTGGCGCAGACCATCGGTGAGTTGTGCAAGGGTCAGGTGTCGGAGCTCCAGACGCTGTACGACATCAACCGGACCGAGGAACAGTACTTTCCTTCCATCGCCGGCAAGACCGCCTCACTGTTCTCCGCCGCCACCCGGATCGGCGGCCTGGTCATGGGTTTCGAGCGCCAGGTGATCGATCGGCTGACCGAATTCGGGCGATACTACGGCATGGCCTTCCAAGTCATCGACGACATACTCGATGTGATCGCCACCGATGAGCAACTCGGCAAACCGGCCGGCAAGGACATGCTGGAAGGCGTCTACTCGCTGCCGGTCATCCACACCCTGGCTTCCTCCGCCGGGGACACCCTCCGGCCGCTGCTGAAGGACGGCCTCACCGAGGCCGACCGTCATGCCGCCATCGAATGTGTGCGGATGGGACCGGGGATCGATTCGGCGTTGCAGACCGCAGCCGGCTTCGTCGGCCAGGCCCGCTCCGAGATCCTGGCGGTGTCGGACAACGAGGCGGCCCAGGCCCTGGCCGACACCGCCCAGTACCTCCTCGACTCGGTGGGCGCGACAAAGGCCGCATAATGGCAACCGACCCGCCGCCCCACGGCGAATCCGAGTCGGACCCGGCACCGGACCCGGCGGGCGACGATCGCCCGCCACCGCCGACCACGCCATCGCCGCCGACCGAGCCGGGCCAGGCGCCACCACCGGTGGCCGAGCAACGGGCCGGAGCCGGCCCGGCCCCGAACGTCACCGGCGGCGGACCCGCAACGGCCCCGAGTGTCACCGGTGGCGGCGCATGGTACAACGGCCCCCTGCCGCTCGAAGCCCTGGCTCCCAAGGAGACGATCGGCTCGGCCATCGGTCGGACCGCGGTCAAGGCCCTGACCGCCCTGGTCATCATCGGCGGCGGGCTGTTCCTGATCCCGATCGGCCTGTTCCTGGTGCTGGCCGCCGTCGCCGCCTCGAGCGGAGCCGACCTCGAAGACGGGGCGACGGCGAGGACCTTCGTCGCCGGCGACCGCAGGGCCGACATCAACCTGGTGGCGGTGCCGGTCAGCGGTGTGATCCTCGGGGAGGACACAGGCGGGAACGGCGGTTTCTTCAGTGCCATCGATGCGACGTACGGCTATACGGTCAAGGAGGAGCTGGCCGACCTGGCGGCCGACGATTCGGTCGACGGCGTGATCCTCGAGATCGACAGCCCGGGCGGCACGATCTTCGGCTCGAAGGCCATCGCAGATGGTGTCGAGGCCTACCGGGCCGACACCGGAAAGCCGATCTTTGCCTACGTGTCGGGCATCAGCGCCTCGGGCGGAGTTTACTCGATGGCCGGGGCCGACGAGATCTACGCCGACCACGGCACCCTCATCGGCAGCATCGGTGTGATCTTCGGTCCACTGACCACCTACGACCGGGTGACGGCGATCGATGGTGGCATCCTCGGCGGGGGCGTCACCACCGATGGCGGCATCGAGGTCGAATACCTCACCGCCGGTCGTAGCAAGGATTTCGGCAATCCCTACCGGCCGCTTACCAGCGAGGAACGATCCGTCCTCCAGGAGGGCCTCGACGACGCGTACGCCGATTTCGTCGGTCACGTGAGCAAGAGTCGCGACATCTCGACCTCCATGATCGAGAACGACCTGGGCGCCCTGATCTTCGGTGAGCAGCAGGCGGTGGCGAACGGGCTGATCGACGGCGTTGCCGATCGCGATACAACCTACGAGCTGACGGCCCGGGCGGCAGGCCTTGGCGACGATCAGACCTGGAAGGTCGAACGGCTGGAGCGGGGCTCGGGTGGACTACTGGCCCTGCTGACCCAGACCGTCTTCGACGGAGACGGCGACGGGCCTGACGCCGACCGGACGACAGTTTCGCCGCTCTGTCTCGGCACCGGAACGGTGCTGGCCTTCCACGGCGACCCGATGGTGCTCTGCCGCTGAGGACCTCCGCCAGCAGGTGCGACCGCTGGCTACGTGTCGCCATGGCGGCCGGATGGCGAGCGTTGTGTACCGTGGGCGGGTGACGACGGCCAGAACCGGCGGGACCGAGAGCCCAACAGTGGGGCCGGTGACGACGTGGAAGTAGCCCGGACCGTCCTGCCGTTGCTCGGCACCGTTTCGACGGCCAGGATCTCGCCGCCGACCAGGCGGGGTTTGCTGCGTGGCATGTTGGCCTATCGGTGGATCACCTTCGCCTGGCTGGCAACGGTCTACGGCTTCGAGGTGGTGCAACGAAACGTCCGCGGCGTCGGTGACGAGATGGTGGCCAGGCCGGCGGCCGGCTTCGTACTGGTTGCGGCGGTGCTGGTGTTCAACGGGTGGCTCACCACGCTGTACCGCTCGGACCCCGACCTGCTGTTGAAACCGGCGCCGGTGCTGACCGAATTGGCGCTCGGTGCGGTGCTGCTGATGGCCGATGTGTGGGTCTACGGATTCCCCGATCATGCGCAGTCGTTGCCGTCGGTGTGGGTGGTTGCCTCGGTCTTCGCCACCGCCATCGCCGCCGGGCGCCGTGCTGCCATGGTCGCCGGGTTCGGTCTCGGCCTTGCCCGCTACGTCGGCTGGCTGCCGTCGTCGGGCACCGATGACGGCTGGTACTCGTTGGTCCGGGTGGCGAGCTTGGTGTTGTTGATCGTCGCCGGTTGGACCGCCGGCTACGTGTTGTCCAAGTTGGAGGAGGCCGACCGCTCGATCTCGGCCTACCGGGCGCGAGAGGAAGTGGCCAGGACCCTCCACGACGGCGTGCTCCAGACGCTGGCCGTGATCCAGCGTCGCAGCGACGACGCCGAGCTGGTGGAGCTGGCCCGGACCCAGGAACTGGAGTTGCGGGACTACCTGTTCGGCGGCACGCCCCTCGAGACCGACCTGGCGTCCGGCTTGCGGACCGTGGCCCGCCGGGCCGAGCGACGACACGGGCTCCGGGTCGATGTGATCACCGCTCCCGATCTGCCGACCGGTTCGGAACCGGCGATCCACGCCCTGTGCGGCGCCGTCGGTGAGGCGCTGACCAACGCATCGAAACACGGCGGGGCCTCCAAGGCGGTGGTGTACGCCGAACCCGTCGTCGATGGTCCGATCGACTCGGGAGGGCCGGAGTCGGTGTTCGTCTCGGTCAAGGACGACGGGGTCGGCTTCGACGCCGAGACCACAGACGAGGGGCAGGGCCTCGGCGGGTCGATCAAGGGACGTATCATCGAGGTCGGGGGCAGGGTGGAGATCGATGGTCGACCGGGCCGGGGCGCCGAGATAAGGATGTGGGTATGACGACTGGCGACGGACCCGAGGGAGCAGCAACGGCGCAGTCGGCCAAGGGGGCGCAGCCGGTGTCGAAACAGTCCGCCTGGCACAGCCGGGTCACCGTCGTTCTGGCCGACGATCATCCGATTTGGCGGTCCGGCGTTCGGGCCGATCTCGGCGAGAACTTCCAGGTGGTCGGCGAGGCCGGCGACGCCACCGAGGCGATTGCGGTGATCGCCGAGACGAAACCGGATCTTGTGGTCTGCGATCTGCACATGCCGAACGGTGGCGGGCTCAAGGTGGCCAGGGCATGCGGCGACACCACCAACATCGTGATGCTGACCGTTTCCGAGGCCGAGCGGGACCTCCTCGATGCGGTGGCGGCGGGGGCCTGCGGCTATCTGGTGAAGTCCACGCCGCCGCAGGAGTTGCGAGACGGGCTGTGGCGGGCGGCTCACGGCGAGCCGGTGTTCTCACCGCAACTGGCGAGCCTGGTGCTCGGCGAGTTCCGCCGGATGAGCAAGGCCGCGGGCGGTGTCCAGCCGTTGTCGGAGCGGGAGCGTGAGGTCCTGCAGTACGTGGCGCGGGGCCATACCTACAAAGAGATCGGCGAGGAACTGTTCATCT
This sequence comes from uncultured Acidimicrobiales bacterium, assembly GCA_963715325.1. GTDB lineage: Bacteria > Actinomycetota > Acidimicrobiia > Acidimicrobiales > SZUA-35 > JAHELU01. The sequence continues at coordinate 106,655 of CAVQRR010000014.1, forward strand.
CCCCCAAGACGGTTGAGAACCACGTCCGCAACATCCTGGGCAAGCTCCATCTCAATCGCAAACAGGAGCTGGTCCGTTACGCCCTGGAGCACGGGATCGAATAGATCCGATGCCGGCGGTCCCTGCCCGGTCGGCGGCGGTCCCTGCCCGGTCGGCGGCGGTCCCTGCCCGGTCGGCGGCATGGGGAGTCGTCCCCGTTTCCCGATTCCGGGTGTCGACATAGGTTGGTCGCAGTCGGCAATCCAGCACGATCGGCGCCGAAATCCACACCGCAACGAGCGGCCGGAAGAGGGAACGAGATGGTACTCCACGCAGTCAAGATGACCGACCTCGAAGCCGCCCTGGCTTCGGCCAGAACCGAGGCCTCGTTGATTCTCGACCAGGTCAACTTCGTCCAGAGCGAGCTGAAGAAGACATCCTTCGTCGGTGAGCAGGCCGAGACTCTGGCCGCCGAGATGAACACCAGGATGAGCGCCTTCGTCTCCGCCACCTACGACAACGTCGACGAGTTGCTCCGGGTCATCGTCAACAACATGAACGTCGTGGTCACCAAGCTCGGTGGGGCGCCGTGGCCTCATGAGCCGGTGCAACGAGGCCAAGCCAGTGCCGCCGAGGCGCTTCGGATCTCGGCCAACCAGGACTACGAGATCGACACCGACGAGATGAGCGGCTTCGCCGGCAAGGTCGACCACTGGTTCGAGGCCATCGCCGGCGGCTACAACAACATCCGAGGCACGATCGCCGAGGGCACCCCGGGCTGGCAGGGCCCGGAGAAGATCACCACCGTCACCGCCGTGACCGGCGCGGTGGAGGAGATTCTCGGCTCGGCCGGCGACGGCGGCGGTACCGGCGTGCGGGGGGTCGGGGCCTCACTGTCCGGGCGGCTACGTGATCAGGTCAACGTGATGAACAGCGGGGCCTGATCACCCGGCCCGCACCGGAGACCTCCCTCCCGGTGCGGGCGGTACAACTGCGGTGCACGTCGACCTTCGGTCGAACGTGCACCGCAGTTTCGCGTCCGGGCCGCTGCGCCCGTTGACGACGTCTCGGCCGCGGTCGGTGCATAGAATCGGCCGATGAACGCCAACCCCGGTACGAAGATCGTGACCAAGATCGTCTTCCCTGTGAGCGACATGAGCCGGGCGATGTCGTTCTACCGTTCGTTGGGGTTCGTGGTCGAAGCGTTCGACGAAGGCTACGCCTGGGTCACCAACCGGGGCGAGGAGATCCTCCATCTGGCACTGGTGCCCGACCTCGACCACGGGGCCAACAACGCCTCGGGTTACTTTCACGTCCAGGACGCGGCCGACTGGCATGCCGCCTGGTCTGCTGTCGGCGTCGATGTCGGCCCGCTCGTCGATCACCCGTGGGGGATGCGGGAGTTCGCGATTCACGATCCGAACGGGAATCGGCTTCGCATCGGCCAGAACCTGTAGCCCCGGTCGCCGACGAGGCCAGCCGATCGCGACATGCGCACCCAGTGCCACTTCAGCTCGAACGACCACGGCGGTATCGACGCCTGGAACGTGGGCAGCGCCGACGGGCGGGTCATGGACGGGATGCACCGGATCGCCAAGGCACTGCTGCAGGGCAGTGACTCGATCCAGGCGGTCCGCTTCCCCGTGATCCAGCGCCGGACCACACCGACTGTGAGCCTCAGAGCTCCCGTACGACTGATTGTGGTGCGCCGAGCGGTACCCGGTCAGCGGTGAAGGAACGGATCGCTGAACTGGACCATCGTCGCCAGTCGGTCCACCACCACATAGCCCCGTCCCTCGACCATCGGCAGGCCGGGATGCCACGGCACCGGAATCCCGACCACTTCGTGGGCGTCCCTGGCGTCGTTCGGGCGGAGGTGAACCAACGACCGGCAGCCCCGGATCTGGTGGAGGATCGGGTTCGAGCTGAACCCCCGGGGTTTGGAGCCTGTCGCCACATAGCGAACCAAACCCAGGAGTCGTTCGACGGCGGCCACCAGGCTGTGGTCGTGTTCCGGCAACAGGTCGTGGTCGTCGAGCAGGAACAGCCGGGAAGTCGAGCGCTCGATCGGGGTTCCGGCACGCTCGATCAGTTCGGCGACGAACGCCAGGCGACGGTCGCCGTCGTCGAAGCAGGACATGGTGGCCTCGGTCAGCGCGGCCAGGGGTGACGACGGGCCGGCCAACACCCACACCTCGGCCCCCGCTGCAGCCACCTGGCGGCCGATCGTGGCCAGCGCCGTTGACCGGCCGCTGCGGGGGTCGCCGATCACCGACACGTCGTTGTGCCGCAGATCGAGCGAAAACGGTTGACCGGTGAGGTCGGCAATGCCGATCACCGGCCGTTCGGCGTCGCCGGAGGGGCACAGCCCAACGGTTGCCGGCAGTGGGGCGGTCACCAATCTGGGATCGACCCGGCCGGCCAACGTGGCCGCCAGGTCGGCGAGGCGTCGCCGCTCCAGCCGCTGCCGGTCGTCCCCGGAGCCCGATCGGTCCTCCGGGCCGGCCGGTGGGGGCCCGGTGAGCGTTGCCACCTGGACCAGGGTGGGCCCGTTGAGCAGCCCCTGACCGGGGGCCAGATCGAGATCCTTGGCGTCGACCGCCCCGATCCCGCATTCGGCGTAGCCCTGGGCGTCGACCTGGCGCAGCGTCAACCGATCGGAGACGGCTGCGGTCATTGCGGCCCGGACCGTGGCTCGCCGGGTGGCACTGATCACCGGATGGATGCCGACGTGTCGGCCTTCGGCGACGATCCTGGTCAGATCGGCGTACGACCGGGCCAGGCCGGCGGCGGCCGGCCCCTGCTCCATCGTCTGGATGAGGGCGTCGAGGCCGTCGATCAGCAGCAGCACCGTCGAGTGGGTGGCGGCCTCCGAGCGGGTGACCGCATCGGCCATCACCCGGCGACGTCGCTCGAGCTCGGTGTGCAGCAGCGAGACGACCCGGGTCACCGCCTCGAGGTCGTCGCCGGTGGCGACGGCGCCGCACTGCGGCAGGCGCCGGAGTCCGCCCAACTGCCGGGAGGCGAAATCGAGGGCGAAGATGGTGAGGCGCCCGCCGCCGAGCTCGTGGTCGTCGAGGGCGGCCGACACCGCCAGCGTCTCCAGCAGGGTGGACTTCCCGGAGCCACCGGCGCCGCTGACGATCAACCCGCCGGATGTCGCCAGATCGAGAACCGCCGGATATTGGGCCTGGGCCGCCGGGTCGTCGATCATTCCGAACACGATCCGGCCGCCGGGGGCGAGTTGCGGTCGGTCGGCACCGGCGGCTGCCGCGGCCCGAACCGCGTCGATGGGGATGGCGGAAGGCAACACCTCGAGCCACGGCGCCGGGCCGGGGCGGTGACCGAGCCGGTCGGTCGCCTCGGTGACCGCACCCAGGAGTGCATCGAGGTGGGTTCTGGTCGAGTCGGTAACGGCGGGCGACGCATCGGACGACTCGACCGGCGTGGTTCCAAGGCCATGGCCGCCGGCCCGGCCGACGGGGGCCGCCGACCGAGCCGGCGAGCCGAACGCCGTCAGACCGACCGGCGGCGGACCGGACTCGGCCAGCAGTGGGGCACCGGCCCACGCCGATTGGAATGCCACCGGCTCCCCCGGCCCCATCCGGGCGAAGCCACGGCCTTTCAGCGGGGCCGGGATGGCCGCCGCATCGGTGGTGCCGATCACCGAGCTCGACTCGCCACCGTCGAGCATGCGAAGCGAGATGCGGAGGTTGGTATTGGCCTTGATGTTGTCGTCGACGGCCCCTGATGGTCGTTGGGTGGCCAGCAGCAGGTGGATCCCGAGGCTCCGGCCCCGTTGGGCGATGTCGACGATTCCGGCGACGAAGTCGGGGATCTCCTTCACCAGGGTGGCGAATTCGTCGACAACGATCACCAGTGACGGCGGGGCCAGTTCGGGGCGCTTGTCGATCATCTCGGCCAGATCCTTGGCCCTGCCCTGCAGCAGGTTCATCCGCCGGTTCAACTCGGCCCGCAACGACGTCAGGGCCCGTCTGGCCAGCAGCCCGTCGAGGTTGGTGACGTAGCCGACGGTGTGAGGCACATCCTTGAACAGGTCGCTGGAGGCGCCGCCCTTGTAGTCGATGAACAGCAAGTTGATCCTGGTTGGCGGGTTGTATGCGATCAGGCCCGCCACGATCGACATCACCAACTCGCTCTTGCCTGCGCCGCTGGTGCCACCGATGAGACCATGGGGCCCGTGCTCGACCAGGTCGAGCAGGAGCGGCCCGGCCTCGGTGCAGCCGATCGGCGCCACCAGGGCGTGACCCCGGTCGGTCATCCACTGCCGTGCCACCCAGTCGCCGTCGATCGATTCGATACCGAATGCCCCGAACAGCGGAACGACCCGGGGCAGGGCGGTGGCGGCGTTGGTGGACGAGGCGTCCCGCAGCGGTGCCAGGGCCCGGACGGTTTCTGCTGCGAACTCGTGACCGACCCGCTCGATGTCGAGCGGCAGATCGGGTCGCTGCGGATCGGTGAACGACAGCAGCGAGGGCCGACCGGTGAGCGGCGACCGGCACGACACCACCGCCCTGGCCTGGCGGGGCACCAGCGCCGGCAGATCGGCGAGCCAAAGCACCGACATGGCGGCCCGGGAGCACAGATCGAGCAACCGGGACACCGCGGCGGCGTCCGGGTCGATGGCCTGATCGAGCAAGATCAGCAGCCACGGGGATCCGCCGCCGTCCCCACCCGCCGCCAACCGCCGGATCCCCTCCTTCACCAGCTCGCCGACAAGGGCGTCCGCTTCGACCCTGGACTGTACGAGGTGGGGGCCATCGAGCGGCGAGCTGCTCGACCGGGTGTGGGGGGCCCACTTCAACCAGTCGATGATGGCTCGAGCCGGTGCCAGGGCGGCCACGATCACCAGATCCTCGGGGCTGTGCAGGGTGGCGGCCTGGACCGCCAACGAGGCGGCACAGGGCGAGGTCTGGTCGGCGCGTCCGACCAGACCGACGACGCCCAGCTCTGCCAGCTCGACGGTGACCGGCACGTCTGCGATCGTCCCGGTCACGCCGTGGGCGGCGACGATCCGATCCCGGTAGTCGGCGTCGCCGCCGGTGTCTGCGACCACGTCCACCTCGGTCGGCAGGTCACCCAGGCCCAGCCGCAGCGCCAGGAACCCGGGGCCGCTCCGGTCCCTGCCCCAGAGATCGATCGATCGGCTGCGGGCCCGTTCGTTGAGCAGCGCGACATCCGGCGTCGCCTTGCACCGCCGACGGCGCTCTTCGGCCAACGCCGCAGCGACCTCCGCTGTCCGGGATGCCAGCGTCTCGTCGAACCGGGCCACCGATTGGGCGAACTTCTTCCCGGAACGCCTCCGCTGCTCGACGTGGTTGCCGGCCACCATCACCGGTGAGAACGCGGCGAACACGAGATAGCGGGGGTTGCCGAACAACACCGCGAACGAGATGCCCATCAGCAGCGGTAGGACGGCGGAGAGATAGCCGAACCTCGATTTCTCCGGACGGGACGGAACGTCGCCGACGGCGTCGATCACGACCGGCTGGACCGGCTCGGCGAAATACGGCGCCCTGTGGAACGGCACCTGGCCGAAGAGATCGACACCTACATGTCGCGGCGACGGCCGGGATCGCACCACCAGCGAGCCGGCACCGATTCGAATGACCTGCTCGGGCCGGACCGCAGTGGGCCCGGTAAGGGGCCGACCGTCGATACGGACCTCGTTGCGCCCGGTGGCGAGCGTCTCGACGGTGACCGCATCGCCCTGAACGGCGAACCGCAGGTGACGGCGCGACACCTGGGGGTCGCCGAGTACCAGATCGCAGGACCGGTCGCGACCGACGACACGGGCGCCCGATTCCAACCGCAGCGACCGCCCGGCGTCGGGGCCCGAGGCAACGACCAGCATCGCGGCGGCGGCCGATCGGTCCGGCCGGGGCCACACCGTTCCGAGGATCAGCGTGTCGCCGGACAGGATCCCGGTCTCGACGATCGGCCGGTCACGGACCAACGGCCCCAACCGGGGCACGGAGATCGTCACCTCCGAGCCGGTGCGGCATCGGAGGTGGCGACCGATGGCGTCGGCAACATCGCCAACGGTGTGCGACGGTGCCACCCGGACCGCGAGATCACCAAGGTGCCGGGCCCGGTCGTCTTCCATCCGAAGGTAGATCTCCATGGCGCCGCACATCGTATGACGATGCCGGGAACCGGGGAACGGGGACCGGTCCCCATTTGGCGGGGCCGGCCCCAGCGCCACACTCCATACGAGCGCGTGCCCGATCCTCGGGGCCGGCCAGAGCGGCGAGATCCGATCGATGACCCATCCCTCCTACAGCCACCTTCCACCGTCGACCATCGAGCTGGCCCTGCAGCTCGCCCGGGAGCTGGACCATGCCGCCGAGGCGGTCGGCCGCTTGGCCACCGGTGGCAGCGGCGGGCCGCCGGGCCGGTACGGCGGTGGAGCGGCTGGCGGAGGCTGTCGGGCCGCGGCCAAGGCCATCGCGGTGCAGCACTGGGCCGGGCCCCATCGGGACGCCTTCGAGCTGCTGTTCGTCGAGGAGATGACCGCAATGCGATCCACCGAGGAACGGCTTCGCAACGAGGCCGAGGGCTGGGCCGGGTTCTGGGCCGCTGCCACCAGCGCCCGCAACGACCGTCTGCACGAGGAGGCGGCCGCCCGCCACCAACCCGCCGAGGCCATCGACCCATGACCGGCGGCGTGAAGCCTCTGGCCACAACCCGTTGTTCAGCCCCGGGCCGAAGCCGTCGATACATGCCGGGTGACCGACCACCCCGATTTCGCCGCCGACGATTCCGGCCACTCCCCTTCCGGCCGCCCCTCCCACTCCCCGACAGGTCGGGATGTCGCAGGCTCCGATGGCCGCCGGGCGCTGATCGAGGCCATCGATGGGGCCATGGCCTCACAACCGGTCGGGGTGCTGCTCGTGGAACTGCGGGTCCAACGGCGTTCGGGGCAGCAGGCCGACCGGCACCTCGCCGACCGGGCGATGCAGGAGGGGCTGTTCGACGGGCTCCATTCGTCAGACGTGGTCATCGAGGTCGAGGCCGGCCGCATCGCCATCGTCCGGGCCGGACTGTCGGCTCCGGCCGAGGCCGAGGGACTGGCCTACCGGCTGCGGGCCGCGCTGGCAGACCGGACCGAGGCCGGACCTGGCCCGGCGATCCTGCTGGTCGCCATCGGCGCCGCCACCAGCCGGCCCGGCGACACTGGCCAGGACCTGTTGCGGTACACCGAACACGCCATCGACGATGCCCTGCTCCTCGGTGAGGGCAACGTCGGTCTCTTCGACGACGGCGACCGCGACCTCCTGGCCTAGTGCCGTGACCACAAACCTTTGCGGTGTTTGGTCGGCCCCTGGCGCCTCTGGACTGCGTCCTCGTCGTCCCTCTCACGCTCACAAGTGAGCGGGACTCCTGCGTCCTTGCCAGAGACGCCATTGACTCGCCCAAACCCGAGCGAACGTTGGTGGCCAAGGCACAAGCAGGCCCCTAGTCTTCGCCTTCGCCGTCGCCAGTCGATCCTGAGGTCGCGGCGTCGGCGTCCCCGGCCGAACCCGCGGTGGCGGCACCGGCTTCTGGTCGCATGGTGGGGAACAGCACGACGTCGCGGATGTTGTGGGCATCGGTCAGCAGCATGATCAGCCGATCGACACCGATACCGAGACCGCCGGTGGGTGGGAGGCCGTACTCCATGGCCCGGAGGTAGTCCTCGTCCACCACCATCGCCTCATCATCGCCTGCGTCCTTCTGGCGGACCTGATCCTCGAACCGGGCCCGCTGCTCGTCCGGATCGATCAACTCGCTGAAGGCGTTTGCCAGCTCGCGGCCGGCCACCACCGCTTCGAACCGTTCGGTGAACCCCGGCCGCTCCCGGTGATCCCGAGACAGCGGCGACACCTCCTTGGGGTAGTCGGTCACGAACACCGGTGACCACAGCTCCGGTTCGACCGTCTTCTCGTAGAGCTCGACGATCAACTTGCCCGGTCCGTAGCCGTCCTTGACCTCGACACCGTGCTCCAGGGCGATGCGCCGCAACTCGTCGATGTCCATCGTCAGGCCGACGCCGAGCCCGATCCGCTCCTCGATCAGTTCGGTCATCGGAGCCCGTCGCCACGGAGCCGCCAGATCCATCTCACGACCGCCGTAGGTCAGCTTTGTCGTACCGTGGATCTCGGTGGCCAGATGTGCCACCAGTTCCTCGACCAGGTCCATGATGTCGCCGTAGTCGGCGTAGGCCTGATAGAGCTCCAACATGGTGAACTCGGGGTTGTGGCGGGTGCTGATGCCCTCGTTGCGGAAGACCCGGCCGATCTCGAACACCCGCTCGAAGCCGCCGGCCACCAACCGCTTCAGGTACAGCTCGGGGGCGATCCGGAGGAAGAACTCCTGGTCGAGGGCATTGTGGTGGGTGGTGAAGGGACGGGCCAGCGCCCCACCGGGGATCGGATGGAACATCGGCGTCTCCACCTCCATGAAACCCCGATCCTCCAGCCAACGGCGCATCATCGAGACGATCCTCGACCGCTGCACGAACAGCTCACGGCTTTCGGGTGTCACCCACAGGTCCAGGTAGCGCTGGCGGTACCGAAGATCCTGATCGGAGATGCCGTGGTACTTGTCAGGGAACGGCCGGCGGGCCTCGGCCAGCAGCACCCACTGCTCGACCTTCACCGACAGTTCACCCTTGCGGGTCTTCATGACCTCACCGCTGACCCCGATCCAGTCGCCGAGTGACAGGTTGCAGAACTCGGCGAAATCGGGGGTGACCTTGCCCGGGGCGAACAGCTGGATCCGGCCCCCGGAATCCTGCAGGGTTCCGAATGCCAACTTGCCCTGCACCCGGCGCAGCATCAGCCTGCCGGCGATCGTGACCTGCGTGCCGGTTTCGGCTCCGTCATCGATCGAGTCGAAGTCGGCTCTGATCTCGGCCGAGGTCGCGTTCGGCTCGAAGCGGAAGGGAATGGCGGCCCGCTCCCCGGCGCCGTCTGTGGCGGCCCCGCCATCGTTGGAGCCGGCGTCACCGGATGGGGCGGCCGAGTCGGCGGTGGCGGAGGTTCTGGAGGATGACATGAGGCGTTCTCTTGATCAGTTCTGGTTCGCAACGACATCGAGTCCGATATCGAGCACCGGGGCCGAATTGGTGATCGACCCCGATGAAACGAGATCGACACCGGTGTCGGCGTAACCGTCGAGGGTTTGCAATGTGATACCACCGGACGCTTCGAGCAGGGGCCGCTTTTTCCCGTTCGACGCCGCCCAGGTATCGACCGTCGGTACCAGTTCGGTCAGCTGAGCGGGGGTGAAGTTGTCGAGCAGGATGATGTCGGCCCCCGCCTCCAGCGCCTCGAACAGGAGTGACACGGTATCGGCTTCGACGTGGATCGTCCGCCCCGGCCAGCGCTTGCGGGCCTTGGCCACCGAGGCGGCGATGGTGGTTCCGATGAGGTGATTGTCCTTCAGCATCAGCCAATCGGAGAGGTTGCCACGGTGGTTGGCCGCGCCCCCGGCCCGGACTGCCGCCTTCTGCAACGATCGGAACCCCGGGGTGGTCTTGCGGGTGTCCCATACGGTGACCCGGCCGGCGGCGATGTCCACCCAGGTTGCTGCGTTGGTGGCGACGCCGGACAGGTGGCTCAAGAAGTTCAGTGCGGTGCGCTCGGCGGTGAGCATGGAGGCGAATGGCCCGGTGGCGACGCCGAACACCTCCCCGGCCTCGACCCGGTCGCCGTCCGACTTGTGCCACTCGACCCGCAGGCCGGCATCCACGGCGGCGAAGGTCTCCTCGACGCAGAGGCAACCGGCGATGACCCCGGGAAAGCGGGCGCCGAACCGGGCGGTGGCTTGAAGGTCCTGGTCGAGCAGCGAGGAGGTCAGGTCGCCGAGGGGGGTCAGATCCTCGGCCAGCGCCCGCTGAACCAGGAAGCGGACATCGGCGACCGGTGGTTGCAGATCCTTGCGCAAGGCCACTGTGTTCCGTCTCCCGATTCGCGACGCCGAGCCGATGGCAACCCGGGCCCGTCCGATGGTGCGTCTGCAAGCATAGGGGCCGACCGGGCGCCGACCTCGGTGCCGGCGACGACGGGCTTCAGGCGCGCTTCCGCCGGAACTCCCGCAGGGTCGCCAGGACGACCGGGACGGCGGGGATCAGTCGGCGGAGCTCATCTCGCCGGCCCGGCTTGGTCGACACGACGTAGTCCCTGGCCGGGGACCAGATCTGACGGCGATGGACCCGGATCCGACCGACCTCGATCCCGTTGTGATCCAAAATGGCCAGATCCGTTGCCGCCAGGCCCCGAATCCCCCGCCCGATGACCCCGCCGAATCGTTCGCCGTTCGAGGTGATGCGCAGCTCCGACAGACCGGCCGAAGCGGTTTCGAAACGGGCGTTGGCCACCCCGCTGACGGCGAAGACATACTTCATCCATCCCCGTTCCGCCACCACCCGCAACAGCTCGGATCCGCCGGGGTCGATCAGCACCGTCGAACGCCTCGGCGTGAAGAACTGCAGGCGTTCCTCCGGCCGACTGGCACCGAGAGGCCGGCCGACGTGGTCGACGACGTCGAAATGGCCGATGTCCCGGCCGGAACGAGCCAGATAGACCAGCACCGATTCGTCGAAGATGGACCGTCCCCGCTCGTAGACCACGAACCCGGAGCCGGCAACGAGACGCTGGGCTCGCCCGGGCGGTGGGATGGGGCCATCGGTCGTCGGCCCCGGCGGAGGGGGGATGGGCATCAGCCGAACCCGGCTATGACTCCTGCTCCACCAGATGGATCACCGGGAGCCGGAAGTGGCGCTCCAGGCGGGCCGGCAGATCGAGCTTGAACCAACGGGAGATCCCGATGGGCTGGGTGGCGACGACGATCTCGTCGAACGCAGCCCGATCCATGACCCGTTGGACGGCGGAGACCGGATCGCCGACACCGACCTCACCGGTGAGCCGGGAGCTGCGACCGGCGAACGACTTCCGGAAGGCGTCGAGCCGCTCCTCAGCCTCCTCGAGTGCCACCAGCCGGTCGTAGTCGGTGATGTGGTTCATCTGGGGGTCGACGCCTCCGGTCGGGTCGGTGTAGACCAACGGGCGGTTCGACTCCGGAACCAGCACGTGGAACTCGGCCGGTCCGATCGCCTCCTTGGCGTCGATCCACTGCTGGAGGGCGGGGCTCGGCAAGGTGTGGTTGGCCACGATCAGATAGCGATGGACGTCGACCCCGGCCGCCCCGTCGTCGCCGAGGCGGGAACGGTCGAGCTGGAACGCCATCTCCAGCTTCACCCGATAGCGGGCGACGCCCCCGTCGGCCAGGAGCATGTCGGCCTTGACCACCGTGGCCGAACGGAGATCGTGAATCGTCTTCATCGCCTCGGCCACACCGGCCCGGGCCGCGTCCTCCCACGACGTCTCGGAGGTGGCGACAACCCGGATGATCTTGTGGACCTGCCCGTCTGCCGAACCGATCATCAGCCGTCGGCCGATTCGTGTTTGAACGACAATCGGACCTTGCACCTGAACAGGACGACGTCGCCGGATTCGATGACGAGATCCTGCTGGATCACTTCGGCCACCCGAAGGTCTCGCAGCGTCTTGGACGCCTCGGTGACCGCGGTGGTTGCGGCCTTCTCCCATGACTCGTTGCTCGTGCCGATCAGCTCTACAACGTTGTAGACACTGTCCATCGTGGTACCCCCTGGGGCTCGCCGGTTTGTCCAAGGCTAGTTCCTCCGGCGGCGCGACACCGCAACAACTGGAGCCGGAATGATCGCCAGACCGGGCAGGCCATCGGCGGGCCCGTGCCGTGCCGGCTGTTCGGTCGCTACAGCGGACCGAGGTTGGTCACCTCGCCGACCGCGTCCGCCGGGTCGTAGCCGGGGAAGACGATGTCGGGGGCGAGGTCGAGCAGTGGCGTCATGACGAAGTTCCGCTGGGCCATCCTCGGGTGGGGAACCGTCAGGTTGTCGTCATCGACCACGAGGTCGCCGACCAACAGCACGTCGACGTCGAGCGTTCGTGGCCCCCATCGCACGGCCCGGACCCGACCGGCCGCTTGCTCCAGCTCGTGGCACAACGCCAACAGCTCCTGGGGCGTCCGCCCGGTCTCCAACTCGACGACGATGTTGAGGAACGGCCCCTGCTCCGGTCCCCCCACGGGGTCGGTTTCGTAGACCGGCGACACCGCGACCAGTTCCGGGACGGCCGCAACCGCCTCCCGGAGAATCGTCCGCCGGTCGCCCACATTGGACCCCATGGCCAGGAAGGCTCTCAACGGCTGCGGTGGATCCTGACCCCGGTGGTATCGACGTGGGCTGCCACCGGCGGCCGCATCTTCCGAGCTGTGATCGTGACCGCATCGACGGTCGAGTTCTCGAAGATCAGCTCTGCCATCCTGGCCGACATCCGCTCCAGCAGCAGGTACCGCTCATCGTCGAGCTTGGCCTTCAGGACATCGATGATGAGGCCGTAGTCCGCAGTGTGGGACAGGTCGTCGCTGGCGCCGGCGGCTGACAGATCGAGGTGGAGATCGATGTCGAACAGGAACGGCTGCTTTCTGGCCTGCTCTTCGGGGAGCACGCCGCAGTACACCAGCAGCTCCAATCCTCGGACCTCTATACGGTCGTTCATCGCCCGCCTCGTTCCTCGTCCTGGCCTGGGTCGGCGCCCGCGCGCACGCCTGACTCTAGGCGCCGCAGGCCCGCTCGGAGGCTCTGGCGTGTTCGGCGGCGGTGACGATCGACCGACCGGTGGGGCCCATCTGCCGCTGCAGGATGCGCTCCATGACCATGATGGCGTCGAAGGTGACGGGCACGAGGCCGGTCCAGCGCAGATAACCGCCCATGAGGCCGGCGATTCGATCGCCGACCTCCTCCATGTGGAGCAGCAGCTTGCGACCGTCGCCGAGCAGGGCCTGCAACTCGCCGTACAGCTGCGGCAGGGCGGTGTCGAGATCGAGCGACGGGGAGAACGGCCAATGCTTCCACGGCATGCCCTGCTCGTCGTAGCTGTGGAGGTTGTGGTCGGACGGGATCAACGACACGACGAACGAGAAGTTGTTTTCCCGGATCCAGATCACTTCCTCCTGACGGCGAACCCGACGATGGTTGGCCCCATAGCCGCCAGGTCGCTCGCAGATCGCCAGCTGGTCCTCGATGATCCAGTGAAATCCTCGGGGCTTGATTCCCTGTGCCCACTTTCCCTTGGCCATGTCACCTTTCTCCTGCGACCACGGTCGCAGCCTGTTTGGCCGCCTTCACGTCATGTACTCGAATCATTGCAACGCCTTGCAGCATCGCATACGTCGCCGTCGTCACAGAGCCTACTAGCCGATCGTCGGCAGGTGTCTGCTGATCGGCGCCATCCGACCTTGCGATCAGTTGCCCGAGCATCGACTTTCGGCTCGTCCCGACGGCCACCGGCCACCCGGTGGCGACCAGGGTGTCGATGTTGGCCAACAGCTGGAGATTGTGGTCGAGCGACTTGCCGAATCCGAAGCCGGGGTCGATCCAGATTTCGCCGACGCCCTGTTCCCGGGCCGCCGCCGCCTTGTCGACCAGGAAGCGGGTGACGTCGGCGACAACGTCTCCGTAGCGGGGGTTGCGCTGCATCGAAGCGGGTTCGCCCTGCATGTGCATGGCGATCCAGCCGACGCCCAACTCGGCGGCCACCGGCGACAGCGAGGCGCCGATGTCGTTGATGATGGTGGCGCCGGCCGCGACCGCGGCCCTCGCCACCTCCTCGTGCCGAGTGTCGACCGCCACCCTGGTCAAGGGGCTGAGCGCCTCGATGACCGGCAGCACTCGATCCAGCTCGATCAGATGGTCGATCGGGGTGGCCCCGGGCCGGGTCGATTCACCGCCGACGTCGATGATGTCGGCCCCTTCGGCCAGCATGGCCTTGGCATGAGCCACCGCGGCCCCGGTGTCGAGGTATCGGCCGCCGTCGCTGAACGAATCGGGGGTGACGTTGAGAATGCCAAGGATCGTCGTCACGGAACCCGAAACACGCCCCGAGTTCGAGGAAGTCACACCCGACTGGCCCACGATGTCCGAGTGTACCGAGTGCACCACGTGGACTCTCGCCGCCGGCCCCCGCCCCGAGGAGGGCCGTGGACGGTCAGCGATCGCCGTCGGTGGACAACCGCAGGATGCCGCCGTGGCGACTGATCCGGCGACGGCCAGACAACTCGCAGGCCGCTGCGTCGTGGCGGACCACGGCCAGCACCCGCTCCAGTTCGGCCGAGGACGGCGGATGCCCACGATCGTCGACCAGCCATCGCCGCAATGCCTCGGCCACGATGGTTGGGGGGTGGCCGACCAGCGCCCGGGTATCGGTGGGATCGATCCCATCGGCCATGGCTGCGATGTCGGCCTGGACCGCCCGGCAACGATCTGCGGTGCGGGTCAACAACGGGACGGGGTCGCGGCCGCTGATGTCGGCCACCAGCGGCAACAGCTCGTGACGGATGCGGTTCCGAACGAACCGGGGATCGTCATTCGACGGATCGATCACCGGGTCGAGTTCGAGCTCCCGGCACAGTTGGCGGGTCTCGCTGCGACGGATGGCCAGGATCGGATGGACGTGGTCGGGCGTCATCGCCGCCAGACCGGCCGGACCGGCGCCCCGGAACAGGTTGATCAGGAGGGTCTCGGCCTGGTCGTCTGCGGTGTGGCCGGTCATGGCATCGGATCCGAGCACCGAGCGCCTGGCCCGGCGGGCCCGCTGCTCCAGATCGGGACCGGGGGCCACCACCACCTGCTCGGCGCGGAAGCGGGCGCCGAAACGGCGCGCCGCTGCGGCCACAACCCCCGCCTCGTCTGCCGAGCCTGGGCGGATGCCGTGGTCGACGTGAACGGCGGTGATCGAGAGCCCTGCCGCGGCGGCCAAGGCCAGCAGGGCCAGCGAGTCCGGCCCGCCGGACACCGCGGCCACCACCTCCGAGCCCGGTTCTGGGAAGCGGCACCGGGCCAGCAACGCGGCCTGCCGGTCGGTCTGCGGCAGGCCGGAGTTCCCGCCGGTTCCAGTCACCGGCGGCTGCTCAGGCGGTGCTGCGAGCGCGGAGCCTGTCGACCCACAGCTCGGGCGAGCGGATCTCGTCGATCGTCGGCAGCGTCTCGGGTTCGGTCCAGACCTGGTTGAACAGCTCCGGGCCACCGGCTGCTTCGACCGCGTGAACGAAGTCCTCCCCCTCCTGGTACTGGGCCATCTTGGCCTCCATGCCGGTCAGCCGCTGCACCACCTTGCTGACCCCGGAAGCGTTCTGGCGGCGCTGGCTCATGACCCGGGCGAACCTCTGCTGGCTCGGGATCAGATGCTTGGCCGCACGGTCCATCGTGATGTCCCCGTGGCCTTCGAGCAGGCTCATCAGACCGGTCACCTTGTCCATCGTCGCCCGCTGTTCGGGGGTTGCGAAAAGCACCGAGATCCCGCCGTCCTTCAGCGAGGGGCCGGTACCGGAGCGGCGGTCGTTCATCGACTCCCGAACCGCGTCGAGGAGCCGCTTCGGGTCGGGGTCCACCGTGTCGAGCAGCTCGTTCACCAACGACAGGAAGTAGGGGCGGAGCCATGGCACGCCGGTGAACTGCGCCCGATGGGTGCACTCGTGAACGGCGATCCACAGCCGGAACTCCCGAGGGGGGAAGCCGTACCGCTTCTCGAGCGACAAGACGTTGGGCCCCACGTAGTAGACCCAGTCCTGATCCTCCGGCCGTTCGTCCTCGATGATCAACAGGTCGTACTGGCCGAGGACCCGACCGGACATCCATCCCAGCAGCGCACCGACCTCGGCCCCGGCGACCTTTGGCCCGACCGCCCCGCTGACCTGACCGAGCGCATCGCCGACCGCGGCGCCGACCGGAGCCAGAGCCGTCCCGAGCGGCGCCAGCAGCTCGCCGAGCGGCGCCAGAGCCCGACCGAGAGCGGTGTCGGCCAGGCCACCGCCGTTGGCTTCCTCCGGGTCTCGATCATCGGCGGCAGCTGCACCTTCGGTTGCCGCGTCGTCGATCCGGCCAAGCAGCGGCCGCAGCAACCGATCGAAGCTGGCCAGGTTGGCGTCGATCCACCCCATCCGGTCCGTGACCTTGGCCTTGGCCGAGCCGGCAGACGAGACCAAGCCCGTCTCCACCTCGACCAGCGTCTCGGCCTTGGCCGTCAGCTCCAACAGGTCGGCGTCCAACGAATCGCCGTGGTAGCTGTCCGAGAACGGTTCGCGACCTGCGACTCGACCGGCGACGCTCCTGGCAAATTCCCAATCGACTTCGGCGTTCACGCTGGTCCGCTCGTTTCTCTCAGCTGTGGAGGGTGGTGAGGGCCGGCTACGGCTTCCTCGGGTACCGGGGATTCTGGACCTTTGCGAAATAGCCGGCCAGAAGCCCGACCAAGGCCAGGACCCCACCGATTGCCAGGAAGAATCCGAGCCACCAATGCCATACCACTCCACTGATCATTGGATCAGTGTAGGGGCTCGGACCGGTCGGCCGACCATCGAGCGGTCGGCACCGGCGGCGAAACCGGCGCTACGGCAGCTCCGTGATGGCCCGGAACACCCGCTGGGGCAGATCGGACGGCAACTCGCTGCGACAACGCAACCCCAGGAGGTCACGCAGTCCGGTCTGGAAGTGGTAGAAGTCGTCGCAACCGCCACAGTTGTGGAGGTGGGAGCTGATCTCGGCTTGGCCGGCCTCGTCGAGGTAGCCGTCCATGTAACGGTAGATCTCCTCCAACGACGGTCGGCATCCCATCGGACCGAGACCGGACGGTCGGTTCCTGGATTGCTCGGGTTCGGGGTTCTGCTCGTTGGTCATCGGTTCGGGCTCATCGGGTCACGTCGACACTACACAGAGAAGCCGGTTCTCGTATCCTCGTTGGAGCCGCTTGGAGGCTCCCCAACGAATCCGGCCGACCACCGACCGGCGATGGTCAGTCGGATGGCGTCGAGACGAGGCCTCGTGCCTCTGCAAAATCGTACAACTCTTTTTGCAGCGATTTTCTTCCCCGATGGAGTCGACTCATCACCGTGCCGACCGGGATGTCGAGAATCTCCGCGATTTCCTTGTAGCTGAAGCCCTCGACGTCTGCCAACAACACCGCCATCCTGTAGGCCTCGGGAAGGGCCTCGACCGCACTCACCACCTCGGCCTCGGAGAACAGTTCCATCAGCTGTTCCTCGGCGCTCTGACCGTATTTCGTCTCGTCCCGCAGACGCCGGTACAGGTAGAGGTCCTCGACGTCGTCGAGCTCGGTCTCGTCCGGGCGGCGTTTCTTGGCCCGATAGCGGTTGATGTGGGCGTTGGTCAGGATGCGAAACAACCATGCCCGGAGGTTGGTACCGGCCTGGAAGCTGTCGTAGGACCGGTAGGCCCGGAGGTAGGTCTCCTGAACGAGATCCTCGGCATCGGTGGGATTGCCCGAGAGTCTGACCGCCGTCGAATACAGGGACCGCATGAACGGTTCGGTGTCTTCGACGAAGGTGGCTTGATCGGCCATGGTCCCACAGTAGCCAGGTCTCGGCTGTGGCTCGGTGTCGAGGCGGTCCGGCACCGGGGTGACATATGACCTTCGATCGAATTGGTCAACTGTGTGTGGCTTACGTTACAGAACCGAGTCAGCAGCTGTAAGCTTGGCCACGTGGTAGCCAACCTCACACTCCTGGTCGGCGCTGAGCAATCGGGAACCACCTTGCTGCGACTGATGCTCGATTCGCATCCCGAGATCGCATTCGCCGAAGAGTTCGAGTACACCGTCGCCACGATCGGCGACGACGGCACCCTTCCCGGTATCGACGACTTCCACCGGTATCTCCGCCAGAACCGGGCGTTCTCGACCAGCGGCTTCGAGATCGACCCCAGCCTCGACCACCGGTCGCTGGTGAACGGTTTCCTCCTCTCCCGCCAGGCAAGGAAGAACGCCCCCGCGGTCGGCGCCACCATGCACACCGACTTCACGAAGGCCCTGTGGCTGTGGCCAGATCTGAAACTGATCCATCTGATCCGCGATCCCCGCGATGTCGCGCCGGCGAGGATGGCCGAGGGTCTGGCCGGGAACGCCTGGCATGCCGTCGACGGCTGGTTGGCGACCGAGAACGAATGGCAGCGGCTCGAAGCCGTCATCGATCCCGAGCGGGTCCTGACCGTGCGGTTCGCCGAGTTGATCCTCGACTGCGACGCCACGCTGGACAGGATCTGCCGCTTCATCGGCGTCGACTACACGGCCCAGATGCTCGACTACGCCCGTGACACCGACTACCAGGAACCGAACACCCACCTCGCAGGCGATTGGCGTGATTCGCTCTCCACCCGTGACGTGCGGCTCGTCGAGGCCAGGGTCGGAGATCATCTCGCCCGGCTCGGGTTCGAACCATCCGGCCTGGCACCGTTTGCGGTGAGCGAGCAAAAGGAATCGGTGCTGCGGTGGCAGGACCGGGCGGGCAGGCTGATCAGCCGGATCGAATCCTTCGGTCTGCGCTTGACGGTGGCCGACCTCCTGGCCCGGGGGTTGCACAACCAGCCGCTGCAGCGCAGCCTGCAGAACCGGTTCGACAGGACCGAGCGGGCCCTGCGGAAGAAGAGCTGGTCGGAGAACTCGAAGTACCGCACCTCCCGTTGACCTGCCGTCAACCTGCTCGGACAACGCAAAAGATACCGGCGTGGGTGAGATGTCCCAGTGATTTCCGGCCATCGCGAGTTCATTTATCAGCCTGGTTCTCGTACCTTGCGCAGGGAGCGATTTCCACGGAGTGAGGTCTTGGGGCTGATTCAAAAGGGCGACCGTCGACGCACCGACGAAGCGGCGGACACCGGTCCGCGTTCCGTCTGGCATGCGGATCCGCTCCACGGCGACCCGTGACCTCGAGGTGGGTCCGCTTCGTCCGATCGAGTTCGAGATACGGGACCCGGCCCTGGATGATGGCCACCGACGCGATCTCGATCATCACCATGATCGTCGCGTTCGGGCTGGACCTCGTGCCGGCGGCGGCAACCGCGGCCGGCTTCGTCTTGCTGGCCGGAACGGCCGGCTTCTACCGTTCCCGCCTCGATCCGTCGATCCTCAACGACATGGTGGCACTGGCCGGGCGGCTCCTCATCGCCTCGACGATCACCTATTCGTTGAGCGAAAACGGGACCGGCACGATCGCCGCCTTCGGCGACGACCTCGGTCGGGTGTGGTGGCAGTCGGTCATCGTGGCGGCAGTGGCCCTCATCGCCAGCCGGACCGTGATGTACGGGATCGTGCGCTCCGCCCGCAGACGAGGATGGGTCAACCATCGCACACTGATCGTCGGGGCCGGCAGCGTCGGGTCGAAACTGGCCGAGAACCTTCTCGCCTACCCCGAATACGGTCTCAAGCCGGTTGCCTTCCACGACCCGTTCCCGTCCCGGCAGTCCCGCCCCCCGCTGCCGATCCACAGCACCACCCTCGACGAATCGATCGAGAGGTCGAACGCCTCGACCGTGGTGTTCGCTCCGGTTGCCATTCCGGATTCGGAACTGATCGAGCTGATCCAATCCCGGCACCGGGACACTCTGGAGTTCTACTTCGTACCTCGCCTGTACCAGGTGAACAGTGCGGCGGGCAGGGAGGTCGAACGGGTGCGATCGATCCCGCTCATTCGGCTCCGTCGTGCCGCTCATCGATCGATCATGTGGAACGGCAAGGCGATCTTCGATCGCCTGCTGGCGGCCCTGGCCCTGCTGGTGCTGCTTCCGGTCCTGTTGCTGTTGGGTGCCGCGGTGGCGATCTCCGTCGGCCGTCCGATCCTGTTCAGCCAGCGCAGGGTCGGCCTCGACGGCCAGCACTTCTCGATCCTGAAATTCCGATCCCTGCCGAACGTGACGTCCGATGAGAGCGACACCGCCTGGGCCGCCGAGGCCAGCCGCCGGCCGACCCGGTTGGGTCGGCTGCTCCGGGAGTGGTCGCTCGACGAGCTCCCCCAACTGTGGAACATCCTGCGTGGCGACATGAGCTTCGTCGGGCCACGTCCCGAACGTCCCCACTTCGTCGGGACGTTCAGCGACACCTACACCCACTACAACTCCCGGCACCGGGTCCGCGCCGGGCTGACCGGGCTGGCCCAGATCAACGGCCTCCGCGGCGACACCTCGATTTCGGAACGGGCCGAGTTCGACAACTTGTACGTGGAGACGTGGTCCCTCGGCGAGGACGTCAAGATCCTGATCCGCACCATCGGATCGATCATGAAGCGCAGCGGCAGGTGAGCACATCCGACGCGATGATGCCGTCGAGCGCATCGGAGTTCGGGC
>CAVQRR010000015.1:0-264120 GCA_963715325.1 uncultured Acidimicrobiales bacterium
GCCGGCACTGTTGTGCCCAGGCCCGGCGTTTCCGGGTGACATTGTCGATCGGCCCTGGTGGATCTGGCGGTCGAGGTCCCGAGCCGCTCTCATGTGCCGTTCGCGGACGCGTCGCGGTGCTTTCTGAGGTGGTGATTATGTGGCGCGCTCGCACCGGCCCGGTCGGCTCTCGAGGCGGTTCGAGCCGCTAGTGCGCTCAGCCATAGTCCGCGGCCTCGTCACGAGTCCCTGGGCTCTGGCGCAGACCTGCGATGAGCAGCAAGTACAGCAGCGGCATGGCGCAATAGAGCAACAGACTCACCGATGGCGCAACGACGGCCACGAGCATCGCAACGACGTAGACCACGATCGGGGCGCCGGCCAACAGAGCGCCAACCCTTCGCCGCTTGCTTCCCGGCGGCTCCCACAGGAGACTCGGTCGGCGCATTATGTAGCCGTACAGGAGCCAGCGCAGCAAGGCTGTCGCGATGAGCACAGCTCCGTAGAGGTGCAACGCAATCGGCTCGTCGTGGTACTCGCCCAGCACCGACGCTGCGAATGGGATCAACGCTGCGGGCATCATGAACAGCAGGTTCAACCACACGACGTCGCGGTTGACGAACCGCACCTGATTGAACAGATCCCGGTGCCAGACCCAGTACATGCCGACGATGAAGAAACTGATCACCCAGGCGAGCAGCTCCGGACCGGTCTCACCGATCGCGTCCCGGAGGGACTGCTCCGGGAGCTCGGCGGGAACTCCGATCTCCAGTACGAGAATCGTGATGATGATGGCGAACACGCCGTCCGTGAACGCCTTGACCCGATCCGGATCGGCTCGACGCTGCTCCGCCGTGGTCATTGATTCACTGCTCACAGCACCACCTCACCTGGTCCGTAGAATCCCAACCTCGCACAACGCCGGGGAAGTTCGCCAGCATCCTGTGGTGGTTTCGATGGCGTAGGACTGTCGTCGATCCGCTGAACACCTGCCACTTCGCAGTTCTTCCCGGTGACCAGCACTGGTGGCGGTGGGGCATGGGGCCACTCGGGGCGCTCCGCCCACCGATGCGTCTCCCGTATCCCTCCCGATGGTGGCGAGGATGGCACCAACGTGGGCCATTTTGTGACCATGGACCTCCGAGCAGAACGCCCAAGCCGGATCGATCATGTTCACCGGCGACGCGCTGGGATTACAACACTGCGAACCACCGCCACCTCTGCCTCCAGTATCAATCAGGCCACTACTGCAGTGATCGGAAATCTTCATCGATGACCAGGCAGACGTGCCCGATCGTGTCTGGCGAGCGTTTCGCTATCGGTCGAGCCCTGTCAACTCGATTGGGCCGAGCTGGGCTACCCGGGTCAGCCGGTGTCGGTAGACCATCTCGATCATCCTCTCCGAGGTTCCGGCCCAATCAGCGACTTGCCACGTATCGTGGCCGGCGTCGATCTGGAACGTGATGGCGGTGTGTCGCAGCTCGTAGGGGACGATGCGCTCCACGCCTGCCTCCTCGCATGCCTTGGCGACCATCCTGCGAAGGTTTCGGGCGCCGATCCCGGTGCCGTACCGAGTGGTGACGACCAGGCCGTGGTCCTTCCATCGGTTGGCAGCTCGGGTCCGCTTCTGATCTTGTTCGCTTCGCCAGGTCGACAGTGTGCTGGGCCGTGCGATCGTCGATCGGGATCGTCCGGACTGAGCGCCTCGTCTTGGCCTTCGTTGGCGTGTTCTCGGACGACATCTGTCGATTGACGGTGATGGTCAGCCCGTCCAGGTCGACCCGCTCCCAGCGGAGCGAGCGAGCCTCGGACGGGCGGAGCCCATTGCGTCCGCACAGGTCGATGAGCACGATCAGCGGTGAACGGGCGACCTGCCAGAGGGCCCGGAACTCGTCATAGCTCAGCGTCCGTCGAAGGCTCGTCGAGCTGTCGCCGTCATCGTCGTGGTCGACATCAGTCGCACCTCGTGGTTCGGCAGTACAGACAGGTCGGCCACGTTTCGGCCGATCGAGCCGGTTCGCATCTCGTTCCTGATCACGTTGACCAGCAGCCGTCGGACCCTGCGAACAGCTTCGGGACCCAGCGGACGCCGCCCGTACTCCCCGGAGGCCGCCAGCTCGAGGAACGCATCGCAGTCCTTGACCGAGAGCTTGCCGAGCTGCCGCCTCCCGAGGCCGGCGACGACGATCGAGCCCCTCCAACGCTCCATTTCGATCGTCTTCGGCGCACGGTCATTCGGCTGCACCCGGAGGTACTCGTCGACTGCATCAGCAACCGTCCGCTTCGCCCGATCGTGATCGAGCATCTGATCCACCTGGGATTGAAGCTCACGAAGCGCCTTGTGGGCCTCGGACTTGGTCCGCATCTTGCGCTTGCGTTGGCGGCGCTTCCCGTCCGGACCGAGAGGCAGGTCGATGCGAGCGACCCAAGCGTCGCCGTCTCGGTAGACGGAGCCTTCGCCTCGGCCTCGGCGGCTCATGCTGCTTGCTCGTCGCCCAGGGCGTCGACGAAGGCAACGAGGTCGGTATGGCGGACGAGTCGCCGTCGGCCGAGCTTGACCGAGCGGAGCTGTCCTGAGGTCATGAGTTCGTAGCAGGTGCGTCGGCTGATGCCGATCATGGCCGCAGCGTCGGGGACGCTGTAGGCCAGCTGGATGGACGATCGGTCCATGGGTTCGTCGTTGTCTTGCATTGCGCTGTTCTCCTTGTCGTTGTCGGTGTTCTCGTCGGTCGTCCGATAGCGATGCGTGGTCACTCGTCGCTCCTCACCGGGCGGGCGTCGGCCCACACCAGCGTGGGCAGTCCTTCGTCTTCGGCTCGCCGTTCGATCTCGACGGTCCGGCCGAGGCGCTTGGAGAGCACGAGGGCCAGGACGACGATCGGGGCGTTGGCTTCGACCAGGTGCCGAATCTCGGTCAGCACCGGTGCTTCTGACTTGGCGGCCGCTGTGTAGACGTCGGCGTCGAGGAAGGCGACCGGTTCGGGCTCGTCTGGCTGGTCCTCGGCGATCTCCTCGTCGGTGCGGTCGTTGATCCCGAACTCGTCCCAGAGGCCCTGGCTGGTCGACAGCCACCGTCGGCCCTTGGCCGCTCGCACGTAGTCGGCCCAGATGGCCATGGAACGCTGGCAGCCGTCGGCGGCGTCGAGAGCGACCTGCCACATCGACCGGGAGTCGCCACGGCCTCGCTTGAGGTCGCCTCGGGCGATCTCGAACTCGATCTTGGAGACGTAGGCCCCGATGCCCTCGTCGTCTCGGACCGGTTCGAGGTCGACCCCGATCGACGAGTGAGTGGGCTTCGCGGTCGAGCTTGTCGAGGGCGAGGGACCAGCAGTCGTAGATCTCCTGGCGGAGGTCTTCCAGCTCCATCGGGTCGTCCTCGTCGTGGCCGACGGCCCGGTCGGTGAGCAGGCAGACGTGGTGGTGTGGGTGGTAGCCGTTGGCGTCGGTGTGGGTGGTCTCGGTGGCTCGGATCCAGCCCCGGTCGCCGAGCCAGGCGATCAGCTTCTTCCAACGGCGGGTGGCGACCATGGTCGACCAGGCCGTCAACGCGTCGTCGAGGGAGTCCTCGGCGCTGTCGGCCAGGGTGTGGGCGAAGGTAAGGGTGAGGAACAGGGCGAACCCGCCGCGGTCGAGGTGGGTGCGGATGACGAGGCCGATGTTTCCGGACTTCTCGGCCCGGACCTTGCGTGCGCACTTCATGCACCCCGTCGCTGACCCGCAGGTCTCGACACCGGAGTACACGCCACGGTGACCGTCGCCGCCCTTGGCTGCGGCTCGTGAGATGGCGACTCGTTCGCCGAGGGGTCGACCGCAGGAGCCGATGCGGAGTTCCTGGGTCCAGGTCTCGTTGCCGTAGGCGTCGGTCTGCTCGGCGTGGTCCGAAGGCTCGCCAGTTCATCTGTTGCAGCTGTTCCTGTGCTCGATCTCGGTCTCGTCGACCCTGGCTGGGGTCGAGCGGCCGAGTTGTTTGCGTATTACCAAGGCGGGCCACGTAGGCGCTCCGATCACGGTTCGATTCCCTTCGCTTGTTCCGAGCTCGTGGGGTCGGTGCTGGAGTTCGATGCGTGGTCATGAGCTGGTGTGGAGGTGAGGTGTGGAGTGAGGGTGAGGTGATGGAAGGTGAAAGTGAGGAAGGGTGGGGTGGTGGAGTGAAGTGGGAGGTGGTGCTGGTGAAGGAAGGGAGAGGGGAAGTGGGGGAGGGGGGTGGGGCGGGGCTGCGGCTTGACGCCTCCGCCCCGCCCCCCGAGGTGTAGCGAGTAGGTCCTACCTGCTGGGGCGCTGCGCGGTCGCTC
Organism: uncultured Acidimicrobiales bacterium; assembly: GCA_963715325.1. GTDB lineage: Bacteria > Actinomycetota > Acidimicrobiia > Acidimicrobiales > SZUA-35 > JAHELU01. The sequence continues at coordinate 4,272 of CAVQRR010000015.1, forward strand.
GGTGTACGAGCTCGGCCACGACCAGGACCAGGCAACAAGCCGCCATCGACACAGCCGCAGCTGCACCGACGACAGGCGGGAGTCGGAGCCACGCCGTGACCGCACCCAGCAGCGACAGGGCCAGAGCGGACAGCAGCAGCGACCACCAGGGGACCAACGCCGCTACGGCTGCAGCGGTGGGGTTGCGGCGAAGGGGAGAGGGGTGGTGACCGGGATGGGGGTGCTGACCTTCCGGGTCGGATGCCGCTACGAGGGCCGTGTGCGTGAAAGGCACCGCATCCCCTTCGGCGATGACCAGCGATCGAGTCCGGGCGATCCGAGCCCTTGTGATCTGGCAGGGGTCGAGGATGTCGTCGGGGGTCATCGGTCGAACCCAGCGAAGTGGATACCGGTGGTGTGGGCGATGGCGTCGACGACGACCTGGGCGTGCCAGGCGTCGAGCCCGGTGAGTGCGTTGGCCAGGTCGACGGGATGTCCCGACCCGAGCGACGCAGCCAGGGCCAGGAGCCGTCGCTCACCACCGGACAGGCCGGTGGAGGCGTCGAGGGTGGCGGGCCAGTCGATCTCGGCCGCTTCGTCGTCCTCCCACACCAGCTGCAGAGCGTCGAGGAGCCGGCCCCGAACGGAGTGGGTCAGGATGTGGGAGGCCGCTTCGAGGTTCGGTGTGCCGAAGGCATAGATGTTGAGCTTGTCGGCCAGGGTGGCCGGGCCGCAGGTAGGTTGAAGAGGCATGTGCTTTGTCCTTTGCGCATGAGGTGAGGGGACCGGCCGTGGCCCCGGGGATCCGTCCAAAGAGTCCCGGGACCGACAGGCCGGCCCTCACCAGTGCATGTCGATCAGGCAGCGACCGGTTCGGCGCTGCGACGGGTACGGGGCTTGAACGCGACCGACTCGGCCGACAGGGCGAACCCTGACGAGGTGCCGTAGGTGTTGGTTCGCTCCCACGGCCGACCCGACAGGCCGGTCATGACCAGCTCGTCACCCGGCCCCGGCTCCAAGGCGATGGGGCGGCGAAGCCGATCTCCAACAGCTCCCGCTTGAAGGCCGAGGGGTCTTTGTAGAGCACGGTGAGCTTCCAGCGGAGCACGCCGTTGCGGTCACGTCGCTGCTCACCGGTGTCGAGGTCGACGACCGGGTCGAGAGCGACCACGTTTTCGATGTTGGCCATGATGACGGCCAGGTCAATGGGATAGGAACGCACAGGATTGTCCTTTGCTAGGTGGATTGATGGTTGATGGACCCGGACCCGTTCAGGACCGGGGAACTCGCCCCCACAACCGGGGGCACGAACACAGGGCCACCTCGAGGCGGCAACTCGATCTCAGCTGGCCGCTCGTCGACGAGCACCTGGTCGACGGCCTCAACAGCTGGTGAATCGGACGGCTCGTCGGTTGACCTCAACGAGCGCCACCGAAGCGACGACAGCGAGCCCGTCGACCGAGAGCGGAAACAGCGTGGCTACAAGCTCGGACTCGCCGACCTCGCGGGCGACGGCTTGCATATGGGTGAACGACGCAATCGCCGCCACCAAAGCAACCGAGCCGGCGCCACCGATCGCAGCGAAACGCCACCGGCCAGCCGGCAACGGGGAACGGGCCAGGACCTCGACGACCAGGAGCAGAGCGACCGGGGGCCAAGCGGCCACGCCACGGCCAACCTGTGACGGCTCGGCCGACAACACGTTGCACGCCACCGACACCCCCGCCGCTGCCCACAGCACACCGAGAAGCCGTCGGCGGACCGAACGCAGATCAGGCCCGGTCATGACGTGAGACCTCCGAACAGGACCGACGCCGAAGGCCGCACGGGCACGGGTGGTTCTGGTGTGGCCTCGGACCGCCGGCTCCCTTGAGGGTCGCCGACGGCCTCGGCCTCCAGATCAACCAGCCCGACAGGCTCGGGAGCGATCTCGAAGACCTCATCGGGTGATCGGCGTAGATGAGCGGTGGCCGCCGCTCGACGGTCGATGGCTGCGTCAGACACGAGATCGGTGCGGCAGCGTGACAGGTCCGCCAAGCCCGGGATGCCGTTGACGTAGCAGACGCCCTGGTAGCGGTCGCCCTCCGGGATCGGCTCGAAACCGTGGTCTCGCAGCTCGCCCTGGTCGACCGCCAACGCGGTGGCGTACTGGGCTGCCGTCCCCATCCGGTGACAGATCCGGCCCGTCAGATTCAACAGCAACGTCGTCGGGAAATCTGAGGTCAACGCGTACTGCGTGGAGACGATCAGATGCACCCCGAGGGCCCGACCCCGAGCAGCGAGCGAATCGAGCAGGTCGACGGCGGTCTTCGAGCGGGTCAGCTCGGCCGCCTCGTCGACAACATGGACAAGCCGAGGACCCATCCACGGCTCCCACGAGCGGATGGTCCGGCCAAGTCGGTCACCGTGATCCAGAATCGTCTGCCCCCGGACGTCGACCTGGTCGACGAGACGACCGAGGAGGTCTTCGGTGTGAGCGATCGTGACGGCGGTTTCCGTGAACCGGGGCGACCACGGCAGCAGCTCCATGCCAGCCTTGTGATCGTCACCGGTCAACACCACATCAGCCCGCCCGGCCAACGAGCCGATCAGCTTCGCAGCCGTCGACGACTTGCCCGACCCGGTCTTGCCCGAGATCAACAGGTGCATCAGCCCGTGACCGGGAGCCGGAACGGTGAACCGGCCACCTCCGGAACGTCGACCGAGATCCACGGCCTGGTGGTGAACGAGGCGGGTCACCACTGCTCGACCTCCGCCGCCTCATCGACGTCGGCGCCATCCCATTCCGATACCACGGTCAGGGCCAACGGGTCAGCGAAGTAGACCCGAAGATCCCCGAACGACGAACGCTCGGACTCGAAATCCAACTCCATCGAATGCACCCACGGCAATCGGGCCGCTAGGGCCGGGAGCGCCACGGCGAACTCAGCGAAGGTGCGATCGGGCGGAGGGCCAACGGTGAAGCCAACGGATCGTTGATCGGCATCTGCCCGCATCAGCCACGAGATCCGGGGATGATCGACCATCGGACGCCACCGGACCGGCGTCGACGGCTCCTTGCCGGTCTCCGCCTGCACCCGCTTCGTACGACCGGCGTAGTCAGCCCACAGCCGAGGAAAGCGACGTCGAACAGCGAGGCTGCGACGCTGACACATCACCCAGGTTGCGAGCTGCGACCGGTGCTCCCCGACACGCAAGGCCACCTCGATCACCGCAACGAGTACCACCGCCACAGCAGCTGCCACCCACGAGGGCTGCCAGATCACGAGCCCGACGGCAGCGACCAACCACGGTGACCCAATGACATGGTGCAGGCCGAGCCGCAGACCCATCCCGAGCGGCCAGACCCATGATGAACGCCACCGCTCGACCCCAGTCCGAACAACCAGACGGCCGAGATCGAGAATCGGCCACCAGATCCGGTACAGGACCCTCACGGCTGCGAGCCTCCGTTGTCGTCGGCAGCCAAGTCCGACACCAGCGACCCGCCGAACTCGCCAACGGCCTCGAAGACCTGACCAGCCACATCGAGCGATGCCGTCGGCTCGGCAACGAACGTCGCGAACAGAGCGATGACGACGGCCCAGAAGCCAAGTCCATTGCGTCGCCGCATCAGGCCGCCACCTCCGCCCAACATTCGCCATTGCAGTGGGAGGGCAGGCCCGACAGACGGACCTCGTCGGCGAACGCCTGGTCGAGCCCCAAGTGCTGCAGCGCTGCTCGCACCCGATTGACCTCGTCCGTTCGGTCAACGTCGACCGCAGCGACGATCGCGTCAACCAATTCGACAGCCTCGCTATCGACTACTCGCATGATCCGCTCCTTCTGCACCCATCTGTGTTGTGGTGCACGAGGACACACTACAAGTGTTCCGAGTGTTGTGCAACACTTGTCCGAAACGGTCGCACGGTGAGCAGAAGCCCCTAGGGGAGCGGACTGGCAGCTACGATCTGGTCGTGAGCCTGACCTCGGACGACGAGCGACTTGAGTACGTCAAGATCGCCAACGATCTCCGACGGCAGATCCTCACCGGTCGTTTGCAGCCGGGCGACAAGCTTCCGACGGCGCGCCAACTCATGAAGAGCCATGGCGTGGCGACCCACACCGTCACGAGCGCACTACGTGTGCTCCAAGCCGAGGACCTGACCTACAGCGTCCACGGTCGAGGCACCTACGTGCGCGAAGACTTGGACGTCGATGACCGACTCACGGCCGATGAGGCCGCTACGGCCGATGTCGGTGCAACAGCGGGCCAGCTGAGTAAGGCCGTCGAACGCATCGAGAACAAGCTCGATCAACTGATCGAAGAGGTGGCTTCGCTTCGGAAGGACCTCGAAAGTCGAGGCTGAATCTCAGGTCGTCGCAGCCAGGTGGTCACGCCAGTTTCGCTCGACGATCAGCTTGCTCTGGTCGGCGTGGTTGCCTACGTAGATCCACGCATCGACTGCGGGGTCGATCGTCCGGATCACACGGCGCACGTAGGGCGAGTTGTCCGGGTCGGAGGCGTCATACCCCTCCCACTCGTCAACCTGTTCGAAGATCGCGGCGTCGAGCACTCGGTACAGCTCGGCGACCGTTGCGCTCGCTAGTCGCTCCCTCAACCGTTCTTCGTGTCGACTTGTTCGGCGGCTCGGATGGAGTACTCGACTCTCCGGCTCCTCGATGAGCTTGAGTCCGGGGTATCGATAGCTCGCCCCCTGGACCTCGTAGAGCACACCCGGTACTCGTACGTCGGAGACGTATTCCAAGGCGTCGGTGAAGGTCGGTTGGTGGTCCGGGCTCAACCCCTTCATCAAAGATCCATAGACGATCAGGTAGTCGGTGTTCTCCAGTCCCAGTTCCTCGGAGATCAGCTCGTATCCGCACATTGCGATGTATCGGCGCAGCGCGGCGAACTGGTCATCGGTCCCGATGATGTTGGGCCAGTAGTCGAAGATGACCTTACGCTCCTCGGTCGTCATCAGACCGAGCCGTTCGAGACCGAGCACGTGTTCGATGTAGTTCAGGAAGCAGTCGAGGTTGTCGAGCACGAGCACGTCCTGCTCGTCGATCGGCACGTGCCGATCGTTCATCCGAACTTCGAGCAATGCGGCCAGATGATTGCCGTAGCGGTACTCGATCGCGTTCTTGGCCTCGACCAAACGGTCGGAGAAGTAGAGACCGGTGAACAGCCGGTGCAACCAGCTGCCCCTCTCGCTGGCACTGACCTCGAGGCTCCTGATCCACTCCGAAACACCTCCGCTCACGCCGGCCGACCCGTCGAGGCATCCATGCCTATCGGCTATATTCGGACGTCGTGATCGATGATAGCTCTCGCCCACGCCTCGCCACGGTTGGGGAGTACCAACAGGTCGCAGCGTGCATGGCTGCCTTCCGGGACTTCCTTGGTGACGACGAGCCGTCAACCGAGCAGCTGGCCGTCGGCGCATACCACGCCCTGGCCGACGATCTCGCCGAGTTCGTGGTCGTCGGCGACCCGATCCACTCCTACGTGCAGCTCCGCTACATCTGGTCCGCCTGGCATCTCAAAGACGTCTGCTGGGTCGAGGATGTCTACGTCGCCGACAGTCAGCGGGGGAAAGGCGTCGGTCGAGCGCTGATGGCCTTCGCCGAGGACCGTGCTCGAACGCGAGGGTGCGAACGACTCCAGCTCGATGCCAACGAGCGCAACGAGGCCGGAACACACCTCTACGAGTCGGCCGGCTTCACGTCGACGAACACCTGGTGGGATGGTGGTCGCGATCTCTACTGGCGCAAAGCTCTCGACCGCTAGGTTTTCCTGAGGATTTCCGATCACTGCAGTAGTGCCGGTTTCCTCGGCCGGTAGACAGGGATACCGAACGAACATTATTGGTCGCCTTCGCCGGGCGTCTCCGCACGGACGACCGTACTAAGGAGTAGTTGGTCACATCGCGGTGCGATGGATGTTATCGTCGCTAGACTTGGCAAGTAGGACGGGGGATGTGATGACGTCGATCACCCCAGGGCGACCTGATCCTGGACAGTTCAGACGGAGTATTTTCCGTCGCCGACGTATCGGCTTGGGAATGGCCATTGCGGTCTTGTCTGTCACGCAATCGCCGGTAGCAGCGACTTCTCAGGAATCGGTTCGAGACGATCGTGACGCATCCCTCGGTCAAAATGCTACTCCTCGACGAGATCGCAGCCTCGACACTCGAGGTCGATGCCGCTGGCCTCGTTACAGTCTCCGGCGCGGGTCCATCACAAGGTCGAGGGTGTCAACGTAACGCTCGGCGATAGTGGCGCAGTCGAAGCCGCGGTTGCGCCAAGAACTCGCTCTGCCTTGCCCTTGCCGCGTTTCGACCCGACATGCTCGGCGAGCAGCGACTCTACGTGGAGGCGTGGCGAAAGAACAATCGACGTGCCGACGAGGAGCTGCTCGTCGACGTGGTCGACCTCCTCCCACCATCGACACCAACAGGCCTGGCGGTACGACCTGGCTCGCTATCGTCCACTGCCTTCGAGGTCACCTGGGAGCCTTCGACGACAACTACGAGCTCCTCGGGTACGAGGTGAGGTTGAACGGATCGGTGGTTGAGACGACGCCGGGCACATCCGATCTCTTCCTCTTTCTCACGCCTGATACGCCGTATCAGGTCTCGGTCCAGGCCGTAGACGTGGCCGGCAATCGTTCTGAGCCGGCCGTGCTCGACGTGCGAACACTGGGCGACACGTCGCCCCCGACGACACCGGTCGTGCTGCGGGCCCCGACAAGTGAGATCACGATGACGTCGTTCCGGGTCGTTTGGCGTCGATCGGTCGATGACTTCGAACTCGCCGGCTACGACGTGTTTCTCAACGGCACGCTCGTGGACACGGTTGCCCGAGCAGACTACACCTTTGAAGGCCTCCAGCCCGGCACTACGTACACCGTCGGCGTCGTGGCCTTCGACTCCTCGGCGAATCGCTCGGCATTGTCGACGCTCTCGGTCACGACGGACAGCGAACCCGGTCCGGACCCAGACCCCTGCGCCCCGGCGTCGATCACCGATTTCGCCCGGCCGGAGCACTTCGTCGTGCTGCGGTCCACTGAGGCGCTCTCCCTGCCGCCGAGGGAGGGGTGCCCAGCACCGCAGTCGATCCCGATTCCGGAAGGGACGACCGGTATGGCGACCTGCGAGACCACCGATTTCGTCAAGTTCGCTCCCAGTTCCGGGGATCAGTCGGAGAGCTTCTGGATCTCGAAATCGGACATCGTTTTGGTGCCGCTGGTGATGATTGACGCGGGCCACGGCCAGCTCCTCGTCGGCGGCGAGCTCCTCTACCAGTTTCGTGACTCCTTCCAGGGGATCATCGAGGATGAGGTGGTGCTCGACCTGAGCGAGCGAGTCGTCGCGCTCCACGCTGCGGATGGTGACATCTGGGCTGTGTTTGCCGTGACCCGATCCGGCCCGAGAGCACCGTACGATCCTGGGACTGCCCGGGGGCTCCGTCGGTCTGCTTCGTCGACATCGCCGGCTCGGTGGACGAGGCCGAGCGTCGAGGGGCTGACATCCTGGTCTCTATCCACACCAACGGGTCGGGCATCGGCCCGCTTGTCAATCTGTTCAAGAGCGGCACTGAGTCCTACTACTGCAACGCCGGTGGACCCGAGGCGCTGGCGACGGCCATCACCGACGGGATCTCAGCCCTCGGTGCGGCAAGGCGAGGGGTGTTCGAAAGGTGTCAGAACATCATCAACACAACCGAGTACGATGGCGTTTTGGTGGAGGTGGCCTACCACTCGAACACAATGCAACAATCCGTTCGCCGGCCCCAGCGACAACAGCAGGCTCAACACCGGAGAATTCAGGGATGACGTCGCCATGGTGATCTACGAATCGGTGAAGGCCTACGCCACATCGGGTGCGTCGCTCGTCGCGTCGAGCGTTCAGTGATCTCGGCGGTTGAGTTGGCGGCCAGTATCAGATCGTTGGCGACCCGCCGAGCGATCATCGCGGGAGTGATTATGGTCGTCGCCGCTCTCGCCGTCTTGGCGAGAACCCGACCGGAACCGCTGCTGACTTTAGCGTTCTCAATCATTGCGGATACGACATCGAGGTGATGGTCGGCTCCTCGGAGTGGGTCACCCTGCGCGATGATCGGGAGCGCGTCGGGACCGCTCCCATCGGGCATCGTCGTCCGGGCCAGGAAGCCGGGCAGCGATCAGTCGACGATCGTCAACGAAAGTTCCTGGGTCTTCGTGTCCACGGCGATGTGACCATTGATGGCTCGACCTGCGACCAGCTCTGACCATGGGACGCGATCGTGGCTCGGGGTCGCTCGGTACACCGCTCAGCAATCTCGATCTGCGGCGCTCGGGTCCCGGCGTTCCGGCCTGCATCGGGTGCTCTGGAAGACGGGATCCCGCAGGGGGTCGTCAGCGTAGCTCGAGGTATATGGGGCCTGACGATCCTGGCTACGAGGATCGTTAGTGTATGCCAAGTGCGGTGTTCGCGGTCGACGCTCTGGGCCGAGGTCCATGGGCGGTGCCGGGCGATCCCGCGCCATCCAGTCTCTGCCTTCTTCGACTCCGTGCCTGGGACTTCGGTAGGCGCCTTCGTCGGCAACCTGGGGGCCAGCTCCGTGGGAGGAATGCCGCCGGATCGGAGCCCGGCCGAGATCGGGGTGATCCACTTGCGGTGGATCGATCAACGTCCCACGATCAAGCGAGCCGCGAGCGATGGACCGGACTTGTCGATCCGATCTCGTGTCGAATGACGTGTTGTCAGAGTCGAATCAAGGGAGACTCCACCGCTGCAGTGTGGGCGGACCGACACGTAAGCTGGTTTCGAGTGGAGCAAGGCCGATTGTCGTTTCGTGTTACGAGGTTGGGAAGCCGTAGGGATCGACTTGCAAATCGGGCAAGATAGGGCCGTTGCGGCCGGGCAGGGAGCTATGTCGGCGACTGGTGCCGCGGCGAGATCGTCACCCTCAACGGCACGTGGGGGTAGGTGGACGTCGTCCGCAGGCTCGCCAGAGGCACGCCGGTATCACCGCTCGGAAACGACTGACCGTGCGCGAGTCCCGGCGATATGGGACGGGTTCAGCACCCGGTAATGTCTGGCCCAGAGGTCGGCCGAGGACCCTATCTCAGTTGGGTCGCCGAGGTACACGAACCCGAGGAAGGACCCAACGAGGAGGCACAGCGATGCATGGCCCCGAACCAGCACACCGTCGACAGTGCCGTTTCGACATGTCGTTGCACACGGCTGCATCGCCTGACTGGCATGACATGGAAGAAGTCGGGGCCCTGCTACGACGGCCGGACATCGCAGTCCTCTGATGCCCGGGTCAAGAGGTTGGTGCCAACCTTCTGGCTTGCGATGCTCGGCGGGCGACGGTAGGCCCCGGCGCCACGGAGGGCCTCGGTAGCATTGCACCGTGGCTGTTCTGAGGAACCACACGCTAGAGAGCTTGTTTGGCGGCTCGCTCGACGAGTCTGGTATCACCCGCGCCAGCATCGAGAGGCTGGTCGCTGAGCGAGTCGCAGAGTCGGACTTGATCGACTTCAAGAGGAAGCTATGGGCGAAGTCGGGCCCAGAGGCTTCTCCCTGGAGTGCCGAGCAAGAGTTCGCAAAGGATGTGGCTGCATTCGCCAACCTTCACGGTGGAGTCATCGTGGTTGGAGTCCGAGACCAGGACAAAGTTGCTTGCGAATGTACCCCCTTTGTCCTGACAGCGACTGCGGAGAAGGAGGAACGCAGACTTCGGCAGGCGCTGGTCAACAACATGTCGCCGCTGGCCGAGTGCGAGTTCGTTTGGGCAGACGCAGGCGAAGGTGGGCTCTACCTGGCAATCGTCGTTGCGCGCAGCCGGCGATCGCCTCATGCGGTATTCGTGGACCCCGCTCTGGGGCTTCGCTTCCCTCGCCGTCACGGCGATGACACGATCTGGCTGAACGAGGCGGAGGTCGCCGAGCAATACAAGGCTCGCTTCAGCGCCCACAGTGATCGTCGGTCCCAGCTCGATGGGCTGCGAGCCGCCGTTGAGGAGACGTTGCCCTCCAAGAAGGGACTCTGGATATCCCTGATCACCGCCCCAGAGGTGCCTACGGAAGATCGGCTAGATCGCCGCAGAGTCGAGAGTGTCGAGCAGTGGAAAGCTTCCAACTTCATAAAGTCTCTACTCGATAGGCATCTACCGGCGTTCAGTTCCCCGCTGCCAGGCCCTGGCATGGTGGCCTTCAGTGGGTCTGCAATGACGGGAGACTCCGGGGAGCTGACTATTCGCGACGCCTACGTCGAACTGCATCTCGACGGCTCGGCAGTTGTCGCGCTGCCGATCGCGCAACGTTCAAGCGGTGAGCTTGGAAGCCCCTCCGTCGGCGAAGTCACCCTCACCGATGACGCGATACTCCTGACTGACGTTGGATTGCGGTGGACCTCCCACCAGGGAGGCCGCTACGGCATCGCCAACGTCGCCGTCGGACTGGTTGGAAGAACCCATGACCACGACGATCGGGTCGAGCTACAACGCGAGACGTTCGGAGGGTTGGCCCGAGCACCGTGGACTCGAGCGCTCCGAACTCCGCTGAGGATGAACCTCTCGGCAGACCTAAGCGCGGTCGACACTACCCAGCAGCGCATCGCAGTGGCGTACAACGTCGTCGCCGCAGTGCTGCATCAATTTGGGGTGGCCGAGCCAGCCGGGATCACCCCGCAAGGAGCCATCAAGCTCGCGGGATTCGACTCTCGGTATCACAATCACATCAGGCGCTGGGGAGAAGACAACGTGGTTCCAGTTGAGATCGACAGCTAGACGACGGCGGCTGAAGCCGGTGTGTTGAGGGTCCGCCCAGTCGTGCCAGGCGAACACTCGAAGCAGTGCAGCGGCTGAGGGACCCAATGGGGGACCCTACGGCTATGCACGCCCGCGCACACCCGCGATCGGACCTCCGCGTCACCGGCGGGTTCCAGGTACAGGATGCACCACTTTGCACACCAGGAGCGGCCTTACAAGGAGGGGGTCGGGGGTTCGAGCCCCTCAGCGCCCACCTACAAAAGCCCTGGTCACGGCCTTGTGACCGGAGCCAGAGTCGTCCGTCCACGGGTCGCCATGGCACATTCATGGCACATCTGGTCGCCGATCCTGGTCCCAGAAGATGGTCGAGCTGACCTCCGCCGCTCGTCGGTCGGCCGGCGTCGAAGCGTGGGCGTAGAGCCGGAGCACCAGCCGGGGGTCGGCGTGGCCGAGCCGATGTTGCACGGTTCGGGCGTCGACTCCGTTGGCCACCCACCGGGTGGCGGCCGAGTGGCGCAGCCCGTGGAACGTGAGGCCGTCGAGGTCGGCTCGTTCGACGGCCGGGGCGAAGACCCGACCGCGGAAGTTGCCGTGCGGAGCGGGCCGCCGAAGGCGTCAGCGAACAGCAGTTCATCGTCGCCGAGGTCGAGGAGGTCGATGTGGGCTCGCAGCTCATCGAGGAGTGGGCCGGGCATGACCAGGGTTCGGAGCCCGGCCGTGGTCTTTGGCTCGTCGATCTCCAGGCGGCCGTCGACGTTGACCACGGTTCGGGCGATGGTGACCGTGGCCTGCTCGAAGTCCAGGTCACAGACCTGGGGGGCTACGGCTTCGCCGAAGCGGAGACCCATGACACCGCCGAGGTAGACCGGAGAGCGCCACTGCGGACCGACCTCGTCGGCCAGGCGGTGGAGCTCCTGGGGGGTGATGACTCGCTTCTCGTCCCGCTTGAGCTTCGGGAGGTTGATGCCACGGCACGGCGATCGACCGAGCACGTCCATGTCCACGGCGTCGCGGAGGCAGGCTCGAAGCGTGCCGTGGTATGTCCGGACGCTCGCCGACGAGTGCCCGTCGGCCAGTTCGTTGATCGCTGCCTGGATCTGCCGGGGTGTGATCGTGGCCACCTCGAGCGGCCCGAACCTTGGCAACCAATGGGCTCGCAGTGCCATGTCGTGCTTGTCGGCCGTCCGGGGTCGCCACCGGTGCTTGGCCGAATGGAACCACTCGTCGACCCAGTCGGCGAAGCGCATCCGTCCAGCCTGCGGATCGATCCACGTGCCGCTGGCCCGGGTGATCGTCTCGCTGGCGCTGAACGCTTCGGCCTCGCGCTTGGTCCGGAACGTCCGCTTGTACTGCCGGCCATCGGGATGGCGGAGCCGGACGTCGTAGCGGACCTTCCCACCGGGCGTGACCCGGTTCTCGATGCTCGAGAGACCTCCCTGAGCCCGGCCACGAACTCGTCCAGCGCAGCGAACGGGATCAACCGACGCTTGTGGATCTTGACCGACTGCAGCCGCCCGTCCTTGATCAGCCGGAACACGATGCTCCGACTGACGCCCAGTGACTCGGCCGCCTCATCGACCGAGCACAACAGCGCCCGATCGAACCGACGGTAGGGGTTCGTCCTGTCCATTCTTGCTGCCTCCAACCGCTTCGCTTCGTGGCCACCCGGGGGTTTGAACCCCGGTTCCCGCCGTGGTGGCGGTCGGCTACAGTTGCCATGGCCTGTCATGGGGGTGACGCTCAGCCGGACCCGCGATCCACCTTCTTGGCCCCGACCGACGCCGGTGTCGGCGTTTGTGCCCGGGTGGGCATGGTGTCGAGGGCGGCAAAGGTCTCAGCGTGCCAGGTCTGGCCCTGGTTGCCGTTGATGGCCCAGTCCTTGACCACGAGACCGGAGAACATGATCTCGGCATCGAACTCCGCCACCGGGGGCTCCTTGGACCCAACGGTGACGGTGATCTCGCCGTGCTCCCCAGCTGCCCGGTACACGGCCACGCAGCGGACCTTCGACAACGGGTAGCCGGTGTCGGGGTGCTGGGTCTGGTCCTTGGCCCGGTTCCCGGAGGCCCGGTCGTACTCGGCGGTGCCGGAGTACCGGAACGTGAGTTGGCTGGCGTCGATGGGCTTGGTGCTCAACACGATGAACTACTCCTGATTGCTTGGTTGGGTGGTGGGTGGTCGAGCCCGATCACGGGGATGGGGCCCGCCTCGTCGACCCGGACCTGGAGGCCGAGGTCACAGAGGAATCGGACAGCCGCAGCAATGCCGCCGCCGTCGGTGTTGTCGGTTTCAAAGCAGGCGAGGAAGTCGGCGCGTGCGCCGTCACGGCGGTTGGCGATCAACCGCCACAGGTCCCGGTCGACCTCGGCGATGTCTTCGGAGCCGGCGTCCTCGGCGGCCAGTTCTTCGTCGGATTTCTCGGGGCCGAGGTCGAGAGCTGTGCGGAGGCCTTGGGACCAGGTGATCGACCTCTTTCGGCGGGAGTCGGTGACCCACTGGCGGTAGAGGTCGATGTCGGCCATGTCACCGGTGTGGGCGATAGCGAACGGGGTGCGGTGTCCTTCGCCGCGGCCGATCTTGGCGTCGACCATGGCCATCTCGTACCCGACCTTGGTCAGGTACTGCCCGGAGCCGTCGGCGTCGTGTGGTTTGACGGGGTCGACCCGGATGCCGAACTCCTCCGACACGGTCCGCCCGTACTGCTCCGCCATCCGCTTGCACCAGCGGGTGCGGATGGCCTTGCGGAGTTCGTAGTACGCCGCCTCGTCTCCACCGGCGACATCGGCCGGTCCACGAACAACAGAACGTGGCAGTGCGGGTGCCACCCGGCGGCCCAGGAGTGGGTGACTTCAGTGGCTCGGACGTAGCCGAGCACGCCGTGGCGGGCCTGGAAGGTCTGCCAGGCTCCGCCGGAGGTGACGAAGGCCCAGCAGTCCGACAACATCCGCCACAACCCCATCCAGCGGTTCCCCTGCTCGGTGGGGCATGGTGACGACGAGGTGGAGGACGCCGCCGCCCTGGTCCATCCACCGCTTGACCGCCAGGTGATCTCGACGGCTCGTTTGATCCGGATCTTCCACGAACAGGCAACACAGGCCCACACCAACCCACACGTCTGCAACCCCGCCATGTGCGCCCGTCCGTCGTGGCGCGTGACCCGCGGGTTGCCGGCCCCCGTCGGAATCCGGCCACAGCGGATGACCCGCTTCGCTTGCGACAGGTGCCCGCAGGTGTCACGGATCAGGGCTTGGGCCTGTTCGATGGCCCGTCGGCGTCGGCGTTTGTCGGAGGCTGAAGAGTTAACCGCCATGGTTACCGAGTGGCCCGAGATCGAAGACGCCGTCAGCCAACGCATGGAACGAGCGGCACTGATCTACGACACCAGCCGTCACTACCGGTTCCTCATCGGAGAAGCCGCCCTCCGCTACTGGTACTGCCCGCCGATCGTGATGCGAGCCCAGCTGGCCCACCTGTCAATCGTCGCCGAGCTACCCAACGTCGAGATCGGCGTCGTCCCCTTCGGGGCCGAACTTCCTATGATCCTGTTGAACTCGTTCACCATCTTCGACGGGCTCGTTGCCGTTGAGACCCGAACCACCGAAGCCCGCTACCACCCCGACAGCGACGAGGCCGCCGTCTACGCCAAGGCCGCCGAAGACCTCTGGGCACAAGCCATCAGCGGCGCAGAAGTCGTCAGGCTGATCCGCAAGATCGCCAACGAACTTCCCACGACCGAGGACGTCCCCTGCGAGCTGGAACGGCCATGACCAGGACAAGCCTCGGTCTCGACTACCTCGAGCACGTCTTCGGCGCCGACGCGTCGATCTTCCGGCTCGAACAACAGCCCCTCTATGCCGCAGACATCGACCCTCGCTACTGGCCCGACTTCGAAGCATGGCTCCGGCAGACACCACGCAACATCGACACCGAGGACCCGGTCTGGGGCCAGTGGATCACCCGCACCCGACAACTCGCCAAGCGCAGCGGCCGATGGTCCGAGTCAGGATCATCGATGACCCGCCGACCGACTACCGGCGCTGGACCGCGTTCACCGCCACCCACATCAACAACCCCAACGGCGAAGACATCCGCTACCTCGACCGCCACCAGGCCGACGAGGTCGGCATCAGCGCCGAGACCGACGACTGGTGGCTCATCGACGACCGGCAGGTCCTCACAATGCACTTCGGAAACGACGGCTGGCTCCACGACGTCAGAACTTGACACGGCCGGCCGCCTGGTCGACACCGCCCGCCAGATGCGAGACCTGTGCCTGCGCTACAGCACCCAACCCGGCCGCATTCTCACCAGCAGATGACCCCGCGCATCATCGTGCGGATATCCCGGTGAACCAGAGCGCTCGACTCGTGAGTTGTGTTCGCCGATATCTGGCGGTGAGTGTTATCGAGTTCGCAAAGTCGAGTAGAGAGCTGCACCTGACACTCAATCGGGTGAGGCTGTCATCGTGGATGACGAGCGAGACCGGCTCCAGATTGGCGAATTCTTAGCCCTTTTGTCGATTGCCGGGTCGAAGCCCACAGTGAAACCGGCCGGTGCCGTGATTCGAATGCGACCGACATTGGTCGATGGAACGGATCCGTCGATCTGAGTACGGTGGCTGGCATGGACGATGCCGTCATGCCCGAGAGAGGTGTCGCCGCGCGAGGCCTGAAGCGGATTGCCAGCATGACCGGCGAGTACGGCATACGGAACTTCACGGTGAAGGACATCATCGATGGTAAGGGTCGCCGGACCCTCACCCAGACCCTGCCGTTCAGTGTCGAGGATGCCGAAGCGGCAGCCAGTGCTGGGCATCGACTTGATGAAGGTCCGGTTCGACCCGGCGGCGCCGAGCTTCGCCTCGGAGGTACGCCGAGCTGCACCCCACACGTTCATGTCCTTCTCGATGTCGTTGACCGCCGCGGCCAGCGAGACCGAGGCGCTGCGGGCGGCGTATGCCGCGATGGAAGTCGGTGCCGATTCCATCATGTGTCAGTGGAGCCCACGGTTCATGAGCTACTTGGCCGAAAATGATGTCCCGGTGGAAGGTCACGCCGGCCTGGTCCCCCGCAAGAGCACGTGGACCGGAGGACTCCGGGCGGTCGGCAAGACCGTCGACGAAGCGCTGTGGGTCTACCGTCGCGTCAAAGCCTTCGAAGAGGCGGGAGCATGGGCGGTCGAGGTCGAAGTGATCCCTCAACAACTCATGGCCGAGCTATCGAGCCGTACTTCTTTGGTTACGGTTTCCCTCGGCTCCGGCGCTGGTGCGGATGTGCAGTTTCTGTTTGCTCAGGACATTCTCGGCGACGGCGCTCCGCCTTTTCCGCGCCACTCGAAGCAGTACGCTGATCTCCATGAGATGCGGAAGACGATGCAAGCCACCCGCGTCGAGGCGTTCAAGGCCTTCAGGAATGAGGTGTCGAGCGGTGAGTTTCCCACTCGGGACCGTCTGGTTGATGTCGATGACGAGGTCCTGCAGACCTTTCGGGAGCTGACCGAGGACAGGTCCGGCAGTAAAGAGGCGGAGTGAATGTCAGGTCCAACGGCGGTCGAGGTCGACGCGGTAGGCACGTAGCTTGCGATAGAGGGTCGAGCGAGCCATTCCGATCGTCTTGGCTGCGGCGGTTTTGTTTCCACCGGCCCGGTCGAGCGCATTGAGCAAGACTTGGAGCTCGGCTTGTGCGAGTTCTCCGAGAAATGGGGCTTTGGTGCCGGCCAAAATGTCCGGAGGGAGGTCCGCCACATTGACGTCTCCTCGCTGATGGGTCAGAAGAATTTGCTGCACCGCTCGTTCCAGCTCGCGAACGTTGTCTGGCCAGTCGTGTCGAGCCAATGCTTGCAATGCGTCACTTCGCCACCGTCGTCCCTGGTGGCCATGTCGGACGGTGAGCTCTTGCACGATCCTGCCGATGTCGGTCCGTCGATCACGTAGCGGAGGCACCGCGATACGAACAACGCCGAGCGTGTTCAGGAGCGGGAACAGCTCCGTTGGAGCGACGGCCGAACTGCACCGGCAGGTCGCGAAAATCCTCGGCATCGGTGCCTGCAGGTCATCGATGACCGCAGTGACTGCGGCAATGGCTGGTGGCTCCAGCGAATCGAGGTGGCAGAGCATGATCGATCCGCTCGGGTCATCGAGTCGAGCCTGGACCCGCTCGACCCAGGTGCCCAATCCCTCGACCGCGGCCATGGCGCCACAATGCGGGTCGAACGGTCCGGTGCTGCCCGCCAGGTGATGGATGGCCCTGGCCACGGACCGTTTGCCGGTTCCGGGTTCGCCCTCGATGAGACAGGGGAACGAAAGCGACGCGCAGAGATTGGCGACCTTCACGACCTGTTGCCACGTCGGACTGGTACCAACCAGCCCTCCGGGGAGGGCGTGATCGTTGGCGATCGTACGAGGAGGCAACGCACGTTCCGCCGCCTCGGCCTGCGTCAGCTGGACCACGGCCCCGACCAGCTCACCCTTTTCGAAGGCCGGCTGATAGTCGGCGAGGAGCCTTGTCCCGTCCTTCGTTCGGAGCTCTATGGTTTCGTACCGCCCCCTTACGGCGGCGGCCGCCCCCTCCCAGAGCGAGACGATGTCAACATCGCCGAGGATTCGAGTCGCCGATGCCGAGGCGATAACCATGTCTTCGCTAAGGGACAGAACGGGTTGGCCTCTGCGGCGGTTGGCCACGAGAAAGCGTTCGAGCAAGGCGCGCTCCGTGGCCGACGACCGGGCATAGAGCAGCCGTTCGATGTCGGTGGCGGCCCGCATGGCCAGCGGCAGTAGGAGCGTGTTGGTGTCCTCGAACCTGCAGGTGATGTCGATCACCCCTTCGAGTCGTCCATTGATGGGGTGGCGAATCGGCGCTCCGGCGCAGGTCAGCCCCAAGAACTGCGAGGCGAAGTGCTCGGCGTCGCAGACTTGGAACGGCCGACCAGCCTCGATGACGCTGCCTAGCCCGTTGGTGCCGACCGCGTCCTCCCGTAACGAGAATCCGGGACTCGAACTATTGCGGTCGAGGATTGCGGCCAGCGACGGCGTGTCGGCCCAGCGGGCGACGATCCAACCGTGACGATCGGTCAACAGGATCGACGTGTCGGTCCCGGTCAGCTCCGCCGCCAACTTGGCGATGACCGGGCGAGCTGCAGTCTGCAAGCTCGTGGCCCGGTCCTCGGCCGACTCGTAGGGTGGATCGAATCTGTCCGGGGCGAGTTCGGCGGCTCGACTGCGTCGCCACGACCCGAGGATCTCATTGCGAACCGGCATCGATGACGGACCGGCCTTCGTGAACCCCTCACCATCGAAATAGGCTTCTCGAGCCTTGCGGAGTCGGCGCTGCGCGTCCCGATCCGCGAACCAGGGCCGCGCCGTACCGGGCGACGGTCGCCGGTGTTTCCGTCGACCCGGTGCCGGTGGCCGCAGTTCCACGAACGGTTTCGGCCATTTGTTGGCCCCCCAGGGATTTGCTCTCTTCCCCTGATTCTCGCACGGCCACCGAGCACCGTCGACGTCCGATTTTCGGACAGTAACTGCTCCGCGAGGCCCTTCGTTGCAGAATGCGACGCTCTCGATGCGTATTCGGACAGCGGTCATCCCGGAACCTCTTGCAGGCTAACGGTGAGGATTTCAGAGGGGAGTTCATGATGGCAACCGTTGAACGTATGTGGGCGCTCGACGCCCCGACATTCACCATGGACAGCTCGTTGCTGATGGTCGGCTCGCTCGGCGAGATCACCGTCAACGTCACCAGCTTCCTGGTCCAGCACGCCAAGGGCCTCGTTCTGTTTGATACCCAGCTCGACCCTGCCTCCTACGACGAGGATCCGGCCGAAGTGTACGGGGAAGGTCTGAACGCGGTCATCAACCTCGCCTCCAACCCCGAGCAGCGGGTCGACCGGCAGATCGAAGCGCTCGGTTTCCGGACAACCGACGTCACCCACGTGGTCATCTCCCACCTTCACTTCGATCATGCGGGCTGCGCTCGACTGTTCCCCGAGGCCCGCTTCTATGCCGGCCTCGGCGAGATTCGCCACGCCTACTGGCCGGAGCCGGCCGGGGCCGGCTTCTTTCGATTGGAGGACCTCCTGCCGCTTCGCAACTTCGACTGGACCGAGTTGTACGAGGACCACGATCTGTTCGGCGACGGGAGCCTGACCTTGTTGCACACCCCGGGCCATACGCCGGGTGAGCTGAGCATGCTCGTCCGACTACCGGACCGGAACATGATCGTGACCGGGGACACCGCACACCTGGCGCAGGGATTTGAAGGTCTGATCCCGATGCCGTTCAGCGTCAACACCGAACTCTCGGTCCGATCGATGCGAAAGCTCCACCGTCTGGCGGTCGAGAACGAGGCTTTCGTCTGGGTGTCGCACGAGCCCGATCACTACAACCAGATGAACTCGCCGGCTGTCTTCGGGGAGTCGACGTGACCGTCCGCGTCGACTACGGCTGCGAACGGTGCGGCCGAGTGGAGGAGTTCGCTCGACGTGCGCCCAGCGTCACTAGGACGTGCTCGGCCTGCGGCGGGACGGCGAAGCGGCGATGGACGACGTTCGGCATCGGCCGGGTACGATCGGGCGACAGCGCTGTCGCGAGCGATGGGCCGACCCCCGCCCCTCCATCGGCCGGGTCAGGAAAGCTCGGCCCTGATCTCTGCCGATCGAACTCCGGAGTGCCTGGTCTCTGCCTGCTCGGTGAGAGCGCAGGACGAGCCCTGGTGGCTCGTACCAAAGGCGACGGGCGAGCCCTGGAACGTGAGCAACAACGCCAGACCGAGGTCCTGGTCAGGTCCGGCCACCACGAGGCGGTGATGTCCGATCACGGGCATAGCCACGGTGGCGGCGCCGGCAAGACCGCCAGCCCAGGTCCTCGTGAGATCACCTGACCAACTGGAGGAAAAGCCATGCCGAACGAATCTGTTCAAGAACTCGACGTACTGGTAGTCGGCGCCGGTTTCTCCGGTGTCTACCAGCTCTACCGTCTTCGCGACCTCGGCTTCAAGGTCCACCTGGTCGAAGCCGGAGCGGGCCTGGGAGGGGTCTGGCACTGGAACTGCTACCCGGGGGCCAGAACCGACACCCACGCCCAGATCTACCAGTTCACCCGCGACGATCTGTGGCAGGACTGGAACTGGTCTGAGCTGTTCCCGTCCTGGTCCGAAATGCAAGCCTACTTCACCTACGTCGACCAGAAGCTAGATCTGAGCAAGGACATCAGCTTCAAGACCCGCGTGGTGGCCGCTGAATTCGATGAGCCTAACGATCAATGGGTCGTACGCTGTGATGACCGTTCGACGGTACGGGCCTCCTACCTCGACATCAATACCGGCTTCGGCGCGAAGCCATACCTACCCCCGCTGGCAGGCCTTGACACCTTCGAGGGCCACTGTCACCACACCGCCCTGTGGCCTCAGGAGGGTCTCAGCCTCGCCGGGCAACGGGTCGGCGTTATCGGTACGGGAGCGAGCGGGGTTCAGGTGTCCCAGGAGGCATCGCTCGACGCGGCAAGCCCTCACGGTGTTCCAGAGAACGCCGAACCTGGCGCTACCGATGCAGCAACGGCAACTCACGGTCGAGGATAATGACGCCATGAAGGCCGAGTATCCCGAGATGTTCCAGGCCCGGGGCGAGTCCTTCGCCGGCTTCGGATTCGATTTCATTGGTGAAAACGTCACAGAGGTTTCTGCCGCAGGCCCGAAACGCCACCTACGAGCAGCTGTGGGCTGCGGGCGGGTTCCGGTATTGGCTCGCCACCTATCAGGACACGTTGTTCGACGACGTGGCCAATCGGTATGCCTACGACTTCTGGCGCGACAAGGTTCGAGCCAGGATTAACGATCCGGCCGTGGCCGACAAGCTGGCGCCCATGGAACCGCCCCACCCCTTCGGCACCAAGCGCCCGTCGTTGGAGCAGTGGTACTACGACATGTTCAACAACGACAATGTCAGTCTCGTCGACCTGAACGAAACACCGATCGAACGTGTGACGCCGAACGGGGTGATGACCTCGGCCGGCGAAATCGAGCTCGACGTGCTGATCCTGGCCACCGGCTTCGATGCCGTTACCGGAGGCCTGACCAGCATCGACATTCGCAGCACCACCGGCCAAAGCTTCGAGGAGGTCTGGGCCGACGGAGTTAAAACCCAGCTGGGCGTTGCTACAGCCGGCTTCCCCAACCTGCTCTTCGGCTACGGTCCACAGTCGCCATGCGCCTTCTGTAACGGTCCGAGCAGCGCGGAGTATCAGGGCGAGCTGATCGTTCAGACCCTCGTACACATGCGGGAGAGCGGGTTGTCCCGAATCGAGGCTGTGCCTGAGGCGCAGGAGGCCTGGCGAACGCTCATCGACGACTTCTGGCAAACCAGCCTCTTCCCTAAAGCCAGGTCGTGGTACACGGGCGTGAACATCCCCGGCAAACACGTGGAGAGCCTCAACTTTCCCATGGGTCTACCAACCTACATCGAGAAATACCAGGAGAGTGCCGACAACGGTTACGCGGGATTCGTTCTGTCGTAACCACCCGGTGGACGCCGGCGATGAGGCTGGAGTTGAGAAATTCCGGGACCGACGGCCTCAGTACCGCACTGCGGATCGTTGGTTGTTGTTTGACTGAATGAAAGGACCTCAGTGGCTATCGAAAACGGCTACTACACCCACGAGTTTCATGGCGACTACGACCTGGTCAGCGTCGGTCGACTCGATTTGGAGGAGGGCGGAGCGATCGAGGACTGCCAGCTTGCCATCGCCACATTCGGCGAGTTGAACGATGCCAAGGACAATGCCATTGTCGTTCCGACCTGGTACTCAGGCACCCATCAGATCTGGCGAGAGGCCTACATCGGCCCCGACCATGCCCTGAATCCTGACGAGTGGTTCATCGTCTCCATCAACCAAATCGGCAACGGCCTATCCACCTCGCCCCACAATGTCCCCGGTGAGATCTCGATGTCGAAGTTCCCGAACGTTCGCATCGGTGATGACGTCGTGGCTCAGGAGCGGCTAATGCGGCAGCACTTCGGCGTCGAAGAGCTCGCACTGGTCGTCGGTGGCTCGATGGGCGCCCAGCAGACCTACGAGTGGGCCGTTCGGTTTCCTGACCAGGTCAAGCGCGCTGCCCCGATCGCCGGTACGGCTCAGAACACCCCGCACGATTTCCTGTTCACTCGGACGCTGATCGAGGCGATCACGTCGGACCCGGGATGGAAGGGAGGAGAGTACGAGTCCAACACGGACGTTGCCGCAGGGCTGGAACGTCATGCCCGCATATGGGGGGTGGTGGGATTCTCGACTGAATTCTGGAAACAGGAAGTGTGGCGAGCCCTCGAGTTCGAGTCGATGGATTCGTTCCTTGAAGGTTTCTTGCAGCCCTACTTCACGGCAATGGATCCCAACGATCTGCTGACGATGGCATGGAAGTGGCAACGAGGCGACGTCGCTCGCCACACAGAGAACGACCTTGCTGCTGCCCTCGGTCGGATCACGGCCAAGGTCTTCGTGATGCCCATCGACGAAGACATGTTCTTCCCGCCCCGCGACTGCGCTGCCGAACAAGCACTCATCCGGAACAGCGAACTTCGAGTAGTCGAGGACGTTCTCGGTCACCTCGGCCTCTTCGCCGTCGCGCCAACCTACATGCCACAGATCGACCAGCATCTGGGCGACCTCCTCTCGATCGACACATAGTTCATCGAGACCGGCTGCGAGCCCCGTCGAACCCCAGGCAAGTCGGGACAGCCAAGAGGACCCGTTGCTGGTGTGCTCGGGAACGACACTCCATAACAGCGCTTCGAAGAACTTGGCAACCGGCGAAGTGGCTCATTCGATCCGTCCGGTAACGTGCCGACCATAATCGCGTGATTGGACGTGTCCCGCGGGCCGGGCCGGGTCGGGGTCGGTGAACGTCTCGGCGGTCGGTGTCGCTGCTGCAGACACGCCCGTCGTCTAGGATTGGGCCGTGGCAACCTCTCGGACTCCGAAGATCCGGAACCTCCGACACACGACGTTGGACGAACTCGACCTGACCGACGACGAGTTGGCTGAGTTCCACCGGACCCAGGCTGCGGTCGTTGACGCGATCCTCTCGGATCCGGTTCCGGGCGACGACGCGTTCGGTCACTGAGGTAGCCAGAACGTTGGAGCGAGGGGCTGGTCGTCGGTTCGGCGAGCGGTCGACGGGCGATCTACGGCGAGCGCTTCCCAGCCCGATGGAACGAACTCGAAGCAGACGTCGGCCTCCTGGACTTCACCGAGCACGAGGCCGGCCAGTTGCTGGCGGTGTTCGCCACCTACTGGGATCACCTTGCCACTGCCGCAGACCGTGACGACGTCCGCTACCACCTGGTGGTCCTCAACATTGCAGGCACCGACGAGCACGTCGCGGTTGCCATCTACGCGAGGGCGCTGAGTCCCGACCGAGTCGTCGTCGCCTACCCGGTGCTCGTCCGCCGGCTGTGACTCGTGGCCGGTCGGCCCCGGTGCCATGGCACATTCATGGCACATCCACAGCAGGTCGGCAGGGTCCATGACCGTCCACCGCCGCCCGAAACACCAGTAGGTGATTGGGCCGGGACGACCTGCGTCGCTCCGATCGGGTCTTACAAGGAGGGGGTCGGGGGTTCGAGCCCCTCAGCGCGTGTTGGTCAGCCGAGGTGCTGGTGTCGAGGTTCATGTTCGGAGACGAACCGAGGATGGGCGGCGCACGTGTCGCGCTCGAGTAACCGCCTCTGTGCGATTGAGGCTGCGGGCGGCCGCCGGGCGGGATCGAGCGCCTGTTCACGAGCATTCCGTGTGGGCTCTGCCGGACGTACTCTCAGCACCTCAGCCGCCGGAACGAAACGGTGCACGCGAAGACCTGTCTCCAGCGGAGCCGTTCTCTGCTTCCCCTTCACGGAAGTAGCCCCACAGCGTCTGCCACGAGCGATCGGGAAGCTTGCCGGCGAACGACCAATCCTGTAACTGCAGAGCGAGCGTTCATGACCCGAAGCATTCCGCCGATACTCGGCGAGCGTCAGAGGCCTTGGTCCTCGACGTGACCCCGTGTCGCTCAACCTGGGCCGGCGAACCATCACCCGTCAGTCCGACAATGGTTTGGCGAGGCGAAGCCTCCCGTGCTGCCGCATCGCGGCGCGCCGTTTCAGCGACCCTCGTTCGCGGTGATCTGCTCGGCGAGTGATTCGCCGGCGCTGGTAGCGAGAATAGCGCCGAGGGCTCCGATGAATCCGATTGCGAGAACGGGCCATCGGTACCGCTGATGCCAGGTGGGGCGTATGACCATGAACACGACCCCGACGACGGCGAGCGGCAGCAGCACGGCCGGGATGTGCAGGAGCAGCGGGTGGGCGGGAATTCCGAAGAAGGACTTCACTACCGCACGATAGTGCAGGAGCTACCAGAGCCCGCGCGGGCGTCGACGTGCGATCCGTCGATGTTCGTGCGGCTGCTGGACGGCGCGGGCCGTCAGACCCCTGCGGGCGCCGTGTTCGGCACCCGCTTCCCACTGTCAACGGAGTGGATCACGGCACCGACGGCCGCGCAGCACATGTCGGATCCAGGTCCGGGCGACTCCGTCAGGAGTGCGGGGTGGAGCGACTGGTGAATCGCGCTGCGCGTCTCTCGGTGCGTCGGCGTTGGTGGGGGTGGGCGATGGCCAGCGGAATCGTGGGTTCGGGGAGGTGTCGGTAGAACCATCGCTTCGTGGTGTCGACCAAGACCAGGTAGGCGACGGCGAGCAGGACGATAGTGGCGAGCAGTGCCGGTGACGGTGCGGTGAATCCGAAGGCGCCTGCCAGCGGGCTGTAGGGGAAAGCGACGGCGATTGCTGCGCAGCCGAGGGTGGAGACGAGCAGCGGTCGTGCCGGGCGGCTGGTCCAGAACGGCGTGCGGCGTGTGCGGATGACGAACACCACGAGGGTTTGGGTGAGGAGGGATTCGACGAACCATCCGGAGCGGAACAGGTCGGCGTTGCTGCGGGCGCCGAACGCGAGGATCAAGATGGTGAAGGTGGCGAAGTCGAACAGCGAGCTCAACGGTCCGAACACGGTCATGAAGCCGCGGATGAAGCCGATGTCCCAGTGTGCGGGCCGGCGGAGTTGTGCTTCGTCGACGTTGTCGGACGGAATGGTCGTCTGGCTCACGTCGTAGAGCAGGTTGTTGAGCAGCACCTGCGTGGGCAGCAGCGGCAGGAATGGCACGATGAGCGACGCGCCGACGAGGCTGAACATGTTGCCGAAGTTCGACGAGGTGGCCATCAGGACGTACTTCATCGTGTTGGCGAAGACCCGGCGCCCTTCCATCACCCCGTCCGCGAGCACGCCGAGGTCCTTGCGCATGAGCACGATGCTCGCAGCGTCTTTGGCGACGTCGGTGGCGGTGTCCACGGACATCCCGACGTCTGCGTAGTGGAGTGCGACGGCATCGTTGACGCCGTCGCCGAGGAACGCGACTGTCGAGCCGAGGGAGCGTTCGGCACGGATGATGCGGGCCTTTTGATCCGGCGTGACGCGCCCGAACACGGTCGTATCGGCAAGTGCCGCCGCAAGCGCGTCATCGTCGAGCGCGGCAATCTGTGCCCCGGTGAGTACTCCGGTGACCGGTAGTCCGATCTGTTTGCAGAGGTGACCGGCGACGGCTGCGTTGTCGCCGGTGATGACCTTCACGCGGATGCCCAGCTTGCTGAGCTGGTCGATGGAGGCTGCGACGTCGGGTTTCGGTGGGTCGAGGAACGTGACGAAGCCGACGAGGTCGAGGCCGGCCTCGTCGGTGGGGTCGAGATGTTCCGTTCCAGGCCGAGTCTTTGTGGCCACAGCGATCACCCGTAGGCCGGCGGCGAATGCATCGTCGAGGAAGGACTGGGCGCCGTTGGGGATCGTCGAGCAGCGGCCGAATACCGCTTCGGGGGCGCCCTTGGTGATCTGGGTGCGGCCGGTCGACGCGTCGTCGACGAGGACGCTGGTCAGCTGTCGGTCGTGATCGAACGGGAGCAGCGCGACCCGTGTCGAGCCAGAAGTGACGGGTCCGGCCGGGTCGTCCCACAGCGCGCGGTCGAGTGGGTTGCCGCCGCTGACGAGGTCACCGTCGAGGGTGACGTCGCTGCACAGCCGAGCGAGCCGCCAGACGCCGACATCGTCATCACCAGCCGGACCGGTCGAGCGTTGAAGGGTGATGCGGCCGGCGGTGAGGGTCCCGGTCTTGTCCGTGTACAGCACGTCGATGTTGCCGAGATCCTCGATCGCGACGAGACGTTTGACGACGACGTCCTGCTCGGCGAGCTGCTGCGAACCGCGTGCCAGCGACAGCGAGACGAGCGCGGGAAGGAGTTGCGGGGTCAACCCGACCGCCACCGCGAGGGCGAACAGAGCAGTGTTCAAAATCGATTGACCGCGGAGGAGGTTGATCGCGACGATCACCACGATCAGGCCACCGGTGATCCGCACCAGCAGGTTCGTGAACGATCGGATGCCGCGTTCGAACGCGGTTCGTTCGTGACGTTCGCCGAGCTGCACCGCGATCCGGCCGAACGCCGACGCCCCGCCAGTCGCCACCGCCACTCCGAGGCCGGAACCGGATCGCACGATCGTGCCCATCAGGGCACACGAGGCAAGGTCGAGCGGCGAGTCGCCCGGTGCCGCTGCCGCGACGGTCTTGGCGACCGGGAGGGCTTCACCGGTCAGGACCGCCTCGTCGCACTCCAGCCCGGTGGCTTCGACGACTCGGAGATCGGCCGGGACGATCTGGCCCAGCTCCAACCGAACGAGATCACCGGGCACCAGTTCGGTCACATCGATCTCGACGTCGACGCCTTCACGGTGAACCGTGCAGCGATGTCGGACGCGGTCGTGCAACGCCTCGACCGCCCGCTCTGACCGCAATTCGTTCACGAAGCCCAACGCAACGCTCAACGACACGATCAACGTCACGATCGCAGCGTTGGTCCGCTCCCCGACAGCCAGCGACACACCTGCCGCGGCCAGGAGCAGCAACTGGATCGGGTTCGCGAACTGATGAGCCAGAATCACGAACGGCTGGACCCGGTGGGACCTCACCGCGTTCGGCCCGAACGACTCCAGTCGTCGCGTCGCCTCCTGTTGGGTGAGGCCGTCATTCGACGTCTCGATCGACTCGAGCGCATCGTCGACACCCATCGCAGCAACCGCAGCGAGGTCGGGAAGCGAGTCAGGGCTCATCGAATCATCGCACTGAGTCGTCAGACCACTGCACCGAACGCAGTACCGATCAAGGCCGTGACCGCCATCGCCAACGCACCCCAGAACGTCACACGAACGGCAGCAGCACGCACCGGTGCACCACCGGCTCCTGCGCCGACCGCGCCCAGGACGGCGAGCACGACCAGCGCCGTGATCGCAACAACGGCAATCTGCACCGCACCCGATGCCAGTGCAGAGGCCAACAGCGGTAGCGCGGCCCCGGCTGCGAACGTGGCCGCCGACGTGAAGGCCGCCTGCACCGGACGAGCTGTCATCGTGTCGGAGATGCCCAGCTCGTCTCGAGCGTGCGCGCCGAGCGCGTCGTGCGCCATCAGCCCCTCGGCAACACGCCGAGCGAGACCAGGATCCAACCCGCGCGCCTCGTACACCAAGCTCAACTCCTCGAGTTCGCGTTCGGGGTCATCGCGCAACTCGGTCCGCTCGCGTTCGATGTCGGCGGACTCGGTGTCGGCCTGCGAGCTCACCGACACGAACTCACCGGCTGCCATCGACATCGCTCCCGCGACCAACCCGGCCATGCCCGCCACCAGCACCGCACTGCGAGACGCGCCCGCGGCGGCCACCCCGATGATCAGACTTGCCGTCGAAACGATCCCGTCGTTCGCTCCGAGCACGGCCGCGCGCAACCAGCCGATCCGATGCGTGCGGTGAACCTCTTTGTGCGACACGCCAACCCCTCTCCGGGGACGAACCCATGGTGGATCCAGAAGCGAACGCCGGGACACACACCACACTACGCCCATCGCCACCGGTCAAGCCGGCGGGGTGGTGAGCCCGACCGGTTGTGGCCCGTTCGCGAAGTGCCTAGGTTGTGAGGCGGGCTCGACGACGGTCGATGGGGCGACGTTCGCATCGTGGTGTTCCGGCCGAGTCGCACACGCGAGGAGCGTTGATGGTCGAGTACTGGGGATCCGAGACAGGCAAGGCAGTCGCCAACTTCCCGGTTTCTGGTGAGCAGGTGCCTGCTTCGGTCATCCGATGGCTGGGCCGGATCAAGTCTGCCGCTGCGACGGCGAACGTGGAGCTGGGCGTCTTGGACGTCGAGATCGGGCGTCGCGTATCGGCCGCGGCCGACGAGATCGGCGCCGGAGGCCATGCCGACCAGTTCCCGGTCGATGTCTTCCAGACAGGCTCGGGGACGTCGATGAACATGAACGTCAACGAATCGTCGCCAATCTCGCCGGTGCGCTGACCGTCATCTCGATGCCGAGACCGCGGTGGGAGTGTCCGAACGCCACCTCGGCGGCGATCCCGCCGTCGAGGTCGAGGCGGACGACACCCGACAGCTCCTCCTCGATTCCGATCGCCCGCACCGACCGATCGAAATCTGTACCGGTCCGGCCGGGGCGCGTCGACATCAGCCGAGTCCTGCCGGGTCGCGACGGGCTCTGTGCACTCGGGAGCTCCTCGCCCCCGCCGCGACGTCACCAAAATCGCACATATCGGCGCCGTAGCTCCGACGGTCGGGGACCGAAAGAACCAGCAACCTCGATCGCCCGGGGGCAGGATCGAGCCTGGCTCCGGGGGTGACCTTTCAAGCCGCTCCACAACGTTCTGCTCCACCGCCGTACGGGCACAACTCACCGGCACCACTGCTGCGCCCGAGAACGCCGGCCGCCGGCTCGCGCTCGGCACTGACAGTGGCGACCAGATGGTCGTCGAGCTGGGAACGCTCATCGCACCCTGCGTGGTCGCGTTTCCGCGTGCCTGAGGTGCTCGACTTCGCCGTTTGTCAGCGCGGCGAATCGTCATTCTGGAGCGGTGATACCGAGTGGGCGCGCTTGGTGAGCCCGGGTGGCTCGGCCGCTCCCGTTCGATCGAGGACGGCCGCATCGGGTCGATCGTCACCTCAGATAGAGGCGTTGAGCCCGTATCGGGAGACCCTGTCGAACTGTTCAGGGTCGTGGCCGAAGATCAGTGTGGCGCCATCGGCTTGCTCCCGGGCCATACGTCGTACTGCAGCGAGCTGGCGATCTCGGCTGACACCGAAGGGCGGTAGATGCTCATCGGCCAGTGTCTTGCCGAGATAGCAACAGTCGCCGCAGATCACGAACGTGCCGTTCGAGGGGTCCGTACTCGCACTGACTGGTGCCGGCAGATCTACCCTAAACGCTGCCTATACGCTGCCTGAACGATGCCTAAACGTGTTTGGGGACGCTCCGAGTGAGCGTGAAGATGGCCTTCATGCACTTGTGTGCGAAGTCAGCTGTCGGGTCGAACATCAGTGGGCATCCGCCGTCGATCACGGTGATGCCGTGCTCTCGACCGTAGGCGGCTGCGCTCTGCGAGACGCTGCCCGGGCCTGGTCCACGGTGCATCCACACGTGGTTGATGCCCAGTTCGGCACACTCGGCCATGGTGGCGTCTGCGTGCTCTGGGCGCGTCCCGATCACGACGGCGTCGACGCCGTCGGGGATCGATTGCAGGTCGTGGTAGCAGGTGTCGCCCTCGACTTCTTCAGCGTTCGGGTTGACGGCAAACACGTCGTAGCCCCGTGAGCGCAGCCGTTGGTACACGGTGTTGCTGCCGTGTCCCTTCGGTTTGCTCGATACGCCGGTGACCGCGATCCGCTTGTGGGCGAGGAAGTCGGCGGCTGCCTGGTTGATGGTGGTCATGTTTGGTGCCTCTCTGGTGTGGTGACCGCCTGTGCTGCGCCGGTCGAGGAGGACGGCGTCCGATCCGCCGGTGCCATGTCGGCCGTCACGTTGTAGTTGATCGCATCGACCTCGATCTCGAGGTATGGGAACTCGCCCTCCGGTTCCGGTGCATGCCAGCGGCCGCTGCCGGTTGCGATGGCCCGGCGGGATCCGAACGTGCGGCGGTCATCGATGGGTGTCGACCAGCGCTGGGCGACGAAGCGCGCGCCGTTGTCTATCGAGCGGAACCGGTCGTCGGAGACGAAGTCGATCAATTCGCCGTCGTCATCGAAGACGAGCTCGGCCCGCACCGTCTCGGCACCGTTGGTGAACGAGGCGCGGATGTGGTGGTCGTCGATCGGTTCCCACTCGATCGGTGCGTCGACGAGGGCAGCGGGAGCGAACAGGCAGAGGTCGTTGAACAGCGTCACCGTCTCGCCCCGGTCCATCTCGGGGCCGGTGGCGTCGACCATCGTGACCAGCGAGCACAGCTTGACGCGCATCCGCGCCGATGGGCCGGTGAAGGTGTGGAGCACGTCGGCCGGGAGGCCGAACATGGCGGCGTCGATCAGGAACAGCCGGGCCGGTCGCGGCCCGTAGGTGTTGACCTGCTCGCCCACGAATGTCATCCACGGCGCGTCGGCCGCGGCCCGGATCCGACCGTGGATCTGTGCTCGGAAGTTCTTCACCCGGGGCTGGCCGACGGCGCCCGATCTACGAACGTATCCGGCGACCGGAGCCGGGAGCCGGGCCAGGTCGTCGTCGTTGACGAGCCCGGAGGGCGGCGCATCTGCGAGCGCGTCGCCCACCAGGCGGCGGTATTCGGCCCGGGCGCCGGTGGGGCCGTTGGCGGCGAAGCCGTACACCACGGCCAACAGCAGGATCACGTTCGCAATGGTGCCGGCCCATGCGTCGGACCACGCGGTGACGATCACGATCTGGGAGACGGTGACGGCGATCGCGCCCACCGCCCACCACCAGCGCCACCGGGCGGCCAGCAGCACGCCCGTCGAAACCACCAGCAGGCATGCGACGAACCACGTGACACCACCGACCGTGCCGATCGGGCCCTCGAGCTCGGCCACCTCGGCCCACCCGAACCCCTTCGCCACCCCGAGCATGTGGATGAGACCGTGGACGATCGTCACCACCACGACGAACCAACGAATTGCACTTCTCATCGCCATTCGACTCCCCGTTCAATCCACATGAACTACTCTCTACCGGCGTCTCGAGGGCGGCGACTAGGGGCGTTGGTCCCCGGCCGGGCAGTGAAGGCGTCGCTGATCCCGGCTGTGATCATGCGCGGAACACCGATGGCGAGGATGAGGAGCGCGGTGACGGGCATGATGACGGTCCACCACACGCCGATCGCAAAGGGAAGGGCGCCGAAAACCATCAGCGCCGTTGCGCCGAGCCGCGCCCGCTGGTGGACCGCAACCGCGGTCAGCACCGCAACCGCTCCACCGACACCGAGCAAGCCAAGCGCACCGCCGGCGACGATGCCGAAACTGAGATAGATGACCGCGAGTGCAATGAGCAGCACGTCCGGCCAATGGCCGCGCCATGCGTGAGTTATGGACTCGCTCCTGTGGGCGTGTCGGACGGTGAGCGCTGCAGTAGTGAGCCCGGCGCAGGCGGCGGGGATCCAGGCCTCCCAGCGGTGGTCAGCCCGAGCAATGACGTAACGACCATCACGCCGGAAGCGGCGTACCGAACACCTGGCGAGCGCGTGCGCTGGAACGCCCAGGTCGCAACGCCGAGGGCGGCGCCGAGACCGATCGTGACCCGCCGAGTGTCGTCGGGTCGTTCTTGTCACCGGTCCAACCGGTCGTTCCGGCGATGATCTCGGCGATGCCGGCACCGATGCCGAGCAGCGCCGCCGCAGTGCCCGTCAGGAAGACAGGACGCGGCATGGAACGGACAGGAGGGTTCATCGCACGACCTCGGTGACGGGCCGGCGAGGGCTCCGCAGAGCCGTGACGGTCGGTGTCCCGACACGGAACGCGGCGAGCGTGCCCGGGCCGACGAGATCGGTGAGGGACTGCTCGAACGGGCTCGTCCGGCCGAGCGCAGCGCCCCGATCGATGCGCTCGGTGATCTGGTTCATGTGCTGGAAGCCGACATCGTGCGCTGTGGCCCAGAGATGCAGGCGCTGGAGGAGCCGGCCACCTGCGAGTCGCTGGGCGACCGCAGCCGGGTCGTCGACGACGATCACACCGAACGCGGCCGCGGTGGCGGTCTGGATCCTCGTGCGCTCGACGAACGTCTCGTCGGCGGCCCGGCGCGAGCTCGCCGGCAGGATCTTGCCGATGGTACGGATCAGCGGTGGCAGGCCGACACCGTCGATGGTCAGCCCGTCCTTGTGTCGCTGGATCTCGTCCCAACCGCTGCGCCACCAGGCGAACGATGCCTGTGACTGTTCCTCATCGGCAACGTGGGCCCGCGCGGCGTCGACCATCAACCCCCCGAACGTGCGACGGGCAGGGTCGTCGGCGAGCCAGAGCAGCCGTGCCGGCGCCACCGACGAGTCGACCAAGCCACGCATCGCGTCGAGATCGGCGGCCGGGATCGGGTCAGCGGTGTACTCCGACCGGTTGCTCCGGCGGTCACCGATGGCCTGATGTAGGTCGGAATCGACGGTTGCGCCGGGAGCGAGGACGACGGTCGCCATCAGATCCGACGACATGTCGGGCACCACCTGCAGCTCGGTTGCGTAGCCGTTTGCTGCAGCGGCGAGCCCGGTCACCTGCGTTGCTGTTCGTGCACGATGGGCCCGGGATGCCGGAGTACTGGCTCGCCAAGCGATACCCGATTCGGCTCCACGACCACGTCACCGTCGTGTGGTGGGAACAGCGCGGAGCCGGTCTCTCCTTCGATCCGGGTCTTCCGGCAAAAGACATGACAGCAGCACAGTTCGTTGCCGACACGCTCGAAGTGACGCACTACCTGCTCGAACGCTTCGACCAGGAGAAGATCTACCTGATGGGGCACTCCTGGGGTGGCTACATCGGTATCCAGGCGGTGGACCAGGCCCCAGAGCTCTACCACGCCTACATCGGCGTGGGACAGATCACCCACCAGCTCGAATCGGAGCAGTTGGCATACGAGTACGCCCGTGCGTACTACCATCACATCGGAGACCATCGGATGCTGCGACGGCTCGACGGCGCTCCACAAGGGCTTCTACCCGTTTGAGCACTCGGCGCACTCGCCCATGTTCGAGGAACCCGAGAGGACCGTCACGATCCTGCTGAACGACGTGCTCGGCGGATCGACTTCACTGGCCGACACACCAGGGAAGCCCTCCACTGACGATGGGGAGACGGGGTAGTCGGTCCGCCGGGCGACCAATTGGTGCTTGCCGCGGGTCGCCACCCGGAGTTGGCTACCATTCTGAAGCTCGACCATCAGATCTCGTAGGTCCATCGTTTTCGAGGCTCCGCCGCCACGAGGCCGTCAATGCTGTTCAACTCCGTCCAGTTCGCCATCTTCTTCGCCGCGTTCGTTGGTTTCTACTGGGCGCTGCCCCACCGATGGCGAAACGTCGCGCTTCTTGTCGCTTCGTACGTCTTCTACGGGATGTGGGACTGGCGCTTCCTGAGTCTTCTGGCCCTCTCGACCCTCGTCGACTTCGAAGTCGGACGTCGCATGCACCGGCTCGGCGAACAAGAGCATGGACGCCGTCGACTCCTGTTGGTATCGATGGCAGTCAACCTGGGCATGCTCGGCGTGTTCAAGTACCTGAATTTCTTCGTCGCCAGCTTCGCCGAGTTGCTCGATCGGTTCGGGATGGCCCCCAACACGCCACTGCTGAAGGTGTTGTTGCCGGTCGGCATCAGCTTCTACACGTTCCAGACGATGTCGTACACGATCGACGTGTACAGGAAACGAATTGAACCGGTCTCGAATCTCGTCGACTTCGCCACCTACGTCTCGTATTTCCCTCAGCTCGTCGCCGGACCGATCGAGCGGGCCCGGGTGCTGCTACCTCAGATCACTGCATCCACGAGGTCGGTCGACAGCGCCAAGGTC
The DNA here is from genome assembly GCA_963715325.1 of uncultured Acidimicrobiales bacterium. Classification (GTDB taxonomy): domain Bacteria; phylum Actinomycetota; class Acidimicrobiia; order Acidimicrobiales; family SZUA-35; genus JAHELU01. Next base: position 37,880 of record CAVQRR010000015.1, read on the forward strand.
GGGTCGGGATTCGGGCTCATCCTCTTGGGATTGGTCAAGAAGGTGGTGCTGGCTGACGGTGTCGCCGGTATCAGTGATCGGCTCTTCGATTCGCCAGGCGAAGCGACGTTCGTCACCGCCGTCGCCGGCGTGGTGGCATTCTCGCTTCAGATCTACGGTGATTTCGCCGGCTACACCGACATCGCCCGTGGTGTCTCGAGACTGCTTGGCATCGAGCTCAGCGTCAACTTCGCTCAGCCGTACCTGTCCCGCAACATCACCGAGTTCTGGCGCCGGTGGCACATATCGCTGTCGAACTGGCTTCGCGACTATCTCTACATCTCCTTGGGAGGCAACCGGAAGGGTGCGCTCCGGACCTACGCGAACTTGATGATCACCATGTTGCTCGGTGGTCTCTGGCACGGTGCATCCTGGAACTTCGTCGTCTGGGGCGGGCTCCATGGCCTCTACCTGGTCGCCCACAAGCTGTTGCGGGCCGGTGCCGTGGCGACAGGCGAACCAAACCGACGCGACGTTCCGGCAATCGCCACCACGTTCACGTTGGTCTCACTGACGTGGATATTCTTCCGCGCCCCCGACTTCGCGGCCTCAGCGGAAGTCTTCCGGGCGTTCACCCGATTCGGTCGCCCATGGTCATCGGCCGACCTCCTCTTGGTGACCTTGGCTGCTGTTGGCGCCTTCGCCGTTGATCTGGCCGCACGCCGCCAATGGCTCCACGAGGGATTGGTACGGAATCGGCCGATGCTCTCCGGGGCCCTTTGCAGCATCGCGGTCCTGGCCATCGCGATGTTCTCCGGCGAACCCCCTCGCCCGTTCGTCTATTTCCAGTTCTGAGGAGGTGATTGCCTTGCACGGCGTGAGGATCTCTCGGCGGTATCCACGCCGGACATTGAAGCTGCTGGCCTCGGTGGGCATCGCCAGCTTGGCGCTGTCGGGATGCGGCACCGAGGCGGCAGGGCGGGATGGGTACGAGATCGCCAACCAGATCGTGGCCCAGGATATTGCGTCCGGCGGGTCGAGAATCGACGCCGACGCGCCCCTCGAGCTGGCCGCCGCCGACTGCTCGGCCGAGGTGACGATCGACGAGTACGGGTTCGAGCAGGAGCAGGTGACGTGCTCCGGGGATGCAAACACGAGGGAGGCTGACCGAACAGGTGACGGTGAGACCGACGAGGATCCGACGACGCCCACCGCAGCCGATCTCCTTGCCGCTCCCGGATGGCTGGAGATCGGCCACTACCCGGCGTTGGTACGGACACTGCCCGACGTCGAGCTCTCGGCTGCGATGACGACCATGGGCTCGAAGCTCGACCGGCTCGAAGCAACCTGCGGTGTGAGTGAACCGGCATGGCTGGCGGCGCTGGACGAGTACATCACAGCCGCCGAAGCCACGAGGGACCTGATGAGCCCGGAACGGCTCGGTCCGTACCAAGGCTCCGTCGAGGCGAAGGCGTTGTCCCGCTCTGTCGTGGAACGGGCTCTCATGGAATCGGGTTGCGCCCGGCCGGAACCGGTCCCCGTCGACGACGACCAGGACGTACTGTCGCGGACCAGTCGGGCCGTCGAGGTGACCGTCGGCATCGACAACGCGCTCCGGGATTCAACCTACGGTCCGCTCTTTCACCTCTATTCGACGTTGCCGAACTACCTCTGGATGCGGAACGAGCAGACGGCGATCGACACCGTGCTCCTCGGAACCTCCCAGCTGGGGGCAGCCGTCGATCTGGCCGAAGTGAACCGCGAGATGACGACCGAGGTCGGGTCGGCTTGGCTGCCGGGTGGTCTGGCCGAAGTGCAGGCCCTGTGGGTTGGCGAGGTCATCCGCTACTCGAACCCGAAGACACTGGTGTGGTTCATCGGTCCGCTCGATCTGTTCGTCGAATGCGACACCACCACCAGGGGCGCCGAGTTCCAGCGACTGGCAGATGCCCGGCTGGCGACCTTCGCCCGCGGCTTCGTGGCCAGCGACGATCCGCTCGACCGCATCCTCGGTTCGAGAAAACCGGAACCGACGGTGCGCGGCGACGGTATAAAACGGGAAGGATTGGACGTCGAAGGCATCGCCGCCCATCGCCGCCAATACATCCCGGAGTTCGCCAAGGGCAACTTCTGCCATGACCGGGCCCAGATCGTGGCCGAGACCATCGCCCGTCTCCAAGCGGACGGACGCAACGTCCTGGTGGTGGGGATGCCGGTTCATCCCGATCTCCGTGCGGCCCATCCCGGCGCTGCGGAGCAGATGGAGATGTTCGATGAGCAGTATCTGGGTGATGGCGACCTGATCGACCTCACGGGAACCGTCGCCGACAGTGGGCTCTGGTCGGACCTCACCCATCTCACTGCCGAAGGGGCCGAGACCTTCACCGAGATCGTGGTTGCAGAGCTCCGCAAGGCAGGCCTGCGATGATGGTCAAACGGAGAAACCCCAGCTCGCTGAGGCGCCTTTGGTTGTTCGCACTCGGTTCGCTTCTCGTCATCTCGGCCGGCGAGTTGGGGACGCGGTTGCTCGTCGCGGAGGACGAAGTTCTTCGCTGGCACGACTACGGAACGCAGCTGAAGGTGGATCAACTGACGTCTCTCGTTGACGACGACCGACCGCCCACCGTCGTGATCATTGGGAACTCGATGGCCCAGCAGGCGCTCGTCCCCGATGTCCTGGCCCGGTCCGATACAACGCAACCGGGCGAGGCGGATCGGTATTACAACGCAGCACTCAATGGTGGGGTCCCGGTTGTCATGGAGCCCTGGGTGCTCGACGAGATCGTGCCGCTCGCCAAGCCGCGACGAGTGATTTGGGGTCTGTCGAGCATCGACCTGTCTGCCACCTACGGCGATGCCAGCGCCACTGCATACAACACCGCGCTGTCGACGCGGCCCGGGCGGCTGGCGTCGATGGATCGATGGATTTCACGTCATTCACGTTTCGTCTCATCTCGTGCCGCACTGCGCAACCCGTCGGCCATGTGGGGATCCGAGGGCAGCGCAGCCCGGGCCGACCTCACCGCGGCCCGGGCCGAGCTCGGCCGACACGGAGAGCGTCGCAACTTCTCGATCAATGTCTCCGACGAGCGGGCCGCCGAGCTGCGGCAACGGATCGCCCCGTTTGCGCTAGACGTTGACGATCTCGCCGCCATCGTTCGGACCGTGGATGCCCTACGTCGTCAAGGAATCGAGGTTTCGCTCGTGGAGTTGCCAGTGCCGCCTCGATTCATTGAGCTCTACCCCCAAGGGGCCGCCACCCACGCCCGCTTCGAGACGGCGGTAGCGCGGTTGGCCGAGGATCTGGATGTCGCCTACGTTCCGCTCGGGGCCAAAGCGGACGCCTACGGAGACGGGGACTTCGTTGATTTCACCCATCTGACCGAAGCTGCGGCCATCCGATTCTCACACGACCTCATGGCCTCATGAAACGAGCCCGCTACAACCAGGGCTCCTGGTCCTGGCTCGATCAACGGGCTTCGCCCTCCTGAGTTGTTCTAGGCTTTGTGCATCCAGCGCGGTGCCGACGCTGGAAGCCGAACGGGGGAACTCATGGCTACAACCGAACCGGTCGACGATTGGTCGAGCGACTTCGACATCTTCGATCCCGACTTCGTCAAGGATCCGTACCCGATTTGGGCAGACCTCCGGCCCACGTGCCCGGTGGCCCATTCCGATCGGTGGGGTGGGTCCTACATGCCGAGCACATTCGACACCGTGACGGCCGTGGCCCACGACGTCGAGAACTTCACGTCGTTCGAGGTCAGCGTCGCCCCGGTGCCGGTGTCCTACGACGAGCAGGGCAATCGGCTGCGGTCGATCATCGCCTCCGACCCGCCGGAGCACACGCCGGAACGGCGCCTGATGCTTCCGTTCTTCTCCCCGAAGGTCGTCGAGCGGTACCGGGAGTCGACGCGCGACCTCTGCCGGCAATTGATACGGGGCTTCATCGAGGACGGGCGGGCCGATGTGGCCGGCGACTACGCAAGGCAGATCCCGCCTCGGGTCATCGCCGACATCCTCGGCATCGACCCTGACATGTCCGATCAGTTCACGGAGTGGGTCCAGGGTGTGCTCGAGCTGGGGCTGCAGGACCCCGAGCTGCGGGAGCGATATCGCCTGATCATCCAGGAGTTCTTCGACTCCGAGATCGAACGGCGAAAGACCGATCCGGGCGAAGATCTGATCTCGTTCCTGCTGAACGCCGAACTCGACGGTGGACCGGTTCCTTCGAATGTCGTTCGGGGCAATCTGGGCCTGATGCTGATCGCCGGTATCGACACCACCTGGAGTTCGATCGGTTCGGCGCTGTGGCATCTGGCCACCCATCCCGAGGACCGGCAGCGCCTCGTCGACGAACCGGACCTGCTCCCGATTGCCATCGAGGAGTTCCTCCGGGCCTACTCGCCGGTCACCATGGCCCGCCTGGCCAGGCACGACACCTCGATCGGGGATACACCGGTCAAGAAGGGGGAGCGGGTCCTCCTGTCGTTCCCGGCGGCGAACCGTGATCCGGAGGTCTTCGACGATCCCGAGGAGGTCATCATCGATCGCGCTGTGAACCGGCACGTTGCGTTCGGTGTGGGGATCCATCGCTGCCTCGGTTCGAATCTGGCCCGAATGGAGATGCAGGTCGCGATCAGCGAGTTCCTGACCATGGTGCCCGAGTTCGAAGTCGAGGACCCCGATGCGGTGACGTGGGCCGGCGGCCAGGTCCGGGGTCCCCGCTACCTGCCGGTCACGTTCCCGAACCGGACCGACATCTGAGGGGCGACATCGATCGCCAGGTGAGCTGAGGATCTGCACTCGCGGCGCCGATCGGGCCGAGACGATCACCGCCTGCCGAGCGGCGGGAAATTCAATCGGCGGCGACGGTGAATTCCAGCAGCCCGTCGACCTGGGGGTCGACCGGGCGGCAATCGTAGGAAGCCCGGACCCGGAGGGCGTGGCGGCCGGGCAACTCACCGTTGGTGATGAGCTCGACCGAGATCTGTCTGCTCTCGTTCGGCCCGAGCGGGCCCGGCACGGTCACGGCCTGGGGCACGCACCGCAGCGTCACGTTTCCCTCGACATCGGACCGCTCGACGTGGGTGATCTCGATCGAGGTGATCACGGCACATTCACAGCGGTTGCTGACCCGATAGGTCGCGGTTGCGCTGTCGTGCGGTTCGAGCTGATGCTCGTGTGGATCGACCTGGAAATCGTGGAACTCGAGCGCCTGATGCATCGGTGACCTTTCGGTTGGGCCACCCCGAGCATGTACTCCTGCTGACCGGTTTGCAACCGACCTTGGTCCTCACTGCGATGGTCGTCGTGACCGGTTCAGCCCCGCCAGCGTGACAGGTCGACGTGCTCGGCCAGCTGGGCGAACACCTGCAGCCGGGGCCCGTCGATCTGTCGGCTGATGTGGCCTTGGCCCGTCAGGTCCTCTGCCAGGAGCACCTCACCGGGCCCGAAGATCCTTTTCGTGCCGTCGCCCACTTCGATCTCGGTGCGACCGCGGAGATGAATGGCGAACTGGCGGCGAGGGGCGACATGGAAGTCCCAGACCTCGGGCCCGGCCTCGGTGGTGTCCCGGAAGAACATCGACTCGATTGGTATGGCCGATGACATGGCGCCGGCACCGGAGATCGACAGCGGCACGTCGAGCTCCTCGAAATGGCTCTGTCCGTCTTCGCCGCTGTAGACCCGGGTGACGAGCACCTCGATCAGGCGATCGCCTGGGCCCGCTCGCCTCGGGCGTTTGCCGGCGCATGCAGGATGTCTTCGGGCCCGAAGGTCTTGGTCCAGCAGGCGAACTCGAGGAGCACACCATCGGGATCGCGGAAATAGACCGAGCGTACGAAAACGCCGTCGTGCATCTCGGCCGCCACGGTCCGCTCGCTGTCGTCGTGATTGAGAACCATGCTCACCTCGACACCCTTGGCCTCGAGTTTCTCGACGTAGCTGTCGAACAGCTCGGCCGGAACGTCGAACGCCAAGTGATTCATCGAACCGTGAGCCGAGACGATGCTGCCTCCACCCGGCATCGCTCCAGCGGCGGCGATCCCCGGCGCGTGGGCCGGTGCGTCCGGGAACCAGAAGAAGGCGACCGAGTCCCCGTTCCCGCAGTCGAAGAAGAAGTGCTGGCCCCCTCCCGGGATCTCCAGGGTCTTGATCAGCGGCATACCGAGGACATTGGTGTAGAAGTCGACCGTCCGCTCCATGTCGCTGCTGACCAGCGCAATATGGTTGATACCTCGAAACTCGAACTCGGTGTTCTTGGCCATGGCTACCAGCCTCCCGGTTTGACGATTACCTCTACAGTACGCCCATGACTCGCACGAAGCAGATTCCCCGAACCGAGGTCGCCGATTCCGTGGTGCCGATCTACGACCGTCTCTTCGGCGACCGGGATCCGGTCGCCGAGCCGGGCACGGCGACGGGGACGCCGGGCAACTGGTGGACGGTGTTCGCCCAGACCCCGGACCTGCTCGATCACATGGTGGCCGGATTCGGACTGTTCTCCAGCCCCGATCGGGTTCTGGCTCCTCGGCTGCGGGAGCTGGCACTGACCAGGACCGGCTTCGCCGCAGGGAGCCAGTTCGTGTTCAGCCAGCACTGCAAGGCGGCCCGCATCGCCGGTGTGCCCGATGAGCAACTCGTCGCCATCCCGGCCTGGGCGACAGCAGACCTCTTCTCGCCGGCCGAGCGAGCGGTGCTGGCCTACACCGACGAGCTGGTGCTGGCCGAGGGGCGGGTTCAGGACGCCACCTATGACGCGCTGTCGAGCCACCTGGATGAGCCCTCCATCATCGAACTCACCTACGCCGTCGCCACCTATCGGTTGCACGCCACGATGTGTCGAGCACTTCGCCTGGAATTCGACGATGTCGACGAGCGCATCGTCGAGGTCGCTGCGCCCGGCGATGGCGGGCAGGATGTGATGGGCACGATCAGCATGAGGGACTGACGGGCACCTGCGGTGTCGGTGGGGGCGAACTCGGAGCGGCCGAGCCGGTAGTGTTTCGGCCATGGCCGATCGAGTCTTCGCCGACCCGGCGATTCAGCGCTACCTGGCAGGCAAGGACGTGATGATCCTGGCGATGCTCACGGTGAGCGGCGGGCCGTTGGCAACGCCGATGTGGTTCGTCCACGACGAAGAACAGCTCGCCATGGTGAGCGTCGACGGATTGGCAAAGGTCCGCAACCTCGAGCGGGACCCCAGGGTCAGCGTCGTCGCCGAAGGAGGCCGGCGGGGTGCCATCGATGGCGTGGTCCTGACCGGCGAGGTTCGATTCCTCGACGGCGACGAGCGCCTCGACTGGGGCCGGCGGTTCCGTGACAAGTACGCCCCCGACATCGAGCGCCTCTGGGGCGGGCCGGATCTGCCTGACAACAGGCGGGTGTTCGCCCTCAGACCTCGGGTGGCATCGGCCTTCGGTCTCTGAGTCAGTCGAACCTGCGGAGCATGTTCTCACCGAGTTCCCGGGAACCCTTCGGGTTCCTGGCGAACATAGCCCGCCGAAAGGGTGTGCCCCTGGGCCCAATTCCGCCGCATGCCTTGAACCGTCCGTAAGGACGATGGGCCCTACCCGCGCTGGGGTGCCGATGACAGGCTTCGGGGGCGGCAACGCGTGGAGGAACCAAGTGGACACGACCACCCCGAAACTGCCAGGGACGCCGAAGCCCTGGATGAACACTTCGATGCGAATCATGCTCGGTCTGCCCGGGCTCCGGCGGCTCCTCGGCCGCAGCTTCGCGATGATCACCGTCACCGGAGCCAAGACCGGTACGGAATACTCGACACCGGTGCAGTACATGAAGGTCGACGACGACTATGTGGTGCTGTCGCAGAAGCATCGGATCTGGTGGCGCAACATCCGAACCGAACCCGTGGTGACCTTGACCGTCCTGGGCAAGGTCGTGCCGGGCCGGGCTCGTATCGCCGCGGGTGGCGACGCCCACCAGGTGTTGTCAGCGTGCCTCTCCGACAACCCCCGCATTGCAAAGTTCTACGGACTATCGCCTGACGGCACGGTGATCGATCCCGCCGCCGTCGACCGGCTCGGCGAGCGGGTCGTCCCCATCGTCATCACCCCCGATCGCTAGCGGGACCCGCCGGGGGTGCCGTCGAGTCGACGGGCCTTAGGACCTCGGCGGGGAGCCACGAAACCGGGTTGCGTTTCGTTCTCATGACGGCCCAAACCCCGGTTGCCGGCGGTGGCGTGTGCCTTGTGTGACCGCGCCCGCCCCTCTAGCTTCTTGTCCGGCAACGTGGCTTTGGTGTGGCCACGGACGAACCGAGTTTGCAGTGACCTTCCCCGAGCCGGAATTCGAGCGAGTTTTCAGACTGAACTACGAGCGACTCGTCGCTTCGATGACGGCGATGACCGGCGATCGGGAGGTCGCCCGGGACTGCGTCCAGGAGGCTTTCATCAAGGCCTCGACGAGATGGCGTCGGGTTCGGCGCTACGACGATCCGGTGGCCTGGATCCGAAGGGTTGCCATCAACCGCAGCAGGGACGTCAACCGTTCCGATCGGCGCAGGCGAGATCGTGAGCAGCGGTCGAACCCTCAACGGATCGAATCATCGGTGGACGGTGTCGGCCCGGTGGAGGGCTCGATGCGGCTGGTCGAGCTGCTACGAGCGCTGCCGGAGCAGCAACGAGCGGCGGCAGTTCTGTTCTACGTGGAAGACCTCCCAATCGCCCAGATCGCCGTCACGCTCGGCATCAGCGGGGGAACGGTCAAGTACCACCTGAGTCAGGCCAGGGCCTCGCTGCGGTTCGCACTGGAACGGGAGGGACGGGGAAATGGGTGATGCATGGGAGGGCCTGCCGGGTGGGGGCGTGGGCGATGAACGCCAACCTGAACGGGAGTGGGATGCGTTCGACGATCTGATCCGTCGTGAATTGGTGCAGACCATCGGGGCAGTCGAGGATCCGGAGGCGGTGCTCCAGGCGCTGGGCCCCGCCTTTCGGCAGGCGAGACGCAAGCAGATGGTCCGCTACGTTGGTGTCGGGGCTGCGGTGGCGTTGGCCCTGGTCGGCGGGGTCGGGCTGCTCAGCGGTCCCACGCTCACCGACGACGGGCAGCTCACGGTTGCCGATGGCCCTGCGGTGGCCGCCGACGACGGTTCGCCACCAGACGACAGCTCCAACCGAGCGACCCTGGTCGTCGAGGACTCGGCCGCAGAAGGTGGCTCCGACGCCGGTCCGCTCGACCGGCGGCCGGCACCGACCACTGCCGCCACCTTCGCAGACGCACCCAGCGACTCGTCCGGGACGGTCACCGGGGGCAGCACGACAACGCCTGCGCCAACCACCGGCCGATCGTCGTCCACCGGTTCGACGTCGTCGGCTCCCGGCACCGATGTCGACAGCAGATGCGGGTCGCTGACCCTGTCGAGAGCGGGGAACAGCGTCCGGCTGGTCGAGGTTCGAGCCGCAGCCGGGTTCTCCTACGAAGTGAAGTCGCCCGGACCCGAGTCGATCGAGGTGAGTTTCGAGGACAACGCGGAAGGCGAAGGCGAGGACCAGCCGAAGTGCGAGCTCACCGTCAAGGTCGAAGACGGAGAGCTCAGGGTGAGGATCGACCCGGAGTAGTGGGACCTCGCTGAAATCGGAACTGGTCGAGACCGGCCATCGTCTCGGCGATGCACCACGACAGATCGGACCAAACCCGGATCGACGGCGGTGACGTGTCAGTGGGGAAGGAGGCGCCATGCCCATCCCAAACACCGTCCGGACAGCGTCGATGATCGGTGCAACCGTCGTTGTCGCCCTGAGCCTCAACCTCGGGGTTCTCCACCTGGACGATGCCGAGACCACCGGAGGGGCTCAGGCCGTCGCTGCATCTGCGGGCGAGACCTCGCCGACAACACCGGTTCCACCCACCGAGTCCGCTCCGCTCGATCAAACGGGGCTCGTCTCGGCGCCGACCGTTGGTGACACCAACAACCAGGTTCCGATGCCAACGGCGGCCGGCGCCGACCCGGCCGGCAACGGCGGTGGAGTCGGCCAGGCCGTCCCGAGGGCCGGCCAAGCTACGGCTGCAACCTCTGCAATGTCTGCAATGTCTGCAATGTCTGCGCCACCTGAAGTGTCTGGAACGCCTGTCGCTGTGATTCCATCACCCCCGAAGCCATCGGTCACCACGATCACTGCCGACGAACCGAGCGCGGCGACGCCGATGCCGCAACCGGCAATCACGGCCCCATCGGAGCATCGGGGGCCTGAAACGGCGCCGCCGATCACCGAATACCTCACCTACGAATTCCGGGATGTTGCATCGATCATCATCGCCCTCCACGGTGGGGGCGGCCTCCAGTTCTGGTCGGCGATCCCCGAAGCGGGTTGGGTGTTCAGGGTCGACGACGACCGGCCGGACAAGGTGAAGATCACCTTTCGGCCGGCCGACGGCGGCGACGAAGCGAAGTTCGAGGTCAAGTCCGAGAACGGTCAACTCGAGGTCGAGCAGGAGTACTGACGTGAACCAACTCTCCACCGAACAGCGGCTGGCCGCACTGCAGGAGCGTCGGCGGCAACGACCCGGGGCGCCCGCAGCCACCACCCCTGACCCGACCCCGCCCGATACCGCTGGGCCCGACGCCGCTGGGCCCGACACGAGCCCGCCTGACACGACCTTGGTCATGGCGGCATCGACCCTGCAGGCGGTGGACGATGCCATCGCCCGGCCCCGAAGGGCGGTGCCATGGAACCGGGTGGCCGCCACGGGGGCGTCGGTCGTGTCGTTTGCCTCGATGGTCGTCGCCATGGGTCCGCTGCTCTCGACGGCCCAATCCAACGAGGCCGATGCCACGCAGTCGACGAACCAGGGAGTCGCCGGTACCACCGCATCGACACCGGCGGCCCCCGTGGTGGCCATCGAGGTTCAGACGTCGACACCGGCCGGGCCGGCGGTCGAACCGCAATCGAGCGATGGAACCAACGGGTCGTCGGCCGGCGAGCTGGATGGCCAAAACCTGCAGGCACCGCCGATCGCAGCGTCGGCGACCGGAGCGGCAGCGCCTGTCGCGACGCCCGCCCCATCCCAGCCGCCAACCACGCCGCCCCCCGCCCAGGCGACGGCATCGACCGCAGCACCGCGGGCCACCCCGGCACCGTCGACCGCACAGACCGCACAGACCGCACAGACCGCACAGACCGCACAGACCGCATCGAGCGCAGCACCGCAGGCCACCCCGGTAGCGTCGACCGCACCGGCGGCCCCGACCCCAGCGCCGACCACGGTCCCGCCATCGACGGCACCGGCCCCGGCCCCCCCACCTCCTCCCCGTAGCGGGGGCAGCGGTGGCTGAACCGGCCGTTCTGCACTTTCGGGCGATGGGGAGCCCGGGCCGGGTCGTCGTGGACAACGACCGGGCACCAACCGCAGAGGCCGTTCGCGACCTCATCCAGTCGCTCGAACGCAGGTGGAGCCGGTTCCTGGCGACCAGCGAGGTCTCGGCCCTCAATCGGGCTCCCGGCACCGTGACCATCGTCTCGGAGCAGACATACGCACTGATCGGCACTGCGGTCCGGGCCCGCGAGGCGACCGGCGGGATGTTCAATCCGCTGATGTTGCGCCAGCTCGAAACACACGGCTACCGGCGATCATGGACCGAGGCCGGGCCGACACCGATCGATCGACCGGTGCTGCCGGCGAGCGACGACGAGATCGTCCTCTACCCGGAGATCAGCGCGGTCAGACTGCCGGAGGGAACCGGGTTCGATCCGGGTGGCATCGGCAAGGGCCTGGCCATCGACATGGCCATCGAGCTCTGCATGTCGAGCGGATCGGCCACCGGGTGTGTCGAATTGGGCGGAGACCTCAGGGTCTACGGCCCGCCCTGGTACGGGCCGCAATGGACCATTGCCGTGGCCGACCCGTTCGACGCCGGTGTCGACATCGCGACGTTCACCTCCGGCTTCGGCGCCATCACCACCAGCACAACAGGGAAGCGGCGCTGGTGTGGCAATGGTCGGGCCTATCACCATCTCCTGGACCCGGCGACCGGCTGGCCCGGAGTCACCGACGTCGTCTCGGTCACGACCTGTTCGGAACAGGCTTGGTGGGCCGAGGTGGTGGCCAAGTCGGCGCTGCTGGCCGGGTCGACCCGTGGTCCGGCCCTTCTCGACCACTACGGGATCCCCGGTGCCATCGTCACCGAGACGGGTCGCATCATCACCACCGGGTCCGGCAGCCCGATCGGCGGCGATCGATGAACGAACAGGTGTGGTGGTTCGTTGCCAGATCGGGCGGCATCGTCGCCTGGGCCCTCGTCACCCTGTCGGTCTGCTGGGGGCTCATGCTGTCGACCAAGGCGGCTGCGACCGCAACCCAACCGAGGCGCCTGCTCGATCTCCACCGATTCCTCGGCGGACTCTCGGTCGCCTTCACCGCAGTTCACATCGTCGGTCTCGTGGCAGACAACTACGTCCATTTCGGCTGGCTGGAACTCCTGGTGCCGTGGGCGTCTGAATGGAAGCCGACCGCAACGGCCTGGGGGGTCGTCGCCTTCTACCTGCTGTTGGCCGTCCAGGGCACGTCGTTGTTCATGAAGCGAATCCCGAGATCGATCTGGCGCCACATCCACCGGACGAGCTTCGGGCTCTACGTGTTCGCAACCGTGCACGGCCTGCAAGCGGGAACCGACACCGGCAACGACTGGTACCGGATCGCAATGCTGGCCTCGATCAACGTCGTTGCATTCCTGATGATCCTCCTCATCCTGGCCAAGCGCACTCCGCCGACGACGGCCGGGCCGACCGGGCGGGATCGGCGACGACCGGCCAGGGTGTAGCGATCGGGCGACCCTGGCCGTCACAAACAGCTGTGGCATCTCCTGCGACCGAGAACGGGCGAGAAATTACAAGTTCTCACTGGATTGACACACTCTGGTGCCGATAGCTACTACATTGGTCCGCTGTGCAGTACCGAACTTTGGCGGTGAAGGTGGGAGCGGGACTCAGCGCGGTGTTGCTCACCGCGCTGTTCCTGGCGACGATCGGCCGTTGCCCCGACTGTGAAGGCTATTCGTTGTCCGCCTCCGAGGGTGGCGGATCGACGACCACCCTGGCCGCCGACACCGCAGAGGAGGACGGCCCCCGCTCGTCACTCCTGGTCCAGCCGACCGAATTCGCAGAGAGTCTCGACCAGTCGCTGGGCTTCAGGGAGTTGCTGGCCCTCGGGGAGGTCAACGCCCCTGCCCCTGGCCCCGCAACGAGTACGACCGCCGCCGCCGCCGACACTGCCGCCGACATTGCCGCCGGCTCGACCGACACGACCGTCGCCGGAGACGGGTCGACGTCGACCGAAACCACTGCCGCCGAAGCGGCGGCAGCACCCGACGCGGAGGCCGAGCCCGATGCAGCCGGGCCACCCGGCACCGCCGAGACCACGTCGAGCAGCAGCGGCTCGACTGCCACCGTGACGACGGCTGCGGGGTCATCGTCGACCACGGCTGCGGCTGCGGCAGCAACCCAGACCACGGTTGCCGGTGCCGCCGACCCGTCGGCCGATGGGCCGTCGACGAACGAGACGTCGGCCACGAGCGCACCGACAACGGCGCCGCCGACCACCGCACCGGCGCCGCCGCCGGTGGCAGCAGACCCCGGCTCGGCGCCGGCGAACGGCCAGGTGTTCTACGTCAGCTCGTCGTCGGGTAACGACGGCAACGACGGCCTCAGCTCGGGACGACCCTGGAAGACCCTCCAGGGGGCGCTCAGACGGGTGCAGCCAGGCCAGACCATCCTGGTGATGAACGGTGAGTACCGTGAGCTCAAGGCCGCGGGCATCGCACATTACACGGTGGATCGGGGCGGCACCGCCGGCAACTGGGTCAAGATCGCCGCCGCACCGGGCCACAGCCCGACCATCGTTGCCAGCCACGGCAGCGGGCTCTCGATCCATGCGCCCTATGTCGAGGTGTCCGGCCTGACCATCCGGGGGTCCGGTTTCGACCGCAACAACAATTGGGGCATCGGGATCGCAGTCACCGGAACCCATCACGTCCGGGTGGTCGGGAACCGGGTCTCCAACATGCCGGTCACCGGCATCTCCGCCACCGACAGCTCCAACTTCCAGCTGATCGGCAACGACATCGCCTACAACTCGTTCTGGAGCCCGCTCCAGGGCAGCGGCATCTCCGTCTGGCACTCCAGGAACCTCGGCCACGGCGCCGACTCGGCCGGCTATCACGATCGCATCGTCGGCAACCGGGTCTACGGCAACGAGAACAAGGTCTACTCCAGCCACTACTCCGACCAAAGAATCACAGACGGCAACGGCATCATCGTCGATTCGAACGAAGAGACGGGCTACAGCGGGCGGACGTTGATCGCCAACAACCTCGTCTACAACAACGGCGGCCGGGGAATCGTGGTGTGGCGGTCCAGTCGGGTCGACATCATGCACAACACGGGCTACCAGAACGGCACGACCGATGGCATTGCCGGTGGCGCCGCGGAATTCGCCGCAGGCCGGGCAAACGACGTCAATATCGCCAACAACGTCGGTTGGGCCCGATCCGGCCGGCCGGCCCTCATCTTCGATCGGGTGACGAACACCCGTAGCGCCAACAACGTGCTGGTGAGCGACGCCGCCTCCAACCACGTCGGCGGCGGTGACATCATCCACTCCGGCAATCCCGGCTTCCGGAATGCCACCAGCGATCCTGGCAGCGCCGATTTCCGGCCGACCTCGGGCAGTGTGCTCACAGGTCGGGCCCAGAACACCCCGTGGTTCATCGGCAACGATCTGGTCGGCACCAGCCGGAAGAACGGCGCCCCGGACATCGGTGCCTTCGAGGCCGAGGCGTCCTACCGCTGATTCGTCGCCGTCCGGCAATCGACGGTGGCGCGGATCGACCCCAGGACGCCACGTTGCTCCCACCCCGCCTTGCCGATCGATGACAGCCCCCGTCTGACAGGACACTAGGTTGGGTGCGACCGGTGGCCAGCGACACTCGGGAGGTCCGAACATGGCCCCAGCTGACGTCGAATTCGGATGGTTCGTCCCGACCTATGGCGACGGACCGACATTGACCGATGTTGCGACGATGGTGCCGCCGTCGAACGAGCTGTTCACCAGAGTGGCCCGCTCGGCCGAGCAGGCGGGCTTCGAATACTTGCTGGTTCCGGTGGCCGCCCCGTGCTGGGAGGCGTGGATCACCACTGCGATGCTGATTCCCCAGACCTCGTCGATCGACATGTTGGTGGCGGCCCGACCCGGTGTGATCGCCCCGACGATGATGGCCAAGATGATCTCCACCTTCGATCAACTGTCGGGTGGACGGATCCGGATCAACCTCATCGCCGGAGGCGGCGAGCAGGAGAGCCGAGCCGACGGGGTCTACCTCGATCACGATCAACGGTATGCGTTGATGGACGAGACGGTCCGACTGATGAAGCGGTGCTGGAGCGAGAACCGGCCCTTCGACTTCGAGGGCGCCCACGTCCGGGTGGAAGGGGCGGACGTCAGGCCGAAACCCCTCCAGCATCCCCATCCGCCGTTCTACATCGGCGGGATCTCACCGGCGGCCATCGAGGTCGGTGCCAAGCACGCTGACGTCTACCTGTTCTGGAGCAACACCTTCGACCGGATCGCAGCCGACCTGGAAACCGTCGGTCGGGCCGTCGAGCGCCAGGGCCGCACCGGCCGGGTCCGGTACGGCCTCCGTAGCCACGTTCTGGTCCGATCGACGGCAGGGGAGGCCCGGCGCGACGCCGCTCGGTTGATCGCCGGTGCGTCCGATCGTATGCGATCGAACCGCCACGATGGGATGGGCAACCAGTCGGAGGCCGATGCCAGGATGCGAGCAGTGGCCGACTCCTCGGTCACCGCCGACCATTGGCTGAGCGACACCCTTTGGGCCGGGATCACCACCATCCGCCACGGCGCAGGGGTGACCATCGTCGGTTCGGCGGACCAGGTGATCGAGACCATCCGGCGCTACGTCGATCTCGGGATCACCAGCTTCTGCCTGTCCGGCTATCCCCACGATGAGGAGGCGGCGCGCTTCGGCGAGCTCGTGATGCCGGCATTTCGCCGAGACCTCCGATGATGAGGGCTATGACCGGTCGTCGCCGGCCAGACCCCACTGCCGTTCCAGTTCGCTGACCGACTGGTCGATCCGCTGCCATCGTCGGTTGCGGCCCCGGCGCCTGCCCTTCGCTTCGGCCTGGGTGTTCCTCGCTCCGAGCTCATGGAGGATCGGTTGGAGCTCTGACCGGTAGGAGGCGTCGCTGATCAGCGAGTTGGACACGATGCCGATCAGCTGGTGCAGTTCGGCCGGGCGGACGGTGATCGACTTCGTGGTGGTCACGTCGATCAGCGGGTCGGGCTTGCGGACGTCGATAGGTGAACGCTTGACCTGGCGGGACAACACCTGTAGTCCGAGGGCGACGAACAGAGTGGCAGCGACGACGGCGACGACCAGGAGCCCGCTCAACGGTTGCCGACTCCGCCGTCGCCGTTCCCCGAATCCCGGTGTTGCGGCTCGCCGGCCCGGCTGCCCAACGTGTCAAACAGATCCTCCACCGCGGCGAGCGCATCCTGTCTCATCGTCTCATCGACCGGCTCGTGACCGAACCGGGCTCGTTCGAACAACCCGGTCAACGATCGCATCGCCGAGCCGGATCTGCCGACAGACGGCAGCGCCCGCTCCAGGAACTCCCGCTCGGTCTCGCTCCCGATCCTGGCCAGACCGATCTCGTCCAGCCGCCGCTCGATGTTGGCGTAGCCGAACCGGATGGCCCGGCCGGGATCCGCCTCCAACGACATGTCGAGCCGGAGCCCTTGCAACAGGTCGGTCAGATCCTGGTCGTCGACGTCGATGATCTCGTCGTCGATATCGGCCTGACCGGGAAGGGCGATGCCAAGCGTTCGGTCCTCCAGGTCGGTGTCGATCTCGTCCAACTCGAAGGTCGCCTCCTGGCGCCGCAGCGCCAGGTACAGCGCACCGAGAACCAGGATCACGGTGGCCACACCGACCGCGGCCAGGATCCGCTGCCCGGTCGCCGGGTCCATCGCCGTGTCGACCGCCACCGTGGTCGGTGGCACGGTCGTTGTCGTGGCCGGGGTCGCCCCGCCCGGTTCCACACCGGACTCGATGGCGGTCCTGGCCTTGGCCGCAACGACCACCATCGACAGCACCACGAGGCCGAAGACGGCGGCGATACCGGCCCGGAGGATGCGATGGTCCAAGCGTCCACGATCGGTCAGGTACTCGGCCCCACTGCGGACGAAGAGTGGGAGCGCGGCTGCGGCCAAGCCGACTGGAACCCACAGCGCGCCGCGGGCCGGTTGGTCGCTCAACCACCAGCCGATGCCGGTAGCACAGACCAGGAGCCCTGCGGTGGCGATCGATCTGGTCAGGTAGCCGGCGATCAGCCCCGGCCCGAATCGGCTCGGGCGGCGGGCGTCGAGCGAGAATCGGACCGTCTCATGGACGGCGAAGACGGTCAGCACCAGAGCCAGCAGCTCCGAGAACGTCGGTGGTCCACCGATGGCCAGGCCGGCGCCACCGAAAGTGGCAAGGCCGAGGTAGACCCCGAAGGAAGCCCCGGACATCACCGTTGCCAGCACGAGCGAAGCCGCCAGCCCGACCAGTGTCCATCCGCGTGGGGCGTCGGTGAACCCCACGACGATCGAACCGAGCGGCAGCATCGCAACGCCGATCAGACCTACTGTCGCCGGAAGGATCGACAGCCTCCTGGCCAGCAGCGACCCACTGACCTCCTCGGTCAGCACCGAGGCCATCAGCCCCGCCCCTCGACGGTCAGCTGTCGTGTGAAGAGCACCACGCTCGCCGATCTGCCGGTCATGGGGCTCACCGCCGTCTGGCCATGGCCGCAACCGGTAGCTCCAGTGGCTGGTCTGCGGGCCACGGTGTCACCGGGACGCCGTGACTGATCAGTTGCCGCCGTCGCTGCTGTCGGATGACCTGCCACAACCTGATCGCAAGCTCGGTGGCCTCGTCCGGATCCTCCATGAAGTGTTCGTCCGCCGTCACCTCGAGCACGACGACCTCGAGCCCGTGGGTCCGCAACTCGATCGGCAGCATTGCCATGTTGGGATCGGTCAGGCCGGTCAGGACGACCACCATCGTGCCTGCGTCGAGCTCGTGGATCGGGAGCTGCTCCAACCGGGGGGCCCGCAACCCCTGCTCGACCTGGGATTCGAGAAGGGCATCGAACAACCTGGCCTTCTGCAACCGACCCTGGCGCGGCCGGTGCCACCGGATTCGACGGCCGACATCGAGCAGCCCGACCCGGTCGTGGGCGTCGAGATTGCTCTCAGCCAGGCTCATCGCCGCCCTGACCGCCCGCTGGACCAACCGGTTCCCCTCGGGGCCGAGGTCTCGGAACGTGTCGAGCAGGAACACCAGGTCGCCGGACTGATCTGGATGGCGGACGGTGACCCACCGCTCGCCCCGTCTGGCCGAGACCCGCCAGTTCACCGAGCGCATGGTGTCGCCGGTTCGGAACGGGCGGACCTCGGCGAAATCCGACCCTTCGCCATGGCGGCGCGACCGGTGGTCGCCGACCCTGGCCCGGAGCCGGTGAGGGATCACAACCGAACGTCGGTTCCCATCGCGAGGATGAACCCGGATGGCGAGGCGGGGCTGATGGACCCGAGCGTTGACGAACAGGCCGAACGGACCCTTGGCCACGGTTTCGACCCGGCCCGGCCTGGCGACGCCCCAGCGGGTCAACTCCACCGGGAACCGCACCACCGCTTTGCGGCCGGCGGGAATGGAGACCACGGCATGGCGGATGCCGTTGACCGGTTCGAGATCGGTTGGCAACTCGATGCCGACCTGCAGCCAGGGAACCCAGGTCGCACTCTGGGCGGTGATCACCAGGTCCACCCGGTCACCCTCGACGGCTCGAGCGGGTCCGTCCAGTGAGACGTGGATCTCCGGGGGTCGGTGGAGCATTGCCGCCAGCAGGGCGACGAACACCGCCGGGGCGGCCACCACGGCCAGCAGCGGCTCGCCGACCACGATCGCAACCCCGAAACCGGCGACTCCCCCCAACAGCAGGATGAGAAAGCGGGGGCTGGTGTGGTGGTTCACCCCGGAAGAACGCCTGCCGCAGGCCCGGTCCCGGCCGCCACCTCGACGTCGCTGTCGGTCAGGGTGGCCGGTGTGGGGACCGATGTCAGGCAGTCGTCGATCACATCGGCTTCGCGTACACCGCGAACCCAGGCCTCGGTCCGCAGAACCAACCGGTGGGCCAGAACGGCCACGGCCAGCGACTTGACGTCGTTCGGGGTGGCGAAGCCTCGGCCATCCAGCGCCGCCTTGGCCCTTGCGGTGCGGAGCAGGGCGAGCCCGCCTCGGGGGCTGGCTCCGATTTCCAGGGCGTCGTGGGATCGGGTTGCCTCGACGATCGAGACCACATAGTCGACGACGTCCTCACTGGCCCGAACCAGCTCGACCGCCCGCTGCATCGCGGCGATCTCTTCGGGGGAGACGACCGTCACCAGCTCCGGTTGATCGGTACCACGCTCGATACGCCGACGCAGCAGCTCCCGCTCGTCGGCCGGGGTCGGGTAGCCGACGCCGATTCGAAGCAGGAAGCGGTCGAGCTGGGCTTCGGGGAGCGGATAGGTGCCCTCGGTTTCGATCGGGTTCTGGGTGGCCAGCAGGAAGAAGGGGCGGGGGAGGGGATGGGAGATCCCGTCGACGGTGATCTGCCGCTCCTCCATGGCCTCCAGCGCCGCGGCCTGGGTCTTCGACGGGCTGCGGTTGATCTCGTCACCGAGGACGAGGTTGGCGAACAGCGGTCCGGGGGAGAAGACCGGTCGGTCGTCCGGGCCGGGCACGATCGATCCTGTGAGGTCGCTCGGGATCAGATCGGGGGTGAACTGAATCCGTGAGAACGACAGCCCGGTGACCGAGGCCAGCGAACGGGCGATCAGCGTCTTGGCGACGCCGGGTACGTCCTCGATCAGCACGTGGCCGTCGGCCAGCAGGCCGATCAGGACCATTTCCAGCACCGGCCGCTTGCCGACCACCGCCCGCTCGATCTCGGTGATGATGCGGTTGGCCAGGGCCTCGATGTCGACCGGGTCGTCCCCGGCGGTGTTGTGGAGTGCGCTCACTCGAAGCGACGATAACGGATCGCCCGGTGCCGGGCACATACGGGCGGCCGGACCCGACCGACGTGGGGCCTCCCCGCAGGTCACAGGCGGGCGGACCGGGTGGTCGACTACCGTCGCTGCGGCGGTTCTCATAGGCTTGGTGTGGTGGACAGCGCCCTGATGGAGAGACACCTCGAGCGCATCGAGCGCGACGGGTACACCGTTGTCGAGAACGCCATCGCTCCCGAGCTCAACGACACCCTCCGCAACACCGTGCGGCGGCTGTTCGTCGAGCTCGACGTGCAACCGAAGGGCAACCGAGCCGAGGGGTTCGCCACCAAGCGGCTCTACAACCTCGTGCCCCGCCATGAGGTGTTTCGACAACTACCGATCCACGACAACGTCCTGCCGGTGGTGGAGCAGCTCCTGGAACCGGAGTGCATCCTGTCCGGCACCACCGCCATGGACATCGGCCCTGGGGAGCGGCTGCAGGGCCTGCACGCCGACGACGGGCTGTTCCGGATCGGGCGGCCCCACCGGCCGATGATGTCGACCACCATCTGGGCCCTGACCGATTTCACCGCCGAGAACGGTGCGACCAGGATCGTTCCCGGTTCCCACCGCGAACCGGGCCACCCCGATCCCGATGACGAATCGATCGCCGTCCCGGCCGAGATGGCGGCCGGCAGCGTCCTGATCATGGACTCCCAGCTGTGGCATTGCGGCGGCCCCAATACCACGGTCGACGACTGGCGGCTGGGGCTGAACGTCCAGTACGTCCGAGGCTTCTTCCGGACCCAGCAGAACCACTACCTTTCGATCCCGCCGGAGCAGGTCCGCCAGTACCCGCCGCGGCTTCGCGAGGTCATGGGTTTCGAGTTGTATCGCGGCATCATGGGCCACGTCGACGGCGCCAGCCCGGCGGCGGCCCTCGGAGCAGACTCGGCGAAAGCCACCGCCTACGGCGCCAGCAGTGACACCAACCCCTTCGGCGACTCCGAGGTCGCAAAGACTTGACCGCCGGCTGACGGCTCCGGGCCAGTCCTCGAGGCCTGCGGCGGCATCGGCCCCGACGGCACCGCCCGCCTCGAATCATGTGAGGGAATCAGACGTAGGGCAGGATGTCGCGGCCGACCTGTTCGAGCACCTCGAAGCGGGGATCGAACGGGGGCAGGATCATGATCTGGTCCAGCCCGGCTTCGCCCAAGGCCGAGATCCGCTCCACCAGCTGGTCGGCGGTGCCGACAAGGCAGGTCGATTCGATCAGGTTCCTGGTCAGGAACCGGCGCTCCTCGGGCAGGACCCAACAGTTGTGCCCTGCGTGGACCCGTTGGTGGCGGCGCTCGGGCTCGACCTGTTCGACCACCGCCCGATACTCGTCCCAAACCTCGGCCACCGGGCCCCCGGGAGCCCGGCCGTAATTCCGAAACTGGTCGTAGCTGTAGTGGAGCGACGCCATGGCAAAGGCGCCGCACAGGTCCTTGACCCGTTCGGAGTCGGTCGCCTCTCCCGGTTCGAGGATCACGATGGTGGTCAGGCTGCAGGTCAGGTAGTTGCTGCGATCGATGGCCGTTCCGGCATCGCGGGCTCCCCGCTCCACCGAGGTCCAGACCTTGTCCATGAACGACGGATCGGGAGGTATCGACAGCACTGCGCCATCTCCGTGCTTACCGGCCAGGCCCAGTGAGCGCGGTCCGAAGCCCGAGACGTAGAGCGGGATCGGATCGGCGAAGTTGACGAACCCGTCGTCGGCCATGATGTGGCGGATCGGCGAGGTCCGGCCCCGCCACCGGTACTCCGCCTCCTGGCCGGCCAGCAGCGGCCGCAGGACCTCGAGGTACTGGTCGAACTCGTCGATCCTCATCGGCTTGTGGCCCATGATCCGCATGGCGGTGTTTCCGGTGCCGATGCCGAGGAAGGTCCGCCCCGGCGCCAGCCGGTTGATGGTGGCGATCGCGGCCGCGGTGACCGGCGCAGGCCTGGTGGCGGCGACCGCGACGCCGGTGCCGAGCTTGATGGTCGAGGTACGATCGGCGGCCAGCGCCAGGCAGGCGTAGGGGTCGCTCCAGATCATGTGGCTGTCTGCCAGCCAGGCGTGGCTGTAGCCGAGCTCCTCGGCTCGCACGACGTAGTCGATGTCGTCGATCTTCGAGGCGACACAGATCCCGATGTCCATCAGTCCGAAACTCCCGATTCCCCCGCAGGCCATTGCGAGCAGCAGACTACCTCAGCGGCTCCGATCGGAGCAGGCCGGCGCCGGTTCAGCGGCGGTCGAGCAGGCGCTCGACGGCGTTTTCGCCGCTCATATAGGACTCATCGGTCCAGATGTAGGCCCAGTCGCCGTACCGACCGCAGTAATCGATACCGATGTCGGTCAGGTAGCCGTGGACCAACTCGGTACAGGGGCCGGAGTCGAGGTCGAAGATCACGTTTGCGTAGGGGATGTAGCGCGCCTCCTGGACCAGATACCGATCGTCCTCGCGGAGAATGCCCATCTTCAGCAGTTCGGCACGGACCGGCTCGATCTCGTCCGCCGGGGCGTGGTCGAGCGGCTTGTACTTGTCGGAGTAGTAGACCTCGACCTGGACCGCACCGTGCCCGGCCGGGACCGTCGATTCGCTGAACATGTGAGGAAAGCTCATCCGCACGGTTCGGATGTCCTCGTCGTAGACGTAGCGCCAGTGGCAGGGGGACAGGTCGTTGCGGGCCACCCCGAAATTGACCACGACGCACTGGGAACACGACAGCTTGGCTGCGGCGTCGCGAACATCGGGTGGGGCGGGCAGCATCTTGATCAGCTCCGGCAGCGGGATCGAGCTGATCAGATGGTCGTACCGCTCCACGACACCGTTGCCGAACCTCACCGTCGAGGCGACCGGGTCGATCGCCACAGCCTCATGGCCGAGATGGAGCTCGGTGCCGGCATGGAACTTCCGGAGATACTCGACGAACCCGTTTCGCTTCGGATAGCGGAAGGTGTCGACGTAGTGCTGTTTGCCGGGCGACGGCGCCAAAGCGCCGCGGATGA
This sequence comes from uncultured Acidimicrobiales bacterium, assembly GCA_963715325.1. Taxonomy (GTDB): domain Bacteria; phylum Actinomycetota; class Acidimicrobiia; order Acidimicrobiales; family SZUA-35; genus JAHELU01. Next base: position 60,960 of record CAVQRR010000015.1, read on the forward strand.
GTTCGCCGAGGTCGGCCCGATACAGCCGGGGGCCGAGCCACGAGGTGTTCATCAGCTTGGGATCGACGGTGTGGTACTTGCGGCCGTAGGCGGCGGGGAAGTTCTCGGCGAAGGTCCTGCCGTACGCCGCAAGGAGCCACTCGTGGTAGTTGGGGAAGGTGTCCGGTGGTGGCTGCGAGCTGACCTCGACGAAGTCCTCGATGATCCGGGCCACCAGTTCGGTGGGCAGCCCGTGGAGATTGGCGATGGCCGGGTGGACGACCCAGTTGCCCTCGTACCAGTTGTCGACGTCGGCCCGGAGGATCTCGAAGTCGCCGTCGACCGCATCGGAGAACACCTGTTGCATCCGCTCGAGACCGGTGAACGAGATGTGGGGTCCGTCATCGAAGAAGAAGCCCTGGTTCTCGAAGGTCGCGGTGTGGCCACCGGCGAACTGGTTCTTGTCGAAGAGCCGGGGCGTCAACCCCTCGGCCAGCAGACGGTCGGTTGCACCCCATGCCGCCATGCCGGAGCCGAGAACTATCGTGCTTGTCATTGATCATCCCCTCCGGGCTGTGGGGTCTCGCCGACTCGTTGCGCCCACCATGCCGTTGTCTCCTCCAGGCCGGGCCCGAGTTCGATGGTTGGTTTCCACTCCGTCGCCGATGTTATCCGACCGATGTCGGCGACGATCTCGGCTGCGGTGTCAGCACCCTCCGGCCGGGCACCGAAGTTCAACAGCGTAGCTCGTCCGGTGATCCTGCCCAGGTGTTCGGCGATGGATCGGACTTCCACCGCCTCACCGGAGCCGATGTTGAACGGACCGGTGGCCTCGGACCGCAGCAGCGCCCACAGCGCGGCAACAACGTCCCCGGCGTGCAGGTAGTCCCGCCGCTGTCTGCCTTCGGTCAGATCGATCTCCCGGTCTCGGAGCAGGGCCAGGATCAGCGACGACACGAGCCGGTCCGGTTGTTCGTGGGGGCCGTAGCTGAAAAACGGTCTGGCCACCGCCGTCGAAAGCGCCGAACCCATGGCCAGCACATGGGTGGACAGTTCCGCTTTCGCCTCGCCGTATGGCGTGTCGGGGTCGAGCGGCTGGGTCTCGACCCGCACGCCGGTGGCGGTGTTGCCGTATTCGATGCACGACCCGAGGTGGACCAACCGTCGGCCCCCGTGCTCGGCGAAGGCCTCGAACAGGTGTTTCGAAGCATCGACCCACCGCCGGTTCTCCGGCGAGCGGTAGCGATCCTCGGTCTCGGGTCCGAGCCAGGCCAGGTGACAAAGATGGCTCGGTTTGACCTGCTCGACGAGTGCCGAGGTCGCCCGTTCGTCGAACAGATCGCAACGGTGGTCGACGACACGGGGCCCGTCCGGCCTTCCGGTGGGCGATGCCGCCGAGCGATCGGAGCGGTGGACGAGGTGCATCTCGAACGGTGGCCTGTGGCGCTCGACCCGGGGCCCCCGGGTCCCGGCACGGTTCGGATCCTCGGCTGCAGCCGAGGTCGATGGTTGGAGCAGCAGATCGACGAGGTTCGACCCGAAGAACCCGCTGGCGCCGGTCAGCAACAGTTTCAAGGGCCGTACCCTACCGAGGCGGACCGCTCGGCGACGACTGGTTCGGCTCGTTTTGGTGGAGCAGCAGCCGGGTGCCGAGGTTGTTGTCCGGTGGTACTTCGTAACCGTCGGGGCCGGGGACGAGATCCGAGATCGGGCCGAGGTGATCAACGGAGAACTCGACCTGGAACAGCCGCCCCGGGCGATCGGCCAACCAGTGTCTGGCCCTCCCGTCGCCAGGGGTGACAAGTACCAGGGTCCACGGCCCGGAGCGCAGCGTTGCGCCGCCGACCGGATCGATCCTCGTTCCTCGCCACCTCGTCCATGCCCAACACCTCGGTGAACAACCGGACCGCACCGTCGAGGTCGGCCACCAGGTGGGTGACGGAGTCGATGGTGGTGTTGCAGCCCTGGTCGGTGGGAGGCAGCGGTGGCGGATCTTCCCAGCCGGCGTCTCCGCCGGGCTGGGCGAACTGGATGACGATGCCGTGGCTCTGCTTCGGATGGAGGAACGCCTCCTTCCAGTCCGGGTCGTCAAGGCTCTCGTTCACGATGTCGTAGCCGGCGGACCTGGCATCGGCCATGATGGCCTCGATGTCGGTCACCTTGTAGGTGAAGTGATGCGGACCGGGGCCGTTGCGGTCGAGAAAGCGGCGCACGAAGTCGCTGCCGGGGCCCGGGTACGGCTCGATGAATTCGAGTTTGGTCCCGTGCTTGAATTCGACCTGGCAGAAGTAGAACGGATCGACCTCAGGATCGGTCGGTCCGCCGAGCCAGCGGCCGCCGAGTTGGTGGCAGTATCGCTCCAGGTTGTCCCAGGCCCGGCGGCTGGCCAGTGCCAGGTGGTCCATGGTCGGCCGGCTCGGTCCCGGGCCGCTCACGACCGCCACCGAGGAGAACGATCCCTGTCTCGAGCGCCATCGCCATTGCGAAAACCTATCGAGGTGGACCGCCGCTCAGCGGACGGTGGCGAAGAACCTCCGAACATCTTCGACGAACAGGTCCGGTTGTTCGAAGGCGGCGAAGTGGCCGCCGCGATCCATGTCGGTCCATCGGGTGACGTTCGGGTAGATCGGGGCGCACCATCGGGGAGAGGAGGGGAGGATCTCCTTGGGGAACGCCGCAATGCCGGTCGGGACCGGGACCGGAGTGGGTCGGAAGCTGCCGAAGCTCTCCCAGTACAGCCTGGCCGAGGACGTGGCGGTGCCGTTCAGCCAGTAGAGCATGATGTTGTCCAGCATCTCGTCCCGGTCGAGCGCGTTCTCCGGGTGGCCGTTGCAGTCCGTCCAGGCCCAGAACTTCTCCAGGATCCACGCCGCCTGGCCGGCCGGCGAGTCCGTGAGACCGTAGCCAAGGGTTTGTGGTCTGGTGGCCTGCTGTTTCGAGTAGCCCGAGTCCCAACGCTGGTAGTGGGTGATGGCCTCGATCGCACTGGCCTCGCCATCGCTGGTCGGGTTGTCGTCCGGGCCCGGTCTGCCCAGCGGCATGTTGAGGTGGATGGCGGCGCAGCCACCGCCGTCGATGGACCCGAGGGCGGTGGTCACCGCCGCCCCCCAGTCACCGCCCTGGGCGCCGTAGCGGCTGTAGCCGAGATCGGACATCAGAGCGGCCCACGTCTCGGCGACCTTGGCCACGCCCCAGCCGGTGGTGGTCGGCTTTTCCGAGAACCCGTAACCGGGCAACGACGGGCAGATCACATCGAAGGCGTCGGCCCCATCGCCGCCGTGGCTCCGGGGATCGGTCAGCGGTTCGATGATCTTGTGGAATTCGACGATCGAACCTGGCCAGCCGTGGGTGATGATGAGCGGGAAGGCGTCCGGCTCCGGGGACCGGACGTGGATGAAGTGGATATCGAGGCCGTTGACGCGATGGATGAACTGGTCGAATCGGTTCAGCGACGCCTCCCGGGCCCGCCAGTCGTAGTCCGAGGCCCAGTATCGGCAGACGTCTCTGTACGTAGGCCAGCGGGACACCCTGGCTCCAGTCGTCGACCGGTTCCTCTCTCCGGCCATCGGGTCCTCGCCAGCCGTCGCCGCAGATCGACCAGGGTTTCGTCGGGGACCGAGATGGAGAACGGCTGGACCATGAGCGGCACTCCAGCAGATAGCTGGCCGGTGCTCAAGTCGCTACCGGCAGGCCCGTACTCGGATCGAGTGTCGATGCAACGCTACGCCACTGCAATAAGCTATATGAAGCATCGTGCTCACGTTCGCTGGTGGATCAATAAATACCCAAGATGCGCTCGATTTCTTCCAAATGGCTCCGGAGCGCTGCGTGGTTGTGGTGTAGGGTTTCGTTATTCGCCGCACCGTAGTCACCGCCGAATCGAACCAGCCCGCCATCGCCGCCGCTTTCGCCGAATCCGACACTTCCCCTGCCAGCAGGAAGCGAAAACGGCGCAGGTCCTCGGGTGGGCTCGGTCGAGGTCTGGCCAGGATCCTGACCGACAATCAGGCCGGCCCGCCACCATCGGTTCCCGGTTCGTCAGGGCTCCTTCAGCTGGTCGGCGGGGAGGCCAACGCAAAGAACGACGGAATTCGACGGTTTGTCATCGATGCGGCGCTGCGGTCGATCGCCGACGGTTTCGCCCTCGACGGCATCGTGCTGGCGGCCCAGGGCGACCAGCAACCGGCCACTGGACCGGATCGAGGACCGACCGATGATTCCAGCCCAGACGCCGGTGTTCCTGGCGGCCAGGCTGCCGCCGAGCTGGGCCGCCGACTCCCAGGTGCTGTTCGAGATCTACGGAAACCTGTGGCGGGTGCTCGAACACGAGCCGGCGGCACGCGCGCCCGCCGTCGATCGAGGCCAGGCCGCCCGGCCCGGCCACGTTGCACGAGCAGTGGCAGATTCCCATCGGGCGGCATTGGGTGCTGCTGTCGCGGATCGACGACGAGGCCGGGCCGGTTGCCGCGGTGGCCATCAGGAAGGCCTCGTTCTCTTCGGAGGAGTCCGAGGCGCTTGGTGCGGTCATGGGTTCGGTGGTCGACGCCTGTTCCGACACCGAGTCCAAGAACGCGACCCGCCAACTCATCAGGGCCCGGACGACCGCATCGCTCAAGTCCGAGGGCTCGGATCTGTTGGCCGAGGTCAATGCCGACTGGGAGCGGCCGGGCGGGTCCGGGCGCCGTTCCGGGCCGGCTTCGGGCAGGCGAACCGGTGTCGGCCGTGGCTCGGACCCGGTGACGGCGGTGGCCAGAGCGGCGGCCAAGGCCTGCCGGCCCCGGTGCGACGTCGTCTTCGCCGGATCGTCGGACCTCGATGGTTCGGAGGTCTCGATCGTCATCGTTCGGGAGCCGACACACGGCCTGCGGCTCGGCTACGCGGTCCGCCCCCGGGGCGATCACAGCGGCCCGGCCGAGGCGGTCTTCACCGCTGCCGGTTGAGGCGGCCTCCACCGCCGCCGGCCGACGTTGCGGTGCTGCGAAGACCCGACTTCTGATCGCCTCGGTGACCCGATAAGGGCGGGTCGAAGTTGTACGCTTGTCCGGTGTTCATCCTGCGCTTCACAAAGCGGATCGCATCCCTTGGGATCGTCTTGATCGCCATCGCCGCCGTTTCGGCCACCGCGGCGGTGATCGTGATTCCCGAGGTCGGCACCATCGTCACCGCTCACGAGGGCACTGCAGCCGATCTGGAGCTCAGCGTTCTGGCCGAGCGGTCGTCGATGTTCGCCGGCGACGGTTCGTTCCTCACCGTGCTGGCCGAGGAGGAGAACCGCGAGCCGATCAGCCTCGATGACACACCCCAGGAGGTCATCGACGCCATCCTCACCATCGAGGATGCCGACTTCTACGAACACGACGGTGTGAACCTGCGGGGCACGTTCCGTGCGCTGGTCGAGAACATCAACGCCGGGGGCATCACCCAGGGTGGGTCGACCATCACCCAGCAGCTGGTGAAGATCTCGATTCTCAGCTCGGAGCAGAACTTCTCCCGCAAGAGCACCGAAGCGTTCTATGCCCTGCGCCTGGAACGCCAGATGACGAAGGACGAGATCCTCGAGCGGTACCTGAACACGGTCTACTTCGGGTCCGGGGCCTACGGCATCCAGGCTGCGGCCGAGACGTACTGGGGCTACGAGGACGCCTCCCAGCTGGGGTGGGCCGAGTCTGCGCTCCTGGCCGCCATCATCCGGAACCCGACCCAGTTCGACCCCACCCGATTCCCGGAGGCGGCAAGGGAGCGTCGCGAGGTGGTCCTGAATCGGCTGGTGGCAACCGGACACCTCACCGAAGACGAAGCCGACATCTACAAGCTTGCGCCGCTGCCGGCGGAGCGGCAGGAGCCCATCTCCACCAAGCCGACCGACTATTTCGTCGAAGAGGCACTCCAGGCGCTGCTCAAGGATCCAACCATCCTCGGCGGCGACGCCCAGGATCGGTTCAACCTGATCTACCGGGGCGGCCTCAAGATCTACACCACCTTCGATCCCGCTGCCCAGCGAGCGGCGGAACAGGCCAGAGCCGACCTCCTCCCGGAAACCGAAGAGGGCTTCACCGTGGCAATCGCCACCGTCGACACCCACAGCGGCGCCGTTCGGGCCGTGGTCGGCGGCCCCGAGTTCGAAAAGAGAAGTTCAACCTCGCTACCCAGGGGCTGCGCCAGCCCGGCTCATCGATGAAGACGTTCGTACTGGCGGCTCTGTTCGAGGCCGGCTTTTCGCCCCGGGACTCCGTTCGGGCCGACGGCCCATGCTCGTTCGCAGACCCGACGGCTCGCAACGGGAAGTACACCGTCGGCGGCCGCTTCCGAGGCCGGGGCACGATCGCCGAGGTCACCAGGGCATCCAACAACTGCGCCTTCGTCCGCCTCGGCCAGGTGGTCGGCAACGACAAGGTGGCCCAGGTCGCCCGCAGGCTCGGTATCAGCACCCTTCCCGCCGAGGCCGGCGAGTTCCTCTCGTTGCCGTTGGGCGTGACCGTCGTCCACCCCATGGAGATGGCCAGCGCCTACGCCGCGCTCGGAAACGACGGTCGGTACAACGCACCGTGGTACATCCAGCGGGTCGAAGATCGCGACGGCAACATCATCTACCAGAAGGAGGAGGACTGGACCCGGGCGGTCAGCGAGCAGACCGCCCGCCAGATCTCCGGGGTTCTGGAGAGCAATGTCCAGTCCGGGACCGGCACTCGAGCCCAGCTCAGCGGGGGGCACATTGCGGCGGGCAAGACCGGTACCACCAACGACTTCGTCGACGCCTGGTTCGTCGGCTACACCGATTACTACGCAACCGCAGTGTGGCTCGGCAACCCCGACGATGCCACCACCCGGATTCGGATCCCGGGCTGGAACAGCTTCGGCGGCGGGCTCCCGGCCACGATCTGGGGCGCCTACATGAACGAGATCCATGCCGACCTCGAACCGGTGCCCTTCATCGAGCCCGAGCCGGCCCGGGGCGGCCGGTATCTCAAGGTCGAGGGCGAAATCGATTTCTGCGACCAATTCGAGGTGGAGGGTCGCACGGTTGGTACCGAGCTGATCGATCAGAACAACGACGGCCGTTTCGACTGCTTCCGGCCGGTCACCACCACCAGCACCACCGCCCCGCCGCCACCGCCGCCGGAACCGGAGCCAACCAACCCCGGACAGCCGGAAGACGCCGCCCCGCCGCCCCGGCCCCAGCCTCCGGTCACCGTCCCGGCACCGATCGGCCCCGGCCAGACGAACAATCCAGGCGAGGTTCTGCCCGGCTGACCCTGCGACGATTCGGCCACCGCCCTGGTGGTCGGCGGCGCCAGCCAATAGGGTTTGAATCGATCAGTCGACGAACCCACCGAGGACGGACCGGATTGGCCTCTCAGGCGTACGAACAGATTATCCAGGTTCAGGCGCTCGACCTGTCGCTCACCCGACTCCGTCATCGTCGGGACCATCATCCGACCAAGGCCCTGATCGAGCAGATCGACGCCGAGTTGGCGGCCGACGATGCCGCGGCCGCCGAGGTCGCGGAGCGGCTCCACGAGCTGGAGCGTCGCCAGAAGCGCCTGGAGGACGAGGTGGCGACGATCGCCGCCAAGCGCAAGGACGTCGACGCCAAGCTCTACGGCGGTGAGGTGACGGCTTCCAAGGATCTGCTGGCCCTTCAGGACGAGGCTGCGTTGCTCCTCAAACGACAAACCGACATGGAGGACGACGACCTGGAGATCATGGAGCAGATCGAAGCGGTCGACGGCGAGGCGGCCGAGCTGGCCGCCAACCGCGCCGTGGTCGAGTCGCGGCGGAGGGATCGGGAACGTGAACTGGTAGACGAAGTGGCCGAGATCGAGACCGAGATCGCAGAGCTGGAAGCCAGGCGCTCGGCCGCGGCCGAGCCGGCCAACCCCGAGCTGCTCGATCGCTATGAACGGTTGCGGGGTCAATTCGACGGCGTACCGGTCGCCAGACTGGTCGACGGTCGCTGCGACGGCTGTCACATACAGCTCTCCGCGGTCGCCGTCGATCGGTTGCAGAAGATGGCAGACGATGCCGTGGTGACCTGCGAAGAGTGCGGTCGTCTGCTGGTCCGGTAGCGGGGTGTTCCTCTGGTTCGTGGTCGTTGCCCCGTTTCTGGTGGCCGAGATCTTCAAGAGCCCGATGGTCGACTACCGGCTGGTGGCGCTGGGGGCGGCCCTTCCCCTTGTCGAGGTACCGTTCGGCAGGCCGTTCGTCCTCCATACACTGCTCGGTCCGGTGACCGTGCTGACCGTTGTGATGCTGACCACGATGGGACGGCGGCTGGTCCGTCGTCGACTGCTCGGGGTCCCGATCGGGATGTTCTTCCACCTGGTGCTCGACGCCAGCTGGAGCTCGGCCGCCCTCTTCTGGTGGCCGGCGTTCGGATGGTCGCTGGCAGACGAGCCGCTCCCTGAGGCCACCGCATTGGGGTGGCGGTTGGTACTGGAGCTGGTGGCGGTGGGCGTTGCCGTCTTCGCCGTGCGACGCTATGAGTTGGACAAGCCGGAGAACCGGTCACGCCTGTTGCGAACCGGCCACCTCGCCAGGGGCTGGTCCTGAATCCCACCGACGATACGATGAACACCGTCAACACATCAGAGGCGGGAGCCGAGTGAGCCTTTACATCTGCCGCCATGGGCGCACCGAGGCCAACGCCACCGGCCTGCTGCTCGGTCGGGCCGACCCCGACCTCGACGACGCCGGGCAGGCCCAAGCCAAGGCGATCGCCGCTGCGGTCGCGGCCCCGGCGATGGTGGTCAGCAGCCCATTGGCCCGTTGCCGTCAGACCGCAGAAGCGTTCGGCCTACCGGTCGAGATCGACGATCGCCTGATCGAACTGGACTACGGAGACTTCGACCTGAAGCCGTTGCGGGACATCCCGGCCGAGGTGTGGGCTCGCTGGAGAAGCGACAGCGATTTCCGGCCACCGGGGGGTGAGACCCTCAACGAGCTGGGGGAGCGGGTCATGGCCACCCTGGACGAGCTGGCGGCGCCGGCCGCCGACCAGGATGTCGTCGTTGTCACCCATGTATCGCCGATCAAGGCATCGGTGGCCTGGGCTCTCGATTGCCCGATGGCGGTGTCCTGGCGCTGCTTCGTGGCCCAGGCGTCGATCACCGAAATCGCGGTGTCGGCAAACGGGCCTTCATTACGGCTGTTCAACGGTGTCTCGCATCTCGAGACGATCGACCTCGATCGGTCGAACGATGGCTGAGGGCAAGCCGGTGTTCTCGGTGGCTGACGGCCAGTTTCGGCCCCGGTGGCGGGGGCGAATCCACTTGGTCGGGTTCCTCGTCAGCTTCCCGGCCGGCGCCGCACTGGTCTGGGCCGCCGACTCGTTGCACGATGCGGTCGGGTTGGTGATCTACGTGATCAGCCTGATGCTGCTGTTCGGCACCTCGGCCGCGTACCACCTGTTGGCCCGGTCCGAACGAGCCCAGGGCATCATGCGGCGACTGGACCACTCGATGATCTACGTGCAGATCGCCGGGACGTACACTCCGGTCTGCCTGTTGGCCCTCCCCCCGGCGTGGGGGTTGCCGATTCTGATCGTGATCTGGGTCAGCGCACTGATCGGGGTCGCGGTGAAGCTGTTCGGCGGCCCGGTGCTGTTGCGCCTCAGCAACGCCGGCTACATCGCGCTCGGCTGGGTGGCCGTGGTCGCCCTACCGGTGATCCTGCGCCACCTCAGCGGGGGCGAGTTCGTGCTTCTGGTGGCCGGTGGCGTGATGTACACGCTGGGGGCGATCCTGTTCTTCTGCCGTCGACCGACCCTGCGCCCGATGACGTTCGGGTATCACGAAGTGTGGCACGGCTTCACGGTCCTCGCCGCGCTGGCCCATTTCGGCATGGTGTGGTCTGTGGCCGCAGGGTCGGCCGGGTGAGTCGACCTGTAGGCGGGGTTCTGTTCACGGGTCCGTTACCGGGATCCCGATCGGTGACCATCCATCTTTGCGGTCTACCCGGGACTACTGGGCCCGAAGGCTCAGGGACGGACAGCCCGTCGCCCCGTCTGACCTTGCTCCGGATGGGGTTTACCTAGCCGCCCGGGTCGCCCCGGCCGCTGGTGCGCTCTTACCGCACCGTTTCACCCTTACCTGTGATCGGTGAACCGATCCATCGGCGGTCTGTTTTCTGTGGCACTTTCCTGCGGGTTTCCCCGACTGGCCGTTAGCCAGCATCCTGTCCTGCGGAGCCCCGACCTTCCTCAGCCGCTTCGTGGAACGAAACGGCCGCGGTCACCCGGTCAACTCACCCGACGTCCCGAAGGTACCAGGTAGTGCTCCGTATGGGAACGGGCGGCGGCGCTGGTCAGGCCACCCTGGCCGCCCGGCGGTGGACCAGATCGCTGATCAGCGCCCCGGCAACGCCCATCGAGATGGCGAGGAGTGCGGTGAGCGGGATAACGATCCAGCTGATGGAGCCTCCCCGGGCCACGGTGACCGCAACACCGAAGACCTGGGCTACGACGAAGGCCGCCAGCGCCCCGGCCGACCCGTGCAGCATCGGGGTGTCCGGCCGGAGCCTGCCACCGATGTAGCCGGAAAGGGCGAACCCGATCAGCACCACGCCGAAGAAGCCCCAGGCCCAGCCGGAGGCCGATTGACCACCGAACAGCTGGGCGGCGATGAACGCACCGGGCACGATTATGATGAGCCCGCCGGTGGCCGCAGTGCGGACGATCGTCCAGTCGAATCTGCTCACTGCACAAAGGGTAGCCAAGATCAGCGTCCGCTTGGGGTCCGGCCAGCGCCGGCATCGGCGCGGACCGTGGAGGAGGAAGTCGTCACATGCCGAACCTGGGTGGTTCACGAACCGAAGCGAACCTGCGGACCGCCTTCGCCATGGAGAGCCAGGCCAGCCGCCGGTTCCTGTATTTCGCTCAGCAGGCCGACGTCGAGGGCCAGCCGGCCGCGGCGGCGCTGTTCCGGGCCGTCGCCGAGGGGGAGTCCGGCCACGCCGTCGGGCACCTCGACTTCTTGGCCGAGGTCGGCGACCCGGCAACCGGTCTGCCCATCGGCGACACCGAGGAGAACCTGTTCTCGGCGGCCGCCGGCGAGGAGGCCGAAGCGGCCACCATGTATCCAGACTTCGCCCGGACGGCCCGCGATGAAGGCTTCGACGAGATCGCCGACTGGATGGAGAGTCTCGGTCGGGCCGAGGCCGACTATGCAAAGCGGTTCTCCGAAGCCCTGGATGGCTTGAGGCCACCGCAAGGTTGACCGGGGCCGGCGCCAGCGACCCGGGGCAGCTCGACCGGCAGCGCATCACCCAGCCTCGGGGCCGTCGCTATAGTGACCGGACGTCTACTTCCAGTGAAACGAACCCCGCATCGACGCACTCGACGGTGGCCGACCACGGCGGCTGGTCGGGGCTGCTGGCAAAGCTCATCGACGGCCGCGATCTCACCCGGCCACAAGCCGAAGCGGCCATGGCCGAGATCCTGACCGGCCAGGCCACCGAGTCCCAGATCGCCGGACTCCTCGTGGCGCTGCGGGCAAAGGGCGAGACGGTTGACGAACTCACCGGTTTCGCTACGGCGATGGCCGACGCTGCGGAGCCGTTGGCGGTTGACCGCCGAGCGGTCGACATCGTCGGTACCGGGGGCTCCGAGCATCGCAGGCGTCACGCATTGAACGTCTCCACCATGGCCAGCGTGGTCGCCGCATCGGCGGGTGCGGTCATCTGCAAACACGGCAACCGCAAGGCGTCATCGACCTCGGGCTCGTTCGACTTCCTGGAGGCCCTCGGCGTGTCGATCGAGATCGGGCCCCGCCAGCTCGAAGCCTGTGTCGATGAGGTCGGCCTCGGCTTCGCCTTCGCCCGAAACTTCCATCCCGCCATGCGCTTCGCCGGGCCGGTCAGGGCCGAACTCGGCATCCCGACGGTGTTCAACCTGCTCGGGCCGTTGGCTCATCCTGGTCGGGTGGCGAGGCAGGTCGTCGGCGTGTCCTCACCGGAGCGGGCCGCATTGATGGCCCGGGCGCTCCAGGCCCTCGGCTCGATTTCGGCCTGGGTCGTCGCCGGTGCGGACGGGCTCGACGAGCTGTCGATCGGGGGGGAGTCGGTCGTTTACGAGGTCAGCCCCCAGGCCATCGAGGAACGGGTCATCCGGCCGCAGTCGCTCGGCATTCCGCAGGCCGATCTGAGCGGTCTGGTCGGCGGTTCGGCGGAGGACAACGTGGCCATCTTCGAGCGATTGCTCCGAGGCGATTCCGGTCCCTATCGAGAGATCGTGGCCCTCAACGCCGCCGCCGCCTTGGTGGTCGCCGGTGAGGTATCGGACCTGCCGGCCGGCCTCGCCGCCTGCCGGTCGGCGATCGACGACGGTCGTGCCATGACCAAACTCGAGCAGCTGCGGGTCGTCACCAGACGGCTGAATTCCGCCTAGGAGAAACCAGTTGACGTTGGGCCATTCGGCCCAGTCACTCTGAGTGACTAACTTTCGTCGTCTGGGTCAAGATAGCCTGTACCAGCGTGGTGAAGACTCGCTACCGTTGTGTTACCTGCGGCAACATGACAAGGTTCGAAGTAGTGGTAACACGGCGTATCAGAGAGATACACAGCATCACGGTGGACGGGCTTGCGGGGCCGCCGAACCCGGAGGTGATCTCGGAGTCCATCGAACAGGTGTTGTGCGGGTGGTGCGGAACGAGCGATTCGGTCAGTGAGCTGGGGCAGACGGGAGCCATGTGATGGGGGCGGAGTCACTACAGGCGGCGTGTGAGCTTGCTTTCGTCGTCGCCCGAGACGACACCGAGTCCGACCACCCGGTGGAATCGCCGGCCAGCATGCGCAGTTTTCTCTACGTTGCCGAGCTTCCCCGCCGGGCCATCACCGTCGCCCAACAGGCCATCGAGGACGACTCGGAATTCCGGGCCCGGGTTGCATCACGGGCGACGGAGGAAACGGTTGGCCGGGCCGGGTACCTGTGGCTGCACCGCCCGAGCGGATGGGCCCAGGAGTTCGAGATGCTCACCGCCGAGCCGGACGACGATCTGGACGGCGATCTGGACAGACTTGGCGGCCCGGAACCGGATCCCGAGCTGGAGCAGTTCTACAACGACCTCGTTGCGGCGCCTGTCGAGCTGGTCAAGGCCCAGCCACCCGAGCCTCAGGAACCCGACTACCGTTTCGACCCCGGCGAGACCTTCACCCCGGCCAGCCCACCGATCGCCGATGCCCCGATGGCCGGGGTCGGTTCGGTCGGCGGGTCGGACGACGCCCGCCGGGAACCGCCGCCTCCACCACCGTTCGAACGCCTCCCCTCTTCCCTTGGACAGACTGCAGTGACCAATCAAGCTGACCAGCAACGACCGACAGACGGCGATTTCCCACCGCTGACCGAAGCCGACCATCCGTCGGCCGAATCGAACGGCGGGGAGCTGGACTTCGAGGCCGATGCGCTCGAGAGTGAGCTGTCCAGTCTTCGAGGGCTCGTCGATCGACTGGCAGGCGAGCGCGAGACCGTCGTCAGCAGCTTCGCCTCCTCGCCAGGATCCGATGGTCCATACGGTGACAGCACGCTGGAAACCGATGTCCGGGCCTTGGAGAGCGACCTCGCAACCGCCCGCCACGAGTTGTCCATCGCCCAGGCCGATCTGGCCGCCGCCCGCCACGAGCGCGAGGAGGCCCAGCGCCTCCACTCGGAAACGTTGAAGCGCCAGGTCCAGCTGGAGAAGGAACTGGCCGGCGTCCGCGACGAGCGGATCGAGATCGAGAATCGGGCGTCCGAGGCCCAGGTCTCGGCCATCAGTCTGGACGACAGGCTGTCGAGAACCCAGCATCTGCTGGAAGAAGCCGAGCGGGAGCGAAGCGTCGTCAAGTCCCAGCTCGAAGTCATGACGTCTGAGCGGAACCAGATCCGGGAGGATCGGATCGCCGTCAAGGCCGAACGCGACGAGCTGTTGGCCAGGGTGATGGAAGTCGAGGAGAAGTCCGGCGGGGTCGACGTCGGAGAGCTGAGCGCATCGAACAAGTCGCTCACCACCGAACTCGAGGCAACCAGTCGAGAACTGGCAAGAATGATCGCCCAGACCGAGAGCTTCGAGGAGCAGATAAAGACCAGCACCTCCGCCGCCGACAGCCTCAAGACCCAGAATGTCGAGCTGACCTCCCGCCTTGCCGATACCGAACTGGCGCTGGAGACCACCCGCACCCAGCACCTGGCTCTGAAGGTCGACAGCGAGCGGCTGGCGGCCGAGGTGGGAACGCTGCGGGCGGAGCGCGACGGCCTGCAAAGCCAGCTCACGGAACTGCAGGCCAGCCTGGCCGATGTGCTGAGCGAGCAGGCCGAGACCCGCCAGCGCAACGACGCCGACCGCCGGACCCTCAACGAGCTCCGCGTCGAGCGCGACGTGCTGCTGGCCAGGATGAACGACCTGGAGCAGATCGACCGTGAGTACGAGTCGCGGATCAATTCCCTGGTCCGGGAGCGAGAAGATCTCGTCGAAGCCCGCGACGAGCTGATCAACGAGCGGGGCCAGCTTCGGGGTGAGGCTGCGGCCGCGGCCGCAGACCGGGACCACCTGCTGGAAAAGGTCCGTACTCTCGAAGGCCGCGTCGGCCCGCTGTCCAATGATCTTCAGGCCGAGCGCCGCCAGCGAGAGGAGCTGGCCAACCGGCTCCTCGAACTCGACGACCTGGCGGAGCAGAGCGCAGCCGAAATCGTCAGGCTCACCGAGGAACGCAACACGATGTCGGCGTCGCTCGACGACCTGCAGGCCGATCTGGTGGCTGCGGCCGACGTCCGGGTCGAGAAGGAGCAATTGAGCTCACAGCTCGAGCAGAGCGAGCGTCGCTACGAGGAAGAGGCGGAACGCACCAGAAAGAAGCTGACCGATCTCACCGAGCAACTCTCGCTGGCCGAGACCGCCCGCACCTCACTGGACCAGCAACTGGCCGAGGCGGTGGGCGAACTCGAGACGATCCGGCTGGAGCACGAAGCAGGCAGTCGGGAACTGGCCAGGCTCAAGGTCGCCCAGGAGAACGCAAGTGCGGCGCTGACCGAGGCGAACCTCGAGCTGGAAGAGGTCCGTCACGATTTCAACGAGGCCAAATCGGAACTGGGCCGACTGCGGGCCTCCGAGGACGACGCCAGGGTGGCGCTGGCCGACGCCGAGACCGACGTCCATGCCATCCGCGCCGAGCTGGACACCAAGCAGACCGAAATCGACACCAATCGTGCCGAAATCGAGGCAACGCGCGCCGAGCTGGTCTCGAAACGGAGCGAGATCGAGGAGGTGCAGTCCGAGCTGGCGGCCATCAAGTCGCAGTTCGAGGCCAAGCAGGCGGAGTCGGAGGCCAGGCAGGCCGAGCTGGATCGTGCTCAGGGTCAGCTCGAGGCCATCACGGCCGAACTCGACCTCAAGCAGGCCGAGTCGGAGGCCAGGCAGGCCGAGCTGGAGCACCTTGCGGGCGAGTTGGAGGGGAAGCAGACCGATTTCGAGGGCGAGCAGGCGGAGTCGGAGGCCAGGCAGGCCGAGCTGGATCGTGCTCAGGGTGAGCTCGAGGCCGTCACGGCTGAACTCGACCTCAAGCAGGCGGAGTCGGAGGCCAGGCAGGCCGAGCTGGAGCACCTTGCGGGCGAGTTGGAGGGGAAGCAGACCGATTTCGAGGGTGTGCAGGCGGAGTCGGAGGCCAGGCAGGCCGAGCTGGATCGTGCTCAGGGTGAGCTCGAGGCCATCACGGCCGAACTCGACCTCAAGCAGGCGGAGTCGGAGGCCAGGCAGGCCGAGCTGGATCGTGCTCAGGGTGAGCTCGAGGCCATCACGGCCGAACTCGACCTCAAGCAGGCGGAGTCGGAGGCCAGGCAGGCCGAGCTGGAGCACCTTGCGGGCGAGTTGGAGGGGAAGCAGACCGATTTCCAGGGTGTGCAGGCGGAGCTGGAGACCAAACAGGCCGCGCTGGATGGTGTTCAGGCGGAACTGGCATCGAAGCAGGCCGAACTCGACGCGAAACAGGCGGAGCTGGACCGTGCGTTGACGGAACCTCGAGCCGCCGTCGGCATCCTTGGCGCTGCGCCGTTGATCGGTACACCTCCTTCAGTGGTCGATGCGGACCAAACCGCCGAGCCGGCCGAGGACGGCGACCCTACGGTCAAGGCCGGCGATGTGTCGCCAGAACCCGATGCCCTCCATTCCGATGTCGCCACCGCCGACGCTGCGCCCGAAACCGATGCCGGGCTCGCCGAGGACGATGCCACCGCCGAAGACGATGCCACCGCCGAGGACGATGCCACCGCCGAGGACGATGCCACCGAGGGGGAGACCATAGACGCTGTTGCCGAGCGAATCGAGCATGGAGGCGCCAGGCGAGGATGCGACGGCCGAAGAAGGTGACCAGGACGGTACCGAACGGTCCTCGGCGCTCGAGGAGACGCTGCACCGACCGGTCGAGCCGGCCCCGCCGGTCGGCCTCGACGATGAAACGGCCAAGATCGATCTGTCGTGGGCCGGGCCGGTCGATGCGACCCGAGCCGGAGCGCCCCTGGCCGCGGACGAAGACCACGACGAGCTGGCCGAGGTTCAAGAGGCCGTGGCGGCAGAGGTCGACAAGTTCGGTGGAACCCCGGCCGGCGATGAGCGGGCAGCGGCCGAAACGGCCCTCGAGACCGGTGGCATGGGGTCGCCGGAATCTGCCGTACCCGAAGCCGACGAGGAGGATCTCGACGAGATCAGCGAGCTGATCGCCCAGACGGTGAGCACCTTCAACGACGATGAGGCTCCGTTGGAGATCGGTCTCGCCGGCGATCGTGCCGGCGATGACGATCGCAGGTTCGGGGATTCCCTGGTCGGCGAGCGGTTCGGGCCGGGCTCTGCCCCGGGTACGGTCCCGCCGGACGAGACAACCCAGGTGCTGCCCCAGATCGCCCCGACGCCGCCGAGTATTTTCGCCGATGCCGACCAGTCCGCCATCGCCGAGGGGCCGCCTCGGCGACCGAGGATCCTCGGCGGCCTCGACGACCAACGGGTCGAGGACCCGACCGAGCCGGGGGCCCGCCGCTATTCCGGGCGCAAGCGGCGGGAGATCGACGTCCCGAGTGACATTCTCGAAGACGAGGTGGCAGTGGCCAAGTTCGTGGTGTCGTCGCCAGACGTGGTCCTCCTGGTCGACGGTGATTCGGTTGCGAAGCTCGGTTGGCCCAGCCTGCCGGTCGCCCAACAGCGGGATGCGCTCGTCACCTATCTCGCCGACCTGTCGACCACCAGCGGGGCCGCGCCGGACGTGGTGTTCGACGGCCGGATCGGCGACGACCAGTCGTTGCCCGCATCCCGAGCGGTTCGGATTCGGTTGAGCACACCGCCGACCGAGCCGGCCGCCGCGCTCGACGAGTTGGTCGATGCCTACCCCGAGCAATGGCCCATCGCCCTGGTGACCGACGACCCCGAATTGGCCGCCTCGGCCGATGAACGGGGCGCTGCGGTCCTGAACAACGGCCAACTCCTCGACCTCTTCATCGCCGAGTAGGCGCCGGGTCATCGCCGAGTAGGCGCCGGGTCATCGCCGAGTAGGCGCCGGGTCATCGCCGAGTAGGCGCCGGGTCATCGCCGAGCAGGCGCCGGTCATCGCCGAAGCGGGCCCGGCTCATTGCCGAAGCGGGCCCGGCTCATTGCCGAAGCGGGCCCGGCTCATTGCCGAAGCGGGCCCGGCTCATTGCCGAAGCGGGCGCGGCTCATTGCCGAAGCGGGTCCGGTTCATCGCCGGGTAGGCGCCGGTTCATCGCCGAAGCGGGTCCGGTTCATCGCCGGGTCCGGGTCGGGGTCCTCCGGCGTGGTGTCGGTCTCGGCCAGGCGGTCAGGTCCGGGGCGACCGCGGCGGGGGACCGGTGTTTCAGTACGCCGAACCACAGTCCGGTGCAGTAGGCCAGATCATCGACGACGCCGAGTCCGAGGTCCAGCGCCGCCGCTCCCGGTGACCTCGGCCCGTCGAGCAGCCGCCGAGCGAACCCTGCGGCTGCGATCGATGCCAATCTGCGGCGCTGCGACGGCACGGCGAGCCCGACGACAACCAGCAGCGGAGCCCAGGCCCTGACCGCCGCGGTCAGCACCGAGAGCCCACCGTACCAGTGGCCCCTGACGGTGAGCGACAGCGCTTCCACGGTCAGATCGGGCAGCGGCCGGATCTTGGGACGCAACGCCAAGCCGGTTCCGACGACGGTGACGACGGCCAGGAACGGCCGGCCAAGGGCGGCAAGGGCGAACACCAGGAGGCTCCACGGCGAGATCCTGATCGGCGAGACGGCCGAGCCGTGACGGGCGGCCAGCGGGGCGGCCGAAGACCCGTAGGCGCTGCGCTGTCGAGCCATGGCGCCAATCGTCACTCTGGGCGTGTGCCAGACCTCGACCGCCGGCTGGTATCGAACGACACCGAGACGGCCCAGTCGCCAGACCAGATCGACGTCCTCGCCGTACCGCAGGGCCGGGTCGAAGCCACCAGCGGACCGAATGGCGTCGGTGGCGGCCACCAGGCAGGCGGTCGGAACGTAGGGGACCAGTCGACCGGGGCCGACCGGCGACTCGGTCGGCCCCAGGTCGAGCGGCGATCGTCGTGCGTCGAAACGGGCCACCGCCTGCTCGGCCGGGGTCGAGCGGACCCTCGGCGCCGCAGCCACAACGGCCTGGTCGTCCAGCAGTGCCGCCAACCGGTCGAGGTCGCCCGGTAGGGCCATGACTCCGGCATCGAGGAACGTCACCACGGCATCGTCGACCTCGGCCAAACCGGTCTGGCGGGCCTGACCAGGCCCACCGCAGTCGGCCCGTCGGATCAGCCGGACCGGCCGGTCACCGACGTCGAGTGGTCGGGACGAGCCGTCGTCGACGACGATGATGTTCAGCCTCGACTCTGCGGGCCCGGCCAGGAGGCGATCGAGCGTGGCCGTGAGGCCCGACTGATCGTCCTTGACCGGAATGACGACCGCCATCGTGGGCCGGTCACCGCCGGCCGAAGGTTTGGCCCCCGACTTCGTTTGGCGAGCGACCGGCGGGCGAAGATGGGCCATGCCGTTCCCGCTCAGTCGACGGGCCAGGGCCTGATGGGCTCGCCGGTCGCCGATCGCTCGCCCGGCGAACCACCCCTTGACCAGGTCGGCACCGGCGGGACTCAACCGGGTGATGGTCAGAGGCGAACCGCCGATGAGGATGCGGAAGCCGGCCCTGGCCCGAAGATCGGCCGCCGGTTCCAGCGTCGATCCGGGTGGGATCGGCGGCGAGTCCCGATCGGCTGGCTTCGGACTCGGGTTTGAAGGCGACGGTGAGGTCATTGCACGAGGGTCCGCAGCGCATCGAGGACCGAGAATGGCCCGCCGACCTCTGCCACCCGGGCGCCGCAGGCGGCGGCCAGTTTCCTGGCGTGTTCCGGTTCCTCCTTCGGGGCGAGAATGGTCAGCTCGTCGAGCGCCCTGGCGATGGGCGTCGGGTCACCGCCGGTGGTGACTTCGGCATCGGACAACAGGATGGTCAGTTTCCTGGCGGCCCGGGAGCCGGCCAGCTGGAGCTGGGCCGCTCGCAGTGCGAGCTGGACGTCTGTCGTGCCATGGCCCCGCAGCGCCAGCACCTCGGCCACCACCGATTCCGGCGACTTGGTCTGGTTGAGCTCCTTGATCGAGACCACCCGATCGCCGAAGGCCAGGACTGCGAACTCGGCCGGGGCCCGCCAGCTGCACACCGCGGCCGCCAGCGCCGCACTGGCCAACCGCTCGCCACTCATCGACCCCGACCGGTCGACCAACAAGCAGATGGCGGTCCGGGGGCGCTGCCAGGCGGTTGTGGTGAGCTCGTCGAGGGCGGGCGGCCTGCCTTCGGCCTTGGCGGAAACGAGTTGATCGAGGCTGCCGTCGATGTCGATGTCGCCCCCGTCGATGGTGGCCCTGGTCCGTACCAACTTGCCGACACCCGGGGTTCGGGCCTTGCCTGTCCTCGTCAGGTCGAGCACCAGCCTGCCGGCCAGTTGTCTTGCCAGCCTTGCCAACTCCGAATCGGTGGCCTGGGCCATCTTGGCCAGGAGTTCCAGCGCCTCGTCCGGATCCTCCGACATCAGCTCCTGGAACTGCTCCGTGTCGAGTTTCCCCAGTTCAGGCGATATGTCGGAGAACGAATCGTTGCGGTCGAGGTCCCGGCGACTGACGGTTCGCCGCCGCTCGTCTGCCAGGGCCTTCTCGGCATCCTCGCCGGTCAGGATCCGCTCTTCTAGGTTCGGACTGCCGCCGGGCGGCCGGGGGCTTTTCCCGCCGAGTCCGGGCTCTCGTCGTTCGCCGTCTGGTCCGGCGGGGGACCGACGATGGCGGTCCACAGCTCGGTGACGATCTCCTCCGGTGTGGCGTGTGTCGATTCGTGCAGCCGGATCCGGCCTGAAAGGGCGGCCAGGGCACAATCCAAACCGATGTAGAAATCCGTGGCCGGTCGGCCCCGAAGGGCACCGAGATCGTTGGACAACGCCAGCAGATCGACGGCGCCCCGAACCGAAGACCCGACCCGGACCTCCGGATGTTCCCGGGTCGCCCGAACAACCTGGACCACCTTGTCGATGTGGTCACGGGGCAGGTCCGATGTCATCGCCGCGATGTCGATCTCCTCGGCATCGCTCTGATAGCCCATGGCGACCCGGCAGACCCGGTCGTAGATCGCCCCCGAGATACGGGCGGTGCCGACCGCATCGAACGGGTTCATGGCCGCAACGAAGCGGAACCTCGGGTTGGCCTCGACCCGTCCAAGCCGGGGGATGGTCAGCTCACCCTCCGACATCACGGTCACCAGTAGGTTGAGCGTCTCCTCGGGGACCCGATTGATCTCCTCCAGGTACAGGATCCGACCGTCCCGCAGCGCCCGGACCAGAGGTCCGTCGACCCAGACCGCCTCGGAGTACCCCGCCTCCATCACCTGGGCCGGGTCGAAGTGGCCGGCCAACCGGGCCGGGGTGAGCTCGGCGTTGCCCTCCACGAACTCCATCTCCTGACGCCCGGCGTGGGAGATGGCCCGGAGCAACGTGGATTTGCCGGTGCCCGGTGGGCCCTCCAGCAGCAGGTGACGACCGGCCATCAACGACGCCACCACCAGCTCGGCCTCCCTCGACCGCCCGACCACCTCACGGCGGAGCCTGGCCAGCGTCTCGGGACCGTAGACCTCCATCGGGACACCGTCAGCGGTCAACGGGGCCACCGGTGCGACGGCGGCACGGCCGCCATGGTCGGGTCCTGTGGACTGCTGTGATCACTACTTGTTCCTTCGAGGTTCGGCTCTGGTTCGGTCGGTCGGCCGACACGGACCCAAAGAGTAGTCAGTGGGCGTCGTCGCTGTCGTATTGACCGTCTCCCTCAGCCCGGTCGGTCAGGAGTTTCTTCACCGTCCGGGCCACCAGGTCGACCAGGAGATCACGGCCTTCTTCCCGGTCGGCATGGGTCGGGTCGCCGAGGATGCCGTTGGCCGCCACGGCTCCGACACCGGCCGATCGCATCGTGGCCATGATGTCGCGCAACGGCCTGGTGTCGCCGGGCACCATCCGGTCGTGTCTGACCTCGGCGGGGCGAAGGTGGAGGAGCAGTGAGGTCTCGGTTCGGCCGGCGTGGGCATCGACGTTCCAGCCCTCGCCCGCTGACCATCCGGGTACGAGATGGTGGACCCGGTGGCCTTCGGCGACGAGCTGATCGACGGCGTCGGAGAGCGGTTCCAGGTTGCCGGCGTGGCCCGAGAGGTAGACCACCCGTTCGAAGGTCTGGGAGGCCGACCTGGTGAGCTCGATGATCACCAGCCGCAGCGCCTCGGCCCCGATCGACAGGGTGCCGGGAAACATCTGATGCTCGCCGGACGAGCCGTAGGCCAGCGCAGGTGCGACGACGGTCCGGTGGCCGGCTTCCTTCATCGACGCCGCCACCCTCCACGCCCAGGCCTCGGCGATGATGGTGTCGGTGTGGAGAGGCAGGTGCGGCCCGTGTTGTTCCGTGGCCCCCACTGGTACCAGCAGGGTCGCTGGACCGGCATCGGCCGCCTCATCGCTGGTCATCGCCCCCAGCGATGCCGGCTGCTCCTCAGCCGGGGGGCGATTGCTCATCGAGGTACCCCCACTCCCGAAGTCGGTCCAGTACCGTCTCGGCCGCCTCAGCTGGTTCGAGTTCCAGTTGTTGGGAGGAAGGGCGTTCCCGATCGACCCCGGTGAGCTGTTTGATGCGGTCCGGGGTCGAACCCTCGGGGCCGGCCAGCATCCTGGCCCGGGGCCTGAACGGACCCGAGCCGACGACCGTTGTCGCGCCGGGGCCTGTCACGGCCGGCATGTCGACCGCCGGGATCGTCACCTCTGTGGAGGCGATCGCCGCTCGCAGCGGGGCCCGTCGGAGTTCCAGCCCACCTTCGAACGACAGCACGGTGGCCCGATCGACCGACAGCCGTTCCCGGCGACCCTGGTCGAGGCGACGCTCGGCCACCAGCGGCTCGGCGACGGTGCCGTCCGGTGTACAGTGCAACCGTACGCAGCCGAGGGCCTGGCCGAAACCCAGCTCGTGGGCCAGAAAGGCCGGGACCGAGCCCGAGCCGCGATCCAGGCTGTGGTTGCCGCAGAAGACGAGCGAGGCGTCGCCACAGGCAGATGCCAGACCGCGGGCCACGGCCCGGCTGGTCAGCAGCTGGGGCTCGTCGCAGTGGACCCGGCAGGCCGCCGACGCCCCGTGTGCGATGGCGTCCCGCAGCCCGACGTCGGCCGCCGCCGACCCGACCGAGACCGCCACGACTGCGGCGTGGCGACCATCGGCAACCCGAAGGGCCCACTCCAGGGTCGCCCGGTCGGCCGGGCTCAGGCCGCTGAAGCGCTCATCGGTGTCGACCGTCCCGGAGAGCGGATCGATCTCCGGTCGCGTCGGAACCCATTTGAGGCAGGCCACGATCGTCTCGGGCGGTGCGGCCTCGCCGTCGGCCAAGGGTCAGCTCCGCTTGAAGACCACGCCGTGGCCACCGTCGGGATAGGTCCAGGCGATGGCGCCCTCGTTGTTGCACACCAGGTAGCAGGTGCCGCACTCGAAACACTGCTCGTAGTTGAACAGGATCCCGCCGTCGCTGGTGGGGACGAACAGGTTGGCAGGGCAACACACCACACAGGCCTTGGTGGTACAGGACCGGCAGACCTCGGTCTCAACCGTGATGTGGGCCCGTGAACCGACCCGGAACTCCACCGTCGACATGCGATCCTCGAACGAGACCGTTGACGTGGGGGGTCGGTTCACGAGTTCCATCCTATTGTCCGGTCAGCTTGCCCAGGATGTCGTCGATGACGGACCCGTCGCCGTCCGCATCGAGCAGTGAGGCCAGCCCACCGAGGCCCGGTTCCTTGGTCTCGACCCGCTGCCGCTCCTCGTTGAGCACGCTGCCGAGTCCGCCCGGATCGAGCTGCTGCTCCTGCTTCTGCTTCGACAGGTAGCCCATGACCAGCGGCGCCAGGATCGGGAGCAGTTTCATGATCAGGTTGAGGTCGACGCCGGTCTTCTTGGCCAGCCCCTGCTCGACGGTCGGCTGACGACCGCCCAGGACGTGACCGAGGATTGCCGCACCGTCGCCGCCGCCGCCGAGCAGGCTCCCCAGGGCATCGAAGACCGACGGGCTGTGGTCGTTGAGGGCATTGGCCAGCGACTCGGCCCCCGCCGGTTGCTTGGTGTTGTTCGCCATCCCGGCGATGATCGTCGGCAGCGCGGCGGCAACCGCGGCGCCGACGTCGCTCTCATCGGCCCCGAGGCCCTTGGCGATCTGTGACAGGCCGGAGGGCCCGAGCTGCCCCAGGATTCCGTCGACGAGTCCGGACATGTTGGTTCCTTTCACGGAGCCCACGCACCAGCTTTCCGGACGGAAAGGGGACCCCCGTAGCAGGCAACGGTAGCGGTTCCCGGAGTCGGTACCGATGGTCGGGCGGATCGCCCTCCCTAGGCGAAGGTGTGCTCGGGCGGAGCGGCACCGAGCACACTCGTGGTCCGCAGTTCGATTCCACCCCGGGGGCGCTGGGTCACCGAAACCCTCACCCATTGCGGTTGCGCACTGGTCCACACCTCCCGAGCCACGGCCGCCGACAGCGCTTCGGCGAAGATGGCCCGGTCGCGGAAGCCCCACAGATAGAGCTTCAAGGACTTCGATTCGATGCAGTGGCGCTCGGGGCCGTACTCGATGACGATGGACGACAGGTCCGGTTGCCCGGTGACCGGGCAGAGCGAGCTCAACTCGTCGGAGGAGAAACGTACGCTGGAACAACCGTCCGGGGCGGGGAAACACTCGACGTGTTCGATCGGATGGCGAACGGTGTGACCGAGGATCGACAGCTCGGTTCCGGCCTGGTCGCCGGCCGGCTCGACGGATCGGGCCGTCCCGGCGGGGCCGGATCGGTGCGATGTTTCAGCGCTTCGTTCTTCTTCGCCGGTCGGCTGGGCGCTCATGGAGCCAACCATAGTGGTGGACGGCCAGAACCATGAGGCCGCTCGGCGGGTGGTTCGATGACGTGCCGTGGACCTGTGGTGCTGGTATAACGGTGGCGCGGGGGTAGCCTCTCGCAAGGCGTGGCGGATGGTGATGAGGCAACGGATACCGGGCATCGCTCAAGTTCCAACAACTGTTCGCGGTCGCGGGTTTGCGCAGCGGCCGTTTCCCGCCCGGACGCTCGCCGTCATGGCGATCGCCTCGGTGGCGTTGGCGCTGCTGGCCGCCGCCCCGGCTCAGGCCCGGGTGACGGTCGTCCCCATCGCCGACCTCAGGCTGACCGCGGCGGTTGAGGAGGGCCCCCAGGGCGGGGGCATCACCACCGGTTCGGAGATGCGGTACCGGATCACCATCGAGAACCGGGGACCCGATCCCATACCGGCCGACTCGATCTCGCTCGTCATCTTCGTCGATCGCAGCGACAGTGCCGAGACCGCAACCATCGAGGTGTCGCGCTTCTCCTCCGGGGGGCTGAAGAACCTGCCGGGCAACGCCTGTGGCGTCGGGCGCCACCAGATCCTGCGGTGCACCAACCGTCAGGCAATGGAACCGGGGAGCGACATCTCCCTGGTCATCGCCCACCGGCATCCGGCGGCGGTGGCCGGTGTGTTGTCGTTCTTCGCCGAGGTCTCGTCCCGAAACGGCGAGTTCGTCGACCCCGACGGGTCCGGGAACGGCTTCGAGGGGCCTGGCTATTCGTTCCGCAACCCGCCCACCACCTCGACCTCGTCGACGATGGCGACCACCACGACAATGGATCAAACGACCACCAGCGGCGATCCTTCCGGTTCGTCGATGACCGGCTCGTCCAGCGCCGAATCGTCGACCACCTCCGAAGCCACCTCGTCGACGCCCGCCACGACCACCACTTCGTCGACCACCACCGCCACCTCGACCTCGGCACCGACCACGACAACCCCGCAGACAACCACCACCACTGTGCCGACGACGGCATCGTTCGAGTTGATGACCGGTAGCGATGTCACGCTGGTGGCCCCCGGTTCGTCTGTCGGCTCGGTGCTGGACGCAACCGGGACCGGTACCGACGTCGATCCCGCAGTGGCGTTGGCTGCGCTTCCAGAAGACGGCGACGGCGGCCCGCCGTATCTGCTGATCGGCGGGCTCCTGGCCGGTATCGTCCTGCTCAGCGGTATCGGGTTGGCCGGCTACGCCCATGTTCGCCACCGTGACCCGCCGCTGGTCGACATCCGCCAGTATCACTGATCGAGCGTCGCCACCCCGAAGGCCGGAAGCGACGTTGCGCCGTCCGGGGCCGGGTCGAGGGCACGGCGAAACTAGGCTGGCACGGTGAGCGCAGCACAACAAGTGGACGTGGTCGTCGTCGGAGCCGGTCCGGCGGGTTCGGCGGCGGCGATGGTGGCGGCCCGAGCCGGGCTGTCGGTGGTGCTTCTCGAACGGGGACCGTTCCCCGGAGCGAAGAACATGTACGGCGGCGTTGTCTATGGGCGGATCCTCGATGATCTCGTCCCCGGTTGGTACGACGAGATGCCGGTCCAGCGCTGGGTGACGAGGCGATCGACGATGGTCATGGACGAGGATCGGGCACTGACCGTCGATTATCGAACCCAGGCGTGGGGCCGCGAACCGTACAACGGTGCCACCACCTACCGACCCGACTTCGACAGCTGGTTGGCCGACAAGGCGGTCGCCGCCGGGGCCACACTCGTCACCTCCACCACCGCCACGGAACTGGTGATCGAGGGCGGTTCGGTGGTCGGGGTGGTGACCGACCGCCCGGACGGACTGCTGCGGGCCCCGGTGGTGATCGCCTGCGACGGGGTCAACTCGTTCCTGGCCAAGCAGGCCGGGCTGTACGCCCACGCCGAGTCCTCACACTTCACGCTGGGGGCCAAGGAGACACTGGCCCTGCCCAAGCAGGTGATCGACGAGCGATTCGGCGTTCGCGGCCGGGAGGGGGTGGATATCGAGATCATCGGTGCCACCCAGGGTCTGGCCGGCGGTGGCTTCGTCTACACCAATCTCGAGTCGGTGGCGGTCGGTGTCGTCGTCAGCGTCGATGAGCTGTCGAAGGCCGGTCTCCGCCCGGAAGAACTGATCGCCAGGCTTAAACTGCATCCGGCGATCGCCCCCCTGATCGAGGGGGCCGAGCTGAAGGAGTACTCGGCCCACCTGATCCCCGAAGGGGGCTACAGGACGATGCCGGAGCTGTATACCGACGGCATGCTGGTGGCCGGTGACGCGGCCTGCATGACGCTGGCAGCCGGGATCTGGCTGGAAGGCGTCAACTTCGCCATCGGCTCGGGTGCGGTTGCCGGCGAGGTCGCAGTCGCAGCCCATGCCAGGAACGACTTCTCGGCCCGGTCGTTGGCCCGCTACCGCAAGCTGCTCGAGCAGTCGTTCGTGCTGGCAGACCACCGGCGGCTGCAGGACGCCCCGGAGCTGGTGCTGTCGGAGCGGGTTCAGACCGCCTACCCCGGCATGGTGTGCGACATCGCCGAGCGGCTGTTCACCGTCACCAACCCGACGCCGAAACCGGGACTGCGCCGGCTGCTGCGGGCTGCGGCAAAGGACAACAAGCTGAAACTGAGGGACCTGGCCAGGGATGGGATCCGGGGTCTGCGGACCTTCGGCTGACGGCTTCGTCCAGCAATGACCGGTCGGCCCCTGGCAGGTGCCATCGGGGCGGTCGATGCCGGTCGCAGGCGAACTCGGGGAGCGGTGGCTCGGCCCGCCTCTCGTCAGCGGTCGAGGAGGGTCAGGAGCCGGTCGAGCACCGCCGGGCCGTCGCACACGATGGCGAGATCGGCCATCCCCATCATCGGGCAATGAGGATCGAGGTTGATGCTGATCACGTGGGTCGGAGAGCCGAGCCCGGCGGTGTGTTGCACCGCACCGGAGATACCGAACGCAACATAGAGCGACGGGTCGACCGTGACACCGGTGGTCCCGATCTGCCGCTCGACCGGAAGCCAGCCCCAGTCCGTCACCACCCTGGTGCCACCGGTGGAAGCCCCGAGCCGGTCGGCGAGTCGCCGTAGTGTTTCGAACGCCTCCGGCGACCCGAGGCCGGCGCCGCCACCGATGATCCGGTCGGCTTCGGCCAGATCCATCGTCGACGGGTCGGCAGGCAGCTCCTCGATCAAGTCCGGATCGAGGCCGCCGAGAGCCACCGGGCTCGGCTGCTGCTGAGATTGCGGCTCGGTCCGGTGCCTCGTTCCCTCGATCGGGATCACGGTCGGGGCCGGAGTCGATCCTGTCGCCTCGACACCCCGGACGCCCGGTTGCAGGGTGGCGACCACCGGACCGGTCAGGTGGAGCGTTTCGGTGACCCGGCCGCCGAATCGGGTGACCTCGGCGATCGTCGGGTCGAACCTGATGGCCGAGGCAACAAAGTCGCGGTCCAGTACTGCCGCCAGCCTCGGCCCCAGATCCCGGCCGTCGGGAGACGCCGGAAGCAGGAGGTGGTGCCGGGTCTTGGCCGTCGAACTCTCGGCCCGTCCACCGCCGACGGCCGCCGGCTGGGCCTCGTCGCCCATCAGCTGCAGATCGACCACGACCTCGGCCACGGCCCGAGCCCACGTGCCGGGGGCGTAGTTGCCCAGTTCCATGGTGCGGACCGACCGTGCGGCACCGACGAGTTTTCGGGCTGCGTCGATGCAACCGGAGCCGACCACCAGGGCCGAGCCCCCCGCCTCGGCCACCGTTTCTTCGGCTCCCAGCGGGAGCACGCCGTTGCGGACCGGCACCACTGCGGTGATCGGGCGCTCCGGGGCGACGGTCATGATTGGCGGACCAGCGATGCCGGTGCCTGCAACGGTGTGGCCGCGAGCAGGAGTCCGCTGAGCTCGTCAGCGGCCCGGCGACCGTCGATCACCGCAGCGTGGGCTCGCCGTGGGGCGAGGCAATCGCCGATCCGTCGCACCGGTGGCCGCTCGACACCGGTCGAGGCCAATTCCCGGAGTGCGAAGTACAGGTCCGCTTTCGGCTGGGGCGGCGAAGCGAGGACGATCCAGTCCGGGGTCCTGGTCTGCTGGGTGCCGGTTGGGTGGTGCAACAGGTCCAGCGTGCCATCGGCGTAGCCCATGGCCACCAGGTCGGTCGACTGGACGATGCCCTTGGCCGATGCCCGAACCCACCACGTTTCCATGTCGAGGGTGATGCCGAGATCCTGGCCGACGACCATGGCCTTCGTCACCACCTCGACCCGGCAACCGCGGTCGGCCAGCAACTCGGCCACCGACGTCGCCTGATGGAAACCGACGTCGTCGATCACCAGGACCGATCCCGTGGGCTCGGCCCGTCCGGACACCACGTCGAGCACATCGACGATGGTTCGGCCTGCGTCGTCGTCGACCGGTGGTGCCCAGTAGGGGCGGGCCGGCGTGGCGCCGGTGGCGACGACGATCCCGTCGGGAGCGAGCGAACCGATGGTCTCGACCGTCGCCTCGGTCCCGAGCTCGATCTCCACTCCGAATCGTCGACACTCGGCGGCCAGATTTCGAACCAGGTCGCCGAACTCGGCCCGGTTCGGCACCGTTGCCGCCAGCCGAACCTGGCCGCCGAGCTTGTCCGTGGCCTCCAGCACCGTGACCGCCAGACCGTTCGCCGCGGCGGACGAGGCGGCCTGCAAACCAGCCGGACCGCCGCCGACAACCAGCAGCCGAGGCCGGCGCTGCGATCGCGAGATGACCCGGACCGAATCCGGGGGTCGGCCGAGCGTCGCCTCCCGCCCGGTGTACGGGTTCTCGATGCAGCCGAGCCACCGGTTGAGGCCCATCCGTCCCACGCACTCCTGATTGCACGACAGGCACAACCGCGTGTCCTGCGACCGACCGGCCCTGGCCTTCTTCACGAAGTCGGGGTCTGCGATCTGGCCCCGAACCACCCCGATCATGTCGGCGTGGCCGTCGGCCAGCGCCCGTTCGGCCTGAATGGGATCCTTGAACCGGCCGACGCCGATCACCGGCAGGTCCACCGCCTTGCGGATGGCCGACGGGATGAACATGGCGTACTCCGGCGGGATGTGCATCGACGCCTCGATCATGAACAGCGAGGCGGTGGCGACACCGATCGAGGTGTTGATGTAATCGACCCCGCCGTTGCGCTCGATCTGGCGGGCCACCTCCACGGCGTCGTCGATGGTGGTCCCACCGTCGATCAGCTCATCACCGCACAGCCGTACACCGAGCACCGGGTCGGGGCCCATCCGATGGCGGACCGCGGCAACGATCTCGTGGAGAATCCGGGCCCGGTTCTCCGGCGAGCCACCATAGTGGTCGGTTCGCTTGTTCGTGGCAGGCGAGAGGAAGCCCCGGACGATGGAGGAGTGGGAGCACTGGAGCTCCACACCGTCGAAGCCGCCGTCGACGCAGCGAGCCGCCACGATGGCGTAGGATTCGATGATCTCGTCGATCTCGTGCTGCTCGACCGCCTTCGGCACTTCACGGAACAGCGGGTCCGGCACCGGCGACGGCGCCCATACCGGCAGCCTGGTGTACATCGAGGATGCCTGCCCGCCGTTGTGATTGATCTGGGCCAGGATCGGCACGCCGTGGCGGTGCACCGCATCGGTGATCTTCCTGTAGCCGGGCACCACGTCGGCGTGGAAGGCATGGATCATCTTCTCGTACGGCCAGTCTGTGGGATGGACCGAGTGCTCCTCGGTGATGATCAGACCGGCCCCACCGGCCGCTCGGGCCTCGTAGTAGGCGACATGTTGATCCGACGGCTTGCCGTCCTGGGTGGCGTAGTTCGTCAGGTGGGCGCTGAACACGATGCGGTTCTCGACCGTGATCGATCCCAGTGCCAGCGGGCTGAACAGGTACCGGTACTGGCCACCGCTCATCTCCGTGCTCCGTTCCCGACCCCGGATCCGGCCGGGGCCGCTGTCGGCCATGCTTCGATGGTCAAGGCCGCGGCCCGACCCTCCCTGATGGCCTCGGCCACCGTTCTGGGTGCCACGGCGTCGCCGATCCTGATGGCCGTCGGGGTCTTCGTCCGCCCGCCTGATGTGGTCTCGGTGGGTCCGGCGGCCGGAGTGGTCGCCGGTTCCGGCCCGGGCTTCGGTTGGCGAGCAGATGCATCGACCACCACATCGGCCGGGAGGTGATCGGACGCACCGGTGAAAACGTGGACCAGATCGAGGCCGTCGACCGACACCGACCGTAGCCGTTGACGGCGGACGATCGTGACCCCGGCCTGTTGGAGCCGGACGTTGGCTCCCGCCAGGTCGCCGGTGAGCGACAACATCGTTCCTGCGATGGCGTCCGGCGTGACCAGGCTGACCCTCGGTCGCCGCTCGGCGATCAGCTCGGCGATGGCGATCCCGGTCGAACCGCCGATCGGATCCCAGATCGCGATCTCGTCGCCGTCCAGCAGCTCATCGAATGGCGTGATCTCCTCCGACGGTTGCTCAACTCCGGTGTCGGTGGCGGCGGCTGTCTCGGCTTCCGTCTCGGCTTCGATTGCGGCCAGCACGTCGGCCGCGTCCACAACGGTGGCCGCCGGGTCGGCGATGAAGGTCGCCGGCCCGGGTGCGCTCCCGGTGGCGATGATGATGTGATGGCCGGCATCGACCCGGCGATCGAGCTCCTCTGCGGTCACGGTGTGGCCGAGGTGGACCTGCACGCCGTGAAGACGGGCGTCGTCTTCCAGCCACGACACCAGCTCGGCCAGCCGGCGGTGGGCGGGTGCAACGGCGGCGGTCATCGCCATGCCACCGACCCTGTCGCCGGACTCGTACAGCTCGACGTAGTGACCCCGGCGGGCGGCGATCCGGGCCGCCTCCAGGCCGCCGGGACCACCCCCGACAACCACGACGGTGGCGCCCGAGGTCGAACCCCCGGCCTCGGTGGCGCCCGGCTTCGAACCCCCGGCTTCGGTGGCGCCCGGCTTCGAACCCCCGGCCTCGTCGGTCGAGCGGGGTGCGCCGGCCGGGGCCGGTGGTTCGGGCGGATCGGTGGTCTCGTGTCCGGCCCGGGGGTTGGCGATGCAGGAGATGATCGGGTTGCGGTTGTCGCGAACGTTGCACAGCTGGTTGCACAGCACGCAGGGCCGGCTGTCCCGAAGGCGTCTGGCGTTTCCCACCAGCTCCGGGTCTGCCAGCTGCGCCCTCGTCATCTCCACCGCATCGCACACACCATCGACCAGCGCCTGCTCGGCCTGGGCCACCGAGACGATCGATCCCTGGGCGATGACCGGCACCGGGTGGCTCGACCCGGCAACGGCGGCGCCGATCGCCGACACCAGCTCGAGGTTGAACCCCGGCCGGTGGTGAGCGGTCGGCCGGGTCTCGGAGACCGAGAAGATCGAGCCTCGGACAACCACCAGGTAGTCGATCATCGGGGCCAAGGCTGCGACCAGCTCGGCGGCCGACTCCGGGGTGATGCCGGCCCACGGTGCCAGTTCGTCGCAACTCAACCTGAGTCCGACCAGACCGTCCGGGCCAACACCGGTGCGGGCGGCCTGCAGTACCTGGCGGGCGAACAGCGACCGGTCATGGCCGTAGCCGTCCTGGCGGCGGTTGGTCAGCCCGGACAGGAATTGGCGGACGAGGCTGAACTGCCCGCCGTTGACCTCGACCCCGGCCATGCCGGCCTCGGACGCGGTTGTGGCCGCGGCGGCGAACCCGGCCACCACCTCGTCTATGTCCGCCTGTTCCATGATCTTCGGCACTTCACGGGTGTTGACATCCGGTTCGTCGGATGGGGCCCAGAGCTCCCGCTGGCTGAAGGCGGAGCTCGACTGGCCGCCGGCGTGGGACAGCCCGGCCACCGTCACCGTGGCGAACTCATCGCAGGCCGAGGCGATGGCGGCCCAGCCCGGTCCGGCCACCGCCGCGTCCGGGCAGCGCTCGTATGGCCAATCGGAGGGGTGGACCGAGGCGTCCTCGGTGACGATGATGCCGCACCCTCCGGCCGCCCGCTCCCGGTAGAAGGCGGTATGACGGGTGGAGAACCGGCGACCGTCGCTCAGGTTGGTGACGATCGGGCCGAACATCACTCGACTCGGCAGTTCATGACGGCCGATCGTCAGCGGCTCCAGGATCCTCACCGGAGCGGCCCTCCGGCGGCCTGCTGCATGACCGAATCCATCGTTCGGCCGCCGGCCGCAGCTTGAGGTGACATCGATCAACGATGGTAGTCGGCAACGACAACGGAGCCGGTGTC
This sequence comes from uncultured Acidimicrobiales bacterium, assembly GCA_963715325.1. Classification (GTDB taxonomy): domain Bacteria; phylum Actinomycetota; class Acidimicrobiia; order Acidimicrobiales; family SZUA-35; genus JAHELU01. Next base: position 93,520 of record CAVQRR010000015.1, read on the forward strand.
GAGCCCCTCGGACCACCCGGGCCGGTGGCGCGGCGGCTCGGAGCAACACGTCGGCTGGTTAGACTCGGGCGCTATGGAGTCGACAATCCGGCCCGACCAGCAGAAGGCTTTCGACAGCAAGTGGGTCGGCGACTACGAGAAGGGTCTCGTCACCGAGGGCCACTACCTGTGGGTCCGCCAGCGCCGGATGCGCCTTGCGGTCGACCGGACCCTCGAGTTGCTGAACAGGGATCCAGCCGACCTGACGGCGCTCACCATCTGCGGCGGCACCGGGGGAGAGGCCGGCTACCTGGCCGACCGAGGGTTCGGCGAGGTGACGAACTCCGACTTCTCGGCCGGCGCGCTGGAGGTGGCGCAGAAGCGGGACAGTCGGCTTCTGGTCCGGACGATCGACATCGAGAACAACGACGTGCCGGACGAGTCCTACGACGTCGTGATGGTCCAGGACGGGCTGCACCATCTGACCAGGCCGGTCCAGGGGTTCAACGAGATGATCCGCATGGCCCGCCTGGCCGCCATCGTCGTCGAACCCCATCAGAGCCTGGTCGGCCGCTTGATCGGCACCGAATGGGAGAAGGTCGGGGATGCGGTGAACTACGTGTTCCGCTGGGATCACGATCTCTTCGCCCAGACCGCCCGGAGCCAGCTCGTGAGGGAGCCGACCGAGATATGGACGAAACGGTTGTGGGATCACAATCAGGCCGTGTCCAAGCTCAGCAACTGGACCGAGGACGAGCCGAAGAAGATGGCCATCACCCGCACCGCCTACGGCATGCTGACCCCGGCCAACCGGTTCGGCAACATGTTTCTCGGGGTGCTGATCAAGTAGGCCCGAGCCGGGTCGACCGGCAAGGCTACCGAACTGCGGTGGCCTTCTCGATGGCCGACCACACCCGTTCCGAGGTGGCCGGGATGTCGACGTGGGTGACCCCGAGGTGGGCCAGTGCATCGACGACCGCATTGTGGACCGCCGGCGTGGAACCGATGGTCCCCGATTCGCCGATGCCCTTGGCACCCAACGGATTGAGCGGTGTGGCCGTCTCCTGGGGGATGCGCTCGAAGCTCGGCAGCTCGGTGGCCGAGATGATGCCGTAGTCCATGAAGTTCGAGGTGATGGGGTTGCCGTCCTCGTCGTACATGAACTCCTCGATCAGGGCCTGGGCGATGCCTTGGGCCAGCCCGCCGTGGACCTGGCCCTCGACCAGCAGCGGATTGATCATCGTGCCTGCGTCGTCGCACGCCACGTGGCGCACGATCGTCACCGCTCCGGTGTCCATGTCGACCTCGACGACCGAGACGTGGGTCCCGAACGGGAACGTCGCCCCCTGGGGATCGAAGTCGATCTCGGACGAGAGGTCGATCTCACCATTTTCGGAGGCCGCAGCGGCGACATCGGCCCACGATTTCGACACCGCCGGTGTGCCGACCACGCTGAACCGGGCCGGGGCGTCGCCGTCCCCGGTATCGAGCACCACATCGTCGGGGTTGGCTTCCAGCAGCTCTGCGGCCAGCCGTCTGGCCTGGTCGACGACCTCCTCGGATGCCTTCCAGATCGCCGAGCCGCCCAACTGGAGCGACTTCGAACCGCCGGTGCCTCCGCCTCGGGGCACATCATCGGTGTCGCCGTGGCGGACCTCGATCCGTGACAGCGGGATGCCGGTGATCTCGTTGACCAGCATGGCGAACGTGGTGTGGTGACCCTGGCCGTGGGCCGACGAGCCGGTCTTGGCCAGGGCCGAGCCGTCCGGCAGGATCTCGACACTGCCGTACTCCGAGTTGCCGAGCGGGTTGGTGATCTCTACATAGGTCGAGAGCCCGATGCCCAGTTGTCTGGTCGCTCCCTCGGCCCGTCGCCGCTGCTGTTCGGCCCGAAGGGCGGTGTAGTCCGCCGCCTCCAGTGCCGCGTCGAGGGCACGTTCGTAGTCACCGGAGTCCATGGCCGCTCCGGTGGGGGTGGTCAGCGGGAACTGAGAGGGCTGCAGCAGGTTCCGGCGCCGCAGTTCGGCCGGGTCCATGTCGATCTCGGCCGCATAGACGTCGATGATCCGCTCGATCGCCGCCGTGGCCTCTGGCCGCCCCGCACCACGATAGGCGCCGACCGGCATGGTGTTGGTCACCACCGAGTTGGCGGCGAAGTCGACGTTGGGGATGTCGTAGACACCGGTGGCCATGATCCTGGTCAGGAACGGCAGGATGGCACCGATCTCGGCGTAGCCGCCGGCGTCCTGTAGCACCGAAAGCGAATATGCGGACAGCTTGCCATCGGCGGTCCCGCCCAGTTTTGCGACGAAGTCCTGGGCCCGGCCATGGACGAGGCCGAGCATGCTCTCGGATCGGGTCTCGGCCCAACGTATTGGTCGGCCGAGGTGGCGGGCGACGACGGCCACCACGATGTCCTCGGGGTATGCGCCGTTCTTGGCTCCGAATCCACCCCCGACATCGGGGCAGATGACCCGCACCTGCTCGCCGTCGACGCCGAGCGCACCGGCCAGGGCGTCGCGGGTGCCGTGGGCTCCCTGGGTCGACGACCACTGGGTCAAACGACCGTCGTCCCATCGGGCCGCGGCGGCCCGTGGTTCGAGCGGGCACGGGGCCAGGCGCTGATTGCGGAACGCCAACTCCACGACGACGTCGCAGTCGTCGAAGATGCCGGCCTTGCTCGGATCGGCGGGGATGGCGAATGCCACGTTCGTCCCGGCTTCGGGGAACAACACGACATCGTCGGCCAGGGCTCGGTTGGGGTCGAGGACCACCGGGAGTTGATCGAAGTCGACCACCACCGCCTCGGCCGCGTCGACCCCCTGCTCCCTGGTTTCGGTGACGATGACGGCAACCGGATCGCCGACGTAGCGGACCCGATCGGTGGCAAGCCACGACCTGGTCATCGCCTGATTGAGCATGCCCTGGCCCGGTGGCAGGGCCTCCAACCCCAGATCGGCCGCAGCCAGAGCGGCAACCACCCCTGGCATGGTGCGGGCTTCGGCGAAGTCGATCCCGCCCACCGTTGCGTGGGGGAACGGGGAGCGGATGAACGTGACCCACAGGGCGTCGATCGGGGCCACGTCGTCAACGTAGGAGCCGCCGACGGTCAGCAGCGCAGGGTCTTCGGTGCGGATGACGCGGGTGCCAAGAATACTCATGGTTCCTCTCGGGGTGGGTTCTGCTCAGGTGAGGGTAGTGGGCCGAGCGGTGTCGGCGGTCGGCGCAGGCGAGATGCCGTCCGCCAACTCGATGACTCGGTCAGGCCCGGGGTGATTCGGTCAGACCCTGGTCGGGCCCAGACTGACCGGAACCGGTTTCGAGTGGTTCGACGTCGGTCGTGGCAGGTGCTCGGCACCGACGGTGGCCAGGGGCGCCGTGCCGTGGCCGCTGACACACTCCGGATCCGGCCCGTCGAGCGGCAGCCCGGTGAAGAACTTGGCCGCCATGCAGCCGCCCTGGCAGGCGTCGAACTGCCCGCAGCTGGCGCAGGCCCCGGCCGATGCCGGCTCTCGCAGTTCGGTGAACAACTCCGACGACTTCCAGACCCGGGCGAACCCGCCCCGGTCCCGGACGTTGCCCGCCTTGAACTCGTCGTGGAGCACGAACGGACAGGCGTAGACGTCTCCCACCGGGTCGATCAAACACACCACCCTGCCGGCGCCGCAGAGGTTGAGGCCGGGGAGGTTCTCGTCGCCGAGGGCATTGAGGTGGAAGAACGAGTCGCCGGTCAACACCTTTGGCCGGTCAAGCAACCAACGGTACAGCTCGACCTGCTGATCCTGGGTCGGGTGCAGTTGGTGCCAGGTGTCGGCCCCCCGGCCGGACGGGCGGAGCCGGGTCAACCGCAGCTCTGCGCCGTAGTGATCGGCCAACGACTCGAACCGGTCGAGCTGGGGGATGTTCTGCCGGGTCATGACCACGCTGATCTTGAACGGACCGAAGTCGGCCCCGGCGAGGTGGTCCATGGCCGCAGTGGCGGTGGCGAACGACCCCTCGCCCCGCACCGCGTCATTCGTCGCCTCATCTGCGCCGTCGATCGATATCTGGATGTCGGTGTACGGCATGGCGGCCAGCCGTCCGGCCCCGTCGGCATCGATGCGGGAGCCGTTGGTCGAGAACTTCACGCCGACGCCGTTACCGGTGGCGTAGTCGATCAGCTCATAGAAATCGGGGCGGATCATCGGCTCACCGCCGCCGATGTTGACGTAGAACACCTGGAGGTCCCGCATCTCGTCGATGACCGCCTTGGCCTCCACGGTGCTCAGCTCACGGGGGTCCCGCCTGCCCGATGAGCTGAGGCAGTGAACGCAGGCCAGGTTGCAGGCGTAGGTCAGCTCCCAGGTGAGACAGATCGGGGCGTCGAGGCCAAGCTTCAGTTCATCGGTCAGTGCGCTCATCTGCTGGTACCACTTGCCTCGTGTCGGGGTTGGATGGTGTGGTGCGCCCGCGTCGCAGGGCGGCCGGCGGCGGCCTCGACGCCGAGCGAGGGCGTCGGGGATAGCATCGGGTCGCCGGCCGCGGCCCCGTCGCCGGCGGGGGACGGTTCAGGAACCGGCTGCAGGAAGTCCGATCTGGCCAGTGCGGCCAAGGCCTTGGTGAAGGCCGGCCAACGCCGCTCGTCGAGGCCGACGGCGTCGAATGCGGCCCGGGGACTCCGGTGATGTTCCAGCGACCGGACCAGTTCGACCAGATCGGGCGAACGAAGGAAGTTGAGTCGCCGATTGTCGTAGTGATAGGCCAACGCACCGAACGGCTCCGGGCGCAGCGACACCCGTGGATGGAGTCGCCATCGCCCGGTCAGCAGATCGGTGTCTGTCACGTCGGCCGTTGCCTTCGAGACGTGTCGGGTCCGACCGTCGATCAGTAGACGCCGCACATGCCGTCGATGGAGATCTCCTCGACCAGGAGCTCCTCTTCCACCAGGGACTCTTCGGTGTCGGTGTCGGTGTCGAGCGGCGTCGCCGTCTGGTCAACAGCAGTCGGTTCGGTTTCCACGGTTCCTCCAACGATCGTCCGGTCGCCCCGGGGGCCCGGCTCCTGTTTGCGCCAACCGGCAAGGGTGACGTGCCGACGATGATAGCCGCAGGCCGGGGGCCGGGGAATTCCACACCCCGTGGACGGCACCGCAGCTCACCCCATGGACGAGCGCTACCGGAGGTCGAAGCAGACCTTGATCGAACCCAGCGAGCCGGCGGACGCGGCGTGGATCATGGCCCTTTCGTAGTGCTCCAGGCGGTATGTGGCGGAAACGAGCCGACCGAGGTCGGCAGCAACCGCCAATTCGATGGCCATGTCGAAGCTGCGGCGGGTCGTGCCGTCGGTGAGCTGCTCGGTGCCGTAGGTGTAGGCCCCGACCAGCTCGGTTTCCCGATGCCACAACGCCGTGAGATCCACCGAGACCCGACCCGGCATGCCGACCAGCACCACCCGGCCCCGGGGCCTTGCGGTTCCGATCGCCTGGTCGACCGAGCTGGCGGAGCCGACCGCATCGATCACCACGTCTGCGCCACCGGACAGATCGTCACCGATCATGAAACTGCCGGAGGCCCGCCGGACGGCACGGCCGAACTCGCCCGGTTCGACCACCAGGTCGGCTCCCAGCGAACGGGCGAACGCCTGCTGCTCAGGATATTTCGCCCCGACGATCACGGTGGCGGCAGGGCAGTACCGCCGTATGGCGGCCAGTGCGACCAGGCCCATGGTGCCGGCGCCGAGGATGGCAACGGTCTGGCCCTCGACGATCCGTGCCTTCATGGCGGCGTGGACCCCGACCGCGGCCGGCTCGACCATCACCGCCGCCTCATCGGACATCGTGTCCGGAACGGGATGGAGTTGGCTCTCGTGGGCCACGAAACCGGTCGACCAGCCACCGCCGGTGGAGGCGCAGTAGCCGGTCTGGATCCCCGGTTCGAGATGACCGCCGACCAGGTGGCGGTAGTCGTCGCCGTCGCCGGGGGCGGCACCGGGGAATGGTGGCTGGAAGCCGCGGGCCTCGTGGCCCAGCACCGGCTCCAGCACCACCCGGACACCATCGTCACGATCGCCGACGACCTCGTGGCCCGGCACGAACGGAAACGACACCCAGGGCTCGAAGTAGCGCGACGACTTCCCATCGACGGTGGCGAGATCCGAACCGCAGATCCCGGCCAGCCTGGTACCGACCCGGCGCCAGCCGGGGCCGGGGAGCTCGATGTCGTCGGCTTCGACCAGGGCGAGCGGACCGGTGCTGGCACCACTACCGGGCCGGATCCGCGACGAAATGGCCGCCGCGACATAGCGGGCTTCCTTGCGACTGAACTCCAGTGCCTTCACCGGGGCAACGGTACCAGTGCCGGCGGCCCGCTTCGCCAGCACGCCGGGTTCGGCCCTGGTCGGCAACGGTCTCCGGGCCCCCGGGCCGACCGCCCGGACCCCTGGCCCTGCGGCCGACATCGGCTGTCACAACCCGGCCGTAGTGTTCCCCTCATGAGTATGACCATCGATTGCGGGACCTGTACCCGCCAGCACACACCAACCTGTGAAGGTTGTGTCGTCAGCTTCATCGTCAACCGCGAGCCGGAGGAAGCGGTGGTCATCGACGTGGCCGAGTTCTCGGCCCTCAAGCGGCTCCAATCGGCGGGCCTGGTGCCCGATCTGTTGCACGACACCATCGCCGATGCAGGGGAGACCCGGCATCCACAGGTCGAGGGGTTCTGAGGGAGCTGGCGTGAGGGGGAGAGGAGGAATTCGGGCAACCTGTACTCGTGTCGAGATCGACCGAACCCCAATCGATCGCCGCCGGACCGGCCGGCTCGGCGGTGACCGTGGCCGAGCTGGTGGCACTCGGTCGCACGGCCGGACTGGCAGCGGTTGGAGTGGCGCGGGCCGAGATCCTCGAGCCGGCCCGCACGGTGCTGCACCTGCGGAAACGGGCCGGTATGGCAGGCTCCATGCAGTTCACCTACCGCAATCCGGACCGATCGACAGACCCGTCGCAGATCATGGCCGGCGCACGTTCCATCGTCGCCGGTGCGTGGCCATATGGCCACTGGCGGCGTCCCGATCGCCCGGCCGGGGTCGCTGCGGCTGTGGCCCGCTACAGCTGGCACGACCACTACGATGACCTGGAACAGGCCCTGGCGCCGATCGCCGATCGGTTGGTCGAAGCCGGCCACCGGGTCCGGATCGTGGCCGACACGAATCAGCTCGTCGATCGCCACGTCGCCTGGGCGTCCGGCATCGGCTGGTACGGCAAGAACAGCAACCTCCTGCTTCCCGGCGCCGGCAGCTGGTTCGTGCTCGGTGCGGTGGTGACAGACGCCGAGCTGGCGCCGACCGGCCCGCCGCTCGTCGACGGTTGTGGTTCGTGCAGCCAGTGCATCGACGATTGCCCGACCGCGGCGATCGTTGCCCCCGGTGTGGTCGACGCAACCCGTTGCCTGGCGTGGATCGTGCAGGCCGGGGGGACCATCCCCATCGACTACCGAGAGGTCATCGGCAACCGGATCTACGGCTGCGACGACTGTCAGGACGTCTGTCCACCGAACCGGGCCGCGGACCGCGCTCCCGGCCCGGACGTCGCCGAGGCCTCGAACACCGTCGGCGAAGTGGAGCGGGCCTGGGTCGATGTCCACTGGCTGCTCTCGGCCGGCGACGACGAGATCACCGCCCGCCATGGACGGTGGTACATCGCCGATCGCAACGTCGACCACCTTCGCCGTACCGCGCTGGTGGTGCTGGCCAACGTCGCCATCCCCTCGAACCGTGAGGTCACGACGCTTCTGGAACGCTATCTCCGACACCACGAGCCGATGCTGCGGGCCCATGCGGTGTGGGCCGCAAAACGACTGGGTCGGGTCGATCTGCTGCCGCTGCCGGCCGACGAGACCGACGAGTCGGTCAGGGCCGAGTTGAGCGCCTCGGTCGAGCCCCGCTTCGGCCCAGCGGACTGGAGCACCGGGTGAGAACCAATCTCCTGGTGACCAACGATTACCCGCCGAAGATCGGCGGCATCCAGAACTACCTGTGGGAGCTGTGGCGTCGGCTTCCTGACGGGGCGACCTCGGTGTACGCCACTCCTCACGCCGGTGCTGTGGCCTTCGATGCGGCCCAGGCCTATCCGATCGAGCGGTGCCCCGAACCGTGGCTGCTTCCCTACCCGTGGCTGGGGTCTCGGGTTCGGCGATTGGCGGCGGACGCCAGGGCCGACATCGTCATGTTCGATCCTGCCATCCCGGTCGGCGCCATCGGCCCAGGACTCGGATTGCCCTACGGCGTGGTCCTGCACGGCGCCGAGGTGACCATCCCGGGTCGCCTGCCCCTGCTGCGGACGCCACTGGCCAGAACATTGCAGGGAGCGTCGCTGGTGGTCTCCGCAGGCCGCTACGCCCTGGCCGAAGCCGTTCACTGCGCCGGCCGTCCCCTGCCGGCGGTGGTCATTCCTCCCGGCGTCGACGCCCAACGGTTCGCTCCACCGGACCCGACGGTCCGGGAGGCGACCAGGCGCCGCTACGGCATCGGAACCGATGACGTGCTCCTGGCCACGGTGAGCCGTCTCGTGCCCAGGAAAGGCATGGAGACGCTCATCCGGGCCGGCGCCGAGGTGGCCAGACGGCGTGCTGATGGCAGTGGACAGGCCCGGTCCACGTGCCGCCGGCATCGGCACCGCCGGCGGCACCGATGGTGCTGGCGGCCCGTGCCCTCGTGGGAACGGCCAAACCCGTTTGCGCATCATCATCGGCGGGAGCGGCCGACAAGCCGGGGATCTCCGCAGGCTGGCCGATGAGTTGCGGGCCCCGGTCGAGTTGCCGGGCCGTCTGGGGGACGAGGAGGTCGTCGAGCTGTACGGCGCCGCCGACCTGATGGCCATGCTGTGCAACGAGCGCTGGTTCGGCCTGGAACAGGAGGGCTTCGGCATCGTGTTCCTCGAAGCGGCCGCCGTCGGCCTGCCGCAGATCGCCGGTCGTTCCGGTGGGGCCCACGAGGCGGTCGAGCACGACATCACCGGGCTCATCGTCGACGACCCAACCGATGTCCGGGCTGCGGCGGACGCCATCGAAAGCCTCATGGACGATCCCGCTCGTCGCCTGGCCATGGGCTCGGCGGCCCGGCGACGGGCCGTCGAGCAGTTCGACTATTCGGTGCTGGCCGAGCGGTTGCAGCGGGCCATCGACGACTGTGAGCTCGTCTGGCCGTCGGGGCGCGAAGTTCTTCGGCCAGACAAGTCGTGATTCGTGTCGGGTTGCGAGGCCGGGGCAACCGGACCGAACCCGCAGGTTGCCCGCTCTCGAGATGCCGGCGGAATCGGCGAAGGCTCGCCAAACGCAGCCGTCCAACCTAGTCTGTGGGTCCTGTGTCCGATCATCAGCCGGAAACGAGATCACTGGAGCACACCGGGGCGTCGGTCGTTGTCCAGGCCAAGGTCGAAGACTGCTACGCCGTGGGCGTCGACATAGGCCGCTACCCGGAGTGGGTGGAGAACCTTCGGACCGCCGACATCCTCACCACCGATGAGCTCGGACGCCCGAGGACGGTGCGATTCGAGGCGGCCGGCCTCGGTCGAATGACCAGCTACGTGCTGGAGTACGACTTGAGCGACGCCCCGCACCGGCTGGAGTGGAGCCTGGTTGCCGGTGACCTCACCAGAGCCATCGAGGGTCGCTACCTGTTCCATGACATGACCGAGGACTCGGCCATGCCGTTGACCGAGGTCGACTACGAGTTGACCATCGATCTGGCGGTACCCCTGCCCGGGTTCGTCAAAAGGCGGGCCGAGGACAAGATCGTCAAGGCGGCGCTCAGCCGATTCAAGCAGCGGGTCGAGGGCAAGCCGATAGCGCCATGATCGACGGTTGCGGTTGGCGATGGCTCACGGTTCTTACTTGAGTCGGCCGCCAAAGCCGTCGAAGAATCCACCATGCGGTTACTTCGCTTCGACTTCCGGGATGATCTCAGCAGCGTCGATCTTCACCCCCTCGTCACCGTTGTGACCGGCCTGAAACCGGTCCATCAGCGGCAGTTGTTCGAAGCTGTGCGGCACTTGTCGAACGGCTCGACGCTGGGACTGCGCGGACTGATCGAGCACCAGGGACTGCTCGTCGATCTCGACGCCGGCGCCGGCGACCCGCTGGGGACGGTTGCCACCAGCGCCACCGTCCTGATCTACGTCGACGGAACCTCCGAGGGACCAGCCGAGGCCGGCCTGCAGGCCGAGATCGATCAGTGGGAGCGGCAGGCGGCGATCGACGCCGTTGCCGTCGAGGAGATCCGCTCCGATCTGAGCCTTGCGCTGAAGGCCACGACGAGCGAGTTGCGGCGCCTGGTCGAGCCGGGCTTCGAAGCCGAAGGCGGCCACGGTCCCTCACCGCGCAAGTTGATGATCGCCACCATTCGGCGGGCGTTCGAGGAGGCGAACGGGCACGAAGCCGAGATCTCACAGTGCGATCCGGCCATCCCGGGCTTGCTCCAACGCTGGGAGGAGAACATGAGCCGGCGCCAGGAGGCCGAGGAGCATCTTGCCCGGTTGGCGGCTGACGTCGCCGAAGCGGAACGCCTGGTTCTCGACCGGTCCCACGATCTCGACATCGCAACCAAAGCGGCCAAGCCGGTGTTCCTGACCAACGAGCAGGAGGCGAGGCTGGAAGAACTCTGCGATGCCTCTAGCGAAGCCGACTCGCCGTCCAGGCTGGGATTGTGGAAGCGCTCGGTGAGCAGGGAGGACGAAGCGGAGCGACGAGCCCTGCTCGATCTCGTCGGGGTGCGGAGTTGGACCGAGTACTCGGTGTTCCGGTTGTCGCCGACGGTGTCGGCCGACCGGCTGGCGGCGGTGTCGCAGGCCGAAGCGGCGCTGCAGGAGGCGAGAGCCGGACTCGACGCTGCCAGGGCCCGTCAGGCCGGGGATCCGGTGGCGACCAAGCTCGATGATGACCTGGAGCGGATACGGGCCGAGAGTCAGCCGTTCCTCGGGGTCCTGGTCCCGGCCGACGTCGGGGCCGGCCTGAGGGAACAGATCGTTCCGGTCGAGAATCCGGATTGGATCGTTGCGCTCAATCACCTCCGTGACGCCCTGTCGAGCAACGACCTGCACCCGCCGTACGGGCTGGAGCCCCAGGAGATCCTGGGCTGGACCGATTCCTGGCTTCGAGCCCAGGAGAGCCTCGACGAGCCGGCCGATGACGAAGCCGAAGCGGCGGCCAGGGCCGTGGCCCGGGAACATGACCTGCTGGAAGTGGCCGAAACCGTCGCAAACAACAGCAGGCGGCTTGCCAGGCACAACCGGGCACTGTCCCAGATCGAAAAGGCCGAGCAGGCCGCTGCACGGTCTGCGCTTCGGGTTCGAGAACTCGAAGCGCAGCTCCAGTCGCGCTCCTCCGGCCCGCAGATCACCACCGCAGCCGAGGTCCTGGCCCTGGTTGAGCCGGTGGCCGAGCGGGTGCTGGCCGATGTGGGTGGCTCCCTGCCGATTGCCGTCGTCGGCGACATGGCCGGACTGGCCGCAGACGAGGTCGAGGCCATGATGGGGGCGCTCGAGGAAGTGGCGGAGCGGGTCCAGGTGCTCCTGGTCACCGATCACGGCGGCATCACCGACTGGGTGCTGCAAGCCGGTCTGGAGCGGGCGTCGCTGGCCGCCGAGGCGCCGGCGCCGCTGTAGCCGGCACGCCAGCGACGGGCCGTCGGGTCCGACCCGGCGCCGATACGCTGATCGGTCGAAGGCCGGATCGTGTCCCGACCGAGGCCGTCTGCCGACGGCGTGGCCGGCCATGAGGAACCGGTCGCTTGCGGCCACTTGGCAACGGAGGGTGAGCGATGAAGGTCTGGAGGTCCCGGGTTGGCAACGCCGACACCGCAACCGCCCCCCAGCATGGCTCGACGTTCATCGGTGTCGACGTCGGCGGGACCAAGATCCTCGGCGTCGTGACCGACGGTCTCGGCGCCACCGAACAAGACCGCGAGTTGCAGCACACCCCCAAGGTCCCCGATCGGTTGGCACCGGCCATCGTCGAGGTCGTTCGAACACTGCTGGAGCGAAACCCCCGGACGGTCGGTGTCGGCGTCGGGGTGCCGGGTCTGGTCGACCACGCCGGTGTGCTGCACTACGGCCCAAACGTTCAGGGCGTGCTCGGCCTCGACATCGCAGGCAGGCTGAACGAGGTGTTCGATCTGCCGGCAGTGGCCGAGAACGACGGTTACCTGGCGGCGGTGACCGAACATCGTCTCGGCGCGGCCCGCGGCCACGACCACGCCATCATCATCACCCAGGGGACCGGTATCGGGGGCGGCCTCATCGTCGGTGGGCAGGTTCTCCGGGGGGCGAACGGTTTTGCCGGCGAGCCGGGGCACATGCTGATCGACCGGTTCGGCCACCGTTGTGCCTGTGGCCGCACCGGATGCTGGGAGACGGTGTCCTCCGGCGCCGGACTGGCCAACATCGCCCGCGACCTGGTGGCCGAGGGGGGCGGGGCGAGGATCCTCGAGGCGGCCGGTGGCGATCCGGCGGCCATCCGCGGGGAGCACGTATCGGCCGCCGCCGCGCTCGACGATCCCGATGCGATCGAGATCCTGGATCGCTTCTCGTGGTGGGTGGCGCAAGGCATCGGCAGCTTGATCGCGCTGCTCGACCCCAGCATCGTGGTTCTCGGCGGGGGTCTTTCGGCCATCAGCGAGGAGTTCATCGACGGTGTCTCCGCCAAGGTGACCGACGCCGTCGTCGGCGGTCCGTATCGGCCGGTGGTGCCCATCGTCCCCGCCGACTTCGGTGCCGAGGCCGGTGCGGTCGGCGCGTCCCTTCGGGCCAGGGATTTCGTGATCAACGGCTGAGCCCCTCGGCTCAATTCTGCCGCAGATCTCGAGTCCAGGCGGCTGGCACTCGACTCCCGGGCGGGGCAAGTAGTATCTCAGGCATGGACTTCCGGCGAATCGACCATCTCCCGCCCTACGTGTTTTCCATCATCAACGACCTGAAGATGGACGCCCGGCGGGGAGGAGCCGACGTCATCGACTGCGGGTTCGGCAACCCCGACCTGCCGTCGCCGGAGATCGCAGCCGACAAGCTGGCCGAGGCCGCCAAACTGAGCCGCAACCACCGCTATTCGGCCAGCCGGGGGATCCCGAAGCTCCGCCAGGCGGCGGCCGATCTCTACCTCCGGCGATTCGGTGTCGCCCTCGACCCGGAAACCGAAGTGCTCAACGTCATCGGAGCCAAGGAGGGCTTCACCCACCTGATGTGGGTGCTGCTGCAGCCGGGCGACGCCTGCCTGGTGCCGGCCCCGTCGTACCCCATCCACCTGTGGGGTCCGATCTTCGCCGGTGCGGCCATCCGAGAAGTCGCCCTCGCCGAGGGCGAGGAGTTCGTGTCCAACCTCGAACGGTCCTACGAGTATTCGTGGCCGAAGCCCCGGGCCCTCGTCATCTCCTTCCCCCACAATCCCACGACGGTCTGTGTCGATCTACCGTTCTTCGAACGGGTGGTCGAGTTCGCCAAGGAGCGCAACATCGTCGTGGTCCACGACAATGCCTACGCCGACCTTGGCTTCGACGGCTACGACCCGCCGTCGATCCTGCAGGTCCCGGGGGCGAAGGACTGCTGCGTGGAGCTCTACTCGATGACCAAGTCGTTCTCGATGGCCGGTTGGCGGGTCGCGTTCCTGCTTGGCAATCCCGAGGTCATCGGCGCCCTGGCCAAGCTGAAGAGCTACCTCGACTACGGCACCTTCCAACCGATCCAGATCGCCGCCACCGTGACCATGAACGAGGCATCCGAGCACCCGAAGCTGGTGAGGGACATCTACCAGAGCAGGCGCAACGTGTTGTGTGACGGTTTGGACAGGCTCGGCTGGCCGATCCAGCGCCCGAGGGGAACCATGTTCGCCTGGGCCAAGATCCCCGAGCAGTATCAGGACATGGACTCGCTGGAGTTCAGCTCTTTCCTGGTGAAGGAGGCCAATGTCGCAACGTCGCCCGGCGTGGGCTTCGGACCCGGCGGCGAGGGTCACGTCCGGTTCGCGCTCATCGAGAACGAGCAGCGGCTCCAGCAGGGTGTCCGCAACCTGCGGCGGGCCCTCACCCGTCTGGCCTGATCACCGCCCGGCCGCCTGCCCGCTGCCGGGTCAGCCCCGCAGCCCCCGGAGGCAGACACGGACCGCGGTCTCGACCATCTCCGGGTCGACGTCGCCGTTGGCCAATGCGTACTCCTGGGCCAGCGAATCGATCACCGCTCGAATGGCCAGGGCCATCATCACCGGGTTGCCGTCCATGATCTGGCCCAGGTCTGCGGCCTGTTCGATCAGCCTGGCGCTGTCGGCGATCACGATGTCCCGCCCCTTTCGCAGCGGCTCGGCGAACTGCTCCTCGGACCAGCCGAACATCACCAGCCGGATGATGTCGGGGTTGTTGGCCGACCAGGTCAGCGAGGCTCGGATACCGGCTTCCAACCGGGCCAGCGGATCGTTGGCATCGGCGATTGCCGCCGCCTGGGTCGTCCGGAGGTCGCGCAGCGACTCCCGAAGGATCTCGATGACCAGCTCGTCCTTCGACTCGAAATACCAGTAGAAGACGCCCTTGCCAACGCCGACACCGTCGACGATGTCGGCCACCGAGGTGTTGTGGAACCCGTTCCTGGCGAACTGGGCCGTCGCATAGGCCAGCAGTCTCTTGCGCCGCTCCTGCCCTTTGCGGGTCAGCCGACGTTTCTCAGCCATCGATCCAACGCTAGGAAGTTCTTGACCCAACGGTCAAGAACGGGCACCCGTCAGGTGGGGAGGAGGCCGGACCGCTGCCGCCGATCTCCCCTGCGGGCGGCTCAGGATCCGGCCCAGCCCCGGGACCGGTCGACCGCCTGCAACCATCGGCGGTACAGCCGATCGGCGACCGTTCGATCGGGATCGGGCTCGAACGTCTTGTCGATCTCCCAGCCGGCGTTGACCGAGGCCGGACTGTCCCAGAACGACTCGGCCAGTCCGGCCAGATAGGCGGCGCCGAGCGCAGTGGTCTCCTGGTTGCGGGGCCGGCTGACCCTGACCCCCAGCTGATCGGCCTGGAACTGGAGCAGCAGGTCCATCACCGACGCACCACCGTCGACCCGGAGCTCGGTCAGTGGTTGGCCGGACGCCCCGGTCATGGCGTCGACCACATCGCGGGTCTGATACGCCATCGACTCCACGACCGCCCGAGCCAACTCGGCCCGGCCGGTGCCTCGGGTGAGGCCGACGATCGCCCCCCTGGCATACGGATCCCACCACGGGCTGCCGAGACCGGCGAAGGCGGGGACCACGTACACGTCACCGGTGTCGGGCACCGAGGCCGCCAATGGCCCGATCTCGCCCGCATCGGTGATCAGATCCAAGCCGTCCCGCAGCCATTGGATCGCAGCCCCGGTCACGAAGATCGCACCCTCGTAGGCGTAGGAGGCAGGTTGGTCCGGCCCCAACGTCCAGGCCACGGTGGTCAACAAGCCATCGACCGGTTCGGGGCAGACCTGGCCGACGTTCATGAGCACGAAGCTGCCGGTGCCGTAGGTGTTCTTCGTCATACCCGGCTCGAAGCAGGCCTGACCGAACAGTGCCGCCTGCTGATCGCCGGCAACGCCGCTGATCGCAATGCCGGATCCCAGCGCCGTGGTGTCGGCGGTGACCCCGAATCGGCCGCTGGTCGCCGACACTGCGGGCAATGCCTCGATCGGTACCCCGAGCAGCGAGCACATCTCGGGCGACCACTGCAACGATCGGATGTCGAACAGCATGGTGCGGGATGCGTTCGACGGTTCGGTCACATGGGCCGCACCATCGGTCAGTTTCCAGATGAGCCAGGTGTCGATCGTGCCGAGGGCCAGGTGCTCGTCTGCCGGGACCCCGCCCTCGCCGAGCAGCCAGGCGAACTTGGTGCCCGAGAAGTAGGGGTCGAGCACCAGCCCGGTGGTGCGCCGGACCAGGTCGAGGTTGCCATCGGCTTCGAGACGGTCGCAGACCTCGGCGGTCCGGCGATCCTGCCACACGATGGCCCGGTGGAGCGGGCGCCCCGTCCGCCGGTCCCAGGCCGCAACCGTCTCCCGCTGGTTCGTGATACCGATCGCCGCCACCGGCTCGTCGAGCTCGGCCATCAGCTCGGCCAGCACCGTTTGGATCCCGGACCAGATCTCGTCCAGGTCATGTTCGACCCAACCCGGTTGCGGGAAGTGCTGGGTGAACTCGCGGTACTTCACGCGCTCGATCGACCCCGATTCGGTCACTGCCATTGCCCGTACGCCGGTCGTGCCGGCGTCGAGTGCCACGACGAAAGCCATGGCCGACACGATACAAGTCGCCGACGCAACCCGACCGGACAACGCGACCGGAGGGACCGGACAACTGGACCGGATGGCCCGTCCCGGCGGGCGGTCCGAGACCGAGGGCCGGCATTGCCGGGGGAGCGACGAGGACCCTGATCGATGGTGGCCCTGAAGGACGATCACATCATCACCGTTCCGCTCGACGAGGCGGTCAGGGAGCTCGAGTTCGTGCAGCCGGAGCTGGGGAGTGTCGCCCGCCAGTTCTTCGCCTGATTCGAGGCGGGCGGAGCCGCCGCTCGGCGAGTCCGCCTGCGGCGAACGTCGCGGGGCGCGATCGGGCAGCCCGGCAACGGGGGCAGGTCCTATAGCCTGGCCGGTCATGGCCACTGTCTTTGCCCCCGGGCGGGTCAACATCATCGGCGAGCACACCGACTACACGGGCGGGTTGGTGCTGCCGATGGCCCTCGAACTCGGCATCACGTTCTCCGGCACCGTCGGTGGCGACCGGGTGACGTTGACCTCCGACGGCCACCAACCGGTCGACCTCGGCGTGGCTGCCATCGACGGCGCAGAGTCGCTGGCCGCCGTCGAGCCATCCTGGGTTCGCTACCTGGTTGCGGTGGCGCGCCGGCTCGGGGTTTCGCCTGCGGTCACCGGCTCGCTCCGTTCGAACCTGCCCATCGGGGGAACCGGGCTGTCATCGAGCACGGCGCTGACCTGCGCCGCACTCCTGCTGTACGGTGCCGAAGGAAACCCTCTGGAGTTGGCACAGATCGCCCGCAGGGCCGAGATCGACGCAACCGGGGTCGAGATCGGACTCATGGATCAGGCCGCCTGCCTGGCCTGCACCCCCGATCACGCGCTGTTGATGGACTGCGGCGAACTGTCGATCAGCCATATCCCGGTCCCGGCCTCGATGGAGGTGCTCGTGGTCCACTCCGGCCAGGCCCGGCAGTTGGCGGACTCGGCCTACAACGATCGGCGTCGGGCCTGCGCCGACATCGAGGCGATCGTCGGCCCCCTGCGCCAGGCCGACCTGGACGTGCTCGCTCGTCTGGACGACCCGACGCAGCGCAAGCGGGCTCGTCATGTCATCACCGAGAATCAGCGGGTGCGGGACATGGTCGAGGCGTTCACCGCAGACGACCCGGCCGCCGCCGGCCGAATCCTGGCAGACGGCCACGCCAGCCTCGCCGAAGACTACGAGGTCTCCATCCCGTTGGTCGACCGGCTGGTGGAACGGCTGTCGGCCACAGACGGTGTGTTCGGCGCCCGGATGACCGGGGGAGGATTCGGGGGTCGATCGTCGCCCTGTGTCGGCCGGGAACCGAGATCGATGTCGACACGTGGTGGACCAGAGCCCGTCCCGGCGGCGGAGCCCGGATCGTCTCGGGGTAGCGGCCGACGATTCGATCATCGCACCGGGGGCGGTCTGAGGAGTTGCGCCCGGAGGCGCACATCCGGGTGGCGACCCTGGGAATCGAGCCCCGGAGGGGCCAGATCCAACCGTGGCGAAGAAAACGCTCGAACTACTCGCTGAGTTCGGGGGCCAGTCTGGGATTGGGCGCGGTCGTCGATGTGCTGGCGCCCTCGGCCTCGGCCTCGGCCTCCAGCTGGGCTTGACGCTCCTCGGCACCGGTGACACAGCCACCAAAATCCTCGGCCACCGCCGGCCCGACGATCGGTTGGGCGGCGTTGTCGCTGAGGGGGATGGCCTCCTCGCCGTCGTAGATCTCCACGCCCTCCACCCCGGGCAGCTCGAGCTCCAACACCGTGCACACGATCTGACTGACGATCAACCGCCCGTCGGCCGCCTGCTCCTCGACATCCTGGCGGAGTCCGGCCTCCGGGTCGACGACGATCCGCTGGGCCCCTGTCTCCTCGTCAAGTTGATCGAACCGGGCCGACAGGCCGAGCGGCACGAAGGTCTGGAGGATGACGGGACCTTCGAACTGCTCGATCTCCTGGACGGTCGGGCCGCTCTCCAGGGCGTTCAGCACATCGTTTCGTTTCGCGTCGTCTGTGAAGTCCCGGACCACGAATTCGAGCTTGCTGTCGGCGCCGACGAAGAACAGCTTGACCGGCGTGCTGTCAGGGGCGCCGGGATCGGCAACGGGTACCGTTGTCGATGTCGTCCCGTCGAGCAGCTCGAGGTGTTCTTCCTGGGCCAGCACTTCGACCTCGCCGCTGACCGGGATCCCGCACGACAGCGCAACCGTCGAGCAGCACACCGCCATGGCGCCGGTGGCCAGGGTCCTCAGCGGCAGACCTCGGGACCGTCGCTGCGAGCTCATACCGCCATCTCCTCAATGGCATCGGCATCCTCGCCGACCGGCAACTCGACCACGAACCGGGCCCCGCTCTTGCCATCGACCCTGTCGGTGACCCACACCCGGCCGCCGTGGAGCCGTACGTGTTCCGCCACCAGCGAGAGGCCGAGTCCCACCCCGGTGTCGGTACCACGACGGCCGGCG
The DNA here is from genome assembly GCA_963715325.1 of uncultured Acidimicrobiales bacterium. Taxonomy (GTDB): domain Bacteria; phylum Actinomycetota; class Acidimicrobiia; order Acidimicrobiales; family SZUA-35; genus JAHELU01. Next base: position 112,216 of record CAVQRR010000015.1, read on the forward strand.
TCGGTACTGGTGCGGCTGAACCGTTCGAAGATCCGCTTGCGGTCCTCGGCCGGCACACCAGGACCGTTGTCCTCGACGACGATCTGAGCGCAATCGCCGATCTGACGGAACGAGATGCCGGTCGCTCCGCCGCCATACTTTCGAGCATTCTCGATCAGGTTGGTCATCACCTGGGCCAGTCGGCGCTTGTCGGCGGTGATCATCAGATCCCGGTCCCGGTTCGGGTGGACGATCTCGATTTCGGGGCTGCGGGATGCGGCGATGACGTTGACGAGGAATTCGGTGAGACCGAAACTGCTCGCTTCGGCCTCGACCGCCCCGGCGTCCATGCGGGAGATCTCGAGGAGATCCTCGACCAGGTTCTCGAACCTGGTGAGGTCTTCTCGGAGAAGGTCGACCGCCTTCTGGGCGACATCGGGCAGTGACGCCTTGCGGCGCTCCAGCACCTCAACCGACGCGGTGAGGGTCATCAGCGGCGAGCGCAGCTCATGGCTCACGTCGGAGGTGAAGCGCTCGTCCCGTTCGATCCTGGCGCTGAGGGCGTCGACCATGGCGTTGAAAGACGAGCTGAGGACGGCGAGATCGGGGTCGGTCTGGAGGTCCAGCCTGGTCTTGAAGTCGCCGGCGGCGATGGCCTTGGCCGCATTCGAGATCCTCGTCACGGGGGCCAAGGCCCGTCTGGCCGAGTAGTAGCCGAGGCCGGCGCCGGCCAGGCCAGCCACCGCCGCCACCAGCACCAGGATGAACCGCAGGTCGTTGAGCGTGGACTCCAGTTCGCCGAGGCTGAGCACCTCGTAGTACTTGGCATCGAGGTCATTGAGGCTGACGCCGATGACGAAGCGGGTGTCGCCGCCGTCTTCCTCGCCGGCCTTGAACCGGGTTTGGGCCAGCCGGTCGGCGATGACCGCCTCACGGAGCTCCAGCGGCAGATCGTTGTCGGTCAGTGGGGCGCCGATCTGGTCGCCCTCGGGCGAGATGAGCAGCGGTCGGCTGCCGTTCGCCCGGCGGACCCGCTGTTCGATGATGTCGCGATAGATGTTGGCCTTCGCCTCGTCGTCGGTTTCGGGGGTCACGGTCTCCAGGCCGCGGCGGACCTGGGTGGCGTTGGAGAAGAACTGGGACCGGGCCCGACCCTCCTCGACCGAGAGCAGGCGGTTCTGGGCGATGGTGTAGCTCGAGACGGCGACAACCGCCGACAGGAACATGGCCCCGATGGCGTAGGCCAGGGTGACCCGGGCGAAGAGGCCCTGCCACCACCGTCGCTTGGCCACCAAACCTCCGCTTCGTCTCCTGATCAACGCTCCGTCACTGGGCGGGCAGCCTAGGGCTGCAGTTTGTACCCGAGACCCCGTGAGGTCACGACGTAACGCGGGCTGGCGGGATCACTCTCGACTTTAGTTCGCAGCCGCCGGACATGGACGTCGACCAGGCGCCCGTCGCCGAAGTAGTCGTAGCCCCAGACCCGTTCCAGCAGGACCTCCCGGCTGAACACCTTGCCAGGCTGGGAGGCCAGCTCGACCAGGAGTTTGAACTCGGTCTTGGTGAGATGGAGCTCCTCGTCGTTCTTCTTGACCATGCCCTCCTCGGGGCTGATCTCCAGCTCGCCGACCTTGATCTTCTGGAGGTCACCCGGCTCGGATGCTCTGGCCCGCCGAAGCATGGCCCTGATCCTGGCCGACAGCTCCTTCGGGGCGAACGGCTTCGTCAGATAGTCATCGGCTCCGGCTTCCAGCCCGGCGACGACGTCGTGGGTGTCGGCCCGGGCGGTGACCATGATGATCGGGACGTCGCTGCCACGGCGGATCGAGCGGCAGACTTCGAAGCCGTCGATGCCGGGCAACATGATGTCAATCAGCACCACGTCGGCCGGCGCGTCGTTGAAGGACTCGAGGGCCGCCTCCCCGGTGCCGGCCTCGACAACGTCCCAGCCCTCTTCTTCCAGGGCCATTGTGACAGCCTGGCGGATGCGTTCGTCGTCTTCGACGGTCAGTATTCGTGTTCCCACGCTATGCATGGTGCCCGATACCGGACGATCTTGCAGCCATATGTCCAGAAAGTCCGAAAAAAACTCCCTCGGAAAGCCTTCGGTCTGAGCGGCGGCGCCGGCCCGGTTCAGGTCACCACCCGGTCGGCGTCGAGGGCTCGCAGCATCTCGGTCAGTGGACCGTGGATCCCCGGCGCCGCCGCCACCAGGAATCGCTGACTGGGAGGACCGCCTCGAAGGTCGTTGCAGACGGCCCCGGCCTCGGAGGCGATCAGCCAACCGGCGGCGTAGTCCCACGAGTTGAGGCCGGCCTCGAAGTAGGCGTCGACCCGACCGGACGCCACAGCACAAAGATCGAGGGCGGCGGATCCGAACCTCCTGATGTCGCGGACCGAAGGGAGCATGGCCGCCACGACATCGGCTTGGACACGCCGCCGTTCGGCCAAATAGCCGAAACCGGTGGCGATCAGTGCCGCTGACACCTCGCTGCCGGCGGTGGCGGCGATCGGTTGCCCGTTGCAGGTTGCGCCCGCTCCGGACCTGGCGGCGTACAACTCGCCCGCGGCGGGGTTGTAGACCACCCCGGCAACCATCGTGCGGTCCAGGGCGGCGGCGATCGAGACGGCATAGGCCGGGATGCCGTACAGGTAGTTGGTGGTGCCGTCGATCGGATCGATGTACCAAACGACGCCGGAGTCGCCGTCGTGGTCGGTGCCCTCTTCTCCGACGATGGCGTCGTCCGGTCTGGCATCGAGAATGCCGGCCACGATGATCTCCTCGGCCCGCCGGTCGGCCGCGGTCACCGGATCGGTTGGCGACGACTTCGTGGTGGTCGACGTGACTGCGCCTGCCCGCATCTCGATCACCGTCCGGCCTGCAGTGGTCGCAAGCCGCGTCGCCAAGGCCAGCAGCTCGTCCGAGGTCGGGATCACGGGGCCGGCTCGTCGGCTTCGGGGTGTTCGACGGCCCGCCACTCGTTCATCGCCCGCAGCGTGAGGTTGGCGACGACACCGACGCCGATCGCCCCGGTGAGGCCGCCGATCAGGGCGCCGGTGGCGGCCCAGGTCGACGTGCCACCCATAAGATCGCCGGTGCCATAGCCCACCGCGGCCCCGAGCGCACCGCCGACCAGGATCGAGACGAACGCCAGGACCCGGGCCGCCGGTGGGGGAGCGGCGTCGATCGGTTCCGGGGCCACGAGGTCCTGGAAGGGGAGAAGCCCGTCGTTCGGGTCTGATGGCTCGATCTCGTGCTCCACGAATCGAGCCTATTGGGCCACGCCCGGTGTTCGCTCCGCCGACGGAACCCGGCCGGCGTTCAGGCGGCAATCGCCGGGGGGAGCGGCGATACTGTGGAGAGGGTCGAGTGAACGAGGTTTGTGGTTTGGCCAAGCAGCAAGGCGATGGGCACGAACCGGCCCTGCCGCCGATCGCCGACGACGGGCTACGTCACTGGCAGGTGGCCGGCGGCGTTGTGACCGATGAGCGGGGTTTGCTCCTCGTCCAGAACCTGCGCCGCAACGGCGAGCTGGATTGGAGCACTCCCGGTGGTGTCGTCGACCCCGGAGAAACCCCGGTTCAGGGGTTGACCCGGGAGGTGCGGGAGGAGACCGGCCTGAGCGTGGCCGCGTGGGACGGCCCCATCTACCGGGTCGAGGTGACAGCGCCCGAAGCCGGCTTCTTTCTCCGGGTCGAGGCTCATCGGGCTGCAGCCTTCACCGGGGCGGTGACCGTCGACGATCCCGACGGGATCGTGGTCTCGGCCGAGTTCGTCGACCTCGGCACGGCCCGGGATCGACTGCTCGGCGGATCGCCGTGGGTGGTGGAGCCGCTGCTGGCCCACCTCGAGGACGGGGTCGGCGACGGGCGGGTCTTCCGCTACCGGGTGGAGGGGCGACGCGACGACCGCAAGGTCATCCGGTTCCATGACTGAGGGGCGCGGCCGCGACCCGGCCCAGACCGATCGCCGGACCACCATCCTCCATGTCGACATGGATGCGTTCTACGTGTCGGTCGAGATGCGGCGGGACCCGTCGCTGGTCGGCAAGCCGGTGGTCGTCGGTGGGACCGGCAACCGGGGCGTGGTCGCCGCTGCGTCGTACCCGGCCCGGGTCTACGGAGTCCGATCGGCCATGCCTTCGGCCCGGGCCCGCCAGCTCTGTCCCCAAGCGATCTTCCTGCCCGGTGATCACCAGCTCTACGGGGAGGTCAGCAGCCGGATCATGGCGATGTTCCGTGACGTCACACCGCTGGTGGAGCCCCTGTCGCTCGACGAGGCGTTCCTCGACGTCGCCGGTGCGGTCCGCCTGCTCGGTTCCCCGGTGGAGATCGCCCGTCGGCTGCGGGCCGACGTCCTGGAACAGGAACGGTTGACCTGCTCTGTCGGTGTTGCGGCATCGAAGTTGGTTGCGAAGCTGGCATCGGAGGCGGCAAAGCCCCAAGTGGTCGGCCGCCGGGTCGAGCCGGGTCTCGGCGTGAAGGTCGTCGAGGCCGGTACCGAGAAGGCGTTCGTCCGCCCGCTGCCGGTCCGGGCGATGTGGGGTGTCGGTCCGAAAACGGCCGAGCGGCTGGCCCGTTTCGGGATCACCACCGTCGGCGATCTGGCCGCCCTGCCCCTGGACGTGCTGATCAGCACCGTCGGTGAGGCGAACGGCAATCATCTTCATCTCGTGTCGAACGGCATCGACAACCGCCCGGTCGAGCCGAACCGCCGTACCAAGTCCATCAGCCACGAGGAGACCTTCAGCACAGACCTGACCGGCCGCCCGGAACTGCAGCGGGAACTGGTTCGAATGTCCGAATCGGTCGCCACCAGGCTCCGCAAGGCAGGTCTGCGAGGGCGGACCGTCAACCTCAAGCTGCGACTGGCGTCGTTCGAGACCCTGACCCGAGCCGAAACCCTCCGCCGACCGACCAGCAGCGGCCACGAGATCCTGGCCGTGGCCGAGCGCCTGCTGGAGGGCCTGATCACCGGGCAACGGGTGCTGGACCACGGCGTACGACTGCTCGGTGTCGGGGCGTCCGGCCTCAGTGCCGAGGTGGCGGACCAGCTCTCGTTCGACGATCTGCTGGCAGGGCAGACCGACGGCCCGGCCGCTGCCGGGGGAGACACCGGGGCAGGCGCCGATGTCGGCGATCGCCATCACGGCGCAGCGAGTCGCAGTGAAGACCCCGACCGCGTCGAGGCGCAGCAATGGCGGGCCGCCGACACTGCGGTCGACGCAATACGGGACCGGTTCGGCCCGACCGCGATCGGCATGGCCACCTTGGCCGGCGACGGTCGGCTCGGTCCGAAACAGGTCGGACAACAACAATGGGGACCCGATGCGGCGGGTTCGTCGCCCGATCATCCGGATGACCTCGACGACGGCTAACCTTGGGCTACCGTTCGACGGAGCGGCGGACGAAAATTCTTCCAGCGGACGGTAGAACGGGTCGATGGAGCAATGAAGGCGCTGAACAGGCAATATCTCTACGACAGGCGATCGAAACCGCCGTTCCCGGCCTCGCTGGGAAGGATTCTCTGTCCGGCTGCGTTGTTCCTCACTACCGAATGCGCGAAACTACACTGAAGGCACCGAGGACTGAGCTGTAAGGCTGAAGGATAAGCGAATGCCACTGTCAGAAGACGAGCAGAGGATTCTCGCCGAGATCGAGAAGAACCTTCACGAAAGTGATCCTCGTTTGGCTCGCGAGGTCAGCGAGACCACGGTCTACCGCCATGCACTTGGTTCACTCAAGTGGTCGGTGATGGGAGCGGTTCTGGGCATCGTGGTGATGATCGCCACGCTGCAGATCCACTTTCTCCTCGCCTTCTGCGGCTTCCTGTTGATGCTGGCCAGCGCGATCGGATTCGAGCGCAATCTCCGGTTGATGGGCAAGGCCGGCGTCGACCACTTCTCCCGGGCGTTCCGAGCTGCGAATCCCGGTTCCCGCCGTGAGGGCGACAAGGCGGACGAGCCCGACGTCGACTGATCACCGCCGTGATCAACGCCGCCCGACGAGTCGGCAGTACAACATCGGAACCGGTGCAACGTCTGAACCGGTGGCTCGGTGAGCGACCTGTCTACCGGCCGGCGCCGATTGGTTCCGGTTCCGGCTCCTCGTTCAACGAGTCACCCCGGATCGGCACCTGGGTCTCGGTGACGACCCTTGCACTGGGCTTCAGCAGGCGCCGAGGATCGAGCATGCGTCGGAGCCGGGCGTACTCGGCACCCGGTTTTTCATCGCCGTTTCGATCCTCGTCGACAGCTGGTCAGCCAGGTCGGCCCGCAGGTCGGTGACCCCTTCGGGATGGAATCGAGCCACTGTTGCGGCGTCGGCCAGTTGATCGAACTCGTTGGACGGAACCCGGCGGTCGGTCTGCAACCTGCCGGCGAACTCGGTTCTGGTCTCCGCCGGCTGCCGCTCGATCCGGTACCCGAGGACTCCAGTGCCTCCACCGCCTCGGCCCACGCCGTCTCCACCCGCCGGGCCGGAGTATCGGCCTTCTTCCGGCGGGCACGACGGCGAAGCTCGCGGACCAAAGGCACGCCGCCGACATAGGCTCCGATCACCGCCAGGACCGCCACCAGTCGCCATGGGGTCTGGAAGCCGGAGGACCCGTCGCCGGTCACCGAGTCTGCGAGCAGGGGATCGTTGAACTCTGCGAAGTCCGGTTCCTGCGGCGCAACACCTGCGGCGCTCGGGTCGGTGCTGGTGGTGGTTGTCGGCTCGCCGGGATTGTCCGGCTGGACATCGGAGTCCTGCGTGGCGGCGGCGCCGGTGTAGCTGACCGCCCCGGGCAGGCCCCGGCCCGGCGTCGGTTCGAACGCCACCCAACCCAGGTCGTCGAAGTAGACCTCGGGCCATGCATGGGTATGTCGACCGGTCACCTTGTAGATCGTCTTGCCGGATTCTTCGTCTGTCCCCACCGGGTCCCCCCAGGTGAAGCCGGTTGCCACCCTGGCCGGGACGCCAAGGGCCCGGGCCATCAGGGCAAAGGTGCCTGCGAACTGTTGGCAGAAGCCCTGACGCTCGGCCAGGAACTGCTCGATCGGGTCGCCCTCGCGAGGGCCGAGCTGCACGTTGTAGTCGTAGCCCCGGAAGTGGTCCTGGAGGGCCAGCATCTTGTCGTAGCGGGTCGTCTGGCCCTGGGTGATCTCCAACGCCCGCTGCTCGACGAGGGGTGTGAGGTCGCCGGGCAACGAGAGGTACCGGTCTGCGATGTCCGACGGGACGGCTTCGGATCCCGCCTGCAGCTGCTCGACCGTGAACGCGGGCACGTTGGACTTCAGCGAGTACTGCACGCCGTCGGAGTCCGGGACGTCGTTCGCCACCGTCAAGGAGCTGTTCTCGGCGTTCCAGGTGACCTCGGCGGTGGCGGCGAGGATTTCCGATGGGGCGAAGGCCGCCGGCAGCCAGATCGCCGCCAGGGCGCTGATGGAGTAGTCCTGGGTGACCTCGCTGATCTCTCCGCTGAACTCCCGCTGGCCCGGCAACTTGCCCGTCTCCGGCGAGAAGTCGCCTGCCACCTTCCAGATGTCGTCCTCGTAGGTGTCGAGACCGGCGATCCGCCAGTAGGTGGGCTTGTCGGCGGCGACGGTGAACAACTCCTGGGAGGTCTGGCTGACCAACCGCGACCGGATGTTCACGTATGGGCTGACCACGACCCGTGTGGGGTCGCCCTGCTCGTTGAAGCTGTAGACCGGGTCGGCGCCGGCCCCGGGCAGTCGACCGCCGACGATGGCGCCGGCAAGGACGGCGACCGCGGCGACCACAGCCCCTGCGGTGCCGATGCTGGCCGGACCGCGGCGGTGATCGTTGGCCAACCACACGCCGCGCTGCAGCAGATTGGCCGAGCGTTGCCCGACCGCCCAGGCGGCAACCGCAGCGGCGAAGACGATCGTCGACAACACCTGGTAGCCACCGGCGCTGACCGGGGGAATGGAGGTGAACACGAACAGCAGGCCGCTGGGGAGAACCGGCTCGAAGGCGAGCCGGAGCCGCATCGCCCCCCAGTCGGTCAGGAAGGCCATGATCCAGGCACCGACCATCGATGCCGCGACGAAGGGCTGCAGCGCCGGAACCGGGGTTTTCAGCTCCTGGAAGTTGACGATCAACTCGTCGAACACCAGTTGGAGCCGGTCGACGGTGGCCGAGGTGGGGAGGACGGCGAACCGGGCGGTGCCGGGGGCGTAGCGGTTGATGATGAGAGCCCCGAGCAGGATGATCGAGATCAGCGCCGACAGCACCAGCGGTACTCGGAGCCGGCGGGCCATGACCGCGACCGCCGATGACAACAGGGCGGCTCCGATGATCGGGAGCACGGTGGAGAAGTCGATGAACACGCGACTGAAGCCGATGCAGGCGGCGGGGACCAGCAGGGCGGCGATCAGCTCGAGCCAGATGGGAGGCTGCGGTTCCTGGGTCATCGACGGCGTCTCATCTGTTTGCGCTCCCCTTGCTGGAGGTGACGGCGAGCCGCCATTCGCCGGTCAGGTCGGTGGCCTCATCGTAGGTAATGGCCCAGGGCCACGTCTCGTCGGGGGTCCGCATGCAGGAGATCACCACCACCAGGCCGAAGGTGCGACCGGGCCCGGGCCACCACCGGCGCGACCGATTCGTGGAGCGAGCCGGTGACGACCACCAGCGTGCCACCCCGCTGATCCGGTTCAGTTCCTCCATGCTCCGAACGAGCGAGGCGCTCTGGGTGGTGTCGATCAGGGCCAGCTGCTCGTCGACCGCATCGAGTTCGGACCGGGTCCGGATGTCGCTCACCGCGGGGCCGGCCGTGGTCAGGAACCGCAGTGCGTCGCCGCCACGGAAACCGCTGTGGAGCGCACTGAGAGCAGCCGAAACCGCCCGCTCGAAGCCATCCTCGTCGTAGCCCTCGGCCCGTCGATCGAGCAGGACCGTGACACGACCGGTCTTCGGTCGCTCCTCCTGGCGGACGACGAGGTCGTCGAGATGGGCCGAAGCCCGCCAGTTGACCCGCTTCAGTTCGTCGCCGATCACGTAGGGACGAAGGGCGAAGAACTCGTCACCGGGATGGCGATCGCCCGGATCGGCTGGAGGTCCGCCGTCGGGTCGTGACCGGCGATGGCGAGCAGCGGCACCAGGTCGATGAGGTGGGGACGGACCACGAGGTTCGTCACCTCGGTGGCTCTGATCCGGCTCCTCGTCAGTCCCAGGGGATCACCCACGGTAAGGTCGAGTGGGCCGATCCACAGCTCGCCCGCGGTGGTTGGTGGGCAACCGGTAGGCGATCCGGGCTTCGGTGCCGCTGGCCAGTGGGCCAGCAGAGCCGATGCGCCCGGTCCGCCGTGCACCTGGTCGTCGACCCACAGGACGGGGGTCCGACGACCGGCCTGGTTGGGGAGGGTCAGGTCGATTCGGGCCGGAGTCCCGACTCGCAGCCTGGCCGGTGTTGTCACCCGGCTGATCGACACGTCGAGCCGGGTCGTTGCGGTGTAGACCGACCGCCACCACCAGGGTGGTCATGGCGATGGCGGCCAGGAGGTACAGCTCGACGATGCCGAGGATTCGCCCGGCGAACGCCAGCGCGATGGCGATGACCAGCAGGCCGAGTCCGGCTCGGGTCGTCCGCACTCAGACCCGATCCCAAGGCACCGGCACCGCGCGGAGGAGGTCGGCAACGACCGCTTCGGGGGTGGTTCCTTGGAGCACGGCTTCGGGTCGCAGGAGCAGTCGGTGGGCGATCACATGGGGGGCGACGGCCTTCACGTCGTCGTCGGTGACATAGAGGCGGCCCTTGGACACCGCTCGGGCCCTGGCTGACCCGCTGGAGGCTCAGCGTGCCCGAGGCGACATGCCCAGGGCGATCGCCGGATGTCGTCGGGTCGCCTCGGCGATGTCGATCAGATACGTGCGGAGGTCCTCGGTGAGGGGGACCTGGGTGACCGTACGGGTCATGGCCAGGACGTCGTGGACGGTGGCGACCGGGCTCAGGCGGTCGATCAGACCATCGGTCTCGTGGGCATGGAGGATGGCCAGCTCGCTCTCTCGGCCGGGTAGCCGACCGAGACCCGCATCAGGAACCGGTCGAGCTGGCTCTCGGGCAGGGGATAGGTGCCCTCCTGCTCGATCGGGTTCTGGGTGGCCATGACCATGAACGGTGGCTCAGCGCGTGGGTGACCCCGTCGACGGTCACCTGCGCCTCGGCCATGGCCTCCAGCAGGGCCGATTGGGTCTTGGGTGACGCCCGGTTGATCTCGTCGGCCAGCAGCAGGTCGGTGAAGATCGGGCCGGGCCGGAACTCGAAGCGAGGCTGTTGCGGTTCCAGACGCTGACGCCGGTCACGTCGGCCGGTAGGAGGTCGGGGGTGAACTGGATCCGGCCGAGCTGGCCCCGACGGACGCGCCGAGGGCCTTGGCCAGCGGGGTCTTCCCGACACCGGGCACGTCCTCGACCAGGAGGTGGCCGCCGGCCAGCAGACACAGCAGGGTCTGCTCGACCACGTGCTGCTTGCCCCGCACGACCAGTTGCATGTTGTCGCGGATGGCCCGGAACGCCGAGGCGAACTGGTAAGCCCTCGCTTCGTCGAGGCTCTGGGCTTGTGTGGTGCTCACTTCCTAGGTACCTCCGCACATAGGTTTCTTCTGCCGAGGCTATCGGTCATGTGACTGTTCAGCGGTTCGGTGGTTCGAGTTTGCTCGGACACTCCAACGTCCGATCGCCGCGGCTACTGTCTCCGATGATGGAACTGGCGCTGGCAATCGACGTCGGTGGGACGAAGCTGGCGGCCGGCATCGTCGACGGTGACGGGCGCCTGCTGGAGCGGGCCAGCGTGGCGACCTACGATAGCCCGGGTCGGCCCGGGACGTCCCACCGGCCGGCAACACCGAACCCCGATCATCCCGGCTCGGACCGACCCGGCGACGGCGGCGAGGAGTTGTTCGCCAGGATCGCCGGCCTCGTGGCCCGATTCGAGCCGTACGACCGCTTCAGCTGCTGCGGAGTCGGCTGCGCGGGGCCGATGACGCCCGGGGGCGAGCTCGTCTCGCCACTCAACATCCCGGCATGGCGGTCGTTTCCACTGGCGGCCAGGTTGGCGGAGGTGACCGGTCTTCGGTGCCGGGTCCACAACGACGCCAAGGCACTGGCGCTGGCCGAGGGGTGGATCGGTGCTGCGGTCGGGGTCGACGATTACCTGGCCATGGTCGTCTCGACCGGCATCGGCGGCGGGATCGTGCTGGACGGCCGGCTGTTCGAGGGTGGCACCGGCAACGCCGGCCACATCGGTCAGATGGTCGAGGCCGCAGGGGCTGGCGATTCCATCGCATGTGGCCGGCATCCTCGAGGCCGAGGCATCGGGGACGGCCATCGCCATCCACAGCGGGCACGTGCGGAGGAGGCATCGACGGCGGTGATCGCCGAGGCCGGGACCTTCGTCGGCAGGGCGGTCGCCTCGGTGGCCAACCTGCTCGATCTGAACTGGCGTGGTCGCCGGGTCGGTGGCCTTGGGCTCGGAGAGCCGTTCTTCGCCGCAGCTCAGGCGGAGGTGGATCGGATCTGTCGGCTCGATCACGACGGGGGCTAGGATCGAGCCGGCCGGATGTGGCGACGAGGGTCCGTTGATCGGCGCCGCGGCGGTCGGATTCCGGGCCATCGGAAGGGTGGTCGGCCCGGCCGGGTGACCGGCGACCCCGGTCGCGGCCGGCCGGGATCAGCCGGGCCAGGCCTTTCGCCACTCCAGCCAGGTGATCAGATCCTCGACGTCGAAGGGCGAGTCCGGCCCGAATCGGCCATCGCCGCCGTAGGCGGTCTCCAGCCGGAACCGCAGCCAGCGGCGATCGGGCAGTGGGAGGAACGGCGGCCGGTGCCACCACCCGGTCGGCGCCATCGAGAGTCCCGCTCGGACCGCGGTTGCCCACAGGTCCGGGCGGCGGGGCCAGCCCGACCGGGACCAGTGGCAGGCCTCAGCGGTGGTGGCCCCGGCGAGGCGTCGGGAGTCGCGGTCGGGGATCGGGCGGTCGGGGGTCGTGGAGGCCACCGGCGATCCGGCGGTCACTATTTCGGGATGTCCTTCCACGGCCCGCCGTCGGCCCGGGGTTCCTTCGGCAGGCCGAGCACCATCTCGCCGATGATGTTGCGCTGGACCTGGCTGGTGCCGGCATAGATCGTGCCGGCTCGGGCGTTGAGGAACGTGCCGATCCAGCTGCCGGAATCGTTGGGGGCGCCGGGGGAGTCGGTGGCGAAGGCGCCGAGGGGAACTTGCCGTCGATGTTCAGCGCCTCGGCCCCCAGGATGTCGACCGCGAGCTCGGTCACCTGGCGGTGGTACTCCGACCAGTAGAGCTTGAAGATCGAGGCGTCGGGGCCGGGGTGCTCCCCGGACAGGAACTTGGTGAGGGTGCGCATGCCGAGGAAGCGCATGATCTCGACCTTGGAGTGACACCACGCCAGCCGCTGCCGGATGACCGGATCGTCGGTTCGGCCCCGCTCCCGGGCCAGGGCGGTCAGCCGGTCGAGTTCGCCCCGAAACGCCACCGGCGTCGTGGCCGCCGCTTCGCCGCGCTCGTAGCCCAGCAGGGTCATGGCCACGGCCCAGCCGCCGTTGACCTCGCCGATCACGTTCTCCTTGGACGTCCGGGCATCGGTGAAGAACACCTCGTTGAACTCCGACTCGCCGCTGATCATCCTGATCGGACGGACCTCGACGCCTGGCTTGATCCATGGGGCACAGCAGGAAGGTGATGCCGCGGTGCTTGGCCACGTCCGGCTCGGTGCGGGTCAGCACGAAGATCCAGTTGGCGAGGTGGCCGGCCGAGGTCCAGATCTTCTGGCCGTTGATCAGCCACTCGTCGCCGTCGAGCGTGGCCCGACAGCCCAGGTTGCCGAGGTCGGAGCCGGCGTTCGGTTCCGAGTAGCCCTGGCACCAGATGTCCTCACCGGAGATGATCCGGGGCAGGAAGTGCTTCTTCTGCTCCTCGGTGCCCCAGTGGATGATCGTGTTGCCGACCATCTGAATGCTGAAGGCGTCGTTGCTGCCCCCGGTCGGTACGCCGGCCTTCTGGAACTCCTCGGCCATGATGACCGACTCCAGCGAGGTGAGGCCGGCGCCGCCGTATTCGGTGGGCCAGGTGGCGGCCAACAGCTTGTTGTCCCGGAGGATGTTCCGCCACTCCCGGGTGAAGGCCAGCGCCGCTTCCGAATCGAGGGCACCGAGACCGGTCCAGTCGTTCGGAAGGTGTTCGGCCAGGAAGGCCTGGATCTTTTCCCGGAAGGCGTTTGCGTCAGCGGTATAGGTCGGTTGCACGGCTCGTCCTCGATCGGGGGATTCTGGGGGAAACTGCTCCGTAACCGTAGACCAGCGGTGGTGCTGCGGCGAACCCCGGTGGCGCCGGAAATCGGCCTACGCCGAAGGTCACCGGCGCAGCTCGGGTCGGGCCGATACCGCCTGTCAGGCGGCGTTCTGCCGGAGGTATGGGGTCCAGGCTTCCGGTACGGTGCCGGCCGCCACCTTCACCCAGACGTACTGGGTGGGCGCAGCAGGCCTGGTCCGCAGCCGCAGTGCGCAATCCTTCAGCAGCCGATCGCTCTTGTAGGTGTTGCACCGGCGGCAGCAGGCGACGACGTTGTCCCAGGTGTGCCCGCCGCCCCGGGAACGGGGCAGGACGTGGTCGATGCTCTCGGCGTTCTTTCCGCAGTACTGGCACCGGCCCTGATCCCGGGCGAAGACCGCTCGGCGGCTCAGCGGCGCCGTCCGTTTGTACGGCACCTTGACGAAGTACCGCAGCCGGACAACCGATGGGACCGCGACCTCCAGCCTCGACGAGGCCAGCTTGGTGCCGGTCTCGGCCAGCACGTCGACCTTGTCCGCCAGGGCGAGGATCACCGCCCGCCGACCGGACACCACCCCGATCGGCTCATAGGTGGCATTCAACACAAGTGCCCGAGACATTGGGCCAATGTAGTGCATGGAGGCCGATCGATGAGAAGCCGTTTGGTCCGACCTCCGGCGGTCGGCCGACCGGCGTCGCCAGCCCGGCTGATCGGCGCCTGGCGTGTCGGTTTGCCGCCTCGATCGGCGATCAAGGCGGGGGTAACATCCCGACGAATCGCTCGGCCAGCAGCGCCGGGTCGGGGTGGGGCAGGCCGGCCGGGATGCCGGCGGCAACCAGGGCGGGGTCGAACGCCGCCGGATCGCCATAGCGGACCGGGTCGAGCGCGGCCATCCGGTCCGGGCTCACGTAGCCGGCGAGCCGTTCGGCGGGCCAGTCCCCGAGAACCAGCGTCTGGATCCGCAGCCAGGTCCTGGTCCGGCGCTGGGACAGGCCGACCACCTTCGAGCCGTCGAGCGACACCTCGCCATGGCCCAGTTCGGCGAAACACCACACCGATCCCGGGGCGCAGCCCCGGTCGCACCGGCTGCCGACCCCGAGCCCGTGGCCGTGGCCGTGGCCGTCGGGCGTCGGACGCGTCGCAACGGGCGCGATGGACGATCGGATGGACGATCGCCAGGTCGACCCGATGGGCCGACGCTGTCCGGCCCATCGGGCCCTGCCGTGGGGTGGGGCTGGAGCACGGCAGCGAGCGTCGATGCCCAGTGTTCCCCCGCCCAGTGGAAGGCCAGGCCGACGTCGTCGTGCCAGAGCCCGGAGCCACGAGGCACGATGAGGTCGATCCAGCAGTCGGTTGCAGGATCGAGGTAGACCAGGCCACCACCGGAGCGTCGCCGACACACCTCGATCCCGTCGGCCCGGGCCCGTTCGCCTTCGACGAGCGCATCGGGCTGGGTGCTGCCGAGCACCAGCGCAGGACGGGCAGGTCGTCGAACCCAGACCTGGGCCGGGGTGTCGACCGGTGGAACGAGCTGGTGAAAGGCCCCGGCCTCGCCCTCGGTGATCGACACCTGCCACGTCATGGGTTCGGCTGCTCCTCTGCCGGTGAGCCGACCGGGCGATCGGGCTCGAGGCGGGGGCCAACGAAACTAGCGCCTGAGCACCGAATCGGGCGATCCGGGCCATGTCCCCCCACTGCGCCCCACCACGATCGCCGCCGAGGACGGCCTGGCTGTCCGATCGTTCGGATGCGCTCATTTTCTGGGGTTTCGCCGCTTCCACCCCTCGTTACAGAGTTGTAGTTTCGAACGGTTGTACGCGCTTACCGCGCGTGAAAGACCGCGGATTGTCGTCAAATGGGTTGCGTAGTGGGGCGAAGTGGGTTAATTTGTCACGCAGTGGGGCGATATCCCAAAGGATCGCCCTACGGAACAGCAAGAAGAGAACGCAATCCCAACAACAGTCGAGCGAAGGAGAAATGAGGTGAAACGGTGTTTGTCGGCCAATACGAGCATGCTCTCGACGACAAGGGCCGGGTTGTCCTCCCTTCGCCGTTTCGAGCATTCGTGGCCGAGCGCGGCTACATCACCCAACTCGACGGGTGTCTTGGTCTTTGGAGTGCCGACGAGTTTCGAGTCGTCGCCGAGAAGTGGAAGGCGGAGTCGGCAGCATCACGTATATCGATGAGGGTCTTCCGCAAGCTGATGAACAGCGTGCGGGAGGTGAAGCTCGACTCGGCCGGACGGATCACGTTGCCCCGTGAGCTGCTCGACCAACTGGGCTTCCAATCGCAGGTGGTGGTCAGCGGTCTCTACGACCGGGTCGAGATCTGGCCGGCGGAAACCTACGAGCGTGACCTCGGCACCGAGGATGCGGCCGAAGAACTGGCCGAGGCGGTAGCCCGTCTCGGGCTCTGACATCCAGCCCGTCTCGGGCTCTGATATCCAGCCCGCCCCGGGCTCTGACAACAACAGACAATCCCATCCCACCGGAACGAGAAAGGAGAGTGGGCGAAACCGAATCTGACAAATCGTTCATCGATTACCCCCCGGAATGTGGAGAGGGGTGCTTCTGCCCCACGACTCCGCCCGCTACTCCTCTTAGTGCCAACCGGGAGATACAACCTGGCGCACGTCGCAGTCCGGGGGGTTATCGATGGCCGATTCGTAGCTTTGACAGCCCGTCGAGCGATGGTTGACTCTCCGCCCGGCTCGGGACCCGAACCGAGTGACGACCACTCGACTCCCTCGGGAGCTGCGCCTTCGTTTCAGCATCGACCGGTGATGGTCGACGATGTTGCCGACCTGGCAACGTCGTTGCCCGCCGGGACGTTCCTCGACGCCACCGTCGGCGGCGGTGGGCACGCCGAGGCGGTCCTCAGCGCCAACGACGGCCTGGAGCTGCTCGGTGTCGATCGCGACCCGCACGCCCTGGCCGCGGCAAGCCTGCGGCTGGATCGTTTCGCCGACCGGGTCACGCTGCATCGAGGCCGTTTCGATCGACTTCACGAAGTCGCGGGAACCGAGGCGCTCAGCGGCTTCCTGTTCGATCTCGGCGTCAGCTCTCCGCAGCTGGACCTGGCAGAACGAGGCTTCAGCTTTCGCAACGACGGTCCGCTCGACATGCGGATGGATCCCGATGCCGACCTGACCGCCGCCGAGGTCGTCAACCGATACGACCAACGAGAGCTGGCCGAGCTGATCCGCCGCAACTCCGACGAGCGCTATGCGGCCAGGATCGCCGCCGACATCGTCGCGGCCCGGCCGCTGGCCACAACGGCTCGCCTGGCCGAGGTGGTGGTGGCCGCCATCCCGGCCCCCGCCCGCCGTCGGGGCGGCCATCCGGCCAAGCGGACGTTCCAGGCCATCCGGATCGAGGTCAACGACGAGCTCCGTATTCTCGGCCCCGCACTGGAGTACGTCCTCGACGCACTGGTGCCGGGCGGGCGGGGCATGGTCATCACCTATCACTCCGGTGAGGACCGGATCACCAAAGAAGCCTTCCGTCGGCGGACCGCAGTGGATCGCCCACCGGGACTTCCGGTCGAACAACCGGAACCCGACTATCGGATCGTCAGGCCAATGGCCCGGCGGCCGACCGACGAGGAGGTCGCAGACAACCCGAGAGCGGCAAGCGCCCGACTCCGCTCGATCGAACGGGTCGCGGCATGAGCCGACGACCAGAACCCACCAGGAGCGAAGCATGACCGCCGCCGTTTTGGACAGAAGCCGACCTCACGTGGCTCGGCAACAGCCAAGCGCCCACCGCCGGTCCTCGGCGTCGGCCCGAACGGCCACGGCCCGGGTCGATGCTCCAAGGCCCGCCGGCAGGGCCGCCGCTCGCCGCCCCAAGCTCAAGGTGTTGGACCAGCGGGCCGCCAGGCAGCGGGCTTGGAGGCGAAACGCCCTTATGCTGCTGTTCGTCGTCGTTCTCGTCGGCTTCTTCGGTGTTGCCTTCGTCCACGCCGAACTGGTGGCAGGCCAGCAGGACCTGGACGCGGCCAGAACCGAGATCGCCGAGGCCGGCGCCAGGAAGGCCACCCTGTCACGAGCGGCCGAGGAGGCGTCGTCGCCCCAGGCCATCGTCGCCAGGGCCGAGCAGCTTGGCATGGTCCGGGCCTACCAGCCCGTGTACCTGGAGGCGTCGGCCCCGCTCCGGGACATGCCGACGGTCGTCGCCCCGCCATCGCCGGTCGCCTCGAGCAGGGTGCAGTTGGCCTCGGCCGTCCCTGGCGTCTCGGCCGGCATCTCCTCCGAGGTGGCGGTGGTCGCACCGGTGGCTGATCCCCAATCCGATACCGTCGCCCTGGCCCAGGGCGCCGCCGGCACCGGCACGCCGGTGGTGGCAACCACCGCTCCGGCCGATGACGTTTGGGTCGGAGCTGCAGCGGCCGACGATGATCCCGCCGAGCCCGTGGCGCCGGTTGTGGCCACGGCGACCGGAACCTCGACGCTCGGTGGAGCAGCGGTTGTCACCTCCGATGGTCGGCCGACCCCGGTGTCGGGGGCGGCGGGGCAGACGTCGATCAGCATCGCAGGGAGTCGAGCGGTCACCACCGGATCGGTGGGGACGGGGGATGGGAGCGGATGACGAGACGGCGCGCCTCTTCGAGAGACGCCAGGCGTCGGGCGGTTCGGCGAACGGTATTTCGACGGACGACCAAGCCTCGCGATCCTCGGAACAGGCTCGTCGTACTTCTCATTGTCTTCGCCATGATCGGTGCCGGGTTCGTCGCCCTGCTCGTCGATCTGCAGGCCATCCGGTCCGACGACCTCCGCTCCCTCGGCGAGGACCAGCGCATCCAGACCAGGGAACTGGCCGGCTACCGGGGCCGCATCGTCGATCGGGGTGGCTTCGTGCTCGCCGCTTCCACCCCCAGTCACCGCATCGAGGCCGACCCCACGATGGTGGTCGATCCCGGTGCCACCGCGGCGCTGCTGGCACCGCTGCTCGGGATCGATGTCGCCTCGCTGGCCGCCGAGCTCGTCCCCGAAACGGGCAACGACCGCTACGCCCTGCTGGCCAGGACCGTTCCCGAGAACGCGGTCACCGGCATCCAGGACCTGCGGCGATCGGCCGCCACCGGCGAGCAGATGGTCGGGATCTTCATCCGGCCGGAGGAGGACCGCATCTACCCGGCCTCGGACCTTGCCATCCCCATCGTCGGCCGGGTCGACCCCGATGAGCGTGGCATCTACGGCGTCGAGAGCCAATACGACGAGATCATGACCGGAATCCCCGGCGAGGAGAAGTTCGAGCGGAGCCGCTTCGGCAGCATCAGCGTGACCGATTGGAAGGTCAATCCGGCGACCGCCGGCTACGACGTGATCCTGGCTCTCGATCACCGCATCCAGTTCGTGGCCGAGGAGGCGCTCAAGAAGCAGTGTGAGGCCACCGGTGCCCGAGGAGCCATCACGGTCATCACCGATCCCCGCTCCGGCGAGATCCTGGCCATGGCCGGCGTCTCCCGGAGCGACGAGACGGGCCGCTGCGAGGTGCCGAAGCACAACTCCGCCCTGGTGTGGGCGTTCGAGCCCGGCTCGGTCCTGAAACCGATCACGATGGCGGCGGCGATCGAGGAGCTCGGCTACACCGGGGAAACAATGATCGACGTCCCGCCGAAGGTCAAGATCGGTGGGCGTTCCTTCGAGGACCATCCGGCCCACCCCGGGGCCCCCTATTCGCTGGCCCAGATCCTGGCCGATTCGATGAACGTCGGTACGGTGATGGTGGCCCAGAACCTCGGACCGACCCAGGTCCACGCCTATCTGAGCCGCTTCGGTTTCGGCCAGCCCACCGGCATAGCCTTCGAAGGTGAGAGCATCGGTGTGCTCCGCCCGACCGAGGACTGGTACGGCAGCGATGCCGCCTCCATCCCCATCGGTTACGGGATCACGGTCAATGCAACCCAGCTGGCGGCGGCGTACAACGTGGTGGCGAACGGCGGCCAGTACCGCAGTCCGATCCTCGTCCGGTCGCTGCTGGCGCCGGACGGGACCGAACATCCGGTCGACTCCGGTCCCGGGAAACCGGTGCTGACCGAGGCGTCGGCGGCCGAGCTGACCGAACTCCTGGTCGGCGTCGTCGAGGAGGGCACCGGTCAGTCGGCGGCCATTCCCGGCTATCGGGTTGCCGGCAAGACCGGCACCGCCTGGAAGGCGTTCGAGGACCCATCGGGCAAGCTGACCTACGGCGGTGCCGGGGAACGCCGCTACGTGGCGACCTTCGCCGGCTTCGCCCCGGCCGACGATCCGAAGCTGTCGATGGTGGTGGTGATCGACGAGCCGACGACCGCCTTCTATGCGTCCTCGGTGGCGGCACCGGTGTTCGCCGAGGTCGGCGAATATGCGCTGCGGATCCTCGGGGTGGCCCCCGATCGGCCGACCGTCCAGCCGGGGACCCGGGTCCGGGGAACGCCGGCCCCGGCCGGCGAGCCAGACGAGGCAGCACCACCGCCGTCGACCGCGCCGTTGAACGCACCGGCCGGAGCGGCCGACACCGCCGAGGCGGAAGAGGCCGAAGAGGCCGAAGAGGCCATCATCGCCTGGCCCGTTGGCGGCACCGGACCGCAATTCGACGGTGCCGGGGCCCGATCGGGTGGCGATGCCACCGATGGTGGCCCACCATCGACGAAGATTGACCGATGAGCACCACCATCTCCCAGGTCGTCGATCGGGTGAGCGGACGGCTCGTCGGCCCGGGGATCTGGCGGCGGCCGGTTGAGGACATCGTCGCCACCGAGCTGATCGACGCCACCCACGATTCGCGATCGGTGGAGCGGGGGTGGCTGTTCTGTTGCGTCCCCGGAGAAACGGTCGACGGGCACGACTTCGCCGCCGGCGCGGTCGAGCTCGGCGCCGTTGCGTTGCTGGTCGATCGTGAGCTCGGTCTCGACGTGCCCCAGATCCTGGTCGACGATGTCCGGGCGGTGATGGGCCCCGCAGCGGCGGCGATCCACGGCGACCCGTCGCATCGATTGACGGTGGTCGGGGTGACCGGGACCAACGGCAAGAGCTCGATCGTGCAGCTGCTGGCCGACATCTGGGCCCAGGTCGGCACGCCGTCCGAGATCATCGGCACGCTGGTCGGCACCAGGACAACCCCGGAGGGAACCGAGCTGCAGCGACGGTTCCGTCAGGCCGTCGACGGTGGCGTTCAGGCGATGGCCATCGAGGTCTCGTCCCACGCCCTGGCCCTACACCGGGTGGCGGGGACGCGGTTCTCGGCTGCGGTGTTCTCCAACCTCGGGCGGGACCACCTCGACTTCCACGGCACGGTCGAGCAGTACTTCCAAGCCAAGGCTGCGCTGTTCGACCCGGAGCTGAGCGCTTCAGGGGTGATCAACCGCGACGACGCCCACGGTCGGCGGCTGCTGGAAGCGGCGTCGATCCCGATGACCGACTACGGCCTGAGCGATGCGGTCGACCTGCGATTCGACGGGGCCGTGAGCCGGTTCGACTGGAAGGACCAGCCGATCGTTCTTCAATTGGCCGGCTCGCACAATGTTTTGAACGCCCTGGCCGCAGCAACCTGCGCCGAGCTGCTAGGAATGGAGCCGGTGGACATCGCTGACGCCCTCTGCGCAACATCGCCGGTGAGGGGTCGATTCGAGGCGGTGGACGCCGGGCAGCCGTTCCACGTCGCTGTCGACTATGCCCACACCCCCGATGCCTTGGCCGCCGCACTGGTGGCCGCTCGCCAGGTGGTCGGGTCCGGTCGGGTGCTGGTGGTCTTCGGTTGCGGTGGTGATCGCGAGGTACAGAAGCGAGCGGAGATGGGTCGAGTGGCAGAGCAGGGCGCCGACGTGGTGGTGGTCACCTCGGACAACCCTCGATCCGAGGAACCCCGATCCATCATCGATGACATCCTGGTCGGGGTCCGCTCTGTCGACGAGGTCGTCGTCGAGCCGGACCGGGCCCGGGCCATCGCCGCTGCGGTCGGGTCGGCCCGGCCGGGCGACATGGTGCTGATCGCCGGCAAAGGTCACGAGACCTATCAGATCATCGGCGATGACATGATCGACTTCGACGACCGGCAGGTGGTGCTGCGGGCCTTGGGAGTCCCGGCGTGATTCGACTCCTGATGGCGGCGGCCATCGCCTTCTCCCTCACGGCGCTGCTGACCCAGTTGCTGATCGACTTCCTTCAGCGATCCAAGATCGGTCAGCCGATCCGGGAGGACGGCCCACAAGGCCACATGGTGAAGGCCGGAACCCCGACGATGGGCGGTGTCGGCATCGTGCTCGGCGCCGTCGGGGGGTACCTGCTCAGCGACCTGATCCTGACCCTGACCACGAGCCGGGAGGGGATCATCACCCGAAGCGGGCTGCTGGTGATGGGAGCGATCTGCGCCGCCGGGTTCATCGGCTTTGTCGACGACTGGATCAAGGTCTCCAAGGAGCGCAACCTCGGCCTCAACGCGAAGCTGAAGACGGCGGGACTGCTCGGCATCGCGCTGACGTTCGCGGTTCTCGCCGTTCGTTTCACAAGCATTCCCACCGAGTTGGCCTTCACCCGCCACGGGTTCCTCGGCGTGCAGCTGGGACCGGTGGGCTGGGCGGTGTGGGCGGTGCTGTTGATCTATGCCACCTCAAACGCGGTCAACCTGACCGACGGCCTGGACGGGCTGGCCGCCGGTTCCGGCATCTTCTCCTTCGCCGCCTACACCCTCATCGGGTTCTGGATCTTTCGCCAGGCCAGCGACGGCGACAGGCTCAATGACATCTACGACGTGCCGCATCCCTTGGATCTGGGCGTGGTGGCGGTGGCGATGCTGGCGGCCTGCGCCGGATTCCTGTGGTTCAACGCCGCGCCGGCCGACATTTTCATGGGGGACACCGGCTCGCTGGCCATCGGTACCGGCCTGGCCACTCTGGCTCTGGCCACCAACACCCATCTGCTGCTCCCCATCATCGGCGGGATCTACGTCATCGAGACGGCGTCGGTGATCCTGCAGGTCGGCGTGTTCAAGCTGACCGGGGGGAAGCGGCTGTTCCGCATGGCGCCGATCCATCATCACTTCGAGCTCTGCGGCTGGAAGGAGACCAAGGTCATCATACGTTTTTGGCTGATCAGTGGCGGCCTGACCCTGCTGGCTCTTGGCATCTTCTACGCCGACTATGTCAATACGGTCGGTGCGCAGTGACCGGCCCCGACAATACGGTCGGTGCGCAGTGACCGGCCCCGACAATACGGTCGGTGCGCAGTGACCGGCGCAGTGACCGGCGCAGTGACCGGCGCAGTGACCGGCGCAGTGACCGGCCCCGACAATACGGTCGGTGCGCAGTGACCGGCGTTGCAGTGACCGGCCGGTCCAGCGCGCTCGACTTGTCTTGCCCTTTGATCGTCGGCTTCGGTATCACCGGCCAGGCGGTTGCTCGGGCGTTGCTGGCCAGGGGCCACCGGCCGATCGTCACCGAGGATCGGCCCGGCGATCACCACCGGGAAGCCGCCTCGGCCTTGGCCCTGGAACTGGTCGAAGAGCCCGACAGCGACCGTCTTTCGGACCTGGTGGATCGGGCCACGGTCCTGTTGCCCAGTCCTGGCGTCCCCGACCACCACCCGGTGTTCGCTCTCGCCGCAGCCCGCGGCCTCGGGGTGGCGAGCGAGTTCGACCTGGCGCAGACCTGGGACGACCGCCCGGTGGTCGCCATCACCGGCACCAACGGCAAGACGACGGTCACCATGATGGTGGCCGACGCCTTGAACCGATCGGGGCGGGCCGCCGAGGCGGTCGGCAACACCGATGTGCCGTTCGTCGAGTCGATCGACAACCCGGACACCGAGGTATTCGTGGTCGAGGCGTCGTCGTTCCGTCTGGCCCACAGCGCCGAGTTCCGCCCCGAGGTTGCGGCGTGGCTGAACTTCGCCCCCGACCACCTCGACGCCCACGCCTCGCTGCAGGCGTACGAGGATGCCAAGGCCTCGATCTGGGACAACGTCGAGCCGAGCGGCACGATCGTTGCCAACGCCGACGATCCGGTGGTGGTCGGTCGGCTGCCCCGGTCGGCATCGACATCGCCAACCGCATCGGCTTCCCCAACCGCATCGGCATCGCCAACGAGAACTGCAGGTGGGCCGCCCGGCCCGACGATCCAGCTGTTCTCGATCACCGGCGATGCCCACTGGTCGATCGACCGATCGGGGCCCGAACCCCGCCTGGTCGGCCCTGACGGACCGTTCCTCGACGTCTCGCAACTCACCAGGCGCCAACCTCACGACCTGTCGAACGCTTTGGCCGTTGCGGCCATCGCCACTGCGGCGGGGGCATCGATGTCGGGCATCGAGGCCACCCTGCGGACCTTCTCGGGCCTGGCCCATCGCCTCGAGTTTCTCGGCCAGTGGGATGACGTTCGCTGGTACAACGATTCCAAGGCCACGGTGCCCCATGCGACGGTCGCCGCAGTTGGAGGTTTCGAGTCTGTGGTGCTGATCGCCGGAGGCAAGAGCAAGGGCTTGTCGTTCGAACCGCTGCGGGCGACGGTGCCACCGGTTCGTTCCGTGGTGGCGATCGGCGATTGTGCGGCCGAGATCGAGCAGGTGTTCGCCGCCTCGGTGCCGGTGGCTCGGGCCGGATCGATGATCGAGGCGGTCCGGCTGGCCCGATCGATCGCCGAGGGCGGCGACGTGGTGCTGCTCTCACCGGCCTGCGCCTCGTTCGACTGGTACGCCAACTACGTGCAGCGGGGCATCGATTTCAGTGACCTGGTCCGCTCGGAGGTGGCCACGCAATGACGACAACCAGATCCGGCCGAACCGGGCGGGCCACCAAGCCCGCCGCCTCCAGAACCCGGGCGTCGCAGCGGGCCGCCCCGTCATCGAGTCGACGAGCCTCGACCGGGCGCCGTGCCACGACGACCACTGGGGCCACCACCACCTCCAGCTCCACCACCACCTCGACCAGCTCGACCTCGATCTCGGGCCGGAGCCGGGGGGGCCGTTCGAACCGTGTCACCCGCAGCGCCGGGCGGGCCTCGCAGCCGACGAGGGGGCGACGCCGAACCAGGCGTCGGGCTTCGCTCAAGGTCACCGAGGCCGGTGAGCGCTACGCCGCCTTCCTCACCGCCACGTTCGTGGGGTTGACCCTGTTCGGGCTGGTGATGGTCCTGTCGGCCTCGTCGGTCTCCAGCATCCACCAATACGACGAATCACCGTTCTTCCAGTTCAAGCGGCAGGTGGTGTGGGCCGGGATCGGCGCCGTGGCGTTCGTGGTCGCCAGCCGGATCGACTATCGCCTGACCCGGCGCTTCGCCGGGCCGCTGATGCTGTTGAGCGTCTTCCTGCTGGTCTTGTTGTTGGTTCCCGGCGTCGGCATCGAGCGGAACTACTCGACCCGTTGGCTCGGCGTCGGCTCGTTCGTGATCCAGCCATCGGAGTTGGCCAAGTTGGCCATGATCGTGTTCATCGCCGACCTGCTGGCCAGGCGTGAGCGCCGGATGGACCGGCCGGAACTGACCGTTCGGCCGGTGATGTTCATCGTCTACCTCTGCTCGGCCCTCATCATCCTGCAGCCGAAACTCGGTACCCCGGTGATTCTCGGTTCGGTGGCGCTGATCGTGTTGTTCGTCGCCGGCGCCAAGATGAAGAGCCTGCTGCTGTGGGCCACGGTCAGCCTCGGGTCGGTGGCGGTGCTGGCCCTGGCCACCGGCTACCAGAAGGATCGGATCGACGGCTGGCTGAATCCCTGGGAGAGCCCCCAGGGCATCGGTCTGCAGGCCATCCAGAGTCAGGTCGGGATCGCTTCGGGCGGCCTGTTCGGCGTCGGTCTCGGCGCCAGCCGGGCCAAGTGGGGGTTCCTCCCGTTCGCCCACACCGACTTCATCTTCGCCATCGTGGCCGAGGAGGTCGGCCTCATCGGCGCCAGCGCACTGATCGGGGCCTTCGTGTTGATCGCCTGGTTCGGGATCAAGGCCGCCATCGCCGCCCCCGACCGCTACGGCGTGCTGCTGGCGGCCGGGATCACCAGCTGGCTGCTGGTCCAGGCCTTCCTCAACATCGGGATGGTCCTCGGGGTTCTGCCCATCACCGGCGAGGCCCTGCCGTTCGTGTCCGCAGGCGGCTCCAGCCTCGTCACCACGCTGGCCGCGGCCGGACTCCTGACCAGTGTGGCCCGGCGGGCCAAGGTCTGAGGGGGATCGGATGAGCCTGCGATCGAAAGCGGCAGCGCTCCGGCCGGGCCGCGCCGGCCGCGATGATCCGGCCAACCGGCCGGTGATCATCACCGGCGGCGGCACTGCAGGCCACACCAACCCCGGCATCGCGGTGGCTCAGGCCCTCGTCGAGACCGGCGTTCCCCGAAACCTGATCCACTTTGTCGGCGGGTCGAGGGGCAACGAGGGCACGCTGGTGGGCGATGCCGGCTTCACCATCGATCTGCTGCCGGGCCGGGGCATCCAACGAAAGCCGACATTCGACAACATCGGTGCTGTGTTCGGCCTGCTGGCCGGGTTCGTGAAAGGGTTCGCCATCGTGGCAAAACGAAGGCCTCGGGCGGTGCTGTGCCTCGGGGGGTACGCCGCGTTCGCCGCCTCGGCGGCGGCGGTGCTGCTGC
Source organism: uncultured Acidimicrobiales bacterium (assembly GCA_963715325.1). Lineage (GTDB taxonomy): Bacteria > Actinomycetota > Acidimicrobiia > Acidimicrobiales > SZUA-35 > JAHELU01. Next base: position 138,032 of record CAVQRR010000015.1, read on the forward strand.
GGATCCCGCTGGTGATCACCGAACAGAACGCGAGGGCCAGTGCGGTCAATCGGCTGTTCGCCCGATTCGCAACGGTCTGCGCCCTGCCCTTTCCGGACACCGACCTGCCGAAGGGGGTACTCACCGGCAATCCGATTCGATCCGACATCCTCGATGCGGTCGAGGGCGGGGATCGCCAGACCGCCCGCAAGAATCTGATCGACCGCTACCCCGGGCCGTCGCCGGAGCTCGGCGACCGGGTGCTGGTGGCGGTCTGGGCCGGTTCCCTCGGGGCGACGCGGATCAACCAGGCGGTGGGGGAGCTCGTCGAACTGTGGTGGGACCGCACCGACGTCGCCCTCTACCACGTCATCGGCAGACGAGACTGGGCCGAGTTCGGGCCCTCGGGAACGGGACCGGCGGCGGGATCGACAACCGGATCCGGTGTCGACGGGCCGAGCGACGGGCTGGCCTATCTCCGGGTGGAGTACGAGAACAACATGCCGGACCTGCTGGTCGCCGCTGAGCTCGGGGTCTGCCGGTCCGGTGCGTCGACCGTCACCGAGTTGGCGGTGGCCGGGCTGCCCGCAGTGCTGGTGCCACTACCGATCGCAACCAGGAATCACCAGCTGGCAAATGCCGCCGAGCTGCAGCAGGCGGGCGGGGCCATCGTGGTCTCCGATGCCGAGGTGACCGGCCGGCGGCTGGCCGAGTTGCTCGAGCCGCTGGTTGTCGACCGAGCGAAGCGCTGGGCCATGGCCGAGGCAGCCCGCTCGGTGGCGAGACCGGCCGCGGCCCGGGACGTGGCCGGCCTGCTGCTGGCCGCCGGGCGAGGCCAACGAGCGGGCCTGGAGGCGTCATGATCGATCTTCGGCGACCGTTGCGGATCCACATCGTCGGTATCGGCGGGGCCGGCATGAGCGCCATCGCCGAGATCCTGATCGGCACCGGTCACACGGTGTCGGGATCGGACCTCCAGCAGTCGGTGGTCGTCGAACGTCTGGTGGCCCGCGGGGTCGAGATCTCGCTCGGGCACGCCGCCGAGAACGTCCCTGCGGTGGACCTGGTCACCCATTCGACGGCCATCCCCGAGGACAACCCCGAGCTGGTCGAGGCCCGCCGACGGGGAGTCCCGGTGCTCCGACGGGCCGACACCCTGGCCGAGATAACCAAGGCGTGGCGAACCGTTGCCGTGGCCGGGACCCACGGCAAGACCACCACATCGGCCATGCTCACTGCGGCACTGACCGGCGCAGGGATGGATCCGGCCTACATCGTCGGCGGTGATCTCCGGGACCAGAAGCGGGGGGCCGCCGTCGGCAGCGGGGAGTTCCTGGTGGTCGAGGCCGATGAGAGCGACGGCACCTTCGTCCGCCTCGAGGCCGAGGCGGTCATCGTGACCAACGTCGAGCCGGACCACCTCGAGCACTACGGCGGCTTCGACAAGCTGCAGGACGCCTTCGTCCGGTTCGTGACCCAGGCCCCGGGCCCTCGGGTGCTGTGCGCCGACGACCCGGGATCCGCCAGACTGGCCGAGACTCACCGCGGCATTCGACCCGGTCACCTATGGCACCAGCGCCACCGCCCGATGGCGTATCGTCGACCCGCTTCCCACGCCGACCGGGGTGAGCTTCACCGTTTCCGGACCGGAAGGCGACCACAAGATCCGACTGGCGCAACCCGGCATGCACAATGCCAGAAACGCCACCGCAGCCCTCGCCGCCGCCGTGTCGTTGGGAGCCGACCCGGTCCGGGTTGCCGAGGCGCTCAGCGATTTCGGCGGTGTCGGCCGGCGCTTCGAGCGACGGGGCGAGGCCGGCGGGGTGACACTGATCGATGACTACGCCCACCTCCCGACCGAGGTCGAGGCGGCACTTGCTGCAGCCAGATCGCTCGATCCCCGGCGGCTGGTGGCGGCATTCCAACCCCACCGCTACAGCAGGACCGAGCAGCTGTGGTCGACCTTCGGCGACTCGTTCGTCGAAGCGGATGTGCTGTTCGTCACCGGGATCTACCCCTCCGGCGAGGCGCCACGACCCGGTATCAGCAGCGAGCTCATCGTCCGGGTCGTCTCCGAGGCCCACCCGGACGCCGACATCCGTCACGTCGAGTCGCTCGATGATCTCGCCCCTGCAATGCTCGACGAGCTTCGGGCCGGCGACCTCTGCATCACCCTTGGCGCAGGCGATCTGACCACGGTGCCGGATCGGCTGCTGGCGGGGCTGGAGCGGCGATGAGCGGCCCGCTGTCCACCGCCAACCTCGACTGGCGGCCGAGGTACTCGGATCGCTGGCTTCGGCCAGACGTCTCGCTGGCGCCGTTCTGCACCTACCGGGTCAGTGGCCCGGCGGCGCTGTTCGTCGAGGCCGAGTCGGTGGCCGACCTCGAACGGGTCCGCCGATGCCGTCGCCATCTCGGGTTGTCCGACCCTGGTCGTCGGCAAGGGTTCGAACCTACTGGTGGCCGACGCCGGCTTCCCCGGTATCGCCGTCCACCTCGGCCCTCCGCTTCGAGGAGATCGAGATCGACGTCGCACGGTCGTCGGTCACGGCCGGCGGCGCGGCGCTGCTGCCGGTCGTGGCCAGACGTAGCGCGGCGGCGGGCCTGACCGGCTTCGAGTGGGCGGTCGGAGTGCCGGGATCGATCGGCGGTGCGGTCAGGATGAACGCCGGTGGCCACGGTTCGGACATGGCGGCCGCGCTGCGCAGGGTCAGCGTCTTCGACCTGGTCGACGGTGGCCCGCTCGATTGGACGGTCGATCGCCTCGGCCTCGGCTATCGCCGCTCCACCATCGGCCAGCACCACATCGTGTTGTCCGCCGAGTTGGGACTCCGGCCCGGCGATCCCGAACGGTCGAACGACGAGATCAGCGAGATCGTTCGCTGGCGCCGCAGCCATCAACCCGGTGGCCAGAACGCCGGCAGCGTGTTCGCCAATCCGCCGGGCGACTCGGCGGGCCGCCTCATCGACAGCCTCGGTCTCAAGGGATTCAGGATCGGGACCGCCGAGGTGTCGACGAAACACGCCAACTTCGTCCAGGCCGATCCCGGCGGTTCGGCCGACGACGTCCACGCCCTGATCCGAGAGGTCCGGCTCCGGGTGGCTGCGGCATCCGGGATCGAATTGAAGGTCGAGAACCGCCTGATCGGCTTCGGAACCGAGGAGGGGACCGCAATGACCGCAACCCGCACCGGTGGCAAACGTCTGTCGTCCCGTGGGGCCAAGAAGTCGTCGCAGACCGGTCCTGCCGGCATCGGGACCAGGACCGCCTCGAACCGTAGCGGACACAAATCGACCGGCGGCCGCGCCGCCCCGACCGATCGGTTCAGGGCCAGACGTCTGGCGGTCCAACGCAGCGCAGGCATGAAGCGGCTCCGCATCGTGCTCGGACTGACCCTGGTGTCGACCGTGGCCATCGGGGTCATCGGCTTCATCAACAGCTCGGCGTTCGACGTCGACGAGATCGCCGTGGTCGGCAACGATCGGGCAGACCCCCACCTCATCGTCGAGGCCTCCGGCATCACCATCGGCCAGGCGCTGCTGGAAGTGGATCTCGATACTGCGGTTGACCGGATCCAGCTGGTGCCCTGGGTCGGTACCGCCTCGGTGACCAGGGCCTGGTCCGGCTCCATCGAGATCGCAGTCACCGAGCGGGGGCCTTCTGCGGCGCTTCGGGCCGGGGACGGCTACGCCCTGGTCGACGACCACGGCAGACAATTGGAGCTCGTTGACGAGCGACCCCAAGGTTTCATGCCGGTTTCGGGCATCGAGGGCTCAGGTGTTGCAGGTGAGCCGGCGCCACCGGAGGCCATGCCGGTGATCGCACTGCTCGACGCCCTTCCGCCCGAGGTCGAGCGCCAGATCGACGCAATGGCTCTCGAGAACGGTGAGCTGTTTCTCGAGTTGGCGGCGGGCGGCCGGGCCAACTTCGGCGACGGATCGGACCTCGGACCGAAACTGCAGTCGCTGGAGACGATGCTGGCCGGGGTCGACCTGACCTGCCTCGACACGATCGATGTCCGGGTGCCAGCGGCCCCGGTTCTGACACGGACCGACCAATCGACGGGGCCGACCGACTCGGTCGCCGGTCAAACAACCGAAGGTGAGCCAAATGAAGAGCCAGACTCTGCAGGTTCTGACTGCTAACGTGGGCAACCAATGAACACCCAGAACTATGTGGCCGTGGTCAAAGTGGTTGGTGTGGGCGGCGGCGGTTGCAACGCGGTCAACCGGATGATCGATGCCGGCCTACGGGGCGTCGAATTCGTGGCGGTCAACACCGACGCCCAGGCGCTGCTCATGAGCGACGCCGAAACCAAGATCCACATCGGGCGTGAGCTGACCCGCGGCCTCGGCGCCGGCAGCGATCCGGCGATCGGCCAACAGGCGGCCGAGGAACACAAGGACGAGATCAGCGAGGCGCTCATGGGCGCCGACATGGTTTTCATCACCGCGGGCGAGGGTGGCGGCACCGGAACCGGAGCCGCGCCGGTGATCGCCGAGGTGGCCAAGAGCCAGGGCGCGCTGACCATCGCGGTGATCACCCGACCGTTCGGTTTCGAGGGCAGGCGCCGTGCCGCCCAGGCCGAGGCCGGCATCAACCGACTGCGGGAGAAGGTCGACACCCAGATCGTCATCCCGAACGACCGGCTGCTCTCGATCGCAGACGAGAAGACCTCGATGGTGTCGGCCTTCCGCATGGCGGACGAGATCCTGCTCCAAGGTGTCTCCGGTATCGCCGATCTGATAACCACCCCCGGTTTGATCAACACGGACTTCGCGGACGTGAAGATGATCATGCACAACGCCGGCAGTGCCCTCATGGGCATCGGCCGGGCCGGTGGCGAGAACCGGGCGCTGCAGGCGTCACGGGCCGCCATCGCCAGCCCGCTGCTTGAGGCGTCGATCGAGGGAGCGCGTGGCATCCTGCTGACGATCGCAGGGTCCAGCGAACTGGGTCTGTTCGAAGTCAGCGAGGCGGCCGAGATCATCCACGACGTCGCCCACCCCGATGCCAACATCATCTTCGGCACCGTGGTCGACGAGAACCTGGAGGACGAGATCCAGGTCACCGTCATCGCCGCCGGTTTCGATCACTTCGACGATGACCGGGTGGATCTCGATCTCACCCGCGAACCCTCCTACGTTGCCCAGAAGGAACGGGTGAACGAGGAGCGGTCCGGAGAAGCCCGTCGACCTGTTCGGCGATGACGGCGACGACCTCGACGACGACTTCGACGTACCGTCGTTCCTCAAGTAGCCACGGTGGCCGCCGATCCGGTGCCGGGTCGACGGGATGCGACGGAGGCTACGGTGGGCACCGTGAACTCGATCGGCTCGAACCCCGGTTCCGGCGATGGCTGACCATCGGCGGTTGAACCTGAACGACGATCTGGAGGCCGTCGTGTGCTTCACCGATGTCTCCGACGGCGACTTCGCAGTCCTCGACCCGACGCCCGGCCTCGAATCGCGACGTCGATCGATCGTCGACCGGCCCTGGTCCTGGGTCCGCCAGGTCCACGAGGCGACGGTGCTGGAGGTCGATCGGGCAGGCCAGCACGCCGGTGCGGAGGCCGACGGGCTGGTGACCGCAACCCTCGGATGCCCGCTTGCGGTCACCACCGCCGACTGTGCCCCGCTCGTGTTGTTGGCCAACAGCGGCATCGCCGTTGTCCATGCCGGCTGGCGTGGCCTGGCGGCCGGCATCGTCGAGGTGGCGGCCAAGCGGCTCTCGGAGATCGGCGGTGAGCCGGTGGCCTCGCTGCTCGGGCCGACCATCAGCCCCGGGGCCTACGAATTCGGCAGGGACGAGCTGAAACTGGTGGCCGACCGGCTGGGACCCGGCGTCGAGGGGCGAACCGTCGACGGCCGACCTGCGCTCGACGTGCCGGCCGCCGTCGCCTCGGCCTGCAGCCTGGCCGGCTGGCCCGCCCCGGAACGACCCGACTGCACCAGCGAGCCCCGCTGGTTCAGCCATCGAACGAGGGCCGATCGTCGTCGTCAAACCGCAGTGGCCTGGTTGACCACCCCTGGTCGAGCAGTCGACGGGACCGTGTCATGACCGAGCCGACGTCGGCCCCCGGAATCGACGCCGCGGTGCTGGCCGGCCGTGTGGCCGAGGTGTGGCAGCGGATCGAGGCCGCCGGCGGAAGCAGCGAGGCGGTGACGCTCGTGGCGGTCACCAAGACGTTTCCCATCGGTTATGTCGAGGCCGCATTGGGGGCGGGACTGGTCGATCTCGGCGAGAACTACGCCCAGGAGTTGGCGGCCAAGGCCGATGAGGCGTCTTCGGCCGGGTTGCAGCCGCGGTGGCACTTCATCGGTGGCCTGCAGCGAAACAAGGTCAAGCTCCTGGCGGGCCGGGTCGAGCTGTGGCAGACGGTCGACCGATCGGCCCTGGTCGACGAGATCGCAAAACGCGACCCTGGGGCCCGGATTCTGATCCAGGTCAACACCACCGGCGAGGATCAGAAGTCGGGCTGCGACCCGCAGGTGGCCCAGGAGTTGGTGGATCGTGGCCGACTGGCCGGGCTGGCGGTCGATGGCCTGATGACCATCGGTCCAACGGGGGGCGGTGATCCTCGACCGTCGTTCGAGCAGCTGCGGGAGCTCGCCCTCGGGTGCGGGGTCGAGCAGCTGTCGATGGGCATGAGCGCCGACTACGAGTTGGCGGTGGCCGAGGGCGCCACCATGGTCAGGATCGGATCGGCGCTGTTCGGGCCGAGGACGTCGCGGGCCGGATCGTGGTGAAGGTGCCCGTTCGAGAGGCGGCGAAGCCGGGCCGACCATGGCCCACGACCTCACGCGTCGCCACTAAACTTCGGCGTCAAGGAGAGTCGGATGTCGTTCCTGCGTGCGCTTAGGGCCTATGTCGGCCTCGGTCCTGACGAGGACATCGAGGACCGGTACCTGTATGAACTGAATTCGCGCCGTCGCGAGCTCGATCTCGACGAGCTGGAGCCCGACCTGGAGATACCGGCCGATGACGACGACCTGCGTTTGGATCTCGAATCCGACGATGTGGTCATCGTGACCCCGGGCTCGGGTGGCAGGGCAGGCTCCCGGCCGGTCGGCACCGGTGCCCATTCGGTCGGCCGCCACGATCGCCCACCCGATCTGGACCTGCGATTCGAGTTCCGGCGATCGGTTCGACTTCGACGAACTCGATCCGGTCGAGCCGACCGGCGGGACAACCGGTCTCGGCCGCTCGATCGGGAACGGGGCCGAGGCGGTGGTGCCGTCCGGGGCACCGGCCCGGTGCTGCCCGCCAACCGACGCAGGCCGAGGACGACGAGATCCTCGACTTCCTCGACGACGATTCGTTCGCCGAGTACATCCCGGCCAGACAGGCGCCGGTGGATGCCGACGGAACGGGGCCATCGGCCCCCGCCGGCCGAGCGGTAGAACCCGAACCAGAACCGAAACCGAAGGCGGAGGAGGCGGTTGTGCGCTCATTGGATTCGATGCGAGCCAAACCCCGGACGTTGGCCCCCGAGTCCTTCGGGGACGCCAAGCTGGTGGCAGACGAATTCAAGCGGGACATCCCGGTTCTGCTCAATCTCCAGGGTCTGGAACGGGAGCTGGCAAGGCGCCTGATCGACTTCGCCAGCGGTATCTGTTACGCCCTCGACGGCAGCATGGAGAAGATTGCGTCCCAGGTGTTCCTGCTTGATCCCCGAGGGCGTCGAGGTGTCGGACGAGGATCGACGGCGTATCGAGGAGAGGGGATACGCTAGGTAGGCCATGCGCTACGTCTGCATCCTGATCCTCGCCTTCGAGTTCGTCTTCCTGCTGCGCATGGTGCTCTCGTTCTTCCCCATCAAGGAGGGAACGGTGCCGGCGACGGTGCGGGAGCTCGCCATGGCCGCCACCGAACCGGTGGTGTTTCCGCTGCGCCGTTCGCTACCGCCTCTGCCGGGCGCCATGGCCGGTTTCGGCATCGCGGAGCTGGTGGTCCTGATCGGTCTGCAGATCCTCGGGGCCATCGTCTGCGGACTGGCCTGACACGTTCGTTGAAGCATCGAGATCCAGTGGGCGACCAGTCCGCGATGGGTTAGCCTGGAGTAATGCCATTGCAAAGCGACAAGTTGCGGTTGCTCCGCAGAATCCCTGACATTCGATTCGAAGAGGAAACCCGCGGCTACAGCAAGGACCAGGTCGATCGGGTTCTCGCCAACCTGGCACCGCTGGCCGATGAGATCGAGCGTCTCCAGGCCCGCCTCTCCGAGTCCGAGACCAGGGCCGCATCGGCCGAGGCCCGTCTCGTCGAGGCCCGGAGTCCTTCGCAGGCCAGCGGAGCCCCCGGCATGCCGCCTGCTCCCCAGCCCGATTTCGACGAGACCCTTCGCAACACCCTGGTCTCGGCCCAACGCCAGGCGGACACCACGATCCGAGAGGCGAAGGAGGAAGCGGAGCGGCTGAGAACCGAAGCCGAGTTCCAGTCGAACGCCCTGCTGGCCGACGCCAGGGATCAGTCCTCGGAGATGACAACCGAGGCCGTGGCCTACCGTGAGCGGCTGATGGCCGAGGCCGCCGCCGAGCGGTCCAAGATGCTCGAAGAAGCCCGGGACGAGGCCCAGAACCGGGTCCGGTCCGTGGAGAAGGAACTGGCCGAGGCCCATGAGGCCGAGCGGACGAAGCTGGTGAACCAGATCAGCGAGCTGCAGGACACCCACAAGCTCCTCCAGGACGATGTCATTCGATTCGAGCAGCACCTCAAGTCGCGCTCATCTGATGTACGGGCAGCCCTCCAGGAGATCACCGCCGTTCTCGACGACCCGGATCGTCTCCGCTCGAAAGACGGCATCGAAGCGGCGGACATCGACGACTTCGAGGCAGCCGACTACCCACCGATCGCGGTCGAGGTCGTGGCACTCAACGACCTGGAGGCCGAGGCCCAGATGGCGGCCGAGGCGACGGCCCGGCCCGGCGAGGTCATCAACGCCGCCGAACTGGAGGATCTCGCTCCGGACGAGGAGTACGAAGAGGAAGAGGACTACGAGAGCTACGACTCGGTCGAAGACTACGATCCGGATCAGGTCGGCCAGGGCGAAGGATACGTCCTCGACGATCCCCAGGTCGGCGTCGAAACCCAGACGGTGCCACTTCCCCAGACCGACGACCGGCAGGGACTCCCCAACGGTGAGTTTCCACCGCCGCCGGTTGGTGAGCAGGGCGACCCCTTCCTCGACGAGTTGCGTCGGGTCACCACCGAGGACCCTCAGACCGGGGACCCCATCGGTGACTTCCTGGACGACAAGCAGGACCGGGGCAACGGCGGCGGCTGGTTCGGTCGACGCAAGTAGTGGCCGCTGCGGCGCCACCCGTGGCGACGGTGCCGATGATCGCAGAGGCCCCGATCATACGTACACACCGGCGGGTGACGCTGGCCGTGTGCCGATCGGCGTTGGACGATCAGCTCCCACCGGCCGCGACGGCGAAGTCGAAACCGATGTCGTGATCACCGATACGGCCGGTCACCGGTAGTTCGTCGCCCACCGACAGCTCGGTGGCCAGTACCTGACTCTTGATCCAGTCGAAGTGCGAGCGCAGGCTGGTGTCGAGCGAGTCCGGCAGGGCCAGCCTGAGCTCGATGCGGTCCGTCACCTGGAGGTCACGGTCCTTTCGCTCCTGCTGCACCAACCGGACCAGGTCGCGGGCGTGGCCCTCGGCCTCCAACTCAGGGGTGACCTCGGTGTCGAGTACCACGACCGCCCGGTTGCCCGGCAGCGGCGCCGCCGCGACCCCGTCGAGGGGGACCAGCCCCAGTTCGAATTCGTCGGCTGCGAGGACGTGACCGGCCACGGTGACCGTGCCGTCGTCGTTTTGTGACCAGTCGCCGGCCTTCGCCGCCTTGATGACGGTCTGAACCTCGCCGCCGAGCTTCGGTCCGAGCACCCGGCCGTTCGGAACTGGAGCCGGAACGAGCCGAAGGCATCGACATCGGTGGTCAGCTCGACGGTCTTGACGTTGATCTCGTCTGCCAGCAGATCGGTGAACGGTTCGATCAGCTCGGCGTCGGCCCCGGCGATGATGGCCTTGGCCAGCGGCAGCCGGATCCGCAGCCCCCGCTCGTCCCGCAGCGACAGGGCCGCCGACGCCGCCTCCCGCAGCCGGTCCATGCGCAACACCAGATCCGGATCAGCGGGCAACTCGTCGGCGTCTGGCCAGTCCTGGAGATGCACGCTGTCGGCGGCCGAGTCCCCGCCGGTCAGGCCGGTCCAGACCTCCTCGGCCAGGAACGGCAGCAGCGGCGCAGCAGACCTTGGCCAGCGTCAACAGCACCGTGTACAGCGTGTCGAGGGCGTCGGCATCGACCGCACCGGCCCGGCCGTTCTCGTTCGTGTTCCAGAACCGCTCCCGACTGCGGCGGATGTACCAGTTGGTCAATGCGTCGAGGAAGCCCTGCACGGTGGCCGAGGCGCCTGCCAGGTCGTATGCGTCGAGTTGTTCGGTGGCCGCCGCCACCAGGTCGTGGGTCTTGGCCAGGATGTAGCGGTCGAGCAGGTTGGACGAGTCGGTCCGCCACGACGCCCGATACTCGTCGGCGTTGGCGTACAGGGTGAAGACCCGGTAGGCGCTCCAGATCGGATTCAGCACCTGGCGGACGACGTCGCGTACGTCCGACCCGTCCCTGTCGATACGGAGGTCGAGACCCCGCAGGATCGGTGAGCTCATCAGGTACCAGCGCAGGGCATCGGAGCCCAGGGTTTCGAAGATCTCCAGCGGGTCGGGGTAGTTGCGGAGCTTCTTGGACAGCTTGAGCCCTTCGGCATCGAGCACCACGCCATGGCAGATCACGTTGGCGAACGCCGGTTTGTCGAACAGCGCAACCGACAGCACATGCATGGTGTAGAACCAACCGCGGGTCTGGGCGATGTACTCGACGATGAAATCGGCCGGGTTGTGCTTCTCGAAGAACTCGACGTTCTCGAACGGGTAGTGATGCTGAGCGTACGGCATCGAACCGGACTCGAACCAGCAGTCCAACACCTCGGGGACACGACGCATCAGCGACTGGCCGGTGGGGTCGTCGGGATTGGGGCGCACCAACTCGTCGATGAACGGCCGGTGGAGGTCGGTCGGGCGCACACCGAAGTCGGCCTCGATCTCGTCGAGGCTGCCGTAGACGTCGATCCGGGGGTAGTTCGGGTCGTCGCTGCGCCAGATCGGGATCGGTGAGCCCCAGAATCGGTTCCGGCTGATCGACCAGTCCCTGGCCCCCTCCAGCCACTTGCCGAATTGGCCATCGCGGACGTGCTCGGGGATCCAGTTGATCTGCTGGTTCGCCGCCAGCAGTCGATCGGTGAGATCGGTGACCCTGACGTACCACGAGTTGATGGCCCGGTAGATGATCGGCGTGTCGGTCCGCCAGCAATGGGGATAGTTGTGATCGTAGGTCTCGTGGCGGAGCACCACCCCACGATCCTTGAGGTGCTTGATCACCTCGGGGTTGGCATCGAAGACGTTCATTCCCGCGAACTGGGTGATCTCGGAGGTGAAGCGCCCCTCTTCGTCGACCGGCACCACCAGTGAGATGCCGGCCGCCTCGCCGAGCCGTTGATCGTCCTCGCCGAAGCCGGGTGCGATGTGGACCACTCCGGTGCCCTCGCCGGTCTCGACGAAGTCGGCAGGCAGGACCCGGAACCCGTTCTGGTGATCGGCGAAGTAGCCGAACAACGGACGATAGGTCCGCTCGACGAGCTCCTGACCGGTGAAGCTGGCGACTCGTTCCACGTTGCCGTCACCGTCGCCGAGCTCACGGGCGTAGCGGTCGACGGCGGCCTCGGCCAGTACCAGCAACTGGCCATCCGGTGCTTTGACGACGTCGTAGCGGATGTCGGGGCCAACGGCCAGGGCCAGGTTGGACGGCAGGGTCCACGGGGTGGTGGTCCAGGCCAGGATCTTCAACGGACCCGGATCGCCGGGGCGTTCGTCGAGCGTGAAGGCAACGGTCAGTGCCGGATCCTGGCGGGGACGGGTGGCATCATCGAGCCGGATCTCGAAGTTGGCCAGTGGCGTCTCGGCTCCCCAGGAATAGGGCATGACCCGATAGGCCTCGTACACCAGGCCCTTGTCCCACAACTGTTTGAAGGCCCACATCACCGACTCCATGAAGTCGATGTCCATGGTCTTGTAGTCGTGCTCGAAATCGACCCATCTCGCCTGGCGGGTGACGTAGCGCTCCCACTCCTTGGTGTAGCGAAGCACCGAGGTCTCGCACTGCCGGTTGAAGTTGGCGATGCCGTAGTCGAGGATCGCCCGGCGGCCTGCTACGCCGAGCTCCTTCTCGGTCTCCATCTCGGCCGGCAGACCATGGCAGTCCCAGCCGAACCGGCGCTCCACCCGATTGCCCCGCATCGTCTGGTAGCGAGGTATCACGTCCTTCACGTAGCCGGTGAGAAGGTGTCCGTAGTGCGGTAGACCGTTGGCGAACGGCGGCCCGTCGTTGAAGACGTACTGGGACCCGCCGGCCGATTCCGGCGGTCGGGCCTCGATCGACGCCTCGAACGTCTTCTCGTCGGCCCAGCGGTCGAGAATCGCCCGTTCCATGGCCGGAAAATCCGACCGCGGTGGCACGTCTGGATACTTTGTCGACCTCCGGGGGACCATTCGGCCACCTTATCTCCGACCACGCCTGACCGATGACCATTTCCCGGCTCCGGATGGGACCGTCGGGCCCGCTGAACAGCGGGTTCGGCGGCGATTTCGGTGGACGATCTCCGACCTCAGGGAACAAACCGAAGGCGATTTCCGTTAGATCGAAACGTCGCCGTTGGTGGAGGACGCCTGGAACCTCTACAATACGCCGACCTTTCGCCCAGCAATCCGAGGGCCCTGTTTGAGCCGTAAGGCAGCAAAGGCACGGTGAAGTCGAAGAGTGTCAGCCAAAAAGAAGGCCGCTAAGAAGGCCCCGACGAAAAAGGCGACGGCCAAGAAGGCCGCCGCCAAATCGACCGCCACCAAGAAAGGCCGCGGCCAAGGCTCCTGCCAAGAAGGCTCCTGCCAAGAAGACTGCGGCGAAACAGACGACCAAGAAGTCAGCCGGGAAGGCTCCGGCCAAGAAAGCGGCAGCCGGCTCGGCTGCGACAAAGACGGCTCCGGCCAAGAAAGTGACGATGCGCGCCGACTCGAAACCCACCCCTCCCGAGCAACGAACGATCCCTGCCAACTACAAGTACCTGCACGACAAGGCATGGCTACAGGGGCAGCGGGAAGCCCTGCTGCGAGAGCGGGCCAGCTACACCACCAGTGCCGACCGGTTGGCAGCCGAAGCGGCCGCTCTGATGGCCGACCGCGAACCGGGCGACGTCCAGTTCGACGAGGAATCCGGCGAGGGCGACACGATCGCGGTCGAGCGTGATCGAGATCTGGCCCTGTCGGCCGCGGCCCGCCAGTCCGTGGCGGAGATCGACGCCGCGCTGGCCCGCCTCGATGCCAACACCTACGGCATGTGCATCGCCGGCGACGACATCATCCCCCGAGAGCGGCTCGAGGCCATTCCGGAGGCTGCGGTATGCGTCATGCACAAGACGCTGATGTTCTGACCGCCCGAACCCGCCCGAACACCAGGAAATCGCTTCGACTGGCCGTCCCCATTGCGGTGGCGGTGGCCGTCGTCGACCAGCTGACGAAGCGTTGGGCCCTCGATACGCTCGAACCGGGCTCGTGCGCCGCCCCGGATTCCTGTATCGATCTGTTCGCCGGGGTGCGGTTCCACCTCGTGTTCAACACCGGTGCGGCCTTCACCAGCGGCAGCGGCTACGGCCCGGTGTTGGCGGTGTCTGGCCATGGTGATGGCCGTGCTGTTGTTGTTCCTGGCCACGAAACGGACCGACCGGCTCGGCATCGTCCTGTTCGCCTTGATCGTCGGCGGAGCCGTCGGCAACCTGATCGATCGGGTGTTCCGGGCCGAGGACGGCCTCTTCTCCGGTGCGGTCGTCGACTTCATCGACCTCGGCTGGTGGCCGGTGTTCAACATCGCGGACTCGGCCATCGTCGTCGGCGTCGTGGCCTTCGTCCTGCTGACCTTCTTCGGTGAGCACGGCGCCTCGGATGAACTCGTGGTCCCAGCCGATGCCGAGACCACGCCGGTGCCCCAAGCGACCGCCGGGGCCGCCGATGATCCCGAGGGCCGGATCGTCGAACCCACCGTCGTCGAGTATCCGGACGGGGCCCTCGAAGACATCAGGGATCCGGACGGGGCCCTCGAAGACATCAGCGAGTGAGCGATCCGACGATCATCTCGGAGACCATCCCCGAGGCGCTGCGAGGCGAGCGGATCGATCGCATCGTCGCCTTCGTGGCCGATGTGTCCCGTCGGGAAGCGGTTGCCCTGATCGCCGCCGGAGGGGTGCTGCTCGACGGCCAACAGCCGGACAAACCGTCGTTGCGGGTGGATATCGGCTCGGTGGTGACGATCGAGGTGCCGGAGCGCTCACCAGGCCTGCTCCCGGACCCCGAGATCGAGGTGAACGTCGTCCATGCCGACGATCACGTGATCGTTGTCGACAAGCCGGCCGATCTCGTGGTCCATCCCGGGTCTGGGGTCAAGGACTCGACGCTGGCCAACGGTCTGCTGGCCCGGTTTCCGGAGATCGCCGAGGTCGGCGAGCCGCAACGACCGGGAATCGTCCACCGGCTGGACCGTGGCACCTCCGGGCTGTTGATGGTGGCCAGAACGGGTCAGGCCTATGACAGCCTGGTGGCCCAGTTGGCGGCCAGGACGGTCTCTCGGGTCTACCGGGTCCTGGTCCGGGGACTGGTCGAGGCCGACGGGGGGCTGGTCGACGCCCCGCTCGGACGATCACTTCGTGACCCGATCCGGCGGGCGGTGGTGGCCGACGGCAAGGAGGCCAGGACCCGCTACGAGGTGATCGAGCGCTTCGGCGACAGCGACTGCACCCTTGTGGCCTGCCGGCTGGAGACGGGGCGAACCCATCAGATCCGGGCCCATCTCTCGGCCATCGATCACCCTGTCGTCGGTGACGAACGGTACGGGGGAGAACGGCTGGAAGGCCTGAACCGACCGTTTCTCCACGCCGCCCACCTGGGATTCGACCACCCCGACACCGGTCGCAGGATGAGCTTCGACGCACCGTTGCCCCCCGAACTGGCGGCGGTGCTCAGCCGGCTGGCCGATCGACCGCCGCCGGTCGAATGACCAGCTGATCGATGGCCGGTCTCGGTCGACCGGAAGACCGACCTGGCTCATCGTGCGCTGGATGACCGATGGCTACGGTGGCGGCAAGCCGCAGTCGCTCCGGGAGGTCGAACTCGGCCCTGATGGCCGGCTCGTGATCGAACGGGCCGAACAAGCAGGCCCCGAGACCGGCATCGGCCACCAGCAACAGCAGGTTCTGGATCACCGCCCCGACATCGACCCACCAGTAGGGGACCGGCCACCGGTCGGCCGATGCGCCACGCCCGGTGGCCGCCTTGTCTGCCTCGGCGTACCGGCTGAGATACCGGCCGGGCTCGACCGTGACCAGGATCAGCACCGGCGCCCGCAGCAGGCCCTGCCACCGGAACGTGGCGCGTTTCGACCCGGGGCCACCGTCTGGGAGGGTGGTGTCCCAGTACCGATCGACCAGGTCGGGCCGATCGAGCACCACGAAGCCGGTGGCCTGGGTGTTGCCCGCCGATGGTGCGCGGCGGGCCAGATCGAGCAACCGGTCCAACGACGCTGCTTCGACCGGAGCATCGGTGTAGGTCCTGATCATCCGGCGAGCGCCGATGGCGGCGCTCAACTCCACCGCTGGCCCCCGCCCGCGAGGCCGGCCGCGGCCCGGACTGCCGGCTGCACCGGGCGGCGCCGGCGGGGTCTGCGGTCGGTCAGTCCGGCCACGGGCGGTTGCCGGAGGCCATGGCGGCGATGTCGGCCAGCGTGAAGTTCTCGAGCAGCTCCCGCATCTCGTTGCCAACCGTGTGCCAGATCGACAGCAACACGCACTGCCCTTCGTGGTTGCAGGCGCCGTCGGTGTGTGGTTCGCCGAAGTCGCCCAGAGCGATGGGCCCGTCGACGGCCCGAACGATCTCGGCCAGATTGATCTCGCATGGGGGTCTCGCCAGCACGTAGCCACCGCCGACGCCTCGCTTCGACTTGACCAGACCGGCGCCCTTGAGCGCCAGCAGGATCTGCTCGAGATAGGGCTGGGGCAGACCGGTCCGCTCCGCGATGTCACGGACCGTCGTCGGCCCGGAGCCGGCACCGTGGAGCGCCAGCGACAGCAGGGCCCGGCTGGCATAGTCGCCGCGGGTGGACACTCTCACCGGTCGATCACGACCATGCTGCTTGGGGTCTCTGTCACGGGTTCATTCGCTCGATCGCTCGGCGGTCCGCCGAGAAACTGGTTTCTCGGCCTCTGGCGACAACCGGGCCGGGTGCCGGTTGGACTGCGCGAGCTGGTCTCGTTATACAGTAGCGCTGCCGGGCCGTCCACGACGTCTCCGGTCCACTCCGGGCGGTCGACGATGGCGGTTGCCCTCACCGCACAGCGGCGTAACCTGGAGGCAGTGCTTTGTTGTCGACCGACGGGCCAGGAGCGATGATGGAGCAACCGATACCGCCTGCGTTCGGGCAGGGCTGCATCACCGAGCTGATGCCGGCGCTGCTCGGGGAGTCGGGACGGAGTGCGGCGTTGCCCGCTGGTTTCGGCCGGGGGCCACGGGTCCTGCTGGTGCTGGACGGTCTCGGATGGGACCAGCTCCAACAACACCGCGACATCGCCCCGACACTCTCGGGGTTCGAAGGTGGCCCGATCACGACCGTGGCCCCTTCGACGACCGCCGCCGCGTTGACGTCGATCACCACATCGCTGTCGCCGGGCGAGCACGGCCTGATCGGCTACCGGATCGTCGTCGACGATGCGGTCTTCAACTGCCTTCGGTGGGGCACGACGGACCGGCCCGACGCCCGCAAGACGGTTCCCCCGGTCATGCTGCAACCCTATGAGCCGTTCCTCGGCACATCGCTGCCACTCGTCACCAAGGCCGAATTCCGCCGATCGGGCTTCTCCGAGGCTCACCTCCGGGGTGGAACTTTCGTCGGCTACAGAACAACGGCGGTACTGGTTCACGAAGTGGCCCGGCTGATCCGGGAGGGGGAGCCCGCGGTCTACGCCTACTACGATGGTGTGGACAAGGTCGCCCACGAGTACGGGTTGGGTTCGGAGTTCCGAGCCGAGCTGGCCTTCGTCGATCGACTGGTCGCCGACCTGCTCCAGGCAGTGCCGACCGGTACCAGCTTGCTGGTCACCGCCGATCACGGCCAGGTGGATTGTGGTTCGGGTTTGCTGCCTATTCATCCCGATGTCCTCGGCAGGACCCAACTCCTGTCCGGGGAGGCCCGGTTCCGATGGCTTCATGCCACCGCCGGGGCCGGTGCCGAGCTGTTGGCCGCAGCGTCGGAACACCACGGCCACCACGCGTGGGTCCGCAGTCTCGAACAGATGCTCGACGAGCACTGGTTCGGCCACAAGGTCTCCGAGGACGTGCAGGCCCGGCTCGGTGATGTCGCCCTGTTGCCGTTCGAGGACACCGGCTTCGAGGACCCAGACGACACCGGCCCGATGGAGCTCATCGGCCGGCACGGGTCGTTGACCGCAGCCGAGATGTACGTGCCCTGTGTCGCAGCAACCGCCTGACTCGAACCTGCGGAGCGGGTTCTCATCGAGTTCGCCGGACCCTCCGGTTCCAGGCGAACGTCGTGCGAGCGTGCGATGTCGACTGCGATGTCGACTGCGATGTCGACTGCGATGGGGTGCCCGGGCGCTCAATTCTGCCGCCTGTCTCGAGCCCGACCGCCGTCCATGGTCGGCCCGGCATCGGGGCCGTGGCGGGCAAGACCCCGGCGCCGGCCGCAGCGATTCAGGTAGCCGCCATCCGGTCCCGGAGATAGAACAGTAGCTATGAGTGACAAGCCAACGCCGGAAACGCCAGAGATCGTCGATGAGCCGGCGTCCGCTTCCGAGGAGGAGCGCGAGAGCACCGGCACGGTTTCCGAGCCGGCCAAGGTGATGCGGATCGGTACCATGATTCGTCAGCTCCTGGAAGAGGTGAAGGCGACAGAACTCGACGAGCCGGGGCGGGATCGGCTCAAGGAGATCTACGAGACGTCGGTCGAGGAGTTGTCGAAGGCCCTCTCACCGGATCTGCGGGACGAACTGGGACGGTTGGCGTTGCCGTTCGACGAGGGCGATACCCCCTCCGGTCCCGAGCTCCGGGTGGCGCAGGCCCAACTCGTCGGCTGGCTGGAAGGCCTGTTCCACGGCATTCAGGCCACCCTGTTCGCCCAGCAGAACGCAGCCCGGCAGCAGTTGGAACAGATTCAACGGCCTCAGGCCTTGCCACCGGGTCAAGGGCCACCGGCACAACCGGGCGGCGTCTACCTGTAGCAGCCCGTGGACCGCCGACCGATGACGGTTGGCCGGCCATCGCCCGCCGACAACCGCCGACCCGAGCGACCGGGAACGGCCGGCCATCGTCACGCCGGTCCGTGGCAACCATCTCGGTTTGATTAATGGCGCCACGGCGGCGAAAATGGTCGACGGGGACAACGGCGGCGGGCCAGCCCGCCGGAGCCGTTTCGCAACCAAAGACAGATGGAAGCCGGGCGGCGCAACGAATGCAGGGGGGCGTTGTAGGGTGACAATCGAGGTAACGACCAAGGACTGTTCGGCTCTGGATGATGTCGAGCTGTCCGAAATGGCCGACCTGACGGCGAACACCGTCGGCTGGGAGGTCGGTCGTCTCGGCAAGGAAGCCGACGAGTGGGTACTTGTCAGCCAGGCGGCGCAGAGCGGCAAGCTCAAGGGGTTCATGTTTGCGACTCTGGAACGGATCGGTGGCACCCCGGCCATGGTGATCGGCCTGGCATCGGTCGCCAGGGGGCGGTCGAGTTCGACCACGATGCGGGCGCTGATGCACGAGCAGTACCACCGGGCGCTGATGGCCTTCCCCGACGAGGACGTGCTGGTCTCGGTCCGCCTGCTCCAGCCCGGCGGGCTCGAGGCGTTGGCCAAGCTGAACGATGTCCGGCCATGTCCCGGTACACGGGCCAACGGCGAGGAACGAGCCTGGGGCAGGCGGCTGGGCAAGCGCTACGGTGCGCTCAAGTTCGACGACCGCAAGATGATCGCCAGGGGTGATGGCGAGGAGTTGTTCGTCGACCACGAGCCGTCGTCGAGCACCGACCTCGGTGCGGCCTGCTTCGAGAACTGCGACACCGCCGCCGGCGACTATGTGATCGCCTGGGGTTGGGCCATGGCCGAATTTCTGGAGAAGTTCGGCGCCGAGTGACCCAATCGCTTGGCCCCGACCGGTCGAGTGAGTACCATCAGGACACGGAATCACAACGGTGTCATTTGTCCACAGCGTGTGGACAACCGATGTCGGTCGCAACACGGTCCGCCGTGGCATCTTGCCATGGGACGAAAGGGAAGTACCTCAAGGCGTGAGTTCGTCGTTCACCCACCTCCACGTACACACCGAGTACTCGATGCTGGACGGTGCGTCGCGCCTCGACGAGCTGGTGGCAAAGGCGGCGTCGGACGGCATGCCGGGGCTCGGCATCACCGACCACGGCAACATGTACGGGGTCCTCGACTTCTACCGGACCTGCAAGGACCACGACATCAAGCCGATCATCGGCTGTGAGCTGTACCAGGCGGACGACAGCCGGCACGAGCGGCCGAGCCGTCGTGGTCGCCTCGACGACTCCGGTGGGAGCACCGACGGCGGCAAGAAGCTCTACTACCACATGATCGCCTTGGCCGAGAACAACACCGGCTACAAGAACCTGATCCAGCTCTCCAGCAGAGCCTTCATGGAGGGCTACTACTACAAGCCCCGGGTGGACTGGGAGGTGCTGTCCGATCACAGCGAAGGGGTGATCGCCACCACCGGCTGCCTCGGAGGCCATGTCCTGCAGTCGCTGATGAACGGCAACGAAGCCGATGCGCTGGCGAAGGCAGCCAGGATGCAGGACATCTTCGGCCGGGACAACCTCTTCGTCGAGATCCAGGATCACGGCATCCCGGCCCAGCACGAGACCAACCCCAAGTTGCTGGAGATCGCCAAGAAGATCAACGCCCCGATCCTGGTCACCAACGACTCGCACTACACCCACCAGGCAGACCACACCGCCCACGATGCACTGCTGTGTGTGCAAACCGGTTCGCTGATGAGCGACCCGGACCGGTTCAAGTTCGAAGGCGATCAGCACTACCTCAAGTCGGCCCGGGAGATGCGCCATCAATGGGCCGAGTTGCCAGAGGCCTGCGACAACAGCCTCTGGATCGCCGAACGGGCCGACGTCGAGATCGACTTCGGCAACCCCCAACTGCCCGACTTCCCGATCCCGGCCGAATTCGGCGGTGCAGACGACTACCTGCTCCATCTCACGATGGAAGGAGCCAGGAGGCGTTGGGGGACGAACCTCACCGACGAGATCACCGATCGGCTGGTCTTCGAGCTCGAGGTCATCAAGAACATGGGGTTCAGCTCCTATTTCCTGATCACCTGGGATCTGATCCGCCACGCCCGCGAGGCCAAGATCCGGGTCGGTCCTGGCCGTGGCTCGGCTGCGGGCTGTGCGGTGGCCTACTGCCTGTGGATCACCGATCTCGACCCGATCAAGTACGATCTGCTGTTCGAGCGCTTCCTGAATCCGTCCCGAATCTCGATGCCCGACATCGACATGGACTTCGACTCCCGCTACCGGGACGAGATGATCCGCTACGCCGCCGAGCGCTACGGCCGGGACCGGGTGGCCCAGATCGTGACCTTCTCCCAGATCAAGGCCCGAGCGGCGGTCCGGGACGCGGCCCGGGTGCTCGGCTACCCCTATGTCGTCGGAGACAAGGTGGCAAAGGCCATGCCGCCGCTGGTCATGGGTCGAGACACCCCGCTCAAGTACTGCTTCGAGCAGAACGACAAGTACGCCGACGGCTACAAGGCCGCAGCCGAGCTCCGCTCGATGGTGGACAGCGACAACGACGTCGCCGAAGTGGTCCGGGTGGCCAGAGGCCTGGAAGGCATGCGTCGCCAGGACGGCATCCACGCTGCGGCGGTGGTGATCACCAAGGAACCGCTGACCACCTACCTGCCGATCCAGCGAAAACCGGAAGCGGGCAAGGACATCGAGGACGCCCCGGTCGTCACCCAATACGAGATGCACGGCGTCGAGGATCTCGGGCTGTTGAAGATGGACTTCCTGGGGCTGCGGAACCTCGACGTCATCTCCGACACCCTGGTGCTGATCGAACAGGTCACCGGCAGGACCGTCGATATCGACAACGTGCCCCTCGACGACGAGCCAACATACGAGCTGTTGCGAGAAGGTCGCTCGATCGGTGTCTTCCAGCTGGAATCGGGGCCGATGCGGGCCCTGATGCGGTCGATGGCCCCCACCGAGTTCGAGGACGTCGCAGCGCTGGTCGCGCTGTATCGCCCCGGGCCGATGGCGGCCAACATGCACAACGACTACGCCGACCGCAAGAACGGCCGTCAGCTACCCGACCCGTTCCACCCGGACGCAGCCGAGATCCTCGGCGGTACCTACGGGCTCTGCATCTACCAGGAGGAGCTGATGCAGCTGGCCCAGAAGTTCGCCGGCTATGACCTGGCCCAGGCCGACAACCTCCGCAAGGCCATGGGCAAGAAGATCCGGGAGAAGATCCAGGCCGAACGCTCCACCTTCGTCGACGGTTGCGAGGCGCAGGGATATGGTCGAGAGCTCGGCGAAGAGCTGTTCGACACGATGGAGCCGTTCGCCGACTACGCCTTCAACAAGAGCCACTCCTACGGCTATGGCCTCGTCAGCTATCAGACCGCCTACCTCAAGGCCAACTACCCCGCCGAATACCTGGCCTGCCTGCTCACCAGCGTCAAGTCCAACCTCGACAAGGCCGGCATCTACCTCAACGAATGCCGACAGCTCGGCATTCGGGTGCTCGTCCCAGACGTCAACCGCTCGGAGATGGACTTCACGTCGATTCCCGACCCAGACGAGCCCGATGCCGGATATAACGCAATCCCATTCGGCCTCTCCGCAGTTCGCAACGTAGGGGAGGGCCTGGTGGAGCTCATCATCAAGGAGCGGACCGAGAACGGGCCGTTCGAGAGCTTCATCGACTTCTGCGAACGGGTCGACTATCAGGTGCTCAACAAACGAACCCTGGAGTCGCTGATCAAAGCCGGAGCCTTCGACTCCCTGGGCCATGCCCGCAAGGGTTTGCTGCTGGCGTTCGAGGGCATCATCGACCAGACGGTCGCCGCCAGGCGCCAACACGACATGGGTGTGCAAACCCTGTTCGGGGCTCTGGAGGACGGCGATGGGGGAGGGCCCCCGGCATTCGACGATCGGCCGAAGATCGGAGCCGAGGAGTTCGAGAAGTCGCAACGGTTGGCCTTCGAAAAGGAGATGTTGGGGTTGTATGTGTCCGATCACCCGTTGATGGGGATCGAGGCCGCACTGAAGCGCAAGGCGGAGGACACCATCGCCGACCTGTCCGACATGGAGGACGGCCAGATGGTGGCCATCGGTGGGGTGGTCACCGGGTTGCAACGAAAGTGGACCCGCAAGGGTGACCTGATGGCGGTGCTCGTGCTGGAAGACCTCACCGACTCGTTGGAGACGATGGTCTTCCCCCGAACCTTCGCCGACTACGGACACCTGTTGGAGGACGATCGCATCGTCATCGTCCGGGGTCGGGTCGACCGTCGCGATGACCAGCCGAAGCTCATGGCCCAATCGATCGAGGTGCTCGACGCCGACCTGCTAGGGGCGTCCCCCCGCTGCGGTTGGAGATCCGACCGAATCAGCTGTCGGACTCGTTGATCGAGCGTCTGAAGGTCATCCTCGCCGAACATCGAGGTGAATCGCCGGTCTACATACACCTCAGCGAGGACAAGGCGATCAGGTTGTCCGACACCTACTGTGTCGATGCGTCCAACGGCCTGGTCCCGGACCTTCGGGTGCTGCTCGGCGAGCAGGCCATCCTCCCGACCGTCCAGTCCGGGTCGGCCCCGCCGAGCGCTCCCGGCTTCAATCGCCAGTAACCGGCGCACTCTCGGCGCAGCTTCGCCGCCGCGTGGTCTCGACGTGGCGACCCGGGAACTACCGGTGGGACAGCCGGATCCCGGCCGCGCCCATCAGGATGCCGATCGGCTGCAGGGCGAATGCCAGGCTGTAGCGCAGTTGCGGCGATTCGCCTCGCCGCAGCCTCCCGATGGGATGGCCTGCGGCCTGGATGGTCCGTTTGACGGCCCGGACCGCCAAACGGAGGCGGCCGGCCCGGCCCGCTCGAAGGCTGGTCACCGCTTCGGTGTTGCCGTGCCAAAGGCACCGCCACAGCTGGTAGCGGTAGGTGGCCCGATCGGGGGACTCCAGCTCCCAGTTCACCGCATGAAGGCTGTAGTGGGCTCGAAGCCCCGCGTCGAGCGCACCACGGTAGAACACCATGTCCTCGCCGCCGCTCTCGCCCAGATCGGTGGAGAACCGCACGGTCGGATGTTGGATCAGGAAGTCGGTTCTGATCATGGAGTTCGCGGTCTGGAGGTCGGTGACCGGTGCGCCGTCCTGCTTGATCGGCGTTCCCCAGAGGTCGGCGAACGGCTGGTCGTGGAGCCATCTCGGGGCGTCGTCCGGGAAGCGGGGGTAGACCGGCGCGGTCACTGCGTCTGCGCCGGTTCTGCGCTGCACGCCGACCAGTTCGGTCAGCCACTCCGGCACGACGATCTGGTCGTCGTCGACCATGGCGACCCAATCGGCCAGGGCCATTGCGGCCTGCAGACCGGCATTGCGGGCGGTGGCGATGTTTCCAGCCCCGACATGGACGTAGTGCAGACCAAGGGGAAACCGGTGCGTGGAGAGCTCCACCACCTCCTTGGCCGAACCGTCGGCATTGTCATCCACGACGACGACCCCGAGCTCGATCTCCGGCCCCGCCGCCCGGGCCGCAACCTCGAGCGAATCGATCATCCGGGTCAATGGAACGTTACGGCGATATGTACAGACGTAGACCGCCACCCTGGTGGTGGCTAAGATTGCCTCTGGCACATCTGAGGGCACTCGGCAGCTTACGAACGACACAGAACAAAAGACAAGCGGCACGGGCAAAGACAACAGCGGTAGGACGAAACCGGCGGCAGCCGGGCGGGCCGCCGGAGGGACGTAGGTTTCGGGTATGGCGTGGCACGTACTTTCCAGCACCGCTTTCGATTTCGACCGCTTCGCCAGAGAGAGCAAAGCCGACACCCTGCCCCACCACCTGTTGCCGCTCATCGCCGAGCGACTTGATGCCGACATCCACCAGCCGGACGACGCCAAGCCGTCCCTGCTCGATCGGCTTGGCGGTTTCGTGTACGCCGGTCCCAGCCACTGGCGCCTCGCCAGGCGGGTCTACGGCCTGCTCGGCGACGGAGATTCGGTGTACACCTCCGGCTGTGACTCGGGCATACCGCTGGCACTGCTGTGCGGTTTGCGGCGTCGCCCCGTCTCGTTCGCCATCGCCTTCGCCGATCCGACTCGCAGACGGTCGAGGGTCCTGATCCAGATCCTCCTGCTGTTGTCGGTGCGACTCACCGCCATCGTCACCACCGAGGACCAGGCACGGCAGGTCCGAGAGGTCTTCGGGACCCGGATCGGCCCGGTTCACGCCATCGAGGGACAAACCGACTGCAACTTCTTCCGGCCGGCAGACGAACCGGTTGACAACGAACCGGTCCTGGTGGCCGGCTGTGGCGTGGAACAGCGGGACTATGCGACGATGGCCGCCGCCCTGGAAGGCCTGCCGGTGGAGGCCACCGTGTGTTTCGTCTCGCCGAATCGAACGGCCAAGACCCGTTTCACCATGCCCGACCCGGTACCGGCCAACATCGACTTTCGCCATCTCGAGTTCCTCGAACTGCGCCGCCTGTACCAGGAAGCCGACCTGGTGGTGCTGCCGCTGCTGGAGAACCGCTACTCGGCAGGCCTGACCACCCTGTTCGAGGCCATCGCCTGCGGTGCTCCGGTGGTTGTCACGGAGTCGCCGGGAACGATCCAGACGCTGATCGATGACAACCTGGTGCTCGGGGTGCCCGTCGGTGACCCGACGGCG
This sequence comes from uncultured Acidimicrobiales bacterium, assembly GCA_963715325.1. Lineage (GTDB taxonomy): Bacteria > Actinomycetota > Acidimicrobiia > Acidimicrobiales > SZUA-35 > JAHELU01. The sequence continues at coordinate 163,114 of CAVQRR010000015.1, forward strand.
ATGCGGGCTGCGATCCGCCAGATTCTCGACGACCCGCCGGCCGCGGCCCGGCGATCCGCCGACGGCAAGGGCCCGGGTTCTGCAGCGCTTCTCGGCAGCTAGTTTCCTGGACCGGCTGGAGCAAGTCCTCACCGAACACGAACACCCGGTCGCCCCGGCTTGAGTCGAGGCGGGCGGCGTCACCTCTCTGGCTCTCGTCAGGTACCTTCGAGGTTCGCCGAAACCCTTCGGCTTTCTTGGCCAACGTCGCCCGCTGAGCGGGGTGCACCTGGTGTCGATTCCGCTGCAGGTCTCGAGTCCGAACCGATCGAGGTCTGCTCGCAGCTGCCCCGGGGTCGGGAGAGGCGCTGCTAAACTCGTTCAACGATGTGGCATCGCCGGGCAGGAGTAGGGGCTAGCTGAAGATGTTGACAGGAACCGCTCTCGCTGCGCATTCATGTCGATAGCCGGTCCGCCGGTCAAGGGTGATGACGACGAGTTCGGTGTCGATCCGTCCGTATTCGAACCGGGACTGTTCGGGCGCCTGACGCCGTCCGCCGTCAGGCGGATGTGGGGGGCGTTCGACGGTCTCGCCACCGACACCTTGTGGTCGGCGGCCCTCGATTTCTTGGCGGTGGTCGCGGCGCTGGTGTCGTTTGCGTTGATCACCAAGTCGCTGCCGCTGGCCAGCTACGGTGCCTTTGCCGGGCTCTACGGGCTGGCCACCACGTTCAGCGCCATAACGTATTCGGGCCCCGGACTGGCGCTGATCCAGCGCAGGCTCCGATTCAACCAGGATCTGAACGACATCCAGGCATCGTTCCTCTCGTTGACCGTCATCGCTGGGCTGATCTCCTCGGCGTTGGCCGTCGCCCTGGCCATGCTGGTGATCGATCTGACGTTCATGGAGATCCTCCTGGTCACCGCCAGCGAGCTGTTCGCCAATTCGATCATCCTGGTTTGCAGCTGGCTCGTGCAGGCGGCCATCGGGTTCCCATCGATGATCAGGGTCCGGATGTTTGCGGTGGTGTTGAAGCTGGTGGCGGTCCCTGCGCTCTATTTCGCCGACGCGCTGAGCATCCTGAGCCTCGGTGCGAGCTACCTGGTGCTGTACTCGGCGTTCGCCCTCTGGCTGATCTTCTTCTACCTGCCGCGTATCGGCTACACGGTTCGCTTCCGCCGGCCACCGGTCGATGTCGTTCGCTCCAGTTCGGTGTTCGCCGTGCCGCTGGCCGCCAGTCAGGTCCAGCTCGACGGTGACAAGGTGGCGCTCAATGCCTTCAACCTTCAGGCCGATGCCGGCCTCTATGCTGCGGCCTACCGGGTGGTTCTGCTCGGCTCGTTGCCGCTTCGGGTCGTCGGTCAGGCGGCCTTCCATCGGTTCCTGCCCCGAGACGCGGACGACCGTCCCGGGTACCACCTCCAACGGGCCGCCAAGCTGACGGCGTTCATGTTCGCCTTGGGGCTGGCGGTGTCCGGAGCGATCTACCTCCTGCTCAACGTCGGCGAGCCGCTGCTCGACCTGTTGATCGAGGAAGAGTACGCCGAGGCCAAGTCCATCATCCCGTGGCTCGTGCTGTTCATTCCGCTGTTGGCGATCAGTGGCACGCCGACCAACGGTCTGCTCGGCCTCGGGCGTACCAGGGAGCGGGCCGTGGTCTACCTGTCATCCGCCCTGGTTTCGGTGCTGTTGTACGTGCTGTTGATCCCCGGCAATGGCTGGCAAGGGGCGGTGGCGGCCACGCTGATCAGCGAGGCCTATCTCGCCGTGGTGAGCTGGGTGGCCATGATCCACTATCAGCGGATAGCGGACGGTGAATATCGTGACCGGCAACCGGTCGGGGCATGATCGGTCGCCGATCGCCGTGCCGGTTGGTTCCGAAGCGCCACGAACGAGAGCCGGTTATGCTGTTTCGGGTCGTGGCGGTTCTGGCCGGGGTCACAGAAGCACTCCGTTGCGTGATGCCGGGACGGCATGGGTAAGCGAGTAGGGGTAGGCAGATGGATTGGGCAGTGGCGTCGCCGTATTTCGAGACCGTTGACGACCGCTGGATCAGCGACGCCGCCCAGTCCGATGATCACGCCTTCACCCTGATTCCTCGCCTCGGCACCGACCGGAACTGGCATCAAGCGAGTGCCAGGGCTGGGCTCGGTGAATGGGCCAATCGGATTCGCCAGGCCCGCGCTGCGTTCGACCATCGGGACAGCGGTGTCATCACCGTCTTTCCCCAATTGGCGGCGGCGGCCGGGTGCTGGAAGATCGTTGAGCGCAGCGAACGACCGCTCGTGGCCTGGCTGTTCAACACCGAGGGTCTGAGCTCCTCGCTCAAGAACTCGATTGCCAGGATCCCCTTGGCCCGGGTCGATCGGTTCGTCGTCCACTCCACCGCCGAGATCTCCGGCTACGCCGAGCTGCTCCGCCTTCCACAGCACAAGTTCGAGTACGTGCCGTTGCAGTACGGGGGAGACGTTGAACACGAGCCGCCGGAGGGCCACGATCGGCCATACGTCTTCGCAACCGGGTCGGGCTATCGCGACTACGAGACGTTCTTCACCGCCGTCTCCAAGCTCGGCCTCCGGACACTGGTGCTGGCCTCGGACCGTGCCCTGGCCGGGTTGACGATCCCGCCCAACGTGGAGATCCTGGACCAGCTCAGCCGCCCCGAGATCCGTCGGCTGGTCCGTCATGCCAGGGTCAACGTTGTGCCGTTGAACGACCAGGCGTTGACCGCCGGTCTCGTCACCATCGTCGAGACCTACCGCCACGGCCGCTCCCTGGTCACCACCGAACGGGGTGGGCTGGAGGACTACTGCATCCACGGCGAGAACGCATTGTGCGCCCAACTGTTCGACCCGAAGTCGATGGCCGAGTTGATCGACTGGATGTGGTCCGATGACGAACTCCGGGCCGATCTCGATACCAAGGCGCTCGATTTCGCAGACAACCACTGTACGGACGAGGCCGCAGCCAAGCACCTGTTCAGGGTGCTCGACTCGGTCGTTTAACCGGCGGCGCCGCCGCTGGCATCGGAGCGCCCGGCGCCGGCGCTACCTGCGGCCGGGGCCGGCAGACCGGGGCGGATCGGGCTTGGCACGCCGTTGTAGAGATTGGTGAACAGCACCCCGAGTCTTCGGGCTTCGGCGGCCGAGTCGAATTCGTTCACGACCTTGTCCCTGCCGGCCTTGCCCATCCGCTGTCGCAGTCCCCGGTCGCCGAGCAGGCGTTCGATGCGGTCGGCCAATTGGTCGGGGTCTCCCGGTCGGACCAGATACCCGGTCACTCCGTCCTCCACCAGCTCGGCCATACCGCCGACAAAGGTTGCGACGACCGGCATCTCGCTGCCCAAGGCTTCCATGACGACGACCGGGACCCCTTCGGCGTAGCTCGGCAGGACGAAGATGTCGGCGGTCGGCAAGAGGGCCGCCACCTCGCTCTGGGACTTCGAGCCTACGAAGGTGACGCGATCCGCGAGGCCGAGATCGGCGGCTTGTCGCTCGAGGGTGACACGGTCGGGGCCGTCGCCGACGATCGTCAACGAGAGCTTCGGGGCGCGATCCGCCAGGCTCACCAGGGATTGGAACAGATCTCCGAGGCCCTTTTGTTCGACGACCCGGCCGACGAAGATGAGTCGTCGTGCGTCGTCGCGGTGGGTGATCGGCGTCAGTTTGTCCGGCTCGACACCGCAATGGATCAGGTGAAGGTGGTCCATGGCCTCGGGGGCGGCGAAGATCGCAGCCTGGCTCCTGGTGAAGTGGCTGATGCAGGCACAGAACGCAGCTCGGTTCAGCTTCTCATCGAGCCGCCAGGTCCGGGCTTCGAAGAAGATTCCCGAGCCGTGCAGGGTGAAGCTGTATGGCACCCCGGCGAGCTCGGCGGCCAGCATCGAAACCGTGCAACTCGAATCGCCGAAGTGGTTGTGGATGTGGCCCAAGCCTCGACTCCGGACCTGGTCGGCCAGCAATAGCGCCTCGACGAAGTAGATCAGCTGGAAGATCGTGCCTCGAATACCGGGTCGCCTGGTCCGCCATGCCAGGGCGAACCCCCTCAGGAACCCCATCGGGTTGGCGGCCAGGATCGTCAGCTTCGCCCTGAGGAGTGCCGCCGGCCGTGCCAGTTCGAGTAGGTAGGTGGTGGTCGCCTGCCCCTGCCGTTGCTCGGGCCCGGTGAGATGCTCTGCCCCGGGCCGGCGTACGGAGAACGTATCGACCGTGAAACCGTCGGCTCGCAGCGCCGCCACCTCCCGTTGGATGAATGTGTCGGTCGCCCGGGGGTACTCGCCGGTCATATAGGCGATCCGCGGCCCGCTCAACCGCTCTTCTCCGCCAGGTGTTGGGCTTCGATGCTCCGGTCGATGGCGTCGGTGACGCCGTACCGAGGCGTCCAGTCCAGAAGCTCCTTTGCCTGCCGGTTGGTGTAGCGCAGCGGCTTGAATCTGGCGTGCAACCGATCGGGGACGGCGATCCCCGGGAACTTGGCCCTGCCACCGAGCGCGACGTCGTTCACCTTCTTCAGGAGCCCGGCCGCGGTCCGAATGACCGGCCAGGGGATCGGAATCGACGTTGGGGTTTCCATCCTGGCCGACACCAGGTCGGCATAGACCTGCTGAGTCGGCAGGTCGTCGTCGACCAGGTTGACCGTCATGCCGTCGACCGGCGAGTCCGGTATCGGCAAACCCTCCGCCGCCAGCACGATGGCCTCGGCGCAGTTCTCGACATAGGTCAGCGGCAGAACGGCCTTGGTCCCGATGCGCAGGAACCGGGATCCGACCTCCGCGCCGAGCAGGGCGTGCCACAGATTGTCGGGGCCGTAGATCAGGCCCGGTCGCACGATCACCACGTGGTGGCGGTCGACAGCACCGAAATCCCGGTACAGGGCCTCTTGGATCAGCTTCGTCCTGGCGTATTCGTCGCGCAGTTCCGGCGAGGTGTCGAGCGCAGACCGCTCATCGAGCACCGTGCCCGGCTTGAGGCTCATGTAGTCGTAGACGGAGAAGGTGCTGATTCCCACCAGGTTGGCGACCTCCGCCTCGTCCATCGCCTGGAGCAGGTTCTCCGTTGCCACGACGGTGCCTGCGAACTGGGTGTAGAAGTCGCCGGACTTGGCTGCGGCGAGATGGATGACCGTATCCACGCCCTTGAGCGAGTCCGCCAAACCATGGGTCGACCGGAGATCGACCCTGGCTTCGGTGATGGTGCCCCGCTCGATCGCCGAGCCGTTCGACCCCGAGCCCGATGTTGATCCCTCGGCCTGGTCGGCCTCGGCTCCGGCCGGTGACGGACCGACGGTCGTCGTGCTGCTCGGTCTGACAACGGCGACCACGTCATGGCCCCTGCGCAGTGCCTCTGCGACCACATAGGAGCCGACGAAGCCGGTGGCGCCGGTGATGTAGATCCTCATACTCGAGCCTCGGCTTCCAGCAACCGATCGACCAACCTGGAGGCGGCCAACATCTCGTCGGGGGTCACCGGAAGCCTTCCACCGGCGGCCAGTGCGGTGTAGCTCTCGTCCAGCATGCGATGCAGGCCCTCGTACGGGGTTTGCTGGAGGAGTTTTCTGCCGATGTTGCGGACACCGTTGTTGATGAGACCGGCGCCGTTGACGACATGGTTGACGATCGGGCTGAGCAGCGACCCGCCGGGCCGGGGCCGAACCGTTCGGCTGTATGGCTGGAAGAGATCGGTCTCGGTCCAGCCTTCGGTCCCCCGGACCTGGATGGTGAAGGTATCGGGAGCGGCGCCGGCATCGAACCGGAAATGGCCGTGGATCGGGCCGTTCCTGCCCCAACCGATCAGGATGGCATCCAGATCGTCGTACTTGAAGAGGGGGTTGGCCCCGTGGTTGCTCCAGGCGGCTGCGATCCGGGTGAATTCGAGGGGTTCGGCGAGATGGAGCAGGAGATAGGCGTAGTGCGTCGTGAAATCGTGGATCACGCCGGCCGGCAGGCTGTGGACGGGACTCGGCAGGTTCGGGTCCCCGAAGCGACCTGTCGGATCCGTCACCGGGAGGGCGATGCGGATGTCGACCTCTCGCACCGTTCCGAGGTCGCCCCGATCGATGGCCCGCTTGATGTCGATGACCCCTTGGTTGAACCGGTAGTTGTGGCTCTCCATGACCTGTCGCCCTGCGGCCTCGGCGGTCGCCAGGAGCGACTCCAACTCGCCTGCGCGCGGCGTGATCGGCTTCTCGCAGATCACGTGGGCACCCCTGTTCAGACAGAGTGTGGCCAACTCGACGTGGGTCTGGGGTGGGGTCAGGACGTGGACCACGTCCGGGGTGGCGTCCGACAGCATCTCGGCCACGTCTGTGTAGGCCCGGTCGGCGCCGAATTCCGTCGCTCCGTACTCGGCCGACGCAGCCGACAGATCGCAGACCGCAACGAGGCGGATCCGACCCGCAACCGATCCCGGGGCACCCTTGCCTCCCTCAAGGTGGCCGGCGAGGTAGCTCAGATGTTCCTTGGAGATGGCACCTGTCCCGACAACTGCGGCGCGGAGTGGAAGATCGGGCCGCGATCGGGGGGCTGTCACGTCAGGGAGTGTAGGCCGGTGTTGGCGGGGTACAGCCGCGACCAGGATTTCCGCTCACTCCAGTCCGATCGGCCTATGGCCTGCTGGGTAACCCCGCCCGGTCCGACGGATGGGCAATTGTGCAGGTCGGGTCACTGTTCCGGGGCCTCGTCTGGCCTGCCATTGGATTGGGTCCGTTCTGGCCTGGCGAAGCGCCCACGAACCGGTACCTTGGTGGTCGGTACGAACGCCGTGTGGTGGTCGTCGAGCAGCCGCGAGGCCCCCTTTTCGCTCATGTCCGAATCAAGCGCCAGGCAGGAGATCACCGATGGGCCATCCGGCGCGCCCGTCGACGGGCCGGCAATCGGTGCAGGGACAGATGCCGCGACGGATCGACAACCCGCCCCCACCGATGACGCGACGGTCGTCGATGACGTGACCGTCGTCGACGATATGACGGTGGTTGATGATGTAACGGTCGTCAATGATGTGACGGTCTTCGATGAGGTGACCGTCGTCGATGATCTGGACCGGGTGCGGTTGTTCGACCTGGAGCTCGTCAACGCCGAATCGCTCCGCCCGGTCATCCGCGAGATCCTCCACGGCCCCCGGCGCGACGATGAGATCAGACCGGTTGTGCTGACCCCGAACGTCGACATCCTGGTCCATTTGAACGAGCATCCCACCTCGGAGGAGGCGGATCTGTTCCGACGAGCCCAGTACTGCCTGCCCGACGGCCAACCGCTGGTCATCGTGTCGCGCCTACTCGGCAAGCCATTGGCGGCGCGACTCCCGGGAAGTGGCCTGTTCGGCGATCTCTGGCCCCAGTTGGTCCAGTCCGGCCGGTCGGTGCTCGTCGTGGCATCGTCCGACGACATTGCGGCCAGCCTCGGCCGGGAACACCCGAAGGCCGGTTTCGTCGTACCGCCGATGTTCGACATCGACGACGACGAGGCCATTGCCGAGATCGTCGACGACGTCCTGGCTGCAGCCATGGCCACCCGGCCCGACATGGTGCTGGTCGGTATCGGGAATCCGAAGGACGCCCGAATCATCACCGCTCTGCTGGATCGGTGGGAGACCAGACTCGGCCCCAAGCCGCTGTGCCTGGGTCTCGGCGGTTCGTTCGCCATGTACCTGGGCCTGAAGCGCAGAGCACCGGCATGGATCCAGCGGATCGGCATGGAGTGGTTCTTCCGTTTCCTCCAGGAACCGCGCCGGCTGTTCCACCGCTACTTCGTCCGGGATCTGGCCTTCTTCGGCATCGCGGCCCGGGAGTGGCGTTCCGGCCGCTCGGATCGTTAGCGGAGCGGAAAGATGACGACGAACCGCACCGTGTCGGTGGTGATCCCCGTCGGTCGGGTCGATGACGACCTCCCATTGCAGCTCGAAGCCCTGGCCGACCAGTCATTCGAGGACCCGTGGCAGCTGGTCCTGTCGCTCAACAGCGACGATCCGGCCCAGCGTCGGGCGCTCGATCACCTTCTGGAGGGCTGCGGCAACGGGGCCGGGTCCAGCGCCACCACCACCACCATCGTCGACTCGTCGGCGGTGCGAAGCGCGTCCCACGCCCGCAACGTCGGGGCTGCAGCAGCCGACGGCGAGCTGCTGTTGTTCTGCGACGGCGACGACATCGCCGATGTCGGTTGGATGGCGGCGCTGGTCGGGGCTCTCGAGCACCATCGGGCGGTCGGCGGCTACCTCGAGGAGCAGTTGCTGGCGGTCCCGGGCCAGGAGGGCTGGCGCCCCCCGGCCACCCCCGGCGCGTTGCCGACCTTTCTCGGCTTTCCCTTCCTGGTCTCGGCCAACATGGGTGTGCGCCGCTCGGAGTTCCAAGCCGTCGGCGGGTTCGATACCGGCTTGATTCGCGGTGAAGACATCGCATTGTCGTGGGATCTGATCGAGCGGGGGGTCGAACTGGGCTATGTCGGCGAGGCGATCATCCACTATCGCCATCGCCGCGGCCTGTGGCCGATGATGAAGCAGCACTACCTCTACGGTCGGGGATTCAGCCAGATCCTGGCTCGGCGGGGGGTGCCTGGTCAGGCCGAGGGGTCGGCCGGATTGCGGGCCTTGAAGCCGAACAATCAACGGGTGGATAGGAAGAACCTCCCGTATTACGCCAGGCGAGGCTCGATAGCGACCGGTCGTGTGCTAGGCCTTGTCAGTGAGCGTGTGCTCCAAGCGCGCTCGGCGAGCGAGTAAGCTGATCGACGGCGTACCCGCCGACGAGTGAGCGGGTCGCCGGCTGGGAAGGGTCCCCAAATTGGAACTGTCATTTGTACTGTCAGCGCTGCGGAGGCGTTTCTGGCTCGTCTCGCTGTTTGCCTTGCTGGGAGCGCTGCCAGGGCTGCTGACCGACCCGCCGGTGAGCGATGAGTACCGTTCGGTGGCCGAGCTGTTCATCCAGCAGCCGACACAGGGAACCAACGGGTTCCAGACCGTCGACCCGAACCGCTACGTCATCGGTCAGTTGAGTGTCCTGGAGAGCGCCGTGCTGGTCAACGATGTCGCCAACCTGAACGGCATATCGGTGGCCGACGTCCGCCAGGCGGTGACCATAGAGCAGCAGCCCGACACCGACGTCGTCCAGATCGATGCGGTCTACACCAACCCGGACACCGCCAGGGGTATCGCCCAGGGCTACGTCGATACCTATATGGACACCCTGGAGACCGACAGCACCGACCAGGACGAGCTCGATCGCCTCGACCAGGAGATAGCCATCCTCCAGAACCGGCTGAGCGTGCTCAACAATCGCATCCAGGAGGCGATGTCGCCCTATCTCAACAACCTCCGGCGCGACCCGGCCCCACCGATTCCGCCGGCTGAGGTGGTCGATCCGGCGGCGGTGACCGAGAAGGCGCTGGCTGAGGCGGAGCTCCGGGACCTGCTGGCTTCGAAGAACAAGCTGAAGTCCGATTCTCGGCTCCGGGTCAACACCAAGGTGATTCAGAACGCCACCCTGCCGAACCAGCCCATTCCGGCCGGTGGCCAGTTCCTGTTGGCCGGCGGGCTGTTCGCCGGTGCCATGGCCGGTGTGGTGGCCGCCCTGGCCTGGGCCCGATTCTCGACCAAGGTGCTCGACGAGGACACCGCCTCGGAAATCCTCGGCGCCCCCGTCGTCTCGGAGTTCCCGCATTACCGGTCACTGGCCCGTCAGCCGCTGGCCGCCTTCCAGGCGCTGCCCCGCTCTGCGGTACCGGTGATAGACCAGCTCTGCGTGCTGGCCGAAGCCAAGGCCCGCATCGACGTTCCCCTCGCCGTCGTCGTCGTCGGTACGCAACGCAGTGCCGGGTCGACCACGCTCGCTCTTGCCATGGCCGAACGGTTCGCCAGCGGCGGCTCGTCGGTGGTGCTGGTCGACGCCGACGTTCGAGACCCCCGGATCACCGCCATCTTCAACGCAACCGGAGACGGAGGCGTACCGTCGGTGGTGGCAAACGACGGGGCCTTGATCGACCAGCGTGGCCGTTCGGTCTTCACCAGGACGATGGATCCCGAGGTCAGCGTGCTCGGTCTCGGCGCAAATCGGGGTGCCGCCTCCCTGCGGAGGGACACCGTGGCGTCGGTGCTGGAAGCTGCCCGTCGCAAGGCCCAGATCGTCGTCATCGACGGTGGACCGGCCCTCGATCTGGCCTCGACCCTGCAGCTGACTGCACTGGTCGACGCCGTGGTACTGACCCTGCCGCTGTCACGACAGAAGTCCGACGCGCTGGCCGATCTGTCCCGTCAGCTCGGTGAGGTTCGCGACAAACTGCTGCCGGTCGTCACCTCGCCCGCCAGGCGGGCCGCCAGGGGAGCGAGCGTGGGAACCGACGGTGCCATCGCCATGCCCGGTCTTGCAGCCGCCAACGCCGGCGTGGACCTCACCGTCCCGCCGTCGGAACCGGCCGCCCCGTCGATCCCGGAGCGGGAAACCATGATCTTCGGGAGCCCCGGCTCGGGGGGCTCCGCCGGCCAGGCGCCGCCTCCACCCGGGCAGTAACCAACGACGTTCGAAAGGCGGTAGCCGATGACGACACAACCCGATCCGGCCCACGTCCCCGTAGTGATCCTCTGTGGTGGTCAGGGCACGAGGATCCGCGAGGCCTCCGAGAAGCTGCCGAAGCCGCTGATCAACATCGGCAGCCAGCCGATCCTCTGGCACATCATGAAGTTGTACGGCCATCACGGATTCCGCCGATTCGTGCTCTGCCTCGGCTACAAGGCCTGGGACATCAAGCAGTACTTCCTGCGCTACGAGGAGATGATGTCGGACCTCGAGGTCCACATGGGCGCAACCACCAAGACCGAGTACCTGGAGCGGGCAACCCTCGACGACTGGGAGGTCTCGCTGATGGACACCGGCATGGACACCGGCACCGGTGGCCGGCTGGCCGCGGTGGCGTCCCGGCTGGACAACGACTACTTCATGTTGACCTACGGCGACGGCCTCGGCGATGTCGACGTTGCCAGACAGCTGCAGGCCCTCAGCGAGTCGGACCACATCGGTATGGTGACCGGGGTTCACCCCACCTCCCGATACGGCGAGCTCGGCGTCGACACAGATCAGGTCGTCACCAACTTCGCCGAGAAGCCCGCATCCGAGGGCTGGGTCTCCGGCGGGTTCTTCGCCTTCCGGCGCAGCTTCCTCGACTACGTGCCGAGAGACGAGCCGGAGCACTTCTTCGAGCAACGGCCGATCCACGACGTCACCCGCCAGGGCAAGCTCGGCCTGTTCCCCCACACCGGCTTCTGGATGGGCATGGACACGTTCCGGGAGTACACCGCGCTCAACGAGATGTGGGCCGGGAACGAAGCACCTTGGAAGATCTGGTAGGGCCGGCCGTTCCGGCCGGACGCCGGTAACCGAACCCAACGCCGGTGCCGGCCGGGTCAGGAATTGACCGGCTCGTTGTGCTTGCGACCCCGTCGGCGGCGTTGCCGGCCCGTCGTCGCTGCACCGCTGTCGTCGACCCCTCGACGCTTCTCGCCGGTCCGACCCTGTCGTCCCACGGGCCCGGTGGTGGCGGCTCCGTCGCCGGTGACGTCGACGATTTCCTTCGGGGCGGCCCGGGTCCGATCGCGGCGCCGCCTGGTCTTGGCCGAGCTCCGGCCGCTGGAACCGCCATAGCCGTAGCCGTACTGGGTGTGGTCAGCCTTGACCCCGATCAGACAGACACCGAGCACGTCGGCCCCCACTGCCCGCAGACTCTCAACCGCCCTTGTCAGGTCGCCGGTCGAGGTCTTGCCGGCTCGGGCGGCAACGATCACCCCGTCCACCTGGCGGGCGATCGACAGCGCATCCGACACCGGGAGCACCGGCGGTGAATCGAGGATCACCAGGTCGGCTTCGGCTTCCAGGTTCCGCAACAGCCCGCTGAATGCCGGAGACGCCACGAAGTCGCCGGGGCTCGGCGGCTGGGCTCCGGTGGGGATGATCACCATGTTGCTCCGCTCGTCGTCGACCCGCAGGGCCAGCTTGTTGAGCGGGGTTCCATGAAGCAGGTTGTCGGACAGGCCCGGTTCCGGGGGGCACCCGAAGACGTCGTGAATCCGAGGTCGGCGGAAGTCGACGTCGGCCAGGACCACTCGATGATCGACGGCGCTCATGGCCCATGCCAGGTTGGCCGAGGTGGTGGTCTTGCCTTCGGCCTGATCGGGGCTGGTGATCAGCAACGAGGTGATCTTGCGGCCGAGCAGGGCGAACTCGAGAGCGGTGCGGACCTTCTGGTAGCCCTCGGCGACCAGGCTTCCGGTGTAGTTCATCGTGGCCAGGGAGAGGTCGACACCTGCCATGTCCCGACCGGGACGGGGGACCGAGCCGAGCACGGGAACACCGACGATGTCGTCTGCGGTCTTGATCGACCGATCGAGGTTCTCGACCAGCAGGGCCGCCGCCGCCCCGAGGATCAGCCCGATCACGCCGCCGAGGATGAGATTGCGCGACAGTGGTGCGTTGGACGGAACCGACGGTGGGGCCGCGATCTGGGTCACCCGGGCGGTGCCGGTCCTGGCCAGTTCGCTGTCGAGCTCGAGCAGGGTGATGGTGCTGGCGATGGTCTCGAATTGGGCGTCGATGAGGCCCAGCTCGACCGCCAGGTCGGCCCGGAGACGGTCGACCTGGGCCCGGAGGCCGGGCTGGGCGGTCTCGCCGGCCGACGCCAACCGGTCCTCCAGGGTGTCGAGTGGCCCCCGCACCTCCTGGCGTCGCAGCCGCAGCTCGGTCAGCCGGTCCTGGAAGCCGCCGACCGCCGACCGGATGCTGTCCGCCGCCTGCTGCTGCTTGGTGGCGACATAGACGTTGGCCCAGGTGTTGGCATACAGGGTCGCCTCGTCGGCAGTCGATCCGCAACCTTCGAACCACAACACGTCGGAGTCGGCGTCGCCGGTGACCCCGACCTCGGGGTCCCGCCCCAGCTGCGAGACCACCTCACCGCGAACCGTGTCGCTGTAGGCCACGTTGATCTCGTTGGCCAGGTCGCGGCTGGCGACGAAGACGTTCGAGTCTCCCTGGATGGCCACCTGGGCCTCGGAGTCGGCGATGAGCACCTGGGCGGTGGAGCAGTACCGCGGTGGCTGGTTGACGGTGAAGGCGGTGGCCATACCGACGACGGTCAGGAACGGGAGCAGGACCCATGGCCATCGTCGACGGAGGATTCGCAGGTAGTCGGTCAGCTCGAGTTCATCATCAAATACGGCGGGTTGCGGCATGGCGGGCACCATTGTATGCGGCGCTCGCAACGCCACCGGTGAGGCCCTGCGAATCGGATCGGGCCCACTATTTCAGCGACGGCTCGGTGCCTTCTGCCGATTCGTTCGGCGGGACGGGCTCTGCCGACTCGGCGGCCACCAGCCGGGCCCGGTTGCGGTCACGGAGGTCGATGACCACATCATCGGACAGGGTGGCGGCGGCCGCAGAGCCGATGATCTGGGCGCCGTTGACGCCGTCCACCGCCGCCTCGGACCGGCGGCGCATGAACCGCAAGGGCAGGAGGGCGAAGGTCACGATCACCTGTTCGGCGGTCGCCAGCAGTATGCGGAGGTCGAGACCGATGTTCCAGTTCTCCACATAGTGGAGATCGAGGCGACGGTAGGCGTTGAATGCGGCGTTGGAACGAGCCTCGACCTGCCACAGTCCGGTGATACCGGGCCGGACCTTGAACCGCTCCCGTAGCTCTTCGTCGAAGGCCTGCTCCTCCTCCTCGAGGGCGGGACGGGGGCCGACCAGGCTCATGTCGCCCCGAAGCACGTTGAACAGCTGGGGCAGTTCGTCGATCGAGGTCTCCCGAATGATCTTGCCGACCCTGGTGATGCGGGGATCGTTGGAAACCTTGAACAGTGGACCGGAGCGCTCGTTCTGGCCCTCCATCTGCTTCTTCAGCTGATCGGCGTTCGGCACCATGGATCGGAACTTGTACATCTCGAACAGCTCGCCCCGGCGGCCGGCCCGTTTGGCGGTGTAGGTGACGTCCCCACCGTCTTCCAGCTTGATGGCCAGCGCTGCTGCTGCCATGACCGGCGAGAAGAACAGGAGAGCCAGCGATGCTCCGAGTAGATCGAGGCCGCGCTTCGCGAAGTGCTGCCATGCCGGCGGGTCGTTGCGGCCCATGACGATCAGCGGCTCGTGGGCCAGTGAGCGGACATCGAAGCGGCCCTCCCACAAACGGCTGACGCCGGTGGTCAGGTGCACGTCGTAGCCGGAGCCGAACAGTTCCTTCGTGATGTTGCGGAACTGCTGGCTGCGGAAGCCGGTGGCGGTGACGATGGCCCCGGTCACCTCGTGCTGGTGCATCAACTCGATCAGGCGCCCGGTCGGCCCGATCCAGTGATCGGCGAGACCGTTGCGCTCGGCGACGCTCAGGTTGCCGACGACGCCGGCCAGGGTGAAGCGGGCTTCGGGGTGGTCGATGATCAACTCGGCCAGTTCCTTGGCCTCCAACCCGGCACCGACAACGACCACCCGCTCGGCGGCGTTGGTGCTCGGCAGTTCGGTGCCCAGGGACCGCAGCAGGCCACGGATCAGCGTCCGGCCGGCGAACACGGCAACGGCGCCGATCACCAACTCCCAGGCCCCGATCTGCCAATCGAGGAAGGCACCGGCCACCGCGACGCTGGCCGCGCCGCCGAGCACGGCGACGAAGACCCGGGAGATCTCATCGGTGCGGGGGAGTGACGGCCGTCCCTCATAGAGGCCTCGACGCTCCATGATCAACAAGGTGACCGCCGTTGCGGCAAGGGTCAGGGCCAGCGATCGCTGGTCGGACCGGACCGTCTGCTCGGTGATGTTCGAGGCGACGAGGATCGACCCCCAACCCAGGCCGACGGTGAACAGATCGACAACGAATTGGACGCTCGACGGCGAAGGAGGCTTTTTGAGCTGTCCAATTCGTTCCACCAGGATTTCGCCCTTCCTCCATTACCGGGAGGACCCAGTTTTACCAGTGTTGGCCGAGGTAATGGCGGCATAGCCGGGCCGGTGGGCTGATCTGCCCAGCTCACTGGCCCGTTCGGTTCAGCGACCCTGAGGGCCTTGTTCCCACGGCCGATCCGATGCCCCGAATCGGGCCTCCGGCCCCAGCAGGTGGGGTAGCGTGGTCGGTTGTGATCGATCGAGGATTCTGGGCAGGGCAGCGGGTTCTGGTCACCGGCCACACCGGTTTCAAGGGGGCATGGTTGTCGTTGTGGCTGACCGGGCTGGGCGCGGAGGTGGTCGGGCTCTCGTTGCCACCCTCCAGTGAGCCGTCGCTGTTCGAGTTGACCGGTCTCGACCGCCGTATCGACTCCCGATTCGGTTCCATCGTCGATCGAGCGGTTGTCGACGATGTGCTCGCCGATACCGGGCCAACCGTGATCATGCACCTGGCCGCCCAGGCGCTGGTGAGGGCCTCCTACGACGACCCGGCAGCAACCTTCGCCACCAACGTGGTCGGAACGGCCAACCTGTTGGATGCGGCGCGCTCGGTCGAGGGCCTCAAAGCGATCGTCAGCGTCACCAGCGACAAGTGCTACGAGAACCGCGAGTGGGATTGGGGCTACCGGGAGACGGAGCCGATGGGGGGACACGATCCCTACTCGGCCAGCAAGGGGTGCGCCGAGCTGGTGACCGCAGCCATGCGCCGCTCGTTCTTCGAGCCGACAGGCTCGGTCGGGGTCGGCACGGCCCGGGCCGGCAACGTGATCGGTGGCGGCGACTGGGCCCAGGATCGACTGATCCCCGACATCGTTCGGGGGTTCGGTCGTGGCGAGGAGGTGATCATCCGACGCCCGGAGGCGGTCCGGCCGTGGCAACACGTCCTCGAACCGCTGTCGGGCTATCTGCTCCTGGCCGAACGCCTGGCCGCCGGCGAGGCCGCCGAAGGCTGGAATTTCGGCCCTTCCGAGGACGATGCCCGCCCGGTGTCGTGGATCGTCGACCGAATGGCCGAGCGATGGGGTGCCGATGCAACCTGGCGGGTCGAGCGGGACGGACCACATGAGGCCACCATGCTCAAACTCGACTGCTCAAAGGCCCGAAACCGCCTCGGCTGGCGGCCTCGGCTCGACCTCGACACCACGATCGACTGGTTGATCGACTGGTATCGGGGCCATCTCGACGGCATGGACATGGCCAAGCTCACCATGGACCAGATCGACGCCTACGCCTCGTTGCCGCCCCTGGACCGGGCACCGGCCGGTATCCGATGAACGACACACTTCGGGTGGCCATCGTCGGCTGTGGCAGGATCGCCGACGATCACGCAGAGACCCTCGGGTTCATGGACGGCGTCGAGGTCGTCGCCTGCTGCGACCTCACGTTTCTCATGGCGGAGCAGCTCGCCACCCGGTTCGGGATCGACGGCGTCTACGACGACTTCGATCGGATGATGGCCGAGCGGCGCCCCGATGTGGTCCACATCACGACCCCCCCACAGTCCCATCTGCAGCTGGGACTGGCGGCGATGGCCGCCGGTGCCCACGTCTGGGTTGAAAAACCGTTGGCCATCGACAGCGACGAGGTTCGCCGGCTCACCGCCGAGGCCCGCTCCACCGGTCGGAAGCTCACCGTCGGTCACTCCTACTGGCTCGACACACCGGCCCTGGACCTTCGCCGGCTGATCGACGAGGGCCGGATCGGGGAGGTGGTCCACGTCGACAGCTGGTACGGCTACGACCTCGACGGGGCGTACGGCAAGGCGATCATGAGCACGCCGGACAACTGGGTCCACCACCTGCCGGGCAAGCTGTTCCACAACAACGTCGATCACCTCCTCAACAAGGTCCTCGAACACCTGCCGTCGGAGGACCTGGTGGTCGAGGCGCGGGCGTTCCGGCGCAACGAAAGAAGCTACGGCGATCGTCGGGACGACCTACAGGACGAGTTGCGTGTCTACCTGGCCGACCCCACAGGCCCGACCGCCTACGCCACCTTCAGTTCGACAGCCGCACCCCGCGGCCACTGGGTCCGGGTCTACGGGACCAGGGGTTCGGCAACCGCCGACTTCAATCTCCGCACTGTCGAGCAGATGGCGGGGGTCTCGCTGCCGACCAACCTCGGACGGTTGTTGCCATCGCTGTCGAGGGTCGCCACAACGGCGAGGCAGGCCGTCACCAACACCGGGCGGTTCGCAACCGCCGAATTCCACTATTTCGCAGGGTTCCGGAGATTGCTCGATGCCTTCTATGACAGCATTCGCAATGATGGTCCCGAGCCCATTGCGCTGGCGGAGATGGAACGCATGACCCGGATCCAGGATCGGATCTGGGAGCAGCTGGGGGTCGGGTCTGCCGCTGCCCAACCGATGGTGGAGCCCACATGATCCTCGTCACCGGCTCGAACGGGTTCCTCGGTTCTGCGGTGGTCCGACGGCTGGCGGAGACAACGTCGACCGCCATCAGATGCCTGGTCCGCCCCGGCTCCTCGACGGCCCGGATCGACGACCTGATCGACACCGGTCGAGTCGAGCTCTACCAGGGAACGCTCAACAGCGACGACGACTGCCGGGGTGCCATCGACGGCGTCGACACCATCTACCACCTTGCAGCCGGCATGGGCGGCGGCGCCATGGCGGACGTCTGGTTGACCACCGTCGTGGCCACCGACAAACTGCTGCGGGCGATCGACGTTCGTCGCGCCGACGATGGCGCGCCGCTCGACCGGTTCGTCCACTGCAGCTCGTTCGCCGTCTACGGCGTCGCCTCCATGGAAGCGGGGGCCATCGTCGACGAGTCGACCCCGCTCGAAACCGATCGACGCTCGGCCGACGACTACGCCCACGCCAAGCTCAGACAGGAGGAGCTGGTACGGGCCGCAGCCGAGGCCCAGGGCTTCGACCTGGTGGTGGTCCGCCCGGGGGTGGTCTACGGCCCGGGGGGTGGTGGCCTGTCGCGGCGCATCGGCATCCGCCAGGGGGACCTGATCGTGGCCATGGGAGGGCGAAACATCCTGCCGCTCTCCTACGTCGACAACTGCGCCGAAGCCATGGTCCTCGTCGGCTCACATCCCGATGGTCCCGGCCAGGTGATCAACATCCACGACGACGATCTGATCTCGGCCAAGGAGTTCCTGGCCAGATACCGAGCCGAGGCCGAACCTCTCAAGACGGTGCCGCTCCCCAAGCCGGCGACCCGGGCCCTGGCGGGGGCGGTGTTGTGGTACCACCGACGCTCCAAAGGGCATCTTCCGGCCGCCATCACGCCCCACATGTATCGCACCCAGTGGGTCGGGCATCGCTTCGACAACGCCAAGCTGAAGTCGTTCGGGTGGCGACAGACGGTGACGACCGACGAGGGCCTGGCCCGCTCGTTCGCCGCGGTGGCCAAGCGGCGCCAACAGCAACGAACGGCCGACGGGGCGGCGAGCTGATGGCCGGGCCGGTTGTCGCCTTCGCCATGGAATGGGTTCCACAGTATCGCGCTCCGTTCTACCAGCGACTCCGCCATGAGCTGGCGGCCCGGGGCATCGAGATGCGGCTGATCCACGGCGACCCTCCGGCCAGCAGGCGGCAACGCAACGATGCGGCGGTACTCGACTGGGCCGACCACGTACCGAACAGGTTCTGGACCGTCAGGGGGCTGGAGGTCACCGCCCAGCCGGTGCTGGGCCGACTCGACGATGTCGACCTGGTCGTGCTGCAGCAGGAGACCGGGCTCCTGCTCAACTACCAGATGTTGGCCCGGTCCAGGGTCGGGGGCCCTCGGGTCGCGCTGTGGGGCCACGGACACAACTTCAACCCACTGGAGGCCAGCGGCCTCGCCGAGAGGGTGAAGGCGGTCGTCACGAAATGGGCCGATTGGGCATTCGCCTACACCGAGCGGTCGGCCGAGGTGTTCCGGTCGATCGGTTTCGACCCGACCCACCTCACCATCGTGCAGAACTCGACCGATGTCGAGGCACTGCAACGCCCGACCGGCCCCGTGTCCGAAGACGTCGCCGAGTTGACAGACCGTCTCCAGGCCGACGGGGCCAACGTGGCGTGGATCGTGTCCGCTCTCGATCGCTGGAAGCGGGTGCCGTTCCTGCTCGACGTACTCGACCGCTGCGCAGAGCGGATCGAGTGACTTCGCCTTCGTCGCCATCGGGGCCGGCGACCAGGCCCGGCCTCCTGGTCGACGCCGCCACCACCAGGCCGTGGCTCCATGCCCTCGGGGCCCGGTTCGGGGCCGACAAGGCGGCCGTCGGCCGGCTGGCCAGGCTCACCATCCACCCGGGGCTCATCGGCCTGCACGTGATCGAGGCCTTCGCCACCTGCTCGCCGATCGTCACCGCCGACCTCGACTACCACAGCCACGAGGTGTCCTACCTCGGTCCCGACAATGCGGTGGTGCTCCCCGCCGATGCCTCGGCCGACGACTTCGCCGAGACCGTCGAGGGGTTGTTCGGCGACCCGATCGAACTGGCCAGACTGGCGCAAAGGGTGCCTGGCGGCCTCAGCAGATCTACACCGTCGACGCCATGGTCGGGAACTTCGCAGGCGGTATCGAAGACGCCCTCACCACCTATCGGCTGCGGTGATGAACACCGCGGCACCGCCCCCCGGGCGCGGCCAGGCCCTCCAACGAGGTTTGCTGGAGCGGCTGCGGGGCGGGGCCGGATCACCCATCGGCGGCCGGGCCGGCTGGTCGCTGGTGGTGGAGCTGCTGCAACTGGCGAGTTCCACCCTGGTCTTCCTCGTCCTCGTGCAGTTCATGCCCCAGGAGACCTTCGGCGAGCTCGGTGCCCTCCTGGCGCTGGCTTTTCCCGCCCTCAGCGTCGCAACCCTCGGCAGCCACTACCTGCTGCTTCGTCGATCGTCGCAGGGCGGCGATCTGGCCGACGCCTGGAAACGGGCCACAACGGTTGGGTTCGTCGGCCCGATCCTCGCTGCAGGGCTGATGATCGCCCTTCGCCCGTTGCTGCTGCCGAACGTCGACCCGTGGGCCTACGCCCTGGTGTTCATCGGCAATCTGCCGTTCTATTGGATGAACGAGTTGGCGGTGTACCTCGGGGTCGGGACCGGTCGCATGAAGCAGGCGGCCCAGGCTCGGTTCATCCTGGTGATCTGGCGCTTCATGGCCCTCGGGTGGTTCGCCATCTGGGGTGATGGCAGCCTGGTCGCCTGGGCCTTGGCCAGCGCGTTGAGCTTCGTCGGCGGCGGGTTCGGGGCGCTGCTGTTCGTTCACCGAAGCTATGGATTGCGACCGGGCTTCGAACGAACCAGCTTCACCGACCTGCCACCGGGAATCCCGTTCTCGGCCAACTCGGTGAACGAGAGCCTGGTCGACTCGTCCGACCGGTGGCTGCTCGTCCGCTTCGGTCATCTCGACGACGCCGCGCTCTACACGCTTGGCGCCCGAGTGGTGCAGTTCGGCTACCTGCCGCTACGGACGCTGCTACGAGCCTACGATGCCGACCTGTTCGGGGAAGGCCAGTACGGCGTACGAGCGACGCTGGCGGTGACCCGACGGATGATCAAGCCGGGGATGGGCGATTGCGGTCGCGGTCGGGTTCGGTTTCGTGGTCCTGGCACCGCTGATCCCGGTAGTGGCGGGCCCGGAATACAACGATTCGGTCAATGTGATCAGGCTGCTGTCGGTGTTGCCGGTGATTCGTATGGTCCAATACCTGGCAGGCAACATCCTCAGCGCCTCCGACCGCCAGCCGTGGCGGATGGGGGCCACCGGACTGGCCATGGTGACGAACCTGGGGCTCAACCTCTGGTTGCTGCGCGACGGCACCTGGCGAACCGCCGTCTTCACGACCTTCGTCAGCGAAATCCTGCTGGCCGGGTTGCTGATCGGCATCGTCGGCTTCTGGGTCCGACGGGAAGACCGGACGACGATCAGACTCCAGACGCCCGCCGGGAATCGGCTCGGTAGTAGGCGTACTTGCCACGCCGGAACAGACCGCCCCGATCGAACTTCTGGCGGTTCATGACCGCACCGAGCAGCTTCGAGCCGCTGCGCTCGAGGTCGGCCCGGACCTGCAACAGATCCGAGGTCTCGGTTCGTTCGGTGTCCACCACCACGATCACCCCGTCGACGTAGCGGGCGGCCGACATTGCATCAGCGGTGCTGAGCACCGGCGGGGTGTCGACGACGATGTACTCGACGTCCTCCCGCTCCAGCTCCTTGACCATCTGCTCGAATCGATCGGAGTTGAGCAGCTCGCCAGGGTTGGACGGTGGCCGGCCGGCCCTGATCAGCCACAGGTTCTCGATGCCGGGCACCTTCTCGGCGTTCAACTCGGCGGTGTTCGAGAGGTATTCCGAGAGTCCCGGCCTCGAGGCCTCCATGCCGAACAGCCGCTCCAGCGACGGCCGGCGGAGATCGGCGCTGACCAGCACCACCCGGGAGCCGTTCTGGGCCAGGGCGATCGAGAGGTTGGCCGAGGTCAGGCTCTTGCCCTCGGCGGGGGCGGAACTGGTGACGATCAGTGAGCTCACACCGCTCGAGGTGTTGAGGAACTGCAGTGAGCTGCGCAGCCTTCGGAACGCCTCCCGGGCTGCGGCGATCCGGGATGACCCGCCGGCCGAGAGCATCACCAGACTGCTGGCGCCGCTGCGGTGGCCGATGCCCAGCGTCGGGATCGAACCCATGACCGTGGTACCGAGGGCCAGCGCCACGTCCTCCTCGTCACGAGCGGTGGTGTCGAGCCGTTCCAGCAGGAAGGCGCCGACGACACCGGCCAGCAGGCCGAGGGCCAGGCCGCCGAAAAGGGTCAGGGTGGTGCCGATGCCGTCCGGGGCCGCCGGCTGGACCGCCCGCCGTGACAGCACCGCGGCTTCGGGTCGGGTGGCGTCCTGCTGTTCGGCGGTGGCGATGTTGTTCTCGGCGGTCCGGATCCGGATGTTCAGGTTGGCGATGTCGGCCTGGTAGACGGCGATGAGCGAATCGAGCTCTGTCAGCCGTTCCTGGGCGGCGGTGGAGTCCGCCGCGTCGCGGGCCGCCGCCACCCGATCCTGGCGGGCCTGGGCCAGCAACGTCTGGGTCTCGTCAATGCTGGCGTTCGTCGCCTCGATCTGGGCGTTGTTGGAGTCGAAGATGGCCTGGTAGTAGGAAACGGCCTCTCCCTCCCTGGTACCGACGTAGGCGGTGGCGAAGGCGTTGGCCGTGACCCGGGACCGCTCGGCGTTCGGTGAGGTGTACGCCACCTCCAACGCCTCGGACTGGGGCTGGAACGAGACATCGAGATCCTTGAGGATGTCGTCGGCCGTGGACGGCAGGCCGAGCAGCGCCTGCAACTCGGGGGTGGTGGCCACCTCCTCCAGGCTCACGATGGCCACCTCGGCGGTTTCGGTCGACTCGAGGATCTGCCGTTCACGATCGAGGTTGACGTCCTTGAATCGACCGGCATCGCCACCGACCGGTGTCGGGTTGACGATCACGGTGGCGGTGGCGGTGTAGGACTCGGCGCGCCCGCTGGCGAAGACGAAAGCCCCCAGCAGTCCGAGCAGGGCCAGGGCCAGCACCAACCACTTGCGGTGACTGACCGCCTGGATGTAGTCCTCGAGCCGAGCGGCGTCGGTCGTTTGTGTGTTGGCTTGGTACATCATGGGCGGATCGATCCTTTACCGAATCGCAATGTTACTCCAGTTTGCACCCACCTGCTGCGTTGCCTGGCGGACCCCGGAAGGGTTTCAGGAGGTGGTTTCAGCGACGTCCGTGGTCATCGATCGACGCCACTGGAGCCTCGACGCTCGGCTCGGTGTCGGCGCAGGCCGTCGATCCCACCCCGTGCCTGGGAGACGAGAGCCAACCCCTCGTTCCGGGTCGCCTCCCGGCCGAGGACGGAGCCGACGCCGACCGCCACAAGGCCTTGGATCAGCCTCGATGCGGCTCTGGCCACGATCGTCGCCCTGTTGGACAACGACGGGTCGAGATCGAGGTCGGTGCGGACCCAGGCATCGGTCGAGATCCGGTGACGGTGTCGCCTCCAGGCCAGGGTTGTCCGTTCGGGCTCGACGAATTCCTTGACGGTCGCCGTGGCGCTCCATCGCAACGGCAGGCCCTTGCTGGCCGCCAGTCTGGAGAACGTTGCGTCTTCGCCATGGGGGTAGCGGGGGTCGAATCGCAGCCCGACCGTACGAACCCTCGGCAGATCGATCGCCACGTTGCAGGTGCTGAGCCACGTCCGCAACGCCCCATCGGGGTGGGGTGCGACGTCGAAGAACCCGGTGTCGAGAACCCACTGCTCCGGGGGCTCGGTGAACTCGGTCACCACCGGGCCCCCGACAAGTGCCGCCGCGGTCTTTCGCATGGTTACCAGCAATCCGTCCGGCCATCCGGGGAGGGCGATCTCGTCGTCGTCGATGAAGACCAGCACGTCTCCCGCCGCCTCGTCGAGGGCTCGGTTGCGGGCCGCCACGATGCCCGGCTCGGCCTCGTGGACATAGCGGATCGTCGGAGCGGTCTTGTCGGTGGTCGGCCCCTCGGTGCGGCGAACCCGGTCGACGATCGGCGCTGCCGATCCGTCGGGGTTGTTGTCGATGACGAGGATCTCCTCCAGCCGCCAGCCGGCCCGGGGCCCGGGGGAGGCGGTAGCCAGGACGCTTCGCATCGCCCGCCGAAGCTCGTCCGATCTGCGGTAGGTCAAGATGGCGATCGTGACCCTGCGGTCGTCGCGGCCTGCGATCTGGGGATCCGGTTCCTCCCGGGGCACGTCGGTTGTTCGAGATGTCATGTCTGCGTCGCCTATCCGGGCATTGGTCGGCAGAGGCTGACTAGAGTGCTTCCGGATCGACGGCGCAGGGCCACCCTCCGCACCTGTTCGTTCGCACCGAGATCCCCGCTTCTAGCACCGGGAGAGGCCACTTGCAACACGTAGATTTGCCCTGTGTCCAAATGCGTCAGTTTGTTTACGACATCAAGTACTCTACTGCTGTGGGTAGCGGGGAGTCTGGCCGGGACGGTGACTGTGGCCAACGTTGATGTCGAGCTTCGGGAGCGCACGTACCGGCGCACCGACGTTCGGGTCGTCGCCACACCGCCGGTGGTGTTGCGGGCCAGGCCGAGCAAGTACGCCACCTACCTGAAGCGACCGTTCGACGTTGTACTTTCGGCGTTCGGCCTCGTCGTCCTTTCTCCGCTCCTGATCGCACTGGCGATCCTGGTCCGGATGAAACTCGGCCCTGGCGGGGTCATCTATCGCCAGGAGCGGGTCGGTCGCAACGGCCAGAGCTTCGAGATCTACAAGTTCCGCTCCATGCTCCCTGATCGCCGCAGGGGCGATCAGGCGTACATCGGCCCCGAGCGACGCAAGACCCACAAGTCCGCCGACGACCCCCGCCACACGCCGTTCGGGCGGTTTCTGCGCGCCAGCAGCCTCGACGAGCTCCCGCAGCTGGTCAACGTGCTCAAGGGCGACATGAGCCTGATCGGACCCCGGCCCGAGTTGGTCACGGTGGCGGCCAGGGAAGGCTTCCTCGTCCACCCTCGACATCTCGAGCGGCCTGGCATCACCGGACGTTTCCAGGTCTCCGAACTGCGGGCCAACAACCGTATCTCGGCCGGCCTCCACCTCGATGTGTCCTATGTGGCCAACATCGGTTTCCGGAGCGATCTGGTGATTCTGGTCAGGACGATGTTCGTTCTGGTCGGCCGCGGCAGTTGACAGATCGTCAGGGCCGAAGGCGGATCCTGTTCGTCTGCACCGCCAACATCTGTCGTAGCCCGACCGCGGAACTGTTGGCCCGGCACCGCTTCGGTGAGTCGGTGATGGTGTTCCGGTCGGCCGGGTTTCTCGAGGTGGCCGAGGGCTGCCCGAACGACCTGGTGGACGTGCTGTCCGGGCGAGGGATCGACGCCGGTCTCCACCGCAGCTACCGACTGGACACCGCCAGCGTCGAGGCCGCCGAGTTGTTGTTGACCATGGAGGGCAGCCACGTCCAGAGGGCAACGATGTTGGCCCCCGATGCGTTCGCCAAGATCGTCCCCTTGAAGGAGGCGGCCTCTGTGCTCCAGCACCACCCCGAGCCGGCCATGTCGATCGAGGACCTCCTGGCCGAGCTCAATCGGGACCGCGATCCCCGCCAGTACCTGGGAACCCGATGGGATGTCGCAGACCCGTACGGTCGTCGGGCCAAGGCCTACCGGCGGGCCGTGGAGGAGATCGACGACCTCGTCACCACCGTCATCGGCAAGCTCCGCTGACATCGTGGCCGGCCTCGCTGCGTTTGGTCAGCGCCGTCGCCATCGGCCCGCGGTCAAGACCAGCAGCGCCCGGAGGTAGTCGAGCACGACCGATCCGTTGAGCTTGGTCGTGCCGTGTACCCGTTCACCGAACTGGTAGCCGATCTCGCTGACCGACGGTTCAGGACCCCGAGCCAGGAATTCGAGGAGGATCTTGAAACCACGGGGATTCACCTGGTCGCCGACGAGTTCGAATCGTCGACGGGAGACGGCGAAGAACCCGCTCATCGGGTCGCTCACCGCAACGCCGAGCAATGTCCTGGCCAGGGCGCTACCGGCCCAGGATGCAGCCCGGCGCCTGCGACCGAAGGTTCCGTAGCCGCCTCCGGCGACATGTCGGGAGCCGACGCAGAGATCCATCCCCTCGTCCACAACCGCTCGGACCAGGTGCAGGATCTTGGTTTCGTCGTGTTGGAGATCGGCGTCCATGACAACCAGCGCCCGCCCGCCGGCTTGTGCCATCCCGGCCATCACCGCCGAGGAGAGGCCACGCTCACCGACCCGACGGATGACCCTGATCCGCTGATCGGACCGCCCGTGGAGTTGGGCGATGCGCCAGGTCTCGTCGATCGAATCGTCATCGACGACGACGATCTCGTACGCCTGGCCGTCCAGTGCGGTCCGTAGCCGATCGAGCATCAACACGATGTTGCCGGCCTCGTTGTAGGTCGGGATGATCACCGACAGCAGCAGTGGTTCGTCTTCGGTCCGAGCGGGGCGGTCGTCGGTGGCGGCCGGGCGTGCCGCTCCCGATGGGTCGACCGGCGGCTGGCGGGCGGGACGGCGGCGACGGCGCCGAGGTCGCAGACCTTCCGCCACCCCGCCGCCGCTCGAGGCTAGGGTCCCTTCCCGGCCACCGCTGCTCATGGTGCGAAAACGAATGGATTCACCAGTGCACAATCGGCGCCCGCAAGCCGAAAGTAAGTTTGCCCTCCGTGCCTGATGGCCGGGAGTGGTAGCCTCTTGCCAGTGGTTCGGAGCAAGGACACGAGGCTCCCGATGTTGATCTCCCAGCGAATTGAGGGCGGGGGTCCGGGAGGTCACCTCGCATATGGCGCGTGGAACGAGGCCGAGGATGTCCTTGCCGACACCTCCGGCGTCGGTATCGGCGTTCTCGACCGCCACTCCCACCAGCCCCAGATCCACACCCGGCGAGTGCTGGGCCGAGCGTTGCGACGGGTGGGGGGACGGTCCAGGCTGCTGCCACCGACACGGGGTCTGGCGGCGGCCGAAGGCCACGATCATGTGTTCTTCATCGCACGCGGCGCCTGGGACCTTCCGCTGCTGGAACGCCTGCGTTCGCTTCGCCGACGGTCGCTCACCTTGTCGATCTGGATCCCCGAGATCTGGCCGACCGAGCTTTCGGACAAGCGGCTCGTGTACGAATCGTATTCGATGGTGGATCACGTCTTCGTCGGGATCGCAGCGGCTGCGGAGCCCTTCGTCGAGATCGCTCCCGGAGCCCAGATCCATGTGTTGCCACCGGCGGTCGACGTCCTGCGGTTCGCCCCGGCCGACCCGTTGACCCCGAGAGGCATTGCCGTGCTCGGCATCGGCCGTCGCGATCCGGCACAGCACGGCGAGATCCTCGACTGGGCCAGAAGCCGGCGGGCGCTGTACATCTATGACACGGTGAAGGGTGAGGCCATCGAATGGGCCGAGCATCGCCAGGCGCTGGCGAATCTGTACCAGCATGCAAACGTGGCCGTCTGCAACTACGCCAAGCATGACATGCCCACGGTGACCGGCGGGCTCCGGGTCCTCCCCGGTCGGTTGTTCGAGGGTCTGGCGGCCGGGACCGTGCTCGTCGGCCTGCCACCGGACGAGCAGCGTCAGAAAGACGTGGTTGGCGCGACGGTTGTCGAGCCGCTTGACGGGTCGAGGAACCAGCTGCGGGAGCTGCTGGAACGGTTCTCCGATCCCCTCGAGGCTCAGCCGATCAGAGCCAGAAACCTGGCCCTGGCCTGTCGAGGCCAGGACTGGGGCCATCGCTGGAAGGAGGTGTTCGAGGTCATTGGGCTTCCGGTGCCGTTCGGCCTGCAGAACAGACTCGACGACCTGGAGAAGAAGGCGATCGTCTACGACGAGCTGGCCGATTCGCTCTGACCCCGCCTCCCGCCCGTCGAGGCGACGGCGGGCTCAGGGGCGGGTGGCGGAGAGCAGTTGGGTGATCCCGCCCGAGAGCTGGGTTCGCTCCACCTCTATCATGCCCGCCGATCGCAGCATGGCGATCATCCTGGCCGGCTCCGGCAGGTAGGACACCGAGCGGGGCAGGTAGGCGTAGGCGCCTCGATCGGAGAGCAGGCCGCCGACCTGGGGCACGACCTTGTTGAAGTAGATGCCGTGGCCCCAACGCATCACACCGTTGTCCGGCCGGGAGACGTCGAGCAGGGCGATCCGCCCACCGGGCCGGACCACCCGATGCAACTCCGAGAAGAACGGTTCCAACCGCACCAGGTTCCGCAAGCGCGAATCCGCAGACCGCGGCGTCGACCCCGGCGTCGGCGATGGGCAGCTGGAGCAGATCACCCTGGACCAGTGGGGCGTCGGTCCTGGCCGCGGCCAACATCCCGAACGACAGGTCGACGCCGATCGGGCGATGACCCTGTCTCGGCCAGCTCGACGCAGAAGTCTCCGGTGCCACAGGCCAGGTCCAGCACCACCGAGCCCGGCCTGAGCTCCAACGACCGCTGGGTCTTTCGTCGCCAGCCGACATCCATTCGAAACGACATGATCCGGTTGACCATGTCGTAGCGGGGGGCGATCGTGTCGAACATCGACCGGACCGCGGCCCGCTTCTCGTCGCCCTGAGGCAGGTGGTCGGTGGGCATCGAGGACATGCGTGTCACGGTAGAGCCTGGGGTGGATCGGGCGACGGGTCGGGCCACCGATTGCGCTCGCGGCCCGGTTTCCCGGCAACCCTCAGCAGCGGTGGATCCCGTCCGGAAGCTCGCCGGTGTCGAAATAGTGGGCGACGATCTGCTCGACACAGAAGTTCGCCCCGTATGCGGTGTGGCCGTTGTCGTTGACGGTGACAAGAGCGGCCGATGACAGCGTCGCGGCGACGTTGGCCGCGTTCACCAGCGGGGTTGCGGCGTCGCCGGTGGTCGACAGCACCAGGATCGGGGTGCCGTCTGGCCCGGCCACCGGTCCCGGTCGCCCCACTGGAGCAGCGGGCCAGAAGGCACAGCTGCGAAGCTCGTTGGCCAGCGTTGCTCCGAATCGGGGGGCGATTGAGGACAGCTCGGCGGCCAGTGCATCCCATCCGGCCGGGCCCACCGGCGAGCGGCTGTCGATGCACGACACCGCCAGGTAGGTTGCGAAGTTGATGCCGCCGACGTAGAGGTCGTGAAGCAGCTCGATGCCGCTGGGATCGCCCTCCTCGGCGGCGATCAGGGCCGCGGCGTACCTCGGCCACAGGCGTTCGGAGTACATGGCGATCAGCGTCGCGACCTCCAGCTCGGTTGTTCCCACCGTCCCGTCGGGAGCCGGCTCCAGTTCCTGGCGCAACCGGTCGTACGCGGCCACCAGCCCGCCCCGGGGGCATTCGAGTGTGGTGTTGCAGGCGTCGTCGAGAACCAGGAACGCCCGCTCGAACTCCGCCGCCTGCTGGCGGAGAAGGTCCGAAAGGCTGAACGAGGGGTCGACCACACCGTCGAGCACGAGGCGCCCGACCAGCGTCGGATAGCGCTCGGCGTACCGCAACCCGATGAGTGTGCCGTAGCTCGAGCCGAAGTAGTGCAACCGATCGTCTCCCACCGCCTGACGGAGCAGATCGAGGTCCCGGATGACCGAATCGGTGCCGAGGTGGGGGAGGAGCGTGCCGTCGAGGCGGCCGCACTGCTCGGCCAAGGCCCTGGCCTGCCGGTCGAGCAGCTCGGCTTCTCGTTCGTCGTCAGGTGAGAGGTCGGGGCGGGGCCCGTCGGTCAGGTCGATCGTGCAGCGCAACGCGGTGCTCGACCCGATACCCCTCGGGTCGAACCCGACCAGGTGATGGTCGGCCATCGTCGCCTCATCGAGCCGGAACCCGTTTCGTATCGAGTTCACCCCGGAGCCGCCCGGTCCGCCCGGATTCACCAGGATCGAGCCCTTCGGCTGTTCCGATGCGGGAACCCGAAGTAGCGCCAGGTCGATCCGTGCGCCGTCCGGGTCGTCGTGATCGAGCGGGACCTCGACGGTTGCACATTCCAGTCCGCCGCCACAGGCGGCCCACACCGCGGCCGCCACCGGGAAGTCCTCACCGCCGGACTCGGCTACGGGCCCGGTCGCCTTCGGCGAAGCGTTCGCCGGGGCCGAGGTGGGAGCGGGGGAACCGTCCGGCGATTCGACACGGTCCGAGCCGGCGTCGCCGGTGGTCTCCGACGCCACGGTGGACGTGGTGGTGTCAGCGCCGCCCGGCTCGTCGGCTGCCCCGCAGGCCACGACCAACAGCATCGCCGCCACCGCCGCGGCGACGAACCGCACTGCCGCCGCCATCGCAGCACCGACGGACCGCACTGCCGCCGACCGTGCTGGGGCGACGAACCGTGCCGTGGATCCGGCGAGCCGCAAGCGGCTATTCGAACCAGACTTTTTGATACTCACGGGACTGGATGTGGATGACCGCCACCGCCAGCGCCGTCGGGAAGACCGTCCGATTCAAGAGCGCGAGGATCCGTTCCAGCGGCGCACCGCTGATGAGGCTGTCGACCAGCGGCAGGATCTCCAGTGCTGCTGCCAGGCAGGCGCACACCGCCAGGAGGAAGTAGCCCCAGCGCTTGTTGTTGGCCGTGGCGAACGCTCCGGCGAACAGCCCGATGTAGATCACCAGAAGCCCCAACCGACCGCCGACGAACAGCAGGCCGAAAACCGCGCTGATATAGCCCAGGATGACACCGGCCTGGAGTGTCTGAGGATGGGAGCGATTGAGCCACTGGTTCATACGTCACACAGTATGGTCGGGTCGGCGGGAAAACCCGTGGCGTCCGGCAAGTTTCACCTCGTTGCTCACCGTCGGTGGGAAGGGTTCGAAAACGTCACCTCGGTCGCGGTCGAAGCCGGCATGTCCGCGGCCGCCAGTTGGCCGCAGGCGGCGTCGATGTCGGTGCCCCGATTGGCACGGACGGTTGCATTCACACCTCGGTTGCGGAGCTCGGTGGCGAACTCGTCGATCCGGTCCCGACGGCTGCCGACGGTTGGCCAGCCCGGGGTCGGGTTGAGCGGTATCAGGTTCACGTGGGCCCGGGCCCTGGTGGCCACGGCGGCCAGTTCGGCGGCATCTGACGGTCGGTCGTTGACGCCGTCGATCATCGCCCACTCCAGTGAGACCCGGCGGCCGGTCCGCTCCCGGAAGAGCTGGCAGGCGGCGATCAGATCGTCGATGGGGTGGCGGGCGTTGATCGGGACGAGTTCGGTGCGAAGGTCGTCGTTGGCCGCATGCAGGGAGAGTGCCAGGCCGACCTGTAGCCCTTCGTCGGCGAATCGCAACATCTGGGGCACCAGGCCGACGGTCGAGACCGTCACATGGCGGGCCCCGATGCCGAAGTCGGCGATGATGCGGTGGAGCGACTCGATCAACCGGTCGTAGTTGGCGAACGGTTCTCCCATGCCCATGAACACGATGTTGGACAGTCGCCGTTCCGCCGCCGCCCGCCGGGCCGCCACCACCTGCTCCAGGATCTCGCCGACGGAGAGGTTCCGGTCGTAGCCGGCCTGACCGGTGGCGCAGAAGCCACAACCCATGGCGCACCCGGCCTGACTCGAGACGCAGACCGTCGATCGGTCCTTGTAGTGCATCAACACGGTCTCCACACGGCTGCCACCGGGCAGGTTCCAGAGCCACTTGACGGTGTGGCCATCGGACGACGTTTGGGTCGCCGCCAGTTCGAGTGAGGGCTGCACGACCTGGCCGAGCCGGGCTCGGAGTGCCTTCGGCAGGTTGGAGAGCTCGGTCGGGGGGGTGTCGTGCCGGTACAGGCCATGCCAGATCTGATCGAGGCGGTAGCCCGGTTCGTCCTCGACCAGCTGCCGGTACCCGGCGCGGTCGGGGCTCCACGGCGACTGCGTTGCGGCCACGGGCTCCGGGTCCTCCTGGCGACTCACCGCCTGGTACCGACCCGTCGGTGCCAGGCGCTGTCGGTGCGGTGCTTTTCGAAGCCGAGCTTGTCATAGGTCCGCAGCGCCGGTTCGTTGTCGGCCTCGACGTACAGCATGGCGGTCGTCAGCCCGGCGTCGCTCAGCCAGGCCAGGCCGGCTGCGGTCATCGGTTTGCCGAGGCCCTTGCCGTGGTGGTCGGGATCGATGCCGATGGCGTAGATCTCCCCCAACCGTGGCTGGCCGGGCGCCACCGGTTCGTGGATCTTGGTCCAGCAGAAGCCCGCCAGGCGTTCGGGATCTTCGGGATCGTCGTAGAGCCGGATCCCTTCGGGATCGAACCATGGTTGGCCCGCAGCCTCGGCCAGATCCTCCATGGTCAGGCTGCCCTGATCGGGATGGGATGCGAAGGCCCGGTTGTTGACCTGCAGCAGCCTCTCCTCGTCCTGGCCGGGCACGAAGGCCCGGGTCTCCAGGACCGGGACGTCCAGCGGCAGCGGGCAACGGAGTTGATGCAACGATCGCAACTCGTCGAACCCTTGGCGCTGGGCCAAGGACCGGTGCCAGCTCTTCGCTGGCTTGCCCCACAGCTCGATGGTCTCGGCCCCGGTGGCGGCGATGGATGGTTCGAGCGCCTGATACAGCGCGGCCAGCAGCATCGGGCCCTCCGCCCCCTCGGCGCTGGCCGACACGATCAGCCCATCGAGCTGCAATCGACCACGATCGACCACGCCGCCGAGGAAGGCGATCGGTTGGTCGCCGACGTGAGCCACCGCCGCCACCAGATCGGACGGCGGTTGCCAGCCGTCGAAGCGATCATCGCGCAGCGACGGTTCGAGAGCCCCGTCGAGCACGGCTTTGGCCTGCTCGACGATCCACCGGTCCGATGGTCGATTTCGGCCGGTGGTGGCGGGATCGATGATCCGGATGTCGACCTCGTTCCGGCCGCTTGACGCTCGGTTGCTCACATCGCAAACGTAGCGGCCAAACCGCTCGATCAAGAGCCGAGGGCCGCCGCAGGGGTGCGGTTTCGTCGGCCTTCGGTGGGCCGCAGGTGCCGGTGACCGGGTGTCGGCGGCGGCCGCGCAGCACGTCTTGGGAGAAATTGCAATATTTCTTGCGGATATCACCCCATCGGTAAATCAGTTGAATTACTGTCTCGGTTAACCAGGTTCCCGCCACCTGGTAGCAGCGAATACGGGGATCCGCCGCCCCGTATCGCGCCGTCGGCGCCCCGTCTTTTCGGGGCGCCGACGTTTTTTCGCCAAGGGCTGCCGTTGGGCCGTACTGGCTCTCACCTGGGCTTCTGCCGGCCCTGGGCCCGAGGGCCTGGCGATCGCATGGCCAATCGGCGCACCGGATTCCTTCGTCGAACCCGACGCCTTCTTGTGAGCATCGAATCCAGCGACATACCCTCACTTTGAGGGGAATGTTTGTGTTCGGCGCCGGTTCTTTCTAGTCAGTTGTCGCTGGTTCTCTTTGCGGCATTCAGCTACGACTCAGGCGAAGCAGGATCTTCTCCAGCCTGCGGCCGGCGGTTTGGAGCTGCCGCTCGACTTCCAGCACGTCGATCAGGGTGTCGTCGTCGCCGTCGGCTTCCCGGGCCACGTCGCCCAGCCTGACCGTCAGATCTGCCAACGTGGCTGAGAGTGAACTGAGAGCGTTCTTGTCGAGCGACATCGGGCGGGCTCCTCACCGTCTTCGATGCAAATCGGCACCGACCGTTGGCCGACCACGCTACCGTCGACACGGAATCGCAGAGCGATGTGGCAGGACCGGTCGGTCCCGATGGCTCGCAGCGGGCCGACCGACCGGCCGCCACGGACCGTACGAACAGGAGAGATCCGGTGCTGAAACGTCTCGATCTACGGGGTCTGGACCTCTCGGTCGATCCGGCTGGGGCGCTACCGAGGCCGGACATCGCAGGCGACGGCCCCCGAGAAGCGGTCCGGGACATCATCGATCGGGTTCGTGCCGGTGGCGACCAGGTGCTGTTGGAGCTGACCGAGACCTTCGACCGGGTCAGGCTGGAACGGCTGCGGGTCGGCGAGGCTGAGCTGCAGGCTGCGGTGGACGGCTTGGCACCGGAGCTTCGAGCGGCCATGGAGGTGTCGATCGAGGGGATCGAAGACTTCCACCGTCACCAGCTTCGGGATCCCCAACTGATCGAGCGCGACGGTCTGACCATCCGCGCCTACCAGCGGCCGATCCGACGGGCCGGGCTCTACGTGCCGGGCGGTCGGGCCGAGTACCCGTCGACGGTTCTGATGACCGCAGTGCCGGCCCGGGTCGCCGGAGTGCCGCAGATCGCGCTGTGTGTCCCGCCGAACGCCGAACACGGTGGCATCGCCCCCTCGGTGCTGGCCGCCGCCAGACTGGCCGGCGTCTCCGAGGTCTTCGCCGTCGGTGGTGCCCAGGCGGTGGCTGCCATGGCCTACGGCAGCGAATCGATCACCGCGGTCGACGTGATCGCCGGTCCCGGCAACATCTACGTCGCCCTTGCCAAGCAGGAGGTGGCGGGCGATGTCGGTATCGCCGCCGCCTTCGCCGGACCGTCCGAGGTGGTGGTCGTGGCCGACCACACCGCAACGCCGGAGTTCGCGGCCATCGACGTGATCCTCCAGGCCGAACACGGCCCTGACGGTCTGGCCTGGCTCGTCAGCTGGGACGAGTCGGTCATCGAAGAGGTCTGCGCTGCGGGGGACAAGCTGCTGGCCGCCGCACCTCGCGCCGCCGACGTCCGTGCCACACTGGCCGAAGGAGGCTACGCCGCTCTCGTCGACGGTCCGGAAGCAGCGCTGGCGGTCGTCGACGCCATCGCTCCCGAGCACCTCGAGCTGCAGTGCGAATCGGCTGAGGACCTGGCCCGATCGGTCGAGAACGCCGGCGCCATCTTCTGCGGGCCCTACTCCCCGGCCTCGCTGGGAGACTATGTCGCCGGCCCAAGCCACGTGCTGCCGACGTTCGGCTCCGCCCGCTTCGCCAGCGCCCTGACCGTCTCCGACTTCCTGAAGGACCACCACATCGTCACCGTCACCGAGCAGGGCATGGCCAGGCTCGGTCCCCACGTCGTGGCCCTGGCCGAGCAGGAGGGGCTCGACGCCCACGCCGAGTCGATTCGGGTCCGGTTACGGGCCGGCGGCCGATGAGCCGCCCGCCGGTCCGCGACGACCTGGCGGCACTGACCGGATATCACTCGCCCCAGGTCGACGTCGAGGTCCGACTCAACACCAATGAAGCGCCCGAGCCTCCGCCGGCCGAGTTCACCAAGGCGGTGGCCGAGGCGGTCGAGAATCTGGCCTGGCACCGCTACCCGGATCGCTCGGCCACCGAACTACGAACCGCCATCGGCGAGCTGTACGACATGGCTGCGGACCGGGTGTTCTGCGCCAACGGCTCGAACGAGGTGTTGCAGACCCTGTTGCTGACCTTCGCCGGCCCCGGCCGGCGCACCCTCACCTTCGAGCCGACCTACGCCCTGCACAGCCATCTCAGCCGGATCACCGGCTCCCGGCCGGTCGCCGTGGATCGACGGGCCGACTTCAGCCTCGACCCGGCCGAGGCCGTCGCCGCGGTGCTGGCCAACC
Organism: uncultured Acidimicrobiales bacterium; assembly: GCA_963715325.1. GTDB lineage: Bacteria > Actinomycetota > Acidimicrobiia > Acidimicrobiales > SZUA-35 > JAHELU01. The sequence continues at coordinate 197,889 of CAVQRR010000015.1, forward strand.
GCCCGGCCATCACCTTTCTCTGCTCACCGAACAACCCGACCGGTCTCGTCGAACCCCAGGACACGATCCGCCGGGTGCTCGAGGCGGTCGACGAGGTGGACGGTCTGCTGGTTGTCGACGAGGCCTACGGGGAGTTCGCCCCCCACACCGCCATCGAGCTGCTCGACGAGGACATCCCGCTGGTGGTGACCAAGACCTACTCCAAGACGTGGGCCATGGCCGGTGCCCGCCTCGGCTACCTGCTGGGACCGGCATGGCTGGTCGAGAAGCTGGAACTGGTGGTGCTGCCCTATCACCTCGACTCGGTCAAACAGGCCGCCGGCTCGCGGCGTTGCGATTCGTCGACGCCATGAACGCCAGAGTGGCGGGCATCGTCGAGGAACGAGGCCGACTCCAGGCCGGACTGACGGAGATGGGAGCGGAGGTTTGGCCGTCGGGATCCAACTTCGTGTTGTTCCGGCCGCCGATATCCGGGGAGCGGGTCTGGCAGGAGCTCGTCGATCGCTCGGTCCTGGTCCGAAACACCGCCTCCTGGGATCACCTCGATGGCTGCTTGCGGGTGACGGTCGGCACCGTCGAGGAGAATTCCCGTTTTCTGCTCGCCATGGCCGACATACTTGGGTGATGAGCAACGCACCCGGCGGTCGGACGAGCACACTGAGCCGCTCCACCAAGGAGACGTCGATCGACGTGACGATCGACCTCGACGGAACCGGTCGAACCGAGATCGACACCGGCATTCCGTTCTACGACCACATGCTCGATCAACTGGGCCGCCACGGCTCGTTCGACCTCGCGGTCAAGGCCGATGGCGACATCCACATCGACAGCCACCACACCGTCGAGGACACCGCCATCGTGCTGGGGCGGGCCTTCGCCGAGGCGCTCGGCGACAAGGTCGGGGTCCGACGCTTCGCCAGTGGCCTGTACCCGCTCGACGAGGCGCTGGTCGAGGTGGCCCTCGACCTGTCTGGTCGGCCGTTCTTCGTGTGGAACGTCGAGTTGCCGGAAGCCATTCCCCTCGGCAGCCCGCCGTTCGACCCGTCGCTGGCCGAGCACGCCATGCAGAGCTTCGCCACCAACGCCGGCATCACCCTCCACGTCTCGCTCAGGGACGGACGAAACGTGCATCACATCATCGAGGCGTCGTTCAAGGGATTGGCACGGTGCCTGCGGGATGCGGTTCGGATCGAGGGCTCCGATGTCCCGTCCACAAAGGAAACCCTGTGACGGCGGTTTCCTCGTCGCCGACGCAGGACCAGCGCTCGATCCGGCCGACCATCGCCGTGCTCGACTACGGCATCGGCAACCTCCGGTCGGCCCAGAAGGCGCTACAACGGGTGGGGGCCGACGCCACCCTGACCGCAGACCCGGATTTCATCGAGCGGGCAGACGGTGTGGTCCTGCCCGGGGTCGGAAACTTCGGCGCATGCATGAACGCTCTGGTCTCGACCGGATTGGCAGACCAGGCCCGAAAGGTCGCAGAGCGAGGTCAGCCATTCCTCGGCATCTGCGTCGGCATGCAGATGCTCTACGACGGCTCCGACGAGTCACCGGACGTCCCCGGGCTCGCCATCCTCCCCGGCCGGATCACCTGGCTGCCCGGACACGGTCAAGCGGCCCCAGATGCAATGGAACAGGCTGAGCTGCGTCGACCATCCTCTGCTCGAGGGGTTGCAGGAGGCCTGGGTCTACTTCGTGCACAGCCTGGCCCCGGCAACCGACCGAAACGTGATCGCCACCACCGACTACGGCGGCCCGGTCGTGGCCGCGGTGGCCGACGGCAACGTCTCTGCCACCCAGTTCCACCCCGAGAAGTCGGCGTCCGGCGGCCTGCGGCTGCTGTCGAACTTCGTCGGCCTGTGCCGCGGTGGCCCGGTGGAGCAGCGGTCGTGAAACGGAGGCGGACGTGAGGCTGTACCCCGCCATCGACCTGCGGGACGGGCGCTGTGTCCGGCTCTATCAGGGCGACTACGACCGTCAGACCACCTACGGCGACGACCCGGTTGCTCAGGCCGAGGCGTTCGTCGCCGAAGGGGCCGACGTCCTGCACGTCGTCGACCTCGACGCCGCCAGGAGTGGCGAGCCGACGAATCGCCCGGTGATCGAGGCCATCTGCGGCGCCCTCGACGTGCCGGTCCAGGTCGGTGGCGGTGTGCGCTCGGTCGAGGCGGCCGAGGCGCTGTTCGAGCTCGGTGTCGATCGGGTGGTCATCGGTACCGCAGCCATCGAGAACCCGGAGCTGGTGCTCGAGTTGGCCCGGCGCGGTCGATCGGTCGTGGTCGGCATCGACGCCAGGGGCGACAACGTCGCCACCCATGGCTGGACGACCGATTCCGGCCACACCGTCGAGCAGCTGACAGGCAGATTCGCCACCGCCGGGGTGAAGGCCCTGGTGGTGACCGAGATCAGCCGGGACGGCACGCTCGAGGGTCCGGACGTCGCCGGGTTGTCGCACCTGTTGTCGATCACCGACATCCCGATCATCGCCTCCGGTGGGGTCGGTACGATCGACGATCTGCGGACGCTGTCGAGCGTCGAGGTGATCGCCGACGCCTCGGCCAATGGCGGGACCCGACGATCATTGGCCGGCGCCATCGTCGGTCGTGCCCTCTACGAGGGCCGTTTCTCGGTATCCCAGGCGTTGCAGGCGATCCGGTGACGTCACCGTCGACGAAACGGATCGGACCGACCCGGTACCGGAGAGGACGAAACCGATGCGCGTGATCCGGGTGATTCCCTGTCTCGACGTCACCGACGGCCGGGTGGTCAAGGGGGTGAACTTCGTCAACCTCCGCGACGCCGGGGATCCGGTCGAACTGGCTGCGCTGTACGACCGTCAGGGGGCGGACGAGCTGGTGTTCCTCGACATCGGGGCCACCCACGAGAACCGCGACACCACGGTGGCCATGGCAACCGCGGTCGCCGAGCAGGTGTTCATACCGTTCACCATCGGCGGCGGGATACGTTCGGTCGACGACGCCCGCAGCCTGCTGCGAGCCGGGGCGGACAAGGTCTCGATCAACTCGGCGGCGGTGGCCAGGCCGGAGCTGGTGGCGGAGATCGCCACCGAGTTCGGCTCGCAGTGCTGCGTGGTGGCCATCGACGGCCGTCGGACCAGGACCACCGAAGCCGATGGTACCCATGGCTCAGGCATCGAATCCGGCTACGAGGTCTACACCCACGGCGGCCGCAACCCGACCGGCCTCGATGCCGTGGCGTGGGCCCGCCGAGTCGTCGAGCTCGGCGCAGGGGAGATCCTGCTGACCTCGATGGACCGAGACGGTACCCGAGAGGGTTTCGACCATGCGATGACCCGGGCCGTCTCCGAGGCGGTCTCGGTACCGGTGATCGCCTCCGGTGGCGTCGGGTCGGTGGACGACTTGGCGCCCGGGGTCACCGAGGGGCTGGCCGATGCGGTGCTGGCGGCCAGCATCTTCCACTTCGGCGAGGCCACCATCGCCGATGCCAAGGCGGCGCTGGCCGCGGCCGGCATCACCGTGCGCCCGGCCGACTGATCGCGTCGAGGCGGGCGGAGCCGCCTCTCGGGCCTCTCCGGGTGCCTTCGAGATTTCGCCGGAGACCCTTCGGGTTCCTGGCCGATGTCGGCGGCCGGACGGTGGTGCCCGCTTGGCTCGATGTCCCCGCAGGTCTTCAGCGGTCGGTCAGTTGGCGGAGCAGATCCGTTGCGGCGGCCCAGCACCGTGTCCAGTCCGACGGCGAAGAAGTGGTTGGCCCCGTCGGCCACGGTGATCTCGCAATTGGTCCAGTGGCCGGTGGCCGCCCGGACCTGATCCGGTGGTCGGAAGTCGTCGGCCGATCCGGTGACGATCCGTTTCGGTCGAGGGTCGGTTCCGGCCACCATCTCGTCGATCGTAACGACCCGAAGCGGGGGAGCGACGGCCAACCAGCCGGAGATCCGATCGTCGTCGACCGCCAGCGAAACATCGGCACCGAACGAGTAGCCGGCCATCAGCAGCGGTCGATCGGGCCAGCGATCGTTCAGCTCGTCGATCGCTGCCGTCACGTCGAGCCGCTCACCCCCGCCGCTGTCGTGTCGTCCCTCGGAACCACCGCTGCCCCGGAAGTTGAAGCGCACGCAGGCGACCTCCGCCCCGCCGAGATGTTCGAACAGCGCACTGACCACGTTGTTGTACATGTCACCGCCGTACAGCGGATGGGGATGACAGATGGCCGCCGTCGCCACCGGGTCGTCCTGGGTCCACAGTTCGGCTCGGAGCGCCAGCCCGTCCGACGTCCGTAGTGTTCGAACCTCGTCGCTTCGATCGGCAGCCATCGACTTCGACGGTAGTGCCCCCGAGCGGCGACGCAAATCGTCTTGCGGACACCTAACCTGAAGTGGTGGACCGGACCGGCCCACCAGTTCAACCCCATGGAGCACCTCGTTGTCAGGATCAGGTTCGATCTCAGCCGATAGGGAAGCCGCCGCAGAGCCGGCCGGTGGCGAGGCCGCACCGGATCCGAAGCGTCGCCGGGGCTCCACCGGCGCAAACCGGGAGAAGTTGCCGATCAAGATGCTCAACGATCGCATCCTGGTCCAGATGGAAGGACCGGACGGTGAACGAAAGTCGACCGGCGGCATTCTGATCCCGGCCACCGCCCAGGTCGGCAAGCGCCTGACGTGGGCCGAGGTCGTTGCCGTCGGTCCGAGCGTCCGGTCGATGGAACTGGGGGATCGGGTTCTGTTCAACCCGGAGGACCGCTACGAGGTCGAGGTCGGCGGTCACGACTACATCATCCTGCGGGAGCGCGACATCCACGCCGTCGCCGCCGAGCGGCTCGACGATTCACCGACCGGCCTGTATCTGTAGGCTCCGACGGGCCCCGAGCCCGGTTCCCGGAGTGACGGTTCGCGGCCGGGAAAATCGGCCGTGGCCACCGAGCTGGACCGGTACCCTGCACACCATGCCTGAGGCTCAACCGATAGCGCCCTCCCCGGAGCAACTGGATGCGGTGACCTACAACAAAGACGGACTGGTTCCGGCGATTGTTCAGGACGACGTCACCGGTCAGGTGCTGATGATGGCCTGGATGAACGCCGACACCTTGGCCCAGTCTCTGGCCGAGGGTCGAACCGTTTTCTGGAGTCGATCCCGCCAGGAGGTGTGGCGCAAGGGTGACACCTCCGGCGATCGGCAGTGGATCCGCAGCGCCGCCTACGATTGCGACGGCGACACGCTGTTGTTCCGGGTGGAGCAGGAGGGCGACGGCGCCTGCCACACCGGCGAGTACAGCTGCTTCCACCGCCCGTTCGGTGCCTCCTAGTCCGGCCGTGGCCGTTGCCGTTGCAGTGGCCGATGCCGCGGCCGGCGAGCCGAGCCACCTCCGGTACCGATGACGGCGACCGCACGGTGACGACCACCAGGGAGGAGTTCAGGAGCCTCGCCCGGTCCTATCGGGCGGTGCCGGTACATCGCGAGCTCCTCGCCGACCTGACAACGCCGCTGGCCGCCTTCATGCGGTGCGTCGGTGACGAGCCCGGCTTCTGTCTCGAATCGGTGGAGAACGGGGAGCGCTGGAGCCGGTTCAGCTTCGTCGGTCGCCGTCCCCACGCGTCGCTGGTGGCAACAGGCAACCAGGTCACGATCACCGGCGACCTTCCAGACACCGATCTGCCGACCGATCAGGGCATCCTCGTGCCGTTGGAGATCCTTCTCGAGCGGTACCGAGCCCCCCGGCTGGCCGACCTGCCGCCGCTCACCGCAGGGCTGGTCGGCTACCTGGGCTACGACGTGGTCCGGGAGGTCGAGCGGTTGCCGAACACGCCGACAGACGACAACGGCTACCCGGATGCGGTGCTTGACGTGATCGGCGAGCTGGCGGTGTTCGATCACTGGCGGCAGCGGGTCACGCTGGTGGCGGTGGCGCTGCTCGGACCCGACGCCGACGATGCCGAGATCGACGCCGCCTATGACGATGCACTCGCCCGGTTGGAGCAGTTGGCCATCGACGGGGCGAAGCCGCTCGACGAGCCGATGTTGGCTCCACCGAACGACCGGTCGGCGGGCCAGGATCTCGATCCGAGCCGGTTCGAGACCTCGCTCAACTCTGAGCTGTACATGGCGGCCGTCGATGCAGCCAAGGAGTACATACGGGCCGGCGACATCTTCCAGGTCGTGCTGTCCAAGCGGTACGACTTCGAACTCGACGCCGAACCGCTCGATGTGTACCGGGCGCTGCGTCAGCTCAACCCCAGCCCGTACATGTACTTCATCCGCCAGCCGGCGCTTGACCCTGGTCGGCTGCTCGCCGGAGCCGCTGGTCCAGGTCCAGGAGGGCCGGGTCATCTCCCGACCCATCGCCGGTACCCGCCAGCGGGGCCGCACCGACGAACACGATCGCCTGATGGCGGCCGAGCTGACCGAGGACCCGAAGGAGCGAGCGGAGCACGTCATGCTGGTCGATCTGGCCCGCAACGACGTCGGCCGGGTGGTGGAGTTCGGGTCGTTGACGATCGACGAGATGATGGTGCTCGAGCGGTACAGCCATGTGATGCACCTCACGTCCCAGGTATCGGGCCGGCTGGCCGATGGCCGCTCGACCATCGACGTGCTCCGAGCGACGCTGCCGGCCGGCACCGTCTCCGGGGCGCCAAAGGTCCGGGCCATGGAGATCATCGACGACCTCGAACCTCGCAAGCGGGGGCCGTATGCCGGGGTGGTCGGCTATCTCGACTTCTCCGGCAACCTCGATACCGCCATCGCCATCAGGACGATGTTCTGCGGGCCGAACCGTGCCTCGGTCCAGGCCGGAGCCGGGGTGGTGGCCGACAGCGTGCCGGAACTCGAGGACAAGGAATGCTGGAACAAGGCCAAGGCCCTGCTGGCGGCGTTGGAGCCGGCCCGTTCGATGGCCCGTGACCGCCAGGCCCGCCGCTGAACCCTCGGCCCAGTCGCCCGGCAGTGACGGTGCGCCAGCGACGTTGCGGCAGCGACGGTGCGGCAGTGACGGTGCGACTGACGGTGCGGCAGTGACGGCGGCGGTTCGGCGGTGGCGGTTTCGAGCGGGAAACGGCGTTCCGCGACCGGCCGGCGGTGTCGGAGACCGAAAGCCGGGGCAGACTGGTGGTCGTGATCGATCTTCGGACTGCCGAACAGCTCGCCTTCGACGACGTGGTGGCCGTGGCCGGCCGGCGGGACGTGCTGCGGGTCCGGGGGGCCGATGCCGCCGGCTACCTGCACGGTCAGCTCAGCCAGGACGTCGAAGGTCTGGCCGTCGGTGCCTCGAGCTGGACACTTCTGCTCCAACCGCAGGGCAAAGTCGATGCCTGGCTCCGGTTGCATCGCCGGGCGGCCGATGAGTTCTGGCTCGACGTCGATCCCGGCTTCGGTGCCCGAGCCAAGGAGCGGCTGGAGCGTTTCAAGCTGAGGGTCGACGCCGACATCGACCTGGTGACCGTGCCGGCCCTGATGTTGCGCGGCCCGAACTCGTGGCGTTCGGCCGGCGAGGCCGACGACGGCCTGGTGGCGCTGGCTGCGTCCTGGGGCGGCGTCGACGGCGTCGACCTGCTCGATCCGTCGACGGTCGAAGATCCGGCCGGAGCACCGGACGGCGACGTCTCGGCCTGGGTGCCGGCCGGCGTGGCAGATGGGCCACCGGAAACCCTCGACCTGATCAGGGTCCGCCAGGGCCTGCCCACCATGGGCCGTGAACTCGACGAGTCGACCATCCCCGCCGCGGCCGGCATCGTCGAGCCGTCGGTCGATTTCACGAAGGGCTGCTACGTCGGCCAGGAGCTGGTGGCCCGGATCGACTCCCGAGGCAACAACACACCGACCAGGCTGTACGGCCTGCGGTTCTCCGGCCCCGAGGTGCCGGACGTCGGGGCCGAGCTGACCCTCGACGACTCGGTCGCAGGCACCGTCACCACGGTGGCGGTATCGCCCACCCTGGGGCCGATCGGCCTGGCCTACCTGAGGCGGGCGGTCGAGGTGCCGGCCTCGCTGGTGGCGACGTCGCCCGATGGCCGCTCCCAGCCGGTGGAAGCGATCGAGCTTCCCGGTCCGACCAGCTGACCGGTCGCCGGTTCCCCGCCCCCGGCCCGGACCCGGGGCAGCGCAAGACGCAACCAGGCCCCGCCGTCGGGTTGTTGCCGGCGGCGACACGGCCTCCCATGGCGTGGGTCAGCTCCCTGACGATGGCCAGCCCGAGCCCGGTCGGGTTCTCGGCTCGTTGCGGTTGGGCCGCCCCGGTGTAGAGCCGATCGAAGATATGGGGCAGGTCGGCTTCGGCGATGCCGGGGCCATCGTCGCTGACCGACACCATGGCCCAGTCGTCGCCCACCTCGACGGCCACATCGATCCGGGACCGGGCGAACTTGATGGCGTTGTCGATCAGGTTGGCGATGGCCTGTGCGGTCCGGTCGCTGTCCGCCGACACCACCGCCGCTTCGACCCCGGTCCGGGTCAGTGTGATGCCGTGTTGACCCGCCTGGTTCACCAGCCCGGCCACCGTTCGTCCGGCCACCACCGACAGGTCGAAGCCCCGGATGTTGAGCCGAAAGCGGTTGGCGTCGAGCCTGGCCAGGTCGAGCAGATCGCCGACCAGTCGGTCGAGGCGTCGTGCGTGGTTGCCGATCACGTCGCCGGCCGCCCGGGGGTCGGTGACCGCACCGTCGCTCAGGCCTTCGGCGTAGCCGGCGATGGCGGTCAACGGGGTCTTGAGGTCGTGGGAGATCGACATCAGGAACTGCCGATCGAGGGCCTTCGACCGCTGGAGGTCGGCCGCCATCTGATTGACGGCGTGACCGAGATCGGCCATCTCGTCGTTGCCAGTCGGCCTCCACCCGGGCCCCGAGATCGCCGCCGGCGATGGCCGCGGTGGTCGACTTGATCGCCTTGATCGGACCGGTCAGCCGTCTGGCGAGCAACGTGCCCGCCACCAGCGCACCGACCAGTACGACCGCGCTGGACAGCAGGAACCAGGCAACGGCTTGGCGGGAGACCGCACTGACCCGCTGCCCGGCGATGATGGCCGGCCGGAGGTCGGTTTGGCGAACGAGGCCGTCGGTGGTCAGCAACCGGATCCCGAACACCGTCCGGTCGACAGAGACGACAACGGTGTCCCCGCCGTCCAGCCCCGCCAGCTGACTCCTCGCCGACCTGGATCGATGGCAGCGGCGGGGGTGCCTGAGGGCCCCGTCGTCGCTGCCGATTCGGTAGGGGGACGACGGTGCCGTCGTCCCCGATCAACACCGGTTCTGCGAAGTCCAGCCCGAGATCCCGGCGTGAACCGAGCAGCAGCGCTTCGATCTGGGGATTGGACCGATCGGAGTTGCCGAGGAAGTCCGCCACCACGTTCAGGCCCCGCCGGACCTGATCCTCGGCGCTGCTCCGGGCCCCGAGCTGTGCCATGGCCAACACCCCGAACCCGACCAGCACGATCGAGACCAGGGCGGTCAGCGTCAGGGCTATGGTCAAGCGTCGTTGCATCGCTCAGTCCGTTGCATCGCTCAGTCCGCTTCGTCGATCATCAGCCGAGCCGGTAGCCGATACCCCGGACGGTGGCCAGCGGCAGATCGGGGCCGAGCTTGCGGCGCAGCTGGCGGACGTGGACATCGACGGTGCGGGGATCGCCGATCCAGTGGGCGCCCCAGGCCGAGTCCAGCAGCTGTTGGCGGCTGAGCACCATGCCCTGATTGTTGACCAGGGTCTCCAGCAAGGCCCATTCCTGCGACGCCAACGGCACCTCGAGATCGTCGATCGTCGCCTGGTGTCTGGCCAGGTCGACCATCAGCGGGCCGAAACCGGCCCTGGTCGTCGTCGTCTCGGCCCGGCCACGACGCAGCACCGCTTTGATCCTGGCCACGATCTCCCGCGGTGAGAACGGTTTCGTCACGTAGTCGTCCGCACCCATCTCGAGGCCGAGGATTCGATCGACCTCGTCGTCCCGGGCGGTCAGGAAGAGCACCGGCACGTCGCTGGTCTGGCGAAGCTCCCGGCACACGTCGAAACCGTTCATGTCGCCCGGCAGGCCGACGTCGAGCACCACGAAGTCCGGGTCTCTCGACCTGATGGCTTCCAGCCCGGAGCGACCGTCGCCGGACACATGGACCGTCCAGCCCTCCCGGCGACAGTACAGGGCCAGGAGGTCGCCGATATCCGGTTCATCTTCGACTACCACGATTGCCGTCATCACGATCTCCCGAAACGGTAGGCCGCCAATGTTAGGAGATGGTGAGAGGGCCGGTTGTTGACTAGGTTGCAGGAATGTCGAAAATCTCACTGATGGCGAAACTGACCGCGGCCGATGGCAAGGCCGATGAGCTGAAGGCGGCCCTGCAGGCCATGATCGTCGCCGCCGACGAGGAGCCGGGGTTGGAGATCTACAGCGTGCACGCCGACACCTCCGACGCCAACGTCTTCCACTTCTTCGAGCTGTACGCCGATCAGGCCGCACTGGACGTCCACGGCAAGGGCGACGGAATGCGTGAGGCGATGGGTGCGCTCAAGGGCCTCCTCGGTGGCAGGCCGGAAGTCACGATGCTGTCGCCGGTCGCGGCCAAGGGCATGGACATCTGACCGGCAGCGATCGTCCGCGGTCCTGCCACCGCTCGGTCCGGCGAACAGACGTGACCTATCTCACCGAGATCCTCGCCGCCCACCGCCGGCGAGCGGCATCCGACGATCGGTCCCTCGACCGCCTCATCGACCGGGCTGGGGACTGCGAACCGACCCGGGGATTCACCCGATCGCTGGCGAATACCGCCGGGGTTGCGGTCATCAGCGAGATCAAGCGGCGATCGCCGTCGAAGGGGGCGCTCAACGTCGATCTCGATCCGGCCCAGTGGGCCCGTTGGTACGCCGAGGGTGGAGCTTCGTGCCTCTCGGTGCTGACCGATGATGGGTTCTTCGGCGGCTCGGCCGACGATCTGGCCCTGGCCCGTGGGGCCTGCGGTCTGCCGGTGATACGAAAGGATTTCACCGTTGCGGCCAATGACGTCGTTGACGCCAGGATCATGGGCGCCGATGCGGTGCTGCTCATCGCGGCGGCCCTCGACGACCGGGAGCTGGCGGACTTCCATCGGCTGGCCGTCGAGCTCTCGCTCGATGCGCTGGTCGAGACCCACGACGAGGCCGAGGTCGAGCGTGCACTGGCCGTCGGTGCGACCCTGATCGGTGTCAACCAGCGGGATCTCGTCACCTTCGAGGTCGACACCGCCCGGGCGGTCCGGGTCGGGGCGCTGATCCCCGAAGGGGTGGTTTCGGTCGCCGAATCGGGCATCGCTGGCCCCGATGACATCCCACCGCTCGCCGCGGCCGGCTTCGACGCGGTGCTGGTCGGCGAGTCCCTGGTCCGCAGCGGTGATCCCCGGGCCGCAGTGGCGGCGCTTCGAGCGGTCTCGGGCTGATCCGGAGTGTGGCCCGGTCGCCGCCGGCCGGCCCCCGGCGCAGCAGATGTCGGTTGACGATCGATTGCAATTGGGCTTCGTAGCCCTTGTGGTGCGGGGTAACGTGCTTGAGTGTTCGTCAAGATCTGCGGGATCACAACCGCCGAGGATGCGCTGCTGGCGGCCGGCCTGGGCGCCGACGCGGTCGGCATGGTCTTCGCCGCTTCGTCGCCGAGGCGGATCAGCGTCCCGCAGGCGACCGACATCATCGCCAAGCTGCCCCCGGAGGTCCTGGTGGTCGGGGTGTTCCGAAACGAGCTCCGCGACCGGGTGGTCGAGATCGCGGACAGAGCGGGGCTCGGCGCGGTGCAACTGCACGGCCACGAGTCCCCCGAGGACTGCCGCTGGATCGGGGAGCGGGTTCCGGCACTGATCAAGGCCTTCTCGGTCAAGGACCCGTCCCTGGCAGCACCAGGGCGACTACGGACCGCACCGGCTCCTGATCGACTCGCCGATGCCCGGCAGCGGGGAGGTGTTCGACTGGGCGTTGTTGGACCGAGTGGTCGCCGGACGTCGCTACATCCTCGCCGGCGGGCTGAACCCGTCGAATGTCGTCGAGGCCATCGAGATGCTCGGCCCATGGGGGGTCGACGTGTCGAGCGGGGTCGAGGTGTCCCCGGGCCGCAAGGACCCGGCCAAGGTCCGGCGGTTCCTGTCGGCGGTGCGATCGGCGGCGGACTCGATCGACATCTGGGATGACGATCCGGTCATCGGATCCATCGCCCGATCCGCTGATACCGACCTCGGTGCGGTACCAAGGAGGACTGCAGTCCCAAACAACCCCGCAGAACCGGGCGATCCGTCGGCCGTAGGCGGTCGTGCTGCGGTACCACGGGATGAAGGGGCCGCATCGGCGGCCGGCGGGCCGAGCCGTCCGTTCGACTGGGAAGAGGATTCGCAGTGGCAATGACAACCGATCCGAGCAGCAACCCCGGCGGCGACCGTGTCGGCGCCGAGTCCCTGATGGCCGAGCCGGACGAGCGTGGCCGGTTCGGCGAGTTCGGCGGCCGGTACGTGCCGGAGACGTTGGTGCCGGCCTGCGCCGAGTTGGAACGGGCATTCCGGGAGGCCTGGTCCGACCCGGTGTTCACCGACGAGCTGGATCGGCTGCTGCGGGACTACGCCGGTCGCCCGTCGGCGCTGACCGATTGTCGCAATCTGTCCGAGGTGCTGGGCTTTCGGGTCCTGCTCAAGCGGGAGGACCTGAATCACACCGGCAGCCACAAGATCAACAACGTGCTCGGCCAGACGCTGCTGGCGAAACGTATGGGCAAGACCAGGATCGTGGCCGAGACCGGGGCCGGTCAGCACGGCGTGGCCACCGCAACCGCCGCCGCATATTTCGGCCAGGAGTGCGTGGTCTACATGGGCGAGGTCGACATCGCCCGCCAGGCGCTGAACGTCTTCCGGATGCGGTTGCTCGGTGCCGAGGTCCGTCCCGCCACTTCGGGCAGCCGAACGTTGAAGGATGCGGTCAACGAAGCCATGCGGGACTGGGTGGCCACCGTCGACAGCACCTACTACTGCCTCGGGCTCGGTCATGGGTCCTCACCCGTACCCGTGGATGGTCAGGGAATTCCACAGGGTCATCGGCCGCGAAGCCTACGAACAGAGCATCGCTCTGCTCGACGGGGACGTACCGGATGTGATCGTGGCCTGCGTCGGCGGTGGTTCCAATGCGGCCGGGATCTTCTCCGGTTTCGTCGACACCCGGGCCGAGTTGGTCGGGGTCGAGCCGGCGGGGGGCGCCGCCGTCGGGCGGGCCGTACCGGGTGTGGTCCACGGCTCGATGTCGTACCTGATGCAGGACGAGTTCGGGCAGGTCCAGGAGGCCCAGTCGATCTCGGCCGGACTCGATTACCCGGGGGTCGGACCGGAGCATGCGTTCCTGGCCGACATCGGGCGGGCCCGCTACGAACCGGTCACCGATTCAGAGGTGCTTGGCGGCATTCGAGCTGTTGGCCAGGAGCGAGGGCATCATTCCCGCCCTCGAGCCGGCCCACGGGTTGGCGTGGATGATGCGGGCCAGGGACGAGTTGCGGGGCAAGACCGTGCTGTTGAATCTGTCGGGTCGTGGGGACAAGGACGTCGCCCAGGTGCAGGCCATCCGAGACGGGGATCCGGCGGCGATGGAAACCGTCGACCTGACCCGCTCGCCCGACGACGCACTGTAGGTTGAACCGTCATGGCCGATACCGGGACCAGCGACGAAACGACCCACGCCGACCATGGTCGGGCCGGCACCGACACCCAAGCCGACCGGTTCGGGCCTGATCGCGCCGGCACTCACGCCGGCGCCGGTGGGTCGGGGTCGGCGTGGAGCCCTGGCCCGCTGGAGAGCTGGCTTCGGGAACGGAGGGATGCCGGACGCAAGCTCCTGGTGCCCTACGTGACCGGCGGCTACCCGGTCGATGACTGGCCCCAGCTGATCGAGGGGTTTGCTGCCGCCGGCGCCGACGCCATCGAGATCGGTATCCCGTTCAGCGATCCGGTGATGGATGGCCCGACGATCCAGGAGGCGTCGACCCTGGCCCTGGCCGGGGGAATCGACCCCGGCGTGGTGCTGGACCGGGTGGCAGCGGTCGAGGTCGACGTGCCGTTGATCGCCATGACCTACTACAACATCTGTTTCCGGATGGGCCACAGACGTTTCGCCAACGCCCTCAAGGAGTCGGGGATCGCCGGCGCCATCCTGCCGGACCTGCCACTGGAAGAGGTCGGCCCGTGGGCTCGGGCCGCCGACCACATCGGGGTGGAAACCGTGCTGCTTGCCGCTCCGACCGCGCCCGACGAGCGGCTGCCCCGGATCTGCGAGCGGTCCCGTGGTTTCGTCTACGGTGTCGGTCTCGTCGGCCTCACCGGCGAGCGGGCCGAACTGGCGACGAGCGCCATCGAGATGGCAAGGAGACTCAAGGCGGTGACCGACCTCCCGGTGGTCATCGGCGTCGGTGTTTCCAACCCCGACCAGGCTGCCGAGGTGGCCGAGGTGGCCGACGGGGTCGTCGTCGCCTCCGCCATCATCCGCCGGATGCTGGAGGGTGGGTCGGTCGACGACGCCATCGACTTCGTGGCCGCCCTACGGGCCGGTCTCGACCGCAACGTCGCCTGATCGGTCCCGGTCGTGCCCGTCGAACATCCTCGCCCCTTCCCGCCCGACGATCCGGATTGCGAGCTTTGCGAGGCGGCACGGTTCACCCACTGGTACGACGAGACCGATCACGGCTGGATCGCAGACTGCGAGGTCTGCTCGGTGCCGATGGCGGTTTGGTGGCATCACGGCACCGAACCCGCCGACGAGGTACGGCAGGCCCTCCTGGCATCGCTCGGCGCTGCGGCCGATGCCCGCTTCGGCCCCGGCAACTGGGAGCTGGACACCACGATGCGGCAGGTGCCGACCCACTTCCATGCCCACGCCAGGGACCGCAACTGGTGGAACCTGCGGTTTGCCAGGCCGATCTCACTCCACACCGGTGTTGGTGGGAAGCGCCGGACCGCCGGCGGTGTCGCCGATTCGACCTGAGCAAACCCGGGTTTCGCGTGGTTCGCCGCACAGGTCGCCGCTCGGTCCTCGGAGAAGGCGGAGCGGCTAGACTGCGGCGATGGCCTTTGCCCTCCCATCGGATGTGACGAGCTACCGGTTCGACCGGAAGCTGCTGGTCCGTCCGGGCTATGTCGAGCGGGCCCTGGTGGTGCTCACCACGTCGGTGTTGCTGGCCGGGCTCCCGGTCGACTGGTTCCGGACACGGGTCGACGTCGTGGACGAGGGAAACCTGAAGCTGGTCGTGGCCTGGCTGCTGTTGATGTTGCTCGGCGTCCTGCGGGTCATCGGCTCGCTGGACAGCGTGCTGCGGGTGATCAAGCTCGAAACCACGATCTTCGCCTTCTCCGGCCTGGCGCTGGCCAGCCTGTTCTGGTCGGCGGACATCGGGGAGACCATCCGGCAGGCCACGATCCTGATCGCCATCGCCTTCTACGGTGTCTACCTGATCCTGCGCTTCCAACTGGTGCAGATCGTGCGACTACTCGCGGTCACGTTCACCATCAATGCCGCCTGCAGCTTTCTGTTCGTCTTCGCCTTCCCGGCATACGGTCTGTCTCCGGCTGGTCAGTGGATCGGCGTCTACTACCAGAAGAACGCCCTCGGATTCGCCGCCACGCTGGCCATGCCGTTGCTCATCGTCGCCGCCAGGATGACGCCACGAGTCAGGTTGATCTTCTACGCCGCAGCGATCGGCCACGGGGTGTTGTTGTTCTTCTCCGAGTCGAAGACCATGTACGTCGCTGGGTTCGGCTCCGTGGTCCTGCTCGGGGTGTACCGGCTGTTTCGCGGCCGTCGGACGCTGCGGGGCGCGGTGTTGTTGAGCCTGGCCGGAAGCTCGTTGTTCACCGTCGCCTTCGCCACCGCCAATATCGGGATCCTGGCCAAGTGGCTCGACAAGGACGTGAGCCTGACCGGGCGGATCCCGCTGTGGGAGGACCTCATCCCGGTGGTGCTCGAGCGGGTGGCCCTCGGCCACGGCTACCGGGCCGCGTTCGGTGGTTACTTCAGCCCGGTCCACGAGATCTGGATCAAGCACACCTGGCAGCCACCCCATGCCCACAACGGCTTGTTCCACATCTGGCTCGAGCTCGGCCTCGTCGGGTTGGTGCTCTTTCTGATCGGTTTCTTTCGGGCCGTCAAGCGAGCCATCCATGCGGTCAACCTGGTGCCGGGAGCCATCGGTCTGTGGCCGCTGGCGTTCCTGTCGACGTCGCTGCTGGTCTCGATCACCGAATCCGGGATCACCGCAACCGAGATCGGTTGGTTGATGTACGTGGTCGCAGTTCTGGCGGTGTCGAATTGGTTCAAGAACAAGGTGATCCTGGTCTCACCGAGCCAACTGGAAGCTCTCGAGCGGATGACGCCCGTCGACGATTCGAGCCCGTCACCCGACATCGATCTCATAGGCGCCAACGTCGGCTGAGCCCTCCGGGCGGTCCGTTCCGTCGATGTCGTAGGGCAACGCGGGCTCGAACGCCATGGCCCTGTCGATGAGGACCCCGGTGGCCTCCGGCCTGAAATCGGCGGTCCGCTCGTCGGTTGACGGACTGATCACGCCGGGACCGACGCTGAGGACCAGGTCTTGCTCCCCGGCCCCCAGCGGGTTGGTGGTTATCAGCACGTTGCCGCCGCTGGTGACCTCCCTGGAACCGGACGCCCGCATGGCGGGAGCGGACGGCAACGCCCACGCCAGGTTGTTGAAGAACCGCACATCGGTTGCGGTCCCGGCGGCCAGCTCGACCGGCCCGCCATCGAGGCCGACGGTCCGACCGTTGTGATAGGTCGTGTTGAAGATCACATCGACCCGGTTCGATTCGAAGACCAGGATCGCCCGACCGCCGTTGTCGAACACGACGTTGTTGGCGATCAGGGTCCGGCCGGTGTAGTTGAAGTCACGGTTCTGGTCGATGATGATCCCGTTGCCGTCGGTGATCGTGGTGAAATTCACCCACTTCGACTTGACCCGGTTCTCATTGCGGTAGATCTTGTTGCCCAGGATGCGATCGTGGTAGCCGTCCGCCGCCGGTGGCTGACCCCAATCGAGCGAATGCCAGATCGAGATGCCGCTGCCCTGGGCCGTGCTCCAGAAGGCGTTCTCGAAGATTTCGTTGTCGATGATTTCGAGGTTGCTCGATTCGATGCAGGAGATTCCGGCCAGCGGCATCCCCGAGACCACGTTGGCGAGCAGGCGAACGTGGTGCGATCGACGGACCGACAAGCCGACGCCGTAGGAATTCGTCTCGTTGAAGCCCTCGCCTCGAACGGTGAGGTTCGACACCTCGACGTAGTTGGCCTGAACCTCGAACGCGGTTCCCTCGGTCGGGATCAGGACCGGTTCGTGACCCGGTGCGGCGGTGACCCGGATCCAGGCGTCTGGTTGGCCGGAGTTGCGCATCACGTAGTGGAAGTTGTCGACTCTGAGCTCGTCATAGGTGCCCTCCATCAGATACAGGGTGTCACCGGGGCGGAGCTGATCGAGTGCGAACTGCAACGACGCCCACGGGGCATCGATCGTGTTGCCCGCGTTGGCATTGTCGCCCCGGTCCGGGCTGACGAAGAACGGACTGTCATCGAGCGGCGGTGGTGGCGGCCGTTGCGGCTCCCGTTGGGGCTCGGCCGCGACCTGGGGCGCCTCGTCCTGCTCCACCACGAGGGTCGCCGCGGGCAGGATGCGATCGGCCAGGTCCTGGTTCGAGGCCGTCATCATCGGCCGGGTGGGGAACGCCACCAGCGGCGTGAGGCTGACGAGGAGCGCAACGACCACCATGACCAACCGCGTCCTGGTGACGTGCCGAGCCAATCCCGGCTGCTCACTCTCGACCACCCGTGGACTATAGGCGGCCAGCCCCTCGAAGCGGACCAGGGGCCGGTTGGCCGATCTCCTCGTGCACACCACCGCCATCCTTCCCCAACGATGGCTTGTGCTGTTTCTCGGGCCGGGAATCGTTCTGCATTCTCGATGGCAACGGAATCCGGGGCCCGGTGATCTGGTTCCGGACTGGTGGCTGTTCGGCGCCGACCCGAACCCCATCACCGCCACCGACTCGGAGGTTTGATCGAAGATGAACCGCTCATCCGGAGCGACCGATGGACGTTGACGTCGCCATCCTCGGTGGCGGCGCAGCCGGCTTGTCCGCCGCCAGGGAAACGGTTCGTCGCGGCGCCACGCCGGTGATCGTCAATGCCGGCCCTTTGGGCGGGGACTGCACGTTCACCGGTTGTGTGCCGTCGAAAACGGTGATCGAGTCGGCCAACCGCGGTCTGGGTTTCGTCGAGGCATTCGACCGGGCCCGCCAGGTCATCGACCGGATCGCCTCCACCGAAACTGCGGCCACGATGGCCGAAGAGGGTGTGGCGGTCATCGACGACGAGGGGGCACTGGCCATCCGCAACGGCAGACCGGTCATCGCGGTCGGCGGGCGAACCATCCAGGCCAGGGGCTTCGTGCTGGCGCTCGGCTCCCGTCCATTCGTTCCGGAGATCCCGGGCCTGGCCGACGTCGACCACCTGACAACCGACGATCTGTGGCAGCTGCGGACCGCCCCGGCGTCGATGGCGGTGATCGGTGGCGGGGCCATCGGTTGCGAGCTGTCCCAGGCGCTGGCACGGCTGGGGGTTCGGGTCACGGTGGTGGAGCTGGCGCCCCGGCTCCTGGTCAACGAGGAGCCGCAGGCATCGTCGATCGCCGCCGATGCGCTCAAGTCGGCCGGGGTCGAGGTGCTGACCGGCGTCACCGTCGTCGCCGCGCAACCGGGAGGTGACGGCGCGATGCTGACCCTGGATGACGGCCGGGTGCTCGACGCCGAGCGGACGCTGGTCGCCGTCGGCCGGCGGGCCAACTCCCACCGGGGCGGCTTGCAGGACGTCGGGATAGAACTCGATCGAGGCTATGTGGTCAACGGTGACGACCTTGCGACCTCGCTCGATGGGGTGTACGTGGCCGGTGATCTGTCCGGTCGGCTTCAGTTCACCCATGCCGCAGATCACATGGGCCGGTTGGCGGCGACGAACATCCTCAGCCGTCTGGCCCGGCTCCGCCCGGCCCGGTTCCGTTCGGGCCAGATCCCGATGGTGACCTTCACCCGGCCCGAGATCGCCAGGATCGGTCTGTCGGAAACCGAGGCCGCCCGCTCCGTCGACGGGGCCATGGTGGCCGAGCTGCCGCTGACCGAGCACGATCGGGCGCTTACCGCGTTCGCCACCGACGGCTACATCAAGCTGATCGCCGGACCCCGGCCCGGCATCGGCATGGCAGGAGGTGGCCGTATCGTCGGCGCAACCATCGTGGCCGAGCGGGCGGGGGAGATGATCTCCGAGATCGCCCTGGCGGTCAGGGTGGGGGCTTTCACCGGTCGGCTGGCCCAGACCGTGCACCCCTATCCGACCTGGTCCTACGGGTTGGCAAAGGCCGCAGCCCAGTTCTTCACCACGATCGAGGGCAGGACTGCCAGACCGGCGGCGGAAGAATCGACCTGACGCCATGGTTGGCACTACATGGCCGATGATCGCCCGAGTCCCACCGACGCCGCCGCAGCGAACGAGGTACGTGTCCGCCGTCGGTCCATCGGTCCTCTGCTGGCTGCCGTCGTCGCTTCGGTCCTGGTGATCGCCGCCTGCAGCAACGGCGGCGGCGATGCCGCCGTCGACGGGGCCGGGTCGGCGGAAGCCGACGCCGAGCCAGACTCCGATACCGACACCTCCGATCGGGACACCTCCGATCGGGGCACCTCCGACGAGGCAAGCTCCGAAGCGCAACCGGCCCCGTCCCTGGGAGACTCCGAGGGCGGGATCCCCGACCCGAACTTCGACTACGACGCCGTCGACTACGAGGCCGAGCCGGTCGACAACGCACTGCTCGGCAACCGGTCGAACCCGTTGTTTCCGCCGCCGGTCATCGAGCCGACACTCATCCGGTCCGGCGGTGTACCGCCGGATGGTATCCCGCCCATCGACGACCCTCGATTCGTCCCGGTGGCCGACGCCGATTTCGTTGGTGACGAGGAGGCGGTGATCTCGGTCGCGGTCGGCGGGGAGGCCAGGGCCTACCCGATCCAGATTCTGATCTGGCACGAGATCGTCAACGACGAGTTCGGCGACGTGCCGGTCACGGTGACCTACTGCCCGCTGTGCAACTCGGCCCTGGCGTTCGACCGTCGGGTCGGCTCCCGGACGCTCGACTTCGGCACCTCGGGCGAGCTGTACCAATCGGCGCTCGTCATGTACGACCGCCAGACCGGTTCGCTTTGGGCCCACTTCACCGGTCAGGGGCTGGTTGGCCACTACGCCGGGGCCGAGCTGGCGTTCGTGCCGGCCCAGACCATCTCGTTCGCCCAGTTTCGAGACGCTCACCCGGGCGGTCTGGTCTTGACCCGGGAGACCGGCGCCTCCCGGCCGTACGGCCAGAATCCCTACCCCGGCTACGACTTCGAGGGCTCCGACCCGATCGGAGCGTTCTTCAACGGTGAGATCGACCGGACGCTGCTGGCCAAGGCCAGGATCGTGGGCGTCAACGACGACGCCGGGTCGGTGGCGGTCCGTTTGGAGGATCTGGCGGCCCAGCCCGTCATCCCGATCACCGCCAGCGGTCGCAACCTGGTGGTGTTCCACCGTTCCGGGCTGGCCTCGGCGCTGGAGAGCGGCGAGGTCGACGGCGGCCGCGACATCGGTCAGACCGGGGTGTTCGAGGCCGAGGCCGCCGACGGGACCGCCTTGACGTTCACCGCCGATGGTGACGACTTCGTCGACGATCAGACCGGCTCGACGTGGAACGTCGTCGGACAGGCATTCGATGGCCCCCTGGCCGGCGAATCGCTGACCGCGGTCACCCACCTGGACACCTTCTGGTTCGCCTGGGCCAGCTACCGCCCCGACACCACCGTCATCCAGCCCTGAGAACGGCCGGTGGCCCGATCCGAGACGGATCGGGCCACCATCGGCGGATGCTCCTGCGAGATCCCGGTCGGGACCGTCAGCTCATTTCGAGGCCTCGGTTGACCCCCGAGATGATGGCCCGCAGCGAGGCGGTGACGATGTCGCCGTGGATGCCGACGCCCCACAGCTCACGTCCGTCGACCTGCAGCTCCATGTAGGACACCGCCTTGGCGTCGGCGCCTGCACCGATGGCGTGCTCGTGGTAGTCGAGCACCCGCAGATCCACATTGAGCCCCGAGGTGATGGCGTTGGCGAACGCCTCGACCGAGCCGCCGCCCTCACCGGTCAGCGTGCGTTCCTCGCCGTCGACCCGGATCGTGGCCGAGATCTTGGCCCGATCCGCGCCCTCGGTGTTCTGCGAGGTGGAGAACGACACCAGTTCGTATGGCTTGGTCACCGACAGGTAGTGGGATCGGAACTCGTCCCAGATCTCCCGGCCGCTGATCTCCTTGCCGGTCGTGTCGGTGATCTGCTGGATGACCCTGGTGAACTCGATCTGGAGCCTGCGGGGCAGGTCCAGCTCCTGCTCGGTCTTGAGCAGGTAGGCGACGCCCCCCTTGCCGGACTGGGAATTGACCCGAATCACGTCCTCGTAGGTACGCCCGACGTCCTGAGGATCGATCGGCAGGTACGGCACCTCCCACAGCGTCTGGCCGGTCTTCTCCATGGCCTCGAAGCCCTTCTTGATGGCGTCCTGGTGGGACCCGGAGAAGGCGGTGTAGACCAGATCACCGACGTAGGGGTGGCGCGGATGGACCGGCAGCTGGTTGCAGTGCTCGGCCACCCGACGGAGCTCGTTGATCTCGGTGATGTCGAGCCCGGGGTCGACGCCCTGGCTGAACAGGTTGAGGGCCAAGGTGATCACATCGACGTTGCCGGTCCGCTCGCCGTTGCCGAACAACGTCCCCTCGACCCGGTCGGCGCCGGCCATCACACCGAACTCCGAGGCAGCGATGGCCGTGCCCCGGTCGTTGTGGGGATGGAGCGAGAGCACGATCCGGTCCCGGTCCCGGATGTTGCGGTGGAACCACTCGATCATGTCGCCGTAGATGTTGGCGGTGCTCATCTCGACCGTGGCCGGCAGGTTGAGGATGAGCGGGTTCTCGACGGTCGGCTGGAAGATGTCCATGACCGCCTCGCAGATCTGTTTTGCGAACGGCAATTCGGTGCCGGTGAAGCTCTCCGGTGAGTACTCGTAGCGGATGACGGTGTCGCCCATGTTGGCCTGGTTGGCCACGCATCGTTTCGCCCCGTTGACCGCAATGTCGATGATGCCGGCCTCGTCGAGCCCGAACACCACCCGCCGCTGGACCGTCGAGGTCGAGTTGTAGAGGTGGACGATGGCTCGATCGGCGCCGACCAGCGACTCGTATGTCCGGTCGATCAGCTCGTCCCTCGACTGGGTCAGGACCTGGATCGTCACGTCGTCGGGGATGGCGCCGTCCTCGATGATCTGGCGGACGAAGTCGAAGTCGGTGTCGGAGGCGGCGGGAAACCCGACCTCGATCTCCTTGAAGCCCACCTCGATGAGCTTGTCGAACATCATTCGCTTGCGATCGGGGTCCATCGGCTCGATGAGCGCCTGGTTGCCGTCGCGCAGATCGACACTGCACCACAGCGGTGCCTTGTCGGTCACGGCATCGGGCCAGGTCCGGTCGGTGATGGGGATGCGGGGGTACTGCTGGTACTTCTCGATTGGCATGGATTTCATCTTGGGCTCCTTGTGCGGCGCTTGGGCCAGCCTAAGCCGGGTCGCGTCGCCGGTCGATTGCGGGTTTCGATATCAGGTTGTGGGACTGGAACGGGAGTCCGACGAGCCGATGTCGTGGCCTCGGGCCGACCCTGTCGCCCTGCTTGTGCAGAACAGACGACCGCTGTGCCGGCCTGCGACCGAACCGGGTGTCGGTCGACGGCCGGGCGGGCCGAGAGGGGAGGGCCGGCGTGGAGATCGGTACCGGTGCTTGACTCCGAGATGGGATGACCCGACGCGCTTGATTAAGCGGCCGGGCCCAGAAGTCGGAGGTCAAGCAGAGTCGACACGTCCCCGATGCTAGCAGCTCCGGCCGGCCAACGACACCGGTTCGGGTCGCCTCGTTCGATGTCGCTGACCGGCCGAGTGGCCCGAGCGCAACCGGCTCGTGACCGGATACCGCCCGGTGTCGGCCCGCCCCCGCGATTGTCAGGGGGCTCAGTCGGCGGCCTCGAGCGTTTCGCCGAACTGCCGCAGCGCAGCGAGTACCTCGGGGTCGACAGGCCGGCGCCTGGCGGCCAGGGTGTCCTTGATCGCCTCGTAGACCTGCGACTCCCGATCGCAGGCCGCGCAGTCCTCGAGGTGGCGCGCCACCCGCTTCGCCGTTTCGGCGTCGATCTCGCCGTCGAGGTATGACTGGAGCACCTCCATGATCTCCCTGCAGGTCGGCCGACCTCGGAGCCGGTTCAGCAACCGCATCATCGGGACGGCACCTCGCTGTCGAGCCCGGTCTCATGAAGGTGGTCCCGGATGCGTTTCCTGGCCCGGTGGAGCCGGCTCATGACGGTCCCGACCGGGATGTCCAGCAGGTCTGCCGCCTCCTGGTACGCCAGTCCGTCGAGATCGACGAGCTCGACCACCTGCCTGAACGAATCCGGGAGTTCACGAAAAGCCTCATCGATCGACGCGTCGAGTATCGGGTCGACGACGACCGACTCCGGGTCCTCTTCGTCTGCGAAGTCGAGGGAGCGCTCGAACGTTGCGTCCGGGTCGTCGAGCAGATCGGGCTTCTTCTTCCGGGCCCGGTTGATGTTGGCGTTTCGCATGATTGTCAACAGCCACGCCCGCGGATAGCGTCCGTCGAAGCGTTCGATGGCTCGGAAGGCCCGGAGCAGGGTGTCCTGGACGAGGTCCTGGGCATCGGCGTCCGATCGGGTGAGGGACCACGCGGTTCGGTACAGAACGTCGAGCTCGGGAAGCACGTACTTCTCGAACAACGACTGCTGTTCGGTCCTCGCCCGTGTCATGACGGCCACCATCTACTCGGGAACCGATGAGTGTTCCGTAGCATTCCTCCATCTTGGCAGCTCCGCAGTGGTCTTGGTGCCCCGGGCCGGGCCGGAGATCTCGAAATCATCTCCTGTTCAGATTCGCTCGAAGGTCCAGAGCCTCGGCTGATCGCCGTCGTAGGGCATGGTGCCGTGGAACGCTCGCTCGTCCCCGTCGAACACCAGGGGAATGAAGTGGTGGTCGCCGGCCCACATCGGCAGCTCGGGGTCGTCCTCGTCGCAGGCCGCCAGGAGTGCCGGACGATCGATCCACTCCAGCGTGCCCTCGTCGTTGGAGGGCGGCGGGTCGCCGGTCCAACCGTCGACCAGGAAGATGAAACCGAGCCACTGCTCCCGCTTCGGCCCGAAGTTGGTCCAGGTGATGGTGCCCCGCAATGTGAGGCCGGTCAGTTCGATGCCGGCTTCCTCCATCAGTTCCCGGCGCAGCCCGGCCACCACCGATTCGTCGCTCTCCACCTTGCCGCCGAGGCCGTTTACCTTGCCGAAGTGGTCGTCGCTCGGCCTGGCGTTTCGCCGGACCAGGAGTACACGATCAGCGTTGCGATCCCAGAGGTAGGCCAGCGTTCCCACGATCGGTGTGAATGTCATGATGGGCCGCATGGTAGGAGGCGGGACGGCGATCACTGCCTGATTTCAAGGGTCGATATCGAGAATCAATGGGAAAATCTCCCGTCGGCGGGTCCTGGCCGGTGGCTCGTCCGGAGTGTGTCCGCCGGCCGTCGCGAACACGGCGTGTCTGCGATGGCCCAGATCTGCGGTCCGGCGAGCCCGATCCGCCCCGAATCGCATCCTGGCCCACCAAAACCCCACTGTTCAAGCCGGTTTTGGCCTCCGACGGAGTGCCGGGATCGAACCCGGCCGCCGGCCTCGGCCGGTCGACCGGCCTGCCCCAACGATCGTTTGTGATTTGGATCAGGCCGCTCGAATCGCAGTCATGGTGCGGGTTGTCGAGAATCGAAAGATTTCGAAATCCTTGACATTGTGATTCGCCCGGGCTCCACTTTGCCAGGTCCCTCCGTACTGGCGGGCTGACGAAGAATGAAGGAGTTCGCATGAACAAGACAGAACTGATTGACCAGGTCGCCGATCGAAGTGGAGTCTCGAAGAAGGACGTCGAGGCGTCGATCACCGGCATGCTCGACGTCGTCGCCGAGACCGTCTCGAAGGGCGGTGACGTGACGATCCAGGGTTGGCTCAAGTTCGAGCAGGTGACCCGTAAGGCCAGGATGGGTCACAATCCCCAGACCGGCGAGAAGATGCCGATACCGGAGTCCAAGGCAGCCAAGGTCAGCGCGCTGACCAAGCTGAAGGCCGCCGGCAAGGGCCACTGAACCCCCGGTCGCATGAAAACGTGACGGGCGCTTCCCCGCCGGCTCGGCCGGTGGTGGGCGCCCGTCAGGCGCTGCACCGGGCGTCGTCGGCCCGGTCCCGGCTACCATCGGGCATCCGTCGACGATGCCGGAAGGGGCACAGCGGTGAGCCTGCCTGAACCAGAAGAACTCCTTCCGCACCGCCCGCCGTTCCTGTTCGTTGATCGGCTGACCGAACTGACGCCCGGCGAGCGGGTGACAGGACTGTGGCAGCTCAGCGGCGACGAGTGGTTCTTCCCCGGCCACTTCCCCGGCCGCCCGACGCTGCCCGGGGTGTTGATGCTGGAATCGCTGGCCCAGGTCGGAGCCTGTGGCGTGCTGGCCGAACCGCGGTTCGCCGGTCGGCTGCCGCTGTTCGGCGGGGCCGCAAAGGTCAGGTTTCGGCGGCAGGTCATCCCGGGGGAGACCCTCGAGGTCACCGTCGAGTTGACCAGGCTCGGTTCCCGGGCCGGCAAGGGCCGAGGCGTGGCATCGGTGGCCGGTGAAGCCGCCTGCGAGGCCGAGCTGACCTTCGTCATCGTCGACCCCTGAGCTGCTTCACTCCCTCCGGGGGCCGACGACGGCAGCGGTGTCCGGCCATGCTGCTCAGCGGCCCCGGTCGGCTCGTGTCGGCCCTTCTGGCGGTGATCGCCGCCGGGGCCGCCTGCTCGGACGGCCGTCAGCCGTCGGTCGACGGGCTGGTCACACCGGACGGCTTTTCGGTGACCGAAGTGGTCACCGGCCTGGACGGGCCGACCCAGCTCACCGACCTCGGCGATGGCCGCCTCCTGGTCGCCGAACTGGCCGGCGGTGAGAAAGAGGGTGCGGGCCGGATCGTCGCCATCACCGCAGACGGAGACACCCAGAGCCTGTTCGAGCGTCTGTTGACCCCGACCGGGGTTGCGGTGGTCGGTGACGAGATCTGGGTGATGGAACAGCGAACCCTGTCGAGGGGGCCGATCGGCGGCGGGATCCTGACCCCGGTGCTCGGCCCGCTGCCGTTCAACGGCCGGTCCGAGACCACCCTGACCGTGACCGAACGTGGCACCCTGCTCTACGGCACAACCGGTTCGCTGACGGCCGACGCCACCCCGGTCGAAGGTTCTGGCACCCTGTGGGAGCACGACCCCCGGGGCGGCTCCACGGCGCTGTCGGCCGGGTTCAAGAACGCCTACGCCCACACCATCGACGATGGCGGAGCGCTGTGGGTCACCGAGATCTCCGACGGTACCTTCGACGGCAGCAGCGCCCCCGACGAACTGGTCGCCGTCACACCCGGTGTCGACCACGGTTGGCCACGATGTGTCGGTGATCGAAGGGCCGTCGAGCAGTACGGCGGCGATCCGGCCTCGTGCAGCGCCGGGCCGCCGTCCCACGCCCTGTTCGCACCGGGCGCCACACCGACCTCGGTGGCGGTCGCTCCCTGGGATCCCGACACGCTGATCGTCGCCCTGTGGGCCGAACGACGGGTGGTGACCGTTCCACGGAGCGGGGTCGGAGCACCCCACCAGCCGACCGATCTGCTCACTGGCGAGCTTCGCCCCCAGCATCTCCTGGTCGACGGCGACCGGCTCCTGGTCGTCGACTTCGACGGCGGCCGGATCCTGGCGCTGTCGAGGTAGCGCAGTCAGGGGCCAGCAACGATCAGGCCGGGGCGATCACCACTGTGCCGTTGTGGCCGCCGAAGCCGAAGCTGTTGGAGATCGACGGACCGGGTTCCCAGGCCCGAGCCTCGCCCATCACCAGATCGAGGTCCGGTAGCTCGGGGTCGGGATCGACCAGACCGAAGGTCGGTGGCACCAACCGATGCCGGATCGACAGCACCACTGCTGCGGCCTCCAATGCTCCCGCCGCGCCCAGTGCGTGACCGGTCACACCTTTGGTCGAGGTGACGATCGGGCCCGGGCTGCCGAACACCTTGGCCACGGCGTGGGCCTCTGCGGCGTCGTTGAGAGGTGTCGACGTTCCGTGGGCGTTGATGTGGACCACGTCGGAGGCTCCGATACCGGCGTCGGCGAGGGCCCGTTCCATGCACTGGATGGCCCCGGAGCCGCCCGGCGCGGGAGCGGTGATGTGATGGGCATCGGCGGTGCTGGCCGAGCCCAGCACCAGGCCCAGGATCTCCGCTCCTCGTGCTCTCGCCAGGTCCAGGTTCTCCAGCACCAGGATCGCACTGCCCTCGGACATGACGAACCCGTCCCGGGCGATGTCGAACGGCCTCGATCGGCCGGAGGATGACAGGGCCGTCATGTTGCGGAACCCGGCCAGGGACGTCGGGGTGAACGGCGCCTCGCTGCCACCGGCCACCATCACGTCGCAGCGGCCGGACCGGATGGTGTTCAGCGCGTTGCCAATCGAGTGGGTACCGGCGGCGCAGGCGGTCACGGTGGCCTCGCACGGCCCCTGGAACCCGTATCTCATGGAGACGGCGGCTGCGGCGGCATTCGGCATCATCATCGGGATGAGGAACGGCGACACCCGCCGATCACCCTTCTCGTGACGGATGATGATCTGCTCCTCGTTGGTGCTGATGCCACCGATACCAGTACCGATCATCACCCCGATCCTGCTTGGATCGGTGTCGAACGAGCCTGCGCTTTCGAGGGCCATGGCGGCCGCGGCCAGCGCATACTGGGTGAACGGGTCGGCTCGCCTGGCCGCCTTGGGGTTCTCGAAGTAGGGGAGTGGGTCCCAATCCTGCACCCGGCGGTCGCCGTCGTCCGGCCGGCGCAGCAGACCCTGCCAGAAGGCGTCGACACCGACGCCGCAGGGGGCGACAACCCCCAATCCGGTGACGGCAACCGCCTCGGCCATCAGAGCTTGCCCGTCACGAGGTCGTAGGCGGCGCCGACGGTCTCGATACCCTCCAGCTCCTCCTCCTCGACGGAAACGTCGAACTCCTCTTCGAGCGCCATGACCAGTTCGACCAGGTCGAGACTGTCGGCGTCGAGGTCCTCGGCGAATCGGGCCTCCTTCGTCACCTTGCTCGCATCGACCGAGAGCACCTCGACGGCGCACTTCTGAAACTTTGCGAACTTTTCTTCATCACTCACGTCGTTCCTCCTGGAACTCTCACTTGCGAATTCGTTCGAATCTGCGAAGATCCGAATGCTGTCTACCTGGTCGCTGCGCCGCGCGCATCTCCTCCTGGATATTTCTCGTTCTTCATCTCGTAGGTCATCTCGTAGGTCATCTCGTCGTTCATCCTCCGAATCCGCCGCCCATGCCCAGCCCGCCGTCGACGGCCAGCGAAACCCCGGTGATGAAGCCGGCCGACTCCGAGGTCAGGAACTCGATGGCGGCCGCCACCTCGTCGGGCTCGCCGACCCTGCCGACCGGGACCATCTCCGCCATGGCATCGATGCCGTCCTGGCCGAGGGCGGCCAGCATGTCGGTGCGGATCGGGCCCGGTGCGACCAGGTTCACCGTGATGCCCCTGGATGCGAACTCCCGGGCCAGCGATCGGCCGAGGCCGACCAGTCCGGCTTTCGACGCGGCATAGTTCGCCTGCCCGGCCTGGCCCAGCGCACCCACCACCGATGAAACGAAGACGATCCGACCCCATCGGGCCTTCATCATCGGCTTGACGGCCCGCTTGGCGACCCGGAACGAGCCGGCCAGGTTGGCGTCGATCACCGAGGTGAAATCATCGTCCTTCATCCGCAGCACCAGCATGTCGCGAGTCAGCCCGGCGTTGGAGACCAGGATCGTCGGTGGCCCGAGCTTGTCCTCGATGGCGGCGAAGGCCCGATCGACGGAGTCCTCGTCTGCCACATCGCACTCGAACCAGGTCAGCTCCGGGTCCAGCTCGGCCGGTTCGGTTCTGGAACCGACGGCAACGTCGTGGCCGGCGGCGGCCAGACGCCTGGCCACGGCCAGCCCGATGCCACGACTGCCGCCCGTCACGAACGCCACCCGCCTCGTTTCGGGGCCGGACTCGCCGTTCACCGGGCTCATTCTGCCCAGCGGACGATGGCGGTGGCCCAGGTCATGCCTGCTCCGAAGCCGAGGAACATGACCGTGTCGCCGCCTTTGATCCGCCCTGCTCGCAGTGCGTCATCGAGCGCGAGCGGGATCGATGCGGCCGAGGTGTTCCCGGTCCGGGCCAGGACCATGGCGGTCTTGTCCATCGAGAAGCCGAGCTTCTTCCACGCCGATTCCACGATCCGGACGTTGGCCTGATGGGGGATGACGAGGTCGATGTCATCGGCGGTCAACCCGGCCTTGCCCATCGCCGCAGTGGCCGAGCGCTGCATCACGGTGACCGCCTGGCGGAACACCTCCTTGCCGTCCATCTGCAGCACATCGCCATGGTCGGCATAGAGGATGTGGACGTAGTTCCCGTTCGAGCCGAGGTCCCAGCTCAAGAGCTCGCCGTTGCCGGACTCGGTCCGCTCCACCACCGCCGCTCCTGCACCGTTGCCGAACAGGATCCCGGTGCCACGATCGTGATAGTCGGTGATCCGGTCGAGCGTTTCGGCTCCGATCACCAGGATGCGATCCATGCCCTGGAGCAGCAGACCGTTTGCCATCACCAGACCGTAGACCCATCCGGAGCAGGCGGCCTGGAGGTCGAAGGCGCCGGCCAGGATGCCGAGTTCACGGGCAACGGCGGGCGCCGTGCCGGGGCAGATGTGATCTGGGCTGGTCGTGGCCAGGATGACCTGATCGATGTCGGACGCTTCGACACCGGCGTTGGCCAGAGCCAACTGGGCGGCTTCGGTCGACAAGCCAGACGTCGAGCCGCCGATCCGCCGCTCCTCGATACCGGTCCGCTCCCGGATCCAGTCATCTGTCGTGTCCATCCATGCCGTGAGGTCCTCGTTCGTCAGGACCTTCTCCGGCAGGGCCGCTCCCACACCGGCGATCTTGAAGCCCCACGGGCCCCCCATCGGTCTGGGGGCGTTGGCGGTGTCTGTGGCCATTGTGTTTCCGTTTCTGCCGGAGGTGCTGGTGGTGCGTGGTCTAGGGGATGCCAACCGTACCGGCTCGTAGCCAGGCCAGGGGTTGGGAGGTGGTGACTCGTTCACCGGCCAACGCCAGCAGCCCCTGGAGAGAACCGTCGAATGCCGAGCGGACCTCGGTGGTGCCGACCGAGCCGAGGAGTTCACCACGGTCGACGGGGTGGCCGATGTCGAGACCGGGCCGGGGCTCGAAGACACCCGTGGCCGGACTCACGACCAATCGTTCGATGGCGTAGAGCAGTTCACCCTCGGCGACCGCTCCGGTCTCCGATGCGTGGGACAGGCTCTCCAGCAGCCCGTCGACCTCGGCGGGCGAACTCACTCCGAGCCGGGTTGCTCCTTTGAGCGTTCGTTTCACCAGGCCGGTCAGGACGGTGCCGGGGCCGAGCTCCAGGAACACCGTTGCGCCCGCCTGGTCGAGGGCATGGAGGGTCTTGCGCCACTGCACGGGATTGGTCAGCTGGGCGCCGAGCAGGTTGGCCCAGTCGCCGGCGTCCTGATGGGGTTCGGCGTCGATGTTGGCGTACACCGGCCGGGTGGCCGCTCGGAGATCGGTCTCGGCCAGTGATTTCCGCAGCCGCTCCCTGGCCGGTGCCATGAACGGTGTGTGGAACGCGCCGCCGACGTTGATCGGCATGACCCGTTTCGCCCCCAGCTCCTTGGCCAGTTCTCCGGCCTTGGCGATGGCGTCGGCATCGCCGGCGATGACGACCTGGCCCGGTGCGTTGTAGTTCGCCACCCAGACATCGCCGATCGTCCGCCGGCAGGCCGTCTCGACCTTGTCGTCGTCGAGTCCGAGCACTGCGGCCATGGTGCCCGCCGTCTCCTCGGCGGCGGCCTGCATGGCGTTGCCCCGCTCGGTGACCAGCTGCACCCCGGCCGAGAAGTTCAGCACGCCGGCCGCGGTCAACGCCGAGTACTCCCCGAGACTGTGGCCGGCATGGAACGCCGGTTCGAGTCCGTTGCGCTCCACCGCATCGAGCACGATCATGCTCAGCACATAGGTGGCCAGCTGGGAGTTGCGAGTGTGCCGCAACTCGTCCTCGTCGGCGTCGAGCAGGAGGTGCTCGACGTCGCGTTCGGACGCCTCGGAGGCTTCCTCGACGAGCTCCCAGGAGGGATGGTCCCGCCAGGCGGCCCCCATCCCCGGGAGCTGCGACCCTTGACCGGGAAACGTGAATGCAATCATGACCGAGCTCATTATCTAGTTCAGACTCCGCTTCGCTTCAGAACGTTTCACTGCTTCCTCGCAGGTACTGTCACCCAAGCATGACACACGAATCCGACCGATCGAACCTATG
Organism: uncultured Acidimicrobiales bacterium; assembly: GCA_963715325.1. Taxonomy (GTDB): domain Bacteria; phylum Actinomycetota; class Acidimicrobiia; order Acidimicrobiales; family SZUA-35; genus JAHELU01. The sequence goes on from CAVQRR010000015.1 coordinate 229,424, forward strand.
GTCTCGGTTCCCGGTCGTCGGGCGCCGGTCGGCCACTGGGCGGGGACTGCAACCGCGGCGTCCGACCCGGGCCGGGAATCGCTTACGGTCGGGGTCGGACCGGCTACAGTGTGGGCCTCGCCCGGGTGGCGGAATGGCAGACGCGGCGGACTCAAAATCCGCTGTCCGAAAGGGCGTGTGGGTTCGACTCCCACCCCGGGCACGAACTGAACCAGCAAGACACATCAAGGACCAAGACCCTGACGCACCGGTCCGTCGGCACCGACCGCCCGTCGGTGGCGGATCCCGAACGGTCCGCAGGTTTGTGGGCTGGACGACTCATGATCTTGTGTCACGTCTGCGAGGTCCGGGAGACTTGACGGAACCCGAAAGGTTGCCGCTAGCGTCCAATGCAAAATCAGGAGCGAGAATGTTCCGGTCCTCAATCGAAAAGAAGCTCACGGCGGTGTCCAGCGAACTGCGAACCCTGCGGGATGAACTGGGCATTCTCGAAGAGCAGTTGATTCAGGTCTCCGATGAGGCCGAGGACCTGCGGTTGCGATCGTTGGTCTCCGAGACACCGCTCGCAGTCCAGGAACAGCGTGAGTCGGCAAAGGCGGTGGCGGCCGTGAAACGAGACCGGGAGAGCAAGTTGAAGCGGCTGCAGAAACTCGAACGCAAGCAGGATGAACTGCTCGATCAACTGACCGAGGCCCGCTGAGCACATGTCGAGCTTTCGGGTTGTCATCGCCGAAGACGAACCGCTGATCCGGCTCGACCTTCGGGAATCGCTGATCGAGGAGGGCTACGACGTCGTCGGTGAGGCCGGCGACGGGGCTGAAGCCCTGGCGCTGGTCCGCGAGCTCAGGCCCGACGTCGCCATCCTCGACATCAAGATGCCGAACGTCGATGGCCTGACCGCCGCTCGCGACATCGTCGGCGAACGATTGGCGGCGGTCGTGATCCTCACCGCCTTCTCCCAGCGGGAGCTGGTGGAGCAGGCTCGCGACGCCGGTGCCCTCAACTACCTGGTCAAGCCGTTCCACCGCCAGGACCTCGTGCCGGCGCTGGAGCTGGCCGTCGCACGCTTCAGGGAGATCGTGGCCCTGTCCGATCAGGCCCAGCTGCTCAGCGAGCAGTTGGAGAGCCGCAAGGTGATCGACCGGGCAAAGGGGCGCTCTGATGGACAGCGATGGCATGTCGGAGCAGGATGCGTTCCGCTTCCTGCAGAAGACGGCCATGGCGTCGCGCTCTTCGATGAAGGACGTCGCCACCCAGGTCATCGACGGCACCCTCAAGCCCTAGCCCGTCGACCGGCGGGCGCCAGCCGCCAGGGGGTGCCGGGCACGGCCGGATCGACTGTGGTCAACTGCGCGGCAAGTCGCTCGGCGGCGGCGGCGATCGCATAGGCTCGATGTGTGCCCACTTTGATGCTCATCGACGGCAACTCGCTGACCTACCGGGCGTTCTTCGCCCTGCCCCAGGACCTGGCGACCGGCAGCGGCCAGGTGACGAACGCGGTCTTCGGATTCACCTCGATGCTGATCAACCTGGTCCGCGATCACAAACCGGACGGCCTGGTGGTCGCCTTCGATCGACCCGAGCCGACGTTTCGACACGAGAAGGTGGAAACCTACAAGGCCAACCGTTCCGCCGCCCCCGACATCCTGAAGCAGCAGATGGGACTGGTGAGGGAGGTGCTCGACGCGCTGCGGCTGCCCCAGGTCGAGCTGGCCGGCTTCGAGGCCGACGACATCCTGGCCACCCTGGCAGGGCAGGCCGCAGCCGAGGGGCTCGACGTGCTGATCGTCACCGGCGACCGGGACAGCTTTCAACTGGTCGATGACCCCCGGGTCAAGGTGGTCTACAACAAGCGGGGGGTCAGCGACTACGCGGTCTACGACGAGGCCGGGATCGCCGAGCGGACCGGGGTCACCCCAGACAAGTACGTGCAGTACGCTGCCATGCGGGGAGACAACTCCGACAACCTGCCGGGGGTGCCCGGGGTCGGCGAGAAGACCGCGGCCAAGCTGATCAACCAGTACGGCGACATCGATGGCATCTACGCCCACCTCGACGATCTCACCCCGAAGCTCAGGGAGAATCTGGCCGCCAACGAGGATCAGGTCAGGATCAACACCGTTGTGATGGAACTGCTTCGGGATGTGGACCTTGAGGCGTCGGCCGCCGACTTCATGGGCATCGAGCCCTATGACGTCGAAGAGGTCAAGAAGCTGTTCGACTTCCTGGAGTTCAAGACCTTTCTCCCTCGCCTGGAGGAGGCATTCGCCTCCGGTGGCACCTCGACCGCCGACCTCGCCGACCTCGCGGTGGCGCTCGACACACCGTCGGAGCCCTCGGAGGCCCTGGCGGCGCTGGCGGCCATGGCCGACGGCGTCGACCCGGTGGCCATCGCCGCCGACCTCGGCCCTGGCTCGGGCGGCGACGGGCCGGCCACCCCGGGCCTCACCGGATTGGCCGTGGTCGGCGCAGCACCGCCGTTCGACGGGCCGGTCCCGGTGCTGTGGCTGCACCACACGCTGCTGGCAGACGAGACGGTGGCCTCGGCCCTCGGGGCGTTGCTGTCTGTCCAGGGCCGGGGGGTCTACGCCCACGATGCCAAGCCGCTGCTGCGATCGCTGCTGAGCACCGGCACCGACATGCCCGGATCTGCGGCTCGACACGTCACTTGCCGCCTACCTGCTGGACCCGGCCGGCAACTCCTATCCGCTCGATGTCCTGTTGCCCCGCTACAGCGAGTACCGGATGCCGGAGGGATCGACGCCACCGGAGGGCCAACTGGATCTGGATGACGGTTCGCTCACCCCGGCCGAGAAGACGGCCTTGGACGCCGCCGCGGTGGCCACCCTGGCCCCGGAGATCCTGGCCGACATCGAGGCCAACGGCCTCGCCGCACTCAACGACGACGTCGAGGTGCCGCTGGTCACCGTGCTGGCCAGGATGGAACACGTCGGCGTTGCGGTCGATCGGCCGGAGCTGGAGCGACTCAACGCCGACATGACGGCCGAGGCCAACGCGCTGGCGGAACAGATCCAGGCCGACGCCGGTGAGGAGTTCAACGTGAACTCCACGAAGAAACTGCGGGAGATCCTGTTCGACAACCTCGGCCTCAAACCCCAGAAGAAGACCAAGACCGGCTACTCGACGGACCAGGCCACCTTGGAGAAGCTGGTCGGTGAACACCCCATCATCGACCACCTGCTCCGCTATCGGGAGGTGGAGAAGCTGCGGTCGACCTATGGCCAGTCGCTCCTCGAAGCGGTCGGGGACGACGGCCGGATCCACGCCACCTTCAACCAGACGGTGGCCAGGACCGGGCGTCTGTCCAGTGAGAACCCGAACCTGCACAACATCCCGGTGCGAACCGAGCTCGGCCGCAGCTTCCGCAAGGCGTTCATCCCCGGCGCCGGCCGACGGTTGCTGGTCGCCGACTACAACCAGATCGAGCTGCGCTGCATCGCCCACCTGGCCGACGACCCGGGGCTGGTGGCGGCGTTCACGTCCGGCGACGACATCCACGCCATGACCGCGGCCCGGATCTTCGATGTCGCCGAGGACGAGGTGAACACCGAGCAGCGGAGCAAGGCCAAGATGGTCTCCTACGGGTTGGCGTACGGCATGGAGGCCTACGGTCTCGGCCAGCGGCTCGGCATCCCGACCAAGGAGGCCCAGACGATTCTCGATGCCTATTTCGAGAGCTTCCCCGCCGTCAAGCACTACATGGAGGAGACGGTCACCGAGGCCAGGAACCGGGGCTACACCGAAACGCTGTTCGGTCGCCGCCGTGCCATCCCGGAGCTCCTGAGCGACAATCGAAACCTCCGACAGGCCGGGGAGCGCCAGGCGATGAACGCCGGCATCCAGGGCCTGGCGGCCGACATCTTCAAGGTGGCGCTGGTCCGCCTCGACCGTTCGCTCCGGGACCGTGCGGTGGCCAGCACGCTGGTACTACAGGTCCACGACGAGGTGATCCTCGAGGTTCCGGACGATGAGGCCGAGGAGATGACCGGACTGGTCATGGAGGACATGAAGGGGGCGTTCGAGCTGCGGGTGCCGCTGGAGGTCAACTTGAGCTTCGGCGACACCTGGGCCGACGCAAAGGACTGATGCCGGTGCGCCATTGGTTCGAACCGGTCGCCGATCATCTCGGCGAGGCCTATCTCCGGTACTCGTTCACCAAGGGCACGGTGGCCGAGGTCGATTCTCTGCTGGCGCTGAGCGGGGTGGGGGAGAGGGCCCGGGTGCTCGACGTTGGTTGCGGCCCCGGCCGCCATGCGCTGGAACTGGCGTCGCGGGGCTATGACGTGGTCGGTGTCGACATCAGTGCCACCTTCGTCGATCTGGCCAGATCGAGTGCGGCCGACCGGGGTTTGACGAACGTCTCGTTCCTGGTTGCCGATGCCAGAGCCCTCGAGTTCTCGGCGGAATTCGATCTGGTGTTGTCGTTGTGCCAGGGGGCGTTCGGACTCACCGCCGGCCCCGGCGCCGCGGCCGAGCGAGGCCCGTCGGCGGAGTTGGACGAGCCCGTCCTGGCCGGCATGGCGGCCGCGGTCCGCCCCGGCGGCGTCGTGATCGTCTCGGCGTTCTCCGCCTACTTCCAACTCGGTTCCACCGACGAGACGAACGCCACGGTCGAGTCCTTCGATGCCGCCCTCGGAGTGAACCGGGAGAAGACCTCGGTCCGCGACGCCGAGGGGCAGGAGCTGCCGGTCACCCTGTGGACGACGTGCTACACCCCGCGGGAGCTGCGGCTGCTGGCCCGGGCCGTCGGCCTGACCCCGGTTGCCGTCTACGGCGTGACTCCCGGGCGCTACGGCCCGAACCCGCCGACCACCGACTGTCCGGAGTTCCTCCTGGTCGCCGCCCCTTGAGGACCACCTCCGGCGGTTCGACCCAGACTCCGGTTCCCACCCCGACCGGGAGTGTGGTTTGCCCGTTCCACTGGGTAGCCTGAACACCGGTCGGGAAATTCCCGCCCCCTTTTGCCTGCCCTCGATCGATGCCAGCATCGATCCCGTCCACGCTCGATTCGAAGATCGGGATGACGGGGAAGCGGGTCGAAGTCGTCGAGAAAGTGTTCCTCTCCTCCGTGCCCACTACCGAATCGCCCCCGAGTGCCTTGTCCACCACCGATCCGATTGCCGACACCATGAGCGACAACGCTCCCGAAACAACCGAGTCCCCCGCCGTAGACGAGTACGTTCCCCGCCAGATCGTGGACAACGATCTCGAGGGTTCGCTCGACGAAGCCTACGCCGCCTCCATGATCATGGTCGACGATGGCCAGCTGGTGAACGGCACGGTCGTGCGTGTCGACCGCGACGAGGTCCTCGTCGACATCGGTTACAAGAGCGAAGGGGTCATCCCCTCCCGGGAGCTGTCGATCCGCAACGATGTCGATCCGAGTGAGATCGTGTCCATCGGTGACGAACTCGAAGCGCTCGTCCTCCAGAAGGAGGACAAGGAGGGGCGGCTGCTGCTCTCGAAGAAGCGGGCACAGTACGAGCGGGCCTGGGGTGCCATCGAAGAGGTCAAGGAACGCGACGGCATGGTGTCCGGCCCGGTCATCGAGGTGGTCAAGGGCGGCCTGATCCTCGATATCGGCCTGCGGGGCTTCCTGCCCGCTTCACTGGTCGAGCTTCGACGGGTCCGCGATCTGCAGCCGTACATCGGTCGGAGCCTCGAGGCCAAGATCATCGAGCTGGACAAGAACCGCAACAACGTTGTCCTGTCGCGGCGGGCCTACCTCGAGGAGACGCAGAAGGAACAGCGGGAAGACTTCCTGGCCAACCTCACCCCGGGCGAGGTCCGCAGCGGTGTCGTTTCCTCGGTCGTCAATTTCGGTGCCTTCGTCGATCTCGGCGGCATGGACGGCCTGATCCACGTGTCCGAACTGTCCTGGAAGCACGTCGACCATCCCGGTTCGGTCGTTGCCGTCGGCGACGAGGTCACCGTTCAGGTGTTGGAGGTCGATCTGGCCCGCGAGCGGATCAGCCTGTCGCTCAAGGCCACCCAGCAGGATCCCTGGCAGGAGTTCGCCTCCAGCCACCGGGTCGGCGAGCTGGTGTACGGCCGTGTCACCAAGCTGGTGCCGTTCGGTTCGTTCGTCCAGGTCGGCGATGGCATCGAGGGCCTCGTCCACATCTCGGAGATGTCGGCCCACCACATCGACCTTCCCGAGCAGGTGGTCACCCCCGGCGAGGAGCTGTGGGTCAAGATCATCGACATCGACCTCCAACGGCGGCGCATCAGCCTGTCGATCAAGCAGGCCGCTGAGGGTGGCGTCGTGGCCCAGGAGTATCAGGAGCACTTCGGGGAGCACGCCTTCGACGAGGAGGGCAACTACATCGGCCCCACCGAGGTCGATCCGGCCACCGAAGCGGCATGGGCCGAGTACTACGAGGAACTCGAAGGCGGTGGCGGGGACGGCAAAACACCCGAGCCTCCGACCGACGCCGGCGCGGCCCCGGTCGTCGAGGCCCCGGCCGACGATGCCCCGCTGGATGCCTCGGTCGAGGACCCGGCAACCGAGTAGCCAACCCGGTCGTCCGACCGGCCATGCCATGGTCGGTCCGCCGGATGAGCGCAGCGAAACGATGACCACCGGCTTCGTTCGGTGGTCATCGTCGCGTCCGGGGTGGCTTTCATCGCTCGAGTGCTAAGTGGGTCCACGGTTCCGCCGACAGAGATCCTAAGTACGAGCGAGCAGTCGGTTGGCTGCGCCTGACCCAGGAGAGTGTCGTGAACTCACGACGAACGGTGATCCTTATCGTCGCGGTGGTAGTTGGAGCATTGGCCGCTGTTGGCCTGCTCAACTACGTCAAGAACGCCGAAACGACCGCAGGAGAGGAGGCTGCGCCGGTCGAGATCTGGGTGGTGCGCCAAACCATCCCCAAGGGCACCCCGATCGAGACCGTGATCGAGAGCCAGCTGATCGGCATCGACGAAACGGCGGCGAAGTATCGTCCGAGCACCGCCGTGGTCGATCCGGCCACCGAGCTGGCCGGCCTGGTGGCGGTGACCGACCTGGCGGTCAACACCCCCCTCATCTCCGGCAACTTCGTGTCGCCGGAGATCGTCAACACCGGCATCACCGATCGGCTCGAGGAACGCGGCCTCGTGACCGTCACCTTCAACGTCGACCAGTCGCAGGGGGCGGCCTACCTGATCGAGCCCGGCGACTTCGTCAACGTGCTGGCCGAGCGGGAGTGGGACACCCCGTTCTTCGACGAGGACCCACCGATCGCCATGACCGCATCGGCAACCGCCGAATTGGCCGCCGAGCTGGAGCGCCACAACACGACCCGCCCCATCCTCACCGACCTGTACCCGGTCGACTCCCGGGTCGTGTACCAGAAGGCCGAGGTCCTGGCCATCGGCACCAGCCTGGTGCCGGACATCGGCCAGACCGCAGCCGAGGGCGAGGACCAGCCGGTCCAGCCTGCGGTCAACCAGAGTCTGGTGACCCTGGCGGTTCCGCCTGAGGCGGTGCAGGTGATCCTCAACGTCGGACGAGGCAACCTCTACCTCTCGCTGGTGCCGGACGACTACGAGCCCCGAGCGCTGCCGCCGCTCGACCCCACCACCCAGGTCCTGCCCGGCGAGAGCGAAGGCCGACTCACCCCCTACCAGGGCTACGAAGGTGTCGTCGACCCCGGCCAGTCTCCTGACGAGCTCGTGTTCTCGGACGCCGAGGACCGGATCGGCGTGACGCCGGGCGGCGGTTCGTCCGACGACGCGCACCGCCGGCGACGGCTCGACCGGCGGGTCCGGCTCCGACCGAGGCTCGCTGCCCCCCGGTGACGGCTCGCCGGTGCCAACCGATCCCGACGCCGACCCCGATGCAACTCCCGACCCGGCTCCGACCCCGGAGCCCGAAGGCCTCTGATGACCCAAGACTACGACTTCCTCAACTTCGACAGCCTCGAGTTCGAGGGCGACGACGAAACGCCCGCCGATTCTCAGGAGTATGAGCCGGAACATCGGTTGAACGGCGGTGCCGCCCTGGCGGTCGTCGACAGCGACAAGGCGGTCAGCGACTACCTGGCCGGGCTGTTCGCCGGTGCGGTGGACACCGCATCGAGCCTGTCAGAGCTCGAGGACCGTCTCGGATTGGCCTCCCAGGTCGTCATCCTCGGCCCGTCCTGCACCGAACCGGCCGACTTGGCCGTCGTCGAACGGTGGGGTCGTAGCAGGCCCAATCTCGCCACGATCCTGGTGACCTCGGAGCTGTCGACCCAGCTGCTGCACAAGGCACTCAGAGCCGGGGTCAAGGACGTGCTGTCGGCCCCGATCGACCAGGCCATGCTCATCGAGACCGTCGAGCGCATCGCCGAGGGCCTGCCCGGCGCCGAACAGCTGGTCCGAGGCGGCGAAACCCACGAGATCGCAGCACTGGCGGACGGCGAGCAGGGCCGGGTCATCAGCATCTTCTCGACCAAGGGCGGTTCCGGGAAGTCGGTCACCGCCACCAACCTCGGTGTCGTGTTGGCCCGCCGGTCCCAGAAGCCGGTCGTACTGCTCGATGGTCACATGCAGTTCGGCGACGTGGCCGTGATGCTCAAGCTCCAACCCCAGCACACGGCGATGGACGCCATCGACCAGCTGGACAACATGGATCCGTCGATGATGGAACGATTCCTGACCGTGCATGAGCCCAGCGGCCTGTACGTGCTGCCGGCACCGATGGAGCCGACCTTCGCAGACCAGATCTCCGGTCCCCAGGTGGCCAGACTGATCGAGGCGATCCGAGGTTTCGCCGGCCACGTGCTGGTCGACCTGCCTGCCATCTTCAACGAGGTGGTATTGAGCGTCATCGAGGACTCCGACGAGATCCTGCTGGTGGCAGGGCTCGACATCCCCAACATCAAGAACGTCAAGATCGGCCTCAGCACCCTGCAGATGTTGAACGTTCCCAAGGAGCGCTTGCACCTGGTGCTGAACCGGGCCGACTCCAAGGTGAAGTTGAACGTCTCGGAGGTCGAGCGGACCCTCGGCGTCGTTGCTGCGGCCCATGTGCCGTCCGACGTCGTTGTCCCGATCTCGGTCAACAAGGGCTCACCGGTGGTGATCTCGGCCCCCAAGTCGGGGGTGGCCAGGGCGTTCGAGGAGTTGGCGGTCCGCTTCCTCGACGGCGCAGTGGCCGAAACCAACCCGACCTCCGGTCGGCGCAAATTCTTCGGATGACCAAACAGGAGCTTTAGGCGATGTCTCTCTATCAACGTCTGCAGGAAGGGACCGAGAGCGGTCCTGCCGACAACGGACGCAACCACGCGCTCGGCGAACTGCGGCACCGCGTCCACGGTTCACTGATCGAAGAGCTGGGCCCGGTTCTGTACGACAAGCGGCTGACCGAGGACGAGCTCCGGAAGAAGGTCCACGATGCCCTCCAGGCGGCCCTGGCCCAGGAGCGGACCCCGCTGTCGGCCGCCGACCGGACCCAGCTCATCCAGGACGTCTCGGACGACATCCTCGGCTATGGACCGATCGACAAGCTGCTGCGTGACGAGGACGTCAGCGAGATCATGTGCAACGGCCCGGATCAGATCTTCGCCGAACGCTCGGGCAAGCTGGTCCTGGAGGACGTCACCTTCGCCGATGCGCTCCACCTGCGGCGGATCATCGACAAGATCGTGGCGCAGGTCGGTCGACGGATCGACGAGTCCTCGCCACTGTGCGACGCCCGGCTGCTCGACGGCTCCCGCGTCAATGCGGTTGTCGCTCCGCTGGCCGTCGGCGGACCGTTCCTCACCATCCGAAAGTTCGCCGCCGATCCGTTGCGGATCGACGATCTCATCCGCTTCGGGACCCTCAGCGTCCACGCCGCCCGGTTCCTCCAGGCCTGCATCGTCGGCAAGCTGAACGTGCTGGTCTCCGGCGGTACCGGCACCGGTAAGACCACCACCCTCAACGTGCTGTCCTCCTTCATCCCCGAGGGTGAGCGCATCGTCACCGTCGAGGACGCGAAGGAACTGCAGCTCAACCAGGAACATGTGTTGTCGTTGGAGACCCGGCCCCCCAATATCGAGGGCAAGGGCGAGATCACCATTCGGGACCTGGTGAAGAACAGCCTTCGGATGCGGCCGGACCGCATCGTGGTCGGCGAGTGCCGGTCCGGTGAGGCGCTCGACATGCTTCAGGCCATGAACACCGGTCACGACGGCTCGCTGACGACCCTCCACGCCAACAATCCCCGGGACTCGATCAGCCGGCTGGAGACCCTGGTCCTGATGGCGGGCTACGACCTGCCGGTTCGGGCCATCCGGGAACAGATCGCCTCGGCGGTGGACTGCATCGTGCAGCTGCAGCGGCTCCGGGACGGCTCCCGCCGGATCACCCACATCAGCGAGGTGGCCGGCATGGAGGGCGAAATCATCACCCTCCAGGACGTCTTCCTGTTCGACTTCGGGGCCGGTGTCGACGACCAGGGCCGGTTCATGGGACAACTCAAGCCGACCGGGGTCCGACCCAAGTTCGCCGAGAAGCTGGCCGACAACGGCATCAAGCTCGGTCCCGAGATGTTCGCTCCCCACGCGGTGGGCGAACAGCAACAGCCTCGACGGAGGCGATAGCGCGATGACCGAAACGTCCCGCCCCTCGAAACCACCCGGCCGCTCCGCGCCACCGGCGGTCACCTCCTCGGCGGCCCCGGCGCCGCTTGCGGCGACGCCGATGGCCAAGACCCGGTTGCGATTCGGCCTGCTGATGGCAACGGCCGTCTCGGTACTGGCCGTCGCCGCCGCCATGATGGCGGTCTTCGGCTCGCCGACCGCAGCCCAGGACGGCGATCAGGGAGCCGGCGGCGATGCGCCGTCTGTCGTCACCGGGGTCGACGCCTCCGAAGCCGAGGTGGAGATCTCGGTTCTGCGCGACGACCTCTCCATCGACGCTTCGGAGCTGACGGTGGTCGAGAACGGTCAACCGGTCGACGACCCCACCGTGACCACCGCCCGCACCTTGGCCAGGCCGACCGAGGTCGTCTATGTGCTCGACGTCGACAACCGGACCATGGCCGCCGGAGCCCTCAACGCCATGGCGACCGCCATCCTGGCCTCCGTCGAGGACCTCCCGGCCGATGTCCGGGTCGGCCTGGTCACCGCCGGAGAGCGAGCCGATCTGAAGACCAGACTGACCACGGACCGGACACGGCTCGACGCCGACCTCCGGGCACTCACCGCCGGACGGGGTGCGGCACTCCACGATGCCGTCGGCGTCGCCGCCCGGTCGTTCAGCGACAACTCCAAGGCGGTACGAACGGTCGTCGTGCTCTCGAGCGGTCCCGATACCGCATCTGAGCGGTCGATCCTCGCCGTCGAGTCCGAGCTGGTACAGGCCGGGGCCCAGGTCGTCTGGGTGGCCAGGGGAGCGGGCGACGAAGGACTGTCACTGCTCGTTGACCGCACCGGTGGTGCGACGCTGACGCTGGCGTCGATGGATGACGTCGCAACGACCATCGACGGGGCGACGACCATTGCTTCCGACAGGTTGGTCGTGTCCTACCCGGCAACGTCCGAGGTCGGCGAGCGGCCGGAGGTCGTGCTCGATCTGGCAGGCCAGACGCTGCGGTTCTCCTATCCGGCCGGTGTCGCCACTGCGACCCGGCTCCAACTGGAGCCCGGTCCGACCAACATTGTCACCGACCTCGGCTTCTTCGGTCGGCCCTTCGTGCTCTACGCCTCGGTCGTGCTGGCCTTCATCGCCATCGCCACCGGCCTGTGGGCCCTCGGTTCGATGTTCGCCGGCGGCGAAACATCGCTCGACAAGGTGCTGGCCCGCTACTCGGAACGGGACGAGACCCTGGACGAGGAAGAGGTCCAGGAGATGCTGGTCCAGACGGCCCTGGTTCGCCGAGCCATCGACATGACCGAGACCTTCGCCGAGAGCCGGGGTTTCCTGACCAGGATCGAGGACCTGCTGGAACGGGCCAACCTGCCGGTTCGGGCCGGCGAGGCCCTGTTCTTCCTCGCCGCCATCGTCCTGGTCGGGTCCGGGATGCTGTTCGCCGTCACCGGTAGCCTGCTCGTCGGTCTGGTGTTCGGGGTGATCCTGGCCATCGGTGGTTTCGCCGCCGTCCAGTTCATCGCCGGACGCAGGCTCAAGCACTTCGAAGCCCAGCTGCCGGACGCCCTGCAACTGCTGGCCGGAACGCTGCGGGCCGGATACTCCTTGCCCCAGGGCATCGATGCGGTGTCGAACGAGATCGCCGATCCGATGGGCTACGAACTGCGGCGGGCCATGACCGAAGCCCAGCTCGGCCGGGAGCTCGAGGACGCCCTGGCCGGTATCGCCGAGCGACTGGACAGCGAGGACTTCGCCTGGGCCGTGATGGCGATCGGTATTCAACGCGAGGTCGGCGGCAACCTGTCCGAGGTGCTGATGACCGGTCCGGACACGATGATCCAGCGGGAGCGACTGCACCGCGAGGTCAACGCCCTGACCGCTGAGGGTCGGGTCTCGGCCGGCATCCTGTCGATGCTGCCCCCGGGCCTCGGTCTGGTCATGTGGGTGATGAACCCCGACTACCTCTCGGTGTCTGTTCAGCCGAACCATCGGCTGGATTCTGCTCGGGGCGGCAGTCGTCGCCGGCCTCGTCGGCCTGGCCTGGATGAAGAAAGTGATAACGATCGATGTCTAGTATTCGTCGACGGATTGCCGCCGGAAGCCTTCATCGGCGGCCTGGTCCTGGCCTTCGGCCTCGGGGTGTTCGTGCTGCTCAATCAGCTCGACGAACGCAATACGGCCCGCAACAGCCTCCGCCAGCTCGACGACTACCAGGTGGAGAATCAACGGGATCAGGAGTTGCTGGCCCCCCTCCACGAACGCATCCTCGGTCCGGTCTTCGCCGCCTTCTCCAGAGTCGGCAGCCGATTCAATCCACCGGATTACGTGGAGAGCGTGCGGATGAAGCACGTCCAGGCCGGTATCTACTCCTCGGAGAAGGTCGAGCGCTTTCTCGCCATCAGGATCCTCTGCTTCGTACTGGTGCCGTTCTGGCTTGGGTTCGTGTTCCTCATCAACCCGCTGGCCATGAGCGGCCTGCCCCAGTTGATCCTGGCCGTTGTCGGAATCGCCGGCCTGGCGATCGGCCCGAACTCCCGACTCAACTCCAAGGTGGAGACACGATCCCGTTCCATTCAGCGGTCGCTTCCCGATGTGCTCGATCTTCTGGTCATCTCGGTCGAGGCCGGGCTCGGCTTCGAGCAGGCCGTCGACCGTGTGATCCACAACGTGCCCGGTGATCTCTCGGACGAGTTCGCACGGGTGATGGGAGAGACCAGCGCCGGGGCATCTCGGTCGGACTCGCTTCGAGGCTTGCAGGAGCGGGTCGACCTGCCGGAGATCCGGTCGTTCGTCCTGGCCATGATCCAGGCTGACAAGTTCGGCGTCAGCATCGGGCGGGTGTTGCGGGGCCAAGCGGACGAGATGCGGATCAAGCGCCGCCAGTTGGCCCAGGAACGGGCCCAGAAGGCACCGGTCAAGATGCTGATCCCGATGGTCTTCTGCATCTTCCCCGCCCTGTTCGTCGTCATCCTCGGCCCGGCGCTGATCAACATCTCCGAATCCTTCAGCTGAGTCGGCCCGTCGATGACCCCGGTCGAGCTGGAGGCGGCACAGTACCGGCGGGAGGCCCGCTTCAACCTCTCCCGTAGCCTCGGGCTGGCGTTGGCGCTTCTCGGGTTCGTCATCGGGGCCAAGACGATGACGGACAACAGCCTCCTGACCCACCTGGCCACCGGCCGGGAGGTCATCGATCGACGGTCGGTCCCCACCGTCGACCTCTATTCCAGCACCGCGGCAGGCCAGCCGTGGACGGTGCAGAGCTGGCTGATCAGCCTGCTGTACGGGACCGTCGATCGTCTCGTTGGCCCTTCCGCCATCCGAGCCGTCCACGGCGGTCGTCTCGGCCGCCGTTGGCGTCGGGCTGTGGCAGCTGCTGCGGCCGGCGGCGCAGATCGTGCCCCGTCTGACCCTGGCCATGGTTCCACTGATCCTCGGCCTGCATCTGTGGTCGCCCCGTCCGCTGATGTTCGGGCTGTTGGCCATGGTGGCGGTGCTGCAGGTGCTGCAACTGGATCGGCCGGCCTGGTTGTTGCTACCGGTGATGTGGCTGTGGGTCAATTCCCACGGCTCGTTCCCCATGGCGGTGGCTCTCCTGTCGGCGGCGGCCATCGGGGCCTGGATCGACGATCGGGTCAAGCCGGAGCGAGAGTTGCGGTTGCTGGGGTACGCCCTCGGCGGGATCGCCCTCGGCGCCGTCAACCCGCTCGGTCCCCGGCTGCTGTGGTTCCCGTTCCGACTGTTGGGTCGCAGCGAAGCACTCGACCGGGTTGTCGAATGGCAGGCACCGTCGTTCCACCACTACTGGGAGTGGCTGTTCCTGGCACTGCTGCCCCTGGTCGTGCTGGCGGCAAAGCTCGGCGCCCGCTGGCAGGCGATGCTCCCCGCCATCGGCTTCCTCACCTGCGGTCTGCTGGCGGTCCGCAACATCGCCATCGCCTCGCTGGTCGTCGTCGTCCTCGTGGCCCCAAGCCTCCACCAGTTCTACGGGGCCGAGGACGGCAGTACCGTCTCCCTCGGCTCTCGCCTGCTGGGCAAGGCATCGATCGCCGGCCTAGCCGTGGCCGTGATCGCAGTGATGGTCCAACCGGGGTTGCAGCTCGACCTGTACCCGATCGACGAGGTCGACTACCTCGAGGCCAGAGAGCTGGTGGCCACGCCGGATGTCAACCTGATCCATCGGGAAGCGGTCGGCAACTACCTGACCTACCGATACGGCGATCGGGCCTCGGTGTTCATCGACGATCGCTTCGATTTCTACCCCCTCGACGTCACCAGCGACCACCTCACCCTGCTCTACGGTGGCGACTACGCCGAGGTGCTCGACCGTCGGGCCGCCGACGTCGTGCTGTGGGCTGCCGACTCGCTGCTCGGTGACCACCTCGAGGCTGCAGACGACTGGTCGATCGCCAGGCGAAGCGACGACTGGATCGTGGCCTGCCGGATCGACAGCCCGGTGTTCGATCGCTGCCGATCGGAGCAGTAGCGGACCGGCGGCCGGCCGCTCCGGTCCGGCCTGCCAACCTCGACCTACAGTTGCCGGGATGGGTGAGGGGGCCGATCCGTCGGCAAATCTGCGGCTGATACCGCTGCATCAGAGCCTGGCCAGTGCCTTTGTGTGGGTTCCGGTCATGGTGCTGTTCACCAGGGCCCGTTTCGATCTCGACGGTGCTCTGCTACTGGCCTCGCTCTACTACCTGTTCGTCGTGCCCCTGGAAGTACCGTCCGGATGGATGAGCGATCGCTTCGGACGGGTGCTCACCCTCCGGGTGGCGGCGTTGTGTTGGGTGGGGGCCCACCTGTGCTTCCTCCTCGGTGGGAACACCTTCGCCGTGGTGGCGCTGGGTCAGCTGTTCATGGCGGCCGGGTTCGCCTCCCTGTCCGGGACCGACGTCAGCTTCCATTTCGACACCCTGGAATCGCTTGGTCGAAGCTCGGAGTACGCCGACCGCCAGGCCAGGGTCGCCTCGCTGGGTTTCGCTGTGACGTCGCTGTCGGCGGTGGCCGGCGGCGCACTCGGGCTGATCGACCTGCGGCTGGCGTTCCTGGCCTCCCTGGTGCTGGCACTCTGCCAGTTCGGGGTCACGCTGGCCCTGGTCGAGCCACCGCCGGCGGTCACGCCGGCACTGGCCGATCCCGGCCGGTACGTCTCCGGACCCGATCGGCCACCATCCACGGTGCCGATCGGCGCCGAGGGGCCGATCGAACAGGTGACGCGGTGCCTGGCCTACCTGGCAGACCGCCCCCTGGCGTGGATCTTCTTCTACGGCGTGGTCATGGTCACCCTGGAACACGTTGCGGTCACCGTGCTGCAACCGTGGCTGACCGAGGTCCTGGGGCGAAGCCCCGGCGATGTCGGCGCGACGCCGCTGTTCTCCGGACTGGTGTTCGCTCTGGTCTCCATCGTCGGCGCCGGTTCGGCCAGAGCGAGCGCGCCGCTCGGTCGTCGGTTCGGCACCGGAGCGACCCTCATCGGCTTGGCCGCCCTCTCGGCTCTGATCGTCACCGTGATGGCCGTCCGGGTCGAGGCCTGGGTGCTGGTTCTCGTCGCGTTCCGGAGTGCCCAGGGAGCGGCGGCGCCGGTGCTGATCAGCGCGGCCGTGGCTCCCAAGGTGGAGCGGCGGCATCGGGCCACGTTCCTGAGCCTGAACTCGCTCGCCGGTCGTCTCGGCTACGGCCTGTTCCTGCTGGTCGTGTCGGGTGCGGTGGCCGACGACGTGCAGCTGGTGTTGCGGATCTTCTCGTTCGTGGCCTGGGGTTTGGTGGCGGTGCTGGCGGCCTCTGCCGCGGCCACCCGCCGATCTGCCACAGCCGTCGGCGGACCGGTCGCCTGACGGTGTTGCCTGTCGTCAGTTGATACTGACGGTGTTACCCGTCGTCAGTTGATACTGACGGTGTTACCTGTCGTCAGTTGATACTGACGATGCCCATGCGCACGGCTTGCAGCACCGCCTGGGTCCGGTCACGGGCATCGAGCTTCTGGTAGATCGAGGCCAGATGGTTCTTGACGGTCTTCTGGCTGATGAACAGCTGCTCGGCCACCTCGGGGGTCGAGCAGCCATCGGCGATGAGTTGCAGCACCTCTTCCTCCCGCGGCGTGATGATCCGGTCGGTTTGGGTGGCCGAGTCCTGCCGCCGAACCTCGGCCAGCATGGAGGCCGCCAGCCGCGGTGAAAGTGCGGTCTCGCCTACCACCACCGAGTCGATGGCCGAGGCGATCTCGTCGGTGCTGCAGTCCTTGACCAGGTATCCGTTCGCCCCGGCCCGGATGGCCTCGGCCAGCACGTCCTGGTCGGCGTGCATGGTCAACATGATCACGAAGGTACCGGGCAGTCTGGCCTTGAGTTGGCGGGTCGCCTCGACCCCGTCGAGCTCTGGCATGGTCACGTCCATCAGCACAACGTCGGGTTGGACCGCGGCGGCCAGATCGACCGCCTCGGCACCGTTGCGAGCCTCGCCGACGATGGTGAAGCCGAGCTCGTCGAGCGACTTGCGCAGCCCCTCTCTGAGCATTCGGTGATCGTCGGCCAGCAGCAGCCTGATCGATTTTCTCATCGTGATTCGCTCCTCGGCGGCGGTCATCGGTCGATGATCCTTGTGGTCATCGGCTCGGCGGCTGTTCATGTCTGGTTGAGGTAACACCGGACTGTTGTCCCTTCTCCCGGTTTGGAAATGATCTCGAGTGCTGCCCCGATGCTGTTCGCCCGCTCCCGCATGCCGACGATGCCGTAGGAATCGATCCGGCCGGCGTTGTCCTCGGGCATGCCACACCCGTCATCGACCACGTCGAGCGAGGCCTGGTGCTTATCGCAACGCCACGTGATCCTGACCGCCGTCGCCTCGGCGTGACGCTCCACGTTGATGAGCGCCTCCTGGGCGATGCGCCACATCTCCCGTTCCTGCAGCAGCGGCAGCCGGTTGGTGGCCACGCTGTCGACGTCGATGTGGAGATTGCTCCGGTCGGCCAGCCGGGATGCGAATTCGCTGATGGTCTGCTCGAGGTCCTTGTCCTCGGCGACGTCGGCTCGCAGGTCGTAGAGGGCGTCGCGGACTTCGGCGGTGACCGCTCGGACGCCCTGGCGAAGGGTCTGCAACTCGGGCCCGATCTGGTGGCCGGCTTCGTGGTACCGGACCAGGCGATCGGCGTCGAAGCCGAGGCAGGCCAGAGACTGACCGATCCGGTCGTGCAGGTCGCGTGCGATCCGCGATCGCTCCTCGTCGACGCTGGCCCGCCTCAGTCGCCCGAACCACCTGGCATTGTCGATGGCCAGCGCCATCGGTTCGAGAAAGCCCTGCAGGGTGCGCCGATCGTGGTCGTCGTAGTGACCGGGCTGGTGGGATTCGATCACGACGAGGCCGATCAACCGATCCCGGGTGGTCATCGGGGCGAACAGCCCGCTTTGCGAGGTCTGGTGCAGGCCGGGGCGCTGGCTCGACAGGTCGCCCTCGCAGGTTGCCTGCCAGGTCGAGATGGCCCGCTTCGCCGGCTCCGGCAAGGTGGCCGGATCGATCGTCCCCCGGATGCCGAGCGCCTGTTGCTGAGCCACCACCCAGGTCCGGTCGGTTTCCTCGAACAGCAGGATTGCTGCCCGATCGAAGTCGAGCAGGCCCCGGAGCTTCATCAGGCTGGAGTCCAGGACCTCGGTTTGATCGAGCGAAGCCGGCAGGGTCTGGGCCAGCCGGTGGAGATTGAACAGCAGCGTGTTGGCGTCGGTCAGCTGCGACACCCGGTCGAGGGTCACCGAGTGGCGACGACTCGCCTCCCCGGAGATCCGCCTGCCGTAGCCGGCGATGACCCCGGTCAGCAACAGCAGGGCGCTCCACTGGATGGCGTCGGACATGTCGGCCGCGGTGAGCTCGGACGTGGCGAACTCGACGATGGTCAGGCTGATCGTCATGACCAGCCCGATCCGCATGGCCAGTCGAAAACCACCTGCGAATCCGGCAACCACCAGGATCGACGCCGCGGCGATGACCAGCGGGGAACGCCAGAACCCGGTGGTGGCCAGCACCGCCCAGAACAGAGCCGACCTCGAGCAGCAGGAGTAGCTGGTCGAACGGGGATCCGGTGTAGACCAGCGGTTGGAGCGAGCGGTAGATCGTGTTGGCCAGGACCGCCGATGCGGCTCCGATCGTGAGCCAATCCGGTTGCAGGACAACGCTGCCGGTGAGGACCAGCGCGACGGTGGTGGTGGCCCAGCGGACGTTGACGATGGCGGCGGCGAAACTGGCCAGCTGGTCGACGTTTCGGCCGGGGCCGGGTTCGTTGCGCTGATCGACGGACCGCGCATCCCACAGCGCGGGGTGCTCCAACAGTCCCGCTCTGGGGCGATTGCTCAGCGTGGGTAGTCCCATTGAAAGGTCGAACGTCGTTTCTGTCGTCTGGGGCGCACGAGTACAGCGGCCCCAGTTAGAAATCGGAGTATCCGACCTCGATGTGAGGGAAACGGCGTTCTTGTCGTGTTCGACGGGCGATGTTCGTCAGGAACCCGAAGGGTTCCCGCGAGCTCGATGCACCCGAAGGATTCCCCGCGAACTCGATGAGGACCTGCGCCGCAGGTCCGACTCAGCCGAGATACCGGTCGAGGTACTCGACCGATGCCACCACCTCGACGGCAGGGACGGCGGCGTGGACACCCGGGATTGGCATGCAGCGTCTTGCGGGCGGAACCCAGCGCATCGAAGAGCTCGAGGCAGGCGGCACGGGGGACGATCTCGTCGTCCCACTGAACCAGGAACCGGAGCGGGCAGCCGATCTCCGGGGCCAACCGCATGAGGTCATCGCCATTGGGCCCCCATCGACCCATGAGGCCGAGGACGGCGACGGTGATGCGATCGTCGGCGACGGTGACCGGCAGCCCCATCATCGTGCCCATCGAGAGCCCCCACCAGCCGGCGGGCCTGGCACCGTGTTGTGACTCGACGAAGTCCAACGTGGCCCGCCAGTCGGCGACGATGCCGTCGGTACCTCCGCCCTGGTTCCACACCTCGAAAAAGCTGTCGGGGCCGGGGGTCAGGCCGGGCAGCGTGCGGTCACCGTGACCGGGACCGTCGATCGCCACCGCCTCCATCCCGTGGCCGACCGCCAGGCTCGCCACCTGCTTGATGTAGTCTGCCCGCTTGTCGGTTGTTCCTCCGTGGCCGAGCAGCAGCAACCGGTCGGCCGGGCCGATCGGCAGGTGACCACGAGACACCGGGAACCGGGCCTCCGGGGCCCTCGATCACGAAGTCCCGTTCGGTGGTGCCGTTGTCGGTGGTCGGCTCGGTGGTCCAGCTCATCGGGTGTCCTCCCGTGTGTCGGGTCGACGGGCGTCGACGTCGAACCTCTTCATAGCCGATGCCCGCCCGGCGGTGGTAGCCGCGGCATCGCCCGGCGTCGATGACCGGCGACTGTCGCCGTCGGGAGGGTCGCCGCCGCCGCTGGGGTGGGGGGTTGGCCGCTGCTATGTTGGCCCGATGTTGCTGGTGGCACTGACCGGGGGAATAGGATCCGGCAAATCATCGGTGTCGGCCAGGCTGGCCGAGCGGGGAGCGGCGATCGTCGATGCCGACGAGGTGGTCAAGCAGCTCCAGCGGCCGGGCCAGGCGGTCTTCGTCGCCATGGTCGAGCGATGGGGTGACGGCATCGTCCGGCAGACCGGCGAGCTGGATCGCCAGGCGGTCGCCGATCTGGTCTTCGCCGACGAGGCCGAGCTGAAGGCGCTGAACAAGATCGTTCATCCCGCGGTCCGCCGTGAGATGGCCAGGCAGGCCGATGCCCTGGCCGACACCGACCGGTTCGTCGTGCTCGACATCCCGCTGCTGGCCGAGGGCGATGCCGGAAAACGAGGGGCGAAGGCGGTCATCGTCGTCGACTGCCCGGTCGAGACCGCCATCGAGCGGCTGGTGGCACACCGGGGCTTCTCCCGGGCCGACGCGGAAGCCAGGATGGCGGCCCAGGTCACCAGGGAGGAACGGCTGGCGCTGGCAGACTTCGTGATCGACAACGGCGGCGATCTCGATCACCTCCACACCGAGGTGGAGCGATGCTGGTCCTGGTTGGAGGCCCTTGCCGCCCGAGCGGCGTAGCGAAGGCCTGACCCCAGTGCCGGGCCCGGCCGATCGTCGCCCCGGCGTCGCCCGCCGAGCGGGACAGACTGTCAGTGGGCCGGGGTAGTGTTGAGTGATGCCTGCGTTTCAGATGGTGTCGGAGTACTCTCCGGCGGGAGATCAACCGAAAGCGATCGCCGAGCTCGCCGGAGCATCCAGGCCGGCGAGAAGATGCAGACCCTGCTCGGCATCACCGGGTCCGGCAAGTCCGCCACCATCGCCTGGACCATCGAGGCGGTGCAGAAACCGACGTTGGTGATCGCCCCCAACAAGTCACTCGCCGCCCAGCTGGCGAACGAGTTCCGCGAGTTCTTCCCCAACAACCGGGTCGAGTACTTCGTCAGCTACTACGACTACTACCAGCCCGAGGCCTACATGCCGTCCTCGGACACCTACATCGAGAAGGACTCGTCGGTCAACGACGAGATAGATCGGCTGCGCCACGCCGCCACCTCGGCCCTGCTCACCAGGAACGACACGATCGTGGTGGCCTCGGTGTCCTGTATCTACGGTCTCGGTTCGCCGGACGAGTATCGCAAGAAGCTGCTCATGCTCGAGGTGGGCAGGGAGTACGACCAGCGCAGCATCCTCACCAAGCTGGTCGACATGCAGTACGAACGCAACGACATGAACCTCACCAGGGGGAAGTTCCGGGTCCGGGGAGACACGATCGAGCTCCACCCGGCCTACGAGGAGTTCATGGTCCGTATCGAGCTGTTCGGCGACGAGATAGAAGCCATCACCACGGTCGATCCCCTCACCGGTGAGCGGCTGGCAACGCTCGATGACTTGGCTGTCTATCCGGCCACCCACTACGTGGCCTCCGACGAGAAGATGGCAAAGGCCATCGCCGGCATCGAAGCCGAACTGCAGGAACGGCTCAGCGAGTTCGAGAAGCAGAACCGACTCCTGGAGGCCCAGCGGCTGCGGATGCGCACCCAGTACGACCTGGAGATGATGCAGGAGATGGGCTTCTGCAACGGCATCGAGAACTACAGCCGCCACATCGACGGCCGGTCCGCCGGTGAGCGGCCGTTCACCCTGATCGACTTCTTTCCCGACGACTACCTGATGGTGCTCGATGAGAGCCATGTCGCCGTGCCCCAGCTCCACGGCCAGTACGAGGGGGACCGGAGTCGAAAGGAAACCCTGATCGAGCACGGGTTCCGGCTGCCGTCGGCGGCGGACAACCGGCCGCTGCGGTTCGACGAGTGGCGGGAGATGGTCAACCAGGTGGTCTTCCTGTCGGCGACACCGGGGCCCTTCGAGCTGGCCAACTCCTCGACGGTGGCCGAGCAGATCGTACGACCCACCGGCCTGATCGATCCCGAAGTGGTCGTTCGACCCACGAAGGGCCAGATCGACAATCTGCTCGACGAGATCTCCACCGTGACCGATCGCCAAGGCCGGGTCCTGGTCACCACCCTCACCAAGAAGATGTCGGAGGATCTCACCGAGTACCTGCTGGAGCAGGGAGTCCGGGTTCGGTATCTGCACTCCGAGGTCGACACCATCCAGCGGATCGAGCTGCTCCGGGGCCTGCGGATGGGCGAATTCGACGTTCTGGTCGGCATCAACCTGCTTCGGGAGGGTCTGGATCTGCCGGAGGTGGAGCTGGTGTGTATCCTCGACGCAGACAAGGAGGGGTTTCTCCGGTCCGAAACCTCCCTGGTCCAAACGATCGGACGGGCGGCCCGCAACGTCGAGGGTCGGGTCATCATGTATGCGGACAAGATCACCCCGTCGATGCAGAGCGCCATCTCGGAGACCAATCGCCGTCGCGGCCTGCAGGTCGCGTACAACGAGGCACACGGCATCAAACCGGAGACCATTCGCAAGGCCGTCACTGACATCCTGTCGCTGATCCGTCCCGATGAAACCGCACCGATGCCGGGCAAGGACCGGCGCAAGCGGCGACCCGAGGAGCAGCAGCGGATCCGGGAGTTGGCCGAGTTGCCCGAGGATCAGCTACGGAGGCTGATCGATACGCTCGAGGGCGAGATGCAGGATGCGTCAAGCGAACTCCGGTTCGAATACGCGGCCCGGCTCCGAGACGAGATCAAAGACCTTCGGCGGGAGCTGCGGGAAATGGTCTGACCAGGCCGCCGCTCGGGCCCCTTCGGGTGCCTGCGAGGTTCGCCGGAACGCTTCTGGTTCCTGGCCGACGTGGACCGCTGAACCGGGGTGCGGCTGATTCCGCCGCAGGTCTCGAGACGATTGTCGATCCGTCAGGGTTTGCGCTCCATGGTCAGGACCACGATCCCGCCCCCCGCCAGGTCGCCAGACCGGGCGTCGGCTGCGGTGTCTGGCCGGTAGGAGCGACCCAGGAGCTCTGCTTCGCGGGCCGGGTCGGCCGAGACCAACACCACCGCATCCACACCGAGCGACCGGAGCCGGGTGCCGGCGGCCGCCAGCTCGCTCTCAGGGACCCGCAGCCACCGACCCCGGTCGACGTCTCGCCACATCCACCGGCCAAGACCATGGACGGTGGTCACCACCACCGGCTCGTCGCCTGCCCTTTCGATGGCGTCGAGCGCCCGGTCGACGTCGATGGCCAGGTCCGCCGTCTGGTGCCGGACCGCTCGTAGACCGAGCAGCCCCATCGTGCTCAGCAGCACCATCGAGACCGCCAGCAGGCCTCCCAGCGAACGTCTGTGCGGCCGAGGAAACAGTGCGCCGGCCCTGACCAGCCCGACGGTGGCGGCGGCCATCCCCAAGGGAAGCCCGACCGCGAAGTATCGGCCGCCCCACTCGCCACCGCCGCCGTGGCGATACTGGGTGGCCAGCACCGCCCCGCAGTACAGGCAGAACGGGGCCAGCAGAACCATGGCTCCATCGGCGACGATCGTCTTGCGATCGAGCAGGAGCAGGCCGGCGAACAGCACAGGAAAGGCCACGACCAGGCCGGGAACCAGGGCCCCGGGGGCCACCACGAACCGGGTCCCCAACGCCAGTACCGCCGCCGCCAAGGCGACGGTGGCGCCGGTCGATGCCGTCGGTCCTCGTCTGGCCAGCACGCCGGCCATCAGGGTCAGGGCGGCCGCGGCCAGGATCAGCAGGTCGCGGGGGTCCGAACCGTAGGCCGGCTGCAGCCAGGTGATGGTGAAGGCCTCGACCCGTCCGGCCAGGAACCCGAACGCTTCGCCGATGGCCACCGGTTCGACCGGACCGCCGGTCGGGACATCGGTCAACCGATCGACGATCACACCGGCGACGGCCGTCGCCACCACCGCCGCTCCGGTCAACCGCTGGTCTCGCCAGGCGCTGATCAGCGATGGAGCCGACGGTGATTCGCAGAGCCCGTCCCCGTCCCGTCCCTGCCAGTGGCCCCGTCCCTGGCCACGATGCCGACGGCCGTCGGATTGGGCCGGCCGGACCGGGAAACGGCCCAGGACCCGGCAAATGAAACGACGAATGAGCCCGAACCCGATGGCCAACCCGGCCAGGGGCGCTTCGGTCCTGACCAGGCAGGCCAGGAACAACAGCGTCAGGCCGGCCCCGCGCCGGGTTGTTCCTCGGTCGGAACCCAACAACAGCACCGCGGCCCAACCGATGAGAGCGGCGGCCAGCGTGTGACCCCAGGCCACGTAGGAGGCCATGAACAGCGGGCTGGCCAAACCGGCGATCCACAGGGCGGGTACAGCGGCTGCCCGGTCGACCATGGCGGCCAGTCGAGCGGTTGCGGCGGCCGCGGCCACCGTGGACGCCACCGAGGCGGCGATCAGGGCGCTGTAGCCGCCGACTCGGTACAGTCCCGCCGACAGATGGAGGTAGGCGGCGTGCTTGGCCAGGACGACGTAGCGGCATCGGTCCGCCGTCGACCAGCAGTCTCCCACCGGCCCCCAACCCTCGGGACCGGAGCCTGCCGCCCAGGATGCGAGGTGGATGGGAAACCAGGTGCCGCTCTGGTCGACGGCCGGGAACGGGTGGGAGAACGTCCAGCCCCGGCCTGCCACCACGGCATCGAGCTGGTAGAGCAGGGCGCCCTCGTCTGCCGACCACACCGCCCCCAGGCCCGCCACCGGGATCAGGGCGAACAGAATCATCGCCAGGAACAGCTGGTGTCGACCCAGCGACGGCGATCGTCGGCCGATCGGCGAGGTCGGCGACAGGGTCTCCACGCCACCTCCACCTCTCGACATGTGGCTCTCCGCATTGCTCTCCGGTGGTCGGACTCCAGCACCGCCACAAGCCAGGCGATGGCACAGCAGCTGCCATTCAGGTCGGCCGGGCGGAGCAGCGATTGAGCGCGCCGATGATGGGCCATAGCAATCCCCGATAGAACGCCCGTTCGGTTTCCTCGGCGGTAAGATCGGAGGTCGTGGCTGGCAAGATCGTCGTTCGTGGAGCGAGAGAGCACAACCTGCGTGGCGTCGATCTGGAGCTTCCTCGGGACAAGCTGATCGTGTTCACCGGCCTGTCCGGTTCCGGCAAGTCATCGCTGGCGTTCGACACGATCTACGCCGAGGGGCAGCGGCGCTACGTCGAGTCGCTCTCGTCGTACGCCCGGCAGTTCCTCGGCCAGATGGACAAGCCCGATGTCGACTTCATCGAGGGCCTCTCGCCTGCGATCTCCATCGACCAGAAATCGGCGAGCCGCAACCCCCGGTCGACGGTCGGCACGGTCACCGAGGTGTACGACTACCTTCGCCTGCTGTTCGCCAGGGTCGGCACCCCCCACGACCCCGAAACCGGCGAGCCGCTGGTTCGCCAGACCCCTCAACAGATCGTGGATCGTATCCTCAAGCTGGACGACGGTACCCGGTTCCAGGTCCTGGCCCCGGTCGTTCGGGGCCGCAAGGGCACCTACGAGACGCTGCTGATCGATCTGGCCAAGGAGGGCTTCGTCAGGGCCGTCGTCGACGGTGAGCTGATCGAGCTCGGCGGTGACCTGCCGGAGCTGGCCCGCTACGAAACCCACGACATCCGGATCGTGGTGGACAGGCTGGTCCGGCGGGATGGTATCGAGCGGCGCCTCACCGATTCCATCGAAACCGCACTCCGACTGGCCGAGGGTGTCGCCGAGATCGAGATCATGGCGGCCAAGGGTTCGGATGCCGACTCCGAGGTGCTGGTGTTCAGCCAGCATCTCTCCCGGCCGAGCGACGGCAAGAGCTTCGAGGAGCTGGCCCCCCGCAACTTCTCCTTCAATTCGCCCTACGGCGCCTGCGAGGCGTGCGACGGCCTGGGGACCACGTTCGAAGTCGACTCCCAACTGGTCGTTCCCAACCCCGAGTTGTCGGTGGCAGACGGGGCCATCCACCCCTGGTCGTCCCGCAAGAGTCAGTACTTCGAGCGGTTGGTGCACGGGGTCTGCGAGCAATACGACATCGACGTCGACAGGCCATGGCAGCAGCTGACGCCCAAGCAACAGAAGCTGCTGCTCAACGGGCACAGCGGCAAGACCGGCGTCGCCCCGATCAAGGTCACCGTGCGGTACAAGAACCGGTTCGGCCGGGTCCGAACCTACAACGCCAACTTCGAAGGGGTGCTGCCGTACCTGCGGCGCCGCCATACCGAGGCCGAGTCCGACAGCGCCCGGGAGCAGATCGAGGGCTACATGCGGGAGGTGCACTGCCCGGCATGCGACGGCGCCAGGCTCAACCCGCTGTCGCTGGCCTGCAGGATCGATGGTCGCAACATCCACGAGATCTGCTCGATCTCGATCGGCGAGGCGGCGAAGGCCCTCGACGGTTTGGAACTGACCGACCGTGAGCACCTTATCGCCGACCGGGTCATCAAGGAGATCAACGCCAGGCTGAGTTTCCTGCTCGACGTCGGCCTCGACTACCTGTCGATGAGTCGCTCGGCGTCCACCCTGTCCGGAGGGGAAGCGCAGCGCATCCGGCTGGCGAGCCAGATCGGATCGGGGCTGGTCGGCGTCCTGTACGTGCTCGATGAACCCTCCATCGGGCTCCACCAGCGAGACAACGCCAAGCTCATCTCCACCCTCCGTCGGCTTCGGGACATCGGCAATACGGTGTTGGTGGTCGAGCACGACGAGGAGACGATCCGGGTCGCCGATCACGTGGTCGACATCGGCCCCGGAGCAGGCGAGCACGGTGGCGACGTGGTGTACAGCGGCGCGGTGAAAGGGCTGTTGAAGAAGAGGAACTCGATCACCGGGCACTACCTCTCGGGCAAGAAGACGGTGCCGGTCCCGGCCGTGCGACGGCAGCCGACCGAGGCCAAGCTCACCATCACCGGGGCCAGGGAGAACAATCTCAAGAACATCGACGTCGAGTTGCCGCTCGGCTGTTTCGTTGCGGTCACCGGGGTCTCGGGCTCCGGCAAGTCCACGCTGGTCAACGGCATTCTCCTCCGAGCGCTGATGCAGCGGATCTACAGTTCGAAGATGCCGCCGGGTCTGCACCGCTCCATCGATGGCCTCGAGCACCTCGACAAGGTGATCGACATCGATCAGTCGCCGATCGGCCGCACCCCACGCTCCAACCCGGCGACCTACACCGGTGTGTTCGACGCCATCCGCAAGCTGTTCGCCCTGACCAACGAGGCCAAGGTCCGTGGCTACCAGCCCGGACGGTTCAGCTTCAACGTGTCGGGCGGTCGCTGCGAGACGTGTGCCGGTGACGGCACGATCAAGATCGAGATGCATTTCCTGCCCGACGTCTACGTGCCGTGCGAAACCTGCAAGGGCGCCCGCTACAACCGGGACACCCTGGAGATCCAGTTCAAGGGCAAATCGGTCGCAGACGTGTTGAACATGCCGATCGAGGAGGCGTTGGAGTTCTTCTCCAATCAGCCGCCGATCGCCCGCCACCTCCAGACCCTGGTCGACGTCGGGCTGGGCTACGTCCGGCTCGGCCAACCAGCGCCGACCCTCAGCGGCGGTGAGGCCCAGCGGGTGAAGTTGGCCTCCGAGCTGGCCAAGCGGTCGACAGGGCACACCATCTACCTGCTCGACGAGCCGACGACCGGCCTTCACTTCGAGGACATCAGGCGGCTGCTGACCGTGCTGGGACGATTGGTCGATCAGGGCAATACCGTGCTGGTCATCGAGCACAATCTCGATGTCATCAAGACCGCGGACTGGATCGTCGACCTCGGCCCGGACGGGGGCGACGGTGGTGGCACGATCGTGGCCACCGGCTCGCCGGAACAGCTGGCCGCCAACACCAAGAGCCATACCGGTCGATTCCTGGCCCAGGTGCTCCCCCAGGCCTGACCGGCCCGGCGTCCGGCTGCGGGCCGGACGCGTTTCGCCTACCTTCGTCCGCCCGGTACCGGGTGTTGCCCGGCTGCGACCGGCTCACGAGTCGGTCCACCGCCTGGCTCCATCACCACGATATGTGAGTTCGAGAACTGGGGGAGTGGCCGCAGCAATGCCCGTTCCAAGCCGGCGATGGCAGGCAGTCGTTGCCGAAGGCGGACCGTGGTGAGCGGCACATAGTCCTGGCGGCGGTCGATGATCTGAAACCCCGCCAGCCGACAGAAGTTCTCGAACGTCGCCCGGTCCCAGATGTAGTAGTGCCCATCGTTGGCCTTCGGCCGCCGAAGCACCGCCCGGGTCATCAGCAGCGGCTGCAGCGAGTTCGGAACCGCAACCACGAGCTTTCCCTCGGCCGCCAACAGAGCCCGCCAGTACGCCAGGGCGCCCACCGGGTCGGCGAGATGCTCCAACGAATGCGACGAGACGACGACGTCGAATCGTCGGCCGGCGTCCTCCGCCGGCCCGGGCCTCTCGAGGTCACCCTGGATCAGCGTTGCCGTCGGGCATCGCCGCGCCGCCCGGCGGAGGCATTCCTCGTCGCCGTCGATGCCAACCAGCTCGAGGTCGTCCCGCAACGCCTGGAGCTGGCCGAGAATCTGACCGGGCCCGCAGCCGACGTCGAGCACCCGCCCACCGATCGGGGCCACCTCGGCCGTCAATTCGGCCACGATCCGATGATAGCGAAGGACCGGTTCGTCGTACTGGAGATGGGGCGATGTCACGTTGGGCTCCGGCCTGCCAGGGGATGGCTACAGGTCCCGGTCGGCAGGATCCCGCCCGATCTGAGCGCCGGATCCTGGTTGTGACCACCGTTGGGTGCCTCAACGCGGGGCCGACGATGCCGATGGGACCACCATGGTGCGGTCCGGCGAGGTGTTTTGACGGTGCGGCTGGTGGCCAGACCGCTGTACAACGTCGTGACCGTCGTCATCGTCTTTGCCGCCGGCCTGCTCCACGCCCGCAGGCTGGCCCCCGAGCCCTACCCCGTGCTCGGTTCCTCCTACAGCCTGTGGTGGGCGGTCTACGCCGGTGTGCAACTGGTGGCCGGGTACGCCATCGGCCTGCCCGAGGCCGCGTCTTCGCGGCTGGGAGCGGCTCTCCGGGGCTTCGTCACCGCTGCGGTGGCGTTCGGCGCCATCTCCGTCATCCAGGGCCTGCTGGCCACCCCGCTGCTGCCGCGCTCGTCGCTGGTGCTCATCGGACTGGTCTGCCCGCTGTGGACGGTGGTCGCCTGGAACCTGTCCCGGGACGCAACGCTGTGGGCCGCCGGCCGTCATCGGGTGTACCTCGTGGTCGAGCGCCCCGAGGACGCCACCGGCTTCGAGCTCGACCTGGCGAACGGCCCGGAGTTCCCGGCCACCCTGGTGGGAGTCGCCACCCTCGACGAGGTTCGCCGGGCCGGCACCGCGCCGGTCGTCCGCGATGGTGCACTCGACTCGGGGGCGACGGTCGTGGTCCTGGATGCGGCCAGTCAAGCCTCCGCCTCGGTCGTCGATCAGGCCGCCGAACTGCATCGTCTCGGTGTTCGGGTCCGCACGCTTTCGCTGTTCTACGAGGAGTGGATCGGCAAGCTTCCCCATTCGGAGTTGGCCCGGGTGTCGCTGTTGTTCGACGTCGGTGAACTGCACCGGGCCCGATATGTCAGGGTCAAGACGGGTTGTCGACCTGACGTTCGCCGCCGCCGGGCTGCTGGTCCTGGTACCGCTGGCGGGTGTCGTCGCTGCGCTGAACCCGTTCCTCAACCAGGGGCCGCTCATCTACCGCCAGACCAGGGTCGGGCGCAACGGTGAACCGTTCATCATCTACAAGCTGCGGACCATGGTCCCGTCCGACGGTGAGTCGGAGTGGACCGCAGAGGGCGACAGCCGTATCACCCCTCTCGGCCGGTTCCTGAGACGGACCCATCTCGACGAGCTGGCCCAGGTCATCAACATCGTCCGGGGCGATCTGTCGCTGGTCGGGCCCCGACCCGAGCAGCCCCGGTACGTGGCCGAGCTGTCGGACAAGATCGCCTTCTACGACGTACGCCACATCGTCCGGCCGGGACTGACCGGGTGGGCCCAGGTGAAGCAGGGATACGCCGCAGGGCATGACGATGCGTTCGAAAAGCTCCAGTACGACTTCTACTACCTCAGGAGACAGGGCGTGGCCCTCGATGCCAGGATCATCCGACGGACCATCGAGGGTGTCCTGCGGGGTGATGGCCGATGAGCGCCGACACCGGTAGGCCGGTGGTGGCCCAGTTGATCACCACCCTGGCTCGAGGTGGGGCCCAGGCCACGGTGCTGGCGTCCGCCGATCGGTCGACGATGGCCGACCTCGGGGTCGAGGTGATCGTCTTGTCCGGCAAGGACGACACCGGGGGCGGCTCGTTCTGGGACGACCCGGCGCTCGATGCCGTCGACGTGGTCGCGGTGCCGGGCCTCGTCCGGCGGATAGCCCCGTTCCGCGACCTCCGTTGCCTGCTGTGGCTCATCCGCTGGCTTCGGGTCAACCGGCCGGCGGTGGTGCACACCCATTCGAGCAAGGCCGGGGTGCTGGGTCGGCTGGCCGCGTTCGCGACCCGGACGCCGTGCGTCCACACCGTGCACGGCTGGGGTCCCCTGTATGCCTCGAACCGTTTCGCCGCCTCGGCCGCGGCCCTGGTCGAACGCATGTTGGCCGTCATCACCGAGGCGTTGGTGGTGGTAGGGGAGAGCGACCTCCGCCTCGGTCTGGCGGCCGGCATCGGCAGGCCGGGTCGCTACCGGGTGATCCGCAGCGGAGTCGACATCGAGCGGTCGGCCGATGCCGCCGTCGACCGCGCCTCGATCCGCGAGGAGTTGGACCTCGACCGGCGGTTCGTGGTCGGCATGGTGGCCAGAATGGCCGAACCCAAGGATCACGACACGGTGGTGCGGGCCTTCGGCCTGGCCGATCTGCCCGAGGACTCGATCCTGGTCCTGGTCGGCGACGGCCCTCAACGGCAGGCCATCGACCAGTTGGTCGCCGCCTGTGATCTGACCGACCGGGTCCGGTTCGCTCGGGCCTCGGGCCGACGGCCAGCGGTTGGTCGCGGCCTTCGACGTTGCGGTGCTCAGCTCGCAGTGGGAGGGCATGCCACGGGCGGTGGTCGAGGCCGCAGCGGCGTCGGTGCCGATCGTGGCCACCGACGTCGGTGCCGTGCACGAGCTCATCGACGACGGCATCTCCGGTCGTCTGCTGCCGGTCGGCGATGTGGCTGCCATGGCCGATGCGCTGGCTGACGCACACGACCGTCCCGAGGCCTATCGGAATATGGCCGAGGTCGCGCCAGCGCCGGGCCGAGGCGTTCTCCGCAGAGCGGATGCGCCGGGAGCTGGCCGAGCTGTGGAGCATGTTGGCCGGGCGCCACCGGGCCCGCCGGTCGGAACCGCCGGTCCCCGACGCCGGTGTCACGGTTGCATCGCCGAAGCGGGCAGCAACGGCTGGCCGGTCGGCGATCCACGCCGACGGGGCCGGTGGCGGCGGAAGCCGGGCCGACCGGGCGGAGCAGATCGGCTCGGTGCTCGAGGGCTTGACCGAACACGGAGGGCCGGTCGGCCCGGTCGCGGAGCCGACGACGGGCGCCACCGTGACACGGCGGCCGATTCTGGCCGACTGATGTTTCGGACCTCGACCGTCGTGTCGACCCCGGCCCGGAGCCACTGGGCTGACACGGGTCGTCTGGTCGATCGCGTCGCAGGCCCTGTCGAGCGCAACCAATTTCGGCCTGACGGTGCTGCTGGCGGTGACCGCCGACGCCGAGACCTTCGGACGAACCATTGCCGCCTTGTCGGTGTACCTGTTCGCCCTGACGCTCGGCCGGGCTCTCGTCACCGAGCGGTTGGTGGCCGCCGCCGACGGTCACCGGTCGTCGAACCTGGCCTGGACCGGCGCCAGGAACAGGCTGCTGGTGCTGGCCGCCCCTGCTGCCGCCGCCACCGGCACGGTCGGCCTGATCATCGGCGTCGACAAGTCGACGCTGGTTGTCCTGCTGGTGGCTATGCCGATGCTGCTGGTGCAGGACGGCCAACGGTACGGCGCCTGGGCCACCGGCCGGCCCGGGGCCGCAACCGGCCTCGACGCCTGGTGGCTGTGCTGCTCGGCGATCTCGGTCTGGATTTCGGTGGTGGCCGGCCCCGGGCTGACACCGGGGGTGGTCGTGGCGGCATGGGCGGTCGGTGGCGCAATGTCGTGGTTGATCGGCCGGCTGACGGTCGAACCGGGGTTCACGACGCCCGCCGTCGGCTCCTCCGCCGAACCAGCCGGTCGGCCAACCTCGGTGGACGCCAGGATCGGCGGCCGCCGAGCGGTACCGGGCCCTGGCCGGGAGCCAGGCCCTCATGGCCGCCGCGGTCAACCTCGGCCCCGTCGTCGTGGCCATCGTCCTTTCGCCGACGCTCACCGCGGCGATGAAGCTGGTGCTCCTGCCGTTCACCGCCCTGCTCTCGCTGTTCGCCGGCCTCCGGGTGGTCAGCTTGCCGGCCACCCGCCGGGCCATCGACCACGACGGTGACGTGGCCGCAGTACGGATTCTGATCGGGGCAGGCTGCCTCGGCGCGGTGGTCGGCGCAGCGGCCACGGTTCGCCTGGTCGGCGCCCTTCCGGTCGAGCGATTGGCGAACTCGCTCAGCCTGGCTTCGCCATACCTGCCGTGGGGTGCGAGCCTCACCGTGTTGTACATCGTCGGCCAGCAACTGTCGGACGCGGCGGCGATGGCCGGCGCTCCGGTCGTCGGCCGCCGGGCCACGGCGATCGCCCTGGAGTGGGCCGGCCTCGCCGTCGGTGGGGCCGTGGCCGGCATCGCCGGGCTCTTGGCGGGCTGGACGATCGGCCTGGCCTTGGCCACGGCACTGTGGCTCCGGACGTGGCTGATGGCCGATCGGCCGACCGGCCCGGATCGGCGACGATTCTCCTAACCTGGACTGGTGGTCAGTCGCCCGCCAGCCGGTTCCATCCCAGACAGCCCTGGCTCCTACCAGTTCAAGGATGCCGAAGGTCGGGTGATCTATGTCGGCAAGGCTCGATCGCTGCGTTCCCGGCTGTCGAACTACTTCCAGAACCCGGCCAACATGCACCCCCGGACGGCTCAGATGGTGGCCACCGCCGAATCGGTGGAGTGGATCCAGGTCCGCAACGACGTCGAGGCGTTGATGCTGGAGTACAACCTGATCAAGGAGCACCGGCCAAGGTTCAATGTCCGCCTCGTCGACGACAAGAGCTACCCGTACCTGGCGGTCACGGTCGAGGATCGATGGGCTCGGGCCCGGGTCATGCGGGGCAAACGACGGAAGGGCACCAGGTACTTCGGTCCCTACGCCCACGCCTACGCCATACGAGACACCCTGGACCACCTGCTGCGGACGTTCCCGATCCGGACCTGCACCGACAACAAGCTCGATCGGCACCACAAGCTCGGCAAGCCGTGCCTGCTGTACCACATCGAGAAGTGCTCCGGGCCATGCGTCGGTGAGGTGAGCGACGAGGACTACCAGCAGATGGTCGAGGATCTCTGCCAGTTCCTCGAGGGCGACACCGACACCGTCCTGGCCAAGCTCGAACTGGAGATGACCGAGGCCGCCCAGGCGCTGGAGTTCGAGAAGGCGGCCAGGTTCAGGGACCGGCTGGCCACGGTCCGCAAGGCCGTTGAGAAGCAACAGATGGTGGCCGACCGCAACGAGGACCTCGACGTGATCGGCATCGCCCAGGACGACCTGGAGGCGGCGGTCAACGTCTTCTTCGTCCGCCGGGGCCGGGTCACCGGTCGGCGCAACTTCATCGTCGACAAGGTCGAGGCCCTGTCGGACTCCGACCTGGTGGACAAGATCCTCGAAGGCCTCTACGACGAGCCACCGGTCCAGGGCATGCCGAAGGTGGTGTTGGTGCCGAACCCGTCGTCCGACGCCGATCTCTACAGCGAGTGGCTGACCCTGCTGCGAGGATCCAACGTCGAGATCAGGGTCCCTCAGCGGGGCGACAAGCGGGAACTGCTGGCCACGGTGACCAAGAACGCCGAGGAGGAGTTCACCCGGCACCGGCTCAAGCGGGCGACCGATCACAACAGTCGTGCCCGGGCGCTCAACGAGCTTCAGCATTGGCTCGAGCTGCCGAACTCGCCGCTGCGAATCGAGTGTTACGACATGAGCCACCTCCAGGGCGCGGACTACGTCGGCTCGATGGTGGTGGTCGAGGACGGCCTGGCCCGCAAACCGGAGTATCGGCGGTTCAAGGTCCGCACCGTCGAACAGAACGACGACTACGCGGCGATGGAGGAGGTGCTGACCCGTCGATTGACCAATTACCTCAACGACCGGCAGAAACCGGTCTCGGAGCGTGGCAAGTTCCAGTACCCACCGCAGCTGTTGATGGTCGACGGTGGCAAGGGGCAGCTCGGGGTTGCGGTTCGGGTTCTGGAAGACCTGGGGTTGAGCGACGAGATCCCGGTCTGTGCGCTGGCCAAACGGTTCGAGCAGGTGTACGTCCCCGGCAAGCCGGACCCGATCACGATTCCTCGCCGGTCCGAGGCGCTGTATCTGCTGCAACGGCTGCGGGACGAATCCCACCGGTTCGCCATCACCTATCACCGGCAGCTGCGGAAGAAGCGCATGACCAAGTCGGTCCTCGACGACATCCCCGGCCTCGGGCCGACCAGGAAGAAGCGGCTGGTCAAGGAACTGGGCGGGGTCTCCGCCGTCCGCCGGGCCGAACTCGACGATCTCCAAGCCCTGTCCTGGTTGCCGGACGCCGTGGCCGATGCCATCTACGCCAAGACCCATGGCCTGGTCAGATGACCGACCGGGGCGAGCTTCCGCCGGCCGAC
>CAVQRR010000016.1:0-36404 GCA_963715325.1 uncultured Acidimicrobiales bacterium
CTCCGATCGGAGCTGGTCGATCACCAGGTCGTAGCCGGATGGCAGGGCGCTGAGGCCCTCGTTGCGGAGCCGGCTCAAGGTCTCGATGTGGCGCAGGACCAGTTCGGATGGGGAGCGCTCGAACGCCAGGTTGATCATCACCCCCGTGTACGGTGGCACCACCTCGGCGCTGGTGACCAGCAACCGCCCGTCGGACAGCCGGGACAGGATGGCGCATTGCCTGCCTCCCGCCCCCACCGTGGCCAGTACCAGGCGAGAGCCCGAGGCGTAGATCTCGTACCCGTCGGTCGGGGTGTCGGGCCGATCGAGTCGAACCAGATGACACAGCCCGAGCCGCCCCAGGTCGGCATCGAGCGGTCGCTCGGCCGACGCCGACGGCGGCGACGGCAGGAGGTACTGCGACTGGTCGTCCCAGGCGCTCAGATATCGATGGTTCACCGGGTTGAACCAGATGGCCACCCCCAACCGGACTATCCAGGTCAGCTGGGCGATCGCCAGGGCGGCCATCATTGCGGCCGGTGGATCGAGACCGACCGCGAGACCGAGCGAGGCGCCGATCACGGCCGCGGTGGCGCCCTCGACCATCAGTTGTGTCAGGATCCGGCCCAGCACATAGCGCCGCAGCCATCGGATGTGGGGATCCATGATCTCCTGTCGGCGTGAATCGCTCGCCGTGGAGCGCCCGACGGTCGCAACGGCCGCGGACGCCCGGAGCGCAGGCAGGAGGCCGAGCCCGTCGTCGAGGGGCAGGGCTTGAACCGGCGGTGGGCTGGCCGACGGGGATTCGGTGATCGCTGTGTGTCTTCGCCGCTCTGTCCGGCCTGTGGTACGGGCGCGTCGGATTCTGGGTGGCCTGGCCACCAAGCG
This sequence comes from uncultured Acidimicrobiales bacterium, assembly GCA_963715325.1. Lineage (GTDB taxonomy): Bacteria > Actinomycetota > Acidimicrobiia > Acidimicrobiales > SZUA-35 > JAHELU01. The sequence continues at coordinate 868 of CAVQRR010000016.1, forward strand.
GAACGACGCCGTCTTGGTGACCATCGCTGTCCAACTGGTCAGCCTGTTCTCGCTGGTGCTGATCCTGGCCGCCTCGACCAGGGGCGTGGTGACCACCGCCGACCTGGCCTGGGGTGCACTCGGTGGTGTCGGGGCCACGATCGGTCTGACCACCTTCTATCGGGCGTTGGCCGACGGACCGATGACCACCGCCGCCGCGGTCACCGCCCTCATCGGTTCGCTGGTGCCGGTGATCACCGGTCTGGCCATCGGCGATGTGCCGAACAACCTCACGCTGACCGGCATCGCCCTGGCCGTGCCGGCCGGGATCGTCGTCTCCGCCGGCGGTATCGTCGGCCCGACCGTCCCGTCGATCGCCACTCCCCGGGGCCACGCCCGGCGCCGGTTCGACACCGCCAGGACCAGACGGTTGTCGGTCGTCGCCGGTCTCGGTTTCGGACTGTTCTTCGTGTCGTTGGCCCAGACCTCGGCTGAGGCCGGCCTCTACCCGCTGGTCGGGGCCCGCCTGGCGTCGGTGATCGGTCTTGCGACGATACTGTCGGCTCGTCGAGCGTGGGTCCGGCCGCATCGTTCGGATTGGCCGACGATCGCCGTGGCCGGCGTGCTCGACTGCTCGGCCAACAGCTTCTACCTGCTGGCACTGGCCGACGGCAGCTTCACCTGGGTCGCGGCGGTGGTCTCGCTCTACCCCGCGGCCACGGTGTTGCTGGCCAGAATCGTACTCCGGGAGCGGATTGCCCGGGTCCAGGTCGCGGGGCTGGTCGGGGCCTGCTCGGCGCTGCTGCTCGTCGGGGTCGGAGCGACGTCGTGAGGCCTGCGGCCGCGTTCGTGGACCGGAGCACGCGGCGGTTTCCGGCCAAGCACGGTCGACGTCGATCGGCACTGGGCCAAGCGGCTCATCTTCGCTTCCCGCGCCGATCGGACTCATGTCCTGCGTTTTCCGAGTCGATGTCACAGCAATGAGGAATCTGTGGAAGATCTGGATCGGCTTGGCGGCGGCTTTGACGACGGTCTATTTCTTCGTGGAGAACTCGCCGGAGTCGAAGCTCGTGCTCTACAACGGCGTCGGCCTGGTTTCGCTCATGATCCTGCTCTTCGGGATCTGCAAGAACCGGCCGAGACCGGTGGCGCCGTGGCTCTGGTTCGCCGCCGGTCTCGCGTCGTTCCTGATCGCCGACGTCATCTACTACGTGCTCGAGCTGCAGTCCGGCGAGGCGGCCCGCCGTTCCCGAACATCGCCGACGTCTTCTACCTGGCATGTACCCCCTGATGATCGTCGGTCTGATCAAGATGGTCCGCGAGGTCGCCCCGGGCCGCGCCGGGCCAGCTTCATCGACGCCGCGGTGGTCGGCATCGCCATGTTCGGCACGCTGTGGGTGCTGTTCGTCGACACTTCTTCGTCTCGGACACCAGCTTCGGAGCGCTGGCCGTCTCCCTCGCCTACCCGGTGATGGACGTCGCCCTGCTGGCCGTGGCCGCTCGGCTCGTGGTGACCGTGCACCTCAAGCACCCGCCGTTCGCCTTCATCGTCGCCGCCATCGGCTCGCTGGCCGTCGCCGACACCGGCTACGGCATCTACAACGCCAACGGCACGTTCAACACCGGCCTGTTCATCGATGCGTTCTGGCTGCTGTTCTACGTCGGCTTCGGCGTCGCTGCGCTGCACCCCCGGGTCAAGCGTCGACCGCCGGAGCCCGAGGACCAGGATCGCTGACCCCGACCAGCTGTTCATCATGTTCTTCGCGACCCTCGGCGTGCCGCTGATCGACCTGCTCTGGGGCAACCAGGCCGACCGGGTGGTGACCATCATCACCTCGGCGTTGCTGTTCATCCTGATCCTGACCCGGGTCTTCGCCCTGATGCAGGCCCTCGAAAAGGGCCAGGACCGTCTGCGCCACGATGCCGAGCACGACGCGCTGACCGGCCTGGCCAACCGGGTGCTGTTCGCCGAGCGGACCAAGGCGGCGCTGGCCAGACGATCGCAAGCATCCGGTCGCGGTGCTCTTCATCGACCTCGACGACTTCAAGACCGTCAACGACAGCCTCGGTCACCAGGCCGGCGACCAGCTCCTGGCCGAGGTCGCCGACCGGCTGGGCACCGTCGTCCGCGACGGCGACACGGTCGCCCGCTTCGGCGGCGACGAGTTCGCGGTGCTGCTCGAGTCGGTCGTCGACAAGCGCGACGCCACGAACGTCGCCCGCCGAGCCCTCGAGGCACTCGGCGATCCGATCGACCTCGGCGACCGCGGCGTCCGGGCCGTCGGCCAGCATCGGCATCGCCATGGACATCGACGGCACCAGCGACGTCGACTCGCTCATGCGCAATGCCGACGTCGCGATGTATCTGTCGAAGTCGCGGGGCAAGGGCCGGTTCGAGTTCTTCGAGGCGGAGATGCACGAGGAGGCCATGGAGCGTCTCGACCTCAAGGCCGACCTGCAGCAGGCGCTCGACGAGAAGCAGTTCGTGCTGCACTACCAGCCGATCTTCGATCTGCAGACCGGCAAGGTCCAACTTGTCGAGGCGCTGATGCGCTGGAAGCACCCCGAGCGGGGCATCATCATGCCCGATCGGTTCATCCCGCTGGCCGAGGAGAACGGTCTGATCGTCGCGATCGGCGACTGGGTCCTCCGCGAGGCCTGCCGCCAGGCCGCCCAGTGGCAGAGGATCTCCGGCTGCGAGGACATCGGCGTGACGGTCAACCTGTCGATGCGCCAGCTCCAGGACGACCAGCTCATCAACGCCCTGACCAACGCGCTCAGCGCCTCGGGCCTCGCCGCCAACCGTGGTGCTCGAGATCACCGAGTCGATGCTGGCCATCGACGCCGAGCAGAGCGCAGGCGTGCTCGATCAGCTCAAGACGATCGGCGTGAAGCTGGCCATCGACGACTTCGGCACCGGCTACTCGTCGCTGAGCTACCTCCGGTCGTTCCCGGTCGACTCGATCAAGATCGACCGCTCGTTCATCAACGAGCTGCACCGCTCATCGACCTCGACGGCCCTGATCGACGCGGTGGTCAACCTCTCCAGGGCGCTCGGCGCCTACACCGTCGCCGAGGGCATCGAGCACAACGACCAGGCCGGCTGCTCCGCAAGCTCGGCTGCGACCGGGGCCAGGGCTTCTACTACTGCCGGCCGCTGACCGGCTCGGCGCTCACGTCGCTGTTCCGGGAGCACCTCGACGACGAGGTGGAACCGCTCGAGGCGTGGCGTCAGTCCTCCGAGGAGGTCCAGGAGCGCAGCTTCGACATCGAGGTCGGCTACGGGCTCACGGAGATCCGGCCGATGTCGAAAGACGTCGACGAGCTCGTCCGGGATCTGAAGATGCCGGTCATGGCCACGTGGGCCTGGCTCCAGCACTGGGCCGAGTCGTTCACCGACTGGACCCCGATGATGGTGCAGGTCCGCTCCCCGGACACCGAGCAGCTCGTGGCTGCGCCATGCTGGCCATCGACAAGAAGGCATCGGGGGCCACCGTGGTCGCGATGGGCCACGGCAGCTCGCTCTATGCCGGGCTGCCGGCACGGGACCCGGCGGCGGCGCTGGCCCTCGCCAAGGCCATCGTCGACGCCCTCGACGACGTCTCCGAGGCCTGGTCGCTCGATCTCGAGCAGCTCCCCGATCACGACCCGACGTTGCGCTATCTGAACGAGAAGCTCGACAACGGCCAGCTCCTGCCCGAGCTGCGGGTCCCCCGGGTCGTGTTCTCGACCGCCCACAGCATCGACGAGGTGCTGAGCAAGAGCAAACGAAAGCAGCTCCGCAAGGCCCGAAACCGGATCGAGCAGGCGGGACTGGAGATGATCATCGGCTTCGACCGAGGCCGGGCCATCAGCTCCGAACTGCTGGATGAGGTCGAAGCGGTTCACGTCTCCCGAGACCGTGACGCCCGCCGCAACAGCGACCTCGACCGACCCGCCGAGCGCGAGTTCTGGCGTCGGGTGGTCGAGGGCGGCAACGAGGACTGGGAGATCGAGATCGCCACGCTCCGCCTCGACGGTGAGCTGGCGGCATACGCCGTTGCCATCCTCGACGGCGACACCTACCGCATCTACGACGGGCGGATGAGCACCGACTGGCAGCACTACTCGCCGGGCCGGCTGGTGGAAGCGGCGGCCCTGCAGCGGGCGCTGTCCGATCAGCGGTTCACGGTCCTCGACTGGATGTCCGGTATCGCCGCCGAGAAGCTGCTGACCACCAACTTCGCCGAGAGCCGGGTCCGACTGGTCGCCACCTCGGGAAGCCGGAGCCTGTCGAACAAGCGGGTGGCCATCAGCGCCGCCTCCTAGAGTCGAAACGACACGAGGGCGGATCGGTGACGGCCACCCGAACCGGTATCAGGGAAGCCAGGCCTTCCAGGTGTCGGCGTTGGCGTCGACCCAGTCGGCGGCGACCTTGGCCGGGTCCTCGCCGTCGATCTCCATCGCCGGCAGCATCGACAGCTGGTCATCGGTGGTGATGGTGAAGTTCTCGAGGAAGGCGTAGACCGCAGGGTCCTTGTCGGCCAGCTTGGCCGAGGCCGCCTTGAACAGCACGTCCTCGGGATAGTCGCAGTCGACGCCGCCGTCGCCGGCGGCGGCCGAGGCGCCACAGTCGTCGGTGTAGGCCGGCAGCTCGACGTTCACCAGCTCGTACTTGGCCACCGCCGCAGTCGGCGTCCACCAGTACATGACGATCGGTTCCCCGGCTGCGGACCTGGCATCCAGCTCGGCAACGGTCGCCGGCTCCGAGCCGCTGAACTGCACCTCCAGCGGCAGGCCCAGGTTCTCGATGATCTGCTCGTCGTACTGGGAGTAGCTCGGGTCGGTGCCGAGGAAGCGGCCATTGTCGCCGGTCTCGGCCGTGGCGAACAGCGCCGCATTACCCGGATCCTTGAACCCTTCCCAGCTGGCGAGGTCCGGATTCTCGTCGATGACGTACTGCGGCACGAACCAGCCGATCTTGCCGATCGCCCCCAGGTCGCCGATCCGGTTGACCGAGCCGTCGTCGATGAAGGCGGTTTCGGCGTCGGTGACGCCGGAGGGCCAGATCTCAAGCACCGCATCGAGCGTGCCGTCGGCCAGCCCGGTGAACATGGCATCGTTCTCGTCGACCTCGGTGATCTCCACCGGATTTCCCAGTTCGGTCTCGATGATCTTCTTCGCCACCTCGGCGTTCAGCCTCGACGCCGACCACGGATTGACCACCAGGGTGATGGTCTCCTTCGACTCGTCGATCCCGCCGCTCTCGGCGGTGTCCGCGCCGTCGGCGCTTTCGGTGCTCTCCGAATCCGAGTCTCCGCAGGCCGCGGCGAACAACGCCGCGAGCAACAGGACGACCAGCGCTCTTCTCTTCATGGTTTTGACCTCAGCTCCCCCGGGACGGACGACTGGCCGCCCCACTTCGTTTACAGTACTCAACCGTGGGGACAACCGCGGCCAACCCGACCACTTCGATAACTTCGATGGAGGTCCACGGCGTGTGGAAGGTCTTCGGGCCGAAACCGCAACGGGCGGTGGAGTTGTCGTCGGCGGGCCGCTCTCGAGCCGAGGTGCTGGCCGCCACCGGCTGCACGGTGGCGGTGAAGGACGTGTCCCTCGACGTTCGCCGGGGCGAGACCTTCGTGGTCATGGGCCTGTCCGGATCCGGCAAGTCGACCCTGATCCGCTGCATCGCCCAGCTGACCGATTGCACCAGGGGCCGGGTCGTCCTCGACGGCGAGGATCTGACGGCGATGGACGACAGGGCTCTTCGCCGGGTGCGGCGCAACAAGCTGTCGATGGTGTTCCAACACTTCGGGCTCTTCCCCCATCGGACCGTGCTCGACAATGCAGCATACGGTCTCGAGGTGCAGCGGGTGGCTCGCAAGGAGCGCCAGGAACGGGCGGCGGCGGTGCTCGAGACGGTTGGGCTCAACGGCTACGAGCACCATTATCCCCAGCAACTGTCGGGTGGTATGCAACAACGGGTCGGTTTGGCCAGGGCGCTCACCGTCGAACCGGAGATCCTGTTCTTCGACGAACCGTTCTCGGCCCTCGATCCGCTGATCCGTCGCGACATGCAGAATCAGCTCATCGACCTGCAACGACAGCTGCAGCGGACCATCGTGTTCATCACCCACGACTTCGCCGAAGCGATCAAGCTCGGCGACCGGATCGCCATCATGAAGGACGGTGTCTTCGACCAGGTCGGCACCGCATCGGAGCTGATCACCGCGCCGGCCACCGACTACGTCCGTGAATTCACCGAAGACATCCCCAAGGTCAAGGTCCTGACCGCAGCCGACGTCATGACGGCGGGCGCCGGGGCGGACGGTTGGCGGACCGTGGCCGCAACCGACTCCATCGAGACCCTGTTACCGCTCCTGCTTGGCGACCCTCGACCGTTGACGGTGGCCGACGATTCCGGCCGGGCCCTCGGCCTGGTGGATCGACCGGCGGTCTCCCGATTGCTGGAGAGCGGCTGATGGCCACCGCCGCCGTCCCCACCGTGGAGCGGCCGGCCGGGTTGGCCACCAGGCGCTGGCTGCCGTGGCTGGCCCTGCTGGTCGGTGCCGTCGGGCTGCAGCTCCTGTTCCGAGGCGCCGAGTCGTTTCCCGCCCGGTGGGACACCACCTTCTCCGACCCCTTCGACTCGGCCGGGGCCTGGCTGCGATCGAACCGGACGACCCACCCGGTGTTCACCGGTTTCTTCACCCCGCTTCGCCGAGCCATCGACTGGATCATCACCGCCGTCGGCGACACCCTGCTGTGGCTGCCGTGGTACTCGGTGCTGGCGCTGGTCTTCCTCATCCCGGCCAGGGTCCGGATGTACCGGGCCGGGGCGGTGGCCGCCGCCGCCCTGCTCTACACCGGGCTGATCGGGTTGTGGGAGGAGACGATGCTGACCCTGGCACTGATGTCGACCGCGGTGCTGCTGGCGGTGGTCGTCGGGGTGCCGCTGGGGGTCCTCGCCGCGTTGCGCCCCCGATTCGAGATGGTGTTGCGGCCGCTGCTGGACGTGATGCAGACCGTGCCGGCCTTCGTCTATTTCCTGCCGCTGTTCATGCTGTTCAGCGTCGGCAACGTGCCGGGGGCGGTGGCGACGGTGATCTACGCCCTGCCGCCGGTCGTCCGGTTGACGACGCTGGGCATCAAGCAGGTCCCGGTGGCGGCGGTCGAGGCCTCCGACATGTTCGGCGCCAGCAAGCGGCAGACGATGTTCAAGGTCCAGTTGCCGATGGCGGTGCCGACCATCATCACCGGGTTGACCCAGACCATCATGATGGCCCTCGGTGTGGTGGTGCTGGCCACCCTGGTCGGCTCCAAGGGCCTCGGCACGCCGGTGTTGCAGAGTCTCAACCAGCGCCGGACCGGTCGGGGCATCGCCGCCGGTCTCGCCATCATGGCGGTGGCGATGGTGCTGGACCGGTTGTGGAAGTCGTTCGCCGAACGCGATCCGCTTCGGCGCCAGCCGGCACAGGTCGTCGCCGTTGGCGCCGGGGCTCTGCTGGCGGCGGTGGTCATCGGGCGGCTGATCGGGATCGACGGTTTCCCCGATGCCTGGGATGCCACGCTGTTCGACCCTCTCGACGACACCGTGGCCTGGGTCCGGGACAACCTGCGGGGTCTGACCCGTGGGGTGAACGATTTCGTGGTGACGGTGTTCTACCTCCCGGCCCGGGATCTGCTGACCGACACGCTGGCCTGGCCGGTGCTGGTGTTCGTCACCGGCTGGGCATGTTGGCGGGTCGGCGGGTTCGGACTGGCCGCCTTCTCCGCCGCCGGGCTGCTGGCGACCGGCCTGGTCGGTATGTGGGAACTGTCGATCGACACCCTGGTTCAGGTCATCATCGCCTCGGTGCTGGCATTGGCGGTGGCCGTCCCGGTGGGGATCTGGGCCGGGCGGCGACCCAGGGTCGAAGCGTTTCTGGGGCCGGTGCTCGACGGGCTGCAGACGATCCCGTCGCTGGTCTACATCATTCCGGCGGTGATCCTGTTCACCGTCGGGGTGGTACCGGGAATCGTGGCCACCGTGTTGTACGCCATGGTCCCCGGGGTTCGCATCACCGCACTGGGGATCAAGGAGGTACCCGAGGAGTCGATCGAGGCCTCCCGGACGTTCGGGGCAACCCCTCGTCAGACGATGCTCGGGGTTCGGGTCCCCCTGGCCGCCCCGACCATCATGGCCGGAGTCAACCAGGTGATCATGATGTCGCTGGCCATGGTCATCATCTCGGGGCTGGTCGGCGGCGGTGCCCTCGGTTTCGAGACGGTCACCGTGCTCCGGCGAAGCGAGTTCGGACTCGGGTTCGAGGTGGCGCTGGCGCTGGTGCTCATGGCCATGATCCTCGACCGTTTCACCGAAGCCACGGCACGGAGACTTCAGCCACCGACCGACCGGTAGACCGGCAGGCCGCCAATCGGATGGTCAGGCCGATCGGGGTGACGGCCCGGCCGCCGGTGGATCGTCAGGCCGATGGTGGGGCCGATCTAGAGCACGGCGATCGGGTTGACCGGGGAGCCGGTGCCACCCTCGACCCGCAACGGGGCGACGGTGAACAGGAAGCTCCACTTGCCGGCTCGGCCACAGGCGTCGGCCAGCCGATCGAGGCGAAGGTTGTCGAGCAGGTGCACGCCCATGGCCACGATCACGCACTGGTGGATGGGCATGATCCACCGTGGCGGGTTGTTGCCTGGCAGCACGTCGCTGACGCCGTCGCAGCCGAGCACCGAGACACGTCGCTCATGGAGCCAGGGGATGCATTGGGGGTGCAGGCCGGCCAGGCCCTCGGTGAACGGGTGCCACGGTCCACCCTCGGCCCGGCGGGCGTCACGCCCGGTGCCGATCAGCAGGATGTCTCCCTCGCCGACGGTCAGCGACTGCCCGGCCTCGGCCGCTTCGAGATCGGCGACGGTGATCGCCGTGCCCGGCTCCAGGTAGGGGAGACCCTGTTGCCGGGCCATGTCGAGCAGGACGCCTCGGCCGACGATCCCGTCGCCGGCGCACATGATGCTGCCCCGATCGGCCCCGGTGCTGCGGACCTCGGTGCCGGCGAAACCGTTGTACATCAAGCCGTCGACGAACACATGGCACAAGGCGTCGATGTGGGAGGTCGACATGCCGTGGAACGCCACGCCGACGAAGTCGGAGGTCGACTCCAAACCGAGGCCGGGGACCACACAGTCGTCGCCGCCCCTGGTCATCATGTGCAACGCCGGGTTCGGGTTCTCCACCGAGGGTCGGACCGGGAGCTCCCGGGCACAGCTCACGGTCTCGCCGACGGTGACCTCGGCGGCCGCGGCCCTGCGGTGGTCGGGGGTGATGTAGTTGAGGGCCCCCGCTTCGTCATCGTCACCCCATCGACCCCAGTTCTTGGCCGATTCGAACATGGCGCCCATCTCGTCATCATTGAACCAGGTGGAGCGGGGGGTTTCGGTACCGGTGCTGGACATGGACAGCATCCTAGATGGTGCCACCGCGGCGTGGAATTGGATGCGCTCGGCCCCGGGGTGGGAGGCTGGGGGAACGGTTTCGGTGCGGGTGTTGCGAAGGGACAAGGACAATGGCTGATGTGGATCTGGTGATCAGGGGCGGCGATGTCGTCGACGGGACCGGGGCCGAACCCCGGCGAGCCGATGTCGCCATCGACGACGGTCGGATCGTTGCGGTGGAACCGGATCACGGCAGTACCGGAAGACGGGAGATCGACGCCGAGGGTCGGATCGTCACCCCCGGTTTCGTCGACATCCACACCCACCTCGACGCCCAGTTGGCCTGGGATCCGCTGCCGACCTCGAGCTGCTGGCACGGCGTGACCAGCGCGGTGCTCGGCAACTGCGGGGTGACCTTCGCCCCGGTGGCCGACGGCGGCGCAGACTTCCTGGCCGAGATGATGGAGAGCGTCGAGGACATCCCACGGCGGGCGATCCTGGAGGGGATGCCCTGGAACTGGCGGACCTACGGCGAATACCTGGGCTGGATCGATGGCATCCCCAAGGGCATCAACGTCGGCGGCATGGTCGGCCACTGCGCGGTTCGCCTGGCCGCCATGGGGGAGCGGGGCATGGACGAAACACCATCGTCGGATGCCGACATCGCCGCCATGTGTGAACTGGTCGACGAGGCGCTGTCGGCCGGTGCGCTTGGCTTCTCCACCTCCCGGACGCTGCTCCACACCGTGCCCGACGGCCGCCAGGTGCCGGGGACGTTCGCCGACGAGAACGAGCTGCTGGCCTTCGGCGATGTGCTCGGCAAGCACGGCAAGGGGATCTTCGAAGCGGCGGCCCGGCTCGGCGAACGGGACCGCGACCTGACCAAGACCAGGGCCGAGATGGCCTGGATGGGGGAGCTGTCCCGCCGGTCCGGGCGACCGGTGAGCTTCGGTCTCGTCCACAGCGACCGCAGGCCGGACCTGTATCGCCAGGTCATCGAACTGGCGAAAGCCGAGAACGACAAGGGTTCGGTGGTCCGACCCCAGACCACCGCCAGGGGCATCGGTGTGCTCTACAACCTGGCCAATCGAACCCCGTGGGACCGGAACCCGGCGTGGAAGGAACTACGCAAGCTCGATGCCGTGCAGCGGCTGGCGGCCATCGACGAACCGGACCGTCGGGCCCGTCTCATCGCCGAGGGCAACGAGAAGATGAACATGGAGCCGGACCAGGTGTTCGTGCTTCCCCAAGGCGACGCCCGTTACGACTGCCTCCCGGAGCACTCCCTGGCTGCGGTGGCCGCCGCCCGGGGGGTCAGCCCGGTGGAGGCGTTCCTCGATCTGGCCACCGAGACCGAAGGCCGGGTCAATTTGAACTACCCGATCCTCAATCAGAGCTTCGATGCGGTTCAGGAGATGCTCGACGACCCGATGGTCACCCTCGGCCTGGCCGATGCTGGGGCCCACGTCGGTCAGATCATGGACTCGAGCCAGCCGACCTATTTCCTCACCCACTGGGTGCGGGACCGCAATCGCTGGACGCTGGCCGAAGCGGTCCGGCGGCTGACATCCGACACCGCCGATCTGTTCGGGATCGCCGATCGGGGTCGCCTGGTGGCGGGCAACCACGCCGATGTCAACGTGATCGATCTGGAGAACCTCCGGCTGCCGCAGCCGGAATTCGTCAACGATCTGCCAAACGATGCCGGCCGTTACATCCAGAAGGCCTCCGGCTACGACTACACGATCGTCAACGGCGAGGTGTTCATGGATCACGGGGAGCACGCAGGCTCGTTCCCCGGGACCACCCTTCGCAGCTGATCGCCCCGAGCCCGTCAGGCGCCTGCCAGTCGGTTCACGGTTGCCAGCAGTTGTTCGACCTCGGCCTCCGAGTTGTAGTGGGCGGCCGAGGCCCGAACACATGAGTCGATACCGAGCGGCTGGAGCACACCGGCCGAGTAGTAGTCCGCCGTCCTGGCGTGGGTCCGCACCCCGTCGGCGTTGAGCCGGTCGACCACATCGGCGGCGGCAAGGCCGGCGATCTCGAACGACACCATGCCAGATCGGTGTTCGCTGGTCACCGGCCCGACCACCGAGACGGCCTCCAGGTCGGCCAGGCCGCGAAGGCCACCGGTGCCCCACAGCATCGATTCCACGATGCGGTGCTCATGGGCTCTGATTGCGACGGCGGCCGCCTCCAGTAGGTGCCGCGACGCCGGGCGGTCGTCGCCGGAGGGCATGGGGCCGCCGCCGGTCCGTGAGCCGAGCCATTCCAGGTATCGCACCACCTCGGAGCAACAGGCGTAGGCCGAGGTGTCGCGGGTGCCGAGCTCCCACACGTCCGGCGGTGCGCCCAGGAGCTGATCGTGGGGGGCGGTTGCCAGTCGATCCGACACCCAGGCCACACCGTAGTTGTGGCGGGAGAAGAGCTTGTAGCCGCTGACCACGTAGCCGTCGATGCCGTAGCCCTCGACATCGATCGTCCCATGGGCGGCATGTTGTATCCCGTCGACGATGATGAACGAGTCGGGGGCCACCGCCCGGATACCGGCCGCGATGGCGCCGACGTCGACGTGCATGCCGGTGACCGGGCTGGCGTGGATGATCGTCGCCACCGCGATGTCGGGGCTGAGCGCCGGTTCGTACTGGTCGACGCCGACCACCGAGGTGGCGACGTCGAAGGGAACCTGGCGGTAGGTCCTGCCCGCCAGATCGGCCCAGCGGCGGGCCGCGCTGTAGGTGGCCGGGTGCTCGAGGGCGCTGCCGATCAGTTGCGAACCCGTCGATGCCCAGGTGGCGTTTCTGATCAACCGGCCGAGCAGCTCGGTGCCGGTCTCGCCGATGAACACCGTTCCCGACGAAGCCCCGAACATCGTCATCATGTCGGAGCGTCCCCGGGCGATGATCTTGCCAAGCTCCACAGAGGCCACGTTGCTTCGGCCCTGGTTGTCGGGCACGGCCTGCAGTTCCGCAGTGCGGGCCACCACCGACTTGAGTGTCAGCGAGCCGCCGGCGTTCTCGAAGAACACCCGCGGTCCCTGGAACGGGCACCGGTCGACGTGGTGGAAGCGGTCTCTGACCTCGGCGAGCAGTTCGGGCTGGAACGACATCGGGTCAGTCTCGCCGATCGTCGGCCCCTCATCGAACCGGGCACGGGCCTGCCTCGGGTGACGGTGGGGCCGGGTTTGGCGATGGGTCAGGCGGACCGCTCGAGTGCACCTCGCATGTCGGCCAGGCCGCGGTGGATGAGGCTCTTGGCCGTGCCGGTGGGGATCTCCATGGCCGCCGCCACCTCCGACATGGTGTGGCCACCGTAGAACCGCAGGACGAGCGCCTCCCGTCGCCGTGGGTCGACTCCGGCCAACACGTCTGCCAGATAGTCCTGCTCGACAGGGGCTCGGTGCCGAAGGGATCGGTTGGCGTCGCGCCTGATCCGGCGGCGCCGGAGCTCGTCGTGGCAGCCGTTGATCACCATCGTGCGAAGGTAGCGGGCCGGTTCATCGACGGATTCCCATCGCTGCCACAGCCGGTGGAGGGCGTCCTGCACGATCTCCTCGGCCTCACAGCGATGATCGACCATGCCGGCCGCGAGGGCGACCATCGGGAGGTACCGATCGGTGTAGAAGGCGTCGAAGTGCCGATCACGCACCACGGGCCGACTGTTCACCTCCATCGTCGTCATCTCCGCCGCTCCTGTCTCGACTTGAGCCAAAGAGCCGCCAATGGCGGTAGACGACTCGATGGCCTGCTTGGATCCTGGCTCCCGGGACCCCGACGGTCCATAGGGGGCCGGCCCCATTGTTACCTGGGGGACCGCCTGTCCCCGGTCGTTCGTTCAAGGATCGGTGCAGGGCCACGTCCTCCGGTTGAGAGAATGGTCGCCGGCGACCCGGGGATTGGGCTATGTTGTAGGCCGTGGCGACACTGTAAGGTGCGTCGACGTGGCCATGACGGGCGAAGGTTGGCCGAGGCCGATCGACGCGTGGACGGAGAAGGCCGTGGCCGAGGAACAACCGGGAAGAGATCATGGGTCGTCCGGTGCCGATCGGGAACCCGACGCCGATTCGTGGGTCCACCAGTGGAGCAGCCTTTTCGGCGACGACGATCCGCGGGTGCAACACCGAGACCCCGCCCAGGACCAACCACCGGCCCGGTCCGAAAGCGGGCCGGAAACCGACGAGTGGCAATGGCCGGCCCCGCAACCACCGGTGAGTCGAGCGCCGATCGAGCGGGCGCTTCGGCCCCGAGCCGACCGCAGCCCAGCCCGCGACGGCGGCGACGTGGCCGAGATCGCGGCCTGGCAGAAGTCCCAGGAGCGCACCAAGCGCCGGGCCAGGGTTCGAGCCAACCAGCGCAAGGCCCGTGAGATCCAGAAGCAGCGACCTGGACCGGCCTCGATCCAGGTCACCGAGTCGTTGAACACCGGGCAGGCCCCCCACCATCGACCGGACCGGCGAACCGCCATCGTCGGCGGCGGCTTGTTCGCCATGGTGGCGGTGGCCCTGGTGGGGTACCTGTTCACCGGTTTCGGTGGCGAGGGCGACCCTGGCAACGGTCCCGCCCGCGATGCCGGCGTGATCATCGGGTCGGCATCGGACCTCAGCCTCGGTGCCACCGTCGGTCCGCAGGGGATCGAGGAGCTGGCGCTGTCGACGGTTCAGCTGCTCGGCCTGGACGATGACTCACAGCCGGTTTGTGCCGGCTCCGGCGTGATCGTGCGATCAGACGGCACGATACTCACCAACGCCCATGTGGTCACCACCGAACAGGATTGCCGGTTCTCGTCGATCGGTGTGGCGGTCACCGTCGACAGCGCTTCACCCCCCGAGCTGCGCTACCGGGCGGTGGTGCTGGCGGTCGATCAAACTCTCGACCTCGCAGTGCTTCGGATCGACAGCGTGCTCGACCCCGATGGAGGCGGCGAGCTGCCGACGTCGTTCCCCGCCGCCCCGCTCGGCGACAGCGGCACGGTCGACCTCGGCGACAACCTGCGGATTCTGGGCTACCCGGTCATCGGCGGCGAGACGATAACCCTGACCACCGGTTCGGTCAGCGGCTTCACCGCTCAAGCAGGCCTCGGCACCCGGGCCCTGATGAAGACCGACGCCTCGATCTCGGCCGGCAACAGTGGTGGTATGGCCGTCGACGACTCAGGCCGGGTGATCGGTATCCCGACCAAGGCCAGGGCCAGCGAGAATGGTCCAGCCATCGACTGCCGGCCACTGGCCGACACCAACGCCGACGGCGAGGTCGACGACGGCGACAACTGCGTCCCGGTCGGCGGGTTCCTCAACGGTGTCCGGCCGATCAATCTGGCCCTGGCCATCCTCGGGACCGCGGTCAACGCCGAGCCGATCGGCCCGGTGGTCCGGCCGGAGACGCCGGCCACCGCCTTCGACTACAGCAGCGTCAAGATCGAGAACCCCCGCTTCGCCCTCGGGCGTGACGGCAACGTCCCCGTCGACGAGGTGGTCACCGCCCAGGCCGGGATCCCCGAGCTCTGCTTCTTCGTCGATTGGAGCGGGATCCCGTTCGGCACCAGCTGGGAAGGGGCGTGGTTCGTGGACGGCGAGATCCAGCCGGGCCTCGGCTCCACCGATCAGATCTGGCTGATCGAGGAGGAGGGCCAGAATTTCTGGCTCTGTGCCAGGGAGCAGAACGCCCTGGGCCTCCCGGCCGGGGTCTACGAGATCGGCTTCTTCCTCGAAGGCATGGTGCTGTTCGCCGAAGGCATCGAGCTGACGCCGGAACCGGTCGAGGTCGTCACCGTGACCTGGGCCAACGACACCGACGGCGAGATCTGCGCCCTGGCGGTCAACCCGTTCTCCGATTCCGGCCAGGTCGGCCTGAACGAGCTCGACGCAGGAGACTCGATCCCGCCCGGCGACAGCAGGACACTCGATCTCCCGATCGGGAGGGTGGCGGTCGAGGCCTACAACTGTGACGACGAGCCGGTGGCCGATGCCTTCGAAGGTCTCGACATCACCGGTCCGAAGACGTTCCTGATCGGCCTCTGACAAGAAACGATCGGCCCGCTCGAGGGCCGGCCAAGGCCCCCGGTCGAACGGGCCTCGATCGCGCGGTCAGGACCGGGGAACCCATTTCGAGGTCGCCTTCGTGTCCTCGATCTCGAAGCCTGCCGCTTCCCAACCACCGAAGCCGGGTTCGAGGTGGGCGACGTTCTGATAGCCCATGTCCTTCATCGTCTTGGCCGCCAGCGCCGAACGACCGCCACCTGCACAGTACAACACATAGCGTTTCTCGGGTTCGAAGGCTTCCCGGTAGTACTCGCTCTGGGGGTCGACCCAGAACTCCAGCATGCCACGGGGGGCGCTGAGCGCTCCCGGGATCTTGCCCTTGAGGTAGAGCTCACGATTGTCCCTGATGTCGACGACGACGGTGTCGTCGCTCGCCGCCATCTCGTCGTGGAGTTGCTGGGCCGACAGGTTCTCGATCTCCTGCTTGGCCTCCTCCACCATGTCCCAGGCTTTCTTGACCGGTTGGGTTTGCTCCATGGCTGGAAGTATCGCTCAATCGTCTACCGGACTCCAGTCCTTGGCAGCACCGGCTCGATTCGGGCGCCCGGCCTGTCCCGACTCGGGCTACAGCTGCGACTCGTCGGAGCCGCCACCGAGGTCTTCGCTGGCGACGCAGGTGACGGCCCCGGTGCCGACCTCCATCTCGAGGTCGCCCATGTCGAGCGGTTCGGGGTCCTGGAAGGCCGGCTGTCCTTCGATGGTCACCGACAGACTGTCGGCGTCGATCCCCTGGTCGATGGCCTGCTGCCGGTAGGCGTCGATCAGGATCTCCTGGGTGACGGCGTAGGCGGTTTGCATGCACTCGCTGCTGCCGATCACGTTCTGGGCGTAGGCATAGGCCATCGGGGTCAGCCCGAGATTGTCGTCGACCCAGGGAAAGGCGTCGACGATCTTGCCAACGACGTCTTTGTCGACATCGACGCTGGATGCGGTCCGCACCGCATCGACCCGGGGCCTGACGAACACGATCGATTCGCCGGGGATGACCACGTCCGTCGTCCCGTCACGATGATGGGTGATCTCGGCCCCGCTTCCGTCGACACAGGTGTCGACGTCTCCGTAGGCGTGCATGGTCACACGGTCGGTCCGATAGACCACGCCGAACGCCTCGTGCTGGCGTTGGCCGGCAACGGGGACCTCGGCGTACACACGAGCCCGGCAATCGAGGCTGATGGGCTCGACCGCGGTGATCCGGGCCTCCTCCGGCAGCGACACATCGACGTCCATCGATGTGAAGTCGGGAAAGGACGGGCCGGAGAAGCTGATCATGCCGGTGGCGACGGCCATGGCCAGGAGCACGACGGCAAAACCGCCGACGACGATTGCTTCGATGGTTCTATTCATCCTGTTCACCCTCCGGGGCGACGGCGCACGTGGGCTCTCTGCCCTTCCATCATATGACGTACGGCCGGCCCCCCAGGTCGCGATGTAGACGGCGAATCAGGGCCCGACAGCGGTAGAACGGATCGGTGAACGACTCCGAGAACCCTGAAAACGATCTGATTTCAGCACGATCTGCCCCTGCACTCGTCCGTTGCGGCCCGCCGGCTTGTCGCGAAGCTCTCGGTTGAGGAAAAAGTGCTTCTCCTGTCGGGGAGCGACGTGTGGCGGACCGCGCCGATCGAGCGGTTGGGTCTCCCGGCAATCAAGGTCAGCGACGGCCCCAACGGTGTCCGGGGCGACAGCTCCACCGGCGCCCGTGCCGTCTGCCTCCCGGCCTCGATCGCCCTCGGCGCATCATTCGACGTTGAACTGGTGGCGGAGCTCGGCCGGCTGTTGGGCCGGGAAACCGAGCGCAAAGGGGCCCACATCCTGCTGGCTCCGACCATCAACATGGCCCGCCACCCACTGGGGGGCCGCAATTTCGAGAGCTTCGGGGAGGACCCGTTGCTGACATCGGCCATGGCGGTGGCCTACATCGGCGGTGTCCAGGACGAGGGGGTTGGAGCCTGTGCGAAGCACTTCGTGGCGAACGACGTCGAGGAGGCCCGCCTGACCGTCTCGTCCCAGGTCGATGCCCAGACCCTGCGGGAGGTGTACCTGGCCCCCTTCGAGGCCGCAGTGGACGCCGGGGTGTGGTCGGTCATGGCCGCCTACCCGAAACTCAACGGCAGCCACTGCACCGAGAACCACTGGTTGCTGACCACCGTGCTCCGGCGGGAGTGGGGCTTCGACGGACTGGTGATGTCGGACTGGAGCGCCACCCATCACCCCACCCGTTCGGTGGCGGCCGGGCTGGATCTGGAGATGCCGGGCCCGGCTCGGGCCCTTGGCCCCGAACTGTTGGCCGCGGTCCAGGCCGGTGAGTTGCCGATGGCGGTGCTCGACGAGCGGGCCGCCACCGTTGTCGACGTCGCGATCCGAGCCGACCGGCTCGGCCAGTCCGAGGAGCCGGAACGGTCGGTCGACCTGGCCGAGGAACGGGAGCTGGTCAGACGAGCGGCCGCTGATGGGATGGTCCTGCTGCGAAACGAACCGACCGGCGGCGACGGCGAACCGCTGCTGCCCTTCGGTCCTGCGGCGCCTCGGTGGCCGTGATCGGGCCAAACGCCGGCGTGGGGGTGATCCAGGGCGGGGGTTCGGCGCAGCTCACCCCCCACTACTCGATCTCCCCGCTGGAGGGCATCACCGATGCGTTCGCACCGGCCGAGGTGACGTTCCACCAGGGCTGTATCGCCGACCGGTACGCCCCCCAGGTCGACCCCGATCGGTGGACCTCGAACGAGGCAGGGGCCGAAGTGTCCGGGCTGCGACTGGAGGTCTTCGACAACCTCGAGCTGGAGGGCCAACCGGTGACGACCAGGACCACGGGAAGGATCTTCGCCTTCCATCAGGGCGGGAACCCCGCTGTACCGGACTCGGACCGGTGGTCCCAGCGCTGGACAGGGCGCCTGGCCATCGACGTCGGTGGCCGCCATCGCTTCGGGGTGTTGGCCGTCGGCCGGTCCCGGGTCTTCGTCGACGGTGCGTTGGTGGCCGACAACTGGACCGACCCCCAGCCCGGCCAGGCGTTCTTCGAGCGGGCGTCCCGGGAGGTCATGGGTTCGATCGACCTGGAGCCCGGAACCGAAGTCGAGATCGTGGTCGAGTGGTCCCGGGGGGATGATCCGGAACTGGTCGGGCTCCGCTTCGGTCATCTGCCCCCGGTCGACGAGGAGGCGATGCTGGCCGACGCGGTCGCCGCCGCGGCTGCGGCCGACGTTGCGGTCGTCGTGGTGGGCCTGACCGCGGAATGGGAGACCGAGAGCCACGATCGCATCATGTTCGGCCTGCCGGGCCGTCAGGACGAGTTGGTTCGGCGGGTTGCGGCGGCCAACCCCCGCACCGTGGTGGTGATCAATGCCGGGGGGCCGGTCGATCTGCCCTGGTTGGACGAGGTGCCGGCGACGCTCGTTGCCTGGTATCCCGGCCAAGAGTTCGGTTCCGCACTGGCCCAGATCTTGCTCGGTGAGCGGGATCCGGGGGGCCGACTGCCGGTCACCTTCCCCCGGACGATGGAGGAGACCCCGACCGCCGGGTCGATACCGGGCGACGGCACGAAGCTCGTCTACGAGGAGGGGCTGCTGATCGGCCATCGCTGGTACAGCCGGCATGGGATCGAACCTCGGCTGCCGTTCGGCCATGGGCTGTCGTACACCCGGTTCCGGTTCGATCGGGCCACCGTCACCACATCCGGGGCGACCTCGGAACGATCCCAGCACGCCGATGCCACGGTCACCGTGCCGGTCGCCAACATCGGTGGCCGCGCCGGCAAGTGCGTTGTCCAGGTCTACCTGCAACCGGCCGACCGGGACCGGCCACGGGTGCTGGCAGGTTTCGCCTCGGCCACCCTGGCGCCGGGGGAGACACGCCCGGTGGTGGTGGAGATTCGCCATCAGGCGCTGCGGGCCTGGGACCCGGTGCAGGATCAATGGGTGGGGCTGGCGGGCTCCCATCGCCTCCAGATCGGGACCTCCAGCGCGACCGTGGACCAGGAGCTGGAGCTCACGATCACCTGAACCACTTGGGGCCGCCCACCGGGTGAGCGGCGACAACCAGTGACCTGCGGGACCACCGATCCCATCCCAGCTTCGCTGCAAACGAGGTGACTATCGTCGGAATCGATTGAGTCGACGACGCAAGAACACCCGTATAGAGCCGATCAGGCCGCATTGGTCGCGGACCAAGGTCGTGACCGTTGGCGTCCTCTCCTCACTGGTGCTGTTCTGGGTCGCCACCGCCTGGTTGCAGCGCAGCGAGCGGGAGGTCGTCGAATTCGAGCCCGCCGGATCGTACCGGTTCCTATCCGCCGCCGGCCCGATCGACGTCACCGACGGAGATCGGCCGCTGCTGCGCTACGATGCCAGCTGGCTCTTGTCCGGCCCGGCCCTGGCCGTCGAACCGGTCGACGGTGGTCTGCCCGAAGATGTGGCCGGCCCGTCATCGATCACCGTGAGCTGTCCCGGGGCCTTTCCCTGCCGGGCCGCGTCGCGGCTGGAGTTCCCACCGGGGTCCCTGCTCGACGTCGGATCGTCCCGAGGCGACGTTTCGGTCGTCGGCTTCGACGGCGATCTCACCATCGAAGCGCACGGCCGGTCTGAGGTGTTCCTCGGTCCGCTGGCCGGCTCGTTGACCGTTGCCACCGAGACCGGCGGAGTTTTCGGCTTCGGACTGAACGCCGACGATGTCGAAATCGGCACCACCGACGGCGAGATCGAGTTGCGGTTCGCCACCAGGCCACGCCGGGTTGTGATCCGTTCTGGTAGCGAACCGGTGACATTGGAGCTGCCAGACGGTGACTATGCCGTTAACGTGAAGGGTGGATCATCGATCACCATCGGCGTCGGTCGGCTGGCGGGCGCCGACAGCGAGATTCTCGTTCAAGCCGGCGGTCCGGTCTCCATCCAGCCCCGACCCGATGAGAACCCGTGATCCAGACCGGATGATCCCAGCCACATGATCGCAACCACTTGACCGCAACGCCGAAGATCGTCACACCATGACCCAGGACTTCCTCACACCGACCTCATGAACCCCACCACGACCACCGAAGCGACGACCCTGGCCTGCGATGATCGGCGGGACATCCTCAACGCCATCCTCCTCGAACCCGACCCGACTGACGGCCTGTGGCAGGCGGTTCACTCCGGACTGGCCGACCAGCTCGTTCCCGAACTGCCTGCGTTACGGCTGGAACAGGATCCGATCCACCGTCACAAGGACGTCCTGGCCCACACGATCGCCGTCACGGCCAAGACGAGCCCCGATCTGCGGCTTCGGCTGGCCGCCCTGTTCCACGACATCGGCAAGCCGGCCACCCGCTCGTTCGACCACGGTGGGGTGACGTTCCGTCATCACGAAGCGGTGGGAGCCAAGATCACCCGCCGTCGGTTGCGGGAGATGGACTATGACAAGCAGGTGGTCAAGGACGTCTGCGAGCTCGTCCGGCTGTCGGGCAGGTTCAAGGGCTACGCCGACGGCTGGTCAGACGCCGCGGTGCGCCGCTACGCCCGCGATGCAGGCCATCTGCTTGGTGCGCTCAACGAGCTGGTTCGCAGCGACTGCACGACCAGGAACAAGAACAAGGCCATGCGGCTGCAAGCGCTGATGGACGAGCTGGAGGAGCGGATCGTCCACCTGGCGAAACAGGAGCGGGAGGCGGCCGAACGACCTCAGCTCGATGGCAAGGCGGTCATGGAACACCTCGGGATCGGTGGCGGCCCGGTCATCGGCCAGGCCCTGGATCACCTGCTGGCCATCAAGCGGGCCGAGGGTGTGCTCAGCGACGGGGAGATCAGAGACCGGCTCGACGCCTGGTGGGCCGAACGGTCCGCCGACAGCTGACCGACAGCGGTGGCGGGACCGAAGCGAGCCGAGATCGACAGCGATCCCGACGGTGACTCTGCTCCCGGCGGTGGCGATCCCGACATCGGACCCGACCGCCTGGCCGCGCTGACCGAGTTCGAGGCCGCGGTGGTGCGGGTGCTGGTCGCCACCGAACCCGGTGATGTGCTGGCCTACGGGGAGGTGGCGGCCGAGGCCGGGTACCCCGGCGCGGCCAGGGCCGTCGGCAACGTCTTGAAGCGGGTCGATGATCTGCCGTGGTGGCGGGTGGTCACGGCGGCGGGCCGGCTGATCCCGCACGCGCCGGAGGAGCAGGCGAAACGGCTGGCTGCCGAAGGGGTTGCCACGGCCAACGGCCGGGTGGTGGCCGACCTGTAATTCAGGTCGAACGACTCAGCGCGATCTGGATCGGGCCGACAGGAGCGATCACGCCCGCACCGCCGAACACCGAAGGTATGTCGTGCTGACCGAAGAACACAGTTCTGAACCGCTGACCTGGCTGAACCACATCCTGTGGCCGGACGGCTCGACGTCGATCGAGCCGGGTCGCTCCGCCGGCTCGCAGTGGTGGGCCTCGCCGTCGGCCGCTCATCCCAAGATCCTGATACCGGCCGGGTCGGGGGCGGCGGCCCGAACCGCGGTGAAGCGCTACCACGACGGGTTCACGGCCAAGCTTTGGCTGCGGAGCCTGCTGGCCGAGTCGATGATGGCGTTCCAACCGGTGGCCAGGTTCGGGCTGCGGCACAAGCTGGTCGGATCGCGCTCGATCGAGGGAGCCGACCGCCCGCGGGGTCCCGTGGTCGACGTGATCGAGGAGATCCGGGAGCTGCTGGCCGTCCCGGCGCTCCACGTCGCAGTCAGCCTGTCGGTGCCGAAGTCCAACCGGAAGCCGGTGCTGCAACTGATCGACGGTGACGGGCGTTGCCTCGGTTGGGCCAAGGTGGCGTGGAACGACCGGACCGACGCACTGGTCGGCAACGAGGCTTCCTGGTTGCGGCGTCGACCCTCGGGGCCACTTTCGATGCCGACCCTGCTCCACGACGAGGTCATCGCCGGTCGGCGTGTGGTCATCACGTCCGGGCTCCAGCCGAGTCGTCGGCCCCGTCGTCGTCCGGCGACGCCGCCGCCGGCGGCACTTTTTCTGGCCGTTGCCGCCCTGGGACACGATGCGGTGGGAATCGATGAGGTGGTGGCGATCGAGCGGTCGCCGTGGTGGGGGTCGGTCGAGGCCGTCCTCGACAACGCAACCGACCGGGAGCAGGAGGTCATCGCCGCGGCATTGGCGTCGTGCGACGGTCTCCGGTTCCGGCTCGGCGCCTGGCACGGCGATCTCACGCCCTGGAACCTGATGACCACCGGCCGCCGGATGCACCTCATCGACTGGGAATTCGCCGCCGACGGGGTCCCGGTCGGCTTTGATCTGTGCCACTTCCACACCCAGGTCGCTTCGGAGATGAAGCCCCGGTCCGCAACGTCGGGTTCGAGGCCCGGCCCGAGCTCGAGTCCGGCCACCGGTAGCGCTCCCGCAGGTGATGCCCACCGTGCGGCCGCCAGGGCGCTCGACCGCAGCGCCAGGCTCAGCCCGCAGGGCCTGGCCGACCTCGGCGTCGACCCGAAGAACCGGCTGGCGGTCTGGCGGCTGTACCTCGTCGAGCTCATCAGGCGGCAGGTGGTGCTGCGGGCCGACGGTTATCCGATTGACAGGGTGACCCAAGGCCCCGCTGCGCTGGATCGCCTCGAGCGGGTGGTTGGGCGACACGAGCCGGCCGGACCGGTTGAGCCGGCCGGGCCGGTTGAGCCGCCGTGGCCGATCGATCCGCCCGATGATCGCCCGGTCGAGTCGAACCGGCGATCAACCGATCGAACCGCCGGACATCGTCGCAAGACCGACCCCGTGGCCGAGGCCGAGGTGGCAGCGGACAGCGGCGACGGCTTCACGATTCGTGAACATCGGTCGGGGGTGAGCGTGCGATGAGCACCAGGGTGATCACTCGAGTCTCACAGCATCCGCTCATGGAACGAGCGGGACTCAAGCAGCTCAAAGGTCAGGGGAGACGATGGTGGGAGCAGGCCGCGCTCGCCACCTGGGAACGGCGGGTGCTGCCCGACGTTGCGCTGGTCGGGGTGCAGCGCAGCGGCACAACGGCGCTGTTCGAGGCCCTCTACCGGCTGGAGAACGTCGAGCGACCGAGGCGGGGCAAGGGCTCCCACTTCTTCTCCTACAACTACCATCGAGGCTGGCAGTGGTACCAGTCCCAGTTCCCGACCGAGGCCTGGGCCGAACGGGTCGAGCGCAACGTCGGCCGTCCGCTGTTCTGCTTCGACGCCTGCCCCTACTACCTGTTCCATCCCTTCGCCATCGAACGCATGGCCCAGGCCATGCCGGACATCAAGGTGATGGTGATGCTGCGGGACCCGGTCCGTCGGGCCGAGTCACACTTCCACCACTCGGTGAGCCATGGCCACGAGGACCTCGACTTCCCCCAAGCCCTCGATCTGGAGCCGGACCGTATGGCGGGCGAGATCGAGAAGATGGCCCAGGACTGGTCGTACTGGAGCCACGGCCACGAGCACCACTCCTATTACGCCAAGGGTGTCTACGTTGAGCAGCTGGAGCGGTTGTTCCGGTTCTACGACCGGGACCAGGTGATGGTGGTCCAGTCCGAGGCGTTCTATCGGGATCCGAACACGGTGCTGGC
This sequence comes from uncultured Acidimicrobiales bacterium, assembly GCA_963715325.1. Lineage (GTDB taxonomy): Bacteria > Actinomycetota > Acidimicrobiia > Acidimicrobiales > SZUA-35 > JAHELU01. Next base: position 24,817 of record CAVQRR010000016.1, read on the forward strand.
CGCAGTCACCGACTGGCTCGGCCTGCCCGGGGTCACCCTCGACCACAACGACGACCGCAACGGCCACGACTACCGGCCGATGGACGAGACGATGCGGCGGCATCTCATCGAGCTGTACCGCGAACCGAACGAGCGGCTGTTCGAGCTGCTCGGCCAACGCTACGACTGGTTGTCCTGAGCTCGGGCCTGGCCCGGTCAACCCTCTCGGGAGAGGGTTGCCAGGAGGCGGTCGAGTTCGAGTCGTCGACGGAACACCGCCAGCAGTGCCAGCTGCACCACCGTGCCGAAGCAGACGTTGACGGCCAGCGCAACGAAGGTCTCGCCCAGAGTGATTCTGGCCATGATCCCGGTCGGTACGTAGGCGACAGCGGCCACCGCCATGGCGGTCAGCATCGGCGGACCGAAGGCGTGGATCCTCTTGGTCCGCCACACCCGCCACACCGCCAGCAGCCTGATGAGGATCCGCGACGCAGCCCATGCCCATGCCGCGCCGACGAGCCCGACGGTCGGCAACAGGACGATGGCGGTGCCGACCATCACCGCCAGGGCGAGGGCGTGGTTGAGCAGCGAGGCCAGGCTGTCGCCGGTCATGACCAGGAGCGTGTCACCCATGCCGAGTCCGATGATGATCAGGAACCCCACAGCGAGCACCACCACCAGCGACGAGGCGTCGGTGAACTCCGAACCGAAGACCGACAGCGCCGTCCTGGCTCCGAAGGCCAGGCAGATGAACACCGGCCACAGCAGGATCACGTTCCATCCCGAGATCGTTCGCAGGACCTTCTGGGCCTCGCCCAGCCTGCCCTGCATGAAGTTGGCGCTCAACAGCGGGGCCATCGACTGGGCGGTGGCGATCATCATCAGCTGGCCTGCCAGGATCAACCGGCTGGACGCGCCGTACATCCCGGCCCCGACTTCGCCGACGATGATGGCGACCAACAGGACGTCGAGCCGTTCCAGTGCCGCCGACAGCAGGTCGGCGACGGCCCGCGGGGCGGTGAAACGCCAGTACTCGGCGGCGTCCAGGGCCTCGCCCGTCTCGTTGCCACCAGCTCCCGCCTCAGCTCCGCTCGCCGGGAGGCGGCGGCCACCCTCGGCCCCGCCGATTCTCCTCAGGCGCCGACGGAGCCAACCGCCGACCGATGCCATGGTCAGCGCGCTGGACGCCGCCCACGCCACCGCCAGCGGCCAGACGTCGTCGCTGACAGCGATCACCGCACCGACGAACAGCAGTTGGCTGACCGGTCGTATGATCTGACCGGCAACGACGGACGGGCGCATCGTGGCGAAGCCCCGGGTCGCACCGAACATCGCCTGGCTGAGGGTGAAGGTCGGCACCACCACCGCCAGGATCCGGATCATGGTGATCGAGGTGGCGGCCGCTGCTTCGTCGGTTGTCAGTACCGCGCTCAGCTGCGGGGCGGTCACGAAACCGATGAGGCCGAGCGCGGCTGCGGTGGCGCCGGTGGTTGTCAACGCCAGCCGCACCAACGACGGGATGGTCCGGTTGCGGTCGTCGGCCCGGAACCGGGACACGAAGTAGGTCAGGCTGGACTCGGCACCCAACCTGGCGGCATTGGCGGCCAGGGTGAACGCCGCGGTGGCGGCGAAGAAAAGTCCGGCTCCGGCGTTGCCGTAGACGTTTGTGATCAACCCGACGGTCACGAAGCTGACGATGGCGCCGACCACCGCGCCGACCAGGTTCAGTGCGGTGCCCCTGGCCGCTCTGGTGATTTGCGTCGCCTCTGCGTCGGCCGTCTCGTCCCGGCCGGTGGCGGTGTCGTCGCCGTGGGCCGCCGGGTGCGGAGCGGCCGGGCCGGGTCGGCGGGTCGGTGCGGTCACCTCCGGGCCGGGAACCGCTTGGCCTGGGGGCCCCAGGTCGAGATCACCACCGCCGCAACCATCACGAACAGTTGCTGTGGGAGGTGACCGTAGATCGGCAACTGCAGGAGCCCGATCAACAGCGACACCTTGGCCCAGTGACCAACCGGGTCGAGCGGTCCGGCTCGAAGGAACGCCGAGACGAAGAACGCCAGATAGAGCCCGGCCCCGAGGTAGCCGTGGGCGAACAGAACGGCCCACAGCTGACCATGGGTGCCGAGCGGAGGCCCGTTCGGGTCGGCGGGGTTCGGCCTGGTCGATCCGTAGCCGATCAGCGGTGACTTCGCCGCCTCCCTGAGGGTCTCGACGTAGAGGTTGGAGCGGGTCTCGTTGCTGTCGGCCGACCGGGTCTGGAGCTGTTCGCTCGCGGTGTCCAGCGCGCCGGTCGACACCGCAGCGATCCCGCCGACGGCCAGGGCCGCCACCAGCAACCCGATCGGTACCAGGTTGCGCCGGACAACCGCCCAACGCAGCGCACCGTAGGTCAGCCCGACCCCGAGGGTGAGCCACGAGCCCCGGTTCAACGCAACGTAGAACGGCACCACCCCCGCCGCCAGAAGCGGGATGAGGATGGCCCTGGGAATACCGATGCGGCGGTCGTGGATGGCGGCGATCACGAACGGGGTGAGCAGGGCCAGCGTCGAGCCCCAGCCGTTCGTGTAGGCGAACGGGGCCGACGGTCGATACAGGGTCACGTCGGCGAATCGGAACACCTGGATCTCAGACACCTGGGGATTGATCATCCGGCCGATGAGGTCGTTTTCGGAGAGCACCGCTGGGAGCAGCTCGGCCACCGGGGTGGCCCATTGCAGTTCGGGGGCGAGGATCGACAGGTAGCCGCCGAACACGACGAACGCCCACAAGACGACCATGGCCTTGATCAATCCGGCCTGGGCCTCCGAGCCCCTATGACGGGCCAGATACAGCAGGGACACCAGGGCCGAGAGGTACCACGAACTGCGCAGCATGTAGGCGGCGACGCGGCCAACGGTGTCGAGCTGGACGAACGATGCGCCGACGACCACCAGGAACAACACGAACAGCACCGTCCCCCGGGGCACCCGCAGTGGGCGGTTCTTCAGCAGCCACAGCGCCATGGGCAATGCGGCCACCGCGTAGAACACCGGCGAGAGCCCAAGGGCCCAGGCCACCGGATAGGCGACCATGGCCACCGCGAAGGCCCGACCGTCGTGCGTGGCGGGTCCACGACGATCGTCGTTGCCTCCGAGCTCGTCCCAGCGGTCGACCGGCGAGCCGGCCGGTCGGTGAGGCTCGGGCGACGCCGGGGTCCGGGTCCCGCGATCGGGCCGGACCTCCGCGACGGCGGTCACATGCTCGAGCCGACGGCGACGGCCGCTTCGTCGGTTCGTTCCACCACCACGGTCTCCGAGACGAATTCCAGAACCGGGGCCGGAATGGCCGCCAACTGTCGACGCAACTCGTCGCCGAGCTGACTCCCGGCCACTCTGGCCGTGCCGACGATGAGACCGTGGGTCAACTTGGCCAGGGCCGGCACCGTGGTGGTGTCGTCCGCCGAGCCGGCGATGATGAGAATCGAGTGGTAGTCGACCTTGGCCTCCTCGAGCAGTCGCTCGAACGGCGCTCCGGCGATGGCACCGGCGGTCCATTCGGTGACGTTGCCGATCGTCAGGGCGTCGAGACCGGTCAGCCCACCGACCGAGTGCACCGAGTTCCTGAGGGTGGCCTCACCCCGCAGGACCTCATGCAGTCCCGGCGCCGACTCGGTCGACAGCAACGAGGCCAGCATCGGATCGTCTATTGCCGCCTCGATCAGCAGGACCCTCGCCCCCAGGGACTGCAGGGCGTCGGCCAGGTCGAAGGCGACGGCGATCGAGGTCCCGGCCCCCTCCTCGCCGAGGGTCAGGCCGACGACCGGACCGACCCGGCCGAGCTCCTGGAGACGCTCGATCAGATTGTCCATGTCGGGGCTGGCCAGCACCGGCGCAAAGACGGCCTCGGCCGCTGATCGGGGCTCGACGGCCACGGCGCCGTTCTCTGCCGGGGTCGGGGGTCGGGGTCGGTGTCGGGACCGGTGCCGGGACCGAGGTCGGGGCAGCGGGGAGATCCTCATTGGCCGACGTCGTCGATAGTGGGTCGGTGCCAACCGCGAGGCTCGTGTCCACGCTCGTAGTCGGCCACCGCTTGCCTGATCGTCGCCGAGCGCTCGTCTTCGAGGTCCTGGGCCGGTGCCACCTCGACGGTTTCGTCCGGCCCGAGCGTCTGCTCGACGGCGGCGACAGCCAGGGCCGGTTCGGCGATGACCGCCGCGGGGACGGTCGCCGCGGGGGCGGTGTCGGCTGGCGAACGGGCTCGGTCGGTTGGGCCGGTTCGGTGTCGAGGCTCGGTGAACCGGCTCGGTCGGTTCGGGTGCGGTTGGTTGCGGCCGGTCGGACCGGCTCGATCGGTGGGGCCGGTACGGCCGCAGTGTCGATCGATCGCTCGTGGCGATCGGTGGCCGGTGCCGGTCCGGCGGGGGAGCGATCGCCGCTCGTCGTCGACCGGGCGACCTCGCCGACACCGGAGCCCGCCGTCGGACGCGCCGCAGCGGCGGCGTAGGCGGCCATCACGCCCAGCACGAGACCGCCGGCCAGCGAACCGACGACCAGCTGCAAGGCGCTCAAACCACGGGGGGCGGTCGGCAGCGGGGCTCGATCGACCACGGTGGTGGCGTCGACGACCAGGGTCGAAAGGTCGGCCAAGGTCGACTGCTGCGCCTCCAACTCGGCCTGCACCGACGCGGTGGCCACCGGGTTGAGGCCGTTGAGACGCTGGGTCAGGACGCCGATGCGGTCGGTGATGGCCTGTTCGGCGGCAACCTTGGTGCTGTTCGCCAGCTCGGCCCGATAGTCGACGTAGGCATCGGCCAGAGCGTCGGCGCCGGCCTGGGCCTCGCCCGGCGATGCCGCGGCGAAGGAGATGTCGAGGATGCTCGAGTCCTTGGGGCTCGAGGCGGCGACGCCGGCAGCCAGGGCGTCCTGTGGACAGGTTGATGGCCTGGGCCGCGAGCAGTTCCGAGGCCGAGGAGGTCACCGCCGTCGAGGTGGCGAGACGGATTTCGGTGGCCATGTCGACCCGGTTCTCGTCGGAGGCCAACACCGAACTGGGGTCGGGGTCGACCGGGTAGACCAGCACCGAGGTGCTGGAGACGTAGGTCTTCGGCATCGCCGAGCCGGCGCCAACGCCGAGCCCGAGGGTCAGCAGTGTCACCACCACCAGGAGCTTGGGATGGGCGAGCACCGGTTGCAGGTACTGGCTGAGCGGTGCGGTTTCTTGTGTGGTCATCGGCCTCGTCCTCCCCGGCGGGCGCCGAGTTGTTCCTGCCAAGAAGTTCGGACGAGACCAAGTCCCCCTTTAGATATCGCAGCGGGCCGTTGCGACGGCTACGGCTTCGCCACTTCGGCCAGGGTGTCGAGGAACCGCTGGTTCTCGGCCTCGGAGCCGATGGTGACCCGGAGCCCGTCCCCGGAGAACGGCCGCGTCACCACCCCTCGGCGTTCCAGGGCGAGGCAGATCTCGTCGGTCCTGTCGCCGGTTGGCAGGTAGACGAAGTTGGCCTCTGCCGGCGGGAGCTTCCACCCGGCATCGCCCAACGCGGTCACGACCCTGGCCCGTTCGGCCAGGATGCGATCGATGTTCGGTTTGATGTCGTCGAGCGCGTCGAGGGCGGCCATGGCCGCGGCTTGACCGGCGCTGTTCACGGCGAACGCCAACAGCACCTTGTCGATCTCGGCCACGATGTCCGGGTCGGTGATGGCGTAGCCGATCCGCAGGCCGGCCAAACCGTACGCCTTGGAGAACGTCCTGGTGATCATGAGGTTGCGGTGATGGGGCAACAGGTCGGTGACCGGATCGCCGAGACCGGGGTCGGCGAACTCCCGGTACGCCTCGTCGACGAGCACCACGACGTCGTCGGGGATGGCACCGAGCAGTGTGGCGATCTCCTCGGTGCTGACAGCGGTGCCGGTCGGATTGTTCGGCGTGGCCAGCAGCACCAGCTTCGTGCGGTCGGTGACCGCATCAGCCACCGCCGCCATGTCGAATCGGTGGTCGACGAGCGGGGGTGTGACCGGCGTGGCGCCCATCATCTTGACGCACACCGGATAGGCCTCGAACGACAGCCAGGGGTAGACCGCCTCGTCGCCGGGGTCGAGATAGGTCAGGCACAGTTGCTGGAGCAAGCCGACCGATCCACAGCCGACGGTGATCCGCTCGGTTTCGACGCCGATCCAGCCGGCCAGGGCCGACCGCAACTCGTTGGCCCGGTGGTCGCCGTAGCGGTTGGCCGTGCCGGCCGCATCGGCGATGGCCGCCGCCACCGCCGGAACGGGAGCGTAGGGGTTCTCGTTCGACGCCAACTTGATGGCACCGGTGATCCCGTGCTCCTGCTCGGCCTGCGCCGCCCCTTTCCCCGGTCGGTATGGGGCCAAGGCCTGGATCGAGGGTCGTACTCTTCCGATAGCCATGGCCCATACGCTATCCAGTCCCCGGCCGCCGCCCATTGTCCACGATGATCGTTGGTACGACAGGCCGGACCTCGGTCGCCGAGAGGCTTCCTGGTGGTGCTTGGCCACCCACCCGTGACGATCAACCGACCCACTACCCCTTTGGCCAGGAAAAATGCTAGGTTTCTGGTGTGAAGTTCCTTTGTGGCCGGCCAGGGTGCGGCAAGGAATCAACCGCCACCCTCCAGATTGATGCTCCATCGACCACCGTGTCGTTGGTCGATCCTCGCATCAGTCGCGACGGGGTACCCCTCTGCGCCCGTCACGCCGACGCAACGACGCCCCCGCTGGGGTGGACGATGAACGATCTGCGGAGCCGCAACCGGGCGTTGGCCGCCGTGCCGGACGAGGGCTCCGCCCCGACCTCGACCCCACCCAGGGTCCGGCCGGACTCCGAGGAGCTGGCCGGCAGGCGGATGTCGCGTCGGCAGTCGATCGCCGAGCGGGCACGGCGACTCGATGCGGAACATGAAGCCGTCGTCGACGCCGATCGGCATCGGCCTGCACCGGTGAGCGATGACCACAAGTTCACCAGCTCCCGGCCGGGTCCGGATCAATCTGTACCGGCGGTGGCCGAGGTTGGCCCGGTGGCGGCCGACGGAGCAGAGGCCGAGGGTCCTGCGTACGCGGCCGAGCCGTCGACGAGAGGTCGGTGAGGAAGCCGAGGTCGAAGAGGATCGTTTCCCCTGGCACTTCCAGTTCGACCATGACGAGCCGGAGGAGTTGCAGGCGTCCAGCCCACTGCTGTCCCGGGCGTTCCGGGCCACCATCGGCTGAGGATCGTCGAGCCGGCCGGCCGCAGCGTGCGCTCGGCCGACCGGGGATCCTTGCCTACTCGGCGTCGTAGGCGTCGAGCGGCGGGCACGAACAGCTGAGGTGCCGGTCGCCGTGGGCGTTGTCGATCCGGCCGACGGGACAGAAGTACTTGTCCATCATCATGCCCGGCAGCGGGAACGCCGCCTTGTGCCGTGAGTACGGTCGGTTCCACTCGTCGGCCGTGAGCACCTCGGCGGTGTGGGGGGCGTTGCGCAGCACACTGTCCTCGGCCGCCACCCGACCGGAGATCACCTCGTCGATCTCGCCCCGGATGGCGATCATGGCGTCACAGAACCGATCGAGCTCCCGGAGGTCCTCGGACTCGGTGGGCTCGATCATCAGGGTGCCCGCCACCGGGAACGACATGGTGGGGGCGTGGAAGCCGTAGTCCGCCAACCGCTTGGCCACATCGTCGTTGCCGATGCCGCTGACCTGCTCCAGTGGCCGCAGGTCGATGATGCACTCGTGGGCCACGAGACCGGCCTCGCCGGTATAGAGGATCGGGAAGTGATCCCGGAGGCGATGGGCGATGTAGTTGGCGGCCAGGACCGCTCCTTCGGTGGCCCGCCGCAGACCCTCGGCCCCCATCATGTTGATGTACATCCAGGAGATCGGGAGAATCCCGGCCGACCCCCACGGCGCGGCCGAGACCGCTCCCCGTTCGCCGGCCACCGCATCGGGGACGACCGGATGGCCGGGGAGGTAGGGGGCGAGGTGCTCGCCGACCGCCACCGGACCGACGCCGGGGCCGCCGCCGCCATGGGGGATGCAGAACGTCTTGTGGAGGTTGAGGTGGCTGACGTCGGAGCCGAACTTGCCCGGCTTGGCGATGCCGACCAGGGCGTTGAGGTTGGCTCCGTCGGTGTAGACCTGACCACCGGCGTCGTGGACCATCTCACAGACCCGGCCCACCGTTGCCTCGTAGACACCGTGGGTCGACGGGTAGGTGATCATCAGCGCCGCCAACTGCGAGCCGTGCTGGTCGATCTTGGCCGCCAGATCCTCGAGGTCGATGTTGCCGTTGTCATCGCAGGCCACCACGACGACCCGCATCCCGGCCAGCACCGCCGAAGCGGCGTTGGTGCCGTGGGCCGAGGCCGGGATGAGGCAGACATCGCGATCACCCTCGCCCCGGTTGGCCTGCCAGGCCCTGATGGCCAGGAGCCCGGCGTACTCCCCCTGGCTGCCGGCGTTGGGCTGCAGCGAGACCTGGTGATAGCCGGTGATCTCGGCCAGCGTGTCCTGTAACTCGTCGATCATCTGCCGATAACCGATCGTCTGGTCGAGAGGGGCGAAGGGATGGATGTTGGCGAAGGTCGGCCACGAGATCGGCTCCATCTCCGCCGCCGCGTTGAGCTTCATGGTGCAGCTACCGAGCGGGATCATCGTCCGGTCGAGGGCCAGATCGCGATCGGCCAGTCGTCGCAGCCAGCGGAGCATCTCGTGTTCGCTGCGATAGCGGTGGAAGTTGGGGTGGGTCAAGAAGCCGCTGGTGCGGCGCTGATCAGGCGGAATACGGGAGATGGCGTTGTGGGCCAACGCCGGCACGGTGCTCGACAGACCGGCGAAGATCTCGAGCAGCTCGCCGACCAGTTCCAAGGTGCTGGTCTCGTCGAGGCTGATGCCGAGCCGGTCGGCGTCGATCGCACGGAGGTTGATCCTGCGGGCCCTGGCGGCCCGAACGAAACCGTCCGCCGCGTCGGGGGCCCGGACGGTGATCGTGTCGAAGAACGCATCTGTCACGGCGAAGCCCAACTCCTCCAGCCCGGCGGCCAGGGTGGCGGTGAGGCCGTGGACCTGCCTGGCGATGGCGGTCAACCCCTCCGGGCCGTGCCATGACGCGTAGGCGGCCGAGACGTTGGCCAACAGCGCCTGGGCGGTGCAGATGTTGGAGGTGGCCTTCTCCCTGCGGATGTGCTGCTCCCTGGTCTGGAGGGCCAACCGGTACGCCGGTTTGCCACTGCTGTCCACCGATACGCCGACCAGGCGACCGGGCAGTGATCTGGCATTGGCTTTGGCGGTTGCCATGAATCCGGCGTGGGGCCCACCGAAGCCCATCGGTACCCCGAACCGCTGGGCCGAGCCGACGACGATATCCGCCCCCAGCTCGCCGGGCGGGGTGATCAGGCAGCAGGCCAGGAGGTCGGTGGTGACCGCCACCAGCGCCTCGGCCCCATGGACCGCCTCGATGATCGGGCCCAGTTCCCGCAACCGACCGGTCGAGCCTGGTTGGGCCAGCAGCACACCGAAGTAGTCGTCGGCCCGCTCCAGCAGCCGGTCCGGTTCGGCGACGGTCAGGTCGATGCCCAGCGGCTCGGCCCTGGTGGTGACAACGGCGATGGTCTGGGGGTGGCAGTCGGCGTCGACGAAGAAGCCGGTCCGCTTCGAGCGGCCGATGCGCCGCAACATCGTCATCGCCTCGGCCGCCGCGGTGGCCTCATCGAGCATCGACGCGTTTGCGATCTCGCAGCCGGTCAGGTCGGCGACCATGGTCTGGAAGGTCAGCAGCATCTCCAGCCGACCCTGGCTGATCTCCGGCTGGTACGGGGTGTACGAGGTGTACCAGGCCGGGTTCTCGACCATGTTGCGACGGATGACCGGCGGGGTGATGCAGTCGTTCCAGCCCATGCCGAGCAGCGACCGGAAGACCTCGTTCTGGTCCGCCAGCTCCCGAAGCCTGCCGAGAGCCTCGTGCTCGGTCATTGCCGGTGGCAGTCGCAGCTCGGCGTCATGGATCGAGTCCGGCACCGCCCGCTCCAGCAGGCTGCTGGCCGAGGTGTAGCCGAGATCGGCCAACATCTTGCCCATGTCGTCCGAAGACAGGCCGATATGGCGATCGACGAATCGGTCGGTCATGCGTTGCCTCCATTGTCTGTCACCAGTGGCGGTTCGGTGGTCCATGTTCGCCAGGAGGCGAACCCCGCAGACGGCAGGCTCCGTCGGCTCGACGTCATCTCATGCTCCTCGTTTGTAGTTGTGGGGGGAGAACGGCAGTTGGGCCACGACGCATTCCACGTCGTTGCCTCTCACGTCTGCCAGCAGGGTGGTGCCGATCTCGGCGTGTTGGGGTGGGACATAGCCCATGGCGACCGGTCGGCCGACGGTGGGGCCGTAGCCGCCGCTGGACACGATCCCGACCGTTTCGCCCCGTCCACCGGCCACTACGGGGGCCAGCAGGGCCGCCCCGTCCCTCACCGGGCGCTTTCCCCGGGGCTGCAGGCCAACCCGCTTCCGGCTCGGTCCTCGTTCCAGCTCGGCCCGGATGCGCTGGGAGCCGGCGAAGTCGCCGACCTCCCGCCGTCGCTTCGGCATCGTCCACACCAGATCGGCTTCGACCGGGCTGGTCGTGTCGTCGAGATCGTTGCCGTAGAGGCACAACCCCGCTTCGAGTCGCAGGGTGTCCCTGGCCCCGAGGCCGACCGGGCGGACCGCCGGGTCCTCGAGCAGCAGCCTGGCCAGCCGTTCGGCGTGTTCGCTTGCCACCGCCAGCTCGAAGCCATCCTCACCGGTGTAGCCGGACCGGCCCGCCGCCAGTTGGATGCCGCCGATCTCGGCCATGTGGTTGTCGAGAAAGACGGTCTCGCTCAGGGAGGGATCGTGGCCACTGATGATGGCCGCAGCCTTTGGCCCCTGGAGGGCGATGAGGGCGATTTCCGGTTTCTCGACGATGTCCACGTCTGCCAGGTGCTCGCCGAGGTATGCCAGGTCGACGTCGCGGCGCGATGCATTGACCACCATCGTCAGGTGGCGACCCCAATTGGTGACGATGAAATCGTCGACGATGCCGCCGCCGTCGTTCGTCAGCAGCCCGTAGCGCTGTCGCCCCTCGGGCAAGGTGGTGATGCCGGCTGGGGTCACCCGTTCCAGCGACCGGGCCGGATCGTCGCCCCACAGCTCGATCACCGCCATGTGCGACACGTCGAACAGCCCTGCGCTGTCTCGGCACCAGTTGTGCTCGGCGATCACCCCCTCGAACTGCATCGGCATGTCCCAACCGGCGAACGGAGCCATCTTGGCGCCGAGCTCCAGATGGAGCCGGTGGAGAGGGGTGGTTTTCAGCTCACCGGGCGGCGCCTGGTCCGCCGGTTGTTGATCATTCGACAAGGGCACCTCGATTGCGGCATGGCGAATCTGCGGTTTGCCCCCTCTGTCACGGATACCTGAGAGATTTGGGGCCGAATGACGGCCGTTTTCCCCTTCGGTGGCCGGGGATCTCCTATGTGGGGAGGCCCAGCACTCTCCAGAGTCGCCATGGCGGTGCGGTACTTGGTGCCTGAGAGTTTCCGGGGCGGTTGCTCCTTCGGCGGGCCGATGATTCGACCGCTCTCCCGCACTGCCTGTTGGCGCCAACCCTTCGGGTTGCAACCC
>CAVQRR010000017.1:0-37017 GCA_963715325.1 uncultured Acidimicrobiales bacterium
CGGCGGCCGGGCTGTAGGGAAAGGCCGACTGGCGGAAGATAGGGTACAGCGGCGCCGTCATCTTGTTGTCGGTCCCGAAGCCGAAGTATTGGTTCTCCAGCTTTGCGCTCGTATAGACCCAGCGGCGCTGGTCTCGGCTGAAGGGTCGCTCTTCGTCGTTGTCGGTGACGATGTACTGCCGCAGTTCGGGACCGAGGCGCTCCAGGGCGTAGCGGAGGCGACCGATCACCGGATAGTTCCGCCGGATGGCATGCCGGGTCTGAATCACGTCGATGACCGCCAGTACCACCAGGATCGCCAGCACCGCGGCCAGAACGAAGAGCCAGGTCATCGTCGCACCTTACCCCCGGTAGCCTCCCCTCGATGAGCCGGTCGACCTACGTACGCGACGCGCTTGTCATCGGCGCCGCCACCGGCGTGTTCGGCGTCGCATTCGGGGTGCTGGCCACGACCACGGGGTTGACCGTCGCCAAGACGATGGCCATGTCGTTGCTGGTGTTCACCGGAGCGTCGCAGTTCGCCGTGGTCGGTGTCGTCGCTGCGGGCGGCGGCGAGCCGGCGGCGTTGGGCTCGGCGTCGCGCTCGCCGGCCAGGAACGGCTTCGACGGCATCGCGCTCGGCGGCGACATCCCATCCGCGCTGGCGACGGATGTTGCGCCCCAGTTCATCATCGACGAAGCCGCTGGGCCTGGTCGAGGACGCCGACCGCCACCGATCGGGCAACCGGCGTCTGCAGGCGGGCTGTCGGTTTCGGTTTGTAGATCGGCACGCTGCTGGGTGCCGCGGGCGACGCCATCGGCGACCGCGCTGGGCCTGGACGCCGCCTTCCCGGCGGGGTTCATCTCGCCTCGGCGAGGGCCTCGGACATGGCCAGGCCGCCGCCGGCGGCCGGGCCAATATCGACAGCGACGGGCACTGGTTGTTCGGCCCGGTGTTCCCATTCTGCTGGCCGCCGCCGGGGCCGTCGTGGCCCTGGCGGGACCGGCAGCCCAGCGTGGCGCCGACCCTGCCGGCGAGGCGGGGAACCAGAAGCCGGACCCCGGCGGCTCACCACGAGCTGGACCGCCATCGGCCTCCTTGCCGCCGGGGCCTACCTGTTCAAGGCGATGGACCGCGGGTGTTCGGCCCGGTCACGATCGGTTGCAGCCCAGGCGGGTCGGGCGAGAAGGCACGTCGAGGGTCGCCCTGGCGGGGGTGCGCCGGCCAATGCCGGCGTGGCACTGCGGCTGGCCGTCGCTCCCACCCGCGCTCCTGGCCGCCCTGGTGGTCAGCCAGACCGTGGTCACCGAGTCCCTCGTTGGTGATCGACGCCAGGTCGGCCGGGGTGGTGCCGGTGCCCTGGCGGTACTGCGGGGCGCGCCGTTCTGGCTCGTCCTGGTGATGGCCGCCGCGGTGATGGCCACGGTCCGGGCCGCCGCCGGGTGAGGATCGGGTTCCGGCGCAGGGTTGTCGACCGGTTAGGCGTCGAGGTAGCGGGTCACGGCAACGCCGGCGCCGATGGCTCGAGCAGCGCCCTGACCGCCATCAGCGACGCGCCGATGAACAGGATCTGGGAGCTGGGCAGCGCAAAGTCCTTGAACACGAAACTGTCGAGACTGCCGAAGAAGTTGTCGAACGCCTTGTTGAGCCCGAACACCAGGAAGATGCTCAGAAAGGCACCGATCACCCCCTGGGCAGCCCTTCGAGCATGAACGGGATACGGATGAACCACTTGGTGGCCCCAACGAGCCGCATCACCTCGATCTCCCTCCGGCGGGCGAACACCGCGGTCCTGATCGAGTTGTACATCAACATCGCGGCCGCGACCGCCGAGAGCAGGGCGGCGAACAACATGATCTGCGAGCTACCTCGGGAGAACGTGCTGATGGCCTTGATGTTGTCGCTGGCGAACTCCACTTCGTCGACACCGGCCAGGATCTGGATCTCATCGGCGATGGCCCTGATCGATTCGACATCGGCGTCCTGCGGCGTCACCTGGAATGACGTCGGCAGCTGGTCCGGCTCCACCAGTTCCAGGATCTCCGGTTCATCGGCGAAGTAGCTCTGGAACTCGGCGTAGGTCTGCTCCTGATCGACGTAGCGGATCTCTCGTACGTAGATGCTCTTGTCGAGGAAGTCCTCGGTGGCGTCGATCTGTTCCTGTTGCACCCCGACGTCCATCCAGACGATGAACTCCACCTCGTCCTTGAACACGTTGTTGATCCGGCCGACCCCCTGCTGCACCAGCAGCGAAGCCCCCATCAACGACAGAGAGACCGCCACCGTCAAATGGTGGCGATGCTCAGCGACGGGTTTCGGAACAGGTTCTGGCCTGTTTCCCTGAGGAGGTAATCAGCGCGAAATGCCATGTGAAGTCGTTCTCAGCTCGTTGGTTCGGCTCTTGGTTGCCGGTCGGGGCCGCTACTCGTAGACGCCGCGGTCCTGGTCTCGGACGATCACACCGTTCGAGAGCTCGATGACCCGCTTGCGCATCGTGTCGACGATGCCTCGATCGTGGCTGGCCATCACCACGGTGGTTCCGGTCTTGTTGATGCGGTCGAGGAGCCGCATGATGCCGATCGACGTCTGCGGATCGAGGTTCCCGGTCGGCTCGTCGGCCAGCAGGATCAATGGACGGTTGACGAACGCCCTGGCGATCGAAACCCGCTGTTGCTCGCCACCGGAGAGCTGATCGGGGTACTTGGTCATCTTGTCGCCGAGTCCGACCAGCTCGCAGATGGCGGGGACCTGGGTTCGGATGACCCCCCGGGGACGGCCGATCACCTCGAGGGCGAAGGCCACGTTCTCGGCCACGGTCTTGGTCGGCAGCAATTTGAAGTCCTGGAAGACGCTGCCGATGTTGCGGCGAAGCATCGGGACCTTCCAACTGGACATCTGGCCGATGTCCTTGCCGGCCACGAAGATACGGCCCGTATCCGGCTCCTCCTGTTTGTTCAGCAGGCGGAGAAAGGTGGACTTGCCCGATCCGGACGGACCGACCAGGAAGACGAACTCGCCCTTGGAGATATCGGCATCGGCGTCTCTCAGTGCGGCCTCGGTCTGGCCGGGGTATTCCTTCGAGACGCCTTCTAGCTTGATCATCGTGGTCTGCCTCAGCCTCTTGTTGCTTCCACGCCGCACCCCCGGTGGGAGGGCACCGGCAAACGACTCGTAAACTTCACATAACAGTCTAGTTCGCCACGCCCCAAACTCACGGACAGCCGGGAATCGGATCCCGGCGACCATCGTCACCGCACCGGGCACCCCAAACCGGCGGTGGCTCAGTTGTGGGCCGGCACGGCCCGGCGCCACCGCAACCAGGCCTCCATGAACGGACCGACATCGCCGTTGAGCACCGCCTCGGGATTGCCGGAGGTGTAGCTGCTCCGCTCGTCCTTGACCTGCTGGTACGGCTGCAGAACATAGGATCTGATCTGGCTGCCCCACTCCACCTTCTTGGATTCGCCGGCCTCGTCGGCCAGTTTGTCCTCCCGCTTCTGCCGTTCCAGGTCGACCAGTTTCATGGCCAGCATCTGCATGCATCGTTCCTTGTTCTGGTGCTGGCTGCGCTCGTTCTGGCAGGAGACGACGGTCCCGGTCGGCAGGTGGGTGATGCGAACCGCCGAGTCGGTGGTGTTGACGTGTTGCCCGCCGGCGCCAGAGGAGCGGAAGACGTCGACCCGCAGATCCTTTTCGTCGATGTCGATCTGGTCCGCCGCGTCCTCGATGTAGGGGACGACGGCGAACGATGCGAAGGCGGTGTGGCGCCGAGCCTGGGAATCGAACGGTGAGATCCGGACCAACCGATGCACACCCCGCTCCGCTTGCAGCCAGCCATAGGCGTAGCGGCCCTTGATCACGAAGTCGGCTGACGTGATCCCCGCCTCCTGGCCGTACTGGCAGTCCGTCACCTCGAACCCGAAACCGCGATTCTGGGCCCATTTTCGGTACATGGCCAGCAACATCTCGGCCCAGTCCTGCGAGTCGGTGCCCCCGGCCCCGGAGTGGACTTCGCAGACCGCATCGCCCTCGTCGTATGGTCCGTTGAACAGTGCTCGAAGCTCCAGTTCCGCGAACTGGGCATGCAGCGACGCGATCAAGTCGACCGCTTCGGTCTCCAGCGCCTCGTCGCTCTCCTCCCTCGACAGCTCGTAGAGGGTTTCGGCGTCCTCGACCTGACCGGACAGCCGGTCGAACAGATCGAGGTCCTCCTTGACCGTGGTGAACTCGGTTTGAACGACCCTGGCCCGCTCCGCGTCGTCCCACAGGTCGGGCCGGCCCATCTCGGTTTCGAGCTGGGGCAGCCTGGCCCGCAACTCGCCGACCCGAAGATACTCCTCGGCTTCGTCGAGCTCCGTGCGCAGGCTCTTCAGGTCTTCCGATAGATCGGCCATTACTCCCCGAAACTAGGTGGTCCGTGCCTCGAAACGACCGATGGTCGGCCGCAGGGGTCGATGGTCCTGACGAGCCGTTCGAATCGATCGACCCATCACCGGGATGCGCCGTGGCACTGCTTGAACTTCTTGCCGCTGCCACAGGGGCACGGGGCGTTGCGAGGGGTCTTGTCCCACTCGTCCTTCACGTACGGCTGGTCCGGCGCCTTGGCTCTCGCCTTCGGTGACTCGTCGTCCTCCTCGCCCTCTTTGGAGGCGATGATCTCGGTGGCGGTTGGGGCCGTCGGTGTAGCCCGCCCGGCCGGTACCGCCACAGCAGCCGGAGCCGCCCCGTCCTCGGGCGCCGCGACAGGCCCGCTCGCCGGCTGGCCATCCACCGCAGGCCGGGGCTGAGGCGGGACGACCTCGACGTGCATGATGTAGCGAACGTAATCGACGTTGAGCGAGTGGATCATCTCGCTGAACAGCTCGAAGCCCTCGCTTTGCCACTCGGTGAGCGGGTCACGCTGGCCCATGGCTCGCAGGTTGATGCCCTCCCGGAGATGGGCCATTTCGGTGAGATGATCCCGCCACCGCTGATCGATCAGCTGCAGCATGATCTGGCGCTCGATCTGGCGCATCACCGACTCGCCGAGCTCGGCTTCGCGCTGTTCGTAGCGCCCCAGCCCATCGGCGGCGATCAGCTCCCGCATCGCCTCCAGGCTCCGAACCTCGCCCAGGTCCTCGGCGGTGATGGAGGTCGGCCAGAAGGTCGTCAACTCCGCCAGCAGCCCCTCCAGATCCCAGGTGTCGTCGAGCTCCTGCAGGCAATGGGTGGTGACGAGGGACTCGGCCACATCGCTCAACGCCTCGACGGTGTCCTCCCGGAGGTCTCCCTGTTGCAGGATCTGCATCCGCCGGCCGTAGATGACCTTGCGCTGCTGGTTGTAGACCTCATCGTACTTGAGCACGTTCTTCCGGGTCTCGGCGTTTCGCTGCTCGACGGTGTTCTGGGCCCGCTCCACCGATTTCGTGACCATCTTCGATTCGATCGGTACATCCTCCGGCAGGGCCCGGTCCATCACCCAGTTCATCGCACCGGTGGCGAAGATCCTCATCAGATCGTCTTCGAGCGAGAGATAGAACCGGCTCTCGCCGGGGTCACCCTGGCGGCCGGATCGGCCGCGGAGCTGATCGTCGATCCGCCGACTCTCGTGGCGCTCGGTGGCCAGCACGTACAGGCCGCCGGCCCCGATCACCTTCTTGGCGTCCTCGAGGCAGATGGGTTTCCAGTAACCGAGACGCTTCTCGTAGTAGACCTGGCCCTCGTCGGAGTCCAGCTCGTAGCCCTCGGCCTTGGTGTCGGCTTCTGCCAGTTTCTCCGGGTTGCCGCCGAGCACGATGTCGACGCCACGGCCCGCCATGTTGGTGGCGACCGTCAGCGCCCCGGACTTGCCGGCCTGGGCAACGATGTCGGCCTCCCGGAAATTGGCCTTGGCGTTCAGCACCTCGTGGGCCAGGCCCCGTTTCGTCATCAGACCACTGAGGATCTCGGACTTCTCCACCGACGCGGTACCGATCAGCACCGGCTGGCCTCTCTCGACCCGTTCGGCCATGTCGTCGATGGCGGCGCCGAACTTGGAGATCTCGGTTTTGTAGATCAGGTCCGGTTGGTCGATCCTGGCCAACGGCATGTTGGTGGGGATCTGCACCACCGTCAGCCCGTAGGTGGTCTCCAGCTCGGCGGCATCGGCCATCGCGGTGCCGGTCATGCCGGCCAGTTTCTCGTAGAGCCGGAAGTAGTTCTGCAGCGTGACGGTGGCCATCGTCTGCTGCTCCTCCTTGATCTTGACCCCTTCCTTGGCCTCGACCGCCTGATGCAGCCCATCGGACCAGCGGCGACCGTCGAGCACCCGGCCGGTGAATTCGTCGACGATCTTCACCTCATCCCGGTCGACCAGGTAGTCCTTGTCCCGATGGAACAGCTCCTTGGCCTTGAGCGCCGAGTTGAGCTGGTGAACCAGGTCGCCCTGGACGCCGTCGTACAGGTTCTCGATCTCCAGCAGCTCCTCGACCCGGGAGATGCCGTCGTCCGTGATGGCCACCAGACGCTTCTCCTCGTCGACGTCGTAGTCGACGTCGCGCCGCAGCCTGGCCGCGATCTCGGCGAACCGGTAGTACAGGTCGGCCGCACCCCGGACCTTGCCGCTGATGATGAGCGGGGTTCTCGCCTCGTCGATCAGGATCGAGTCCACCTCGTCGACGATGGCGTAATTGTGGCCCCGCTGGGTCAGGCCATCGAGGCTGCGGGCCATGTTGTCCCGTAGGTAGTCGAAGCCGAACTCGTTGTTCGTGCCGTAGGTGATGTCGCAGGCGTACTGGGCCTTCTTGAACTCGGTGGTGGTGTCGCCCGGTACCACCAGGCCGACGGTGAGCCCGTGCCAGCGGTGGATCTGGCCCATCCAGTCGGCGTCGCGGCTGGCCAGGTAGTCGTTGACCGTGACCGCGTGCACGCCCTTGCCGGCCAGGGCGTTGAGGTAGACCGGCAGGGTGGAGACGAGGGTCTTGCCCTCTCCGGTGCGCATCTCGGCCACCGATCCCCAGTGCAGGGCCGCCCCGCCCATCAGCTGGACGTCGTAGTGGCGCTGGCCGATGACCCGCTCGGCGGTCTCCCGGACGACGGCGAATGCCTCGACCAACAGATCGTCGAGATCGGCGCCGTTGTCCAGGCGCTGTTTGAACTCGGCGGTTTTGGCCTGGAGCTGGCTGTCGCTCAACGAGCCTGTTTCGGATTCGAGTGCGTTGATGGGCTCAACCACGCTCTGTACGGCCTTGAGCCGCTTGCCGTCCCCGGCGCGAAGAATTTTGTCGAGAAGTTTCATTTCATCGACCAGTCTAGGTGTGTCGAGCGGCGCCCGGCGCCCGGGGCGGGGACCGAGCAGCCGATTCCTCCGGCCGGTGACCTGATCGTCGGTGGCGGCCCCGCGGCCGCTATTCCACGTCGATCAGACCGATGTTGCCGTCCTCACGACGGTAGACGACCGCCGATTTCTCCGTATCGGCGTTCTGGAACACGTAGAAATCGTGGTTCAGCAGGTCCATCTGGAGGGCGGCCTCCTGCGGATCCATGGCTGCAACGTCGAATCGCTTCGTCTTGACGATGTTGTAGACCGAGATCGGCTGATCGTCCTCCGGCAGCAGCGAATCGGGCACCAGATCGGTATCGATGGCCGGCCGTTCCCGGTTCCGGTTTCTCTTCTGAAGCTTCGTCTTCAGTTTGCGGAGCTGGCGCTCCAGCTTCTCGACCGCCAGGTCGATGGCGGTGAACCCGTCCGGAGCCGACACCTTGCAACGGATGTGATGACCGTGACCCTCCATGGTCACCTCACAGATCTCCTTGTTGTCGATCCGAGGGTTCTTCTCCTCCCAGAAGTGGACTTCCGCCCGATCCATGCCCGCCAGATACTTGTCGAGGCGGCCGATCTTTTCGTGGGCTTGACGACGTAACGACTCGGACACTGTGGTGTGCCGACCGCTGACGGTTATCTCCATCTGGTTCGTCTCCTGTGGGGTAGTCCGATGCCCAACCCTATAGCAAGCGCCGCCGATCATCCGACCGAACCGACCCGGCAATTCAGCCTGCGGACCGGGCAACGGCCGCACCGACCACGGTGACGGCGCCACCGATTCGCAGGGCCCTGGCGGCGGCCGACAGGGAGGCGCCGGTGGTGATCACGTCGTCGACGACGAGAACCCGCCGCCGACAGCTCACCGGGGCCCACAACTCCGGCCCCGCCAGACGGCCGGGGCGATCGAGACCGGCCTGACGTTGCCCTCGGCGGCGCACCAGCAGCCGCTCCGCCCCGACCCCGAGCGCGGCAGCGACCGCAGCCGCCAGCAGTCGGCCCTGGTCGTAGCCTCGACGGCGCCGCCCGGCACTGCTGGCCGGGACCCAGGTGACCACATCGAACCACTCGCCGGGGCGGCGCCGGGCGGCGGCACCGGCCACGACGTGGGCATTGGCCCCGAGGTGCCATGCCAGCAGCGTGCCGAGCTGGGCCAGGACGTCGCGCCGTCCCCCGTTCTTGGCCGCCACGACGATCCGCCGCACCAGCTGATCGTAGACAAAGAGAGCCTCGGCGTCGTCGCATCCTTCGGGGGCCACGAACCGGCCAACGGGACGGGCCAGATCGAGACAGTTCTGGCAGACAGCCGGAGACCTGGACCGGCCGACCCCGAAGGATCGGCCGGCTCCACATCCCGGGCAGTCTCGAACCAGCAGCACAGGACCGAAGCTACGACGGCCAAGTGACACTGCCGATCGCTGGGACCGGCAGCGAGTCGCCTGGGCTCAGGACCTGCGGCCGAATCGGCCCCTGTGGCACCCCCGTTCAGCAGACGAGGTTCGCCACCGGCGGTTCGACCTCAGTAGCGATAGTGATCGGGCTTGTAGGGCCCGTCGATCGGAACACCGATGTAGTCGGCCTGTTCCTGGGTCAGCTTGGTGAGTCGGACGCCGAGCGCGTCGAGATGCAACCGGGCCACCTTCTCGTCCAGGAGTTTTGGCAGCGTGACGACATCCATCCCGTAGGACTCGGCATTGCGGTGCAGCTCGATCTGGGCCAGCACCTGGTTGGTGAAGCTGGCAGACATCACGAAGCTCGGATGACCGGTGGCGTTGCCGAGGTTGAGCAGCCGGCCCTCGCTGAGGATGATGATGCTCTTGCCGTCGGGGAAGCGGAACTCGTCGACCTGGGGCTTGATGTTGATCCGCTGGATGTCGCTCTGGCGGAACAGCCCGGCCATGTCGATCTCGTTGTCGAAGTGACCGATGTTGCCGACGATGGCGCCCTGCTTCATGCGGCTCATCATCTCGGCCGAGAGGATGTCCTTGTTGCCGGTCGAGGTGATGAAGATGTCTGCCGTTTCGATGACCCGCTCCAAGGTGTTGACCTCGTAGCCGTCCATGGCGGCCTGGAGAGCGCAGATCGGATCGATCTCGACGACGATGACCCTGGCACCCTGGCCCTTGAACGCCTCGACGCAGCCCTTGCCGACGTCGCCGTAGCCGACGACCACGCAGGTCTTGCCGCCGATCATCACGTCGGTGCCGCGGTTGATGCCGTCGAGCAGCGAATGGCGCGTGCCGTACTTGTTGTCGAATTTCGACTTGGTCACCGCGTCGTTGACGTTGATGCCGGGGAACTTGAGCGTGCCGGCTTCCTTCATCTCGTAGAGCCGCTGGACACCGGTGGTGGTCTCCTCCGACACCCCGCGGACGTTGGCCGCCATGGTGGTGAACAGGGTGTTGTCCTCGGCGTGCAGCTTCTTGAGCAGGTCGATGATGACATGCCATTCGTCGGGGTCGTCTTCGGTGGCGTCGGGAACGGCGCCCGCGGCCTCGTACTCTGCGCCCTTGTGGACCAGGAGGGTGGCGTCGCCGCCATCATCGAGGATCAGGTTCGGGGTGCCGATGGCGTCCGGCCAGCGGAGGGCCTGCTCGGTGCACCACCAGTACTCTTCCAGGGTCTCGCCCTTCCAGGCGAAGACGGGGACCCCGGTCGGATTCGTGGTGGTCCCGTTCGGGCCGACCACCACCGCTGCGGCCGCTTCGTCCTGGGTGGAGAAGATGTTGCAGCTGGCCCAGCGGACCTCGGCCCCGAGGACCGTCAGCGTTTCGATCAGCACCGCGGTCTGGATGGTCATGTGGAGCGAACCGGTGATCCTCGCCCCTTTGAGCGGTTGCTCGTCGTAGTACTCGGCCCGCAGGGCCATCAGGCCCGGCATCTCGACCTCGGCCAGCTCCATCTGTTTGCGGCCCATTCCGGCCAGGTCGATGTCGGCGACCTTGAAGTCGCCTTCGGCCACGGTCCGTGGACGCGATTCGATTGCAGTCATGGCTCAGCTCCCTGAGTGTTCGGGTTCTTGGGAGGGCTGAGGCCTGCTGGCCCGAATCACGACAGCCCGAAGTGAGCCATCAGGATACTGCGATCGATCGGCGGTGAGGGCCACAGATCGACGATGGGCCCGCCGATGGCATCGCCGGGCCACCAGGGCTCGCGGCATCGAGGTCGGCCGCCCTCGGCGGGCCTCACCCGTTCGGGCTGAAGGTGGGCTCGATGCCTTTGGCGGCCGCGAGTTCGACGAGGCGCTCGTGCTCGTCCTGATCGACGGTTTCGGCCTCGTCGATCAGCATCACCGGGATGTCGCCGTCGATCCGGTAACGACGCAACAACCGGGGGTTGTAGAGGAACGACTCGTCCTCGAAGTACAGTAGCGGGCCCTTGTCCTCCGGGCAGGCGAGAATTTCCAGCAGTTGTGGATCGAGAGACATGTGCCCTCCCTGGGCTGATTCCCGGCCATCGTAGCGGCAGCCGGCGTCCGCTTTGAGTCGAATCTACGGAGCAGATTCTCATCGAGCTCCCGGGAAACCCTTCGGGTTGCTGGCGAACATCGTCCGCTCCACGACGGGGTCCCTGGGCGCTACTCTGCCGCATGTCTAGACACCCCGCCCTGTCCGGCCAGGCCGATGTCGACCGCTGGGCCGGGCGATGGGCCGGACCCGCTCAGCGGGCCGGTTCGGCTCCGACGGTTG
Organism: uncultured Acidimicrobiales bacterium; assembly: GCA_963715325.1. Taxonomy (GTDB): domain Bacteria; phylum Actinomycetota; class Acidimicrobiia; order Acidimicrobiales; family SZUA-35; genus JAHELU01. The sequence goes on from CAVQRR010000017.1 coordinate 10,948, forward strand.
CCCGCCAGGCCACGGTGACACCGGGCCGGTGATCGTTGATCGTATACCGCCGATCGGCGTGGCCGATGAAGCAGGCCGAACCGGGCCCGAGAGCGAGCTGTCGGTCGTTCGATGTCAAGACCAGCTCCCCTGCGGTGACCAGCACGATCTCCGGACCCTCGATCTCGAACGACGGGCGGCCGAGATCACCGGCGGTGGCGTCGAGCCGGGTCAGGCCGAACTCCGGGGTCGGTGTCTCGAACCGGTGGACCGGGCCGGCCGGGGTCTGGATCGGGGCCGCGCCGGGCCGGTAGTCGACCACATCGAGCAGTTGGTCGACGTCGATGTGTTTTCTCGTGAGGCCGCCCCGCACCACATTGTCGCTGTTGGCCATCAGTTCGACGCCGACGCCATGGAGATAGCTGTGAAGGTTCCCGGCGGCGAGGAACATCGCCTGGCCGGGAGCGAGCGAAACGTGGTTCAAAAGCAGCGCCACGACCACGCCGATGTCTCCGGGAAAAGCGGCGGCTATCCGCCCCGTCCAGTCGATCTCGGACCAGAACGTTTCGACCGGGGAGGCGCAGCCTCTGCCGTCTCCCGCGCCGTGGACGTGTGCAGCCAGCTGTCCGGCGGCGGCAACGACGGCGTCGACCAGCGGCTCCTTGCGGGCGGCCGGAAGGCGCAGGAGCCAGGCGACGGTTTCGGCCAGGACATCGGCCTCGGGGCCGGTCGCCTCCAGTCGTTCGCTCAGCTCCACGAGCGGTCCGGCTTCGGCGCAGGCGGCCAGAGCGCCGATCAGCAGCCGGGAATCGGCAACGGAGCGGAAGCCACACTTGGCCTCGAACGGTGTCATGGCGCAGATCAGCTCCGGCTTGTGCCTGTCATCTCGATAGTTGCGATCCGGTGCAGCCAGTTCGATCCCGGCCGAGGACTCCGCCGCGAAACCGGCCTTGGCCTCGTCGGCACTGGGGTGAGCCTGTATCGACAGCGGCCTCGCCGCAGCCAGGATCTTCAACAGGAACGGAAAGCGACCGAATCGGGCCGCGATGCGGGGCCCGAGGGTTGCGGTCGGATCGCCGGCCACCAGCCGGTCGAGCCCGATGCCGGTCTCGACCAGGGTGCTCGGCGCGCTGGGGTGAGCCCCCAGCCAGTACTCGGCCTGGGGGTGTCCCGGGGCCGGCAGTCCGAGCAGCTCGGCGATGGCCCCGGGATCGCCCCAGTCGTAGTCACGGATGACCCCGCGCAGCAGCTCCACTACGAAGGCTCCCTCGGGTCGACTCGAACGGGTCGGCACCGATCGGTCCGCTCCACCGGGTCAGCCGATCGAGGACATGACCGACTGCACCTCAGCCACCCGACGTGCCACCTCTTCATCGGAGTCAGCTTCCAGGTTCAGCCGTAGCAACGGCTCGGTGTTGGAGGCCCGGAGATTGAACCACCAGTCGCCATGGTCGACCGTCAGGCCGTCCAGGCGGTCGCTGGCGGCATCGCCGTAGTGGGCGGCCACCGCCTCGATCACCGCTGCCGCGTCGGAGACCCGGGTGTTGATCTCGCCCGAATTCGAGTATCGCTGCAGGGGCGCCAGCAGTTCAGAGAGCGGCCCGTCGAAGCGGCCGAGCTGTTCCAGGACCATCACCGCCGCGATCAGTCCGGAGTCGGCCCGCCAGTTGTTTCGGAAGTAGTAGTGGGCCGAGTGCTCGCCACCGAACGCGGCCCCGGTTTCGGCCATCAGCTGCTTGATGAACGAATGGCCTACCCGCGATCGCATCGGTTCACCGCCACTCTCGCGGACCACTTCCGGCACGACCTTCGAGCAGATGAGGTTGTAGATCACGGTGGCACCGGCGTCGGCCGCCAGGATGGACTTGGCAAGCAGGGCCGTGGTCAAGGAACCGGAAACCGGCTCGGCCTTCTCGTCGACCAGGAACACCCGGTCGGCGTCGCCGTCGAACGCAAGACCGATGTCGGCCCCGGTCTCCAGCACCCGGGCCCGGAGATCGGCGAGGTTCTCCTCCTGGATCGGGTTGGCCTCGTGGTTCGGGAATGTGCCGTCCAGCTCGGGGTACATGATCTCGAGCTCGAACGGCAGCGGGCCGAACACCTCCGGGACCACCAGGCCGCCCATACCGTTCGCGGTGTCGGCGATGACCTTGAGCGGCCGGAGACCATCGGCGTCTATGAAGGTTCTGACGTGATCGCCGAAGGCCTTCAGCAGATCGAGCTCGGATCGGCTTCCCGGGTTGACGCCCTGGGGCGGTTGCGATCCGCCGCCGTCTAGCCGATCGGCGGCAACGGCCTTGATGGTGGCCAGGCCGGTGTCCTCACCGATGGGGGCGGCCCCGCTGCGGCACATCTTGACCCCGTTGTACTGCGCGGGATTGTGGGAGGCGGTGAAGACGACGCCCGGCATGTCGAGCGAGCCCGATGCGAAGTAGAGCATGTCGGTCGAGCAGAGCCCGATGTCGACCACATCGAGACCGCACGACAACACACCTTCGGCGAAGGCGCCGACCAGTTCCGGGCCCGATGGGCGCATGTCGCGACCGATGACCACCGAGGTGGTCCCCGGCTCGACCTCGGCCAGAAAGCGGCCAAGACCGACCCCGAGCGCCCGGCAGACGTCCGGGTTGATCTGATCGGGATAGGTGCCTCGGATGTCGTATGCCTTGACAATGGCGTCGAGTGGGTTGAGGTTGGTGCTGGTCACGCCCTCAGGGTAACGAAACCGAACCGGTCAGACGGCGACGGAGGCCAATCACCGGCCAGGTGCCGGTCCCTGCCGTTCGACCCGTGGTCAGATGCCGGTCAGATGCGGGCATCCAGGACGGCCCGCTGGGCCGGGGCCGGGTCGTAGACGCCCTCGCCGGCCCACCGTCGAATCCGGAACAGATCTGCCAGCAGTGCGACCGTGTCGCCGACGAGCGACACCGAGGAACCGGGCCGGTTCTGCACCGATACCGGGATCTCCAGCAGCGAGAGTTGATCCTGCTCGGCGATCAGGAACAGCTCGACGTCGAAGGCGAACCCGTCGATCCTGGTCCGCTCGAACATCACCTTGGCGACGTCGCCCTGGAACCCCTTCAGTCCGCACTGGGTGTCCCGAAAGTGACCGAGGAGGACGAGATGGGTCAACCGGTTGATCATCCGGCCGCCGAACTCCCGGATCCGGCGCGGCCTTACCAGCGTTGCGGTTTCCCGATGCCTTCGACTGCCGACCACCATGTCCCAGCCGTCCTCGACCTCCTCGAGGATCCGGCCGACCAGGGCCGGCGGGTAGGCGAGGTCGGCGTCGGTGAACACCACCGTTCGACCTCTGGCCGCCAGCACCCCGGCTCGGACCGCCGCCCCCTTGCCTCGATTCTCGGGCTGGACCAGGACCCGGGCCCCGGCCCGCTCGGCCACCGACACCGTGTTGTCGCTGGAGCCGTCGTCGACGACCAGAAGCTCGTAGTCGGACCCACCGATGGCCCGGCCCATCTCCCGATCGACGGCCTTCACGGTTTCGGCGATCAGCTCGCCCTCGTTGTAGGCGGGAATGACCACCGAGAGACGGAGATCGCCGCCCGGTGTCGGCCGCGCCACCCGCCGTGCCAGGTCGCGACGGACCCGGCGGAACAGGATCCAGCGGTAGGCCAACCACCGGACAACCGCGCCGCAGGCGATGGCCACCACCTTGGCCGGTGCCAGTGGCAGCCCGAGGTTGTCGAGCGACGACAGCATCCCCAGATCGACCGCGCCGGCCACACCGGCGGTGGCTGCGAACAAGCCGGGATTGCTGACCCAACGGGCGGTCGGGTCGCCCCGGAAGGTGATGACACGGTTGAGGGTGTAGGCGGTGACCGCTGCGGCGAAGAGGGCGACGAGGTCGGCCAACCAGAGGCCGGCCATTCGGTCGGCCAAGGCGATGAGCAGCAGGAAGTCGACCGCAGTGGCGAGAAGCCCGACCAGAGCAAAGAGCCGGAGACGGCTCCTCACGCCAGATCGGGACGGCGGTCCTCGCCCGAGAGCTCCTGACTGGGACCCGGTTGGTCTGGGAGGTGACGATCAATGGCCCGATCACCGTTGCCGGGAACCGAGGTGCCGCCTGGTTCGTGCGGACCGGTCCCGTCGAGCGTCACGAAGGGCTCGACGGTGTCGGCCGGGCCGGACGCCGGTTCATCGGCCAGGACGCTGAGCTCCTCGTCGTCCCAGCCGCGGTCGTCAGCCCATACCCGGGGTTCGAGAACCAGCCAGCGGCGGCGGTCGATCCCGCCGAGCACCGCCAACGCGATCAGCCCCAGCACGGTCAGGGCGATTCCCGCCAGGTCGACCGAGGTCCGACCATAGGACAGGGTCACCTGGTCGCCGGTCGGGATCACCACCATCAGGTTGGGGCCGACCCGCCACGGACCATCGGCCCCGTCGGCGTCCCAGTTCGGGAAATACGACACCTTCACCAGCACCGGCGTCCCCGGCCGGTCGACCGAGAACGAGATCTGGTTCGTGTCGACTGCGATGTCGGAAACCTGCACCGGCTCGAGCGGTCGGGCCTCGGCGCCGTCGAGCCCGCTCAGGCGGGCCCAGGAGTCCGGCCCGTCCTCGGCAGGCATCGCAGGATAGAACCCCGGGTCGTTGTAGTACTCGACCGCCTGGCTGACCCAGCCGACCTCGAACCGGGACACATCGGCACCCTCTTCGAAGTCTCCCGCCACCTCAGCCTCGGTGCGACCGGCGACGACCACCGGCTCAACGTCGAGCGGCTCCACCAGCTCGCTGCCCGCCACCTCGAAGATCACGAACGGCTGGGCCTCGTCGATCTCGGTCAGGTCTGGATGCTGCCTGGCGGCCTCGATGGCGCTGTCGGTCTGGGCCAGGTAGTAGCGAACCCCGCTGACCTGGAGCTGTTCGACCCCCTTGTCGATGTCGAAGTCCTGGTACGGGAGATCCCGCTGGGCCCGCGACGGGGATTCGGAGAGCCTGCTCTGGTTCAGGAAGTGGAACGGGGTCGAGGCCGAGGACTCGAAGTACAACCCCTCCATCGAGCCGATGCAACCGTCGGTCCAATGGGGCAGCAGCATCAGCGCCATCGGCGTGCCGTAGCGGTCGAGGCCTTTGTCGTACTCCCACATCGCCCGACCGCAGCCCTGGCGCTCGCCGACCGATGCCATGGTCTCCACGACGCCGCTGTACTCGGCGTACGAGGGCTTCCGTTCGTAGCCCGAGTAGTTCCACTCCGCCCACCCGGGGATGAAGCTGCGGGCCCGGTTGCTGAACATGAGCCACTCGTAGCTGCCATCGCCGCTATCCGAGGCGTGACCGAACGGCAGGATCCGCAACGGCATGGAAACCGCGATCAGCACCGCCACCAGGGCGACGGTGCCGGCTGCGGCCACGGTGGAGCCGTCCGGTCGATCGAGCCGGCCGGCGACGACGGCGGCGACATAGCGGGCGACGAGGGCGACCCCGACCGCCGCCACCATATAGACCGACAGGTAGTAGAACGGAAGCAACCGGGCGTTCCACAGCGGACCCTCGCCGACGTTGGCCACGGCGGCGGCGAACAACAGCCCGGTGGCGCTGAACAGCATGCCCATCCGCTCCCCCAGCGCATAGGACAGCAGGAAGCCCACCGCCGCAACCGGCAATGCGATCTTGATCGGCACCGTCAACATCGGTGGGCCGATCTCCTCCAACCGCTCCCAGCCCATGTCGTTGAAGTAGGGCTCCCGCAGGTAGAACGGCACCAGCCAGAACGAAGCCAGGAGCACGGCGGTGAAGCCGGTCAATCCCAGCCACAGGCTTCGACCGAGCACCACCGGCTCGGCCACCGCGGCCGAACCCAGCACCACCAGCACCGCCACCACCGACAGCCCACGGACACCGAGCCCGGTGCCGTCTGCGAAGGCGATCGGTACCAGGGCCACCGCCACGGTGCCGGCGACGACCCACGCCCGGGGCACTGCGGGGTGCATCAGCACCAGCAACACCAGGGCCGGGACGAGGAAGAACACGGGAATGATGTGACACAGGGCGACCAGGGCGATCACAACCGCCGCCGGAGCCCGCAACCGCTCATCGTCCATGCCCCGGACCGCCAACCCGATGGCCAGCAACGTCAGGCACAGGCTGAGCGAGAAGGCGAACTCACCGGCCAGGGTGGAGGCGATGTTGCCGCCGTAGATCGTGAAATTGGTGTCGAACAGGAAAATGAAGGCGGCCAGCGCCAGGAACGCCGGTACCGGCTCAGGCGATCGGGCCAGACGACCCATGGCCCATGCGGCCATGGGGAACATGACCAGCCCGGTGACGCTGATCAGCTTGAACGACACGCCGTAGGGAACCGAGATCAGCACCACCGCCACGACGACGGCGAGAACACGGATCCAGTTCCGGGCGTTGTCGAACTGGAGGCTGAGGCGATGGCCGCCGTAGAGGACCAGCGCCGCCAGCGGAAGCCCGAGGTACCACGCCAGCCCGGCATTGACCGCCACGATGGCCAACGAGGGCACGACCATGTAGAAGTGGTAGGCCGGGAAGCCGGCGTACCAGTCCGGTGTCCACCCGCTCAGCAGGCCCTGGGGCAGGAGGTGGTCCCGCAGGAACGCCGGGCCCCACACATGGGCGCCCATGTCGCCACCGGAGGGTGTGGTGTCGAGGAAGAGCAGGGGCCCGGTGAGATCGCTCCAACCCTCGGGATCGGGCCAGTTCAGCAGGGCGAAGACGAACAGCGAAAGCACCACGGCGATCCCGAGGCCGACCGACACCTCGATCGGCCGCCCGAACCAGGTCGGGTCCTGGTGGGGCCGGGCCCTGCGGGTCTGGCCGCCGTCGGACGGTTCGGGCCACGGGCGGTCCAGGTCGCGGAGATGATCGGCGCCGGGTGCCGAGATCGACGGTTCAGCGGCGGTTTCGGCCGGGGCCGACGGGGAGATGGTCAAAACGAAACCTCTGTACCCGACTCGCCGCGGGTCCTTGCCTCGACGATTGCCGGCCCGGCCATCGCATCGACGGTCGGCGCGAGGCGTCGCAGGGTGCGACGGGTCCGGTCGACGCGACAAACAGATGCATGCACAGCGTCGACGATAGTAAAGATTTCCCTCCTAGCGGCGCCGGCCGGAATGTTCCCCGACCTGATTGAGCGCCTCCTGGAGGTCGATCCGCTCCCCTGCCAGATGCCATCGACGGGTGTCGCAACCGTCGCAGGACTCCATGAGCAGCGTGTTGCCGTCGACGTTGATCTCGATGGCGGCCTGCTCGCCGCCGCAACGCCCACACGGCGGCCCGGTCAACAGTCGGCTCGGCCCGCGGCCGGGATCCTTGTCGGTAGCCTGCGGCTCGCCTTGCACCGCGGGATCATCACCGACCGTGTGGGTGTTCGCACCGGATCGACTGTTCGCTTCCACGAGACCTCCTGGTTGACGTACCGATTGACGCGTTCGTCGACACCCGCTGGTGCACATGCGCCCTACCGACCACGTCGGAGCGCCGGCGGCCACGGTGAGTGGCAACCGACCAAATGATTCAGGGGGCTCACGGCACTCGGGGCCAACGGAACCAATCGAGACCAGCCGGAACGAGCCGGGCCTGGATCCTCGCCGTGCGAGGCGCCACCATCGGCCCGGCCTGTCAGAACGCCAGCAACTGGACCACCGTGGTGGCGTTGAACGCCACATGGGCAACGATGGCGGGACCGATTCGAGCGCTGCGGATGGTGAGCCAGGACAGGAGGAGGGCCAGGACGAACAACCCGGGGAGCAGGATCGGCTCCTGGTGGACCAGAGCGAAGACCGCCGATGACCCGACCGCCCCGGCAACGGTGCCGAAACGCCTGGCCAGGGTCGGCAACAGCATGCCCCGGTAGAACCATTCTTCGACAACGGGGGCCAACACCACGACGGCCAAGACGAACAACACGCCGTCGGCCGGGTTGTTCACCCGGTCGCCGAGGGCCTCGGCGGTGCGGTTCGGATCGCCGGACACGAACCGCAGCAGCACCCAGTACAGCACCGGGAGCAGCACCAGCTGGGTGGCGACACCGAGCGCTGCGGCGGCCAGGATCTGAATCGGGCCGGCCCGGAGGTCGAAATCGACGAGCGGACCGCTGTCGGTGAAGCGCTTGACCACCACCGGGCCGAGAAAATACGCCAGCCACAGCCCGAGGTTGAACAGCAGCAGCGTCCAGATCGGGCGGCTGTCGATCGGAGGCAATGGTTCCGAGCCGTAGACCAGACCGGCGGCGAAGACGAACCAGATCACGGCAACGAGCTGGGCACCGAGCAGGCAGAGCACGGCGGCCGGAAGCCCCCAACGAACCTCGTCACCACCGACCGGCCAATCGTGACCGGGCCGGGCCGACACCTCCGTCATTGCCCAGACCCTACTGGCTGGGGCCGAGGTCGAGACCCGCTTCATCCCGTTCTTTATCCCGGTTTTCCCCAGGGCGGCTAGAACGGACGGGACTCAACGTGCCTCTCAAACAACCGACTGGACGAAACGTGCTCCCATCCCCGATCTCGGCATCCCGCTTCCGGGCAATTAGGCTGGTCTCATGAGTCCGCAAGGGTCCAATCCGCCCCCACCTCCTCCCCAGGGCCGCAACCCGAAGCTGCCGGGCCGCGCCGACGGTGGTTGGCCTCGCTGGTCGGCGTGGATCGTCGTTGGCATCCTGGTCACCCTCCTGGCCGTTGCTTCGGCCACCAACGGCTCACCGGACGACGAGATCACCTACACCGAATTCATTCAGTCCGTCGAAGCGGGAGAGGTCAAATCGCTGAAATTCGACAACGGAACGTTCCGGATCGAAGGCGTCAAGACCGACGGTGAGACCTTCCAGACCACCGGATTCAAGGAGTTCACCGAAGCCGAGCGTGAGCTGCTCGACAGCAACAACGTCGACTATCAGCCGGTGACCCCGACCACCAACTGGTTCCTCGGCCTGCTGCCGCTGTTCCTTCCCTTCATGATCATCCTCGGCTTCTTCTGGTGGATGGCCCGCCGCCAGCAATCCCAGATGGGCGGGATCATGTCGATCGGGCGATCGAAGGCCAAGACGTACTCCTCGGAACGTCCCGGCACGATGTTCGACGACGTCGCCGGCTATGGCGCGGTGAAGAAGGAGATCACCGAGGTTGTCGACTTCCTGAAGAACCCGAGCAAGTTCTCCGCCATCGGCGCCCGGATCCCCAAGGGTGTGCTGCTGGTGGGGCCTCCCGGCACCGGCAAGACGCTCATCGCCAGAGCGGTGGCCGGCGAGGCCGGCGTGCCCTTCCTGTCGGTCACGGGCTCGGATTTCATGGAGATGTTCGTCGGCGTCGGCGCCAGCCGGGTTCGCGATCTGTTCAACGAGGCCCGCAAGATGGGTCGGGCCATCATCTTCATCGACGAGATCGACTCGATCGGCCGCAAGCGCGGGGCCGGCCTCGGCGGCGGCCACGACGAGCGGGAGCAGACCCTCAACCAGATGCTGTCGGAGATGGACGGGTTCGAGGCAACCGAGGGCATCGTGATGATCGCCGCCACCAACCGGCCCGACATCCTCGACCCGGCGCTGCTTCGGCCCGGTCGATTCGACCGTCAGGTCGTTGTGCCGCTGCCGGAGTTGGATGACCGCAAGGCGATCCTCAAGGTCCACATCAAGCACAAGCGGACCGCGTCGGACGTCGATCTCGACGTGGTGGCCAGGGGCACGCCCGGCATGAGCGGTGCCGACCTGGCCAATCTGGTCAACGAGGCGGCGCTGTTCGCCGTGCGGGGCGGCGACGACGAAATCCACGCCCGCCACTTCGACATGGCCCGGGACCGGGTCATCATGGGAGTCAAGCGCGATTCGTTGGTCATGTCTGACGAGGAGCGGGAGATGACCGCATACCACGAGACGGGCCACGCCCTGTGCGCGGCGCTCCTACCCGACTACGACCCACTGCACAAGGTCACGATCATTCCCACCGGCATGGCCCTCGGCGTCACGATGACCCTCCCCGAGGAGGATCGCCACTCGTTGCGCAAGAGCCACGCCGAGGACATGATCGTCATGATGCTGGGCGGCCGCAATGCCGAGAGCCTGGTGTTCGGCGTCGTCTCGTCCGGCGCCGGCGACGACCTGCAGAAGGCGACCGGGCTGGCCCGTCGTATGGTCACCGAGTGGGGCATGTCGGAGAAGATCGGCCCGATGGCCTTCGGCAGCGCAGGCCCGGTATTCCTCGGCGACGACATGATGCAGGCCAAGGACTACTCCGAGGACATCGGTCGGATCATCGACGAGGAGACCCAGCGCATCCTCAGGGAGCAGGAGGCCCGCTGCCGGGACCTCCTGACAACCAACCGCAACGCCCTGAATCTGGTGGCTCGCAACCTGCTGGAGCACGAGACGCTGAGCGGGGCCGAGGTCAACCGGTTGATCGCCGTCGCCAACAACGAGGTTCCCGCCGCGCCCAGCGCTGGCGAACCAGCCGATCTGGTGCCGAGCGCCGAGGTGTCGAACGGTGGTCCGAACGGATCCGCCGACACTCCAGCCCCGGCAACCCCCGCCGCCGAGCTCTGAGCCCGACGCCCGGCCCGGTCACTGGCTGGAGAATTCCCGGCGAACCCGCTCCCGATCCAGCTTCATGATCTCGCGGGGATCGAGTTCTTCTGTCACCTCGAACTCGAGCAGCGAGAACCGGCCACTGAACGGGAACGGTGCGGGGTAGGCGTCGCTGATCGGTGAACCGGCGTCACGCCCGACGTCCATGCCGGACATCCCGATGAACCGCAGCACCCACGGAACCTTCATGGTGTTGGATTCGCCGCCGGCCACCGAGATCGAGACATCGGCCCCGGAGTCGGTCCGGTCGAAGACCACCTCGACGGTGGCCGGTCCCGGGGCCGGCGCAGGCACCGCCACCACGTGGTGGGTGCCGAACAGGTTGTAGTCGAACGCGACCCGGCCATCGAGCAGGTAGCAGCTGAGGCCGGTATTGGCGGTGCCCCAGGCGACGAGCACGCCGTCATCGGTGTCGCTGGTGCGGTCGATCTCGGCCCGCATCCGCCAGCTCCGCCCCGCGATGGCCGGGGCCGCCTCGCTCGGCAGACGGGACAGGGGCGGCAGGAACCTGTAGCTGGTCCCGGCGTGCGCGGTGCCGGGCCGCCTGGCCCGGAAGGCGAGGCCGCTCACGTCATCGTCGAGGGGGAGAACCCCGTGTTCCTCGGCCTCGCTCCACCACAGGTCGACGAGTTCGGCCAACTTGTCCGGCCGTTCGTCGGCCAGGTTGTGGCTCTCGGAGAAGTCCTCGTCGACGTGATACAGCTCCCAGACATCCTCGTCGAACGGCTTGCCAAGGCGATGGTAGGTCACCGCCTTCCAGCCCTCCGACCAGATGCCCCGGTGGCCGAACATCTCGAAGTACTGGGCGTGGCGGTTGGTCGGGGCCGTCGGGTCGTCGAACGAGTACGAAAGTGGTCGGCCGGCCACCGGCAGCTGCTCCCGACCCCGGAACCGCTCGGGTTGGGGGATGCCCAATTCGTCGAGGATCGTCGGGGTGAGGTCGGTGATGTGATGGAACTGGTCCCGCACCCCACCGGCGTCGGTGATCCGTCGCGGCCAGTGGATGATGAGCGGATCACGGACGCCGCCGCCGAAGGTGTTCTGCTTGTACCACTTCAACGGTGTGTTGCCGACCTGGGCCCAGCCCCACGGGTAGTTGGTGTGGGAGTTCGGACCGCCGACGTCGTCGAGGCGATCCTGGGCCGCTTCCACGTCTTCGGGAAAGCCGTTGAAGAACCGCATCTCGTCGATCACACCGGTGGCGAAGCCCTCCTGGCTCGCCCCATTGTCGGAGGTGACGATGAAGATGGTGTTGTCAAGCTCGTCGATCGCCGAGAGGAACTCCATCAGTCGGCCGATCTGGGCATCGGTGTGGTCGAGGAAAGCGGCGAACGCCTCCTGGAGGCGGGCCGCCAGCCGCTGCTCGTTCTCGCTCAACTCGGCCCACGGCTCGACACCGGGGTTCCGAGGGGCCAGCTCGGTGCCAGCAGGGATGATCCCGAGGTGGAGCTGGCGCTCGTAGTATCGCTGGCGGATGACGTCCCACCCCTCGTCGTAGCGGCCCCGGTACTTCTCGAGGTACTCGAGCGGGGCCTGGTGTGGTGAGTGGGTGGCGCCCCACGCCAGGTAGGTGAAGAACGGGCGGTCCGGCCTCACCGATTTCGACTCCCGGATGAAGTCGATGGCCCGGTCCGTCAGGTCCTCGGACAGGTGATAGCCGTCGTCACCCGGGCCTCGCGGTTCGAGATGGTGGTTGTCGTATGTCAGTTCGGGGTGGAACTGATCGGTCTCCCCCTGGAGGAACCCGTAGAACCGATCGAAGCCCCGCTGCAGCGGCCAATCGTCGAAGGGGCCGGCCATCGAGGTTTCGGTCATCGGGCAGAGATGCCATTTGCCGAGGGCGAACGTGGCGTAGCCGGCATCGCCGACGATCTCGGCGACGGTTGCCGCATTGTGGCTGATCCGGCCCCGCATGTTGGGGTAGCCGGTATCGAAGTTGGAGATGCAGCGCATGCCGACCGCATGGTGGTTGCGGCCGGTCAGCAGCGATGCCCTCGTCGGTGAGCACAGCGCAGTGGTGTGGAAATTGGTGTAGCGGAGACCGCCAGCGGCCAGCCGATCGATGTTGGGGGTGTCGATATCGGAGCCGTAGCAGCCGAAATGGGCGAAGCCGGTGTCGTCGAAGAGGATCAACACCACGTTCGGCTTGTCTTCGAGCGGTGGTGGATCCGGCCACCACGGCTCCGACTCCGCCGCAGTGCGGCCGATCACGCCCCCGAACCGTTCTCTGGCACTCATGGCCAAAACCTAGTGGCCGGCCGTCACCGGCAACAGCCGGTGGCCGGGGACTGGTCGCCGGCCCTGATCGGTTGGTCCGCTTGCCGGCCAGGTCGTTCGGGTTGGCCGGTGGCGGAACCGGTCGCTACCGCTAGGCGGGGCCGATCGTCGTCAGCACGGCCCGCAACTCGTCGGCGTCGATCGGGCCGAAGAAGGCCTTGGTCACCACACCTTGGGCGTCGGCGAAGATCGTTGTCGGCACACCGTCGATCCGGTAGCGCTTGTGAAGCTCGGCCGACTCCTGGACGTCGATCCGTTGCACGGCCAGGAACGGGGCGTCGAGCCCTTGGAGCATGGCCCACACCTCGGGGCAGGTGTTGCATGTCGCCGAGGCGAACACCACCGCGAGATGGCGGCGGTCGGGGTGATCGAAGTCGTTGCGATCCAGTTGGGCCGGCGCTCGATAGCTGGGTGCCGACGGCGGGTCCGGCCTGCGACGCTGCAACAGATACGCCACCGCGGCGGCCAGGACGGCCAGAGCCACCAGCACGATCAGTCTCGTCGCCATCGGCTGCCGCTAACCCGCCACGGTCGGCACGGCGGGCACGACGTCGAGCGACTGGTCGGGGATCACCACCACCGCCTCGACCGAGATCGGCGTGTCCGACGTCACCTCCACCGCAGCGCCGCCGGCGGCCGAGGTCACCGGCACGATGGCTCGTCCACCGGCCGCCACCGTGGCTCGGATCGGTCCCACGAATTCGCCTCCGGACAGCACCCGGACCTCGACCGTCGCCTCCTCGACCGATGAGATGGCGATGAGGGTCGAGTCGCCCTGCATCGTGACCCAGGGGACGACCCAACGGGTGGAGAACAGCTCGTTGCCCCGGGTGGTGGAGAACCCGGTGGTGGCGATCGGCTGGGGAAGCCCGGAGTCCACGGGCTCCGGCGGTTGGAGGGCGATTCCTCGCCTGGCCGCTTCACCGTCGGCCGGGGCCTCACCGTCGGCCGGGGCCTCACCGTCGGCCGGGGCCTCACCGTCGGCCGGGGCCTCACCGTCGGCCGGGGCCTCACCGTCGGCCGGGGGCTCACCGTCGGCGGGCTCGTCCGGCTGGATCGCCCCGGCCGGACCGTCCAGGAGGAGTTGGTCTGCGAACTGCCACCGTTCGGCGACAATGGGCAGGCCCTCGTTCGAGGTCACGAAAACACCCAGTTCATAGGGCAGCGGGAACTCGAACCGCTCGGCCTGTGCTTGCAGATCGATCGTGACGAACGTGCCGGGACGAACCTCCCGCTCGATGGTCACCACGCTGTAGGTCGACAGGTCGGTGGGATTGGTCGGCCACAGCTCGACGGCAACGGTGATGAATCCCTCCCGGTCGGTGTCGGCCGAACCGCCGTCGGCTCCCGCCTCCGCATCGGCGCCGACCCCGGCCTCGGACCCCGCCCCGCTCTCGGCCGCGGCGTCGGTACCGGTACCGTCGCCGGTGTCGTCGGCGGCCGGATCCTCGGTGCCGCTGTCGTCTTCGGGTGGCTGGTCCTGCTGGCCGTTTTCGGAGTCGTCGAGGGGCACCTCATAGGGATTGAAGATCGTGAGCAGATCGTCGCCGGCCTCGTGGATCCGACCTGCGGTGAAGATCCAGCTCCTGGCCGGTGACGGCACGCCGAGCTGGAGGGCGGCACCGGATGGCCCGAGCTCGCCGTTCAACAGCTGGAGGCGCTCGACGACCAGCCGGCCCCGGTTGGTGGTGATCTTGGTCGCCAGTGCCTCCTCCCGGGCCACGAACTCATCGACCTCGATGATCCGAACCGACCGTGCTTCGACGAAGGCACCCTGCAACGGCCCCGGTTCACGGCTGCGGCCGACCGCCTGGAACTGGATGTCGAAGACCGCGGTTTCGGGGAAGGGGTTCATCAACACCAGGTACTGCTTCGAATCCCTGGTCGTGCGACCGGCGGCAAAGTACCAGGTGCTCGAAGCGTCCGTGGCGCACGGCCCCTCGGCCACACCCTCGGCGGTGGTGACCGTATGGCCGACGACGCCCCGTCCACCGGTGATCTCGACCACCGCGCCGGCGATCTCCACCACCTGGGTGTCGGACAGCTTGACCCGCTCGGTCGACTGCGGGGCGAGCTCGATCCGGCGACCGGGACCCGGCCCGTCGCCGGTGAGAATGCTGACCGTTGCCACCGCCGGATCGTCGCTGAGGTTGGAGATGTTGACCTGGTGATCGGCGAATCCGCCGGGACTGCTGGAACCCACCGGGCAGTACCAGGCCCCATCGAGCCTCGGTGGATCCCCCATCGACGGTGTGATGATGACCTGCTCGGTCTCGGTGGTCACACTGCCGAGCGGCATGGAGACGGCGCGGTCGTATGCCAACCCGGCCGCGACCAACCCGAGCAGCACGAATGCGATCGGCCAGCGACTGACCCCGGTCATCGCAGCCGCCCCGTCCGGGCATCGTCGGTGGTACTGCGGGCCAACGATCGGAGGGCGATCATCCGACGACCTCCCGCCGGGTCTGGGCCAGGATCGCCCCCACCGCCACCAAGAGGAACTGGCCGAGCAGGGCCAGCTGGCGGCGCAACCTCGGGCCGTACTCGATGTAGACCTCCCCGGCCGGACCGGCCGGTATGACGGCCAGATCGTCGAAACCGGCATTGACCTCGCTGCGGGCGCCGGTCGCCACCAGGCCATTGCTGTCGAGGGCCAGGAGAACCTCGCTCTCGGCCGGCATGGTCAAGATCCACTTTCCCGGCCGGTGGTTGATGATCGGCGCGGAGCTCCGGGCCAGGTCGATGTCGAGCTGCTCGACGGCGGTGGAGGCCGAGGCCGCCTCCGCACTTGGCAGGACCGGCGCCAATCCGGCAGACGAGATGTTGTGGAACACGATCAGGCTCGGCACCCCGGGCACCCGCTCCAGGTCCAGCTGCTGGGACAGCGCCCGGACCACACCGCCCGCCGGATCGATCTGGGGCCCGACATAGGGAGCGGGGGCGAGCTGGCGGACGACCACCACGTTGTCGATGCCGTACGGGGCAAGCAACCGGCCGAGACGGACAACCTCGCCGGCCCGTGCCAGGTCGAGCTGGGCCCCGATCCCGTCGGTGGCGCCGACCGGCCGGGCCATCCAGCGGCCACGAGCCTCGGCCCGGCCGCCGTCGGAAACGGCGTATTCGATACCGGAATCGGACACGACGACGTCGAGGGGCAACACGCTGGCATCGCCGATCCACAGCACCCGGCCCGGGCCGACATCATCGTTCTCACTCTCCTGCTGTCGGACCAGGAACTGCGCCGATTCGCTGAAGCTCTGGGTCGGGGCCTCCCACAGACCGCTGAGACTGGAGAGCAGACCGGTGAAGAACACGCAGGCCACCGCGATGACACCCAGCCCGGCGATGGCTCTTTGCGCCGCCGGTCGATGCTCGGCGCCCACCAGCTCGGTCTCCATGGCCCGGACCCCGACGATGACGGCCAGGGTCAGACCGATGGCCACCGGCGCCAACATCGCTTCCGCCGTCGGCAGCGAGAACGGGACCCAACCTCGTCTACCGGCCCAGGTGAGGAACCAGAAGGTCACCGCGAGGAGCCAGCCGGTGGCCGCCAGGTGGAAGTGGACGGCTTTCGCAACGAGGAGGGCGAGCGCGGCGGCGGCAACGAGACCGAGGGCGACCCAATGGGCCGGTGGGGCACCGGGAGCGAACTGCAGCAGCTCCAACATCGAGTTGACGTCTGCCTCGGGGGACATCGGACCGACGATCCAGCGCCAGGACAGACCCTGCAGGAAGTCGAAACTCCACGGGCCGTGGAGCGAGACCGGAGCCACCACGCCGACCGCCGCCGCCAGTGCGTAGTCCTGGGGCCGACCTCCGGAACCGAGGGCCAGCGCGGCCAGGGCGAACACGAGGCACATCACCGCTGCGATGGGGATGACCGCAGGAGCGAAAGCGGCGACCACCGCTACCAGGAAACCGAACCGAATCAAGCGAACCGGGAGGTTGCGGTCGGCCACCGCCGGGCCCGGGACGCCGCCCTGCCCACCGAACGGGCTGTAGTCTCCGACCCGCAGCAGGGCGGCCACGATGAACGGCGCCGCGGCGAAGATCACCAGGGCCTCCCACCGGCCGGCCGAGATGGCCGAGACCGTGACCGGGTTGCATGCGTAGACGAGAGCGCCGACGGCGCCGGCCCGAGGGCTGGCCAACGGCCGGGCCAGGCGGTAGACGCCGATCGGCCCGAGAAGGACAGGGCCGACCACGAGCAGGGTGTCGAACACCCCATGCCCCCAGAAGAACACCAGCCTGCCCCCGGCCAGCAGGAGCAGGGCCGACGGGGCGTTCCCCGGACCACCGGTCCCGACCGTTCGCCAGCCACCGAGCCACTCCCGCAGGAGGGTGAAGGCGTCCGGCACGTCGGGGATCTGGCCAACCGGGGCCACCCCCCTGGTCAGAATATGGCGGCTGCCGAAAATCAACAGAACCGCCAGGATCGCGCCGATGACGGTGGCGTCGCGAACGTTGCCGGCATCCTCGCCCCGAAACGACGAGCGGACGTTGCCGATCATCCCCGAGAAGCGATCCTGTCCGGCGCTGAACTGGCCGCGGGAGAATGCCGCCAACCGGGCCGAGCCCCCGACCTGCATCTTGGCGATGTCCTGGTGGGAGACGGTGCGGACCCGACGCAGTTGCCGCCGCTTCCGACGCAGATCGTCGAGCCTGGTCAGGTTCCAGGGGATGGCGGCCAGCACGTCGCGGGCCTGGCCCCGGCGGCCGGCCAGGAGCGAATAGAGGCTCTCGATGAGGATCAGCAGGAAGGCCATCACCACCGTTGGCAACGATCGCCTGGTCGAAGTGGCCAATACGGTTCGGAGCCGATGCCTGGTCAGCAGCCGGCGTCGGTCCCGAACGGTGATCCGGTCCTTCATCGACTCCAGGTGGCGGGCCTTTGCCGAGGGGACCGCGAGCACCCGTGCCCCTGCGGCATGGGCCCGCCAGCAAAGATCGAGATCTTCGCCGATGGTCTTGATGGCCGGGTCGAACCCTCCGAGGGCTGCGAACAGATCGGCCCTGATCAGCTGCACGCCGCCGGGGATGACGAACACGTCGCGAACCGCGTCGTATTGGTCCTGATCGAATTCGCCCCGCTCTACCTGATCGACCATCACCCCGAACCGGTCCGAGCCCATGCCCAACTGAAGCAGTCGCCGTTCGTCTGACCAGCGGACCAGCTTGGGGCCGGCGATACCACCGTTGCTGCGGTACAGCTCGCCCATCAGCTCGGTCACGCAGTCCGGTGCCAGGGCAACGTCGTCGTGGCAGAACAACAGGAACGGCGAGCCCGACACCAGCTCGATCGATTGATTGGCGGCCACGCTCCATCCGGGGTCGCCGGCCAGCCGGTGGAGGTATGCCTCCGGCAGCACCTCGGCCACCCGGTCGGCGATCGGTTCCTCACTTCCGGCGTCGACCACCAGGACAGACAGGTTCTCGTAGTCCTGGTCTCCGAGCGAGGCCAGGGTCTCGGCGAAGTGCTCGCCCGGGTTGCAGGCGACGACAACCGCAACGACGGCCGGCACTTCGAGGACGTCTTCACCCTCGGCGCGGACGATGGATGAGACCGACGCCGCATCCTCGATCGTCGCTTGGCTGATCTCACTCACGAGCCAAGCATGCTACTCCACGATCGAGGCCATGGCGCCCCACCCGGCCACTTGCCGCCGGGCCCATGGCCCGAATCGATGCCCGGACCGGGATATGATCGGCACCGGTGATTCGCCATCCGTTTCCACGATCAGCCGCCGGCCGCATTCCAGGCCAGACGACCAGAGCCCTGGCCCGCTCGGCCACCGCCGCAGCGTCGGCGTCGGGGCGCACGGGGCCTCCACACCGGCCGGGCTGCGAGGCAGCATACCGCCGGCCGCCAAGGCAGGCATCGGACCGTTGAAGGCCCTGATCACCGGCGCCGGCGGGTTCGTCGGCCCCCACCTGGCCCGCCACCTGCGCACCGCCGGCGACGAGGTCGTCTGCTTCGACCTGGAGTCCGGCCCGGACCTGCGAGACAGCGAGGCCTGGATCGCCGCCATCGGTGACCACCAGCCGGACGTTGTCTATCACCTGGCCGGCTGGAGTGACGTCGGCGGATCGTGGCACGATCCGATCACCACCTTCGAGGTCAACACGATGGGCACCATCTCGATCCTCGAGGCGGTCAGACAGGCCGGTGCCGGACGGGTCCTGCTGATCAGCAGTGCCGACGTGTACGGGGTCGTCACCCCCGATGTGTTGCCGCTGACCGAAGAGCATCCGGTCCGCCCCCGGTCTCCCTATGGGGCGAGCAAGCAGGCCGCGGAGGCGGCGGCGCTGCAATATCGACGTGGCAGCGGTGTCGACGTTGTTGTCGCGAGGCCGTTCAACCATCTCGGTCCTGGCCAGGCACCCCGCTTCGTCGCACCGTCGTTCGCAGCTCAGATCGCCCGGGCCGAAAGCGGCGGCAGCCGGCGATTGGAACACGGTGATCTCAGCCCTCACCGGGATCTGACCGACGTGCGAGACGTCGTTCGGGCCTACCGGCTCCTGGCCGAACACGGCGATAGCGGCGAGATCTACAACGTCTGCTCCGGCCGGACCGTCAGCATGCAGGAGTTGCTCGATGCGCTGCTGTCGTTGAGCGAGGTTCGAGTGGAACAAGCGGTCGATCCGGCGCTGGTTCGCCCGGTCGATCTGCCGGTGCTTCGCGGATCGTTCGCCAAGCTCCGGGCAACCACCGGCTGGGAGCCGGAAATCCACCTCGACGACACGCTCGCATCGGTCCTTGCCGACGCCCGCAACGACCAACGGCTAGGTTTGACCAGTCACTGAGTGCGCCCGGCGGAGACCGAACCCCTGGAGGAAGTATGAGCAAGCGAGCGTTGATCACCGGGCTGACCGGACAGGACGGCTCCTACCTGGCTGAGTTCCTGCTGGAACGTGGCTATGAGGTGTGCGGCATGGTCCGCCGATCGAGCACGGTGAACTTCGAGCGGATCGCCCACATCCAGGACGACATCGACATCGTCCAGGGTGACCTGCTCGACGAGATGTCGCTCATCGACGTCATTCGCCGCAACAAGCCGGATGAGGTGTACAACCTGGCCGCCCAATCCTTCGTGCAGACCTCGTGGCAACAGGCCGTACTGACCGGCGAGACGACCGCCCTCGGCGTCACCAGGATCCTCAACGCGGTGCGGGAGGCCGACCGCGACATCCGCTTCTACCAGGCCTCGTCCTCGGAGATGTTCGGCAAGGTGGTCGAAGTTCCCCAGAACGAGAAGACCCCGTTCTATCCCCGCAGCCCCTACGGCGTCGCCAAGCTCTACGGCCACTGGATCACCGTCAACTACCGGGAGAGCTTCAACCTCCACGCCACCAGCGGCATCCTGTTCAACCACGAGAGCCCCCGCCGGGGGCTGGAGTTCGTGACCCGCAAGATCACCAACCACGTTGCCAAGATCAAGCTCGGTCTGATCGACGAGTTGCGGCTCGGCGACCTCGACCCGCAACGGGACTGGGGTTTCGCCGGCGACTACGTGGAGGCGATGTGGTTGATGCTCCAGCAGGACAAGCCGCAGGATTTCGTCATCGCCACCGGCGAGACCCATTCCGTCCAGGAATTCTGCGAGCTGGCCTTCGGTCATGTCGGTCTCACCTGGCAGGACCATGTGGTGCAGGACCAGGCGTTCATGCGGCCGGCCGAGGTCGATCTCCTGATCGGTGACGCAACCAATGCCAGGACGGTGCTCGACTGGGAGCCCAAGACGAGCTTCACCGAGCTGGTGACGATGATGGTCGAGGCCGACCTGGAGTTGGTGGCAAGGCAACAACGCGAGCTGGCCCGGTAGCGCAGTGGCCGGAGCGACCGGACCGGCGGACCGGTCGAGAGGTTCATTCGATGGCTGACACCGTCGTGCTGTGCGGCGGGGTCGGGGCGGCCCGGCTGCTGACCGGGCTGGTGCAGGTCGTGGCCCCGGCCGAGCTGACCGCCATCGTGAACGTGGCCGATGACATGGAGCTCCATGGGCTACGGATCTCACCCGACCTCGACACCGTGGTCTATACGGTGTCCGGTCAGGTCAGCCGGGAGCGGGGCTGGGGCCTGGATGGTGAAACGTGGCAGGCGATGGAGATGGTCCGCCGCTACGGCGGGGCCGACTGGTTCAGCCTCGGAGACCGCGACCTGGGAACCCATCTGTTCCGCACCGGTCAGCTGGCTCAGGGCCGAAGGCTCGACGAGGTCACCGCCGACATCGCTGCGGCATGGGGCTTGGAGTTCCGGATCCTTCCGGTGAGCAACGACCCGGTCAGGACGATGCTCACCACGGTGGAACACGGGGAGATCTCGTTCCAGGAGTACTTCGTGGCGAAGGCACACAGCGTGCCGGTGACGAGCGTACGATTCGATGGGGCGGCCGCAGCCCGGCCGGCGCCGGGGGTGCTGGACGCCATCGCCGGCGCGGAGCGGGTGATCATCGCCCCGTCGAATCCCGCGGTTTCGATCGACCCCGTGCTGGCTGTCCCCGGCGTTGCGGACGCTCTGCGGTCCCGGCGGTCATCGGTGGTGGCGGTCTCTCCGATCATCGCCGGCAAAGCACTCAAGGGTCCGGCCGACCGGCTGCTGGTGGAGCTGGGCCGGGAGGCGTCCGTTGTCGGGGTCGCCCAGTGGTACCGGGACCTGATCGGCACGCTGGTGGTCGACAACGCCGACGAGGACCGGTGCGACGAGATCGAAGCGTTGGCAATCGCCGCGGTGCCCACCGAGACGATCATGTCGGACGCCGCAGTGGCCGCGGCTTTGGCCAGAACGCTGGTGGAGCTGCCGCTCAGGGGCTGAGCATCGGCGGCCCGCCCGGCCGGCCTACTCGGTGCTCTCGCCGTCGGTTGCGTCGGTCGTGGTGACGGTGCCTTGGCCGTCATCGGCGGCAGGGGCATCATCGGCCCCGTCCCCGGCGTCGTCGGTGACCGGTGGCTGGGTGCTGGTGGTGACGAACGGGCTCTCACCCGGCTCGACGCCCTCGATCGGTCCACCGGCACCGGTCTCGGCCAGGGCGGCGATCCTGTCCGCCGGCGGCCGGGGGATGTCACTGCCCTCAGGCAGCAGCGCCAACGTGATGGCCATCCCGGCAGAGGTGAAGCGGAAGTCGGCGATGTTCTCGGTGATGATCTTCGGCTCGGACGTCTCGTCGAAGGCGTTGGGCCAGACCGCCAGCTGCAGCACCGCCGCCTCGCCGTCACAACCGTCGGCCTCCGACATCGTGGCGGGGAGGACGTCGCTGAACCCGGTGGTGAACGACTCGTCGGTCAGCACCGCATCCGCTCCGGCGAAGTACTGGCCGAGGGTGGCGTTCTTGCCGGCTGCGGACGGGTTGAATGGATGGAGATGGAGGAGCCCATCCCCGTGGGTGTGGAGACCGGCCGGGTTCTCGAACTGTCCGGTCGCCGGCAGGTCGACACCACAGTTGTTGATCAGATAGGCGCTGTGCCAGTGATCGACGCTGGCCAACGGAGCAACGCCGATGTTCGACTCCCGGGTGCTGGCGAAGTACACCACCGCAGCAACACCGGCCACCAGGATCAGCCCCAGTGCTGCCATGAACAGTCGTGGGCCACCCTGATTCGGGTTGTCGACGGTTGAGATCCGTTGCACACCAAAGCTGTCGCGCCCGCCGCGTTCCGTTGTCGAGTTCTTTGCCACGGCCACAGTGTAGGGAGCGGAACCGGAGCTGAGACCGCGCCGAGATCAGGTGTTCCTGAGGTTGCACCGCAGCGGTTCGCGGCGTTACGTGTTCGACGCATCTCCCGGTTCGTGCTGCAATGAACCGATGCTTCGCTCGCTTCAGATCCTGCCGGTCCCCGGACTCCCCGAGGTCCGCCCCGGCGACGACCTGGCCGGGCTGGTCATCGCCGCCTGCAAGGCGTCGACCGGCATCGAGCACAACGATGTGCTCGTCGTGAGCCAGAAGGTCGTGTCGAAGGCCGAGGATCAATTGGTCAGGGTCGACCCGGATGATCCCCAGTCCCACAAACCGCTGGTGGTGGCCGAGTCGGTCAGGATCGTGCGCCGCCGGGGGGACCTGATCATCAGCGAGACCAAGCACGGCTTCGTCTGCGCCAGCGCCGGCATCGACCGGTCGAACGTCGAACCGGACATCGCCGCCCTGCTGCCGGAGGACTCCGATCGATCGGCACGGCGACTCAGGGACGCCATCAAGGGCCGGGAAGGGGTCGAGGTGGCGATCATCGTCGCCGACACGTTCGGACGACCATGGCGGCGGGGGCTCACCGACATCGCCATCGGCTGCGCCGGCATCAAGCCCATCCTCGATCTGCGGGGGACCGAAGACGCCGTCGGACGGGAGCTCCAGGTGACCGAGGTCTGCGTGGTCGACCAGCTGGCCGGTGCGGCCGAGCTGGTTCGGGGCAAGGCCACCGGCATCGCAGTGGCGGTGATCCGGGGCGGCGATCCGGAGTGGTTCGGCGGTGGCTCGGTCGCCGAGGACATCGTGCGGGACCCCAGCGAGGATCTGTTCCGCTGACGCCGTCAACCGGTCGGTTCACCCGACCGGGACCCGATGGGCCGAGGCCGGGCCGGCGGCCCCGATACCGTCGATGTTCTGACCACCTCGCTGCTCACCGATCACCTCCCGCCGGCCCCGGACCCCGACGCGCCGCTCGACGGGTTCGTCGAGTTCGTTGCCGATCAGGGCATCGAGCTGTACCCGGCCCAGGAGGAGGCGATCCTGGAGTTGCTCGACGGCAACCATGTGATCCTCAACACCCCGACCGGATCCGGCAAGTCGCTGGTGGCCGCCGCCGCCCACTTCGCGGCCCTGGCGGCAGGCAAGCGCAGCGTCTACACCGCACCGATCAAAGCCCTGGTCTCCGAGAAGTTCTTCGCCCTCCGCCACGACTTCGGTGAGCACAACGTTGGCATGGTCACCGGTGACGCCAGCATCAACCCCGATGCGCCGATCATCTGCTGCACCGCCGAGATCCTGGCCAACTGGGCGCTGCGGGACGGGGCGGAGACCGATGCCGACGTGGTCATCGTCGACGAGTTCCACTACTACGCCGATCCACAGCGGGGTTGGGCGTGGCAGGTTCCCCTGCTGCAACTGCACGAACGCCCAGTTCCTGTTGATGTCGGCCACCCTCGGCAACACCGCGTTCTTCGAGGAGGACCTGACCAGGCGCACCGGTCGCCAGACGTCGCCGGTGTCGTCGGACGAGCGGCCGGTCCCGCTCGACTTCGAATACCGGTCCACCACCCTCCACCAGTCGATCTCGGAGCTGCTGGAATCGGAGCGGTCGCCGATCTATCTGGTCCACTTCACCCAACGGGAGGCCACCGAAGCGGCCCAGGGTTACCTCTCGCTCGATCCCCTGTCCAAGACCGAGAAGGACCAGCTCCGCCAGGCCCTCGGTGGGTTTCGTTTCGACTCCCCCATCGGCAAGGACCTGCGACGCTACGTGATGGGCGGCGTCGGCGTCCACCACGCCGGACTGCTGCCGAAGTATCGGTTGCTTGTCGAGAAGCTGGCCCAGCAGGGCCTGCTCAAGATCATCTGCGGCACCGACACCCTGGGCGTCGGGGTCAATGTGCCGATCCGCTCGGTGCTGTTCACCCAGCTCTGCAAATACGACGGAAACGACAACCGCATCCTGTCCAACCGCGAGTTCCAGCAGATCGCAGGACGAGCGGGCCGCAAGGGTTTCGACAACATCGGCCACGTGTCGGCCCAGGCCCCGGCCCACGTCGTCGAGAACCTCCGAGCCGAGGAGAAGGTGGTCGCCGAGGCGGCCAAGGCCGGCAAGAAGAAGAAGCGGCCGGTCAAGAAGAAGCAGCCGGACCGTGGCTACGCCCACTGGACGGAGGACACCTTCAACAAGCTGGTCAGCGGCGCCCCCGAGCCGCTCACGTCATCGTTCCGGGTCAACCATCAGATGGTTCTGACCATGCTCGATCGCCCCGGCGACGGTTGTGCCGCACTCAAGCAACTCCTGACCGACAACCATGAGACGGCGAAGCGCCAAGCGGCCACGTCAACGGCGCCATCGCCATCTACCGGTCGCTACTCGACGCCGATCTGTTGGAGCTTCTCCCCGAACCGGACGGGGCCGGTCGCAGGATCCGGGTCAACTTCGACCTGCAGGACGAATTCGCCCTCCATCAGCCGTTGTCGCTGTGGGCCATCGAAGCCATCGACCAACTCGACCCCGACGACGACGGCTACGCCCTGTCGGCGCTGACCACGGTCGAATCGGTGTTGGAGTCGCCAGGGGTGATCATCGCCGCCCAGGTCAACCACGCCAAGACGGAGCTGATGGCCGATATGAAGTCCCGGGGCATCGAGTACGAGGAGCGGATGGAGAAGCTGGCCGAGGTCGAGGCCCCGAAGCCGGAGAAGGAGCGGCTCTACCAGAGCTTCGACGAATTCCGGGTACGGCATCCGTGGGTCGGGGGCGACAACGTCCGTCCGAAGTCGATCGTCCGGGACATGTTCGAGCAGGTCATGACGTTCAAGGAGTTCGTGAACCACTACGGGCTCAAGCGATCCGAGGGGGTGGTGTTGCGGTACCTGTCCGACACCTACAAGGCGCTCAGGCAGAACGTACCGGCGGACGCGGTGACCGAGGATCTCGAGGACCTGACCGAGTGGTTGGGGGCGGTGGTCCGCCAGGTCGACTCCAGCCTGATCGACGAGTGGGACCGGCTGACCAATCCGGACGCCGTGCCGGCCGACGATGTCGGGCACCCGCTGGTCGACGAGTACGACGTCACAACGAACCAGCGGGCGTTCCGGGTCATGGTCCGCAACGAGATGTTCCGGTGGGTCCAGTGCCTGGCCACCCAGCGCTACCACCTCCTCCCGGCCGGAGATCACGCCGAGGAGCTCGATGGATACTGGGACGAATTCGACGAGATCCTGACCGACGGCGACGCCCGCAACGGCGACCGCTTCAGCTACGACCCGGCGACCGGAGTCGCAACCCAGGTCCTCCACGACCCAGACGACATCGATGCCTGGCGTATCGAGGGCTTGGTCGATCTCCGGCGATCGGCCGAGGAGGGTACCGCAGTGATCGGGTGGCGGCGGGCTTACAGCCTGTAGCGCCCGGAGAACGGGTTGCGGGCGGGCGTCCAGACCGAGTTCACCAGTTGTTCTCCGACCGGACGAAATGGGGCCCACCCGAACCCGGTTTGATGAGGCGATACGATCTGGGCCGCCCGGTGCGGCGCAACCGCTTGGAGACGAACAACATGGAATTCCTAC
>CAVQRR010000018.1:0-135907 GCA_963715325.1 uncultured Acidimicrobiales bacterium
GCGGCGATCGACGCCATCGAACGCTACCGCTGAAGCACTTCGGCCAGGTCACGAGACCGGCCACGAAGTCCGGTAGTACGGTTGGGCCATGTCCTCGAACGGTGACGTGGAGCGCGGCGACGAGACGGTCGTCGATCGGCTGGTTCGCTACGCCCATGACGCAATACCGGATCGGCCGGAGCTGGAGTCGGCCTTCCGTTTCTACTACGAGCATGTCGATGCCACCGACCTCGAGGAGCGGCCGGTCGAGGACCTGTTCGGTATGGCCGTCGACCACTTCGCAATGATCGCCCACTGGGAACCGGGCACGATCGCCATCGAGGTCGTCGACCCCAGGATCCAGGTCGACGGTTGGGGCAGCGGGCGGACCATCGTCCGTATCCTCAGCGACGACATGCCGTTCCTCGTCGACTCGGTGAGCATGGAGCTGAGCAGGCTGGGCATCGGCATTCATCTGGTGGTCCACCCGGTGCTGTCCTGCAACCTCCACGGCGCCCCGATCTACGGTTCGGCGGACGAGACCGGTGAGGGGCGGGCGCTGCTG
Source organism: uncultured Acidimicrobiales bacterium (assembly GCA_963715325.1). GTDB lineage: Bacteria > Actinomycetota > Acidimicrobiia > Acidimicrobiales > SZUA-35 > JAHELU01. The sequence continues at coordinate 545 of CAVQRR010000018.1, forward strand.
TCGCTGATCTCGGTCGAGATCGATCGTCAGGCCCTCGAGGAGGACCGGACCTCCATCGAACAAAACCTGCATCGTGTGCTCGACGACGTCCGCAGCGCGGTGGCCGACTGGCGCCCGATGCGGCAACGAATGGTCGAGGTCTCGGCTGCCATCCGATCCGGCGGCCTGCCGGTCGAGGAAGCCGAGGCGGCCGAGACCGCCGAGTTGCTGGACTGGCTGGCCGACGATCACTTCCTGTTCCTCGGCGCCAGGGACTACGAGCTCGGCGAGAGCGACGGCAACGACGTGCTGCGAATCGCCCCGGGGTCGGGCTTGGGCATCCTGGCCGACGACCATCACCTCGGCCGACCGCGACTGCTGTCGGAGATGTCGCCAGAGGCCCGAAAGCAGGTTCGGGAGCGTCGCCTGCTCAACCTGACGAAGGCCGGGACCCGGTCCACCGTGCACCGGGCGTCGTATCTGGACTACATCGGGATCAAGACCTTCGACGAGGCCGGCGACGTCGCAGGCGAGCGGCGATTCCTGGGGTTGTTCACCTCGGAGGTCTACAACCGAAGCGTGACGGTCATCCCCCGGGTTCGTCGGACCGTGGCCGAGGTGCTGGAGCGGGCCGGGTACCCACCGGGTGGCCACGATGAGAAGCGACTGAAGACGATCCTCGAGCGATACCCCCGCGACGACCTGCTGCAGATGGACACCGATGAGCTGTTCGAGACCGCCATCGCCATCGCCGGACTCCAGGAGCGCCGCCGGGTCCGGGTCTTTTCGCGACGGGAGCTGTTCGGCCGGTTCGTGACCGTGCTGGTCTACCTGCCCCGCGACCGTTACAACACCTCGACCCGCAGCGGGATCGAGGACCTGCTCCTGGAGCGTTATCACGGCACCCTGGCCGATTGGGACGCCCAGATGTCGGAGTCGGTTCTGGCCCGGCTCCGGTACGTGCTGCGGATCGACGGCTTCGGCACCGACACCGGCGCAACACGTCACGAACCCGACCGGGGCCCGGCGAACGACGGCACCGAGGCCGACCTGGAACGACAGATCGAGGCGTTGATCCGGGTCTGGGAGGACGAAGCCGACGAAGCAATGGCCCAACACTTCGGCGAGGCCGATTCGCTGCTGCTGGCCGCGGCGTACAGCGGGGCGTTCAGCGTCAGCTACCAGCGGGCCTTCGACGCCAGGACCGCAGCGGTCGACATCGAGCAGTTGGAGTCCCTCGATCGGGTCGGCGCGCTGTGCCTCAGCGCCTACCGGGAGCCGGGGCGGCCGACAAACAGCTTCAAGCTCAAGCTCTACTCTCGGGGCGAACGAGTATCGCTCAGTGCCGTCATGCCCATCTTGACCAACCTGGGGGTGACCGTCGTCGACGAGCGGCCGTACCAGGTCCAGGCCAAGGGCCGGGACTCTATGTGGATCTACGACTTCGCGCTGGAACACGAGCGAGCCGATCTCGACTTCACCACCGCCGCGGTGCTGGTGGAGGAGGCCTTCGCCGGCGTCTGGGCCGGCGACCTCGACGACGACGGCTTCAATCGCCTCGTCCTCTCCGCCGGGTTGTCGGCGGCCGACGTGGCAGTGCTCCGGGCCTACTCCCGGTACCTGCAACAGGTCCGCTTCTCCTACAGCCCCAGCTTTGTCGAGCAGACCCTGGCCGATCATCCGGCGGTGGTTCGGCTGCTGCTCGAGTTCTTCGTCGCCAGGTTCGATCCGGCCGGCAGCGGCGACACCACAGAGATCGAGGACCGTCTCGCCATCGCCATCGACACCATCGAGAGCCTCGACCACGACCGGGTGCTGCGCCGCTTCCAGAATCTGATCGCCGCCACGATCCGTACCACCTGGGCCCAGCGCAACGAGCACGGCGAGGCCCTCGAGTACCTGGTGTTCAAGTTCGACTGCCGGGCCATCGAGGAGCTCCCTGCACCACGGCCGGTCTATGAGATCTTCGTCTACTCCCCCCGCTTCGAAGGGGTGCACCTGCGGGCCGGGCCGGTGGCACGAGGGGGCATACGGTGGTCGGATCGCAGCGAGGACTACCGCACCGAGGTACTGGGCCTGGTCAAGGCCCAGATGGTCAAGAACGCGGTGATCGCGCCGGCCGGGGCCAAGGGCGGCTTCGTGCTGAAACGCAGGCCGGACGATCCGGCCGAGCTCGGCAAGGAGGTGGTGGCCTGCTATCAGCTCTTCATCTCCGGCCTGCTCGACCTGACCGACAACCTCGTCGACGGTGCGATCGTGCCGCCGCCGATGACCAAGCGGCACGACGGCGACGACCCCTACCTGGTCGTGGCCGCAGACAAGGGCACCGCCACGTTCTCCGACATCGCCAACACCGTCGCCCTGAGTCGTGGGTTCTGGCTCGGCGACGCCTTCGCCTCCGGCGGCTCCCAGGGCTACGACCACAAACGCATGGGCATCACCGCACGAGGAGCATGGGAGTCGGTGAAGCGGCAGTTCCGGGAGCTCGGCCTGAACGTGGAATCCGATCCGTTCACCGTGGTCGGTATCGGTGACATGTCCGGCGACGTGTTCGGAAACGGGATGCTGTGCTCCCGGGCGATCCGGCTGGTGGCCGCGTTCGACCACCGCCACATCTTCCTCGACCCCGACCCCGATCCCGAGGTCTCCTACGACGAGCGGCGGAGGCTGTTCGAGCTGCCCCGATCCAGCTGGGCCGACTACGACGAGGCACTGCTGTCCGACGGTGGGGGCGTCCACGACCGGACTGCGAAGTCGATCGACCTCTCACCCCAGGTTCGAGCCCGCCTCGATATCGAGTCGGAATCGCTGACCCCCGAGGAACTGATCTCGGCCGTGCTGCGGGCCCCGGTCGGCCTGCTGTGGAACGGCGGTATCGGCACCTACGTCAAGGCCTCGCACGAGAGCAACGCCGACGTCGGCGACAAGGCCAACGATCACATCCGGGTCGACGGGAGGGATCTGCGATGCTCCGTGGTCGCCGAGGGCGGCAACCTCGGCGTCACCCAGCGGGGCCGGGTCGAGTACGCAAGGGCCGGTGGCCGAATCTACACCGACGCCATCGACAATGCGGGCGGTGTCGACTGTTCCGATCGCGAGGTCAACATAAAGATCCTGCTCGATGAGGTCGTCGCCGACGGCGATCTGACGGCCAAGCAGCGCAACAGCCTGCTCGAGGAGATGACGAACGACGTTGCGATGCTGGTGCTGTCCAACAACTACCGCCAGTGTCTGGCGCTCGAGATCGCCAGGATCGATGCTCCGAGCCTGGTGGACGTTCACGCCCGGTATCTCGACGACCTGGAGCAGCGGGGTCTGCTGGTACGCCAGCTCGAGGCGCTACCGGACAGTGACGACCTCGCCGAGCGTCGGCTGGCCGGCACCGGACTCACGACCCCGGAACTGGCGGTGCTCAGTGCCTATACCAAGAACACCCTGAGCCAGCAGCTCGTCGCCTCCAAGGTCCCAGAAGACGAGGCGATGGCGGCGCTGCTCACCGACTACTTCCCGAGACAGCTCCAAGACCGATTCGGCGACCGGCTGGCGCATCACCGACTCCGGCGGGAGATCATCGCAAACCAGCTGGCCAATCTGGTGGTCGACCGAGCCGGTGTCTCGATGATCTACCGGCTCGGGAAGGAGACATCGGCGCCGGCGGCGGAGATCGCAGCGGCCCACCTGTCGGCCTGGACCATCTTCGACCTCGACACCGTGACCCGGGCCACCAACGTCCATGACGGCGTGCTGGCGGTCGACAAGCAGCTGGCCATTCATCTCGGCTGCCGGCAGCTGGCCGAGCGGGCCACCAGGCTCCTGCTCCGGAGCAGGCCGATCCCGTTCAGGGCCGCCGATGCCATCGCCGAGCTGGCCGGACCGGTTGGCGAGGCCGTCGCCTGCCTGGGCGACGATCTGCTCGGTACCGACCGTCGTTCGTTCGAGGCCCAGGTGGCCGAGCTGACCTCGGGTGGCGCACCGATCGAGTTGGCCACCAGGGCGGCCGGGCTGTCGACCGCGGTGGCGGCCCTCGACATCGTGGCGGTGGCGACCGAATCCCGGGTCCCGCTCCGCGACGTGGCCGCCACCCACTTCGCGGTGGCCGACGGCCTCGATCTCACCTGGCTCCGGGACCGGATCCTTGCCTTGCCCCGCGACACCCAGTGGTCGACCCTGGCCCGCCTCACCCTGCGGACCGAGCTCTACGCCGACCATCGGGAATTGACCGCTCAGATCATCGCCGCCGGCAACGATGGCACCGACCCCCAGGAGCGGGTCGAGCGGTGGATCGCATTCAACCGGTCCGAGGTGGACCGATACCGCCAGACCATGGTGGCCATCCGCTCCACCGTCACCGACCTCACGTCGCTGTTGGTGGCGGCCCGTGAAGTGCGCAACCTGATCGGCCGTACCAGGGTGACGGCCGACTAAGGAGCCGAGCCGACAGGCGAGCGACCCGGTAGACAGCTTCGAAATCGAGGCTCGAAAGCCGAGATCTGACTGTGTCGAAGCGAGCGGTCGCACACAGTCGCCGAACTCGTACGGCTACCCTGCGGCTCGTGAGCGAACCGTGGGTACTCGATCTCGATGGTGTGATCTGGCTCGGAAACGAGCCGATCCCGGGGTCGGCGGACGCGGTTCGGCGGTTGCAGGCCAACGGCACCCCGGTGTTGTTCGTGACCAACATGTCCCGGCTGACCGAGGCCGAGCAGGAAGCCAAGTTGGCGGGCCACGGGATCGACGCCCGCGGCTCGGTGTTGACGTCGGCCATGGCCGCCGGCCGGTTGATCGAGTCCGGCGAGCGGGTCCTGGTCATCGGCGGCCCCGGCATCGACGAGGCGATCGAGAAGCGAGGCGGTCGAGTGGTCCGGACCCACCCCGCAGACGCGGTCATCGTCGGCATCGACCCGACCTTCGACTACGACGAGTTGACCAGGGCCATGACTGCGGTTCGAGGCGGGGCCCGCCTGATCGGCACCAACCACGACCCCACCTACCCGACCGCCGAGGGGCTGCGGCCGGGCGGCGGCGCCATCGTGGCCGCCATCGCCGCCGCGGCGGAGACCGAACCGGTCTTCGCAGGCAAGCCGAACGTGGTGGCGGCCGATCTGGTGCGAGAACTGCTCGGCGACTCGGGGTTGATGGTGGGCGACCGGCCTGACTCGGACGGCCTGTTCGCCACCGCGTTGGGCTACGACTTCGCGCTGGTGCTCAGCGGGGTGACCACCGCCGACGACCTCCCGATCGAGCCGACACCAGCGGTGGTGGCCGATGATCTGGCGTCGCTGGTGTCGACCCGATTGGGTTAGGACCCGAGGCCGGTCGGCCTCAGGGTCCCACCAATCGACAAGACGCTCAGCGGCGGGGCTTGCGACCCGGCCTGCCGAGCAGCGTCGGAGCGCTGGACCCGCAGGTCGCACCGGGCACGTTCTCCGGTGTGACCACCAGCAGCCCCTCGTAGCAGTGGTCGTCGAGAGCCTCATCGGTCACGAACGACTCACCGATTCGGCAGCCGTCCTTGGCGAAGAGCTCCTGGTGGCAGGGGAAGGCGTTTCCTCCGGTGACGTCTGGGTCGAGAACCTCCAGTCCCCAGGTGTCGGAGGCGATCAGCGCCACCTTCTTGTCCACCAGGTAGCGGGATTCGGCGAGGTAGATGCCGGGCTCCTGGGTCAGGTACCGCGACGGATCGTCCCGTACCAGGTGGGTCCAGCCGGTGTGGAAGATGGGCACGTCGCCGGCACCGAGGCGTCGGTTGCGCTGTCGCTGCAGGGCGTTCTCGATGTCGTCGATGGTGATCCGGTAGTTGTCACGCAGCACCGGGCGACCGTTCGGGGCGATGAAGAAATCGTCGCTCATTCCCGCCGCCACCTTCATGCCGACGATGTCGAGGATCACACCCCGGGTGGCGATCGGGCCCATGGTCTCGTTGCCGAGGGCGGTCAGACCGGTGGGACTCGAGAGCTCGTTCGCGGTGTACCCGTTGTAGTAGATCGGACCGATGCCGACATGGCCGAGGCCGTCGACCTGGGAGCCGATCTGGAAGGTGAAGTTCGCCCGGAACCGCTCCTCGTGGCCGGTCACCAGGTTCGGTCCCAGCGGGGTCGTGCCAGACTGGATACCGCCGCCGTCGGCGAATTCCTGCCCGGCGTCGTACCCGAAGGCGTAGAGGAACATGTCATGGAGGCGGGGCGGATCACTGGGGAACGCCGGGAAGCCGTTGAACATCGCCTCGCCGAGCTGGTACGACTTGACCCGGCTGCCTGAGGCGCTCCGCAAGGCCCTCGCGGTGCGACTCGGGGTGATCTCGTTGAGGGTGCCGCGCTGATCGTCTGCGCCATAGGGGCTCGGAACCCAGGCGCCGGCGATCACTGCGTCGACGTCGAACATGTCGTCGTTGAAGTCACCGGAGCCGTGACCACCGCCCCGTCCCGGCCCTCGTTTCGACGTGCCCTCGGCGGCGTCGGCTACGGCCATCTCGATGGCGGCCGATGCCGTTGCGGCAGCCGCCGCGGCGCCGGCGCCGAATTTCAGTGCATCTCGACGGCTCATCTGATCGAGATGGAATTGTGCGTGATCAAGTCTCATAGGACCCCCTGCATGGTGATGGTTGTGCCCCCGACCTCCTGAGAAACTACGGGAGTCGATCGGCCGGTACAAGATGAGATCCCATCGAGTCACGCGATCCACGGCCGACCAATGTCGGTTCGCTCCCCATTCGAAGCGGCCACCGGCGGGAACTAGGGTCGGTGATTGTGACCGACACAACCATCACCGACTCGTCCAGCTCCGTCTTGACCGGCGGACAGTCCATGGCACGGCAACTGGCCACCGAGGGCGTTCAGCACATCTTCGGCATCCCCGGCGTGCAACTCGACTATGCCAGCAACGGGCTCGCCCACTTCGCCGATCAGATCACGTTCATCAACGCCCGCCACGAGCAGACGACCACCTATGCCGCAGACGGCTACCACCGAAGCACCGGCAGGATCGGGGTCGCCCTCGTGGTACCGGGCCCCGGCGTGTTGAACGCCGGGAGCGGTCTGGTGACGGCGCTGGCCTGTTGGTCGAAGGTGCTGCTGATCAGTGGCCAGATCCCCAGCAGGGGCATCGGCCAGGGCTACGGCCTGCTCCACGAGATCCCCGAGCAGTCGGAGATCCTGGAGATGCTGTGCCGCTCGTCGACGCTGGTCACCGACCCGGGTCAGGTGGCGGGGGCCATCCACGGTGCGATCGTCCAGCTGCAGAACGGGCCGGGGCCGGTGGCGGTCGAGCTGCCGCCGGACATCCTGTCCGGCCGCTCCGAGGGGGCGGCCATCGGAGCCGAGCCGGCCGGCACACCGCCGGCCGGGGCCGCCGAGGACCTGGCGGCCGCCGCCGAACGGCTGATGGCGGCCGAGCGTCCGGTGATCTTCGCCGGGGGCGGGGCCAGGGCGGCCGGGACCTGGGACGAGCTGACCCGGTTGGCGGAAGCCATCGGCGCCCCACTGGTGTCGAGCACCAACGGAAAGGGCAGCTACGACGATCGACACCCCCTGGCCTTCCTGCCGCTGGCGGCAAAGGAGCTCCTCGGTCGGGCCGACACGGTGTTGTTCGTCGGTTCCCGATGCCTCGACGGGCGGGGCAACGTGACCAGGGTCGCCGAGGGAGCGACGGTCATGTCGCTCAACAGCGACCCCGGGGCGTTCAGCGCCCCGAGATCATTCGACGTCACCGTCACCGGCGACGCCAGGACCGGGGTGCTGGCCCTGCTGGACCTGCTCGAAGGCGACCGGGCGCCGTGGCTCGACGACGCCGACGCCGTCCGCCGGCGGGTGTCCGATGATCTCGCTCCCCTGGTCCCCCAGATCCCGTACGCCAAAGCGCTCCGGGAAGCCATGCCCGACGATGCGGTGCTGGTCAACGAGCTGACCCAGGTCGGTTACATGGCCCGCTTCACCTACGACGTGCGACACCCCTACAGCTACCTCGATCCCGGCTATCAGGGAACGCTGGGTTACGGCTATCCCACCGCCATCGGGGCCGCGGTCGGGAACCCCGATCGACCGGTGGTGTCTGTCAACGGGGACGGCGGTTTCGGCTACGGCCTGGCCGAGATGGCAACGGTGATGAACCACGACATTCCACTGGTGGGCGTGGTGTTCCGAGACGACGCGTACGGCAACGTCCAGCGGATGCACAAGCAGCAGTTCGACGGCGTCCACCTCGGCACCGAGTTGCACAATCCCGATATGCTGGCCCTGGCCGCATCGTTCGGCATGAAGGGCTACCGGGCCACCGATCCCGAGGACTTCCGCAGAACCCTGTCAACCGCCATCGACGCCAGGGAAGCGGCGCTGATCGACGTGCCGATCGGCATCACCCCCGATCCGTGGTCGGTGGTCATGAAGCCGTGGAAAGCCAGCTGACGGCCGGCCCCGATCCCGGCGGATCTGACGGCCCCAACCGGACGCACTAGCGTTTTGTCGGGGGAGCACCACGGGAACAACTGAACAGAGGATCACTGCCATGGCCAACACGTCGAACCATGACATCCACATCACCGGGGGCACGATCGTCGACGGCACCAGGGTGCCGCGCTATCGGGGTGACGTCTGGATCAAGGACGGAAAGATCTCACAACTCGGCGGGCGGGCCACCTCACCGGCCGACACCGTGATCGACGCCACCGGCAAGATCGTGGCGCCGGGCTTCGTCGACCTCCACACCCACTACGACGCCCAGATCCGCTGGGACCCGTGGTGCACCATCTCCGGCTACCACGGCGTGACCAGCGTCGTGCTCGGCAACTGCGGTTTCGGCTTCGCGCCGGTCAAGCCCGACTTCCGCGATCGGTCGATGCTGACCATGACCCGGACCGAGGCCATCCCCTACGACTCGATGAAGATCGGGATGCAATGGGACTGGGAGACCATCCCCGAGTACCTGGACAGCCTCGACCGCCAGGACAAGGGGGTGAACTGCATCCAGTACATGCCGACCGCTTCGCTGATGACCTACGTCATGGGGCTGGACAAGGCGAAGTCGGGCGAGATCGCGTCGGCCGAGGAGCGAAAGGAGATGCAGCGACTCCTCCACGAGGGCATGGACGCCGGGCTGTGCGGCTTCTCCATCCAGCGCCTCGGTCCCGACAGCGTGCAGGCCGACTACGACGGCTCACCGATGGTCACCGACATCATGCACGACGAGGACATCCTGGCCCTGGCCGAGGTGCTGGCGGAGCGGGACGAGGGCTTCATCCAGATCACCCAGGGCACCGGCGACATCCGAGCCGACCTGGCCTTCCTGGAAACCCTGGCCGCGGTGGCCAAGCGCCCGATCCTCCACAACGTGGTCGCCCCGGCCCGCCAGGATCCCGAGGTCCATCGCCGACCGCTTCGCTGGATCGAGAAGTGCCGGGATCAAGGCCTGCCGATCTACGCCCAGTGCGCCACCGGCCGAGCGGGCTTCGCCTTCACCCTCGAGCACTGGAACCTCTACGACGCCTCTCCGGCCTGGCGGGCGGTGACCACCGGCACCAAGGAGGAGAAGATCGACAAGATGCGGGATCCGGAGCTCCGCCGTGCGCTGGTCGACGAGGCCGAGGAGGCCGACCGGCGACTGCAGGTCATCCAGGCCGGTGTCGGCGGCAACCCGAAGAACCTGGTGGTGCAGGGTGTCAACCGCCAGGCCGACCTCCAGCAGTACGTCGGCCGTTCGGTCGGCGACATCGCCGAGGCCGAGGGCAAGAACGTGATCGAAACGATGCTCGACCTCTCGCTCCAGGGCGATCTCAACGTGGAGTTCCTCGGACCCGACCGGGGCTCGAACGCCGAGTTCATGGCCGAGATGATGCACAACCCGTACGCCATTCCCGGGGTGTCCGATGGCGGCGCCCACACCAAGTTCTTCACCGGCGGTGCCTACACCACGGACTTCTTGACCTGGCTGGTGCGCGACGAGGAGGTGGTGACCTTGGAGGAGGCACACTTCCGGCTGTCCCACCTGCCGGCGAAGGCGGCCGGGTTCCGTGACCGGGGGGTGCTGGAGGAGGGCAAGGCGGCCGACGTTCTGATCTACGACATGGAGGAGCTGGCCATCGACCCGCCGTGGATCGGCGGTGTCGAATACGACCTGCCGGGCGACGAGTGGCGCCGGGTCCAGCGGGCCAAGGGCTACGACAAGATCATCGTCAACGGCGAGGTGACTTTCGACGACGGCGAGTGCACAGGCGCCACCCCCGGCCGACTGCTGCGCCACGGCCGGGGGTGAACGCCCGCCGGACCATCAGTCCTGCTGCAACATCCCTTCCAGGGGGCTGACCACCACGGCATCGGCGGGGGCCTCGATGGTGATGTCCGACCCGATGTCGAAGAACGTCATCGACACCTCGAAGGTCCCGGAGTCGCCGGAGTCGCCGGAGTCCTGCACGTCACCGCTGAGGTCGAGTCGGTTGAGCACACCGTCGGCGCCGACATAGAGATCGACCGTCACCTCGCCCTCGGCGTCGATCGGCACACCCTCGAAGGCCATCCAACCCGATTGGGCCAGGGTCTCGTCGCCGAGATCGACGATGCTCTGGTAGTGGGTGGTTGCGACACCGTCGATCGTCGCCGAGCCGACCTCGGTGGCATCGGTCAACTCCTGCACCGTTTCCAGCACCACCCGGGGGTCGATGAACTGGCCGACCAGGTCACCGAGGAATCCCTCGGTGTCGACGGCCATCCACTGGTCGCCGCCGTCGACGTAGAGCACGTCGTCGACCAGCCGGGCATCGCTGAACGGCAGCTCGTCGAGGCCGAGGTCGTCCGGCTGCTCGTCGACCTGCAGCGAGAGCATCACGTTCGAGCCGGCATAGGAGGCGTCGACTCGGCCTTCGAACCGCTCGACGGTCCCCTCCTGCCGGCCCTGCAGGGCGAAGGTGGTGGAGATGCGGCCGGTGTCGGCGCCGGCGGTGGCCGCGGCCGCACTGTGCACAGTCGCAACCGCTGACGGGGTGCTGTCCGGCGAGAACACCAGAAGGCCGCCGACCAGCAGCAGCACCGCGGCCGCGGCGCCGACCAGCATGGCGCGACCTCGCAGCAGTGAACGACCGGTGACCGGCTCGTTCGAGCCGTCGGACGACAGGTCGGCGGCGACCGGGACCGGAGCCGGCGGCGGCCCGCTCGTCGAAGGGTCTTGGGATGACTGGTTCATGATGTTCTCCAGGAGTGACTGGGCGGCGGGTTCGCCGGCCGCAGGGATGGATTGACGGTCGACCGGATCGGCGGCCGCCAGTTGTTGGATCAGATCGTCGGTCGGGTCGGTCATGACGTTGCGCCTCCTCGACGCGAGCTTGATTCGGTGGACGGCTGGGACGGGGTCGTGTCCGAGAGCTCGGCCTGGAGCCGCTGGCGGGCCCGATGGATCCGGATGCCGACGGCGTTCACCGAGCAGCCGAGTGCCTGGGCCGCCTCGGCGTGACGCAGGCCCTCCCACGCCACCAGCCGCAGGACTTCCTGATCGTCGAACGACAGCCGGCTGAGGGCGTCACGGATCTCGGCCCCCTGCGCCATCCGTGCGTCCACCGCGTCGACGGCGCCGGCGGTTCCTCCGGTCTCGGCAGAAGGGGGTTGGGCCTGTAGTCGCTCGACGAGCTGCAGCCGCCGGTTTCCTGCCCGGCGGCTGTTTCGCACCACGTTGGCCGCGATGCCGTAGAGCCACGGCAACGGTGGTGCCTCCGGGTCCCGGTCGGCCCTGCGGCGCCAGGCCACGGTGTAGACCTCGGCGACGATGTCGTCGGCCTCGGCGTGGTCGAACGAGCGGCGCCGGGCGTAGGCCACCAGGTCCGGGTAGGTCGAGGTGAAGAGCAGGCGAAACGATGCCTCGGCGTCGACGTCCGGGGCGCTGGTGTGGTCCATTTGGCCTCGATCGAGTCTGGTGATGCTTGCCACATCCGGTTCTTGTCCGGATGGGCCGTCGACCTTTCCCATCGGTCGGTTCTTTTCAACGTACTGCGGTTGACTTCTCAGTCGGGGGCGGTCTGCTCCCAGGCGCTGTCATGGGGCAGCGATCCCCTGGCCGCCCGCAGATAGCCGAAGGGGGTCTGGTGCCGCAGGTTCGAGACCCGCGACGTGTAGACATCGGCGTAGCGCTCGACCTGGCGGGCGAACAGGCTCTTGTCGTTTCCGGCCCGCATCAGCGGGCCCCAGATCCGGTTCCCGAGCTCGCCGGCCGCCCTGGCCAGCGGGGCGATCCGCTCATCGAGGCGGAACACCTCGGCGGTGACCTGGTTCAGCTCCGGAGACGGCTTGCCGCCACCCCACTGCCGCTCGAGACGGAGCACCGCCTGACGATACTCGAGCTCGACCTTCTGCTCCATCAGCTGCTCGAGCTCACGGTGCCGGGGAGCGAAGGCCATGGCATCGCTGATCTCGTCCTCCAGCTCCCGGGCGATCAACGCCGTCCGCCACCGGAGGACGTCCTTGGTGACGTGCACGTCACCGAACAGGTGGTCGCCGACGTACAGCGGCGGGCCGACCAGGCCGAGGCTGTCCTCGACCAGCCTTGCGTTGCCGCCGAAGTAGACGTGACCGGGCTCGAGCTTGTCATGGTGGGGTTGCAGCAGGGTCTCGGTCTCGTCGACCACCCGGTAGATCGGGTCGGTCTTCGAGAAGAACCCCGGCTTGTTGGCCGACACGATGACGATGTCGAACAGGTCCCGCCAGGTGTTGCCGCCGGGGCAGAAGCGGTCAAGGCAGTAGCTCATCATCTGCCTGGTGTAGGACCAGTCGGAGTTGGTGATGAGCAGCAGTTGCTTGCCCGCCGCCCGCTGGTCGAGCAGGGTGGCCACGATGCCGGGGTCGCGGTCGACGAACCGATCGGGGTCGGCGACGATCCCGGCCTTGAGGGTACTGGTGAGGTGGGTTTCGCTGAGGGCGTCGTTCACCTTCCAATAGAGGTCGGCGTAGCTGCGGACGCCGGCCAACGTTTCCCGGTCGTGGATCTCGACCAGTTGGCTGTAGAGCTCGGCCCGGGACAGCTCGAAGAGCGTGTTCATGAAGACGAACCGGGGATCGGACAGCTCGATCACCGTTTCCTGATAGACCTCACGCTGCTCGTCGAAACCGAGGATCCGGGTGCCGTGTTGGGCCCTGACCACGTAGCCGAAGCGGGTGGCTTTGACGATGTTTCCGAGCTGGAGGTCGAACACCAGCCCGAGGGTGAAACGATCCGGGTCGAAGGCCAGATCGGCCACCGGCCACCGCCGGGCCGCCAGCAGGTTCCTGGCGGTACCGAACGCCGCGCCCTCCCATTCCTCCACCCGATAGTGGATCAGGGTGTAGTCCATGTCGTAGCCGACGGCGGGGACGTTCCTCATGTTGAGGGTCCGGTTGGCGAAGACCCCCCGTTCCGGCGAGGTCGGCTCGATGGCGGGTGTTGTCACCTCCCCAAAGATAACCGGGTCACCCTGCTGGGCGTGTCCCTGAGGTCGGGCCGACCGTCACACGACGTGCCACTGCCGGTCGACGAAGCGGACCGCGGCCCGTTCGACGACGGGTTGCAGCCGATCGCCGGGTGGTTGGGCCCACCCGACCAGGGTGGCGATGGCCGAGATCGAGTCGGTCGGGTCCGATGAGCGGGTCCGGGCCCGGGCAGTGGACGGTGTGGTGGGTGGGGGTTCGTCGAGGGCCAAGACGAGACGACCGTCGATGACCGACGCTCCGGCGGCCCAGACCCGATGCAGCCATGAGCGGTCCACCAGGAGGCGCACTCCCCGCTCCGGCCCGGTGAGCGACCCGGCGATCGATGGCTCGACGCCGGACTCGATCCCGATCCGCAACGGGACGAGGGCGGCCGCACCGACCGCCAGCTGCCGACCGCCGACCCCATCGACGAAGGCCCGTCGAAGCCGGTGGGACACCCCGGCCGCCAGCAGGCCGGACGCCTGATCGCAGGCCACGCCCGACCCCTCGGCCACCGCCAGGCTCACCGCGGCCGATGCCCGGTCGACCCACGGGACCGGAAACGAGTGAAGGAACTCCCCCATCCGTTGCGCCCTGGCCGGTGGCAGGCCGCGGAGGAACTCGTGGAACCCTTCGCTCCGCATCCGCTCCAGCGCCATGGCCAGCCATGAGAACCACGATGGGCTGAGCCGGGTCTCGTCCACCCACTCGGCCAGGAAGCCGCCGTCGGCGAGCGCATCATCCCACAGTCGAAGCAGCGAAACGCACCTCGGTTCCGGTCCGCCGAGGCCCACCATCGCCAGTTCGGCCTCCAGCTCGGGATGGTCGAGCAGCTCGACCCGGCCCTGCCGCCACAGCAGCCGATGACGGTTCCCCTCGCAGCCGACGGACATCGTCAGCTCGGCTGCGGTCCGCCACCAGGTCACCGGCCCGGGATCACAACGGTCCTGGCCCACCGAGGGGGATCGACCGGCCGGACGCCGGCCACCAGTGGCTCCCGAGGCTGCAACAACCCGACCACCACCTTGGCCGGCGGGGCCTGTTCCGGCCAGGGGGTGTAGCCGTCGGTCAACACCACGACCAACCCCGGCCGGGGCCGCAATCCCATCGCGGCGGCGATACCGACCGACATGTCGGTACCGCCACCGCCGATCAGGGCCACGTCGCGACCGCGGGTCGCTCGGCGGACAACCCGAACCGCATCGTCGCAGGACAGGACCCGGACGTCCCGGGTGCCGACCGCTCGGAGCAGCCCGTCGACCTCGGCCATGGCCGAGCCCAACAACTCCTCCGACACCGATGCGCTGGTGTCGCACACCACCGCCACCTCCACCGTGGGTCGCTGCAGCGCCGGGAGCACGACGGCGGCGACCGACCCGGCCCGGCGGGACGGCCGGCGGTAGCTGTAGTCGACGGCGCCGGCCATGGCCGAGATCTCCCGCCGCACCGAGGCGGCCAGTTCGGCCCGCCAGTCGACGGTCGGCGCCAGCTGCTGTTGGGCCCAGCGGCGCAGCCCCGATGCCACCGACGCCGCATCGGCTCTGGCGATCTCGGCCGCCACGTTGCGCCGGATCAGATCCTGCTGATCATCGCCAACCCCGCCTTCGGCGCCGGTGGCATCGGTGCGGTCGGGATCGGGCGGCGGCGGCTCCCAACCGGCAACGGTGCCATGGGCGCCACTCCCGCAGTCGTTGCGCCGGCCGTCCCGAACCGAGCCGGACCGGTAGTACTCTTCGGCCAACCGGCCGTCGCCACAGGCCAGGTCGGCGGCCCGCACCACCTCCGACACCCTCGGCAGGTCGGCTGCGAAGTCATCGGCGATCTCGGCGTCGGCGGCGTCGACCCAGTGGTGCAACTCGTCCCGGTCGGCGAGGTGGAGCTCGTCGGCCCGCGACGCATGGTCCCGAAGGACATGCGACGTCAGATGCAACAGCTCGCCGCCGAGCTGCTCGACGGTGGACTCGGCCACCACCTCGGGGTCGGCGTGGACCCGCCACCACCGATCGACCACCAGCCGGCCGACGCCGGGGGCGGGCAGCGTCGGGCTGGCGAAGACGGCCGACGCAAGGTACGGGTGACGGTTGGTGGCCCACAGCCTGGCCGCGGCCAGCTTCCTTCGATCCAGCCCCGGCGAGGGTCCGGACGGTGCGGGGTCCGGACGGTGCAGGGTCCGTCGGTGCGGGGCCGCCGGTGCGGGGCCGACGGTGCGGGGCGAGCCGGTGCGGGGCCATGCTCCCCAGCCTGGCGGCCACCGGCCGGATCGGGGGCGGTCATACCAGCCCGGCGTCGCGCAGCAGGGGCAGGAACGCCGCCGCTGCGGGCGGGGTCGGGGCGCCCTCCGGTCGACAAGACACCAGCACCCGGGCCGCCAGGGCCGCGATGTCGGGAATCTGTTCACCGGCCCGGCCCATGACCCGCCACCCGGCGGCCCACCGCTCCACGGTGCTGTCCGCCGCCACGGCGGCGGCAACCGACGTCAAAACCGCGTAGGCCCGGTCGCCTCGCCCTGGCAACTCGAAACCGTCGGGGTCGGCGAGGATGGTTTCGGGGTCGGGGAGATCGAGTTCGGCCCGCCACGACAGGAACTCGATGCCCGCCCCCTGACCGACGCAGCCGCAGACCAGCGCGGTGCGAACCGGGGCCTCGATATCGATCAGCCTGGTCATGGCCAACAGCTCCGCCGCCATCTCCCAGGTCCGGGGGCTCGGCCAGGCCCGGCCGGCGGTGGCCCGATCGGTCGGTGGAGCGACCACCGAACCGGGCCGCAGCGCCAGGAACGTCGCGATCTCGGCTCGAGCCCTGGTCCTGGCCCCGGCACGGGCACGATCGTCGAGCGAACCGAGGTCGGGAACCGTCGGCTTCGGGAACCCGGCGGTGAAACCCTCGGCCACCGCCGCCGCATCGGTGGTCCAGTCGAGATGGCAGAACCGGTTGGCCAGGGGTGCCGAGAGGTCCCAGCCATCTGCGGCCTGGTCCGGCGGGTTGGCGGCGGCGACCACCACGACATCGGATGGCAGCCGCAGGTCGCCGACGGTCCGCTCCAGCACCACCCGCAAGAGGGCCGCCTGGACGGCCGGTGGGGCGGTGGAGATCTCGTCGAGGAACAGCAGGCCCCGGCCGGCTTCGGCGAGGGCGGTGGCCCAGGTCGGTGGGGCGAACCGGACCCCACCGTCGACCACGATCGGCAAACCGGCGAAGTCCGACGGCTCCCGGATGGATGCGATCACCACCTCGCACGGCCAGTCCATGACCGACGCCAGATCGCGCACCACCGAGCTCTTGCCGGTGCCGGGGGCGCCCCAGAGCAGCACCGGAATCCGCGACGCCACCGCCACTCCGAGCGCCGTGGTGCTGATGGTGGTCGATCGGATCACAGCAACGAGTATGGACCGCAGGTCCTCCGGTTGGCGAGCAGGGAACGGCTCGCCACGGTCGCCCAGGGCCTGGCGAGCACCGAGTACCGAGACGAGCCCGAGGACCGCTGACCTGTCCGCGCCCGGGGTCAGCCGGTGATGTCGAGCTTGAACAGCTCGGAGAACCGGGACGCGTACTCGCCGTCGTCCTCGATGGCACCCAGGGCCACCCACTCCTCATCGGAGACCTTCGGCCGGTTGGTGCAGAGCTCGGCCCCGCCCCAGCCGCAGGTGTAGCGGAGCCTGGGATCATCGCTGGTTGCCGCCTCGTAGATCACCTCCGACACCTCCGAGGGGTGGCCGGGGGTGGCGAGGCCCTTGGCGTAGAAGGCGAACAGCCGACGATAGGCGGCGTCGTAGGCCCCGCTCTCGTTCGGAGCTTCGGTGTTCTTGGCCATGATGGCGGTGCGGACGATGCCCGGTTCGATCATCGCCACCCGGATGCCAAGGTGAGCCACCTCCTGGGCCAGGCCCTCGGTCAGCCCTTCCACCGCCCACTTCGAGGTCACGTAGGGGGACTGGGCGATGGCGGCGATCACACCGGCGACGGACGAGATGTTGATGATGCAGCCACTGCCCCGCTCCCGCATCTGCGGCAGGACGGCCTGGGTGCAGCGGATGATGCCGTAGACGTTCACGTCCATCACGTCCTGGTAGAGGCTGAGCGGGGTCTCCTCCAACACACCGTTGCCCCCGATCCCGGCGTTGTTGACCATCACATCGATGCCGCCCGATGCTTCGGTGACCTCGGCCACCGCCCGGTTGACCGAGTCGGTGTCGGTCACGTCGCAGATCGACCGGATGGACCACGACGCCGGCGGCGTCGGCCATGTCGGCCAGCTTGGCCCCTTTGTCGAGACTTCGCATCGAGCCGTAGACCGTCCAACCCTTGCCGGCCAGATCGACGGCCGCCCCCCGACCGATACCCGAGTTCGCTCCAGTGATCATCGCTACAGTCATGGGCCGACAGTAGCGTCGAGGCCCGCCGGCCGTACAGTGCCCGACAGCACGGGCCCCGGCCGTACAGTGCCCGACAGCACGGGCCCCGGCCCTACAGTGCCCGACACACAGTGCCCCGGCCGGACAGTTCCCCGGGCGTGGGCGACGCCTGGGGGCGGGTGCCGATCACGTAGTTGACCGGTGGCTGCAGCTCGAAGGTCCGATCGACGATGTCGATCAGCCCGGCCTCTGCGAACTGGTCCCGGAGGCAGCGACGGCCGACATCTCCGTCGGCGGCGGTGGCCCCTCGGTGACGAGGCTGGTAGCCGATGGCCAGCCGACCACCGGGGCCGAGCAACCGGGCCAGGGAGGCGATCACCGTCTCCTGGTCCGACCAGAACTGCCAGACGTTCATGGCGTAGATCCGGTCGAAGGGTCCGAGGACGTCGGGAAGCGATTCGGCCCGACCCTCGATCAGCGTCAGGCGACCGGCCTTCAGCAAGACCCGATTTCGAGCCGCGCACTGTCGGAGCATGGTCGCCGAGTGGTCGACGGCCACCAGCCGACCGGTGGTCACCTGTCGGGCGGCGGCGGCCAGGGCCACGCCGGGACCGGGACCCAGTTCCAGCACCCGATGGTGCGACTCGAGCTCAAGCAGCTCGACGAGCCGGAGATTGCGCTCGACGTTCGACCCTCGGCGGGCCATGATCCGGCCCGCGACGACGCCGAGCGGACCTCTCGGTCGATGGAACTGGCTCGCCAAGCGGCGAAGCAGGCGGCGATTCAGGGCCCCGACCGGCCTGGCTGCGTGGCCGGTGGGACCGGGCTTCCGACGGCCGGCGCGTGGCTCGGCGGGACCGGGTCTTCCCCGGCCGCTGGGGGGCCGGCTGTGGTGACATGACTGTGATCGTTCATGGCAACATCGTGGCCAACGGCGGCCTCGAGCCGCTGACGGCTCGGTGACCGCCCGCTGACGAGCCCTGTTCTGCGGTCGCTCGTTGGCGTAGCTTTTCGTCAATGCTTCATTTGCAGCTCCTGGGACCGCTCCTGGCCCGAGACGACGACGGCAAGGACCTGACCCCGCCGGGGGCCAGGGAGCGCGACGGTCTCGCCACCCTCGCCGTGGTGTCGCCGGACCCACTTGTCGACCGACCGGATCGCAAACGAGCTGTACGGGGAGCGCGACACCGCCGATCCCCGCAACGCGGTCCAGGCCATGGTGTCGCGGTTGCGGCGGAGTCTCGGTCGGTCGGCCGGCGCGGTCGAAACCACCACGAACGGCTACCGACTGGTCGACACCACCCTGGATCTCGATGAGGCCGAGCGCTTGCTGCGGGCCACCATGACCGAGACCGACCCGGCCGAAGCGGCAAACCTGCTCGGTGGGGCGCTGGCCATGTGGCACGGGCCGACACTCGATGGTCTCACCGGTGAGCTGATCGAGGCCGAGCGGCTCCGGATCGACGGGCTGCGGGCCGACGCCGAGGACTGGGTGCTGGAACGGCGGCTGCTGGCCGGATCCGATCGGGAACTGGTCGGGGCCCTGGAGGACTCGGTCCGCGGCCAACCGCTGCGGGAGAAGCGTTGGGAGCTGCTGATGCGGGCGCTGTACCGCGACGGTCGCCAGGCCGACGCCCTGCGGGCCTTCCAGCGGGCCCGATCGCTGCTGTCGAACCACCTCGGGCTCGAACCGGGGCCGGCATTGGCCCGTCTGGAGCAGCAGATCCTGGCCCACGACCCGGCCCTCGAAGCCGACCATCGGACCGGGGACCAAAGGGGACCAGGGCGGGGACCGAGGCCACCACGTCGAAGAACCATTCCAGCCAACCGACCAAACACCACTGCCCAGCGGCACCCTCAGTGTGCTGTTGTGTGACGTCGAGGGTTCGGTCCGACGGTGGGAGGCCGCCCCCGATCACACCGCTCGCGAGATCGACTCGCTCCACCGGATCTGGTCCGAGGCCACCGAGGCCAACCGTGGTCACCTGGTGAAATCGACCGGCGACGGCATCCTTGCCGTGTTCGAGACCGCGGCCTCGGCCGTCACGGCCGCCGCAACCGCCATGGGGGACCAGCAGGACAAGGCGTTGCGGGTCAGGGTTGCCATCAACACCGGCTCGCTTGCCCCCGTCGACGGCGGCGACTATCGAGGTCCGGTGGTGAACCGCTGCGCCAGACTGCTCGACCTGGCCCATGGTGGCCAGATCCTCGTCACCGGCGGTACCGCCGAGCTCGCCGCCGACGAGCTGGCCCGGCCCGAACCGGACCGGGTGCAGCCGGACGGCCACCGCCGGCCCAGCGCCCCGATCACCCTGCGGGACCTCGGGGTCCATTGGTTGCGGGACGTGCCGGAGCCGGTGGCGGTATGGCAGGTCGAGGCTGCGGGTGTCCCGTCCAACTTCCCGGCCCTCAACTCCCGGGGCCCGGTGTCGCTGCCCCGGCTGCGAGGCGAGCTGTTCGGCCGCACCGCGCTGATCGACGACGTGAGGAACCACCTCGAGGACCACAAAATCGTCACCCTGCTCGGCCCGGGCGGGATCGGCAAGACCTCGCTGGCCCTCGCCGTTGCGTGGCAGGTTGCGGAGACCCGACCGGTCACGTTCATCGACCTGGCCCGGGTCGACGACCCGAGCGCAGTGGCCCAACGCATGGCCGACGGCATCGTGCCCGGTGAACGCGATGGGGCCCGAGACCCGATCGATCGTATGAGCGATCGGCTGCGGGCAAACACCGATCTGGTCATCATCGACAACGCCGAGCACCTCCTCGATGTCGTGGCCGACGTGGCCGACCGCATACTCGGCCACGAGCTCAAGGGCTCGTTCCTCGTCACCTCCCGGCACCCGTTGGGGCTGCAGGACGAGGCGATCGTCGGCGTGCCACCACTCGAACTGCCGGACGACGGCGACGATCTCGGCACGACCGGCCGGTCTCCTTCGGTCCAGCTGTTCATCCAGCGGGCCCGATCGATTCGACCGGACTTCGAGATCCCCAGCGGGCTGTTGCCGGTCGTTGCCCACATCTGCCGACGGCTGGACGGCATCCCGTTGGCCATCGAACTGGCCGCCGGCCGGGCCTCGCTGCTCTCCATCGACGACATCGCGGCCAGGCTCGACGATCAGCTGCGGCTGCTCCGCCAGGTCAGATCCAATCGTGACCGGCGACATCGCAGCCTGGAGGCGGTGGTCGGCTGGAGCGTCGATCAGCTGTCGCCACCGGCCAGGGAGCTGTTCGACCGACTCTCGGTCATGGCCGGCGGCTTCGGGCTGGACGGCGTCGAGGCGATACTGGGCCACTGCGACCTCGACCCGCTCGACGCACTGGAGCTGCTCGACGAACTGACCGGCGCATCGCTGGTGACGGTCGAGCCAGGCGGCAGCCGGTTTCGGATGCTGGAGCCGATTCGACAATTCGCCGCCGCCGAGTTGTCCGAGCTGGGCCTGGAGCACGAGACCCGCCGGGCCCACGCCACTTGGCTGATCGACCTCGTCGAGGACCTCCACCGACGCCGTGACGAATCCCGGGCCGAGGCCACCTTGCGGGTCGACGCCGAGGCGGACCAGCTCCGGGCGGCGATGACCTGGCTGGCCGACACCGGCAGCAGCGACCTGGCGGCCGACATCGCCTTTCCCAGTTCGTGGTGGTTCCTCACCCACGACCCGAAATCGGGTGAGCGGTTGCTCTCCCGATTGCTGGCGGTGGTCGACCGAGCCGACGACCCCCTGGGCTGGGCCAAGGTGACCCTGGCCATCGGTATCGCAACCGCCGCCGAGCCCGGCTCTCTTGTCGCCGAGACCTCCCAGCAGGCGCTCGAGCTCTTCGACGAGGCCGACCACCCCGATCGTGGCCTCGCCAGGCTGGCGGCGGCGTTCTCCCTCACCGGGCTGGATGACCCCATGCGGCCGCTCCAGCTGCTCGACGAAGCGGCCGAGCTTGTCGAACCCGGCGATCGGTGGGCCCGGGCGCTGGTCGAGATGACCCGGATGACGATGCGGTCCCTCGTGCTCCTCCTGGATTCCGCCGATGATGCCCAGCCTGGTGACACCAAAGCCGGTGACGCCCAGCCCGGCGACGCCCGGCGGGCCGCCCCTCGCCCGGAGACCGAATCCATCATCGAACAGGGCCTCGCTGCCGCCGAGGTGTTTCGCCAGCTCGGGGAGACCTGGGCCCTCGGCGTCGGCCTCGGCGAGTTGGGCCGGCTCTACCAGACGCTGGGCAGGTTCGACGAGGCCGAAGCCTGCTACCTGGAGTCGATCGATCTGTTCGGCGGCGCCGACTACCACGGCAGCCACTACCTCTACACCGAGCTCGGTCGCCTGGCCACCGCCAGAGGCGACCACGAGCTGGCTCAGCGGTACCACCTCGAGTCGGTGGCCATCGCCGAGGCGAACGGCAACCGGGGTTGCATGGCCGAATCGTTGGCCGGCATGGGTCATGCCGCCGAGGCACGAAACGAGCCGGAGATGGCACTCGACCTCTACCGGCGGGCCACGGCCCTCGCTGAACAACGCTCCCTGGTCGAGCGCGGCCACGAAGAATGGCGGGCCGCGGTCGATCGCCTGAGCGAACTGGCCGACCGGGCCGACCGCTGAACCGGGGGCGCTTCGCCTCCGTCTCGAGCGCCTTGCCCCACCTGCGGGCGCCTTCACGCCCTCAGCCACCGATCACGGGGCGGTCATCGGGCCCCCAACCGCCGGGCAGCGGCCGATCAGTGACCGGTCAGTGGCTGTCATGCATCGATCACCGGCCCCTCAGCGCCGAACGGCAACGTGAAGCCACCGGCCATAAAGGTTGGCCGGTCATGCAGCGAACGGAGAAAGAGATGTTTCACAAGCTGGGAGTCGCCATGTACCGGCGGCGTTGGTGGGTCCTCGCCGTCTGGTCGGTGGTGCTGGTCGCCGGGGTGGTGGCCTCCGGGCCGCTGGCGGAGCGGGTCAGCGCCGAGTTCACCGGCAGCGAGCGAATCGAATCGGCCCGGGTCCTTCACCGGCTCCAGGAGACGTCGCCGACCGGTGGCGATATCGCGATCGTGCTCGACGGCGCCAGAACCGATCGACCACCGACCGAGGAGGTCAGCCGCACGCTCACCGATCTGGCGGCGGTGCCGGGTGTGGTCTCGGTGCTCGACCCCTGGTCGACGGGCATACCGGACCTGGCCGCCACCGACGAGCGGGCGGCCCTGCTCGTGGTGTCGTTCGCCAACGGGCTGGAACCGGAGGCCGAGCGAGAGCTCGCCGACTCCGTTTCCGATCTTGTCGGGGCGCTCGAAGCGTCGACCGGTGTCGATGAGGTGCTGGTCGGCGGTGAGCCGATCGTGCTCCAGGAGTTCGAGACCCAGGCCGAGCGGGACCTGGTCCGGGGCGAGACGATCGCCCTACCCATCGCCCTGGTGGCCATGGTGTTCATCTTCGGCGGGCTGCGGGCGGCCGGCATGCCCCTCGCCATCGCCGGCGCCGGCTTCCTCACCGCAGGGATCGCGCTGTTGGGGGCGACCTACCTGCTGGACACGGTGTCGGTCTTCGCTCTGAACGTGGTGTCGATGCTGGGGCTCGGTCTCGGCATCGACTACGGGCTGCTGCTGGTCTCGCGGTTCCGGGAGGAGCGGGGTCATGATCGCAGCGTCTCCGAGGCGGTGGCCACGACCGTGGCAACCGCCGGGGTCACCGTTGTCTTCAGCGCCCTCACCGTCGCCGTTGCCATGAGCGGCATGTTCGTCTTCGACGACCCGACGATGACCAGTTTCGGCGTCGGCGGGTTGTCGGCGGTGCTGTTCTCCATGGTTGCCGCCCTCACGCTGTTGCCTGCGCTGCTCGGTATCTTCGGCGGCAGGATCAAGCCGGCAACGATTCGACCGGATGGGCCCGGCGCGTTCTTCCGGCTGTCGAAGATGGTGCAGCGGTTCGCCCTCCCGATCCTGATCGTCGTCGGCGGCGGTCTGGCCCTGTTGGCCACCCCGTTCCTCGACGCCAACCTGGAGAACGGCGATGCCCGCAGCCTGCCAAGATCGTCGGAGGCCCGGGCTGCGGCCCTCACGCTGTCCGAGCGGTTCCCGGCCCGGGGCGCAGATCCCATCGTGGTGATCACCGAGGTCGAGCCCGGGACGGCGGCGGCCGACCGTTGGGTGGCCGAGTTGTCCGGCCTCGACGGCGTGGCCGGGCTCCAGGTCAGGGAAGGGTTCCCGGCCGACATGCTGGTCGTCGATGTCGTCCCGGAAGGCGAGGGCCAGGGTGACACCGCCATGCAACTGGTCGAGACGATCCGGGCCCGGGGTGCATCGGCAGATGGGCAGGGCCTCGTCGTCGAGGTCGGCGGGACCGCGGCGGCAACCCTCGACGTCCGGGACATGATCGCCGGCCGGATCCCGGTGGCCATCGGGATCGTGGTGGTGGCCACCCTCGTCCTCCTGTTCCTCATGACGGGTTCGGTGATCATCCCCATCAAGGCGGTGATCATGAACGTGCTCAGCCTCGGAGCCAGCTTCGGGGCCCTGGTGTGGGTGTTCCAGGACGGCAACCTGTCCGGCCTGCTGGGCTTCGACCCGGTTGGATCGATCGACCTGTGGCTGCCGACCATCATCTTCCTGTTCGCCTTCGGCCTCTCGATGGACTACGAGGTGTTCCTGCTCGCCAGGATCAAGGAGATCCACGACCGCACCGGAGACAACGACCTGTCGGTTTCGACGGGGCTCCAGCGAACCGGGAGGATCATCACCTCGGCGGCGCTGCTCATCGTGGTGGTGTTCGCCGGCTTCGCCGCCGGCGAAACCCTGACCATCAAACAGCTCGGGGTCGGTCTGGCCTTGGCGGTGGTGGTGGACGCCACCATCGTGCGATCGCTGCTGGTACCGGCCACGATGAAGTTGCTCGGCGAGTGGAACTGGTGGGCACCGGGGCCGCTGCGCCGGTTCCACGATCGGTTCGGCATCAGCGAACCGCCCGCCGATCATCACCACCATGACCCCGACCCCGATCCCGACCCCGACGCCGGGCTCGGAGATGAGGATCGGACCGGCGCGCTGGTCGGCGTCTGATCGCTGCACCGGAGTCCGGAGCCGGTCGGGCAAAGCGCCCGGCCGGCTCCGGCGCGCAACGACAACGGAGCGCCCTTCGAGATTCAGAGCCTCACGGCTCGGTGGATCTTCAGAGCCTCACGGCTCGGTGAATCTTCAGAGCCTCACGGCTCCGTGAATCTTCAGAGCCTCACGGCTCCGTGAATCTTCAGAGCCTCACGGCTCCGTGTTCGATCTCGACCTCGGCGGTCTCGTAGCCCGGCTCGCCCGGCATGACCACTTCGTAGGCCCCGTCGGGATCGTTGACCCGGACCCGCCGGGCGGGACCTCGGCGGGCCGCCGCCTCCATCACCGCTCCAGCCGAGGGATAGCGGGCCAGGCAGGCCAACATCCGATGGGTCACCGACATCAACTCCAGTTCGTCCCTGCGCCACCGGTCAATGGCCTCGGCCGGACGCATCCACCGGTGTTCGACCACCTCCTGCTCGTCGTGGCGGGCCACCTGGTCGTCCGGGGCCGACGCAACGAAGAACCGGGTGTCGAACCGGCGAGGCGGCCCCACCGGTGTGACGAACCGACCGACCTCGTGCAACGCGCCGAGATCGACCACCAGGCCGTTGCGGGCCAGCGCCGTCACCAGCGCCCCGGCATCGTGATGCACCGCCGAGCGGACCCGCTCGACCGCCGCAGGCTCGGCGTGGCCGACCCCCAGCAGCAGTCCGGCCTCCTCCAAGGTTTCGCGGATCCCGGCCAGCCACCAGGCCAACCCGCCGCCGCCGCCGATTTCCAGCATGGCCGACGCCTCGGCGTCGCTCAGCCCGGAAACGACGTGATCGATCCTCTCGCCGTCGTCGACGTCGACCCGGCCGCCGGGAAAGACCCAGGCCCGGGGACCGAACGCCGCCCTCGAGGTGCGCTGGACCAGCAGCACCTCCAGATCGGGGCGGTCGGCCACGATCATCACGGTCGCCGCGTCCCGAACGACCACCGCACCGGGATCGGCCACGGTCTCGCCGTGCTGGTACAGGGGCGATGGTTGGGACCTCGGCTCTGCCATGTCGAACAACCTACCGATCGGGGGGCCATGACGAGGAATTCCGACCGACACCGGTCATCGACACCGCCGACCGACGACACCGGCGACCGACACCGCCGACGGGTACCCCCACCCGACACCGGCGACCGGTGATGTCGAATCACGGTCCTATGGTTGGAGCCATGGCATCGGTACCGAAGGTGGTGATCGTCGGAGCGGGATTCGGTGGACTGGCGGCGGCCAAGGCCCTGGCCGGAGCACCGGTGGAGGTCACGGTGGTCGATCAACGGAACCATCACACCTTCCAGCCCCTGCTCTATCAGGTGGCAACGGCCGGGCTCGACGTCGATGACATCTGCTACGCCACCAGGGGCATCTTCCATCGCCAGGCCAACGCCCGGGCACTGCAGGCAACCGTGACCGGGGTCGACTTCGGTACCAGGATGGTGGAAACCGCCGAAGGCCCACCACTGCCGTACGACCACCTGATCCTGGCAATCGGCGCCGTCACCGCCGACTTCGGGGTCCCCGGGGTCGCTGAGCACACCTTCGGCCTCAAAGCGGCGGCCGAAGCGATGCGGATCCGCAGCCACGTGCTTCGCAATTTCGAGCGGGCGGAACGGACCGCAGACGCCGACCTTCGGGCCAGGGCCACCACCATCGTGATCGTCGGCGGCGGCCCCACCGGGGTGGAGATGGCGGGCGGGTTCTGCGAGCTGATCGACAAGCCGCTGCGACGGGACTTCCCCGGCATCGATACCGACCGGGCCCGGGTGGTGCTGGTGGAAGGTCGGGATCGGCTGCTCGCCGGCTTCGCCCCCAGGCTGAGCGACAACGCCAAGCAGCGGCTGGAACGGATGGGCGTCGAGGTGATGTTGACCACCCAGGTGGCGGCGGTCGAGGCCGACCGGGTCCGATTCGCCGACGGCACCGATGTCGCCACCAACACCGTGGTCTGGGCCGCCGGGGTTCGGGCCCACCCGCTGGTGGCGTCGCTCGGCCTCCCAACGACCAGAGGAGGACGGCTGGTGGTCGATGACCGGCTCCGGGTTCCCGGGTATCCGGGCGTCCATGCCATCGGTGACGTCGCAGGGGCCGAGACATCGGCCGGAGACTTGGTCCCCCAGGTGGCGCCGGGGGCGATACAGGGCGGTCGCTACGTCGCCGAGCGGATCGTCGCAGAGTTGAGCGCCGCTGAACCGTCGGGGTCGAACGCCGGCGAACCGGCCACCGGATTCGATGACGGTGGCCGGTTCATCTACGTCGACAAGGGCTCGATGGCCACGATCGGCCGCCATGCCGCCGTGGTACAGATGCCGGGCGGGCTGAAGATCACGGGATTCGCCGGTTGGGTTGCCTGGCTGGGGCTCCACCTCGTGATGCTGGTCGGGTTCCGCAATCGGGCAAACGTGCTGGTCAACTGGGCCTGGAGCTACGTCACCTACGACCGGGGCAGTCGCCTCATCATCGAGCTCGACGGCGATGAAGCGACCGGCTCGCGGTCATTGCCGGCAACAGGTTCGTGACCGGCTCATGACCCGCTGCTGACCGGGCGACCGTTGAGAGCCCGCCTCAGGCCGAAGCAACCGCGGCCACGGCGGCGGTCGGCAGGTTCGACCGTCGATCCACCGAATCGCCGGTCTCGATGTGATGCTTGAGCCCGGCCAGCAAGCCGGTCAAAGACTTCGTGAACTGTCGCTTCATCATCACCGAGTTCATACCGGCACCGAGCGCACCGAGGCCGACCTCGTAGTTCATCTCCACCGTGGCCAGCGTCTTGCCGTTCCGTGGCTCGAGGCCGATCACGGCCACCGCCCGGCGCATGGCCGGCACGTTCTTGAAGTCGAAGATCTCGATGCTCATCATCCGGCCCTCCGTCCATTCGGTGACCCGTTCCTGAATCGTACCGATCGGCACCAGGCTGCATTCCCTGGTGATGCCGATGCCGCTTCCCTCCTCCGAGGTCAGGCGGGAGGCTTTGACGTTCGGGTTCCAGGTGGCGACGGCGCCGAAGTCGGCCAAGGCCGGCCACACCTGTTCGACCGAGGCATCGATGGTCACCTGTCGAGTGATCGTTGTCATGGTTGTACTGCCTTTCCTTCTGGTTGTTCGCACTGATGTCTTGCTTACGTTGTTCTTGGCTGGGGCTCGGTGAGGGAGCCTCGTTCTCAGTCGGCAGACCTCGTCGAGGGCTTGGGCTTCGATGCTCCTCGCCAGCTCCTCCGGTTCGACCCGAGCCGAGATGAGCACCCTCGTCCCGGCCCCGGCCGGCTCGATCCGGAGCGCCGAGCGCCAGAGGGAACCGGTGAGCTCGGCCGCCACCCACATCGGAGGGGCATCGAGGTGAACCTGTCGTTCTACGATGGTCATCGTCGAACCAGGAGCCCTAGCGGAGATCGGCGGCGGTCACTCGGCCCATCAGCGTTCCCCAGATGGCGGACGTCGCCCGACGGGGAAGCAGCCTGGTGAAGACGAACCGCTGGATCTTGTTCAACGTCCCCGGGATCAGGACCGTCTTGCGACCGAGGGACCCGAGCGCCTTGTCCACGACCTGGGCCGGCGTCATCCAGTTCATCGGTACGACGTTGAAGTCGACGCCGTCCATCTCCACCATTTCGGTGCGGGTCGGGCCGGGATGGACCACCAGCACATCGACCCCTCGGGGGCCCCACTCGGCAGCGAGTCCCTCGGCGAAGGTACCGACGAACGCCTTGGTGGCCGCATAGTTGGCCAAGGTGGGAACTCCGGCGAATGCCGCCGTCGATCCGGTGAAGATCATGGCCCCCCGGCCCCGGTTGATCAGTCGCTCGCCCATCAGGTGAGCCAGCTGCACCGGCGTCGTCACGTTCAGCCCAACCACATCCAGTTGGTCGTCGACCGCCGATTTCAAGAAGGCGCCGGGACGGGCAGTCCCGGCGTTGTTGACGACGATCGCCAGATCGATATCGGCAACCGCCTTCTCGATGGCGTCGACGCCGGCCCGCTCGGAGAGATCGGCCCGCACCGGCCGGACCTCGACGTCATGGTCGGTGCTCAACTCCTCGGCCAGCGCCTCCAGCCGATCCAGGCGACGGGCCGTAACGACGAGGTTCACCCCATCGGCCGCCAATCGCCTGGCGAACTCGGCCCCGATCCCGGAGGACGCTCCGGTGACCAGTCCCCAGCTCCCGTATTCCGCAGCGAGGTCGTTCATGATCTGCTCCTTCCATCCACTCGGCTCCTGCCGAGGCGTTCGCTTCGTTGTGGTGATCAGCATCTCGGAGAACCGGGGGACCGGCCCATCCCCCAAAAGGGGGACCGGAGCTCGGGGGAGACGGTGCGGGTCCTACGATGACGTTGTGATGCAACTTCGTCGCACGGGTGGCTCGATCGTCGGTCGCTCCGAGGACATACGGGCGGTACGGGACGCCCTGGATGCCGGGCCGCTGCTGTCGCTCATCGGCCCGGGCGGGGTCGGCAAGACGGCATTGGCCGCCGAGGTGATCAACGAGGTCGAACCGGACTTCGATCGCGTGGTGCCCGTCGAGCTGGCCGAGGCCGACCGTGGCGACGTTGGCCGGCTGCTGGGCGCGGTGCTCCTGGACGAACCGACCGCCGACGTCGACCGCATGCTTGCGGCACTGGCGGCCACATCGACGCTGGTGGTCATCGACAACTGCGAGCACGTGATCGACGAGGTGGCCGATCTCGTGACCCGGATCGCCACCGCGGGCCAGGAGACGAAGATCCTGGCCACCAGCCGTCGGCCGCTCGGCGTTGCCGGCGAGATCACCTGGACCGTACGACCGTTGTCGGTTCCCCAGGACCATCGATCCGACGACGAGCTGACGTCGGCCGAGGCGGTCCAGCTCTTCCTGGAACGGGTCCGCCAGGCCGTGCCGACCTTCGAGTTGACCGACACCAACCGGCCGATGGTGGCCGAGATCTGTATCGCAGCCGACGGCGTACCGCTGCTCCTGGAGCTGGCGGCGGCGCTGGTTCGGAGCAGGCCGTTGGACGAGATCCTACAGGCCATGACCCACCGGCCGGCCGGTCTGGAGGCCGGCCGACGGGATCGACCGGAACATCAACGGTCGCTCATCGCGTCGCTCGACTGGAGCAGGCGTTTCCTACCGTCGGGCGACGCCAGGTTTCTCGACCGGCTCTCGGTGTTCGTCGGCGGCTTCACCGCCGAGGCGGCCCGCAGTGTCGACCCGGACCGCACCGGAGACGGGCTGGCCCGGCTGGTCGACCATTCGCTGGTCGGATTCGATCCGGCCACGGGCCGCTATCGGATGCTCGAGGTGGTACGGCTCGACGCCGAACGGCGGCTGGACCCGGCCGAACACGACGACGCACGCCGAGCCCATCTCGAGGCATGCCTCGTGACCGTGTCCCGTATCGCTGCCGATCGCTACGAGGCCGACCCCGACAACCTCTTCCCCCGCTATGAACGAGAACTGCCAAACCTCTGCGCGGCCCTCCGGCGGTGCCACGAGAGCAACGACCTCGACGGCTTTCGGGCGCTGTTGGGCCCGATCGCGGTGTGGTGGGTCCACTACGTGGCCCCCGATGATCCCCAATTCTGGGAGGAGGCCTTTGCCGCTGAGGAGGTGCCGCCGGAGTGGCAGGGCAACGTGATCTCGGCGCTGTCGTTCTACTGGAGCCATCGTGGTCACCACGAACGGGCCCTGAGCCATGCCAGGCGGGCGGTTGCCATCCACCGCGAGGCCGGGGCGCCGATCGCCTGGTCTCTCGACGAGACGTCGGTGGGCAACGCCCACCTGGCCCTCGGTGATCGGGCCGCGGCCAGCGCCGCCTACGGGCGTGCCCTCGATGCCGCCCTGGCCTCGGGCCATCCCTACCCCGAGCTGGCGGTTCGGGTCAGCCTGGCCCGCCTCGATCCAGATGGCGACGAGGCCGTCGAGCATCTCACCGCAGCGAAAGGTCGGGCCCCGGGTTTCGGTGCCATCGAGAGCCTGGTCACCACCGAACTGGGGTTGCAGGCTCTACGGGCCGGTCGAACGAACGAGGCCCGCCGACTGTGTGACGAGAGCGTGGCGATGGCACGTCGCAGCGGCTACGCCGAGGGGCTGGCATCGGCGCTGTGCGGCCGAGCCGATGTCGGTGCGGCCGACGGCGACCACGGGCTGGCAAGAGCTCTCTTCGACGAAGCGCTGTTGATCGGTCGGCGGTCGGTGCATCAGGGGGTGATCCGGCGGGCCACGGAGGGGCTCGACCGGATGCCCCCTCCGGTCGAGGGTCCGCCACCGGTCGGGCCCGGCGGCGTCGAGCTGTCGGAACGGGAGCTGTCGGTGGCCAGGCTCCTGCGTGGCGACCTGACCCAGCGCGAAATCGCAGACGAGCTCTACATCGCGCCGTCGACGGTCAAGACCCACATCAAGTCGATCTACCGCAAGCTGAACGTCACCAAGCGGTCCTACGCGGTCACCAGGGCCGCCGAGCTCGGCCTCTTCGACTGATGCCCGAGGCGGAGCGGCTCAAACCTGGCCGGTCCGGTTGTTCGAGGGGTCGAGGAAGTCGAGCACCGGGAATCGAGCCTTGACCACGCCGAAGGCCGCCAGCAGTCCTCCGATGAGCAGCAACCCGACCGGCAGTACCAGGCTGCCCACCGTGCGATAGAGCTGCTCCTCGATCCATTCGTCGTCCGGGAGATCCTGGTACTCGGGGCTGCCGGCGCCAGGCCCGTCACCGGGCGGTGGGTTGGCCGGCCCACCGGCTTCCACCGAAGCCAGGAGCTCCTCCAGGTAGCCGACGGTGCCTGCGCCACCGGTCGCCACCAGCCGGTCTGCGATCAACTCGTGGCCGTCACCTCGGGGGTGCAACGTCCCGTGAACCCAGTTGGCGGGGAGGATGGCATCGGCGAACGGCCCTTCGGTCGGGGCCAGGTGGAAGAAGTTCGTCGCCGGGTCGTCGTCGCACAGCAGCCGGCCGTCGAAGGCGTCGATGGTGCCGTCGAACAGGTTGATCCCCGCCTCGGCCGCCGCGGCCCGAACCGTGTCGTTGAGCGCGGCGGTGAACCGACCGACGAATTCGATCTCGTCGGCGCCGATCGCCAGCTCGCAGCCCTCGGACGGGCCGACGATGGTCGGGTACAGGACGGCGACGATCGGGGTCTCGTCGCCCACCACCGATTTCAGCGTCAGGTAGGTCCCGACCAGTTGCTGGCGGGTCTCGGCGACGTTGGCCAGCCAACCGTCGTTCAGTTCGGGGATGGCGCAGCTCTGGGGCAGCAGACAGGCCTTGATGATGGTGGCGAAGCCGACGTCGTTGCCGCCGATGCTGAGCAGGACCGCGTCGATGTCTGCGAGTTCGGCGCCGTGAACCGCCACCAGCCGTTCGATCTGGTCCTCGCCGCCGGCGATGGGCGGGAACGGGTCCGGAGCGGGGCCCTGGTTGTCCATGTCGGTGGTCTTGGCTCCGGAACAGGCGAGGAAGATGAGCCGGGCGTCGAGTCGCTCGGCGACCCGGTAGGGGTAGGCATCGGGGGAACGCCGACATTGGTTGCCACCCGGTCCGGCGACGTTGGTGCCCTCGAAGAACAGGGCAGCACCCTCCCCCGAGATGTAGGAATCGCCGAGGGCCAGGATGGTCAGCTGCCCGTCCGGGTTCGGGTCGACCGGGGCGTCCGCGGTCCGATCCACCACCACCCAGGCCACCACGAATCCCAGCAGCAGCACGGCGATCAGCGCCTCTCCGCGGAACACGAACCATGCGCCGATGGCTGCGATCACGATCGTGGTCACCGCGGTCACCACCCACGACCCGACGATGCCGTTCGTCAGCAGCGCCCCGACGCCGATGCCGACCAGCCCGACGCCGAGGGCAACGATGGCGCCGGTGAGGCCTGGCTCGTAGCGGGCGGTGCCGATACCGAGCGCCGACAGGCCGACCACGGCCAACGTCAAACCGAACAGCAGGGCCGGCTCGTTGAACGAGCGGGAGGCCAGGAACAGCAGGCCGACCCCGACCGCGGTCGCCGCCACCGAGACCAGGGTGGCCGGTGTGCGGCGGGTCGGCGGATCGACGTCGATCCACGGCGGAAGACCGACCTTGAACAACACCAGACCGATGGTCCAGGCCACACCGCCGATGATCGACAGCCCGTCGACGCCGTCACCGATCCAGATGAGCACCGGGCCGGCCACCAGCAGCCCGGTCCCCACTGCGAAGAACAACATGCCGGTGGTGCCGGACCCGGCCAGCAGAACGGCATTGACGGCGAGGAGACCGAGCAGCACCACCACCGAGCCGACCACCACCAGGATCGGGGATCGGGCCGAGATGGCGAACCAGACCAGGGCGAGCCCCGCCACCAACGCAACCGCACCGGCCAGACGGCCAAGCCTCGGTTTGGCGCCGACGGCGGCGCTCACCGGCTCGTTCAGCAGCAACAGACCGACGGCCCCGGTCAGCGCCCCGCCGAGGGCCAACAGGATCGGTAAGGCAAGGCCACGCTGGCCGGTGGCCGCCAGAAAGGCCAGACCGCCTGCGACCAGCAGCACGAAGCCGGCCACCACGCACAGCAACGGCCGCTGTCGACACCAGCCGCGCATGTCCCGGAGTCGACGCTCGATGGCGTTCGCTTCCCCGGTCGCCCCGGGCGGCCGTCGCTCCGGGGGCGTCGCTCCCCCCAGCCGCTTCGACCGCAGGATCGTCGAACCCTTCGTTGCCCATGTCGTCCCCCCGATGTCAGCCGCCGGATCGTTGCTGGTGGTACCGAGCCGGCGCCGCCGATCTTAGGGCATCGGTGGCTGGTTGGCGGCGCTTGTCGAGTCTTGGTATGCCCCGAGCCGACAACGGCTCCGCCGAGCCGAGGTCGCCAGGAGCCGAGGTCGCTTAGGAGCCGAGCGCTCGGGCCCTGAGCCGTCGCATGCCTTTGAGCCAGCGATCGGGATCGTCGGCCTTGCGCTTGATGTATTCGGCGACCTCGGGGTGAGGCAGGACGTGGAACCGCTCCTCCTCGATGGCGGCGACCACCACATCGGCCAGCTCCTCCGGCTCGATGATGCCGTCGGTCTGACCGTCGCCGAGGCTCTTCGGTGCCATGGCGGTGTTGACCCCCTGGGGGCACAGGACCGACACCCGGATCCCTTCGTCGCCGTGGGTGATGGCGATGAACTCGGCCAACTTCACCGCCGCCGCCTTGGTGACGGTGTAGGGCCCGGAGCCGATCGCCGCCAGCAGCCCCGCCGCCGATGCGGTGTTCAGCAGATAGCCACCGCCGTTGGCCACCATCGAGGGGATCACCGCCCGGGCGGCGTAGAGGTGCGACATGACGTGGAGCTCCCACTGCTGCTGCCACACCTCGTTCGGGGCATCGGTCAACACCCCGTTGCCACCCGATCCGGCGTTGCTGGCGAACAGGTCGATCGGTCCGTGGGCCGAAAGGGTCGATTCGACCAGATCGATGATCTGGGCCTCGTCGGTGACGTCGCAGGCCACGCCCTCGCAGCCGATGTCGGCCGCGGCGGCCGCCACCGCATCGGGGTCGAGATCGGCCAATACCACCGTCCGGGCCCCCTTGGCCAGGAAGGCGGTGGCCATCGCCCGACCGATCCCGCCGCTGCCCCCGGTTATCACCGCAACTCTGTCGTTCAGATCCATGGCCCGCAGGGTGGCACAGCCGTGGTGAGCGGGGCCAGTTTCGGCCGCTGCGAACCCCTTTCCCGGCCCGTCCACCCGCTGAAACAGTGGCGATCCACCGAATCTGGAAGTTTTTTGCCCGAAACCGTAAGGATCGAGCGTCTCGCTGATCAGGAACGTCGAACCCGCCAAGAGGTGGCGGGCCGACCAAGGATGCAGACCAATGCGAAACAAACTCCTGACCATGACGATGAGCTCTCTGCTGATCATCGCCTCCCACGTCCCGGCCGCGCTGGCCGAATCACCACCGCAGAGCAATCAGATCGGCGATCTGGCGCCGACGCCGCCGGACCCCGAGCCACCGGTCGGCCCCTGCGGTCCGATCGACTGCGACGACATCCCGGTGGTCATCGTGGCCTGCCTCGATCTGGTCAACGGCTGCGACGAGCCGGAGGAACCGGAACCGCCGACGCCGGTCGACCCCGGTCTCGAACTGTGCCTGAACCTCGACAACGAACCGTGCGAGACCGAAATCGACGATTTCCTCGACCCGTCGTCGGTTCCCGACCCCGGCGACGATCTCCCCGACCCCGGCGACGATAAGCCCGACGAGAACCCGGACCCGGAGCTGCCGACGCCCGAGCTACGACCCCGGGGAACGAGAACCCAGGCCAACCCGAGCCGCCGACCCCCGGCGACCCGAACCCCGGACAGGGCTCCTCCACCCCCGACGACCCTGCCGCTTCGACGCCCGACATCGACGTCCCCCGACCGGGCAACCCCAGCTTCACCGGCTGAGCAGACCGATCATCGAGAAAGGACTCCGATCATGAAGCGCATCAACCTCCTGGCCGTGGTGCTGGCCGCTCTGTTCCTCTTCCCCGCCTGCACGTCGGGCTTCGGCACGGCAGACGAAATCGACTCCGGGATCGTGGTCGAGCCCGCCGCCTCCGAAGGCTCGGACACGACCGGCGACACGGCGTCGGACAACAGCCTCCTCGGCGACGGGCCGGTCGACCTCTACGTCGAGAGCTCGACCCGAGCGGTGGTGTCGTCCGGCATCGAGGTGCTCGATGCCCCCGACGGTCGGCCGCTCACCACCCTGGCCCCGACCACCGCCTTCGGATCGACCCGGGTGCTCCTGGTCGAACAGCGGCAGGGCGACTGGGTGAAGGTCCGGCTCCCGGCCAGGCCGAACCACCGCAGCGGCTGGATCCCGGCCGCGGACGTCGAACTGGAGACGGTCGATCTGGCGGTCTATGTGGATCTGCAGACCAAGACGCTCTCGGTGCGGTCCGGCGACGAGGTCGTCGTTCGGTCGCCGATCGCGGTCGGGACCCCGGAGAACCCGACCCCGCTCGGCACCTTCTACGTGACGGACAAGCTGGAGACCCCGGACCCCGGCGGTGGCTACGGGCCGTTCGCCTTGGGCCTCTCCGGCTACTCCGAGACCCTGACCGAGTTCGCCGGCGGCGACGGCCAGATCGGCATCCACGGCACCAACGACCCCGGCTCGATCGGCCAGGCCGTCAGCCACGGGTGTGTCCGCCTACCGAACGACGTGATCGAGGCGCTGGCAACCCTGCTGCCCCTCGGCACGCCGGTCCACATTGTCTAGTGGGAAACGCCGCATCACCGGCAGCGCCGGCCGTGGCCCGATGGTGGCAGCGGCGGTCGGCCGTGTCGGGGATCGGGCCGGGGGTCGCTGTGCAGACGCCCGCCGAGACTGCAATGATCTCTACCGAGGGGGGACGTGGTGCAAGGTAGCGAGCGATCCGACACGGAGCTGGTACTGGCCGCTCGGGCCGAGGACGGCGAGGCCTTCGGTGAACTGTTCGACCGATGGTTCAACAGCTCGTGGAACGTGGCCAGAACGATCGTCCGCAACGACGATCTGGCGGCCGACGTTGCGCAGGATGCGATGCTGGCGGCCTGGCAGCGGTTGGATCAGCTCGACAATCCCGATGCCTTCGGCGGGTGGCTGTTGCGGATCACCCGGAACCGGGCGCTCAACCGTCTGGAGCGGGAGAACCGCAGCCGGGCCACCGGGGATGATGTGGTGAGCGGCCTTCGAGACCGGGGCCTCCCGGACCCCACCGGTGCCGAGCGACCCCTGGGACCCGATTCGATCAGCGAGGTTCGAGATCGCCAGGAGCTGGTTTGGGCCGCCGCGGCCGCACTGGGCGGGCGGGAGGTCAGCCTGCTCGATCTGCACCTCCGCCACGGGTTGTCCCCGGCGGAGATCGCAGACGAGCTGGGGGTCGAGCCGAACAACGCCCACCAGCAGCTGTTCAGGCTCAGGAACCGGTTGGGAGATGCCATCGGCTCCTATCTGCTGTGGCGCAACGGCCGCCCGCTGTGCGACGGTCTGGCGGCTGCGGTCGGCGGCGACGTGGCCTTCGACCGGTCGGTGGCCCGAGCGGTGGCCCGCCATCAGGCGGCATGCGACAACTGCTCGGAGCGGCGAGCGGCCCTGGTCGATCCCGGCAAGCTGTTCGCCGGGGTGCCACTGGTGCTCGTGCCGGCCCAGCTCAAGGTCGGGGCGGCGGCGGCGCTGCAGTCGGCCGGCGTGCCCCTGGCCGGCCATGGCACCGGTGCCACCGGCTCATCCTCCGACGGCGGCGGCAGTACCACACCCGACGGAAGCAGCGGCTCGACAGACGGCGGAACCAACTCGACAGACGGCACGAGCTCGACCGACGTCGAGAGTCAGCACCTCGGGCCCGAGGGACCGGGCCAGGTCGCCCAGGGCTCGGGCGGACCGGCGGGCTCGGGCGGACCCGCAGGG
Organism: uncultured Acidimicrobiales bacterium; assembly: GCA_963715325.1. Taxonomy (GTDB): domain Bacteria; phylum Actinomycetota; class Acidimicrobiia; order Acidimicrobiales; family SZUA-35; genus JAHELU01. Next base: position 37,710 of record CAVQRR010000018.1, read on the forward strand.
GGGCCGGGGCTCGACGGGCCGAACATCGCGGCCAGGCGGTTGTCCGACCTGGCGCCGTCGGCCAAGACCGGTGGGGTGTGGCTGGCGGCGGCGGTCCTGCTGGCGCTGGTTGCGATTGCGATCTCGCAGTTCGTGTCCGATGGCGACGACACGTCGGTCGCCGCCATCGAGTCACAACCGATCGAGCAGCCAATCGCCGGTCCGACCGCCGAGCCGGCGGACTCGTCGGCCCCCGCATCGGCATCGGGCCTGCTGGGATCGAGCAGCCGGACGTCCGGTCCGGCGGCGGAGGCGGACCGGACCCGGACGTTCCAACCGCCCCCGGCCGGGCCATCGATGTCGACGAGGTCCCGGTCACCATCGTCCTCGGCGACCACCAGCACCACCGTTGGCACGACCCGCTCGGTCCCGGCGACAACGCCATCGACGACGACCTCGTCAACACCGGTGACCACCGGTGTCACGGTCACAACCGCATCGACCACGGCCACGACCCCGACCACGGGGACGACGCAGCGACCGGTGGTGACGACCCCCTCCACCACCGGAACCACCGGAACCACCGGAACCACGGGGACGACTGGCACGACCGGCACCACATCACCGCCCGATCCCGATCCGCCACGGGTCATCCGCTTCACCAGTCGGCGACCGACCGGGCCGCTGCTGTGCCAGAACCCGAATCAAGGACCCTTCGAGGCCATCTGGACGACGGAAAACACCGACTCGGTGACCCTCAGCCTGCCGAACGGCACCCACCAGGGCGGGCCGACGGGGCAGTACAGCTTCTGCGGTTCGTCAGGCGACACGATCCGAATCCTCGCCAGCGGCCCCGGTGGCCAGGACAAGGCCTCGACCACGCTCCGGTAGCGCCGGTCCCACGTGATGCCGCTCCGATGCCGGTCCCACGATGGTGACGATGTCATCCGTTTTCCGCCGATTCCCCGGCATCCTGGGACAATGAGTTCGCCCGCCGTTGCACCTGTTTCGCCGGCTCCCGGCGACGGGCCGGTGATCGATACCGGCGCGAGCCGGGCACTGGAGATCGGGCCGCTGTCCCTCGACCTCCCGGTGGTGCTGGCACCGATGGCCGGGGTCACCAATGCCCCGTTCCGCACCTTGTGCCGCCGGTTCGGGGCCGGCCTCTACGTGAGCGAGATGATATCGGCCCGGGCGCTGTGCGAAGGAAGCGAGAAGACCGACAAGCTGGCCAGCTTCGCAGCGGACGAAACCCCTCGCAGCCTGCAACTCGCCGGGGTGGAACCGCTCTATGTCGGCCGGGCGGTCGAACGCCTGGTCGGCGAGGGCAGGGTCGATCACATCGATCTGAACTTCGGGTGCCCGGTCCGCAAGGTGACTCGCCATGGCGGTGGAGGGGCGCTGCCGTTCAAGCGCCACCTCTACAGCAGCGTCGTCGCCGCCGCGGTCGATGCGGCCGGGGCGGTCCCGGTGACGGTGAAGCTCCGGGTCGGTATCGACGACGGGCACAAGACCTACCTCGACGCCGGGCGCATCGCCGAAGACAGCGGCGTGGCCGCCGTCGCACTCCACGGCCGTACCGTGGCTCAGCTCTATTCCGGGCAGGCGGATTGGTCGACCATCGCCCGGCTCAAAGAAGCGGTCGCCACCATCCCGGTGCTCGGCAACGGCGACATCTGGGAGGCCGATGACGCGCTCGCCATGATGGACCGGACCGGCTGTGACGGGGTGGTGATCGGGCGTGGGTGCCTCGGCCGACCGTGGTTGTTCGGTCAGTTGGCCGCTGCGTTCACCGGCCGACCCGTACCACCCCCGCCGACCGTGCGGGAGCTGGTGCCGATCATGACCGAGCACGCAGCGCTGCTGGTCCAGTGGTTCGGGGATCACAAGGGCATCAGGGAGTTCCGAAAGCACACCGCCTGGTATCTCAAGGGCTACCCGGTGGGCGGTGAGCTACGGGGGGCGCTTGGCCGGCTCGAAAGCCTCGATCGGTTGGCCGAGCTGCTGGCCCCCGTGGCCGACGCTCCCCTGCCGGACGAGAACCGTCGGGTGGCCAGGGGCCACACCAGAGGTCCACAGGTGGTTGCACTTCCCGACGGCTGGCTCGACGATCCCTACGACGATGCCGTCGCTTCGGCCGACGGCGACAGCGCCGCATCAGGCGGCTGACCCGCCGAGCCTCGGCTATTTCAGGGCGGCCAGTGCTTCGGCTGCGGCTTCCAGCACACCCCCACCGAGGCCCGGCAGCACACCGAGCAACAGGGTGACCCCGGCCGCCAGGAAGAGCGCGGCCAGGGCCGGCTTCGGCATCGGGATCTCCGACGCCGGTCTCGGCTCGACCACCGTCGCCGCTTCGGCATCGCCGGCGGCGCTCGAATCCCCATCCGGATCGGCATCCCCATCAACGTCGGATGACGGTTCGGCGCCTGCAGTCGCTTCGAGGTCGGCGGTGGCGGCGTGGGCCACGGCCGGAGCCTGCACCAGGAACATCGAGACGACGATCCGCAGGTACAGCACCGCGGCGACCACGGCGCTGAGCATGGCGATGCCGGCAAGCACGTAGGAACCGCTCCCTGCGGCCGCCACGATGACCCGGAACTTGGCCCAGAAGCCGGAGGTGAAGGGGATACCGGCCTGAGCGAACAGGAGCACCGCCATGAGCCCGGCCAGGACCGGACGCGATCTCGAAAGACCGACATAGTCATCGAGGCTGTGGGCGGCGTCGCCCCTCCCCCCGACCAGGGTCATCACGCCGAACGTGCCGGCGACCATGACGGTGTAGGCCAACATGTAGAACAGCAACGCCTCACCGGCCAGCACCGAATCGGCGATGTCGTCGACCGCCAACGCTTGCACCGCGGCCAACATGAACCCGGCATGGGCGATCGAGGAGTAGGCCAACATCCGTTTCACGTTGGTCTGGGCCAGGGCCAGGAACGACCCGACCAGCAGACTCGCCGCCGACAACACGATGATGATCGGCCGCCAGTCCTCGAAGTAGTAGCCGAAGCCTTCCCAGAAGACCCTGACCAACCCGGCGAACCCGGCGACCTTGACCGCCGATGCCATGAAGGCGACCACCGGTGTCGGCGAGCCCTGGTACACGTCCGGGGTCCACATGTGGAACGGGACGGCCGAGACCTTGAAGGCGAAGCCGACCAGCACCAGCGCCATGCCGACCAGCATCATCGACGAGTCCTCGAGCGGATTCAAGCCGGCGAAGTTGTCGCTTCTGGCGCCGGCGATGACCGGCAGCGAGGTCGAGCCGGTGGCCCCGTAGACCAAGGCGATGCCGTAGAGGAACAACGCCGAGGACAGGGCGCCGAGCACGAAGTACTTGAACGCCGCCTCCTGGGAGTCCGAGCGTCTGAGGTGCAAGGCGGCCAGAACATAGACCGCGATCGACAGGATCTCCAGGCCGAGGAAGGTCAGGATGAGGTCCTGGGCCGAGGCCAGCAGCAGACCGCCGGAGGCCGACATCAACACCAGCACGTACCACTCGGGCCCGTCGAGCTGCTCCCGGCGGAGATAGCCGTCGAGCAGGGCCGCCACCAGGAACACCGAAACGCAGATCACGCCCCAGACGAAGATGGTGAAGTGATCGATAGACAGCGCACCACCGACCACCGATTGGGCGCCGTCGTCCTCGACCCGGTTCCACATCGGCACCAGGAACGCCGCCGCCAGGGCGGCGATGATGATGGTGGCGGCGGCGGGGAAGCCACGACCTCGCAGCACCGGCACGATCGAGGTCACCGTGATCAGCAGGATGCCACCGATGGCGAGCACGATGAACGGGGCCAGCAACGACCAGGCGACGTCTGGCACCTCGACGGTGGTCTGGTCGACCTGGGCCAACATGGCGGTGGTGAGGACGTTCATTCACCCGCCTCCTCTCCGCTCGACTCGCCACCGGACTCGGCGTCGGCCTCATCGTGGGCCTCCTGTGCCGCCTGGACCAGGCCCGGCGTACCGGCCCGGACGGTCGGCACCGGTTCGTCTTCGCGGAAGTCGGGGTCCTTCGACTCCATGTGGGCGATCAGGTTGTTCACCGCCGGCTCGATCCGCTCCAGTACCGGCTTGGGGTAGATGCCGAGGAACACGATCAACGCCAGCAGTGGCATGATGCCGAGCAGCTCGGACAAACGGAGGTCCTCCATCGTCGCATTGTCGCCCTCGGCCGGCCCGTGGAAGCTCCGTTGGTATGCCCACAGCAGGTACAGGGCGGCCAGGATCACTCCGGTGACGGCAACGACCGCCCACCACCGTGCAGAGGAGAACGCACCGAGCAGGATCAGGAACTCACCGACGAACCCGTTGAGCCCGGGAAGACCGATGCTCGACAGCATCACCAGGGTGAAGACCCCGGCCATCATCGGAGCCGAGCTCTGCAAACCACCGAGGGCCGCGATCTCCCTGGTGTGACGGCGGTCGTAGATCCAGCCGACCAGGATGAACAGGGCACCGGTCGAGATGCCGTGGTTCACCATCTGGATGACCGAACCCTGCAGTCCCTGGGAGTTGAAGGCGAAGATGCCGAGCACGATGAACCCCATGTGGGCCACCGAGGAATAGGCAACCAGGCGCTTCAGGTCCTTCTGCATCGTGGCCACCGCGGCGCCGTAGACGATGCCGACGACGCCCAGGGTCAGGAACAGTGGGGCGAGGTCGCGAACCACCTCGGGGAACAGGTAGAGCCCGAACCGCAGCAGACCGTAGGTGCCGAGTTTCAGCATCACCCCGGCCAGGATGACCGAACCGGCGGTCGGGGCCTCGGTGTGGGCATCGGGGAGCCAGGTGTGGACCGGGAACATCGGTACCTTGACCGCAAAGGCCAGGGCGAAGGATCCGAAGACCAGGAACGAGGCCAGCCGGCTCAACTCCTGGTTCTCGGCCAGCACCGTGACGTCGAACGTGACGCCACCGGTGTCGCCGGAGGCCAGCAGCACCAGGCTGACGATACCGACCAGCATCAGGGCCGACGCGGCCATCGTGTAGAGGAAGAACTTCATCGCGGCGTAGACCCGGTCGCCGTGGCCCCACCCACCGATGAGGAAGTACATCGGCACGAGCACGACTTCGAAGAACAGGAAGAACAGCAGGAGGTCCAGGGCCATGAAGGCACCGAGCGACCCCGCCATGAGCAACATCAGCCACAGGTAGTACGGCTTGGCGTCGTGGTGGGGATCGGTGGTGAGGATGGCGATGGGGAACAGGATGCCGGTCAGTACCACCAGGAACAGCGAGATGCCGTCGACGGCCAGGAACCAGCTCAACCCCAGCGCGGCGATCCAGTCCCGCTGGGTGACGAACTGGAAACCGCCGTCGGCGGCATCGAAGTTCCACAGCAGGTAGATCGTCATGGCCCCGGTGATGGTCGATCCGACCAACGCCGCCAGCTTCGTGTAGTCGGCCCGGCTGGCCGGCAGCAGCGCGATCAGCACCGCGGTGACCACCGGTACTGCGATCAGCGCCGGCAACAGCGAGTAGCTCACACCCTCGGCGGCGAGCATGGTGGTTGCGACCATCAGAACAACCTCCCGACGAACCAGGCCATGACGAGCACCGATCCCAAACCGATCCCCAGGGCGTAACTGCGGACGAACCCCGGCTGGAGCACCCGCAGGTTGCTCCCGATCGACTGCGAACCCCTGCCGACGAAGCGAACCGCCCCGTCGATCACGTTGCGGTCGAACCAGGCCATTGCGTCGAACAGGCGACGACCGGGACCACCCATGAAGTTGGCGTAGGTCTCGTCGACGTACCAGGCGTTGGCCAGGGGCCGTAGCTCGATTCGGGCCGGATCGACCCGGCCCCGAAGGTACACGGCGAACGCCCCGACGATGGCGACCAGACCGACGGCGACGGCCACGATGGCCAACAACCATTTCGTGCCGGCGGTGGCGGTCAACTCGCTCTCGTGGCCGAAGAGCGACGGCTCCAGCCAGTGCTCGAGGAAGTGCAGGTCAGTGCTGAACGGGAGATTGATGGCCCCGCCGACCGTGGCCAACCCGGCCAGCACGATCAGCGGGATCGTCATCGTCCTCGGCGACTCGTGCGGTTCGGTGTCCTGGCGGTGCCGATAGGTGGCGGGCAGGTGCTCACCGAGCTCACCGAGCTCGACCGGCTCGGTCCTGGCGGTGACCCATTGCGGGGGCCGGGGTGTGGATCTGACCTCGTTCTCGACCTCGACGACCCTGGCCCTGGCGGCCACCAGCTCCTTCGCCGCGTCATCGACCTTGGCCGCCTCGGCGGTGGCCTTCTCCTCCGCTTTGGCCACTGCGGCCTCGGCTTTCGGCACCGCCTTCGTCGCCTTGTCGAGGGCCTTGACCAGCTTCTCGTGCTCGTCCTTGGACGAGCCATCGTCGGCATCGGGGGTCGACGCATCGGCCGCGGTGGTCGCCTCCAGCAGTGTGGTCCGGGCCTTGGTCAGGGCGGTGTGCTTCTTCTCGATGTCCGTCGAGGCCTTCTCCGCAGCATCACGAGCCTTGGTTTCGGCCTCGCCCGCCACGGTCACGGCGTCCTCGACAGCGGTTACCCGGCTCCGGAGGGCCACTGCGATCTCGTCCCGTGTCGGATCGTAGTAGCGGGTACGGCCGAAGAAGGTCAGGATGACCTGGCGGGTCATGTAGAACGCGGTCAGCAGCGCGGTCACCAGCCCGATGGCCCACAGCGCCTTGCCGCCGAGGTTGTCGGCGTTCCAGGCGTAGAGCAGGATCTCGTCCTTCGACCAGAACCCGCTGAACGGGGGAACGCCGGCGATGGCCAGCCAGCCGACGATGAAGGTGAAGGCGGTGACCGGCATGAACTTCTGCAGTCCGCCCATGCGCCGCATGTCCTGCTCGTCGTGCAGGCCGTGGATCACCGAACCGGACCCGAGGAACAGCAGCGCCTTGAAGAAAGCGTGGGTGATCATGTGGAAGATCGCAGGGACATAGGCGCCGACACCGACCGCCAGGAACAGGTAGCCGAGCTGGGACACCGTCGAATAGGCCAGCACCTTCTTGATGTCGGTCTGGGCCACTGCCGCGGTTGCTGCGAACAGGGCGGTCAGCACACCGACCCAGGCGATGAGACCGAGCGTCCACGTTTCGGCCTCGGCCAGCACCGGGTTCAACCTCGTCAGCAGGAACACCCCGGAGGTGACCATGGTTGCGGCGTGGATCAGCGCCGAAACCGGCGTGGGGCCGGCCATGGCGTCTGGCAACCAGACGTACAGCGGGAGCTGAGCCGACTTGCCGGCCGCAGCCAGGAGGAACAGCACGACGGCGAAGGTGGCGGTCCTGGTGCCGAGCTCACCGGATCGGGTGAGGATGTCGTCGTAGTTGATCGAGCCGAGCCCGACGAAGATGAAGAAGGTGGCCAGCATGTACCCGAAGTCGCCGACCCGGTTGGTGACGAAGGCCTTCTTGCCTGCGGTGGCGTTGCTCTCGTCGCTGAACCAGAACGAGATCAACAGGTAGGAACAGGCGCCGACCCCCTCCCAGCCGAGGAAGGTCAGCAGCAGGTTGTCGCCCATCACCAGCAGGATCATCGAGGCGACGAACAGGTTCAGGTAGATGAAGAACTTGGAGAAGTTCGGATCCCCGTGCATGTAGCCGATCGAATAGAGGTGGATCAGCGTGCCGACGCCGGTGATGAACAGGCACATGGTGATGGACAGGGGGTCGATGAGGAGGCCGACGTCCACGGTGAACGACCCGGCGGCGATCCAGGAGAACAGCGTCTGGATGTGGAACCGCTCCTCGCCCTCGATGGCCGCCAAGCCGAAGAACACGACCACGGTGGAGACGAAGGCGCCGGCGCTGGCCAACGTCGCCAGCCAGCCGGCGAACGGCTCGCCGAGACGCCGCCCGAACAGGATGAGCAGGACGAAACCGGCGACCGGGAAAGCGGGGATGAGCCAGGCTGCTTCGATCATCGGCTCAGCCTCTCAGGGCGGTCAGGTCGTCGACGGACAACGACGGTCGGCGGCGCATCAGGGCGACGAGGAGCGAGAGACCGACGACCACCTCGGCCGCGGCCACCACCAGAACGAAGAACACCGCGGTCTGCCCCGCAACGTCGTCGAGGGCCGAGGAGAAGGCGACGAAGGTGATGTTCACCGCATTCAGCATCAGTTCGATGCACATGAACATGATGAGCGGGTTGCGGCGGACCAGGAGGCCGACCAGCCCGATGCTGAACAACAGCGCGCTCAAGACCAGATACCAGGTTTCGGTTACTTCCATCCGAGCACCCCGTTCGACTCCAGTCGTGACATGACCCCTTCACCCATCTCCCGAAAACTTCCGATCGGCCTAGTTGGTGGCCGTACCCGGCTCGTCGACAACGAGGTCCTCAGCACCCCGATTGCGGACCAGCACCACCGCGCCAACGGTTGCGATGGTCAAGAGCAGCGCAGTGGCCTCGAAGGCCAGAACGTTCCTGCTGAACAGATCGTCGGCCAGCAGATCGATATCGGTCCTCGACTCGGTCCGTTCCAACGAGGCGGTTCGACTCTGCTGCCCGGTCAGGGCAACCGCACCTTCGTCTCCACCGGGACCGGAGAGGAACAACCCCCCCAGCACCAGCGCAAGGATGAGCCCGCCCATCAGGGCCGCGGCGGCCCGTTGGCCGGCCAGCGGTTCGAACTTCAGATCCTCCGAGCTGTCGACGCCGAGCAGCATGATCACGAACAGGAACAGGACGACGATGGCACCGGCGTAGACCACGACCTGGACCAGGGCCAGGAAATGGGCCTCCTGGAGAATGAACAGCACCGCAACCCCGAAGAACGAGGCGATCAACGACAGCGCGGCTCGAACCGGGTGGCTGCTGGCGATGACACCGACGGCGCCACCGAGCACGATGGCCCCTGCCACGATGAACACGATGGCATCGACCATCAGTGGCCACCGTCCGGTTCATCGGACGCCGCATCGCCATCGTGACCGTGCTCGTGACCGTGCTCATCGTGACCGTGCTCATCGTGACCGTGATCATCGTCGTGACCGTGATCATCGTGGCCGTGATCATCGTGGTTGCCGTGCTCGCCGGCGGCTGACGACGAGGGGGGTGGTGGCCGGTTCGCTCTGACCGAGCTCCGGTGCCCGGACGCCATAGCCCAACTCACCGGACCAGCCGACGACGCCCTCGTAGGTTGCCTTGCCGGACGGGGAGGTGGCCCGCATCCAGCCCGAGGTGTGCTCGTCCTCTCCCGGCCGCCAGTCCTCCCACGGGAGCTGCTGAGGCAGGCCGTCATCGTCGACCAACAGCTCATCCTTGGTGTAGATGGCGTCTTCGCGGTTGGTGAACGAGAACTCGAACAGCTTGGTTTCGGTTATGGCCTCGGTGGGGCACGCCTCGACACACAGGTCGCAGTGGATGCAGCGGAGGTAGTTGATCTCGTAGACGTAGCCGAATCGCTCACCGGGCGAACGTGGCTCGTCCGGCGGATTCTCGGCCCCCCGGACATAGATGCAGTGCGCAGGGCACACACCGGCGCACAGTTCGCAGCCGATGCACTTCTCCATGCCGTCCTCGTAGCGGTTCAGCACGTGACGGCCGTGAAGCCGCTCCGGCTTCGGCGCCTTGAGGTCGCTCTTGCCTCCCTTGCCTCCCCGGTAGGAAAGGGTGGTGACACCTTCTGCCACCTTCTTCAGCGTGACCGCGAAGCCTTCGAGATATCCCATGAGCTAGACCTTCCCCGCCACCATGGTCGAGTCCGGCGACCCGCTCGACCCGTTCGACGGATCTGACGGATCGGGCATCGGGGCGGTGACGACCGGGACGTCCGGTTCACCTCGCGGCACCGCTTCGAGACCGCCGGCCCTGAGTCGCTCGGTCCTGGCGGTTCGCACCGCCAACGACAGCAACAGCGCCCCCACGACCAGCCCGGCGACACCGATCGACATCACCAGCGCCACGTTCGCGAAGTCGGACCCGCCGAAGTCGATCTCGCCGCTGCGGGCCAGTCGAATACCGGCGAGCAGCAGCAGCCACCCCAGGGCCAGCGGGATCAGCAGCTTCCAACCCAGATCCATCAGCTGGTCGTAGCGAAGGCGAGGCAGGGTGGCCCGGAACCACACGAAGGTGAACAGGAACACCAGCAGTTTCAGGAAGAACCAGACGAAGCCCCACAGCCAGCCCGGCAGGAATCCCAGATTCGGCCCGGCCGGACCGCCGAAGAACAGGGTCACGATGATGGCGGACATGGTGACGGTGTTCATGAACTCGGCCAGGAAGAACAGGGCGAACCGGATCGATGAGTACTCGGTGTGGAACCCGCCGACGATCTCCTGTTCGGCCTCCACGAGATCGAACGGCGGCCGGTTCAGCTCGGCCGTGCCGGCCAGGAGGAACACCACGAACGGCACGAAACCGGTCACGATGATGTTCCAGTTGGGGATGAACTCACCGAAGCCGGCACCGGCCTGGACCTGGACGATGCGGTTGGTGCTCAGCGAACCGGAGACCAGCAGCACCGACGCCAATGACAACCCGAGGGCCGCCTCGTAGGAGATGGCCTGGGCCGATGCCCGGACCGAGCCGAGCAGCGGGTACTTCGAACCTGACGACCAACCGGCCAGCATGATCCCGTAGACCGCCAACGAGCTCATGGCCAGGAAGAACAGGATGCCGACCGGGAGATCGGCGACCTGGAGGAAGGTCTGGCGCCCGAACATCGTGACCTGACCGTTCTTGCCATCGGAGAAGTCGCCACCGATGGGGATGATGGAGAAGGTGAGGAAGGCCGGAACCAACGACAGGTACGGCGCCAACTGGAAGACGAACCGGTCGGCCCTGGTGGGGATGATGTCTTCCTTGAAGAACAGCTTGATCCCGTCGGCCAGCGTCTGGAACAGGCCGAAGGGGCCGGCGACGTTCGGGCCGAGGCGGTTCTGCAACCGGCCGACGACCTTGCGCTCGAACCAGACCATCAACATGACGGCGACCAGAAGCACCACGAAGGCCAGCGCGGCCTTGCCGACCGCCAGCAACACGTCGCCGAAGTCGACGCCGCCGGAGAGGTAGGGATCGCCGCTCATGTGCTCTCCGGGCCCCGGACCCGGATATTGGTGATCGAACGGCCGGCCGAGAGCAGCTCACGCACGTCGAAGCCCGGCAGCCTGGCCGGGAGCCAGGCGGTGCGGGGGGCGACGGTCGAATCGACCACGAACGGGAGGTCGAAGGAGATGTCTCCCTGGTCGATGGTCACGAAATCGTTGTCGACCAGATCCATCAGGTGGACATCCGACGGCGAGAGATGCAGCTCGGCCCGCGGCGGCAGCCCCGCCAGCGAGGGCGAGTTCGCCACCATCGTTCCCAAATCCCAGAGCTTACGATCCACCACTAACCGAAGACCGTAGCTCGATGCGGGCGGGGCCGACGCGGCATCGCCGAACTCGAGGTCCCAGTTCCGCTCGGATCGCAGCAGGGGGCCGTCGTCGGCGGTGGCGAGACCAGCCCAGTCGAGGTCGGCCAGCGACGAGACGATGGCCCGCATCTCGGCCCGAAGACCGTCCAAGGATTCGAAACCGAGGTCGGGGCCGATGGCCGCCGACAACTCGGCGGCGATCATCCAATCCGGCCTGGCCAGACCGGGGGCGGTGACCTTGGCCGACAGCGGGCTCAGCCGGGCCTCGGCGTTGCAGAAGGTTCCATCGGCCTCGCCGAACATGGCGACCGGGAGGAAGATGTCGGCCCGGGAGGAGGAGGCGGTCTTGAACGAGTCGACGGCGATCACCGTGTCGATGTGCTCGAACGCCTCACGGGCGAGGTGGGAGTCCGGGAAGTCGTCGATCGGATCGGCACCGAGCAGCACCAGCGTGTCGATCTCGCCCGCCACCGCGGCCCGGAGAATGCCGTCGGTGTCCTTACCCTCGAAATCGGGCGTGCTGGCCCAGCGACCGACGAACGGTTCGCGGTTGCGCACCCCGCCGGGAAGGAACCCTGGCGTCAGACCCATTTCCAGGGCACCGTTGATGTTGCCCCGCCGCAATGCCGGCAGGTACCTGGCATCGGGGCAGATCCGCCGCAGACCACCCACCGCATCGGCGGTGTAGCGGGCCGACTCGGCCAGGTTGGACCGACCGTAGATCACCGAGACCGGTCGGTTGCCGGTCAACATCGATCGGGTCCGCCGAAGCTGCAGGGCGTCGACCGAGGCGATGCCGTCGTCGAGTCTCTCATCGGCGATGGCGGCGAGGACCTGACCGACGGTGCCGGGACTGGTCCGCAGGCTGATGGCCGCCAGGTCGGAGAGGCTGGTCTCCCGAGGGGTGATCTCGATCAGGCTGGCCCCGTCCTCCACCACCGCATGGCGGATCCGGAGGTACAGCGAGGCCAGCTCCTCCTTGGGGTCGGCTGCCATCAACACGATGATCCCGCCCGGCCGGCAGACCTCGTCGATCGTGGCCCGGGGCAGCCCGAGGGCCAGGGCGGCGGGGAGGCCGTCGCCGAGCTGGGCGTCGACGTGGTCGGTGCCGACGACGCCCTTGGCCAGCTTGGCCCAGGCGTACTGGCTCTCCAGGCTGAGTCGTGCCCCGCCGATGACCGCCACCCGGCCCGGGTCGATCCGCATGGCCCGAGCCGCCGCTTTGGCTGCGTCGGTCCACCGGGTGGGTCGGAAGGCGTCACCGGCGCGGACCATCGGCTCGGTGACCCGCTTCTCGGAGTTGGTGGCCTCGTAGGAGAACCTGTCCTTGTCGGACAGCCAGCTCCAGTTGACCGCGTCGCTGTCGAGGCCCAGCACCCGAACCAACCGGTTCTGGGAGGACTGCAACACCACGCGGGCGCCGGTGGCGTCGACGGTGGCGGTGGATTCGACCGCGTCGAGGTCCCAGGGCCTGGCCTTGAACCGGTATGGGGCGGCGGTGAGGGCGCCAACCGGGCAGATTTGGACCGTGTTGCCGCTGAAGTAGGAGGCGAACGGGTGGTCGGGGAACGTGTTGACCTGGGTCGACGAGCCCCGATCGATGAAATGGATCAGTGGATCGCCTGCGACTTCGGAGGCGAACCGGGTGCACCGATCGCACAGGATGCAGCGCTCCCGATCGAGATGGACCAGGTCGCTGATGGGGATCGGCTTCTCGTAGTGCCGCTTCTCCTCGACGAAGCGGCTCTCTCCCGGCCCGTAGGCGTATGCGTTGTCCTGCAGAGGGCACTCGCCGCCCTTGTCGCAGACCGGGCAGTCGAGAGGATGGTTGGTGAGCAGGAATTCGAGCACGCCGTCCTGGGCCTGCTTCGTCGCCTCGGACTCGGTCTCGACCTTCATCTCCGGTGTGACCGGCAACATGCAGCTCGGCTGGAGCGACGGACCTCGACCGGTGTCGACCTCGACCAGACACATCCGACACATGCCGACCGGTTTCATCCGGTTGTGGTAGCAGAAGCGGGGAATGTGCACGCCGTTGCGTTCGCAGGCCTCGATCAGCAGCTCACCGTCTCTGGCCTCCAGATCGGTGCCGTTCAAGGTGAACGGCACACCGGTGGTCGCTTCGGTCGACGTCATGCCGGCACCTCTTCGGAGGTGCTCGACGTTTCGGCGGGCAGGGCTTGGCGTCCCGAACCCGAGCCGTTCCCACCGGAGTCGTTCCCGGCGTCGATCTTGGCGTCGAACTCGTGGCGGAACCGACGCACGGCCGAGACGATGGGGGCGACCGATGAGGGGCCGAGGGGACAGATGGTGGTCTGCTTCGGGGGGAACGGCACCGCGGTCAGGCCCTGCTCCTCGTATGCCGCGGCCGGATAGGGGCCGGGGCTGATCTGTGAGCCGACGTCGAGCAGCAGATCGATGTCCGACGGACGGCCGTTGCCGTCGAGGATCCGCTGCAGGATCTGCTCCTCCCAGGTCGTTCCCTCCCGGCAGGGGGTGCACTTGCCGCAGGACTCGCGGGCGTAGAACCGGACCACCCGAAGGCAGGCCTTCACCACATCGGTGGTCTCGTCCATCACCATGAGCGCCCCGGAGCCGAGCATCGAGCCGGCGGCGCCGACGTCGGCCGCTTCGAGCTTCAGGTCGAGCTGTTCGGGGAAGAACCACGGCGCAGAGCCGCCGCCGGGGATGAACGCCTTCAGCTCATGGCCGTCCTTGATGCCCTGGCAGAAGTTGTCGCCGTAGAACAGGTCCCGGAACGTGACCACCCCCTGCTCCACTTCGTAGACGCCGGGACGGTTGACGTGCCCGCTGATGGCCAGCATCCGGGTGCCGGGGGAACGTTCGGAGCCGTACTTCTTGTATGCGTCACTTCCATGTTTGAAGATCCACGGCAGGTTGGCCAGCGTCTCGACGTTGTTGACGATGGTCGGCTTCATGTAGAGGCCCTTGGCCGCGGGGAAGAACGGCGGCTTGAGCCGTGGCATGCCCCGATTCCCCTCCAGGCTCTCGATGAGGGCCGTCTCCTCGCCGACGATGTAGGCCCCGGCTCCCCAGTGGAGCACGATGTCGATCCCGACGTCGGTACCCATGACGTTCTTACCGACATAGCCGGCGGCGTACGCATCGTTCAGGGCTTGGGCGATCCGCTCCTGGGCCAGCGCCATCTCACCTCGAACGTAGAGGAAGCAGGTGTTGAGGCCGAGGGCGTAGCAGGTGATCATGCAGCCTTCGAGGAGCTGATGAGGATCGCGTTCCATCAGCAGCCGATCCTTGTAGGTCCCCGGTTCCGACTCGTCGCCGTTGACCACCAGATAGCGAGGCCACACCGGTGGCATGAAACCCCATTTCACCCCGGCGGGGAAGCCGGCGCCGCCTCGCCCCAGCAGCACCGCCTCCTTGACCTGGGCCGCAGCATCGGCCGGATCCATGGCCAACACGGTCCGCAGCGACTCGTAGCAACCGGTGGCTTCGGCCCGCTCGAAGGTGTAGCTCTCGGGATCGAGGAACCTGCTGGTGACGATCTTGGGGCCTTCGTTGTCGACGTACCCGGCGGCGTGCGGGACGTAGTCGTTGGTCGCCACTATCGAAGGCCTCGCTCTCGTTTGGAACCCACCGGTCGTCGTTCGGGATGGTGCGAGCCGGCGGCCGGGGTCGTCATCACGATCCCCCTTCAGCGCCGCTCTCGGCGGGCTGGCGGTTTGCGAACCAGACCGGGGTCTTCGCCAGGTCCGGTCGCTCGATGCCTGCAGCCTGCTCGGGATTGATGTGCTGGCGGACCCGGCTCAGCGTGCCGTGGGCCGGGACGTCCGGACGGGCGCCGTCGCGCAGATCATCGACCAGGCGATCGAAGCCGTCGTTGTCGAGCCGGTACTCGTACCGGTAGTTCACCTGGAGGCAGGGGGCCTCGGTACAGGCGGCGATGCACTCCACGTCTTCGAGGGAGAACAGGCCGTCGTCGGTGGTGCCGCCGGGCTTGATGCCCAGCCGTTGCTCGGCGTGGTGGAGGAGCTCCTCGCCGCCGTTCAACTGACACGAGATGTTGGTACAGATGTTGATCATGTACCGGCCGACCGGTTCCAGCTTGAACATCTCGTAGAACGAGCAGGTACCGAGGACTTCGGCCGGGGTGACGCCGAGCAGTTCGGCCAGGTGCTCCATGGCGTCGTTCGAGACGTAGCCGTCCTGCTGCTGGGCCAGGTGCAGTAACGGGATCAGTGCCGATTTCGGCTTCGGATAGCGGGCGACGATCTCGCGCGCCAACAGCACGTTGGCCGCCGTCAATCTAGACATCACCAGCCTCTTCCCGAGCGGCTCCGCCGTTCATCGATCGACCTCGCCCAGGGTCACCGAGTCGACGCAATGAGTCGACCCTTCGAGCGCGACAGCCGCCAGTGGTTCGGTGTCCCCTATGCACTATCGATCGACCTCGCCCAGGATCGGGTCGACGCTGGAGATAATGGCGACCGCATCGGCGATCAGGCTACCGCCCATCATGTGCGGCATGGTTTGCAGGTTGACGAAACTCGGACCCCGGATGTGCATCCGGTACGGCTTGGGTCCACCGTCGGACACGATGTAACAGCCCAGCTCACCACGGGGGGACTCGACGGCCACGTAGACCTCGCCCTCCGGCACCTTGAAACCCTCGGTGAAGATCTTGAAGTGATGGATCAGCGCCTCCATCGACTCGTCGATCCTGGCCCGGGGCGGCGGCGTGATCTTGGTGTCCTGGGCCCGGTAGTCACCACTGGGCATCTTGTCCAGGATCTGGCGGACGATCCTCATCGACTCCCGGATCTCGTTGAGCCGGATGGCGTACCGGTCGAAGGAGTCACCGTAGGAGCCGACCACCACGTCGAAGTCGACCTCCGGGTACGCCAGGTACGGCATGTCACGGCGGAGGTCCCAGGCGACACCGGTCGAACGGAGAATCGGTCCGGTTGCCGACAGGGCGATCGCCTCTTCTGAAGAGATGACACCGACGCCCTGCAGCCGGTCACGCCATATCGGCTGACCGGTCATCAGGATGTCGTACTCCTCGAGTCTGGGCGGCAACATGTCCATCAGTTGGAGCACGTCATCGCGCCAACCGTCCGGCAGGTCGGCGGCGACACCGCCGGGACGGATGTAGTTGTGGTTCATCCGAAGCCCGGTCACGGTCTGGAAGAACCGAAGGACCTGCTCCCGTTCCCGCCAGCCGTAGATCATCATCGACACCGCGCCGAGGTCCATACCGTTGGTGGCCATGAACAACAGGTGGGAGGAGATGCGGTTCATCTCGGTCATCAGCATGCGGATCCAGGTGGCCCGCTCCGGGATCTCGATCCCGATCAACTCCTCGACCGCCAGAGAGAACACCAGCTCGTTGAACAGCGGCGAGGCGTAGTCCATGCGGGTGACGTTGGTCGGGCCCTGGAGGTAGGTCAGGGCTTCGCCGGTCTTCTCCATGCCGGTGTGGAGGTACCCGATGATCGGCTTCGATCGAATGACCGTCTCACCGTCGAGCTCGAGCATGAGCCGGAGCACGCCGTGGGTCGACGGGTGCTGGGGGCCCATGTTCATGAGCATGGTCTGTTCGTTCTCGTCGGCCAGGGGCTCGCTCTCGGCCACCTGCACCGCCTCGACCTCCGACATCCGCAGGATCGAATCCCGTCTTGGCAGGAGGTGAACCTGGCCGAGGGGCCGTTCGCTCGGCCCGGCTTCGTCAGGCGAGGATTCGGTTTGTCGTTCGGTGACGGTCATGATCGAGTGGGTGGCCTCATTCGGTGGGTGCCTTGAACTGGACGGGGATGGCACCGACCGCGTAGTCCTTGCGCAGCGGGTGGCCGTCCCAGGTCTCCGGCATCAGGATCCGCGACAGGTCGGGATGACCGGTGAAGGTGATGCCGAACATGTCGAACACCTCGCGCTCCAGATAGTCGGTGCCGGGATAGAGCTGATAGAGCGAGTCGATGGTCGGATCGTCGGCCGGGATCTGGGTCCTGGCCCGGATGCGATCCCGCTTGCTGTGGGAGATGAACGACGCAATGACCTCGAACCGCTGGGCAACGACGCCGGGAGGGAGGACACGACCGCCGGTGAAGCTCAGGTAATCGACGGCGGTGACGTCGACACACATGTTCCAGCCATCGGCGAGGAGCTGCGATGCCACCTCGAACCAGGCCGGCGATCGACGTGGATGACCCGCTGGCCGCGGGAGTAGGTGACCGGGCAACCGAACACGGCTTCGGCCGCAAGCCCGGTTTCGGCGTCGACCTCGTCGGGCTTGGCCTCGTCGGTTTCGACCTCGGTTGCGGTACCGGTTTCGGTGACGTCTGCCACTAGTCCCTCCCGAGGGTCAGCAGCTTCGGCTCACCCTGTCCGTCACGCTGCTCTATCACGATGTTGGCCCCGGCCCCGGTGGCAGCCCGCCGCCGCAGCAGCTCGCCGGATTCGATCTGGCCGTGCAGGGTGGTGATGGCGTGGAGCAATGTCTCCGGACCGGGCGGGCAGCCGGGGGCGTAGACATCGACCGGCACGATCTGGTCGACACCCTGAACGATGGCGTAGTTGTTGAACATCCCGCCGCTGGAGGCGCAGACCCCCATCGAGATGACCCACTTCGGTTCCATCATCTGGTCGTAGATCTGGCGCAGCACCGGGGCCATCTTCTGACTGACCCGGCCGGCGACGATCATCACGTCGGCCTGGCGAGGCGAGGCCCGGAAGACCTCCATGCCGAGCCGAGCCAGGTCGTAGTGGGAGCCGCCGGTAGCCATCATCTCGATGGCGCAGCAGGCGAGACCGAAGGTGGCGGGCCACGACGAGCGAGCCCTCGACCAGTTCACCAGCTTCTCCAGCGGGGCGGTGAGCACGTTGTGGTCGAGGCCCTCGATGCCGTTGTCCTGGACGCTGCGTAACAGGTTCATCGCCGACCCCCGTGCCCTGCGTGGTGGAGAGCCACCTGGCGTTTCGATGCGGACGACGAAGGCGTCATGCCGCGACCTCGGTCCCCGCCGGGGTGACCGTCGGCTCCGGCGGCGTGAGGTCGGCGGCCGGTGCGGTGGAGCGGACCTCTTCGAGGCGGCCCTCGAGCCCGACCCGGCGGATGGTTGATGTCGAGGTTCGCTCCGATGAGCGGAGGACATCCTGGCGGCGCGACACCTGCAGCGGACCCCAGTCCAGGGCACCCTTGGCAATCAGGTACACGAACGACTCGAACACCAGGGCGGCGAAGATGAGGATGGCGACAAGACCGGCCAGCCCCAGGCGGTCGCTGGCGATGGCCCACGGATAGAGGAACACGATCTCGATGTCGAAGATCACGAACAACATGGCGATCAGGTAGAACCGGACCGGGAAGCGCCCCGGCGGTTCCCGACCGGGGATGATCCCGCACTCGTATGGCGCGTACTTTTCCACTGTTGGGTTGCGGGGCGCCAGGAGCTTCGATGCCACGAAGCTCAATGCGGCGAACAGCGCAGCCAGGATCAACAGGGCCAGAACCGGTAGGTACTGAGCCATGATGTCCCTCCTCTGCTGGATTCGATTGTGACGGGGTTCGTTCTGCTGCCTACGTTAGTGCGGCGAGACCGATCCGCAGGCGCTTGGTTCGGCTCGCATCATCGCTCAGCTGGCTGCTGCAGCCCGGATCTCCTCCTGGCGACGATCTCGGGTGTGCAGGGTCCAGGTGAACATGGCGAACAACAGCCCGGTGGCCACCGTGAACATGAGCGGGGTGAACCGCAGCCCGCCGATGATGCTGGGGAACGGACCGCCACGGTCGCGTTCCATGATGACCGACACCAGCGCGGCCTCGGGATCGACCTCGGCAACCGGCGGCGGCTGACCGGGGAAGCTCGGCTTGGCTACCACCTCCTGCACCTGGATGACCATCAGCTCCGGGCTGAAGGTGGGATGGAGGAAGGTTTCGTCGAAGAAATGCCAGACCCGCTCCAGTTGGTTTGCGTTTTCGACCAACACCGGCTTGCCACCGGTGACGAAGCCGCCGAACTGCAGCGGCAGGTAGTCACCGGACTCGAAGACGCCCTCCTCGACCAGGTACTCGTCGGCCGAGGCCTGGGCCTCGCCCCGCTCAGCGTCGGACGTCGGCAGGTAGCGCCAGCCGTTGAGTTCGGTCTCGGATGCCTTTTCCAGCGCCAGCACCTGGGCTTGGTCCGGATCGTCGGCTACCACCGACACGTCGACGCCGGCCAAACCTCGGGCCACCTCGACCTCCGAGAACAACAGACCGTCATCACGGTCGGGGCCATCGTCGACGTTGATCTCGACCAGTTCCCAGGTCGGTCGGTCACCTCGCCAACCGATGCCGTAGACGGTCCAGATGATCCCCATCAGGAACATCCAGCCGAACAGACCGGCGCAGGCGATCAGCATCCCGGACCGGGCGCCGGTGTTGGTGGCGATCAGGAGGTAGGTGCCGCCGACCAGCACCACGATCCCGACCAGGACACTGAGCAGGCCCCGGAAGAACGGATCGAAGCCGATGCCGTCGATGAAAGCGATTTGGTGGATCACAGCCTGCATCACAGCCCCCGCTCGTAATCGACGACCGCCTGGATCAGCTCCGGCGGGAGCATCTTGCCGAAGCCGGGCATCATGCCGGCGGCGCTGAGCCCGCCCTCACCGTAGCCGGCCCCGGCGTTGGCGCCGTTGTAGATGAAGTCGTAGTGGGCGGTGCTGGTGCGGGGCGGCATCTCGATCACCGTGCAGTCGGCCACGATCCGGTTGTCCTCCAGGGTGAGGGCGTCGCCGCCGACATCGGCCACGGTGATGGGATCGGGATCGATGAAGTCACCATTCTCGTCCTGGGCGATGCCGACCGCGGGGTCGAACGGATAGGCGGCGCCGCCGGAAGACGGCTCCCACAGCCCCGAAACGAAGCCGCATGCTGCCAGGTCACCTGCCTGGTCCTCGCCGCCTGCGCCTTCGCCGGGGCCAAGGACCAGGTACGGCTCGCCATCAGCCGTCACCGGCTGGCTGCTGTCGTTCAGGGCGATCCGGGAGCCGTCCATGGCCTCGATGTAGCTGCCGTCATAGCCGACCGGGTTGCCTTCGACCGCTTCGGTCACGGTGGCGGTATCGAGCTGGGCCACCGTGTACCAGCTGCCATCCGGGAGGAGCCAGGAGTCATCCGGGAAACGGTTCTTGACCGAGCCGCCGCACAGGTTGAAGCCGATGCCGGACGGATTGCCGCCACCGCAACCGGCGACGCCCTCGGTCAGAACGTCGGGGGCAACGTCGGATCCCAGTGACCAACCGGAGGTGTGGCACCGACCACAGGAATAGGAGCCGGCGGCGAAACCGCTCTCGAGGCCGAGGTTGAACACCGCTTCACCGACCGAGTCGTACTCGCCGGCCTCCAGCGACCGGTCGACCTCTTCTTGGATGCTGGTGGCAATCTCGTTTGCCGCTGCGAGGGCGGCGATGCTCTCCTCGTCCTGGGCGTTGTCGGAACCGACGGCGGCGATGTCGATCGGGTCGAGGCTCTGGTTCTGCAGCGTCCGCAGGTAGATGATGATGTTGTCGATCTGCTGGGAGGTCAGTGGACCGCCACCGGGTGTGCCCCAGGCCGCCATCGGCGAACCGGGCCGACCGTAGTTCAGCACGTAGCGGACTTCGTCTTCGCTGTAGCGAAGCAGCACGTTGTCCAGCGCCGGGGCCGCCCATGCCGCATTGGCGACGAATTGACCGTCGGCGTCCTGCAGCACGTAGGGGGCGACGCCGCCGGTGCCACCGGCGGCATGGCAGTTGACGCATTGGGCGCCGACGAGGTAGCTCTCCTCGCCCCGAACCTCGAACGACAGGTTGTAGGCGTCGGCCGCACCATCTTGACGGCCGGGCTCGGCGATCCAGTAGAACGGCAGCGTGATGGCCAGCAGCGTGAGCAGTACCAGGGCGAAGCTCAGCGAGCGGTCGAGCTTCTCACCTTCGAGTTCCTCGTCCGGCAGGTACTCCTTGCGGTTGGCCGCCAGCTCGATCTCCGAGCCGAGCTCGGGTCGGGCCCGAACCATATTGAGGATAAAGACAGCGCAAAATCCGAGAAAAACCACCGCCGCGACCGTGAGGCCGATGGCTCTGAAATCGGCCGCCAACATGTATGTACCAAGCATCAGTGACCGCCACCCGCTCCAAGGCAGTTCGGACCTTCAGCTTCCTGTCCTGTTGTATTCACACCGATGGGGGGGCCGGCGATCACGTTGCCGGTGTCGACGATGAGTTCGCCGCCGGCGGTCACCTGCATGGGGAACCGATCCATGCCTCGGGGGGCCGGGCCACCCTTCTTCTCCCCGACCTGGTTGTACTGCGAACCATGGCAGGGGCACTCGAACCACTGGGAGGTCTGGCAGTCGGGAACTCGACAGCCGAGATGGGGGCAGGTCTGGAACAGGGCGACCACACCGTTCTCCAGGCCCTGTGCCACCTGGGGATAGAAGCCGTAGGTGCTCTGGGCCTTGGCCAGTGCATTGCTCGGGTATTCGGTGAGCCACATCCGGCCGGCCGGGAAGTAGAAGAACCCGCCACCGGTGGCGATGGAAGCCTTGATGTCGGGGATCTTGCCGACGTTGATCCTGGCGCCGAAGCCCTCGGTGGGCCTGGGCCAGAGTTGGGCCAGGACCGCCGCACCGAACGATGCCAGGCCGAGGCTGAACATGGCGACGATCCCCCGGTTGAGGAACTGGCGTCGGGTCACGCCCAGGGTCTCGGGATCCGGTGGCACGTAGATCACCGGCGGGGCGGACTCGGCCGATACCAGCTCGCCGGAGCGACCGCCGCGGGCCGCGGCCTCGACGGCGGAACCGGTCTGCTGCGAGGCGTCGGCCCCGGCCTCGGCATTGACCCCGGCTGCGACGCCGGCGGTGACCCGAGAGCGGTCCCGCTTCACGGTCTCGCCCGAGAGCTGCCCGATGGCGGTATGGGTGTCGCGCGTCCGGAATGACGTGGCGACCACTATCAATGCCAGCAGAGCGATGATGGCTATACCGATCAACACAACCATGTGTTTGCTCCTGTCCTATAGATCGAAGAAGATGCCCTCGACCCAGGGGAACACGAAGTTGAACCCGGGGCCGCGGAAGAACGAACCGATGATGACGAGAACCGCCCAGAACATCATGAAGATGGTGAAGACCGAGACCGCGAACTTGCGGTTCTCGGGCTTGTTGCTGGGATTCTTGTCGATGTAGGGGGCCAGCATCAGGGCGAACAGCCCGATACCGGGGATGGTCACACCTGCGACCATCGGGTGGAACATGGTCAACAGCTCCTGCAGACCCAGGAAGTACCACGGGGCCTTCGACGGGTTGGGGGTCGAGTTGACGTCGGCCAGGCGGAGCAGCGGGGCGTTGACGAAGATCGAGAAGAAGGTGAGGAACGCCGTGACGGCGAGGGCGGCACCGAATTCGACGACGATCAGGTGGGGCCAGGTGTGGACCTTGTCCAGCGGCTGGGCCTTGATGTCCTGGATCGAGCCGGACTTGACGACGGTCAACAGGCGCTGCGTGTGGCCGGCCGGGCCGGTCATGGTGGCCATCGGCGCCGGAGCGGTCGCGGTGGCCACCGCCGCCGCTGCGGCCGGGGCGACGGCGGTCGACGCCGAAGCCTGCTCGCCTTCGCGCTGTTTGGCCGACTTCGACCGCTGCAACAGGTGCTCGGGGATCTTGCTGGCGGCACCCGAGCCGCCGGCAGCTCCCCCACCGCTGCTGGCGGCCGCACCCTGAGCCGGCGCGGCATCGGCCGCGCCGCCATCACCTTCGGCCTTCTTACGGGCCTCGGCGGCCCGCTTTCGGAGATGTTCCGGAATTTCAGTCATGAATGCAAATCCTTAGAGGGGACCGGAGATACCGCCGTCTTTGCGGACCCGCCAGAAGTGGATGGCCATGAAGATGACGGTGACGAACGGAACGAAGAGGACGTGTAAGACGTACCATCGCAGCAACGTACTGGTGCCGATGACGCTGCCGCCGAGCAGCACGAACTTGACCTGGGTACCGAACACAGGCGTAAAGCCCATCATGTTGGTACCAACGGTGACAGCCCAGAGGGCGAGCTGGTCCCAGGGAAGGAGATAGCCGGTGAACGAGAGCAGCAGGGTCAGGGTGAGCAGGATCACACCGATCACCCAGTTGAACTCCCGTGGGGCCTTGTATGCGCCGTGATAGAAGACCCTGGCCATGTGGAGGAAGACGGAGATCACCATCAGGTGGGCTCCCCATCTGTGCATGTTCCTGACCAGCAGACCGAAGGCGATCTGGGTCTGCAGCGCCTCGATGTCGTCCCAGGCCTGGGCCGCTGACGGCGTGTAGAAGAACATCAGGAAGATGCCGGTCACCGTGAGCAGGATGAACAGGAAGAAGCTCAACCCGCCGAGGCACAGCGTGTAGCTCACCTTCACCGCGTGGCGCTTCACCTTCACCGGGTGGAGGTGGTAGAGCACGCTGTTCATGATCACGTACGAACGGTTCCTGGGGCTGTCGGTGTAGCCCTTGCGGAACACCGAGCCCGGCCGGAATATCGAGTTCCAGGCCTGGGAGCCCTGCACGCTGTCGTTCAGTTGGCTGAGTTGTGACTGCAGCTTCTCGCCGAACGTCGGTTGGTCTTGGATCGACTTTGCCATGGATGGGTCTTGTCCTGAATTTGCGGGTTGTTCCGGTTTCGAGGTGTTTCGGGGTTCGGGTGGGAGCGGCCGCTAGGCGAGGCGCATCCCGTAGCCGTAACCGTAGGAGGTCATTCGCTGGTGAAGGTCACCGGTCGGGTTCGGTTCGCCGATCTTGCCCAGGATTATCACGCCGGTGGGACATCGGTCGACGCAGAGGGCGCAACGGGTGCAGACATCGTCGTCGATGGTGAAGATGAAGGCGTCGTTCGGATCGTCGCCGGGCTTGGCGACGCCGTAGCTCTCCTCCACACAGTCGACCGTCTGCATGTGGATACATTTCCACGGGCAGATGTCGACGCAGCCCTCGCAGGCGATGCACTCGGACTGGTCGATGTGGATGAACTGCTTCGGCTTGACCGCCCTGGCCAGATAGTCCGCATCGACCTCCATCAGGAGGTAATCGGTACGGAATTCCGGGAGCGGTGGATTTGCGTCTGTCGTCGTCATGGTCAGCCCTGCTTGATCAGCGGCCTGCCGAAGGAGCTGGTCTGAGCCAGGGCGGCCTTGGCCTTGGCATCGGACCGGACGCCGCGGTTCTGCCACCGGGCCCACATCCAGATCTGGGTTCCGAGGAAGACCACGTAGAACACGACGGCGATCGTGTCGGAGACCGCCCGGTAGCTGATGTTGAACGGGAACCAACCGCCCAGGGAGATCGGCTTGATGATCTCACCGGGCCCGACGACGATGCGATCGGCACGGAAGCCCCATTCGTTCTCGGCCAGCGTGAGCCACTGGTGAGGGATCACGCCGTATGCGAGGAACGCCAGGAAGAACACGTAGACCGCGCCGACCATCGCCTCCCCCCAGGTGACCGGGGTGCCGACCGGCCGGCGATTGGCGTAGGCGAAGATCCCGACCGACAGGATCACTGCGACCACGATCGATGTCAAAAGGGCAGCCACTGGTTCGCTTGCTCCTCGGGGTTGGATGGGGCCGGGTCCCGGAACGGGCCGGTTGGTACTGCGTTACCTTGGTTCAGTCTTGGTTCAGTCTTGGTTCGTTCTCGGTTTGACGGAGGACCATCGGTGGTGAACCGCCTGGCCGCCTGACCGACCGTGGAGCCGGATTCGGGGACCTTGTGAACCTGTGCACAAATGTAGTCGTTGCTGCCGGGAAGGACGCAACCGTAACCGAACATCCATCCTGAGCCGTCGGCATCGAAGGCCACGAACCGCACCGCGCCGGAAGGATGCCCTGCTGACCTTAACCCGCCGCTCCCCGAGCACCAACAGCTTGTCGTGTGAACCCCGGCGGTGAGCTCGGCCGGAGCGGAACCGGCAGCAGACGAGGCCGCAAGAAGAACGCGTGACGAGCGACCGCTCCGGCCGACTGGCTCGCTAGCCTTTGCGCCGCATAGTGTTTCACCCGGCACCGTTGTCTGTTAAGCATGAGACCCGGGAACGGACCAACACACCGTCCGTGCCACCGGACCCCGGCAGCGCAGGATGTGCACCCGACGCCATGAGCGGCGGAACCGATACAGCAAACAACAGCAACCAACCGCAACCAACTGCAATCACAGCAACAAGGTCGATCACGCTCCCGGAGGACCGTTGACCGAGATCCCGGAACATCTACTAAAGCGGAGCAAGGCGGCAAAGTCCGGCAAGTCCGGAGACAGCCCCGCCGAGCCCGAAGCGGCTTCGACGCCGGTGGCCGCCGAGGCGGCTGCGGCACCTGCGGCGGCACCGGCCGCCAACCTGCCGAATCTCGACCCCGAGCCCGAACCTCCCAAGCCGGTCCCCTCCTTCGTCGCTGCGGCGATGAGCCGCAAACGCATCCCGGTGTGGGTGCTTCCGGTGATCGCCGCATTGCCGGTTTGGGCTTTCAGCTTCGCCGGCACGATGCAGCAGCCCGAAACCGAGGACGAGCTTCTCGTCGAGGCCGCCGCTCTCTACGGCTCCTGCGCCGGCTGCCACGGCGGCAACGGCGGTGGCGGGGTCGGCTACCAGCTCTCCGGCGGCGAGGTGCTGCTCACCTTCCCCGAACCGATCGACATGATGGCCCACGTCGCACGCGGATCGGTTGCGATCCTCGGCGAGGAATACGGCGCCCCCCGCCCCAACGGCACCCATGTGGCCGGCGCTCGAGGCCGGGGCCCCATGCCGGCCCAGCTGGCCAGCCTCACCCAGCTGGAACTGGAGCTTGTGGTCTACCACGAACGGGCCATCCTCTCCGAGGAGGACACCAGCTCCCCCGAATACCAGGCCTGGATCGAGCACATGCGGGAGGGCATCGACGCCGGCGACGCCGAGCCGATCGACCTCGACCTGCTGCTGGCCTGCGCCAACCCAGACTGGACCCCGGGTGCAACCGGTGAAGGCTCACCGGATCCCGAGGGCGCTCCCTGCCCCGGCCCACCGGCCGGCGGAGCGGACGAAGCCGCCGCCGGCTGACCCCGGCAAAGAGCTCAGCAGCCCGTCCAGCCCGCGAGTCAACCCAACCCAGCCCAGCAGTCCACCGGCCCTGGGCCGGCCCATCCAGCCCGGCAGCCCGTCCAGCCCGCGAGTCAACCCAGCCCAACAGTCCATCCAGCGCGGAAGTGACAGCCCGGGGGTGAGAGCGGGGAGCGCAGTCCAGGCGTCGGGCTGCTTCGGCTGACAGGACCGCCCGGCTTGATGGGTGTTGACCAGAGCGGCGTCCGCCGTCCTACGTCGCCGGCAGGCCGCCGGTTCCCAACGCTGTTTCGATCGACCGCCGCAGCGCCGAGCCGGTGCCGGCAGCGGCCGTCGGACGTGTTGGCCGACGGTGGACGGGAAGGAGACCACCGGACCGCAGGTCCGCACGGCCGACGGGGCCGGTTCGGCAGCCGCAGTCGGTCGATTGTGGCTCCTGTCGGCGATGCCTCGACGCCCCATCGCAGATCCGTCGAGCTGACACCAAACCGTAACACGGTCGCCTGGGCCGAACGGCCCACCGGCCGCTGTTGGCGCGGGCGGCGAGAGGCCAACCGCAGCCACTCGCCATGATGCTGCAACAACCTGGCAGTCGGACTACAGCGAACAACAGCGCGCGCCGATCACCTCACTACCTCGGGACGGGAAGGACAGGGGTTGAGAGACAGAGCTGTTGCGGTTGTCGTTTTCGTGCTGTGCGTGATCACGGTCGGGCCGGTGCGTGTCGCCGGTGCCGATGTCGCCACGACGGTCATCATCGGGTCAACGAGCGCCGAGTTGGCTGCCCAGCCGCTCACCGAGGGGCCGTCGCCCATCGTGGTGGAACCAGCGCCGATGCTGGCCCCCGGCCCAAACGGACTCCTCCCGCCGGACGCCCAGGAGGACATGGAGGCCCACGTCGAGGAGCTCAAGGCCCGTTCGGCCGCCATCGAAGCGGCGATGATCGGACTTCCACCGAGCAGCTACGCCGCGTCCTACGGTGGCATCGCCGCCACCTACAATGCCGGCTACCCGGCACCGACCTCGGTCAGAACCATCGTCGATGCCGCGGTCAACCAGTGGGACTCGGTGCTGGTCACCAACCCCGCCGGACCGATCGTGATCGAGGTCTACTGGTCCAACCTGGGGAACCCCTCGCTGCTCGGCTACGCCGGGCCCGACGGCATGTTCTACGGCGGCGGCCTTCCCGGCAATTCGCTGTACCCGGCGGCACTGGCCAACACCGTGCTCGGGACCGACGCCAACGGCCCGTCCCGGCCAGAGATCCAGGTGGTCCTGAACGCCGAGTTGCTGACCGCGAACCGCTGGTACCTGGGGACCACCGGCACCCCGCCGGGGACCAAGATCGACCTCTACAGCGTGGTGCTCCACGAGATCGGCCATGGGCTCGGCTTCCTCGGATCGGCAACCATTCCCTCCGGCCAGTCGTCGCCGACGCTCAACTCACCGCCATACGTCTACGACAACGCAGCGGTGCACAACGGCGCCCCCATCATCTCGGCCCCGGACAAGGCGGCGGCGCTGCTGTCGACGGACGTTCACACCCACATCAGCGCCGAACTGACCTACGAGCTGTTCGCTCCGTCGTCGTGGAGTCAGGGCAGCAGCTTCTCCCACTTCGACGAAGCGGCCTATCCGGCCGGGTCGCCGGGGGCGCTGATGACACCGATGCTCCACAGCGGCGAGACCGCCAGGGTCCTGGACGCCCCGGTCCTCGGTTTGATGGCCCGCACCGGCTGGCCGACAACGCTGGCTGCGGCAACGCCGGCCATCACCACGGTCAGCCCCTCGCTCACCTCCGCGGTGGTGAGCTGGTCGCTGGACCTCGGCCAGACCGGGTTGGCCCCCGACAGCTACGTGATCGAGGCGTGGCGGGATGGCACGACCCTACAGTCGAGCGTGACCGCCCCCGGGTCGGCAACCACCGCGACGGTTCACTCCCTGAGCCCGGGGCAGTCCTACGCCATCAAGGTCATCCCGATCGCCCAGAACGGCGCCGGACCGGTGGCGGCATCATCGGTTCAGCTGCCGTCGTCCGGTGGGCCTGCCGACCCCTCGGAGTGGCCGAGCTACATCCGGGATCTACCCCTCGACGGACAGATCAATCGCCTCTACCAGGCCTACTTCCTGCGCTTGGCCGACGAGGCCGGCTTCGACTACTGGCTCGACCAGCGGGCTCGCTGGACCTCGCTCGTCGACATCTCCAGCGCCTTCGCCGCCAGTGCAGAATTCCAGAACCGCTACGGGTCGCTGAGCAACGAGGCCTTCGTCGATCTGGTCTACGCCAACGTGCTCAACCGGCCGGCCGACCCCGAGGGTCGCGGCTACTGGATCGGGCAACTCAACGCCGGCGGATCCCGAGGCGAGGTCATGATCGGGTTCGCCGAGTCGGACGAGTACGTCACCAGGACCGGGACAGCAAGGGCCACCGGCTCCAACGAGGCTCGCATCAACCGGCTGTACGCCGCCTTCTTCCTTCGTGCCCCCGATCCGGAGGGGCTGGCCTACTGGGCCGGTCAGGCCGGCAGCGGGGTCTCGCTGGAGGCGATCGCCACCGAATTCGCCCGGTCCCCGGAGTTCCAGACCCGCTACGGTGCGCTCACAGACCAGCAGTTCGTCCAGCTGGTGTACGGCAACGTGCTGCAGCGCCAGCCGGACCCGGGGGGCCTCGCCTATTGGGTCGCCCTACTGGCCAACGGCACGCCACGGGGCACCGCAATGGTCGGCTTCAGCGAATCGGTCGAGTTCATCAAGTCGACCGGCACCATCCCGTAATCCGGGATCGATGGGAGGTGACCGACCTCCGAATCTCCGCGGCCACCGATGGTTGTATCAGCGGCGCCGACGGCGCCCGTCCTCCGGATGCAGGAAAGAAACCTCCAACGCTAGGAAAGAGGGGGAGTCATGTATCCGTCCCACCCGTACTTCGATCAGCTCGTGGCCCGCCAGCATCGCCGCGACCTCGAACAAGAACTGGTCGGCCTCGCCAGTCGACCGAGACGTCGACTACGCAGGGTCCCCCGGCTGGCCATCGCCGGGCTGTGGAGGCCGTTGCGCATCGCCAGACGCCTCGGCCACGGTGTCGCCGGTTGGCCGGCCACCGCCCGCTGACCCGAACGCCGGGTCGAACCCGGTCCGAGAACACGGCCGAAGGGAACGGACCCGCCGGTGGTCGAGGCGGCCCGTTCCCCATTCGTATCGATGGAAATCAGTTCAGGGGCCGAACAGCGAGCCTCCGAGGTTGCGGCCGCTGACGGTCCTAACGTTGATCCGATGTCCAACACCCTGCCCGGTGGCAACATGCCGGCCGCCGAAATCGATCTCCCGATCGCCCTGGTGGAACGGCTGCTCCATGAGCATCATCCCGACCTGGCCGAGCTGCCGCTGACCGAGGTGAGCCACGGCTGGGACAACGTGTTGTTCCGCCTCGGATCCGAGCTCGCCGTACGCCTCCCCCGAAGGGCCCAGGCCGCCGAACTGGTGGCGAACGAGCAGCACTGGCTGCCGGTGCTGGGGCCGAGGCTGCCTCTGGCCACCCCGGTACCGGTCCGGATCGGTGGTCCGAGCGGGGACTACCCGTGGCCCTGGAGTGTGCTGCCGTGGTTCGACGGCTCACCGGTCTGGCCCGACACGCCGGCCGATCAGGACGCGACGGCCACCGCCCTCGGACGGTTCCTGGCCGTCCTGCACCAGCCAGCACCCCCGGCGGCGCCGACGAACCCGTACCGGGGTGGCCCGCTGGCCACCCGTGACGAGGTGACGAGACAGCGGATCGACACGCTGGCGGACCATCTCGACGGCGACCAGATCCTGCAGCGATGGGAGCAGGCCATGACCCAGCCGCCATGGCAGGGCAAGCCACTGTGGTTGCACGGCGATCTCCACCCGATGAACGTGTTGGCCCATGATGGCCGGCTACGGGCGGTCATCGATTTCGGCGACATCACGAGCGGCGACCCGGCCACCGACCTGGCGGTGGGGTTCTCGATGTTCGACGGTGCGGCCAGGGAGACGTTCCGCCGAGCGGCGGATAGCCCGCTGCGGACCGTCGACGACGCCATGTGGGCCAGGGCCGAGGGCTGGGCCCTGTCGATCGGGCTGGCCATCATGGCCACATCTGCAGACAACCCGACCATGTTCAGCCTCGGGGAAGCCATGATCGCCCCCACCCCGTAGGAGGTCCGCCGGCAGGCGGAGCCTCCCGGGAGAGCGTTCCAGGAGACACCTCCCCGGTGATGTGGAAAGCTGGAGGTCAAATTGGCGTAGCGAAACCGGCAACGAAGGGGAACCACATGCGAGTGTCAGACATACTCGGACGCAAAGGCACCAAGACGGCCACGGTGAAACCGACCGACACCGTGGGCAGGGCGGTTGAGATCCTTCGAGAACACGGGTTCGGTGCACTGGTGGTCAGCGACAACGGCCGGAGCATCGACGGCATCGTCTCGGAACGGGACATCGTACGAGCGCTGGGGGTGACCGAAGGATTGCTCGAGCTCCCGGTGGCAGACATCATGACCAGGAAGGTCTTCACGTGCGCCCCGAACGATCTGATCGACGGGCTGATGAACATGATGACCGAGAAACGTATCCGCCATCTTCCCGTCGACATCGACGGTGAGCTCTCCGGGCTCGTCAGCATCGGCGATGTGGTGAAGCACCGGGTCTCGGAGTTGGAGGACGAGAAACAGGTCATGCACGAATACATCCATCACGGGCGTTGACCACGAACCGCCCCTCGGCCGCCATCGGGCCGCCGCCAACTGCTCGTCGCGGCCCCGTCAGCCGGCGGGTGCGGCCAGGGCCCGCAGCGGGCGACCTTCGAGCGTTGGTCCGCTGGTGTGGAGATGGCACCGGACCTCGCCGCCATCCTCGAGGGAGAACGGCTCGGGGAACCGATCGTGGCAGATGTCCATCACATGGGCGCAGCGGTTGGCGAACGGGCAACCCTGCTCCGGGGCGTTTCCCGCCGCCCCGAGCTCGCCGCCGACGGTGAGCTCCCGACGGCGCAGGCTCTTGGCAGGCTGAATGGCCGGGTCTGGATCGGGAATCGAGGCCAGCAGCAATTCGGTGTACGGATGCCGGGGTTCCTCACAGAGGAGATCGCTGTCACCCTTTTCCACGATCCGGCTGTGGTACATCACCGCGATCCGATCCGAGATGTGGCGGACCACCGCGAGATCGTGGGCGATGAACAAATAGGCGGCCCCGGTTTCCCGCTGCAGCCGATCGAGCAGGTTGATCACCTGGCTCTGGGTCGAGGTGTCGAGCGCCGAGACCGGCTCGTCGAGCACCAGCAGCCGGGGCTCGGTGGCCAACGCTCTTGCCACCGCGATCCGTTGCCGTTGCCCGCCGGAGAACTCATAGGGGTATCGCTCCAGATGGTGCCGCTCCAGGCCGACCTGCTCGAGCAGGTCACCGGCTCGCCGCTCCCGGTCCGATGCGTCCATGCCGAAGTGGATCTGCAGCGGCTCACCGATGATGTCTCCCACCACCATCGACGGGTTGAGGGAACCGACCGGATCCTGGAACACGACCTGGACCGCTCGCCGATAGGGGGCGGGCACGCTGCGCCCGAAGCCGGTCACGTCGAACTCGCCGAGGCGAATCGTGCCACCGACCGGTCGGATGAACCGCAGGACCGCCCGACCGATGGTGGTCTTGCCGGAACCCGATTCTCCGACCAACCCCAGCGTCTCACCGGGGGCGATACTGAGGCTGGCGTGCTGCACCGCCCGGACGTCGGGCTGGCGTTGCCACGGCCATTGACCCCTGCCCCCGGGGAAGGTGATGGTCAGGTCATCGATCTCCAGCAGTGGCTCGGTCATCAGCTCCGCTCCTCGATGGCGGTCGTGGCGTTGGCCTCGACCGTGCTGTGGCCGACGCCGACCAGATCGAGCTCGTCGGCCCGGACGCAGCGGGTGAGGGACAGCCCGGCCGGTCGCAACTCGATCCTGCCGCTGCGACAGCCGTCGGTGACATAGGGACAGCGGGGGGCGAAATGGCAGCCGTCCGGCCACTCCCACGGTGGCGGCACCACACCACTGATGGTCGGCAGGCTGCCGCTGCGCCGCTCGTTGCGGGGGATGGCCTTGATCAGCCCCTCGGTATAGGGATGCTGAGGATCGTGGAAGACCTCGACCAGCTTGCCGGACTCCACGATCTCACCGGCGTACATCACCGCCACCTCGCTGGCCAGGTCGGCCACGACGCCCAGGTCGTGGGTGATCAGCAGAACGCTGACCCCCAGTTCCCGGCTCAGCTCACCGATCAGGTCCAACACCTGGCCCTGCACGGTGACGTCGAGCGCGGTTGTCGGCTCGTCGGCGATCAGCAGCTTCGGGTTGCACGACAGCGCCATGGCGATCACCACCCGCTGGGCCATGCCACCCGAGAACTGGTGGGGGAAGCTGTCGATCCTGGTCTCGGGATCGGGGATGCCGACCCTGGTCATCAGCTCGATGGCCCGCCGGCGGGCATCGGCCTTGCTCATGCCGAGGTGGTAGATCAACGGCTCGGCGATCTGCCGGCCGACGGTGTATGCCGGGTTGAGGGCGGCCGAGGGCTCCTGGGAGATCAAGCCGATCTCCTTGCCCCGAACCGAACGGAGCTCGTCGAACCCCAGCCCGACCAACTCCCTGCCGTCGAGGCGGATCGACGACGCCGAGGCCCGGCCGGGGTCGGGCACCAGACCGAGCAGGGACAGGGCGGAGATCGACTTGCCGGAGCCCGACTCGCCGACCAGCGCCATGACCTGGCCCCGCCCGATGTCGAAATCGACGTTGCGGACCACGCTCACATCCTCGGTGGTGCCCGGTCGGGGGAAGCGGATCGACAGGTCGCGGACCGAGAGCAACGCCGACTCGTCGTCGGCCAGGGTGCCCGAAGCCTCGGCCCGCTCCACATCGCCGACCCCGACCCGGCCCCCTCTGGCTTCCCGGCCGAAGGCATCGCGCAGGCCGTCGCCGAGAACGTTGAACGCGACCACGGTGACGAAGATGGCGATGCCGGGCGGGAAGGCGGGCCAGATCGACTGATCGATCGATTCCTGGGCACTGCGCAGCATTCTTCCCCAGCTGGCCTGATTGGTGCTGGCCCCCAACCCGAGGAAGCTCAGTGCCGCCTCGGCCAGAACCGCGGTGGCGAACAGCAGGGTCGTCTGCACGATCAGCACCGGCGCGATGTTGGGCAGGATGTGGCGGAACATGATCCGGCGGTTGGACGAACCGGCCGCTCTGGCACCGTCGACGTAGAGCTCCTCCCTGGCGGCGAACACCTCGGCCCGGGTCAGTCGGGTGATGATCATGGAGTAGACGATGCCGATGGCGAACATGGCGGTGACCAACCCCGGTCCGGTGACGGCGATGATCGAGATGGCCAGTACGACGGCCGGGATGGCAACGATCGCCTCGACGACCCGCATCACGATGCGGTCGACCCAGCCTCGGAAGAAGCCGATGGTCAGCCCGAGCGGGACCCCGATGACCAGTGCGGTCAACACCGCAACCGCCCCGGCGGTGAAGGCGAATCGGGTCCCGTAGATGATCCTGGCGTAGATGTCGCGACCGACCGAGTCGGTACCCAACCAGTACTCCGAGCCGGGGCCCTTCAAGAAGTCGGCGAAGTTCGTGGCCTGGTTTGGGTCGTGGGTGGTGATCAACGGGGCGATCAACAGCAGGAACAGCTCGAGCAGCAGGAACCCGCCGGCGGCCAGCGCCAGCCGGTTGCGCCGGAACCGACCCCAGAACCGGCTGCCCCGGGCCGTCGTCTCGACGGCGGAGCCCGCGTCCTCGGCGTCGGCGCCGGCCCCCATGATGCTCTCGGCGGCGACCAGGTCCTCGGCGGCCCTGAAGTCGGACATGGCCTAGGACCTCCGGACTTTCGGATTGAGCCAGGCGTAGCTCAGATCGAGGAAGATGTTGGCGATCACCACCACCAACGTGGTGATCATGACGAAGCCGAGCGTGATCGGGGCGTTGTTGCGCTGCACCGATTCCACCCCGATGGTGCCGAGGCCGGGGATGTTGAAGATGAACTCGACGAAGATGGCGCCGCCGATCAATGCGGACAGCTGGAACCCGATCAGGGTGACGATGGGGATGGCGGCGTTGCGCAGCGCATGGCGGAAGATCACCCGCCGGACCGGCAGGCCCTTGGCCAGTGCGGTCCTGATGTAGTCCTGTTGGAGCACGCCGATCATCGCCGAGCGGGTCTGGCGGGCGATGGCGGCCGACGAGGCGGTCCCCAGAGCGAGGCAGGGCAGGATGATGGTGTAGATCCAGCCGCTGATGGTCGAGGTTCGGCTCACGCTCCAGAGCGCGGGAAACCAGCCGAGGTTGACGGCGAAGATGGCGGCCAGGATGATGGCCACCCAGAAGTTCGGCACCGCGATGCCCAACGACGACACGACGGTGACCAGGCGGTCCGGCCAGCGGCCGGCCTTGAGGGCCGCGGTCACCCCGAGGGACACCCCGAGCACCAGGGCGATCAGGATCGAGCCGGCCACGATCGAGAACGTCACCTTGGCCCTCCGGATGAGCAGCGTCGTGACGTCTTCGCCGTTGAACCACGACGTCCCGAGATCACCTCGAACCGCGTTGCCCAGCCAGGTCGTGTACTGGGTCAGCACCGGCTCGTTGAGGCCGAGATCCTCGCGGGCCGCCTCGACCGCGGCGTCGGAGGTGTCGTCGCCGAGGATCGCCGCGGTGGGGTCGACCGGATTGAGCTGTTGCAGGAAGAACACGATGGTCCCGACCAGGAACATCAGCGGAATCGCCGCCAGCAGCCGGGTGACCAGTAGCCGAAGCACGTGAACTCCTCAGTTGAAGGTGTGGGTGCCCTGGACCCGTTGGCTCAGGGCACCCACCTTGCAGGGACGGTCAGCCCTCAACCCGAACGCCGTATGGCATGGGCGCCTGCATGTTGAGGCCCATCACCACGCCGGTGACGGCCGGGGTCCAGGCCGCATTCTGCGAACCGTGGGCCAACGGGATGATGACATTCCGGTCGATCAGCTGGGTGCTGACCTCGGCGTACAGCTCCTGCTGGGTCGCCAGATCGGGGGCGGCCGCCGCCTCGGCCATGGTGTCATCGAGATCCTTCAGGTCGGTCAGGCGGAACGGGTTCCAGACACCGTTCTCGGCGGTGTACTTCGGGTAGGTGTTGGCGGGATGGTAGAGCAGCTCCCGGCCCCAGCCGATCCCGAACTCGCCGGATCGCATGCGGGGTCCGAGCTCGCCGTTGTTGATCTGGGTCTGCTCCAGGGTGATCCCGGATGCGCCGAGCATCTGGGTCACCAGCTCGACGTGGGGCTGGATGGCGGGCATGATCGGCGTCTGGAGGGTGATCCCGTCCGGGAAGCCGGCCTCGGCCAGCAGCTCCTTTGCCTTCTCGGGATCGTAGTCGAAGGTGTCGTCCAACGCCGCCACATGCCACTCGTCGAAGGCCGACGGGTAGATGCCGCCCTTGCTGTCGCCCTTGCCGGCGTGGATCGCCTCGTTGTAGGCGTCCCGGTCGATCGAGTAGGCGATGGCCTGCCGGATCAGATCGAGCTGGAGCAGATCACCGTCGACCGCACCCTCGGCCCGGCCGAACACACCCAGATACGGGAAGTAGTTGGGAACCGACAGCACCTCGTTGCCACCCTCGACGGCCTGATCGATCTGCGCATCGCGGATCGTTGCCATGATGTCGGTTTCGCCGGTCAGCAACGCGTTCAGCCTGGCGGTGTTGTCGGGGACCGAGGTGACCTCGATCCGTTCGACACCCTGGTCGGCCGGATTCCAGTACTGATCGAACAGCGTGAAGACCTCGGTCACCCCGGCCTCGGACTCACCGTCCTGCCAGATCCAGGGACCGGAGCCCTGCGGATCTCGTGTCAGGTCGGTGCCGGCAGCGATCGCCGCCGGGCTGATCATCATGCCCATGACCATGGACATCTCGATGGGGAACTGGGGCTGAGGGACGTTGAAGGTCACGGTGACCTCGTAGTCACCGGTGGCCTCGGCGCCGGCGAACCCGGCCCAGGTTGCGCCGTTGGGGTTGCCCTCGGTGCCGGCGTGATACTCCATATTGGCGACGACGGCCGCGGCGTCGAGCGGCTCGCCGTCGTGGAACACCACGTCGTCGCGGATCTGGAACACCCAGGTGTCGGGCGACGGTGCCTCCCAGGAGGTGGCCAGGGCCGGTTCGAGGCCGAACTCGTTGTTCTGCCGGGTCAGGGTGTCGTACACCGGGTAGAGGTAGACCGCCTGGGCGGTCTGGGACTTGGCCGGGTCGAAGGTGGTGACGGGTGAGAACTCGACGTAGCGCAGGGTGCCGGACGCCGGCCCGGCCTCGGCCGGGGCGTCGTCCTGGTCCGCTTCGTCGTCCTGGAGTCGCCCTGGGTCGTGGAGATGCCGGCCGACGCGGTGGTCTCGGTGCTGGTCTCCTCGTCCTCGCTCGCGGTGCTGTCGTCGCTGCCGCAGGCGGCTGCCAGCAGTACCAGGCTCAAAAGGACACCGAGTATGCGCCATCGCTTCTTTGTCGACATCACGAACTTCTCCCCTTGTGGACGCTGCCGCACCGCCCCGGTGGCAGGGAACGGCAGTGACGAAAAAGTAGGTCGTGACCATGTTGTTGGCAAATGAACCCAGTGCACGCCATCGTCTTGACCGGCCGCCGACAACAGGGAAGCATGCGATGATGATCGATCGACAGGACCGACGATGAGCAACGCCAACCAACCGACGGTTGCCATCACCGCCGCCGATTCGACACCGGCCTGGGATCCGCCAAAGCGGCCACCGGCCGGAGCCCCGAACGTGGTGGTGATCGTGCTCGACGACACCGGCTTCGCCCAACTCGGCTGTTTCGGCTCCGATATCGAGACACCGAACATCGACCGGCTGGCCGCCGGCGGTCTCCGGTACACCAACTTCCACACCACGGCCCTGTGCTCACCGACCAGGGCCTGCCTGCTGACCGGGCGGAACCACCACTCGGTCGGCATGCGATTCATCTCCAACGTCGACAGCGGCTTCTCGAACTGTCGAGGGGTGATCGCACCATCGGCTGCCACGATGGCCGAGATCCTCAGCGAGCACGGCTACGGCACCTTCGCCCTCGGGAAATGGCACCTGGCCACCTTGGAGGACTGCTCGCCGGCAGGACCGATGGACAATTGGCCGCTGCGGAGGGGCTTCGACCGGTACTACGGGTTCATGGGCGGGGCCACCGATCAGTTCTCGCCGGAGCTGACGGTCGACAACCATCCGATCGAGCCACGCTCCGGTGGCCCAGGAGACGGAGACGAGTATCACGTGTCGGAGGATCTGGTCGATCAGGCCATCGCCATGATCACCGCCCACCAGGGGTCCTCACCCGGCGATCGGTTCTTCACCTATCTGGCCTTCGGCGCCACCCATTCGCCGCATCAGGCGCCGCCGGCCTACATCGAGAAGTACCGGGGCCGCTACGACGACGGCTGGGACGTCACCAGGCAGCGGTGGTTCGAGAAACAGAAGGCGACCGGCGTGGTCCCACCCGATGCCCAACTGGCGCCCCGCAACCCCGGGGTCGAACCGTGGGACGAGCTGAGCGACGACCAGCGGCGCCTCTACGCCAGGATGCAGGAGGTCTTCGCCGGTTTCCTCGACCACACCGACGACCAGATCGGTCGGTTGATCGAGTTCCTGGAGTCGATCGACGTGCTGGACGACACGATGGTGGTGCTGTTGTCGGACAACGGCGCCAGCCAGGAGGGCGGCAAGCACGGCAGCTTGAACGAGCTGGCCTACTTCAACATGATGCGGTCCCCGGTCGAGGAGATGGTCGAGCGGGTCGACGAGATCGGCGGGCCGAACATCTACAACAACTACCCATGGGGTTGGGCCCAGGCCGGCAACACGCCACTGCGGTTCTACAAGCAGAACACCTACGAGGGCGGCATCCGGGATCCCCTGATCGTTCACTGGCCGAACGGCATCGGCGACGCCGGCGGACTGCGGGATCAGTACCACCACGTCAGCGACATCCTGCCAACGGTGCTCGACTGCATCGGGGTCGAGGCGCCGGACACCTATCGTGGCGTCCCCCAGCAGCCGATCGAGGGCCGAAGCCTGCGCTACACCTTCGACGGGGCTGACGAGCCGACCCGCAAGCAGACCCAGTACTACGAGATGCTCGGCCACCGGGCGATCTGGCACGAAGGGTGGAAAGCGGTCACCATGCACGAGCGTGGCACCCCGTTCGAGGACGACCACTGGGCGCTGTACCACACCGACACCGACTTCTCCGAGTGTGTCGACCTCTCGGCCGAGCGGCCGGAGAAGCTGCGGGAACTGGTTGACCGATGGTGGGTCGAGGCCGGCAAGTACAACGTGTTGCCGCTCGATGACCGGAGCGGGGCCGAGCTGCTGATCATCCGCCGGCCGAGCCGGGAGCCACAGGGCAACGTCCAGCGATTCCTGGCGACGTCGCCCCACCTGGAGCGGACAAAGGTTCCCGATGTCCGGAACCGGTCGTTCGCGATCCGGGCCAGGGTCGACCGTGGCGCCGGGCAGAACGGGGTCCTGGTCGCCAGCGGGGCCAGGACCGGTGGCTACAGCTTCCATGTGAACCACGACCGACTCCACTTCGTCTACAACCGGGCCGGTCTCATGTTCGACGTCGTATCGACCCGGGACCTCCCGGAAGGGCGGGTCGACCTGATCGTTCGCTACCGCAAGACCGGCGAACACAGCGGCGTCGCAACGCTGCTGGTCGACGACGCCGCGTCGCCAGACGACGATCCGATCGAGATCGGGTCCGGACCGGTCGAAACCCTGCCGTACCGTCAGGCGATGTACGGCATGGACATCGGACGCGACGCCGGGCCGACGGTGACCGGCGACTACCGGGGGCCGTTCCCGTTCGAGGGCACGCTGCACTGGGTGGAGTACGAGTTGGCCGACGACCGCCACGATCTGGCCCGGGCGGCCGAGATCGAGTTCGAAAACCAGCTGGCGGAACAGTGACCGGGAACCGACGATCGGCTGAACCGGCCATCGGATGCAACGGGTGCGACACGGGCGGAGCGGCGATCGGCTGTAGCGGCCGCTATGACGCCCGGCTTCCGGCACGGTCGACTGAACCGGAAGCGACGATCCTGATCAACCGGACCACTTCGGCGACGAGACCGATGGCGGTGCCGACGATGGCAACGATGACGATCATGCGGACCAACCAGGACCAGTCGAGGTCGTAGCCGGAGAAGTCGAAAGGGAACACCTGGAGGGTCCGGACGGCCACTGCGAGGCTGATGGCTGTCGTGATGACGTTGCCCGTCGACCTGAACCAGCGGGGGTCGTAGGCCAGGAACAGGGTGTTGGCAACGATGGTGGCGCCGAAGCTTCGGTCGATCCAGGGGAGCAGCTCATCGAAGTCCGGGGTGAGGAAGCGGGCCCATTCCCAGTCCGGAAGCTGATGGACCAGGTACCACATGACGCCGTTGACCACGATGGACACCACGTAGCCGAACCGGCGGACCGCCGACGAGCGGCGGTCGGCGGTCGGTGAACCCCGGGTCAGCACGGGAACCCTGCCCGTCCCGGCGCTGACGCCGACGTCGCCTGCGACCGGTTCAGACGACATGGCGCCGCTCCGGCTCGATCTGCGCCCGATCGGACGGGCCGGCGGCGGGACCCGGTTCGGTCGGTTCGAACAGGCCACGGTCGATGGCGTAGGCGTAGCCGGCAACGGCCACCACGGTCACAACGAACAGCACCAGCTGCCCGGTGGAGGCACTCGGATCGTCGTTGGCCAACATGGCGGCCGACATGGCGGTCACCGCCACGCTGACCAACACGAACCAGCCGACGGCACCCCGGTGCAGGGTCGTCGCCCAGGCCCGTCCCCGCCGGAGACCGATCGCCGCCAGGACGGCGATCGGCAGGTAGACGCCGAGGTCGAGCAACACGATCAACCAGTACATGGCCGGGTCCTGGGCGGCCTGATCCGGCAGGGGCTCGGCACCGAGGCTTCCAACCATAG
Organism: uncultured Acidimicrobiales bacterium; assembly: GCA_963715325.1. Classification (GTDB taxonomy): domain Bacteria; phylum Actinomycetota; class Acidimicrobiia; order Acidimicrobiales; family SZUA-35; genus JAHELU01. The sequence goes on from CAVQRR010000018.1 coordinate 78,118, forward strand.
CCCCGGCAGATAGCGCAGCAATACGAAGAGTCCAAGGACCAGCGACACGTGGCCGTGGCGAGGGGAGAGCAGCGGCGAGCCCGATCGCCGGGATCGGTCGATCGACCAGGCCAGCGCGGCCAGGAGCCAACCACCGATGAACAGGGCCAGCTGCAGGATCAGGACCCGGGGGTAGTCCAGGTGGTCCGGTCCGACGATGTACTGGACGAACATGTAGGCCACGTAGCTCGTCGGCCCGAGGGCCAGCACCGGCGCCGCCCGGTGACCCCGCAGGGCGAGGATGGCGATGACCACGGTGAGCGGGGCGACGAGGACCAGCCCCGCGGCATCGAGCCCGATCGTCTGGTTCCGCATCGTCTCCGACACCGGATAGTCGAGGCGGTCGGCGACGAACGGCCCGAGGACCGAGTTGACGGCCAAGCCGACGGCCAGCGCCGCCAGCCCTCGGCCAAGCCACCGGAGACGGCCGTCGGCCACCTCGCCGGCGGCCGGCACCGGTTTGGTTCGGGTTGTGCTGGCCATGGCAGCCCTTCGGTCAAGCAGATCGATTCGACTTCCATCATCGGTCATCGAGCACGGTGGATGGAGAGACGAAGGTCCCGAACCGAGCGGCGGAACCGAGGCCGAACCGACCGCCGACCCGGCCCGTTTCGCCCTGGCCGTGGCCCTCACGACGACCTGGCGGCACGCCGACCAACAGCGGTACGGTCGGGCGATGACCACTCCGACCCTCGACGACTTCCGCCGCGAGGTCCGCCGCTTCTTCGACGAGCTGCTACCGGCCGCCCTCGATGGTGTGCAGGGCACGATCCCCCGGGCCAAGGCATGGCGGGCCGCACTGTTCGATCATGGCCTGGCCGGCATCGACTACCCGGTCGAGTACGGCGGACGCGGTCTGGGACCCGAGTACCTGCAGGCCTATCGCGATCAGAGCCGTGGCCTGGTGCCCCGCGAGGATGCCACGTTCGGGATCGGGGTCGGCATGGCCATGCCGACGATCCGGGACTACGCCACCGACGAGCTGAAGCGCCGGTTCATCACACCCGGCCTCCGAGGGGAGGAGATCTGGTGCCAGATGTACTCCGAGCCCGGTTCCGGTTCCGACCTGGCATCGCTGTCGACCCGGGCTGTGCTCGACGGGGACGAGTGGATCGTGACCGGCCAGAAGGTCTGGACGTCCGGGGCCCAACACAGCCAGCTGGCCATCCTCCTGGCCAGGACCGATCTGGACGCCCCGAAGCACCGGGGCATCACGATGTTCGTGCTGCCGGTCGAACAGGACGGGGTGACCGTGCGGCCGCTGGTTCAGATGACCGGCGAGGCCGAGTTCAACGAGATCTTCATCGACGAGGCCCGCATACCAAAGGACTGGGTGGTCGGTGAGGTCAACGGCGGCTGGACCACCGCGGTTGCGCTGCTGGCCCACGAGCGGGTGAACACCGGCACCGCATCGATGGGCGGCTCGGCCACCCAACGGTCCAAGGCCGGTCGCACGCCCATTCCGGTGGCCCAGCTGATCGAGCTGGCCAGAGCCCGAGGCCGTGACGTCGATCCGCTGATCCGCCAGGAGTTGGCAACGCTGTACTCGGGCGAGAAGGTGGTGGCCTGGCTGGGGGCCCGAGCGGGCATGCACCCCTCGATCGGCAAGCTGTGGAGGACGAAGCAGGGACGAGCCGCCGCCGACCTGGCGGCCCGGTTGGCCTTCCCCGCTTCGCCGGCCTGGCATCCCGACCTGCGGGTCGACGCCAACGCCGACGCCGACTACTTCGCCTATCACATCCTCAACTGCCGTGGCATGAGCCTCGGTGGCGGTACCGATGAGATCCAACGCAACACGCTCGGCGAGCGGGCGCTGGGCCTACCCCGTGAACCGGGGCCCGACCGCGACACCCCGTTCCGCGACCTGTTGAAGAACTGAATCGGCGGCGTCGACATGGAATTCACCACCTCAGCCCGGGCACGGGACCACGCGGAACGCCTGGCCGCGTTCATCGCCGACCACGTCGGACCGGCGGTCGACGCCTACGACGAGGCCAGGGACGCCGCACCGGACACCGAGGGCGACAAGGCGTCTGCCGAGACCGAGACCGAGACCACCCGACGATGACCGACCAATCCGAGCAGGGCCGACCGGGGATTCGGGGCGGCATCCTCGACGGCATCAAGGTGCTGGAGCTGTCCCAGAACGCGGCGATCCCCCACTGCGGCCGATTGCTGGCCGGGCTGGGGGCCGATGTGGTCAAGGTCGAGCCGCCGGGCGGGGATGCCATGCGGGGTCTCGCCGCCCTGGGGCCGAACGAGTCCCGGGCTTTTGCGGTCATCAACCCCGGGAAGCGCAGCATCGCCCTCGACCTCAATGCCGAGGGTGCAGGCGAGGTGATCGACGCACTGTTCCGCTGGGCCGATGTGGCATTGGTGGCGTTCAAGCGCAGCGATCTGGCCCGCTACGACATCGGCTGGGACCATGCCAGGACCATCAACCCCCGGCTGGTCCATCTCACCCACACCCCGCTCGGGCCGAACGGCCCCGAAGCCGACCAGGGTGGCTACGACGTGCTCATCCAGGGCCGCAGCGGTGTCGGCTTCATCATGAACCGGTCGAAGAACGGGGTACCGCTGCCGACCAGGCCGGCCATCCACGATTTCGCGACCGGCATCGCCGCCGCCTTCGCCGTGATGGCCGGGCTGCGTCACCGAGATCACACCGGAGAAGGCCAGCGGGTCGACGCCTCCCTGCTGGGCACCGCCATGAGCCTCGGCCTCGCCACCCTGGCGTTCTTCCCGACCCTCGACGCCGAACCGATCGCCGAGTTCGCAGCGGACCTTGCCGTGCTCCGGGAGGCGGGCGTGGACTTCGATCAACAACGGGAGATCTACGAGGACCGGGTCCAAGCCGGCCAGGGGGCGTTCCGGCTCTACTTCCGGCACTACAAGACCGCTGACGGCTTGATCTCGGTGGCGGGACTGAGCAGGGGCCTGTGGCTCAAGTTCCACAACGTCACCAAGCTCCCGGTGCCGGACGTGTCCGATCCCTCGACCGCCGAGTTCCAGTCCGTGGTCGACCAGGCCGAGGCGTTGTTCGCCGAGAAGACCACCGCCGAGTGGACCGCCATCCTCGAAGCTGCCGGCTACCCCTGTGGCCCCTACAACCTGCCGTACGAGGCGTTGGCCGATCCCCAGGTCCTGGCCAACGACTACGTGGTGGAGCTCGACCACCCGGTGTTCGGGCCGTACACCACCGCCGGGATGCCGGTGTCGTTCGAGAAGGCGGCGTCCGGCATCCGGGGCCCGTCGCCGGTCTTCGGCGCAGACACCAGGGACGTGCTGGCCGAGGCCGGACTGACCGGCCCACAGATCGACGACTTGGCCGCGGCCGCGGTGATCATCGAGGGCGGCTGACGGCGTGTCGCCGCCACCCGGCCCGGTCGGTCCTCACGTCGGGCGGTTCAGAAGGCGCCATGTTGTTTCCAGTAGGTCTGCTTGGCGGCGATGCGGCCGTCCCGGAGCGGGTACAGATCCACCGCCGCATTGTGGAACCGCCGACCCGAGCCGTCGACCCCGCTGACCACGAAGGTCTGGACGATCATGTCGTCGGTGTAGCGCTCCTCCATGTCGACATAGCGCAGCTCGGTCCAGGTGTCGCGGCGGCGTTCGATCTCGGCCATGACCTCGTCGAGGCCGCGCAGCACCCAACCGGTCGGCTCATCGGCGGCCGACCGGTGCCAGTGCACGTGCCATTCGAAGTCGTCGGTCACCGCCCTGGCCAGTGCTGTTCGGTCCACCTTGGCGAAGCCTCGTTTGAAGTCGGCCATCACCGTTTCCAGGGCCGCCCGGTCGGTGTCCGAGCCACCGGCCGGGGCCGGCCGCTCCGGCCCGGAGGCCGATGGGGAACTCGGTGCGGAGGTGGATGATTCGGCCATGGTCAGGCGTTCTCCGCAGCTCGTGGTTTCATCTGCCGTCCGCTGAACGGATCGGCGGCGAGGGCTCGGGCGAACCACTGCTCGGCGGTGTCGGCGGTACCGGTTCGCCGCAGCGAGGCCTTGATCCTGCGGACCCCGGCCGGGTCGTGGTTGGCCAGCCGTGTCGCCAGTTCGTCGGCCACGGTCAGCACCTCGGAGTCGTGCACCGACCGATGGGCGATGCCCAGCCGTTCCAGTTCCGGTCCGGCGATGCGATCGCCGAGCAGGGCCACACGGCCGGCCAGCGCCTCGTCGAAGCGCAGCCGTAACCAGGCCATGTTCATCGGGGCCGGCATGCCCTGCTGGATCTCGCCGACCTGGAGGAAGGCGGTCTCCCCCGCCACCAGGAAGTCACAGGCCAAGGCCAGCGCCGCGCCGCCGTTGACCGCAGCTCGTTCCAGCGCCCCGATCAGGATCCGTTCGGAGTCGAACAAGGCCCGATGGACCCGGCGCCACGTCTCGGAGAAGTCGGCAACCCACGGCGGTTGGGGATCGAGATTGAACTCCTTGAGGTCCAGGCCGGAGCAGAACGCCCCACCGGCGCCCCGGATGACGATGACCGTCGTGCCGTCGTCGGCGTTCAGGGCCTCGATGGCATCGGCCAGTTCGGCGGCCAGCGGCCCGGTCAGGGCGTTGCGCCGTTCAGGCCGGTTGAGGGTCACCGTTGCGACCCGTTTCGTCGGCCGCTCCACCAGGACGAGTTCAGCAGTCATGTCTGGCGCACCTCCGGGGCGCGGCGAAGGGTTGTGATTGCGTGGGCCATCATCGTGTCACCATCGAGGAACCTGGTCGAGACCAGGCTGGTCAAACCGCGCTGGTTGATCAGCTCGCCCCGTATCGAGAACGTCGGTCCCATGATCGGCTCGAAGTAGTCGCACCGCATGTTGATGGTGCTGACGAAGTGGTCGGCCGAGGTGGGATCCCGGTCGGGGTCGATCGTGTGCACGGTATGGATCGAGATGAAGTCGACATAGGTCGCGGTGAACCCTCCGAAGAGTTGACCCTTGGGGTTCTTCAGCTGCTCGGGCAGGTGGCACGACACGACCAGGATTCCCGGTGAGCGCTCCACCACCGACCAGTTCCACGCCTCCAGGACATCACCGGCGCTGTGGCCCCTGCCGACGAGCCGACCCGGTTCGGTGACAGCCCATGGTCGGACGTACCCCTCGTCGGCTGCACCGTCGCTGCTCCCGTCGCTGTTCACCTCACCACCGTATTGAACCGCAGCCGATCCTGCAGCTTTGGGACCGAACGGTCCCGTTTCCGGTCGCGGGTGGTGGGGCCCCTACGCTCTGCCAATGACCGATGCGCACCTGTCAGCGGCCGAGCAGGCGATCGTCGACGACGCGATCCGCTTCGCCTCGACCGAGATCGAACCGAGAGCCGAGCAGTGGGAGCGGGAGCGGCGCTTCGCCGCCGAGGCCTTCGCTGCGCTGTCGGGGGCCGGGCTCGCCGCCCTCCTGGTGCCGACCGAGCTCGGTGGCCGCGGGGTCGGGCCGGTGGTCGTGGCCCGGGTCCTGGAGGAGCTGGCCGCCGCCGACCTGGCCGCCGCCTTCAGCGTCGTGGTCCACAACAACATGGCCAGAGCGGTGGCCGCCAGCGGCAACGACCACCTGGTCAACGACCTGCTGCCACGGCTGGTGTCCGGCGACGTGCTGGGGGCGTTCCTGCTGACCGAACCGGGCGCCGGATCCGATGCCGCCGCCATCTCCTGCTCGGCGAGGCGCGACGGCGACGAATGGGTGATCAACGGCGAGAAGGCCTGGGTCACCAACGCCAGCCACGCCGGGTCGCTCAACGTCTACGCCCAGACCGACCCGGCGGCCGGCCATCGCGGCATCGTGTCGATCGTGGTCGATCCCGAGCTGCCGGGTGTGACCCGTAGCGAACCATACGAGCTCCTCGGTGGCCACGCCATGGGCACCGGGGGCTTCCGGTTCGACGACGTGCGGGTCCCGGCCGCCAACACCCTCATCCCGGTCGGGCGGGCCTTCGCCGCCGCAATGGTCGGTATCGACCTGGCCCGGGTCCTCGTCGGGGCCATGTGTTGTGGCATCCTGCGCCGGTCGCTGGAGGTTGCCCTGACCTACACCGCCGGCCGCCAGGCGTTCGGCTCGCCCGTCGCCGACAGGCAGGGGGTGCAGTGGATGCTGGCAGACGTCGCCACCGACCTGGAGGCGACCAGGCTGCTGACCTACCGGGCCGCCCGCCAACTCCAGGACGGCGAAGATGCAACCCTGATGGCGGCCCACGCCAAGAAGTTCGCCGCCCGCAAGGCCCAGGAGCGGATCGCCGACTGCATGCAGGTGATGGGGGCCGCCGGCTACAGACGCCGATTGCCGGACCCGCCAGAGCGGACCGGTGAGGCCGGGGGAGCCGGCGGGGCCACCGGTGCGACCAATCCCCTGCCCCGCCATCTGGCGGCGGCGAAGCTGACCGGCTACATCGACGGCACGACCGAGATCCAGAACGTGGTGATCGCCCGCCGGCTGTGGGATCGGGTCTCCACCCCGAGCGGCCCCGAAGGATCGGACCGGTAGATGGCCGAGCAGCCGAACATCGTGCTGGTCTCTTCTTCGACAACCTGGGCTACGGCGAGCTGGGGGTGTACGGCGGCGGGATCGTGCGGGGCGCGGCGACACCTCGGATCGACGCCCTGGCCGCCGAGGGGCTGCGACTGACCAACATGAACATGGAGGCCCAGTGCACCCCGTCCCGCTCGGCGGTGATGACCGGGCGCAGGGCAACGACCCTCGGCGCCACCCGAACGCTCTCAGCGCTCTCCTATAGTCGAACCGAGGCGGCGACCTGATCGGGGACACAATGCCGACAACGGGGGCCGGGAACCTCGGCTCGGTGGGACAGCGCACACCGCGGCGGACCGGAGAACGGCCATCGCTGCCGTACCTCGGGGCGTTGGACGGGATGCGGGGGATCGCCATCGCCGCCGTGGTCGTCTACCACACCCGCTTCTATCTCATCCAAGACGGGTTCCCCACCCCTCGGGGCGGTTTCCTCGGCGTCGACGTGTTCTTCGTCGTCAGCGGCTTCCTCATCACCGCCCTGCTGTTGATCGAGGACGGGCGAGACGGCTCGATCGCCCTGGTCGGCTTCTACTGGCGACGAGCCGTGCGTCTGTTGCCGGCTCTGGTCCCCATGCTCGGGGCGTACCTGCTGTACGCCTCCTATGCCGGCGTGCTCAACCGGGACAAGGTGGCGGCCGTGGCGGCGGCGCTGGGGTTCGTCTCCAACTGGTGGCGGATCCTCGACGGATCGAACGTGCCCGGTCTCGGCCACCTGTGGTCGTTGGCCGTCGAGGAGCAGTTCTACCTGCTGTGGCCGGCGGCCGTTCTGTTGCTCATCAGACGAAGACGATTCGGGGTGGCGGCGGCGCTGGTCGTGGCGGCGATCGCAGCATCGATGTCGTGGCGGATGCTCCTCTGGTCCAGAGCCGATGACTGGGTCCTGGTCTACATCAGGACCGACGCCCGTATCGACCAGCTCCTGCTCGGGGCCCTGGTTGCCGTGTTGTGGTTCCACGGGAGGCTTCCGAGCCGGCCGGCCGGCCTGGCCTGGCAGAAGAACCGCTACGGTCGCTCCAGCCTCGATCGGGGTGGCTGAGCCGCAGGGCCATCAGCTTGTGGACTGCCGGTCGGCCTTCGTCCTGGCGAGATGGGAGAGCTGGTCGCCGTCCGCCCCGACCCAGAGCTCGGGGTCGAGCTTCTCGGTACTCGCCGTCGGGTCGAGCTCCCGCACCACCCGCCAGGCCTCTTCGGCCCTGGCTCTGGCGTCGATGTAGGTACGGTGCGCCGCCACCGCCGCTTCCTCGATCGCCGCCAGGCGCTGATCGCCAGGCTGCGGTTCGTCCGCTCGTTCCATCTTGGCCAGCTCGGCCTCCACCATCAGCTGGCCGGCCCGCACGCTCAGTTCCCGGGCCCGCTCGGTCAGTTCGGTCGCCCGGTCGTGGGCGTCGGCCAGCACTGCGGTGCCCCCCTCGTCTGGCTGGGCGTCCAGCTCGACGACCGAGGATGCGTGGGCAAAAACGACGATCCCCAGATCTTCGACCAGCTGATCGATCGGCACCTCGCCGGGACCGAGCGCCTCATTCTGCCTGATCCGCACCGGGGCCAGCACCAACCCCGAACCGGACACCTTCGAGACGAACCCGTCGTTGTCGGCAAGGCCTCGAACCACGGCGGGGATCCGGGCGTCGTCGAGCAGCTCTGCCACGGTGTCGACCCCGTCGCCGCCATCGGCCGCCACCCAGACCTCGATGGGCGCCTTCTTCCACACCGGTGTCCTGGTGCACATCCAGGCCAGGATCGTGAGCAGTTGCCCGGTGCGACGGTCAGACCACCAGACCGAGATGACCTGCCGAGGCTGTTGGTCGAGCGCCTCCCAGGCGCTCTGCGGGGCGTGGACGATGCCGACGTTGCAGTTGAACCTGATACCGGTCTGGACCATGGTCGAGGTGGTGGTGGGATTCGATCGCTCGGGGTCGGTGAGGTCGTACCAACTGAACAGGGCCAGGTTGGCATGCAGGGCTCCGATCCCGTGCCCCTGGAGCATGGCCGCCACCCCGGACTCGATGTTCTCGGCGACGAGCACCCTCCCGTACGCCTTGTCGCCGCCGTTGTCCAACTCCCGCTGCAGCTCCAGGTCGACCCGAGCCGCCTGTTTTCGGACGAACGCACCACGTCCGACGATGATCCTGGCCACGGTGGTGAAGCCGGCCTCCCCCTCGAACCAGGTGGCAACGGTGGTCAGGGCACTGCGTCGTTGCGGGTCGCGGGGAACGAAGGCGACGGTGCATGGCCGCCAGTCCCGGCTGGCGTCGTCGAAGGCCGCCATCTGTTTGAGGTGGCTGCGGACCTCCGAGGTGTGGAAGCCCCGGGTGCTGTCGGCCCACCGGGCCTGCTGGATCGAGCGCCTGAGGTACCGGTAGAGGCCGAAGACGGCGGCGCCGGCCAGCGCCCCGGCCAGCGGATCGATGGCCAGGATCACTCCGAGGCAGGCCAGGGTGCCGAGCAGGCTGAGCCGCCAGTCGAAATACCGGAACCTCGGCCTGAACGACGTGCTCGCCGCTCTGGCCTCGGAGTAGGTCGCGTAGTTGATCATGCCGTAGCTGGCCAGGAAGAACATCGAGATGACCGGGGCCACGACGTCGAGATCTCCGAGGGCCACGGTCACCAGGGCGATCCCCGCGGTGAGCACCACCCCGCGGCGGGGATTGTTGTTCGCCCCCGATCCGATGGCGAAGGGCCGAAGCGGGGCGATGAGACGATCGGCGGCCAACCGCTGCAGGGTTCGGGGCGCACCCATCATCGAAGCGATGGCGGACGACAGCGTTGCCGCAATCACACCCAGATCGATCAGCCACGGAGCCGGGGCCAGTCGACGCATGATGGCGGTATCGGTCCGGAGGTCGTCGAGCGGGACGGCCAGGACGAAGGTGAAGATGACCAGCACGTAGACGACCGTCGACACCCCGATCGCCCCGAAGGTACCGAGGCTGATGCTTCGTGACGGGGTCTTCAAGTCACCCGACATCGCAACGCCCTGGGTGAAGCCGGTGATGGCGGGGAAGAAGATGGCGAAGCTGACCCAGAACGACTCGCCGCCCGGCGGCGCCGACATGTTCTCGGACAGCCGTCCGAAGTCGATCACGCCGGCCGCACCGACGAAGTAGGCACCGATGGCCAAGGTCAGCAAGCCCAGGACCACGTACTGGAGTCGGGTCGCCACATCGGCCCCCAACAGAGTCAACCCCAGCAGCCCAACGACGGTGACCGCAGCGACCAACCTCGGGGTGTTCGCATTGCCCGAACCGATGACGCTGGACACCGCCTCCCCGAGACCGATGGCGTAGAAGGCCACCGACACCGCCATCGCCAGGTAGAGCACGAGGCCGATCGCCCCTCCGAAGGCCGGGCCGAGGGTCCTCGAGATCAGGAAGTAGACCCCGCCACCGCCGACCTTCAGGTTCGTCGCTATGGCGGCCAGCGAGATCGTGGTGAGGAGCGAGACGCTGGTGGCCAGGCCCAGAATGAGCAGCATCTTGACCAGGCCGACGTTTCCCGTGACGTAGCCGAGTCGAAGGAACAGCACCAGCCCGAGGATCGTCAGCAGGCTGGGGGTGAACACCCCACCCAACGTTCCCAGCTTTCCCGATTCGTCGACTTCTCGTTCGGCTTTGTGGCCGTTCTTCATCCCGCGATCAGCGCGATTCGTCACTTGGTGGTCCTGACCGTTCAACCGGCGGCGGCACCGTCATCATCGCTCGAAAGCTGGGCGGAGAACCGGCCGAGAAACCGTATCGTAACGGGCCCGATGGCGGCGTGTTGCCGGCTCTGTGACAATCCATCGGCGATCATGCGGGCGACGCACCGGCGCCGATCCCCTCGGCCGGTGCCGGCGGGCTATTGTTGACCGACCGCGATCCGTGCCGCCGTTGGCGGCCACCGGATTGCTCCGTCGAGGTGGTCCGACAACATGTCCCGCCACACCTTGCCAGAGGGACGAGGCGACGATCGCCGCCCGTCCTGCCCGAGAACCGAACGAAAGACGACCACTCGTGACCACAATCGGTCCCAGACGCGAAACGACGACGGCCGGAATCTGCATCGTCGGTGGCGGGCCGGCAGGCCTCGCCCTGGCCCAGCGACTGGCGAGCCACCGACTGGACGTCGTACTCCTGGAGAGCGGCTCGGCCACCGACCAATCGCCGGAGCTCAACCGAGCCGACGTGACCGGCGATCGGATCAACGCCCTCGACCTCGTTGCCACCCGATTCCGTCAACTCGGGGGAAACGCCCATCGGTGGTCGGTGAAGATCGCAAAACAGGACGGTGATTGGACCTTCGGCGTCCGCTACGGAACCCTCACCAGACAGGCCGTCGGTGAACGTCGGTGGATCGACCCCTCGGGCTGGCCGATCGACGGCGCCGAACTCGACCGGTGGAACCGCCAGGCCCACGAACTGCTCGTCCAAGGCGACTACGACTACGACGAGGCCGGGATCGGAGCCGAGCAGTCGGACTGGGTCGGCGCCGATGCAGTCGACCGGCGCGGGTTTCGATTCGGACCCCGGGATCGATTCCTGGTCGACATCGCGGCGGCAGTCCGGGCCGACCCTCGAATCCGGATCATCGAGGGTGCAACGGTGACCGAGCTGCACCAGGAGCGCGCCGGTGGGCCAACCACAGCGCTGACCTACGCCGACCAGGACGGCCGATCCCACCAGCTGCGGGCCGACACCGTGGTTCTGGCCGGAGGTGGCATCGAGAACGCCCGGTTGCTGCTCACCTCGCAACGGCAGCGAGGCGGCGTCGGCAACGAAACCGACAACGTCGGCCGCTACTTCATGGATCACCCGCTGTACTCGATCGGCGACATCCGGCCGAACGATCCGGAACAGCTTCGCGACTTCACCTCCTTCGATCTGGTGGACGCAGGCGGCGGGCTGCGACACGGCCACGTCGTGACCAGCAGATCGTGGTGCGAGGCCAACGAGTCGGTGGAGATCGCCGCCGCGTTCTTCCCCCGCCCGGCCCGCCACATCGTCGAGTCCATCGACAACCTCAAGTACCTTCTCTCCAACCCGCGGTACTACGCCTCCCACCCTGGCGAACTGGGCCGGGCACTGGTCAAGATCCCACCGGGGATCACAGGCCTGCCGTGGGCGCTGAAGACGTCGCTCGTCAAGAAACAATCGGTGCTGCCCGGGTTCGGCCGGGGCGGCTGGTCGCAGGATCCGACCGGTCTCGGGTTCAGCGAGCTCGAGGTGGTCCTGCAATGCGAACAGCCCCCGCTGCGGGACAGCAGGGTGACGCTGGCCGATGAGCTCGATCGATTCGGGACGCCACTGCCCCGGGTCACCTGGCGCCTGGGCGACCAGACGAGGCGTTCGGTGCTCGCCTTCCAGGAGCTGATCGCCGAGCGGGTCGAGAAGGCCGCCATCGGGACCTACCTGCCCAGGGCCGGCAACCTCGACGAGTTGGGTCGCCCCACCAGCATCGCCCACCATCTCGGCACCACCCGCATGAGCATCGACCCGGCCGATGGTGTCGTCGACGCCGATTGCCGCGTCCACAGCTGCCCGAACCTGTACGTGGTCGGCAGCTCGGTCTTCCCGGTCGGGGGCTATGTCAACCCGACGCTGACCATCATCGCCCTGGCCCTGCGATTGGGTGACACCCTGGCCGCGCCGCGCCGCAACCGAACCTGACCCTCGACCTCTGCCGGGGGCGGCGCCCGCTCAGCCCGGTGTGTGTTCGAATGGTAGGGAGGCGTAGCGGCTGTGGGTCACTGCGACCACCAACGCCACCCGGTTCTCCTTGTTGTCCCGCATCGGGAACGGTGCTCCGGTGTACTTGTGTGAGATCCGGTCCATGATCGCCATGTCGGTGTCCGACTCGATGACGGCGGTCCCCCGGAGCTGCACCTCCTCGTAGGGGTTGTCCTTGTCGACCACCGAGATGGCGACCCGGCCGTCCCGGAGGATGTTCTGCGACTTGAGCGAGGTCCGACCGGAGGCCATCACCACGGTGTGTTGGTCGACGACGTCGATCCAGATCGGGTCGAGCTTCGGCGAGCCGTCGGCCCGCAGCGTGGCCAGATGGGCGAAGTTGGGTCGACTCAGCAGATCCATCGTCTCCCGACTCATCGGTTTCGGTTCACTGCTCATCGCTCGAGGACTCCGTTCGCTCATCGCTGGCTTGCCTTCCCATCGTATGACAACCGTCCATGCCCGAGCGAGTTCCCCGTCACCGGTGCTCGGCTGTCGTCCCATCCCGAGACCGGTCGCAAGGCGCTGTTCGTCAATCAGGGTTTCACGATGTCGATCGAAGGCATGTCGAAGGCCGAGAGCCGGGCCACGCTCGATTTCCTGTTCGCCCACTGCGAAAACCCTGGCTACCGGTTCACGGTGAAGGGCGATCGCCCCTTCCGCCGGCGCTAGGGCGCTGAACGGCGCAGCATCTCGGCCACCTCGGCGGCCAGGTAGGTGAGGATGAAGTCGGCTCCGGCCCGCTTGATGGCGGTCAGCGTTTCCAGCGCCGCGGCGTCGCCGTCGATCCAGCCGTTCTGGGCCGCCGCCTTGAGCATTGCGTACTCGCCGCTCACGTGATAGGCGGCCAATGGCACGTCGACCTCCATCCTGGCCTGGGTGATGATGTCGAGGTAGGCCAGCGCCGGCTTGACCATCACCATGTCGGCTCCCTCGGACAGATCGAACCGGATCTCCTCCAACGCCTCCCGCCCGTTGCGCCAATCCTGCTGATAGCCCTTGCGATCCCCTCCGTCGGCGATCGTGACGTCCACCGCATCGCGGAACGGACCGTAGAACGAGCTTGCGTACTTCGCCGAGTAGGCCAGGATCGCGGTGGTTTCGAACTCGGCCTCGTCGAGGGCGTCTCGAATGGCCAGGACCTGCCCGTCCATCATCCCCGATGGTGCGACGACGTCGGAGCCGGCCTCGGCCTGGGCCACCGCGGCGGCGGCGTAGAGCTCGAGCGTTGCATCGTTGTCAACCCGGCCGTCAGCGTCGACGATGCCGCAATGGCCATGGTCGGTGTACTCGTCGACACACAGATCCGACATCAACACGATGGCGTCGCCGAACTCGTGGCGGAGATTCCGCAGCGCCACCTGGACCACACCGTCCGGGTTCCAGGCCTCGGAGCCCTCGGCATCCTTGGCCAGGGGTACGCCGAACAGGATCAGGGCCGGGATGCCCAGCTCGACCAGCTTCGTCACCTCGGCCAGCAGCGAGTCCTGGCTGTGTTGCATCACCCCTGGCAACGACTCGATCGGCACCGCAGCGTCGATCCCCTCCCTGACGAACAACGGCGCAACCAGATCGTCGACCGAGAGCCTGGTCTCGGCTACCAGACGACGCATGGCCGCAGTGGTACGGAGGCGACGGAGCCGTCGCTGGGGGAAGGTCACGTCGCCAGGGTAGTGGGCCGGGACCGCCCGACCGCCGACGAACCCGACGAACCCGACGAACACAGACGAACACCGACGAGCCGGTGACCGGGCCCGGAGCCTTCAGCGGATGCCGAGGCGGGTGGCGGCCCGGTTCGCCGCGGCCGGGCCTGCCAATTGGCGGAGCAGCAGGAGCCCGTCGAGCATCGCCACCGCGGTCTCGGACTCGACCCGCCGCTGGTCGGCCGAACCCTCGAAGAACCCCGACAGCCACGCCACCCAGCCCTGGACGAGCTGTCGGCCCAGGGTCTTGTATGGCTCCCGCCCGGCGGTGGCCAGTCCGCTGGCCTCGAAGAACAACCCGAACATCGGGTCGACGGCCGGTTTCGCCAGGATCGGCCATGCCCGGTTCAGCAGGTCGATGTGATCGGTGGCGGTGGAGTCGAACGCCGCCGCCAACGTCTCCTGAACCCGCAGCCCCATCATCGTGAGGACCCCGACGATGAGGTCGTCCTTGGTCGGGAAGTAGTAGACGATAGTGCGATCGTTCACCCCGAGCCGCTTGGCCAACCTGCCGAAGGTCAGACGGCTCAGCCCGTCCTCGATGGCCGCCTCCAGTGCGGCGTCGAGAAACTGCTCCCGAGAGTACTTGTGGCCCATTCACCGCAATTGTAGCAACCACTGCGACCGGACCCGGTTGTGGTCATCCAGCGGCATCGATCCTGGCCTGGAGCTTACGCATACCCCGCAGCCACTTCTCCGGTTCCTTGGTCTTGAACTCCATCCACTCCTGGGCGATCTGGTCGGTCAGGATCAGGAACCGCTCCTCGGCGAAGGCATCGGTCACCTGCTGGGCAACCTCCTCCGGGTCCTTCAACGGCCCGGCGGCCAGCCTGGCCCACTCGCTGTCGGCCTGGTCGCCCAGCATCGGGGTGCGAACGCCGAGTGGGGCCAGCAGGTAGACCCGGATCCCCCGGTCGTGGTAGGTGATCGAGAGCCACTCGGCCAGCCCGACGACCGCATGTTTGGTCGTGGCGTACGGCGCGTTGCCGTGGCTGGTGAGAATGCCGGCCATCGAGGCGGTCTGCTGGATGTGCCCTTCGCCTCGGGCCAGCATTCCGGGCAGGACGGCCCGGACGGCGTGGACATGGCTCATCACGTTGATGTCCCACTGCCGCTGCCATTCGTCGATCGGCGTGGTCAGCGGATCGCCGCCGGTGGCGATCCCGGCGTTGTTGCACAGCACGTCGATCGGCCCATGCTCGTTCTCCACCCGCTCCAGCATCGAGGTGATCTGGTCGGCGTCTCCGACATCGACCACCTCGGCCTGCCCGCCGACGGCGTCGGCAACCGCCCTGGCGTTGTCGGCCGCCCGGTCGACAACGATGATCTTGGCCGCCCCGTCGGCGGCGAACCGCTCACACAGCGCCTTGCCGATGCCGCTGCCGCCGCCGGTCACCACACAGACCCGATCCCTCACCTGCATGCTCAGCCCCCTGTCGTCTCGATGCTCTGCAGAGTCTGGCACACATCGGGGGCCACGATCCCGGCCGCGGCCATCATGACGACCGCCCGGCATCGCAGCCCCGAGCGAAGGCCCACCGATGCAGGGCGGTGAGCCTGCAGCGTTCCGCGGTGCCTTGGTCACGGCGCTAGCCGTCGGCGGCCAGGGCTGCGCGGAGCGCGCCGACGACGCCGGGCTGGGTGTGGGGTGATGCGGTGATCACGCCTCCCAGCCCGTGGGCGGCGGCGCGTGCGGTGGTCGAGGGGCCGATGCACACCACGGTCGGCGGCACGCCGTCGATCCCGAATCGCTCGACGAAGCGGTCGACCGCAGACGGCGAGAAGAACGTCACCGCGTCGGCGTCGACCACCGAGTCCCGGCCTGGCTCGGCGGGTCTGGCACCGGATGGTCCGGTGCCGGACGTCCCGCCGGCGTGGTCGGACGGCACCGCGGTCCGGTAGGCGGTGACCCGATCGACCCGATAGCCCTTGGCCCGCAGGCCGTCGACCACGGTCCGGCCGGCCAGCTCGGCCAGCGGGGCCAGGACCCGGGGCCGTCCCCCTCCGTCGTCGCCGTCACCGGTCGGGTCGGAGACGGGCCGGGGCGAACGCTTCAACGAGGGCGGCGGCGGTTGCGGTCTCGGGGATCGGGCCGACCCGCATTCCGGCCGACCGGGCCGCAGCTGCGGTGACAGGGCCGACCGGGGCTACCATCACCTGCGGCGGCCACGGGGTTCCGGCCAGCGCCGATCGCACCGCCTCGACCCCGTTGACCGAGGTCAGCACCACCCACCGGTAGCCGGTGAGGTTGCCGACCGCGGCGGCCAGGGCCCGGCCGCCGTCATCCGGCGCCGAGGACGTCCACGAGGGGAATCGAGATCACCGCCGCCCCCAGCTCGGACAGGATCTGTTCCAGGCGGCGGTTGTCGGCCTCGGATCGGGTCACCACCACCCGTCGACCGGCCAGCGGCGCGTTGCTCGGTTCGACGGCCGTCTCAGCCCCCGGCCGCCGACTCGGCGGCCTCCAACTGCTTGCGGAGTCGTCGAGCCAGCAGTCGTCCGGGATCGACCGACGGGGGCCCGGTCTCGACCGCCCGCTGCAGGCCGGTGCCGTCGGCCGAGGCCAACACACCCCTGATCTCGATCATCTGGCCCGAAGCCCCCGGTCCGGCGGGGCCGCGGCGCAGGACGGCGAACGCACCGGCCGGCAGGTTGCAGTCGCCACCGAGTTCGGCCAGGAACGAGCGCTCGGCCGAGACGGTGATCGCCGTCGGGTGGTGGTCGATGGCCGCCACCAGGTCGCCGACCGCCTGATCGTCTTGGCGAACCTCAAGCGCCAGGGCCCCCTGGCCGACCTGGGGTACGAATCCGGTCGGGTCGAGCCGATCGACGGTCGCCGGTTCGACGGCAAGTCGATCGAGCGCCACCGCCGCCATGACCAGGGCGTCGTTGGCCCGCAGTTTCGTGAGTCGGGTTGCGATGTTGCCCCGGAGCGGCCGCAGCTGGAGATCGGGGCGACGGTCCAGCAGGAGGGCGGCTCGCCGGTTCGATCCGGTCGCCACCGTCGCCCCCTCCGGGAGCTCGTCCATCAGGGACCCGATCAGGGCATCGCGGGGGTCGCCCCGCTCCGGATAGGCGACGATGGCCAAACCGTCGGGGGTCACCGCCTGCAGGTCCTTGGCCGAATGAACCGCAACGTCGGCCTCTCCGGCCATCACCAACTGCTGGACCTCTTTCGAGAACACGCCCTTGCCGCCCAACTCCGGAATCGAGAGATCGAGCCGACGGTCGCCGAAGGTCTCCATCGACACCATCGTGACATCGAGGGCCGGTTCGATCCGGCGAAGCAGCGAGGCCACGTGCTCGGCCTGCCACAGCGCCAATGGGCTGTTGCGGGTTGCGATCCTGAGTTTCGTGCTTGCAAGGGTAACGGCTACCTTCAGTGGCACGTTCGATCAGGAGTGTGAAGTATGAGCGCCAACACCGACCCCGCGGTCGCCGAGAAGTCAAACGCCGAGAAGGCCTACGAGGCGATGAAGGCCCAGATCGGCGGCGAGCCGGTTGCCGGCGAGTGGTTCGAGCTGACCCAGGAGCGGATCAACGACTTCGCGGATGCGACGCTCGACCACCAGTTCATACACGTCGACCCCGAACGGGCGGCCCAGACCCCATTCGGGGGCCCGATCGCCCACGGCTTCCTCACCCTGTCGATGTTGGTCCACCTCTCGGGCACCATTCCCAACGATCTGCCCCCGATGGAGGGGCTGCTGATGGGGGTCAACTACGGCATGAACAAGGTCCGGTTCATCAATCCGGTGCCCGCCGGCTCCCGGATCCGGGCCACCGCCCAGGTCACGGACGTGACCCTCAAGGGCAACTCGGTGGATCAGATCCGAAACATGACGGTCGAGATCGAAGGATCGGACAAGCCGGCACTGATCGCGGAGTGGATCGGCCGCACGGTCTTCGCCTGATCCGCCCGACTCGGGCGAACTCGTCACGGGGTTGCTCTGCAACCCCAGCTCAGGCCTCGCCGAGGGGGACGCCGGAACCGCTGGACACCGCGGTGTCCCGCCGGTGGTAGAAGCTGAGAATCTGGAGCTCGGTCGCAAGGTCGACCCGCCGGACCACAACATGATCCGGCACGTCGAGCGGATCGGCGGTGAAGTTGAGGATCGACGTCACCCCCGACGCAACCAGCTGATCGGCCACCGACTGCGCCGCCTCCACCGAGGTGGCGATCACACCGACGGTGATCCCCAGATCTGCAACCAGCTCCGGGAGACGATCGCCGTGTTGCACCGTCAGCCCTGCGATCGTGGTGCCGACCAGATCCTCGTCGATGTCGAACAACACCTTGACCGGAAAGCCCCGGCTGGCCAGGCCCTGGTAGTTGGCAAGGGCTCGGCCGAGGTTGCCGGTTCCGACGACGGCCACCGCCCACTCCTGGTTGACACCGAGCACCACGCTGATCTCGAACAGCAGGTATTTCACGTCGTAGCCGACGCCTCTGGTGCCGGTGATCCCCAGCGAGCTCAGATCCCGCCGGAGCGTGGCCGGATTCACCCCCACGAGGTCGGCCAGGCGACCGGAGGACACGCTGGCCACCTCGTTTCCCGCCAGCTCGACCAGCGAGCGCAGATATGCCGGGAGGCGCCCGACCGTGGCCTCGGAGACCGGCTGATCCATCAACCCAAGCGTACGGAACGAGGCCGGACTTCACAAATGCACAAGCTGAGGGCCGTCCCGGCCCAGGTGTGGCGGCAATAGGCTGCAGCCATCGAGACCCCGACCGCGACCCACCCCGAACAGCGCTACTCGCTGTACCTGGAGACCGACCTCAACCGGGTCTTCACCGGCTCGCTGCTCGAGGTGGCAGCGGCCGAGTTGCGCCTGGTCTTCGGTGATCCGGCGATCGACCCCGACGAGGAGGTGACACCGGGCCGGCTCGCACGACCGGTTCCGGTCACCGTCGGTGACATCGAGCGGTTGTGGCGCGGGCGGTCGCAACTGCTGCGTTTTCCGGCATGGGGGCCCGTCGATGCGCTGGCCGAGGTGGTCGGTCAACTGTCGGCCTCGACCGCGCTGTTCCGCCACTGCGGGCCGACACCGGAGCTCGTGGAGCCGGTGCCGATCGACGAACCGCTGGTCTACGGCAGCGATCTGGTCACCGTCCAGCGGTACCGGGGCAAGACGAGCGAACGGTTGACGCGGGCCATGCTCAACATCGCCCTGGCCGTGGCAGGCACCAACCCGGCCCGCCCGGCGGGGACGGTGCTCGATCCGATGTGCGGTCGGGGGACAACGCTCAACTGGGCCCTGGCATACGGACTCGGTGCGGTCGGCATCGACGTCGACGGCGCGGCGCTCGATCAGCACGCGACGTTCCTCGAAACCTGGGCCAAGCGGCAGCGCCTGCCCCACAAGACCACGCGGTTCCGGTCCGGAAACGCCGAGCGGCGCTGCCTGACCCTCGAGGTCGCCCCGGATCGGCGGGCCTTCAAGGCCGGCGACGGTCAGCGGGTCCAGACCTTCCGCGCCGACGCTGGCGATCGGAAGGTGGCGATCAAACGCGGCTCGGTCGACGTCGTGGTGACCGATCTGCCCTACGGCGTGCAGCACCGGGGTTCGGCCGAGGGCCGGGCAGACCAACCGGCCGACACCTTGGAGCTCTTGGCCCGATCGTTGCCGACCTGGCACCGCTGGCTGCGGCCCGGCGGCGCGGTGTGCCTGGCGTGGAACACCAAGCGAGCCGGACGGCGGGAGGTCGGTCGGACCCTGGCCGATGCCGGGTTCACGCCGCAGACCGCGGTCGGGGGTTTCTCGATGCGCCACACGGTTGACGCCACGATCGATCGGGATGTGATCGTCGCCCGCCGCTGAGGACCTCAGCGAGTAGGTGCGGCCACGAAGCGGGCCGGAGACCGGCCAGCCGGTGGCCACCCGTCGGGCGCACCTTCGATGTGGTCAGGTACCGTTCCCTCTGTGCGTCTGTTCAGGCGAAAACGAGATTTCGAGACCGAGCTCCGGCGATCGATCCGAGAGCTGGTTCCACCGGGAACCGAGATCGCCGAACTGGACGACGACACGATCCAGGTCGGCAGCCTCGTGCTCGGGCTCGGTAACCTGCGGGCGAAGTGGAATCGTCTCGCCGACGACGATCGCCTGCCCTGGCTCCAGGGGGCCCTTCCGGCCATGGTCTCCCCGCCGTCGCTCCCGGCCAGATTGGAGACCACCCGACCGCTGCGGCCAGGGATCCGGCCCCGCTCGATGCTCGAATCGGCCCGGCTGACCAACCTCAACAACGAGGTCAATCCCGGCGCGTCCCACAGCAGGCCGCTCATCCCATACCAACCGTTCGGCGGCGATCTGGTGACGGTGCTGCTGTGGGATGCGCCGACCACGATGTCGGTGGTCAACCAGGCCCAGCTCGACGAGTGGGGAGCCAGGTTCGCCGATCTGTTGCCGGTGGCGGTCGACAACCTGGCGGACGAACCTCAGGCCGGATGGACCGCGGTCGAGAGGCGGGTCTGGACCTCCCTCAACGAGGACGAGTACGACGGCGCACGGATGCTCATCCCCGGTTACCTCGAACAGACCGGCCTCGCCGGGGAGTTGGTGGTCATCCATCCCAACCGGAACCTGCTCATCGTGACCGCCGTCGATGATGCCGACGGCATCGCCACCGCCTGCGAACTGGCCCTGGCCGACGTCGATGCCCCGTCGCCGATCAGCTTCCAACCGCTGGTGGGGCGGGACTCGGACTGGCGGCCGCTGGTCCTGCCACCCAGTCATCCCGGTCACCACCTTTGGCAGCGGTTGACCTGTCTGAGCCAGGAGATGAACCACAAGAGCCTGCGGGAACCCCTCCAGCAGCTGGTCGGCGATGACCTGTTCGTCTCCCCTTTCAATATCGCCGAGGCGTCGGACGGATCGTACGTGTCGTACACCACATGGACCGAAGGGGTGCCGAGCCTGCTGCCGCGGACGAACCTGATCGGGCTCGTCACCGAGCGGGGCGAGGCCATCACCGCCGACTGGGACGCCGTCCACCGGCTGGTCGGCACCACCATGGAGCCGACGGACCACTACCCGGAGCTGTGGCGGGTGATGTCGTTCCCCGACCGGGGCGTCATCGGTCGACTGCGAAACCTCTCATCGAACTGAGGACACCGCCATGGAACGGCATGCGACAACGCCGGACTTCTACCGCTACCGATGGCACGGGCTCTCGTCGGCCGGGCTCGACGGCCACTTCATCGATCTGCGGTGGCCGGACGGCAAAACCCACCGAGCCTTCGATCTCTGGTTGTACGAGAACGTGGTCGGGCGGTCGATCGACGAGGCGACGAGGGAAAGTGTGCTCGACCCGGCCGAACTCGACCTGGCCGCCACGGCTGGCGAGGTGTCGCTGACCGACGACGGGGCCCTCCGGATCGTCTGGGAACCCGACTCCGACCGCCGGTTCGAGGCCGTGTACCATCCCGGCTGGCTCCGCCACGTCGCAGAAGGACACCACCTGCCCCGCAGTGGGCTACCGGATCAGTGCCCCTGGCGGTCCGACGACCTGGCCGAACCACCGACCCACGACGGTCCGACGGTCATGGCCGATGGCGATGCGATGGATCGTTGGGTCGAGGACCTGCTGCGGTACGGCATCGCCAGGCTGCGCCGGCTCCCGCTCGATCCCGATCTGGCCCTCGGCCTGGCCGGTCGGCTGGGGGCCGTCCGAGACACCAACTTCGGACCGATCTGGGATGTGAAGGCCGAGATCGATCCCGGCTCGACCGCCAACACCAACTACCGACTCTGTCCCCACACCGATCTCCCGACGAGGGAAATCCCACCCGGTTTCCAATTCCTGCACTGCATCGCCAACACCGTGTCGGGAGGCCACTCCACCATGGCGGACGGTCTCGCCGTCGTGGATCACCTCCGGACCGAACACCCGGACCACTATCGGGCGCTGACCACCCTGAAATGGGTGTTCTCCAATCGTGGGGCGTCGGTGGACCATCGTTGGTCGGGACCGATCATCGACCTCGGCGTCGCTGGTTCGCCGCTCACCCTGCGGGCCTTCCATCCGGTTCGGGGTTTCCCCGACATGGCCGAGGAGGATGTACCGCGGGCATACGCGGCCCTGCACTGCTTCGCAACGGTTGCCGCCGATCCCCGTTTCCAGCTCCGCTACCCGATGGCACCCGGCGACCTCGTCGGTTTCGACAACCGCAGGATCCTGCACGGGCGGGACGGCTACGGGTCCGACGGCCATCGCCATCTCCGAGGCCTCTACATCGATCACGACGAGATCAAGTCCTTCGCCAGGATGGCCGCCCGCCGTCGAGCGGACCGGTCGTGACCACCGATTGAACGACGCCCGGTGAGCGCTCCTGTCGTGGGTGGCGGGGTTCGATTCCCCGCCCGGCTCTGCGGGAGCGGGGAACGACGCCGCCACGCTGGGCGGCGGGTGCGATTGCTGCCATACTCAAGGCTCGCCCAGGAGCGACGGAGGAGGCAGCCGCCATGCACGACGGGGTGTTCATCACCTGCGCGGTGACCGGTTCGGGTTACACCGCCCACAAGTCCGACAAGGTCCCGGTCACCCCGGCCGAGATCGCCGACTCCTGCATCGAGGCGGCACGAGCCGGCGCGGCGGTGGTCCACATCCACGTCCGGGAGGTGGGCACCGGCCTGCCGTCGCGCCGCGTCGACCACTA
The DNA here is from genome assembly GCA_963715325.1 of uncultured Acidimicrobiales bacterium. Taxonomy (GTDB): domain Bacteria; phylum Actinomycetota; class Acidimicrobiia; order Acidimicrobiales; family SZUA-35; genus JAHELU01. Next base: position 100,724 of record CAVQRR010000018.1, read on the forward strand.
CGCCGAGGTGGCGGACCGGGTCCGGTCCTCCGACACCGACGTCGTGTTGAACCTCACCGCCGGCATGGGCGGTGACCTGGTGCTTGGCAACGTCGAGCAGCCGCTTCCCCCCGCCGACGACGGGACAGACATGGCCGGTGCCACCGAGCGGGTGGAGCACGTCCGCAAGGTGATGCCCGAGATCTGCACCCTCGACTGCGGCTCGATGAACTTCGGCGAGGGCGACTACGTCATGACCAACACCCCGACGATGCTGGAGGAGATGGCCCGGCAGATGACCGAGCTCGGGGTGCAGATCGAGATCGAGGTCTTCGACACCGGCCACCTGGCCCACGCCAAACACCTGGTGGCCAAGGGCCTGATCAAGGACCCGGTGCTGGTCCAGCTGTGCATGGGCGTCCCCTGGGGTGCACCGGACGACCTCAACACGTTCATGGCGATGCGCAACAACGTGCCGGACGACTGGACGTTCTCGGCGTTCTCGATCGGCCGAAACCAGCTGCGATACGTGTCCCTGGCGGCCCAGGCCGGGGGGAATGTCCGGGTCGGCCTCGAGGACAACCTCTACCTCTCCCACGGCGTGCTCGCCTCGAACGGCGATCTGGTGGAGCGGGCGGTGACCATTCTCGAAGCCCAGAACTACACGGTGCTGACGCCGGCTGAGGTGAGGGAGAACTTGAACCTGACCAGGAACGGCTGACGAACCGGTGACCAACGGTCCGATCGACGACCCCGACGACTCCGCAGACGGGGACCGGGGACGACCGGAGGTTGCGGCGGTGGTCGGTTGCGGGGTGATCGGCGCCGGCTGGGCTGCCCGCCTGGCCCTCAGCGGGGTGACGGTGCGGGTCGCCGATCCGGCACCGGGCGCCGGGTCGCTGCTGCGAGAGGTCGTCGACAACGCCACCGAGGCGTGGCGGTCTCTGGGATTGATCGACGACGACCGGTCCGTCCATGGCCGCATGACCATGGCCGATTCGATCGCCGAGGCCGTCGACGGGGTGCGCTTCGTCCAGGAGAGCGTCCCGGAGCGGCCCGATCTCAAGAGATCGGTGCTGGCCGCCATCGAGGCGGCGGCGCCGGTCGACGCCCTGATCGCCTCGTCGACGTCGGGGATCCGTCCCACCGAGCTGCAACGGGCGATGACCAACCCCCAAAGGCTGGTGGTCGGCCACCCGTTCAACCCGGTCTACCTGCTGCCGTTGGTCGAGGTGGTTGGCGGCGACGCAACCGGCGGCCCGGCCATCGAGCGGGCCAAGGCCGTGTACCGTTCGCTGGGCATGCACCCGCTGCACGTCCGGGTGGAGATCGATGCCTTCATCGCCGACCGGCTGCTCGAAGCGGTGTGGCGGGAAGCGCTGTGGCTGGTCAACGACGGGGTGGCGACCACATCGGAGATCGACGACGCCATCACCTACGGGTTCGGGCTTCGGTGGGCCCAGATGGGCCTGTTCGAGACCTACCGGGTGGCGGGTGGCACCGGCGGGTTCCGCCACTTCATCGAGCAGTTCGGCCCGACCCTCGACTGGCCGTGGACCAAGCTGACCGACACCCCACCGTTCACCGCGGAACTGGTCGACAAGATCGTCGAGCAGTCCGACGCCCAGTCCGGTAGCCACGACCTCCGGGAGCTGGAGCGGATCCGGGACCGCAACATCGTGGGCTTCCTCCAGGTCCTCGAGCGGAACCGCTGGAGCGCCGGCAACACCGTGGCCGCCCACCGCTCGAACCGGCCGGACTGAACGCGCCGGCCGGACCGCTCGCACCGGCCGGGAAATCGCACCGATCGCACCGGCCAGAGGCCGCCCAGGGGCCGCCGAGGGGCCGCGCTGCCGGGGATCAGACCAGGCGGTTGCGCTGCAGCTTTCCGGTCGGCCCGACCGGCAGATCGGGGGCGATCACGAACCGGGACGGCACCTTGTACCGGGCCAAGTGGCGGCGACAGTGGTCGCGCAACGTCTCGGCATCGACCGACGCCCCCTCCTCGGGGACCACGAACGCCACGACGGCCTCCCCGGTCGACTCCGCAGGCTCACCGACGACGCCGGCCAGCGCCACGTCGGGATGCCCGTTGAGCACCGCCTCGACCTCGGCCGGAAACACGTTGAAGCCGGAGACGATGATGAGGTCCTTGCTGCGGTCGACGATGGCGATGTAGCCGTCGTCGTCGACGACCGCGACATCGCCGGTACGGAGCCAACCGTCAGCGGTCAGCGGGGAAGGGCCCCCTTCGACCGAGCCCCAGTAGCCGGGGAACACCATCGGCCCCCGGATCCACAGCTCGCCGGGATCGCCGACCAGGCAGTCGTTCTCCTGGACGTCCACGATCCTGGCCTCGACGCCCGGCAACAACCGGCCGACGCTGCCCAACGGGGCGTCGGTGGCGATCGACGACGCCGCAACCGCGCTCGACTCGGTCAGTCCGTACCCCTCGCTGAGCTCGATCCCCAGTCGCTCCCGGACATCGACCTTGAGCTGGGGCGGCAGTCTCGACGCCCCGGACACCGCCAACGACACCGACGAGAACGTGTCCGGCCCGACCTGCGGCACCTGGGTCAGCGCTCGCCACAACGTCGGTGGACCGGAGACGATCGTGACCCGGTGGCGTTCGATGAGATCGGCGGTCTGAGCCGGGCCGACGTAGTCGCTCAGCACCAACGTGGCCCCGATCAGCAGGCTCATGTGGAGCACGGAGTTCAGGCCGAAGATGTGGAACATCGGGATGACCCCCAGGAACACCTGGGGCCGCTCCAGCAGATCGGTTGGCAGCGACAGGATGGACTGGAGGCCGGCGGTCAGGTTCCGGTGGGTGAGAATCGCCGGTTTCGACTCCCCGGCCGTCCCGCTGGTGAAGATCAGCGCCGCCGGATCGTCGGGCGAGACCTCGACGATGTCGTGGGGAAGGCCGGCATCGAGCTCATCGGCGGACAACCGCTGGACCTCGAGGGTCACGGTCAACACCTTGGCCGCCATCAACGTCTTCTGGGCCGTGGCGTCGGCGATGGCGACGAACGGGTCGATCACCGACAGTTCCCGGGCCAGCTCGGCGGCAGGCGACTGGGGGTTCATCGGCACACTGATGGCACCGACACCCATCGCCGCCAGGTGGGCCACCACGAACTCCTCGGAGTTCGAGGCGATGATGGCGACCCGATCGCCGGGCCGGAGACCGGAGGCGATCAGCGCTCCCCGCCAGCGGCCGACCCGATCGTTCAGCGCCCGGTACGTGGTCGTTCGCTCACCGACCACCAGGGCCGTGGCTTCGGTGTCGCGGCCAAGGCGAGCCGCGAGATTGTGGACCTCGGTCACCGGATCAGAGTACCGGAGTCGGGCCGGCGGCCAGCGGTCAATCCTGCGGGCTGCGGTAGCTGGAGGCTTGCTGTCGCAGACACTCTGCGATGGTCGGGATGTCGCTCAGGTTGTCGCTGAGCTCCCGCTTGGCGATCGTGTCGACCCGGACCTCGCTGTCGGCCCGGACCCTGGCCATACGGTGCCCGTGGGAGCCCGGTGGCGCCAGCACCGCCAACTCACCGAAGCAATCGCCAACACCCAGATCGGCGATGTGATCATTGTTGATCCAGACACTGGCCCGACCCTCGAGCACGACGCCGATCGTCGCGCCGAAGTCGCCTTGGCCGACAATGTCCTCGCCGGCGGCGACCCGCAGCGGGACCGCCAGCGTCTTGAGAACCTCCCGCTCGGCTTTCGGACACGACGCGAACAGCTTGGCGTCGCCGACATCCCTCACCGTGTTCGACATGTCGACCATGCTGACAGAGATCGGCAGCCCCGGCCAGCGGACCGGCCCGCCAGCCCGGTTTCCACACCATCCCGACCAGGGCCGGGGGCCGATGCCCGGCTCGGTACGCCGTGACGTTTCCCGCACCATCCGCTAGAAAGGTGCATTCAGGATCTTCCACGAGCTGGGTGGCGGATCGACAAAGAGAGGTTGTGTGGCGGACATGAACCGACTTACCGAAGCGAGGACGAACGAGGCCATCGGGCAGGGGGCCCCGATCCTGGACAGGAGCAGGGCACAGCTGCGACTGCCGTCTGACATGGTGTCCGAGACGCTCCGCATCGCCCACGTGCAATCGATCCCGGACGTCGGTCCCGACTCCGCTCCCGAAGCGCCGGGCCGGGAAACGATCGAGCGGCTCGAGGCCAGCGGCATCCTGACCGACGGTGCGCTCGACGACGTGGCGTTCGAGCTGCTCGACGTGGTCAACCAGGCGAGCCTGGTGGTGGCGGTCGACCTGCGGTACGGCGACGACACCAGCGTGCCGACCGTCTGGTCGACTCCCCGGCGAGCGGTGGTCTCCAGCTCGCTCGACCCGGCATTCGTCGAGTTTCGGCCCGTCCCGGTCACCCAGCTACCCCAGGTGCTGGCCGAACTGATCGTTCTCCGGTCGCCGAGGTTCATCGGAGACGTGCCGATCTCGATCAGCGCCGACATCCTGACCAAGGCGCAGGAGGCCGAGGACCGCGATACCGCGATGCACCTGCTGACCGACGGTGGCCTCGACGCCGACCAGGCGGTACTGATGCTCGATCTGCAACGATCGGACGTCCGCCGGTGGAAGATCAGCTCCACCTGGTCCACCGATGCGGGCCAGGAGGGTGCCGAGCTGCGGGGCCTCGATGCAGGACCGAGCGGCCAGTGGCTGCTCGGCACCACCGGCGACGAGGGCGAACAGGGCCAGCTGACCTTCACCCCCCAGGGCCACGGCGAGGTCATGAGCGCCTTCCGCAGCGTGCTGCCGAAGAACTGGATGGGCACCCCGCTCAACCGCCCGACCACCTGACCGGACTCACCTCGGCACGCTCTCCCGCGACCCCCGGATCTTAAGTTTTCCGGCCTGTCGGCCGATACCCCCACTGGACTCGGCCGTCTGTTTCCGAGGTCAGGGGAGTTCGATCTTGCTACTGAAACGAACCGGCCGGGCAGCGATCGCATTCGGCGTCTCTCTCGTTCTCCTCGTCGTCAGCTCGCTGGCCTTCGCCACCTCGGCCGATGCCGGCACGGTCGACGACGAGCAGCTGTTCATCCAGATGATCAACCAACTGCGGACCGACAAGGGTCTCAACCCGCTGGTGGTCGACGGCGAGCTGACGGCCCAGGCCAGGGCCTGGTCACAGTCCATGGCCGCCAACGATCAACTGGCCCACACGTCGAACCTGGCCGGGGGGATCTCGTCGCCGTGGACGGTGTTGGGCGAAAACGTCGGGGTTCATGTGATCCACGACGTCTCGGGTCTGTTCCAGGCCTTCATCGCCAGCCCGTCGCACTATCAGAACCTGGTCGATCCCCGCTTCCAGTACGTGGGGGTGGGAGTGGTCAACACCGAGGCCGGCAAGCTGTGGACCACCCACCGATTCATGGCCGCCACGGCCCCGCCGACGCCGGCCCCGCCGACGCCACCGCCGCCCCGACCACCACTGCACCGGCCCCGAGGCCGCCGACGACCGCACCGCCCGAGCTGCCGCCAGCCCCGCCGACGACACCGTCGACAACTCCTCCGTCGACGACACTGGCGCCGACAACGCTGTCGACGCCTCCTTCGACAACGCCGGCCGGCAACCACGGCACCGCGGTCCCAACGACCACGGACCGAACGCCGGCCGGACCGTCGACAGGCGGGGAGGCCGATCCGGCAACGGCCCCGACCGATGACGAGACGTCGGCCGATCCCGAGGCCGGACCGACCCCGGCCGACCGTGAGGCGTACGCCGAACTGGTCAAGCCGGATGTGGCAACCATCGAAGAGGTGCTGATCGACCTGCTCGCCGCCGGGATCTGAATGGGCCGAACCCGCCGAACCCTGCGAAACGGGCGGAACCTGGCCAAACGAGCCGAACCGCCGAAAGGGACCGAATGGCCGCTGGGTTCCGGGCTACCGGGCCTGGAAGAAGAGCTGGACAACTCCCGCCACGAGGATGGCCAGCAACAGCAGTCCGAGTGTGATCACGATCGATGGGCGCATGGACTTCCTTCCGGAGGGGACAATGTATGACCGACGATGGTTGACCGGGACGAGCCGGTCGCCCTACACCTGGGGCGATGGGGGCGAATCCGGTGGCGGCTCCGGCCTGATGATCGTCGGCCTGGCCTGCAGGGTGACCGGCGACGACACGGTGGGCGCCCGGTCCGATCGCCACAGGGTGATCTCGTCACCCTCGCTCAGTTCGAGCTCGGCTGCGGCCGAACCACGGTCGACGGCAATGGCCAGCAGACCGTAGGAGTCCACCATCAGGCCGAAGCCGCCGGTGGGGATGTCGGCGAAGGTGTCGACCCTGGCCGCGTTGCGGTCGACCCGACCACCGACGATGGTGACGACGTCCGGCCATTCGTCGAGGAACTCCGGTTCGACGTTGAGCTGGGCGTTGCCGAACCGGTCGATCCAGAGGATCTCGGCCGTGATCGAACCGTCATGGCGGACTTCGCTCACCGGCAACAGCCCCGGCAGCAGTCGAATCGGGTCCACCGCCGTGCCGAGCTCGGCCATCGGCACCCCGAGGCAGAGGTGGGCGGCGACCGGAGCGAAGACGTCCCGTCCGTCGAACGTGCGCCCCATCGCCGGGAGTTGGTAGTCGGCGTTGTCGAGGATCACTGCACCGGTTGCGCCGCCGACCATGGCCACCGCAGGCGCCAGCAGGCCGTTGTCCGGTCCGACGAGATAGGCGGCGCCGTCGGCCACCTCGATCGCCACCGATTTCCGCTCGGTGCCGACGCCGGGATCGACAACGGCCAAGGACCACCCCGGGAGCCATGTACTGGGCCGATCGGGCCAGGGCCAACCCGCCGGCCCGGACATCGTGGGGAGCGACGTCATGGGTGATGTCGATGACCCGAACCGCAGGAGCGATGGTGCGGATGACCGAGTGGATCACCCCGACGAACTCGTCGCTGTGGCCGTAGTCGGAGAGAAAGGAGATGGTGTCGAAGCGAAGCTCGGAGCCGGTCATCCGGGCTGAGGCTACTCGGCTTTTCCGAGCTCGATCGATCGCTGGGTGGCGGCCAGGACAGCGGCGGCGACCGCGGCCCGCAGCCCCCGCTCCTCCAGCGCTCCCAACCCGGCGGCGGTGGTGCCCGCCGGCGTGGTCACCGCGGCCCGCAGCTCGATCGGCTCCGCTTCGGTCTCCATCATCATCCGCCCGGCACCGAGGATGGTCTGCTTGGCCAGCAACCCGGCCACCTCCCGGGTCAGACCGACGGCCACGCCGGCATCGGTCATGGCCTCGGCCATCAGGAACACGTAGGCCGGGCCCGATCCGGACAACCCGGTGACGGCATCGAGCGACGACTCGGCCACCTCCACCACCCGACCGACCGAAGACAGGATGGCAGACGCCCACCGCAGGTCGTCCGGCCCGGCCGTCGCACCACCGGCCAGGGCCGCCGCCCCGTCGCCGACCAGGGCCGGCGTGTTCGGCATGGCCCGCACCACCGGCGTTCCGGCCGGCAGCGCCGATTCCATCGTGGCGATGGTGACCCCCGCGGCGATCGACAGCACCCGGCCCGGCCTTGTCAGCGACCGACACACGTCGGCGACGAACTGGGGCTTGACCGCCACCACACAATCGACGTCCGGTAGCGGTCGATCGATGACGGTTGCCGACGGATAGGCCGACGCCAGCCGCTCCCGCTGGTCTGCCACCACCTCCACGACCGCCAGTTCCCGTTCGGCGGCCCAACCGGCATCGATCATGCCATGCAGCAGGGCCTGGCCCATCCTCCCGCCGCCGATCATCTGGAGCTTGGTCATAGCCCCCGAGGGTACCCCCGAGCGGGTTCTGCGCCGTCGGCCAGGACCGCCCGAGGCGGCGGCCCACCAGAAGTCGCCTCTCGACGTTAGGGGCCCATGCCGCTACGCTAGAGGTCCTAACACCGGGCTTCCAGCAGGGAGTGGTGGAGACGACGAACGTGTCGTATCCGGGGGGAGAATCGGTCATGTCGCTGTTCGAATCGACCATGGACCAGCGGGCCAACGCCCACCATCACGTCGTACCCCACTTCACCAAGGGGAAGGCCTGGCGGAGCGAACTGCTCGGGGTCATCGAGCGTGGCGAGGGCTGCTACGTGTTCGACACCGAAGGCAACCGCTATCTGGACGGCCTGGCCGGGCTGTTCTGCACCAACCTGGGCCACGGCCGTCATGATCTGGCGGCGGTGGCGGCCAAGCAGATGGAGAAGCTCGCCTTCTATCCGACGTGGGGATGGGCCAATCCACCGGCGATCGAGGCGGCATCGATGATCGCCGATGTCGCTCCCGGCGACCTCGGCGAGGTGTTCTTCGTCAGCTCCGGCTCCGAAGCGGTGGAAGCGGCGCTCAAATTCGCCCGCAACTACCACGTGGCCATGGGAGACGACAGCCGCTACAAGGTGATATCCCGGGAGTGGTCCTACCACGGCACCACCCTGGGCGGGCTGTCGGTCACCGGCGTACCGAAGTTCCGCCAGCCGTTCCTGCCGATGCTGTGGGACGGGACCCGCCACGTGGCCAACACCTACGGCGACACCGCGGCAGTGCTGGCCTCGGCCAAGGCGGTGGAAGACATGATCCTGGCCGAGGGCCCCGAAACCGTTGCCGCGGTGTTCGCCGAGCCGGTCCAGAACGGCCGGGGCGGACTGGTACCACCGGACGGGTACTGGCAGGAGCTGCGCCGCATCTGCGACCGTCACGGCGTACTGCTGGTGGCCGACGAGGTCATCTGCGGGTTCGGCCGATTCGGCCACTGGTTCACCAGCGAGCGCTTCGGCGTGGTGCCCGACATCATCACCTTCGCCAAGGGTGTGACCAGCGCCTACCAGCCACTGGGGGGCATCGTGGTTCGCCAGCCGCTCGTCGAGGAGCTGTGGAACACCGAGATGGGCATGTACATGCACGGCTCCACCTTCGGCGGCCACCCGGTCGCCACCGCCGTGGCCGTCGCCAACATGAGCGCCATGCGGGACGAGAACATCATGGGCCACGTCCTGGCCAACGAGGCGGGATTCCGGAGCCGGATGGACGGCCTGCTCGAGCGCCACCACTGCGTCAAGGAGGTGCGGGGGCTCGGCTACTTCTACGCCCTGGAGTTGATGGCCGATCGCGGCGCCGCGGTCGAGCTGTCGCCGGAGCAGCGGGCCGCCCTCCAAGGCGGGTTGCTGTCCAGCTTCGTTCGGGAGGCGGGCATCCTGATCCGACCCGATGATCGCGGCGCCACCATGTTGGTGGTCGCTCCCCCGCTGATCGCCGACGACGCCGTGCTCGACGACCTGACGGAGCGGCTCGACGTCGTGCTCGACAGGATCGACCGCTGGTTGCGGAGCAATCCAGGGTCGCCCTCGGCGTGAGTCGGGGCACCCTGGTGGCGGTCGAACCCGTCGGGGACGACACCGGTTTGCTGTGGCTGTGAGCCTGTTGCACCGATGGTACGAGGCGGCCCGCCGTTCACCGAAGCGCATCGTGCTGGCCGACGGCCACGATGAGCGGGCCGTCGCCGCCGCGGCCAGGTTGAACGACGAGGGCCTCGCCCATGCCCTGGTGGTCGACGATCCGGCCGCCCTGATCACCGCCGGGATGCGCCGCCATGCCGAATCGCGACCGAAGCCGGTCGACCTCGAAGACCCGCTCGACGTCGCGGCGCTGCTGGTGGCCACCGGACAGGCCGACGGCTGTGTCGCCGGTGCAACAAGGCCAACCGCCGACGTCATCCGGGCCGGACTCCGTATTCTCGGCATCGAGGGCAGTGCTGCGGTCAGCAGCTGCTTCCTGCTGATCCTGCCAGACGGGCGGCCGCTGGCCTATGGCGACTGCGCGGTGCTCCCCGACCCCGACGCCGAGCAGTTGGCGTCGGTTGCGGTCTCCTCGGCCCGGACCTTCCATCGGCTCACCGGTGAGGAGCCGCGGGTGGCGATGCTGTCGTTCAGCACGAAGGGCAGCGCGCAACACCCCTCCGTCGACAAGGTCCGGGCCGCCACCGCCCTGGCCAGGGCCGCAGCCCCGGAGCTGGCCCTCGACGGCGAGCTGCAATTCGATGCCGCCTGGGTGCCGGCGATCGCCGAATCGAAAGCCCCCGGCTCGCCGGTGGCGGGCCGGGCAAACGTTTTCGTCTTCCCCGACCTGGCCAGCGGCAACATCGCATACAAGATCACCGAACGGCTGGCAGGGGCGCAGGCCATCGGACCCTTGCTGCAGGGCCTCGGCGGCGTGCTCCATGATCTGTCGCGAGGCTGCTCGGTCGAAGACATCGTCAACGTGTCGGTGATCGCCGGGCTCCAAGCCGGCCCCTGATCCCGGACCGGGGCACCGGCTCGTCGTCGATGATGGCGTACGCCTCGATCTCCACCTTCAGCTCGGGGTCGATCAGGGCACTGACCTCGACAAGCGTCGACGCCGGCTTGATCGAGGCGAACATGGCGTGGTGGGCCCGGGCCACCAGTTCCATGTCTGCGATGTCGGTCACGTATGTCACGGTCCGAACCACATCGGCCGGGCCCGATCCGGCCCGATCCAGGGCGTCGGCGATGATCTCCAACGCCGCAGCAGTCTGCTGGTAGGCGTCGCAACCGGAAACGTTCGGCGGTTGGGCCACGGTGCCGGCCACGTGCACGGTGTTGCCGACCCGCACCGCCCTGCAATAGCCGAACACGTCCTCGTAGGGGCTGCCGGAACTGATGTTTCGTCGCATCGGCCCACCGTAGACGCCCCGCCGTCGATGTCGCCTCGCCGGTGTCGGCCGTCGCCCTCCCCACGAGCATCGTGCCCGGCGTTTGGGCCATCGGTGACCGGTGGCCGACCGATGGTGACGAGAACACTGCTGGTCCGCCCGGTCGGGTAGGGGTTACGCTCGGTTGGTGACGATATCCGGAACCGACACCGAGGCCCAGCCACGGGCGGGCCAGATCGATTTCGAACGGAGCCCCGATCACTACCGCCATTGGCGGCTGACCATCGAACCACCGCTGGCCAGGCTCCGGCTGGCCGTCGACGTCGACGGTGGACTGCTCGGCGGCTACGAGCTCAAGCTCAACAGCTACGACATCGGGGTCGACATCGAGCTGGCCGACGCCATCCGGCGGTTGCGATTCGAACATCCCGACGTCGGCTGTGTCGTCATCGACAGCGCGGCCGAGGGCGTCTTCTGCGCCGGGGCCAACATCAGGATGCTGGCCGGCGCCGACCACGGTCACAAGGTCAACTTCTGCAAGTTCACCAACGAGACCCGACTGGAGATGGAGGAGGCATCGGCCTGCTCCGGCCTGAAATTCCTGGCCGCGGTCAACGGGCCGTGTTCCGGTGGCGGCTACGAACTGGCGATGGCCTGCGACCACATCCTGTTGATCGACGACCGATCGAGTGCCGTGTCGCTGCCGGAGGTTCCGTTGCTCGGTGTCCTGCCGGGGACCGGTGGCCTCACCAGGCTGACAGACAAGCGCCACGTCCGCCGCGACCTGGCGGACGTGTTCGCAACCAAGGCCGAAGGTGTGCGGGGAGCCGACGCCCTGCGGCAGGGCCTGGTCGACGAGATCGCCTCGCCGTCGGAGTTCGAGGACAGGGTCACCGTTCGGGCCAGGGCCATGGCAGACGAGCTGTCCCGAACCTCGCTCGGCGCCGTAACAGGATCGGATGCGCCGCTGCCGTTGGCGCCGCTGCAGCGGCTGGTGGAAGCGGACGTGGTGGCCTACCGGTACGTCCGGGCCGAGTTCGACCGGCCGGGGCAGCTGGCCCGGATCACCGTCTCGTCATCGGCCGTCGACGACTGGCCGTTGACCGCGGCCCGGGAGCTCGACGACCTGCTGTGCCATCTCCGTTTCAACGAAACCGGTCTTGGCACCCTGGTGCTGCGAACCGCCGGCGATCCCGCTGACGTCCTGGTCCACGACCGGGCCCTGGCCGCCCCGTCCGGCCATGGCCAACTCGAAACCTCGCTGCTGTGGAAGCGCACCCTGTCGCGGTTGGATCTCACCGCCCGCAGCCTGATCGCCACCATCGAGCCCGGATCGTGCTTCGCCGGCGTGCTGGCCGAGCTGGCCCTGGCCGCCGACCGGACCTACATGCTCGACGGGATCTTCGAAGACGACGACGATCCCCTCCCGGCGGCGCTGCTGCAGTTGACGGCGGTCAATGCCGGGCCGATGCCCATGGCCAACGGCATCACCAGGCTGGCGTCCCGGTTCTGGGGCTCGCCCGATGGCCTCTCTGCCGCCGAGGCCGCGCTGGACCGGCCCCTCCCGGCCATCGAGGCGGCCGAACTCGGCCTGGTCACCGCCACCCCCGACGACCTCGATTGGGAGGACGAGATCCGACTTGCGGTCGAGGAGCGGGCCAGCTTCTCGCCGGATGCACTGACCGGGATGGAGGCCAACCACCGCTTCGCCGGCCCCGAGACCATGGCGACCAAGATCTTCGGTCGGCTGTCGGCGTGGCAGAACTGGATCTTCATCAGACCGAATGCCAGCGGTCCCGAAGGTGCGCTGCGGCGTTATGGCACCGGTTCCCGGCCCGATTACGGCCGGGCCCGCACCTGAGGGCAGACTACAACCAGTGGCATCGGCGCGGCGCCGAGCCCCGATCACCAGGCCGACCAACGGCTCCAGCAAAAGGACCTCGAACACCCACGCGATCACCCCGGAAGGACCGGCCATGGCGACCATCGACTATTCCGAACGAATCCCCAACAACGTCAACCTCTCCGAGGATCGTCGACTGCAGCGGGCGCTCGAGAACTGGCAACCGCGTTTCGCCGACTGGTGGGCCGAGATGGGTCCGGACGGCTTCCAGGAGTCGTCGGTCTACCTCCGGACCGCGATCGACGTCAACCAGAAAGGCTGGGCCCACTTCGATCACGTGCGCATGCCGGATTACCGCTGGGGCATCTTCCTGTCGGAGCAGGATCAGGATCGCACCATCGGCTTCGGCGACAACATCGGTCAGCCGGTGTGGCAGGACGTGCCGGGCGAGTTCCGGACCGACCTGCGCCGTCTGATCGTCGTCCAGGGCGATACCGAGCCTGCGTCGGTTGAGCAGCAGCGGCTGTTGGGCCACAGCGCCCCCAGCCTCTACGACCTCCGCAACCTGTTCCAGGTCAACGTCGAGGAGGGCCGCCATCTGTGGGCCATGGTCTACCTGCTGCACCGCTACTTCGGGCGCGACGGTCGCGATGAGGCCGATGCGATGCTGGAGCGGCACTCCGGTGACCCCGACAAGCCCCGCATTCTCGGGGCGTTCAACGAGGTGACGCCGGACTGGCTGTCGTTCTTCATGTTCACCTACTTCACCGACCGTGACGGCAAGTACCAGCTCGGCGCCCTCCGTGAATCGGCGTTCGACCCGCTCAGCCGGACCTGCGACTTCATGCTCAAGGAGGAGGCCCACCACATGTTCGTGGGCGCCAGCGGCGTCGGTCGGGTGGTGCAGCGCACCGCCGAGCTGATGAACGAGCACGGCACCGACGACGTGGCCTCCCACGGCGGGGTGAACCTCGACACCCTCCAGCGGTACATCAACTTCCACTACTCGGTGTCACTCGACCTGTTCGGCTCGGAACGGTCGACGAACGCCGCCAACTACTATGCCGCCGGGTTGAAGGGTCGCTTCGACGAGTCCCGCTACGACGATGACCACGTCCTGACCGACCACGAGGCCAGGTACCTCACGGTGAACGACGGGGCGATCGTCGAAGACGCGATGTCGGCCAGAGCGCTGGTCAACAACGAGCTCCGCAGCGAATACACCGTTGACTGCGAGAAGGGTCTGCGGCGGTGGAACCGCACCCTGGCCGAGCACGGCATCGATGCCGAGCTCCGGTTGCCCCACGTCGGTTTCCACCGGCAGGTCGGGGCGTTCCGCGAGCATCACGTCAGCCCCGACGGCCGACTGCTCGACGACGACGAGTGGGCTGCGGCCGAGGGCTTGTGGCTGCCATCCGATGACGAGCGGGCCCATGTCGGTTCGTTGATGCAGCCGGTGCTGGAGCCGAACAAGGTGGCGGGTTGGATCGCACCACCGTCGCAGGGCATCAACGCCAGGCCGGTCGACTACGACTACGTCCGGCTGTGATCGCCGCCCCGGCCGGGGACCGGGCCAGACAACACCGCCCGGCCGGCGGCCCGCGGTAGGGCAATGGCGAGCGAGCGGGAGACGCTTTCGATCGACGACGCCCGGCTGACCGTGGCCCGCTGGGGTGACGGTCCGGCCGAGATCGTGCTGTTGCACGACGGCCTGGGCTCGATCGAGCAGTGGCGGGGCATACCGGCCGCGGTGGCGGAACAGACCGGCCGGACCGTCGTGGCCTATGACCGCCCCGGCCACGGCCGCTCCACGCCGGTCCCCACCGGACCGTGGCCCGCAGACTGGCTGCATCGGGAGGCAGAGCGATTCGACAAGGTGCTCGATGCGGTCGGCGCCGAGCGGCCGTTGCTGGTCGGCCACTCCGACGGCGGCTCCATCGCCCTGCTCAACGCCGCCGCCACCGACCGGCCGATCCGGGGTCTGCTGACGCTGGCGGCCCACAGCTGGGTGGAACAACTCTGCTACGACAGCATCGTTGCGATGCGGGGCAATCGGGACGCCATCATCGCCGGGTTGGCTCGCTCTAACGATCACCCCGGTGCCCTGTTCGACGCTTGGAGCGGGGTGTGGGTGTCCGACGAGTTCCGCCGCTGGAACATCCTGTCGATGCTGTCGACCGTGACCTGTCAGACTGTGGTGGCCCAGGGGGCCGAAGACGAGTACGCCCCGGCCGGTCACGCTGTAACCACCGCGGAGGCCATCGGCGACAACGCCGAGTATCTCCTACTGGACGGGCTGGGCCACCTGCTGCATCATCAGGACCCTGATCGTATCGTCGGCCTCATCGCCGACTTCGACAAGCAGACCGGTTAGCGGTTGATCGAGCCGGTCCCACCGGCCCGCTTTCGCAGAACAAGGGGGAGCCATGCACGAGCAGTTCAACGCAGCGGTCTGGCTGGTCGACCGCCACGTCGAGAACGGCGACGGCGAGCGGGTGGCCGTGATCTGCCAGGACCGAACCCACACCTATGGCGACATCCAGCGGCTGGTGGTGGCCACCGCGGCGTCGCTGCGGTCGATCGGGGTCCGACCGGAGGAACGGGTGGCCATGGCCATGCTCGACTCGGTCGAGTTCATCGCCACGTTCCTCGGCGCCATGCGTATCGGCGCGGTCCCGGTGGCCATGAACCCGCTGTTGCCGGGCCGCGATCTCGGGGTCATCACCGCAGATGCCCGGGCCAGGGTGGCGGTGGTCTCGGCAACGGAGGCCGACAGGATCGACGAGCTGGCGGCCGGCGCCCCCGAGTTGGAACGGGTGATCCTGGCCGGCCCGGGCGAATCCGGATCGGGCGACGGTCAGGCCGGCGCCGGGGCTCGCTCCGGCACCGGTTCCGACGCCGGTACCGACGATCGAGCCGGCGCCGAGAACCCGGCGGGTTCGCCCACCGTCGTGTCGTGGGACGCCTTCCTGGCGGCGGCAAGCGGGACGGCGACGACGGGCGAGCCGTACCGGACCTGGTTCGAGTCGCCGGGCTTCTGGCTGTGCACGTCCGGCTCGACCGGTCAGCCGAAACTGGCCATGCATCGCCATGGCGACATCAAGGTCACCTGCGACACCTACGCCCGCACCGTCCTGGGCATCGAAGCGGACGACCGGTTCTTCTCCGTCGGTCCGATGTTCCACGCCTACGGCCTTGGCAACTCGCTGACGTTCCCGTTCTCGGTCGGCGCCACCACCATCGTGGAACCGACCCGACCGCCGACCCCGGCCCTGGTGGCCGACATCGTGACCACCCATCGACCGACCCTGTTCTTCTGCATCCCCACCTTCTACGCCGCCCTCAACGTCGCCGACCTGGCGGACGCCACCTTCACCTCGGTCCGCTATGGGGTGTCTGCCGCCGAGCCGCTCCCGGCCGAGACCTTCGAGCGGTTCAAGCAACGGTTCGGCGTGACCATCCTCGACGGCATCGGCTCGACCGAGCTGTTGCACATCTACCTGTCGAACGCCCCCGGTACGACGAAACCCGGCACCAGTGGGGTGCCGGTCGCCGGCTACGAGGTGAAGGTCGTCGACGAGCAGGGGGCCGAACAGCCGCCGGGAGAACCGGGTGAGCTGCTGGCCCGAGGCGATTCGATGACGATCGGCTACTGGTGCCGAACCGATATCAACAAGGCCACCTTCGACGGTCCGTGGATGCACACCGGTGATCTCTACAGTGTCGACGCCGAGGGCTTCCACACCTACCTTGGCCGGGTCGACGACATGCTGCGGGTCGGCGGTGAGTGGGTGTCACCGGCCGAGGTCGAGGGGGTCCTGATCGAGCACAACTCGGTGCTGGAGGCCGCGGTGGTCGGCGAGAGGGACCAGCAGTCGGTGTTGCGGCCGGTTGCCTATGTGATCCCCATCGACGGGCACGGGTTCGCCTCGTCGCCCGAGGCGCTCGGCGACGAGCTGACCGCCTACTGCCGCGACCGCCTCGCCGGCTACAAGCGCCCGAAGCGCTATGAGATCGTGTCCGAGCTCCCGAAGACCGCCACCGGCAAGATCCAACGGTTCAAGCTCCGGGCCTGACCCCGGCCGGCGGCGGTCCGAAGCCGAATCGAACGGACCTACTGGACCGGAGCCAGCCTCCAACGGCGACCGGGGATCGCGCCCCCTCCCTCGGGCCAGGACAGGGCGATGATCACCAGGAGAAGGCTGGCGGCCAGGAACCAATTCAGCAGGAGGAGCTGGGCGATCACGATCGGCACGTAGACCCCGATGAACAGATCGATGGGGAACGAGCTGATTTTGGCCAGTACAGGGTTCTCGTCCTTGGTCAAGCGGACCACCCACGGCCGGGAGAACCACAGCAGGAGGGCCAGCAGGGCGGCGAACAGCTGGCGATCGAACACCGCCCCCATCGCCGCCAGAGCCGATGCGGCCAGGATCGTGGCGTCGGCCAACTCGGAGCGGGACATCGTCGAGCGCTGACGCACCATCTCGAGCATCGGTCGGATCGATGTCCGGAACGAGTGGCCGAGCCCGCTCGACCGACCGAGCGCCAACAGCATGAACCCACCGATGATGACGGCGATGGCCGACACCTCGACACCCAGTTGCAGCAATTCCGATCGCATTGACACCTCGCAGCCGAGGGTATCGGTGCGGCTGCGACCCCGCCAGTCACGGCCATCGACCGTCCTCGACGGGCTGTGACGCCGCCTTCCGGCGGCGATCCTGGCCGCAGGTGACGGTGACCGATCAGTGATCGATTTCGTCCAAGCGCCAGTTGCAGGCGTTGGCCCTGGCCACTGCGGCGAGCTGTGAGTTGACATCGAGCTTGCGAAGCACGCTCTTGATCTGCTGGCGGACGGTCCCGACCGAAACGATGTGGCGATCGGCGAGCTGATTCGCCCCCTGTCCCTCGACGAGTCCGGCCAGGATCTCGCCTTCGCGCTGCGTCAGCTGGTCGAAGCCGGCCCGGGTCCGTGCCCGCTCGGTGTGGTAGTTCCGGTAGATGTCCGCGAGTTCCGATCGCTGGTGGGGCTTGACCGGCCGCCCTGCCAGCAGTCGACCGATCGACTCCATCAGATCGTCGACCGGTTCCGATTTGTCGAGGATGACCTCGGCGCCGGCCGCGGAGCACCTGGCCCAGAGGGTACGGTCTGACTCGCCGGTCAGGACCGAAACGCGAATGCCGCTCTCGACCAGCGGTCCGATCAGACACAGACCTCCTCCGTCGAACGGTAGGCCCAGATCCACCAGAGCCAGATCGGGGCCGTGGTCGACCACCCAGTCGATGACCGCCTCACCGGTGCCGAGCTCGGCGACCTCGGCGCACTCGGCATCGTGGCCGGCGGCCTGCAGTTGCATTCGAAGCACCGACCCCAGGAGCGGGTGGTCGTCGACCAGGACGATCCGACTCATGACACCAATGCCCGGTCGGTGTCGATTTGGCCGGCCGGCCGACATCGGTCGACCGGGAAACAGAGCACGAAGCGGGCGCCGCCGCTCGGATTCGTCTCGACCGCCAGTCCGGCCCGGTTGGCCGAGGCCAGCCGGCGGGCCCGGCCAAGCCCGATGCCGGTTCCCCGGGGATCGCTCGTCACGCCGAGCTCGAAGATCCGCTGCGCCTCGAGCCGATCGATCCCCCGGCCGGCATCGCAGACCGCCAGCTCCACACCCCATCGGGTCTCGGTGATCTCGACCGAGATCGGCGGTGCTCCGTGGCACTCGGCGTTGGACAGGAGGTTTTCGACGATGGCCAGGACGTCGGACTCGTCGGCCATCACCTCGGCCGTCTCCGGGGCGAGCAGCTCGACGGCCACCCCGGCACACCGTCTGGTCAGCACCAGGTCCCGGACGCCGGGTACGAGGTCGAAGCCGGTCGGTCCCGTCGACGTCGCCCCTGTGGTCAGCCGCCGCAGCCTGGCGGCTTCGGTCCTGACCGGTGGGGCCAGCTCGGAGTCGATGGCTCCGATGGCCACTTCGATCGACAGCAGGCCGCTGCGCAGATCGTGCAGCAGTTCCTCGGTCCTGGTGATCTCGCGGCGGATCTCATCCCTCGAGGTCAGGAGTTGGTGCTTGGTGCGATGTTCGGCTGCCTCGATCTCCACGAGAATGCCGTAGAGGCAGGTCATGCCGGCCACCGAGACCAACAGGGCGAGCGGAACCGACTCCCGAGACCCGGTGTCCAGCCGGATGAGGGTGGCTGCCAGGGACAACCCCAGGGCCCCCAGCCCGCAGAACAGGCCGAGGAAGTGGGTCCGCCAGAATCCCTCGGCCAGCAGCGCCACCGCCAGAGCGGCTGCGGCGGCCACCACCAGCGTCGCCGGCCCCGACCCGGTGGCGAAGTCGGCGGTGAAGGTGAGCCATGACCACGGCGCTCCGGCCCCGAGGAGCAGGACGACTATCGGGATCAGGTAGCTGGATCGGGTGGTCGAGGCCCGGTAGGCGGCCAGCAAGCCGGCCACGGCGAAGACGGTGGTCCCGACAACACCGAGTCGCTCGGACAGGGCTGGGTCGCCTGATCCGATCCCGACCTCCGGAGCGATCACCGCCAGACAGAAGAGGGAGAGGATGGCCGCGGTGGATGCGACGAACGCAGGGCCGATCGGCGTCGAATCGTCGAACGACCGGAAGCGCCCGGTCATCGGCCACCGGCCGGGTCCCGCAATCTTCGGTGCTTCTCGTTCGTGCTGCGCCACGTCTCCGCCCTCGGTGATTCCTGTTCGACCGAGGCTGCAATAGACCCGGTCGACCTAGTACTGCCGAAGATATTGGATGGCTGGGGCTCGGTCATTGGGTAGTTATTCCGGAAAAGTACCATCTATCCCATTTGGGAGATGATGACCCGACTGCTGACCAGTCACGATGTTCAAAGCAAGTCCGCAGTAGAAACCAAACAAGGAGCCAATGACATGACGAAGCTTTCAATCATCCAAGCCTGGCTGACCGCCAAGACCGAGAACGACGAGCGAGGGGCTGGCCTGGCCGAGTACGCCCTGCTGCTGTTCCTGATCGCCGTCGCCTGCCTGGGCGCCCTCGGCGCACTCAGCGGTGCGATCCAGAACGTCTACAACCAGGTTGCGGGCGCACTCTAGGTCGCTGCAAACCAGACCTGCGGCCCGGCCGAGCGCCGGCGGGACCACGAGGTCGAACGGCCCAGGGGTATGGCTCCATCGCACTAGGGGCGAGGAAAACGACCTCTGGGCCGTCCAAGAGGGATCGCGGGTGGTCGGGCTCGACCTTGGCAACAAGGCCGGCCCGACCACCGTCGCGTCAAACCCGATCCACGAACGTCACTGCAAGAAGGAGACAGATCCATGCATATCGAGAACGACAATCCAACTCAAGAACCGAGCCCGTGGCCCAACGATCCGGCGCCCCTTCCGTTCGAGGGCTCAACGCACGAATACGGCGCCGGACTGGCCGAATACGCCCTCCTGCTCCTGCTCATCGCCTTGGCCTGCATCGGTGCGCTGACTGCGTTGGCGCCACCGATCTCCAACATCTACAACCAGGTTTCCGGCCTGCTCTAGGCCAACCGAATCACGCCTTTGGGAATCCGGCTCAGGCGTAGAGCACAGCCGGAGATTTACCATCCAATTAGCGGGAAAGGGCAGCGGCCCAGAACCCGGAGGGCCGACCGACAAGGGGCCGTAGTGAAACAAGACCACCACATCCAAGGAATCGAAGCACGGACCTCGGGCTCGAGGCGCCGTATGGGCAATCGGCCGACCGGGAACGAAACCGGTGCCGGCCTTGCCGAATTCGCTCTGGTGCTTCCCATCCTGATCCTGATCGTTTTCGGCATCATCGAATTCGGTATCGCCTTCAATCGGGCCCAGGCCATCGAAGCGGCGGCCAGGGAAGGGGCACGACTGGCCTCGATCTCCACCTCGACCCAGGGCGACATCACCGCCAGGGTCAACGCCACCCTGGCCGGCATCCCGCTGCAGAACCCGGCCAACGTGGCCATCGCCCCCGGGGGCTGTGCCGGCCGTGAGGGTGACCCGGTGACGGTCACCGTCACCACCCAGCACGCGCTGCGCATCCCCCTGCTCCCGCTCCCGGCAGTCAATCTCACCGGCCAGGCGGTGTTCCGTTGCGAAGCCTGACCACAGCAAACCCAGCACGATTCGTGAGCCGGTTGGCCCGAGACGAGGAAGGCGTGTCCATCGTCTTCGTCGCCATCTCCCTTGTGGTGATGTTGGGCATGGCATCGCTGGTCGTCGATCTCGGCAACGGCTGGCGAACCCGCCGGGCCTTGATCCCGGCCACCGACGCGGCGGCGCTGGCTGCCGCCCAGGACTACGTCAACGGCGACAACGGTTGCGGCGGCACCGCAGGTGCCTACCTCAGCAACAACGAAGGGGCGGCCAACCTCGTCTCCTGCGTCCCCTTCCAGTACAACGCCGACCACGGTCGGGTTTCGGTCACCGGCACCCACAATGTCCAGACCTGGTTCGCCCCGGTCATCGGCCTCGGCGACTACCCGGTGGATTCGGTCTCCACCGCGGTATGGGGACCGCCGGCCGCCGTCACCGGTCTGCGGCCGATCGGCCTGTGCATCGACGGTTCTGCGGCGCTGCAGGCCATCGTCGACAACCCACCGGCCACGCCAACGCTGATTCGGGTCGACTACAGCAAGGACCAACCCGACGATTGTGGTGGCGGGTCGATTCCCGGGAACTGGGGGACGGTCGACTTCGACGGCGGGGCCAATTCGAACGCAGACACCAAGGACTGGGTGGCAAACGGCTACCCCGGCGAAGTGGTATTCGGCAATCACGCGGTGGCGAGCTGTGGCGGCGAACCCCACTGCTACGAGGGCGACACCGGCGCCCTGGCCGGCCTCCAGGGCGAGCTGAACGGTCTCCGCGGCAGCGGCATCTTCTTCACCCTGCCGGTCTTCAACTTCATCGAGAACCCCGGCGCAAACGCCTCGATGCACCTCATGGGCGTTGTCCGGGTCCGGCTGATCGACTTCAAGGTCAACGGGCCGGAGCAGGCCCGCTTCTTCGAGCTCCTGGTCGAGCCCGGGCTGATCACCGGAACCTGCTGCGGTGGTGGCGGTGGGGCGGCCGGAAACAAGGTGATCGCCATCTGTGGCGTCGACCCCAACGCTTTCGGGGCCTGCGGCCCATGACGCCAATGACGACAAGCCAAAAGACCATCCCCATCACAACCATCCCCATGACCGTTCGGAAGGAAAACAAATCATGAATAGACGAATCTTCGGTCTGCTGACCGCAGTCCTCCTGGCGGTGGTCGGGACCTTCGCCCTCGTGGCCTTCGTCACAAACGCAGAGGCCCGAGCACTCGAAGGCGAGGAATTGGTCGAGGTCTACGTGGTGACCGAACCGATCGCCGGCGGCACGCCGGGCGAGGCCGTCGAGGACTTCGTGGTCGTCGAGGAGGTGCCGGCCAAGGTGTTGGCCGCCGGAGCGGTCGAGAGCCTGCCGAGCCTGGTGGGACGGGTGGCCGCCGTAGACCTGCAGCCCGGCGAGCAGTTGATCGAAAGCCGGTTCATCGATGTCTCCGAGTTCGCAGACAGGGCGGCCGGCGTCCAGATCCCCGAGGACATGATCGAAGTCACCCTGGCCCTGGACCCCCAGCGGGCGGTCGGAGGCTTGCTGGAGCCGGGTCAGACCGTTGCCGTGCTGGCCTCGTTCGAACCATTCGATCTGGAGGCCGCGGTGATCGAGGTCGACGGTGAGGAAGTGCCGCTGCCCGAGGCGGTTGCCTCGGCCATCGACACCAAGACCCCGAACTCCACCGATCTGTTGCTGCGCAAGGTCATCGTCACCGCCGTCCAGGAGGTTCGGGATCGCTCGTTCTCCTCCGACGACGAGGAGTTCAGCCGGCTGACCACCGCACCGGAGAACGCTGTGCTGGTGACCCTGGCGGTGCTGCCGTCGGATGCCGAACGGCTGGTGTTCACCGCCGAGTACGGCTCGGTGTGGCTGGCGGTCGAGCGTGACACCGTGCCCGAGGTCGAAGACGACATCAAGACCCGGGTGAATGTCTACGGCGCTGACGAAGCGGACCTCCTGTGAGCGGCATCACCCTTTTGACGGCAAACGTCTCGCTGGAGAACGCCCTCACCGGCCACTACGGCAAGACCGTGGCCCTACGGCGAGTCTGGTCCGACCAGTGGCGGGACCCGTCCGAGGTCGCCATGGACGCCTGCGCTGCCAACCCCGAATTGCTGATCCTCGGTTGCGATCTCGCCCCCGACATCACCAGGGGGGTGGTCGAGAACGTCGACCGCCGCTTCCGAGCGACCACGACGGTGGTGCTGACGGCGGTGGCCGATGTCGAAGACACCGTCGAGCTGCTGCGGCTCGGGGCTCGCGATGTGCTGGTGGAAGAACCGGCGGCCGAACGGTTCCTCGAGAAGGTGGATGCCGTTCTCGACCTGGCCCGCGACCGGCACGGTCGGACCGCCGAGCCCCGAACCGGTCTGCGGCGCCGCATCATCACCGTCGTCAGCCCGAAGGGTGGTACCGGCAAGACCACGATCGCCACCAACCTGTCGGTCGGTCTGGCCCGCAGGATGCCGAGACAGGTGCTGTTGCTCGACCTGGATCTGCAGTTCGGTGATTGCTGCCCGGTGCTGGGCCTCAAACCCGAGCACTCGCTGATCAACGCCATCAAGTCTGCCACCCACGAACGCAGCGCCCTGAAGGTGTTCCTCACCAGCCACCCCTCCGGTCTTGCGGTGCTGCCACCGCCAGACGACCTCGTCGCGGTGGACGACATCGACGGCGACGAACTCAAACAGACCGTTGCCGCCCTGACCGAGGAGTTCCCGTTCGTGGTCATCGACACCGGTGGCGGCATCGACGCAGCGACCCTCACCGCGATGGAGCTGTCGACCGACCTGCTGCTGGTCACCACCACCGATGTGCCGGCCATCATGTCGATCCGCAAGCAACTCGATGCGCTCGACCAGATCGGCTACATCTCCCAACGCCGGAGCCTGATCCTGAACCGATCCAACGCCAAGGTCGGCCTGTCGGTCAAGGACGTCGAGGCGACCATCGGCATGGAAGTCAAGTTCCAGATGCCGAGCACCAGGATCATCCCGGTGTCCACCAACGAAGGCTCACCGGCGATCGAGAAGGACGCCGGCAACGTGGCCAAGAAGTTCGAGGAGATCGCCGCCTACTTCGCCCCGGTCGAGGACCAGGGACCGCGCTCGCTGCTCCGAGCCCTACGAAAGGATCGCTGATGAACATCGCCGACCTCCTGCGAACCTCGGGCCGTGGCCCCGACGCCGACAGAGTGCTCGAGCTCGAGCCGACCGAAGACACCTCACCGCGACACGACGACCCGCTGTACAAGCTGCGAACCAAGGCCCAGGAGGCGCTGTTCGAGCGTCTCGGAGCCAGACTGTTCGACCCCAACCTGGGCGAGGACCAACTCCGGGCCTATGCGGTCAAGGAGCTCGACCAGATCCTGGCCGCCGAGGCCGACCAGCTGACCCCAGACGAGCGACATGAACTGGTGGAGTCGATCGGGGCCGACATCATGGGCCTCGGCCCGATCGAGTCGCTGCTGGCCGACCCGACAGTCACCGAGATCATGGTCAACGCCGACGACGCCATCTTCGTGGAGCGGGGCGGCAGGCTCTACCTGACCGAGGCCCGGTTCATGACCGTCGCCCACCTGCGCCAGGTGATCGAGAAGATCGTGGCCGCCATCGGCCGCCGGATCGATGAGTCGTCGCCCATGGTCGATGCCCGCCTGCCGGACGGCAGCCGGGTCAACGCCGTGATCCCGCCGCTGGCGGTCGACGGCCCGATGCTGACCATCCGGAAGTTCGCCAAGACCGCATTCACCACCTCGGATCTGATCGAGTTCGGCACCTTGAACCGCCAGTGCGCCGATTTCCTCGACGCCTGCGTGAGGGGCAAGCGCAACATCCTGATCAGCGGTGGTACCGGTACCGGCAAGACCACGCTGCTCAACATCGTCTCCTCCTACATCCCGACCGACGAGCGGATCGTCACCATCGAGGATGCGGTCGAACTACAGCTCCACCAGCGTCACGTGATCCGGCTGGAGGCCAGGCCGCCGAACGTCGAGGGCCAGGGTCAGGTCGCCATCCGCGATCTCGTTCGCAACTCGCTGCGGATGCGGCCAGACCGCATCATCGTCGGCGAGGTCCGCGGCGGGGAGGCTCTCGACATGCTGCAGGCCATGAACACCGGTCATGAGGGTTCGCTGTCGACCCTGCACGCCAACACCCCCCGGGACGCCCTCTCCCGGTTGGAGACGATGGTGCTCATGGCCGGCCTGGAACTGCCGATGCGGGCCATCCGCGAACAGGTCGCCTCGGCCCTGGACGTGATCGTCCACCTCAGCCGACTTCGAGACGGCACCAGACGGGTCACCCAGGTCTCGGAGGTCAACGGCATGGAGGGTGAAACCATCACGCTGTCGACACTCTACGAGTTCGACTACGAGGCAGGGCTGGACGAAACCGGTCGGTTCCTGGGCGAGATCAAGCCGACCGGGCTTCGCCCCATGTTCTCCGACGATCTGCGGTACATGGGGATCGACTTGCCGGAGGAAATGATTCGGACCGGTCTCGACCCTTTGGCCGACATGGGGTTCAAACGATGAAACGCCTTGGTCTGCTGTTGTTGGCGGTTGTCGGCCTGATCCTGAGCCAGGCTCGGCCGGCCGATGCCAGAACCGATTCGGGCAACGCCGGGTCGGAGAACGAGATACAGGTTCTCAACGTGACCGACGAGGGTGGGGGCACGGTGACGGTGGAGATCGCCATTCCGGCCTCGATCGGCGAGCTGGTCCCGGTCCGGCAGAACTTCGGTGTCCTGGTCGACGGTCGGTTGCAGGACTTCGAGGTCCGGCCGCTGACCTCGGAGGTCGACGTCGTCGTGGTCCTCGACACATCGGGGAGCATGCAGGGTGGGGCGCTCGACGCCGCCAAGTCGGCGGCGGCGTCGTTCATCAACCGACTGCCCGACAATGCCAGCGTCGGCGTCGTGAGCTTCGGCGAAACGGTGACCGTGCACAGCGAACCGGGCAACGACCGGGCCGCGGCCCTGGCCGACGTGAGAGGTCTCGTCTCCGGGGGCGAAACCGCCCTGTGGGACGGCCTGGTGACGGCTGCGGAACTGGTCGATCGTCCGGGAAGCGGCAAGCCATATATCGTCGTACTGGCCGACGGTGACGACACGGTGAGCAGCACCGACCGGGCCGATGCAACGGCGGCGATGAAAGAGGCGGGGATCGGGCTGTACGCCATCGCCATCGCGAGCCCCGACGCCGACGGAGCCGCCCTGGCCGAGACCGTTGCCGATGTGGGCGGGAACTTCGCCGCCACCACCGGCGTGGACAACCTCGATGCGTTGTACATCGAAGTGGCAAACCGGCTGTCCAGCCGCTACGAACTGTCGTTTCGGCCGGTATCGGGTCGGGGCAACATGGTGGTGTCGGTCGCCTCTGGCGAAGCCGTGGCCACCGCCAGGACCAACATCGGTTCACTCGGCTCGGCCACCACGGCCCAGGCCCCGCAGGCCCCGGCCCGGGTCCTGAACATCGACGAAGAGTCCAGATTGGGCGTCGTGCCGGCCCCCGAACCGGGTCTGCTCGGCGGCGCCAACATGTTCCTGATCGGGCTCGGCACCATGTTCCTGGCGCTGCTGTTGCTGGCCCTGCTCATGGTCAGCCCCTCGATTCAGGTCAAGCTCGATTCGGCGGCCGGGGCCGACCGGGTGGCCGGCATCAATGGACGGGTCACCCGGGTCGCCGACGGCCTGATCGCCAGACGGGACCGGGAGGGTGAGCTCGACAAGGCGCTCGACGCCGCCGGGCTGCACCTTCGCCCCGGCGAGTTCATCGTGGGATCGATGGTCTTCGTTGTGGCGATCACCCTGTTGACGACGGCGTTCGTCGGGTTCTTCGCCGGCATCGCCGCCGCAGTGGCAGCCAGCGTTGCGGTGTTCGTCTACCTGTCGACCAGGGCCGATCGCCGCCGGGCCAAGTTCGCCGATCAACTCACCGACTCGCTTGCCATCATGACCGGCAGCCTGCGGGCCGGGCGGGGGCTGCCACAGGCCATCGAGCTGGTCTCGGCCGAAGCCCCGTCGCCGACCGCCGAGCAGTTCCGACGGATCGTGTTCGAAACAAGGGTTGGGCGAGATCTGACCGAGTCGATGTTCGCGGTGGCAGACCGGATGCGGAGCCAGGACTTCGAGTGGGTGACCAGAGCGGTCGACATCAACCGGGAGCTCGGCGGCGACCTGACCGAGGTGTTGGACAACGTGGCCGACACCATCCGGGACCGCCGGCGGGTGGCCAGGATGGTCCGGTCGCTGTCGGCCGAGGGCCGGGCCTCCGGCTGGGTGCTGCTGGCCCTACCGGTGCTGATGTTCCTGTTCATGGCCTGGCGGACACCGGAGAACGTCTCGCTGCTGCTGACCGAATCGCTCGGTCGGATGATGTTCGCCATCGGACTGGCCGGCATGACCGTCGGCTACTTCTGGATCCGAAAACTCGTCGATCTGAAGTACTGAGCGAGTGATGAAAGTGGGAGATCCCTGTATGGGCCTCAACCGAACGGGCAACCACCCAAGGAGCGGACGATGTCGATGATCGTATGGCTGGCGGCAGCGGCCGTTGCCTGTTCCATCCCGATGGCCTGGTGGGCGGTGTCCGGCAGCCGCCAAACCAACCAGCGGGTGGTCAGGAACCTGACAGATCAGCAGCCGACCATGCGTCAGGCGGTCCTGCAGCGATCTGCCGCCGAGCGATTTGCCGTGCCGATCGTGCGTACCATCGGCCGCCGGCTGTTGCGGTTCACCCCGATCGGGTGGGTCGATGCCAAGGCCACCGCGTTGGCCAAGGCCGGTTGGACCGGCAAGTTCACCCCGGAACAGGTCCTGGGGGCCAAGCTGCTGCTGCCGCTCTTCGTCGGGGCCTTCCTCGGGCTGCGACTGCTCGACGACTTCACCGTCCGATCGGCGGCGCTCGTGTTGGCCATGACCATTGCGGCATTCGTGATGCCCGATCTGCTCGTCCGGTCGAAGGCCGACCGGCGAGCCGACGAGATCACCCGGTTGCTTCCCGATGTGCTCGACCAGGTGACCATCTCGGTCGAGGCCGGGCTCGGCTTCGAGGCGGCGTTGGCCAGGATCACCGAGAACGACGACCACGCGCTGGCCCAGGAATTCGGCCGGATGCTCCAGGACGTGCGCCTCGGCTCGACCCGATCCGATGCCCTCGACGCCCTGGCGGCCCGTTCCCAGGTCGACGACCTCAAGACCGTGGTGTTGACCCTCCGTCAGGCCGAGTCGCTCGGCGTGCCGCTGGCCCGGTCGCTGCGCACGCTGTCGGGCGAGATGCGGGAGAAGCGCCGGTTCCGGGCCGAGGAGAAGGCCAACCAGCTCCCGATCAAGATGATCTTCCCACTCGGTGTCTGCATCCTGCCGGCACTGTTCATCGTCATCCTCGGCCCGGCCGTCGTCCGGTTCGTCCAACTCTTCTAGGACCAGCATCCATGACCGTCTTCGATCTCCCCCACACCACTCCGTACCGGGTGTCGACGCTGCTCGGCCAACTGCGGGACGGCGGCTTCGATGCCCTGGGCATCCGCCCCGTCGCCACCGGTTTCGAGCCGCTCGACTCGGTCCTCGACGGGGGCTTCCTTCCCGGCGAGGTCGTCCTCCTGGGCGGCCAACCCGGTGCCGGCAAGACGGTCTGCGCCCTGCAATGGGCCCGCAACATCGCCGCCGCGGGCCGGCGGGCCGCCTTCGCCTGCTTCGAACACGACGAGGCGGCGCTGATCACCCGGCTGCTGGTGCAGGAAGCGGCCGAGGTGGCTGTCGACCACGACCCGGTCGTCCGCTACGAAGCTCGAGCGGTGATCAGGGAGCTGTTGCTCGGGCTGTGCTCCATAGACGACGCCAGCCAGCGATCGCCGTTGGTCGACGATGCGGTGGCCTCGCTGGAGCGGTTCTCGTCGAACCTGCAGTTGCTCAGGGCATCGTCACAGCGGACGACGCCGGCCGACCTGGCGGCGCTGTGCGCCAAGGGGCTCGAGGCCGGCGGGGTCCTGTTCGTCGACTACCTCCAGAAGCTGCCGGTGCCGAACGTCGTCAATCTGGAGGAGCGGGTCTACCGGGCGGTGGAGATTCTCAAGGAGATGGCCATCGACCACCAGGTCTCGGTTGTCGCCCTGTCGGCCGCAGCATCGAACGGGATCGGCATCGACCGGCTCCGTCTCGAACACCTCCGGGGATCCGACGCCCTGGCTCACGAATGTGACGTCGCGATCCTGATGAACCAGAAGCTGACCGCGACCTCGGACCGCCACCTCAAGTTCGACCTGACCCAGCTCGACGAGGCCAGGAGGCGGACGGTGTTCTCGATCGAGAAGAACCGCCGGGGCGAAGTCGACGTGCACCTCGAATTCGTCAAGGACTTCACCAATTTTCGATTCCTGCCCGATGGCGGATTCGTCACCGAGAGCCTGGCGGGCGACCGATGATCGACCAGAGTCCACAGAGGTCCCGGTTGACCCCGGCGATCACCACCGGGCCAACGCGGCCCGAAGCAGCGCCACTCTCGGTGGTGGCCAGGCGGCTGGTGTCCAAGGTTGCGCTTTGCGTGCTGTACGTGGTGTTCGCCTACGCCCACCTGCTGGCCATCCGGGACAACGGCTTCCGGCTGAGCCTGGCCCTGCTGATGCTGTTCGAATCGGTCATGGTGGTCATGGTGTTCTTCCGCCGGGACAGCTCCGAGGTGGACATGGGCGCCTTCGCTGTCTTCGCCGGACTCATGGGAAGCTTCGCCGTGCTCGGTTTCCGTCCCGGCGGATCGGGAGAAGACATGGTGGTCGGCCAGGCGATCCAGATCACGGGAGCGATGCTGCAGATCGGCGCCTCGCTGTCGCTCGGCCGATCGTTCGGGCTGGTGCCGGCCAACCGGGGTGTCAAGACGGCCGGAATGTACCGGGTGGTTCGCCATCCGTTCTACATGGCCTACCTGGTGACCCAGGCCGGCTACATCATCAACAACCCGTCGCTGGGCAATGTGGCGGTCATGGCCGTCGGCACCGGGTTCCAGGTGCTGCGGATCCGCTACGAGGAACGGCTGCTGCGACGAGATGCCGACTACCGGGCCTACGCCGCGACGGTGCGGTGGCATCTGGTGCCCGGACTCTGGTGAGCGGGCCCGGCAGAACATCAGAGGTCGATCCCCGCTGCCGGTAGGGCCCGGCGGAACCGCATCCGAGCCTTCCGGTAGCGGTCGCCTGCGGCCGCCGACGGGAGGATCGGGGGCTGCCGCTCCACCGCCCGGCCTGGGTCGATCCGATGACCGATCGACGACCACGCCAACAGCCCGGCCCCCCGGACCGAGGCGTCGCTGGCATTGTGAGGCACCAGCGGTCGATCGAGCACGTCGGCCAGCATCTGCTGCCACCACACCTCGGTCGAACCGCCACCGGCCAGCAGCAGATACTCGGGCCCTCCGCCTCGTATGACCAGGGCGTCGAGCCCGTCTCGGAGTGCGAAGGCCACCCCCTCGAAGACCGAGCGGACCAGGTCGGCCCTGTCGGTCCCCGGCCGGAGGCCGATCCAGCTCCCCCGGAGTCCGCCGTTGAGGTGGGGCGTGCGCTCGCCGGTCAGGTACGGCAGGAAGCTCACCCCGTTGCTACCGACCGGTGAACCGGCGACCGCCTGGCCGGCCTCGGAAAGGGGGACGGCCAACAGGCCGAGGGCCCAGTCGATGGCGATCCCGGCGTTCTGGATGGCGGCCATTGCATACCATCGATCGGGCGGACCGGTGTCGATGCCGGTGGTGCGAAACAGGTGGGTGGTGGGATCGGCGTCCGTCGGCCGCTCGTCGGTCAGGCGAGCGAGCTGGCCGCCGGTTCCCGTGGTGAGCTGCCACTCCCCCGAGGCCAGCCCGGCCCCCAGCAGCGCCGCTGCGGTGTCGGCCGCCCCGGTGGCCACCGGGATCCCGGGTTCGAGACCGACATCGACCCGGTCGGTGCCGGCCACGGTGCCGGCGGGGGCGTCCGAGGACTGGACCGGCGGCAACCAGCCGGGATCGACGTCGAAGACCCGACAGGCCATCGGCCACCAGCGGTCATCGACCGCATCCCACAACAGGGTGGCCGAGGCGTCGGACGGATCGGTGGCCAGCACCCCGGTCAACCGGTGCCTGACCCAGTCCTTCGGCTGCAGGATGTGGGCCACCCGGGCCACCGTCTCCGGTTCCTCCCGACCGAGGGCGGCCATGGTCGGACCGGCCATGCCGGCCACGATCGGGTTGGCCAGCCGAGCGCGCTCGGCGGGCTGGAACCGCAGACGGATCTCGCCGAGATAGGGCTGGGATCGTTGGTCGGACCACAACACCGCCGGCCGGATGGGCGCCATCGATCGGTCGCAGAGGACAACACCGTGCATCTGACCCGAGAAGCCGACCGCCACCACCTCGACCGGCCGTCCCACCGCGGCCAGTGCGGCGGCCAGCGCCGATCTGGCGGCGGTCACCCACGACTGCGGATCGCTTTGCGACCAGCTCGGTCGTGGCTCCTCGACCTCGTTGGCGCAGCGGCCGACGGCCACGAGCCGTCCATCGCCATCGACGAGGCCGGCCTTGGTCGATCCGGTCCCGATGTCGATACCGAGCGCGACCTCGGTCATGGTACTGCGACCCGAGGCTGCTCCTAGTGGAGCAACTGTTGGGCCCGGGACCGGAACTCGGCGATGTTGGCCTCCTTGATGCCTTCGTAGCCCCGGATGATGTCCGGCAGTTCGGCGACCTCGACCGCGTGGTCGTAGCTTTCGGGCGACAGCGAGGCGGTGACCCGATCGATCATGGCCTCGTACTCGCCGATCAGCTCCCGCTCCAGCTTGCGATGCCTGGTCCGACCGAACGGGTCCATCGAGGTGCCACGCAGCTTCTTCATCCTGGCCAGCCCGGCGAAGGCCACCTCGGCCGATTTCCCGAGACCGATCTTGGACTCGTAGCCGAACTGCCGGATCGTCGGCGGATGGAGCTTGTAGGTGATCTTGGCATCGGAGCCGAACTGTTCGGCCAGCGTGTCCTTGAACGCCTTCGACCGGTGCAGCCTGGCCACCTCGTACTCGTCCTTGTACGCCATCAGCTTGTAGAGGTACCGGGCAACCGCTTCCGACAGTCGGGTGTCTGAGGTGACTGCCGCCTCCTTGGCCCGGACCTCGTTGATCTTCTCCACGTACCGCCTGGCGTAGGCCGCATCCTGATAGTCGATCAGGTCGGGGACCCGGATGCCGAGCAGCCTGGTCAGCTCCTCGGACGGGGCGGCCACGGTGTCGATCAGCCGCTGGGCCTTGGCCGAACGGCGGGCTTCCGACCGCGTGACCGAACCGGCCCGGTGGAGCCCGAGGGAGTCGAGCCAGGCCGGGTCGAGGGCGATCTTGCGACCGATACGGAAGGCCTGGGTGTTGGTGTCGACCGCAACCCCGTTCAGTTCGATGGCCCGCTCGATGGCATCGGCCGAGATCGGGATGCAGCCCTGCTGGTAGGCGGCGCCGAGCACGATCACATTGGCCGGCATGTGGGACCGGAACAGGCTGTCCGAAACGGTGCCGGCGTCGAAGTAGACGTTCTTGGCCGCCACCGTGGTGCCGTCGATGATGCTCCGCAGCTTGGCCCACTCCGGGAAATCGGCTGCGGTGTCGCGAACCATGGCCCCGGTCGGCACCTTGCTGGAGGAGACGACGGCAACCGTCTTGGCCGGGTCGGTCTTCTTCAGGTTGTCCGGGTTGGTCCCGGTCAGCACGTCGAACACCAGGTAGGCGTCGGCCTCGCCCTCGGAGATCTTGTTGGCCCGACCGCTGTCGGCGGCGTCGCCGACCAGGCGGCTGATTTTCAGGTTGGAGATCACCGAGCCACCCTTCTGGGACAGGCCGGTCTGGTCCAGGCCGTCGGCCTGCTTGCCGTCCAGCAGGGCCGCGGTGGCCAGCAGCTGGTTGACGGTGACCACGCCGGTGCCACCGATGCCCATCATCAAGATGTTGCCCTCGTCTATCCGGTCGGCGGGCTCCGGCAGATCATCGCCGATCGGGTCGAACGGCACGGTGGCCGCCTTGACGACCGACCCGTCGGGGATCACCTCGACGAAGGCCGGACAGTCCCCTTCGAGGCAGCTGTAGTCCTTGTTGCACGACGACTGGTGGATCTGGGTCTTGCGGCCGAACTCGGTCTCGACCGGCTGGACCGAGAGGCAGCTCGATTTCACGCCGCAGTCGCCGCAGCCCTCACACACCGCTTCGTTGATGAAGACACGCATCGCCGGATCGGCGATCTTGCCCCGTTTGCGGTCCCGCCGAAGCTCGGCGGCGCAGGCCTGATCGTAGATCAGCACCGTGCACCCGGGTATGTCCCGCAGCACCCGCTGGGCCTCGTCGAGCCGGGAACGGTGCCAGATCGGCACGTCGGGGGCGAACACCGCATCGGAGGGGTACTTGTCGGGGTCGTCGGTGACCACCATGATCTTGGCGACGCCCTCGGCCTGGATCGACCGGGTCAGCGCCGGCACCGACATCTGACCGTCGATGTCCTGGCCGCCGGTCATGGCCACCGCGCCGTTGTAGAGGATCTTGTAGGTGATGTTGGTCCCGGCCGCCACCGCCTGGCGCAGGGCCAGGCTGCCGGAGTGGTGGTAGGTGCCATCGCCGATGTTCTGGAACCGGTGGTTCATGTCTACGAACGGGGCCGCGCCGACCCACTGGATACCCTCGCCGCCCATCTGGGTGGTGCCCTTGGTGTTGCGGGTCGGGGTGGTGCCGGCCATGCCGTGGCAGCCGATGCCGCCGCCGGCCTCGGAGCCGTCGGGGACCCAGGTCGAGGTGTTGTGGGGGCAGCCGGAGCAGAACCCGGCGGCCCGACTGGCCCCCTTCATCGTCTTGACGTCGCTCAGCGGGATCAGCACCCGCTCCCGTTCCAGTGGCGCCACCGCATCCTCGCCGAAGCGATCGACCAGGAACGGCCGGATGAGCTTGGCGATCAGGTCGACGTCCATCTCGCCGTGGCCGGGAAACCACAGGGTGCCGTCGTCGTGGCGCTTGCCGAGGATCTTCGGGGCGTCGGTTCGGCCGTACAGCGCCTCCCGGGCGAACAACTCGATGAAGGCCCGCTTCTCCTCGACGAACACGATGGTGTCGAGGCCGTCTGCGAACTCCCGCACCGAGTTCGGCTCCAGGGGCCAGACCACGGCCGGCTTGAACAGCCTGATGCCCCGCCGCCGGAGGGTGGCCTCGTCGAAGCCGAGCCGATCGAGGGCTGCCCGCAGGTCGTAGTAGGTCTTGCCTGCGGCCACGATGCCGACCTCGGCATCGGCGGTGTCGACCGTCTGGCGGTTGAGCTTGTTGTGGGCGATGAACTCCTGGGCGGCGTTGAGCCGGCCCTCGTAGACCTCCCGCTCCATGGCCACGGCCAGGGGGCCGAAGAGGCGGTCCTCCTGGCTGTGGGCCCACGGCTTGCCGTCCCACTCCCACTCCGGGCGACCGGCCTGGACCCGGCCCGGCCCGACCTTGATCGTCGAGTAGCCGTCTGCCACGTTGGTCACGATCTTGATGGCGGACCAGAGCCCCGAGTAGCGGGACAGCGCGTAGCCCCAGCGACCGTAGTCCGCCACCTCCTGCACGCTGCCGGGGTAGAAGATCGGCGTCTCGAAGTGGAGCAGCACGAACTCCGACTCGGCGGTCAACGTCGAGGACTTGGATGCCGGGTCGTCGCCGGCCACCAGCAGCACCCCACCGTTGGGGTCGACACCGGACACGTTGGCATGGCGGATGGCGTCGCCGGAGCGGTCGACGCCGGGGGCTTTGCCATACCACATGCCGAGCACGCCGTCGTAGCGGCCCTCCCAGTTGTGGTTTGCCAGCTGGCTGCCCCACACCGCGGTGGCGCCGAGGTCCTCGTTGAGGCCGGGGATGAAGGTGATGTTGTTGGCGTCGAGCTCGGCCTTGTTGCCGTTCATCAGCTGGTCGATGCCGCCCAGCGGCGAACCCCGGTAGCCGCTGACCATGGCCGCGTTGTTCAGGCCGTCCCGCTTGTCGGCCCGGAGCTGGTCGAGCAGGACCCGGAGCAGGGCCTGGACACCGGACATCGCAACGTCGCCCTCGTCCCGTGCGAAACGATCCTCGAGCTTGAATTCGACCAACGACATGGAGGTTCCCCTTCCCCGACCCGGGACTCGCCGCCAGGTGGGGCGCCGGTGCGGAGGTGACTGGGGTCAATTTCAGCACGGATGTCCGGTCGCGGCGAACTCAGCCGCCGGCCGCGGCCAACCCCGCCAACCACCGGGCCGACCGATCGCCAGAACAGCCGGACGATCGGTCGGGTTGGCGCCCAAGCAGCCGCGGATCGGCGTCAGATCGACATCGGGATGCCGTCGAAGCTGGTGAAGGTCATGTGGAACTCCTCCTGGAACATGAGCTTCTGCTCCTCGAGGATGCCGATGGCGATCCGCTCCCCCATTCGCAGCGACTCGGTGGAGTCCGAGTAGTAGTGCACACCGGCCCAGTCCCGGCCGATGGCCACGTTGGCCGCCAGCTTGTTCAGCTCGCCCTCGACCGTCAGCTCCGGCGGGTCGACAACGACCTCCAGCGCACTCTCGCCGGTCACCTCGTCGACGATGGTCGGGACGTGGACCTCGCCCAGGGTCGC
>CAVQRR010000019.1:0-70911 GCA_963715325.1 uncultured Acidimicrobiales bacterium
GGCGTCCGCAATGAGGGCGGCGGCCCGATCCCAGGCCAGACGATCGTCGGGCAGTGGCAGTTCCAGCACCTGTCGTGCCGCCAGCTTGATTGCGTCGACGGCCAACGCGGCCCCGAACCACCGCTGCCAAGCCCACGCCACCACCGGTGGAGCCAACAGCACCGCAGCGATCGACGCCAGGTCGTCGGCGTCGCCATGAACGGCGATCAACGGCGTTGCCGGGATCATGTTCCCCGCCAGGTCGACGACGGGCTCGAGCAACCGCGACTGGGTGGCCAGCACGACCTTGGGTTGCAGCTGGCGATCGGTCCACGCCCGAATCTTGGGGTCCAGCGCTTCGACGTCGATCCAAGGGGTGAGCCACTTGCGTCGGCCGAAGGTGGACTGCTCGGCCCCCCATTTCACCGCCAGCGGTTCGACGGCGCCGACGGTCACGAGCCGGTTCGGCTCCTGCCCCACCGCTCCGTTCCACTCGGCGCAGGCCGCCACCAATCCGTAGTACTCGTCTCGGAATCCGGCGGTCGCCGTTGCCAGCGAACCGAGTCGGCTGCGGTGGCCCGAACGCCCATCGGTGCCGCTCAACCCGGACGGCAACGGCGGTGCCCCGAGGGCTCTGGCCGCGAAGCCGGCCCACGAGCCCGGTCGGTACGGTTCGAACCCGGCCGGTGCGATCTCGGGCCCGGCGGCCAGTTCGACCCGCTCCGCCGGCCGCCCACCGGGTTTGAGCACCACCCCGCAGGCCCGGACCCCGGCATCGAACACCGCCTCCCGGGCCGCCCACAGGCCATGGATGGGCGCAACCTGATCGCAATGGGCCCGCAGCGCCGCGGTGTCGCGACCGGACAGCACGGACTGGGGCTGGACCAGTGCCACCGTGGAGCCGGGTCCCGACTTCTCCACCGCCCCCAGCAGGTGCATCGCCGCGAGATCGGCGTAGGGGCCGAGCAGCGCCTCTCGGCCCTGTCGAAACGCCACGACGCCGTCCGGAACGGCACCGGTTCGCAACGGTGTTGCGAACGGCGGATTGCCGAGCAGCAGTGCCTCGGATGGCCAATGGGCCGGGTACCCGACCAGTGCATCGCCGACGGCCACGTCGACGGCGGCCTCTGCAACGGCGACACCGTTGGACTCGGCCCACAACACAATCGACCACCGGCTGACCTGGGCTGCGCCCCCATCGATGTCCAGGCCGGCGATCCGGTCGACCGCATCGGCCGGAGGCACGCCGAGTTCGACCATCCGATCGAGGACGGCGAGGAGAAACGAGCCACCGCCGCAGGTCGGATCGGCGGCGAATGCGGGCGCCAGCCGGTCGGCGGTGGCCAGACGAACCAAGCCCCGCACGACCGACTGCGGGGTGTACCAGGCCCCCCTGGCGCTGCGATCCTCGGCCGAGACCGCCTGCTCGTGGACCACGCCGGGCAGCCAGACGTTGCCAAATCCCCCGGGAGGCCCCTCCGAAGGCCAGCCGACGAGCGGCGGATCGCCGACGCCGTAGCGGGCGGCCAAGCCTCTGCCGCCGATCGAGTGGGCCACTGCGGCCACGACTTCGGCAACGAGGTCGAGCGGGGTCAGATGGCCGTTGGCATCGACCAGGCGCCGGGCCCATGATCGCATCGCCAATGCCTCGGCGAGGCTGGTGATCGGCAACGGCCCGGGAGGCTAGGAGGCTCGGGTTCGTGGAGGGCCGGCCTATTCGACCGACGGATCCCAGCCTGCCAGGTCGGCCAGTCGGGGATCGTTGGAGAACATCTCGACGATCGGGATATCGAGAGCCAAGCGCTTCTGGATGCGTTTGACCTCGAGCTCCTGATTCCACAGCACCAGCGTGACCGCCACACCGGAACCGCCGGCCCTGGCGGTTCGCCCGGAACGGTGGAGATAGGTCTTGTGGTCGTCCGGCGGGTCGTAGTGGATCACGACGTCGACGTTGTCGACGTGGATACCACGGGCCGCGACGTCGGTGGCCACCAGTGCTTGGAGCTCGCCGTCGGTGAACTGCTTCAGCGCCTTCTCCCGCTGCCGCTGCCGGAGGTCCCCGTGAATCGGCTGGGCCGCCACGTTCAACTTCTCCAGATCACCGGCCAACCGATCGCAGGCCCGCTTGGTGTTGCAGAACACCATGGTGCGGCCGGCGCCGGCCACGATCGCCGCCACGACCTTCTTGCGGTCCATCTCGTGGACCGTGATGAAGCGGTGGGACATCTGCTCGACGGTGACCTCTTTGTTCTCCACCTCATGGCGCGCCGGCTGGTTCTGATATCGGGTCACCAGCGAGTCGACCGCACCGTCGAGGGTGGCCGAGAAGAGCAGCGTCTGATGCTCGCCCTCGATTCGGCGAAGGATCCACTCGACCTGCGGCAGGAAACCCATGTCCGCCATACGGTCCGCCTCGTCGATCACGACGTGGCCGACCGACGCCACGGACACCGCACCACGATCGAGCAGATCGATCATCCGCCCGGGCGTGGCCACGATCAGCTCGATACCCCGCTTGAGGCTGCTGATCTGCTTCTCGATGTCGGCGCCGCCGTAAACGGCGAGCGCTCGCAGTCCCTTGGCCTTGGCCAGTGGCTGCAACTCCTCGAACACCTGGGTTGCCAGTTCGCGGGTCGGCACCAGGATCAGGCCGTCGACATGGCCCCTGGACGACGCGGCGATCCGCTGCACGGTTGGCAGCCCGAAGGCCAACGTCTTGCCGGAACCGGTCTGGGCCTTGCCACAGACGTCTCGGCCCTCGAGGGCATCGGCGATGGTCAGCTCCTGGATGGGGAACGCCTCGACGATCCCTTTCCGGGTCAGGACGTCGACCAGATCCTGGTCGACTCCCAACTCAGCGAATGTCTTGATCAAGGTCGGGCCTGCCGTCTCGTCGATCTCGTCGATCTTGGTGGTGTCGTGAATGCTCTTGGCGGCATCCGGGATGCTGGACGCAGCATCTGCGGTGCCGAAGGCATCGGTGGACAATCGTGTATTGGACATAGACCTGTCCTGTGAGAATGGTACAAGGGTACCGAGCCGCGGAGGTTCCGACGTGCATCGTTTCAACCGGGTTACGACTACCGTGGCGCCATGAGTGCGCTGGATGTCATCGAGTCCTGGCCGGTTACCACCGTAGCTGCCGGATGGCGCCGAGCCGACGATGCATCAACAAGCAGAGGGCAGACGGACCACGTCTTTGCTCTCGCATCGGTGACGAAACCGCTGGTTGCGCTGGCCGTGCTGGTGGCCGTTGAGGAGCGGTCGCTGTCCCTCGATCGACCGGCGGGACCGCCGGGGTCGACGGTGGCCCATCTGCTGTCCCACAGCTCCGGGCTGGCTCCAGAGAACACCGAGAACGCGACCCTGAGCCGTCTGGCAACCCGCAGGATCTACTCCAACTACGGCTTCGAGCTGCTCGGCCGGGCCTTGGAGGAGGCGACAGGCATCGAAACGGCCACCTACCTGCAGGAGGCCATCCTCGACCCGCTCGGCATGACCAGCACCGGGCTGCACGGTTCACCCGCTCACGGTGCGACCAGCACGGTGGCCGATCTGCTCCGGTTGGGGGCCGAGTTGGCGAACCCGACGTTGCTGTCGCCAGAGACCTTGGCCGCGGCCGTGACCCCCGTGTTTCCCCAGCTCACCGGTGTTCTCCCCGGCTTCGGGCGCCAGACACCAAATCCTTGGGGTCTCGGTTTCGAGCTCAAGGGCTCGAAACAACCCCACTGGACCGGCTCCCGGAACTCCCCGGAAACGTTCGGTCATTTCGGTCGGGCCGGCACCTTCTTCTGGTACGACCCGGTGGCCGAGGTGTTCTGCACCGTGCTCACCGACCGGCCGTTCGGGCCCTGGGCCGCCGAGTCGTGGCCTACGCTGAGCGATGCGGTACTGGAGGAGGCCGGCCCGATCGGGGCGGCCCGGCCGGAGCGATGGACAACGACCCGGTCGGCCGATGTCGACGGTGACCCGCGAACCGAGGTCGCTCAAACTACATTGGACCCGTGACAAACCAGGAAAACGTCGGTCCGAACCAGACCGAGGCATGGATCGTCAACCCCACCGGGCCGCTCGTCGGCGATGTTGCGGTCAGAGGCTCCAAGAACGCGGTGACAAAACATCTGGTCGCCACGCTGCTCGGCAACTCGCCGTCCACGATCACCAACTGCCCCGACATCGGCGACGTCGACATCACCATCAGCATGCTGCACGCGCTGGGATGCGAGATCGACCGGTCGAACGGCGACGCCGTCGTCGATCCTCGCCCCCTGTCGAGCAGCAGGGTCCCGATGACGTTCAGCGGCATGAACCGGATACCGATTCTCATGGTCGGCCCGCTGCTCCACCGGGTCGGCGAGGTGTTCGTCCCCCTTGTCGGTGGCGACGACATCGGCTCCCGTCCACTCAACTTCCACGTCGACGCCTTGGAGAAGATGGGGGCCGAGATCGAGATCACCGCCGAGGGGCTGGAGGCCAAGGCAGGCAGGCTCCGCGGTGCCCACATCGAGCTGCCGTACCCGTCGGTCGGGGCAACCGAGACGGTGCTGCTCACCGCCGCCATGGCCGAGGGGCGGACCGTACTCGACGGCGCAGCACTGGAGCCCGAAGTCATCGAACTGGCGCTGTTCCTCCAGCGGATGGGGGCTCGCATCGAGATGCAACCGAACCGTCGGTTCATCATCGATGGCGTCACCGAGCTCAACGGGGCCGTCAACCACCTCAAGGGCGACCGTATCGAGGCCTTCTCCTATCTGGTCGCCGGACTCATCACCGGGGGCCAGGTCACCGTTCGGGGCTGTAGCCAGGACCGTCTGGTCACCGCCATCTCCACGCTGTCGCGAATGGGCGCCGAATTCGAGATCACCGACACCAGCATTTCGGCCAAGGCGAAGCGGCTGAGCCCGGCAACGGTGGAAACCGACACCCACCCCGGTTTCATGACCGACTGGCAGTCACCGATGGTCGCTCTGTTCACCCAGTGCGAGGGTCTGTCGGTCATGTACGAGACGGTCTACGAGAACCGCTTCACCTACGTGCCGGCCCTCAACAAGATGGGGGCCCAGATCCAGCAGTACAACACCCCGCTCGGCAGCATCAAGGGTCGGTTCGTCGGCTCGTCGACGCCGTGCTCGGTGGTGGTGCGGGGGCGGACTCCACTGGTCGGCACCGACGTGGTGGTGCCAGACATCAGAGGTGGCTTCGCGTACGTGCTGGCCGCCGCTGCGGCCGAGGGCACGACCACGATCACCGGCACCCACCACCTCGATCGGGGCTACAACCGACCGATCGAGAACTTCCATGAGCTGGGCCTGGACATCAAGCCGGCCATCGTCGAAATCTCGCCCGCCTGACCGATCGGCCGGCCAGCCGGCATCGGATCAGTCCGAGGCAACCTTTGATTCGTCTGCCGTTTCGTCGTCGTCTGCCGTGTCGTCGTCGTCTGCCAACGGCATCGTTTTCGTCGTCGTCTGCCGTGTCGTCCGCGGCTCGCCGTGTCGTCGGCTGCACCACCATCGGCATCGGCACCGGGAGACGGCGCCGCCGCCCAGTACGACGGGCCGGCGTTCTTGAACAGCAGCAGGAGTGCCGAGGCCGCCAACAGCACCGCTGCTCCGCTGACCCAGTGGTTGACCCGAACACCCAGGATCAGCGTCGCCGGGTCGATTCGTACCGCCTCCACGACAAATCTACCGATCCCGTAGCCACCGATGTAGAGGGGGAGGATCATGCCCTTGCGGAGCCTGCCGGTACGGTCGATCCAGACCAGGAACGCGGCAAGGCCGAGGTTCCAGATCGCCTCGTAGAGAAAGGCCGGGTGGAAGGTCGCCGAGTCGGCGAACTCTGCGGGCCGATGCTCGGGGTCGATCTCCACCGCCCAAGGTACCTCCGTCGGTCGGCCGAAGATCTCCTGATTGAACCAGTTCCCAAACCGGCCGATGGCCTGAGCCACGGGGATGCCTGGAACGATCGCATCGATCACGTTGCCGACGTCGAGGCCGCGGCGCTTGGCCGCCCAGTAGCCGACCGAAACCCCGACCACGAGCCCGCCGGGTATTCCCAACCCGCCCTCCCAGACCTTCAACCACGAATCGATCGGTCGCCAGTCGGTGATGACGTGGTACGCCCGGGCGCCGATGAGCCCGGCCGGGACGCCCCAGGTCGCGATGTAGGCGATGTCGTCGGGGTGACCACCCCGGGCCGCCCACCGCCGCTGGCCCATGAACACCGCGACCAGTACGCCGAGCCCGATGCACAATCCGTAGTAGTTGAGGGTGAGGGGTCCGATCTCCAGCTGATTCGAAGATGGGCTGGGGATCGAGCCGACGACGCTGGGACCTGAAGCGGCGACGGCGGTGATGACCGGGGAGACGAGCACTCGTTACCTAACCAAGTTGTGCGGGGCTGAGGGCGAACAGGTCGCCGGCCCCGGCGGTTACCGGGCCCTCCAGCGCGGCTGCGCCGGGGAGAAGCTGCTCGCCGAAGAACTTCGCCGAGACCAGTTTCGCCCGATAGAACCCGGCCGGGTCGTCGGTTTGTTCCGCTGCCGCCAACGCCGCTTTGGCCATCAGTCCACCGCAGACGACGGTTCCCAGCATCCGGAGATAGGGGCTGGAGCCGGCCAGCACATCGGCAGGCGACGACGGGCCCCTGGTCAGGAGCCAGTCGGTGGCCCTTCTGGTGGCCGCCACCGCCTCCGACAGCCGCTCGCCGAAGGTGGCCAACTCGGGATCGGCCGACAGGACCTTGGCCCGCTCCTCGATCCGGTCCAGTTGCTCGGTCACCACCGCCCCACCCCGCATCGGCAGCTTGCGGCCCACCAGGTCGGCGGCCTGGATCCCGTTCGTTCCCTCGTAGATGGGGGCGATCCGCACGTCCCGATAGTGCTGGGCAACGCCGGTCTCCTCCACATAGCCCATGCCGCCGTGAACCTGGACCGCCAGGGAGGTCATCTCCGAACCGAGGTCGGTGCACAGGCTCTTGGACAGAGGAATGAGCAGCTCGGCCCACTCCCGGGAGATCTCGGCGTCCGGCCCGCCGTTTGCGGCCCGATCCAGCGCAGCGGCGTTCTCGTAGATGAGGCACCGCATGGCGTCGATCCAGGCCCGCTGGGTCATCAACATCCGTCGCACGTCCGGGTGGTCGATGATGGGGCTGGAAGTGCCGGGGGCGGCGCCGATCGCCGTGCCCTGCAGCCGTTCCTGGGCGTAGGACAACGCCTGCTGATAGGCCCGCTCCGACAATGCAAGTCCCTGCAGACCAACAGACAGCCGGGCATTGTTCATCATCGTGAACATGTTCCGCATGCCTTGGCCCTCACCGCCGATCAGCCAGCCGATCGCCCCACCGTTGTCGCCGTAGCTCAACACGCAGGTCGGGCTGCCGTGGATGCCGAGCTTGTGTTCGACCGACACGCAGGTCACGTCGTTGCGGTCGCCGAGGGAGCCGTCTTCGTTGACGAAGTACTTCGGCACCAGGAACATCGAGATGCCCTTGGTTCCCGGTGCCGCGCCCGGCGTGCGGGCAAGCACCAGGTGCACGATGTTCTCCGCCAGATCGTGATCGCCGTAGGTGATATAGATCTTCTGACCGGTGATCCGATACGAGCCGTCGCCCACCGGCTCGGCCTTGGTGGTGAGTGCTCCGACGTCGGACCCGGCCTGTGGTTCTGTGAGGTTCATGGTGCCGGTCCACTCGCCGGTCAACATCTTCGGCAGGTACATGGCCTGCTGTTCTGGCGATCCGTGATGATCGAGGGCCTCGATGGCGCCCTGGGTCAGCAGGGGACACAGCGAGAACGCCATATTGGCGCTGGTCAAGAACTCCTGAATCGCAATGGCGACGGTCCACGGGAACCCTCCGCCGCCGTATTCTGGATCGAACGGCACCGCACCGAAGCCCGATTCGACGTACTGCCGGTACGCAGGCCCGAAACTGTCCGGGGTCTTGACGCCACCGTCTTCGGTACGGATCGAGCCGATCTGGTCACCGTCACGATTGGTGGGCGCCACCACTTCGGCCATGAACCGACCGACCTCGGCCACCACCATGGCGATCGTTTCGCGGTCGATTCCGTCGAACCGATCAGCGGCCAGCAGATCCTGTATCCCGACCACGTGGTCGAGAACGAACTGGACGTCGTCGATCGGGGGGGCGTACTCAGTCACTGGCTGCTACCTTCGCTCTCGTCCGCCGGGCATACGATCCGGCTTCGCTCTGTGTTCGCTCGTGTTCGCTCGATGTACCGGGTCAGCTCATCCTACTTTCGCCAGGTGACGGACACATGCTCGTGCCGAGACCACCAGACGGCCTCCTGCATCCGATGATCGACCACTACCATCGATTGGGCGATGGACATGAACCTTGTTGAGCTCGGCCGGGGCGTCTTCGCCTACATCGATCCGATCACCGGTTTCGGTCATTCGAACGTCGGGTTGGTGATCGATGCCGACGGCCTCACCATCTTCGATACAACGGCGACCCCCGAACGGGGATATCGGGTCCGCCAGGCAGTCCTGGCGCTGACCGCCGAGCTGCAACTCCCGATCAAGCGGGTTGTGCTCAGTTCGAGCCGGATCCCGTTCAGCGGTGGCGGTCAGCCGTTCTGGGCTGCCGCCTTCTACGGGACCGAAGCGACGAGCG
This sequence comes from uncultured Acidimicrobiales bacterium, assembly GCA_963715325.1. Lineage (GTDB taxonomy): Bacteria > Actinomycetota > Acidimicrobiia > Acidimicrobiales > SZUA-35 > JAHELU01. Next base: position 8,620 of record CAVQRR010000019.1, read on the forward strand.
ATCAACTCGACGCCCCACCGAACCCGCTGGCATTCCGCCGGCTGCTGCCCGATTTCGCTGCCTCCTATCTCGACGACTTCACAACCAGACCGGTGACCCACACCGTTTCGGAGCCGGCGTGGTTGACCGCTGCGGCCCAGGTCGTCCCACTGCCTGGTGAGTCCGAGTCGAACCTCGTCATGTGGCTGGAAGCGGCGGACGTGGTGCTCGCCGGCGCCCTGGCCTGCTTCGGCGTGACGCCGTTGCTCTACGACGGCAACCCGGCATCGTGGATCGAGAGCCTCGGCGGGCTGCTGGAATTGGGTTCGACGGTCGTTCCCGGGCACGGTCCGCCAGGCGGGGCGGCCGATGTGGCCGATCTGATCGGCTACCTCCGGGCCTGCGTCGAGGCAGACGGGCAGCCCCAGGACATCGCGCCCGGTCCTTGGGATCGTTGGACCGATCGGCGATTCGATGCGGTCAACGTGGAACGGGCGGCGGCGCTGGCAGCCGGCATCGACGAGGTGCCGCAGGCAATGTTCGCCCTGCTCGGCCTCTGACCTCGATCGGCCGGAGGGCTGCCCCTCGACCCGCGACTCCGGCACCGGCCTGGCGGCCGGACCACTCACCGCCGCCAGGAGCGCCGGCTAGACCAGCTGTTCCTCGACCTGATCCATGGCGTCCTCTTCGCTGACGTTCAGCGCGAACGACAGCTCAGACACCAGAACCTTGCGGGCCTTGTTGTACATCGTCTTCTCGCCGGCGGAGAGACCCTTCGTCTTCTCCCGAAGGCGGAGATTCCGCACCACCTCGGCCACCTGATAGACATCGCCGGAGCGAAGCTTCTCCTGGTGGTTCTTGAACCGCCGACTCCAGTTCGCCGGTTCTCGGACGTCCCGTTTTCCGAGCAGGACGAAGAGATCCTCGACGTCCTCCTGGCTGATGGGGAGGCGCATGCCGACCTCGTCTGCCATCTCGACGGGGACGCGAACGGTCAGGTTGTCGTGGACGGCCTGCAAGACGAAGTACTTCGTCTTCTTTCCGTTGTGCTCTCTTGTTTCGGTGCGCTGGATCACCGCCGCCCCATGGTGGGGGTAGACAACACGATCACCGGATTTGAAACTCGACATCAATCTCCTCGACACCCGAGCCCGCCGGATCGAGATCCGACAGACTGCTCCAACTCAATGATGGCGTAAAAAACCGTCAATCGCACTCTCAGAGGCAACGCGGTCAAACCAAGGCGCTCACGAATGAGGCGACCGTGGTGAGAACCATGGCCACAACGGCCAGGATGACCACCCAGTAGATCACCGGGCGCCGCTGGCGCAGGCTGGGAAGACTGGGGCCGGCCGGTCCCGGCCCCGAAACATCGGTTGACGATCCAGGCCCGCTGACACGGCTCGTGCCCTTCCGCCTCACCATCGTCCTAGGCCTCCACGACCAAGGTCTTGCCGACCTTGTCCCACGGGGTCTGGCGCTTGGAGTCGGTGAACAGCATCACCAGTCCGGCGATGCCGACACCGAGGAACGCCAGCCCGCCGAGAATCGGGATGAGCCCGATGAAGATGAACGCGATGTACAGGTACATCCGCCGCAGACCGGTGTTGAGATCGGCTGCCGAGCCGTCCTCGTTGACGACCTTGAGGCCCAAGGCCTGCTTGCCGAGGGTGGCCCCCCGGTAACCGATCATCAGCGCCTCATAGGCCACCACGATGGCGCCGGTGAGTATGGACAGCAGGAAGGCCAGGGCAAAGCTCGCCCCGTCGTTCAGCGGGCCGCCGCCGATCAGCGCCGGAACCAGGCCGGAGATGGCGAACCAGATGACGCCGTCGATCAAGCGGGCCAGAATCCTCTTGACCGGCTCGGCCAACGTGCCACCGGCCACAGTGTCGGCCACACCGGACGCGGCGACGCCGGGAACCGGCTGGGGGCCACCCTGCCAACTGGAACCATCCCAGTACCGCTGGGTACCGGGCGGATCTCCCTGGGCGTAGTACCAGCCCGGAGGTTGGGTTTGGGGTGCATCGGACATTGAACAGCTACCTCACGGTGTAGTCGGGCGGTATCGATCGATCGGTGAACCGGTGATACGGCGCAGGTTTCCAGCGACGCAATGGTATCGCGGCCGGACCGGGTCGGCCGACCGACCACCGACGACCGCCAAGAGATCAGGCCTCGATGACGCTGAGGTTGAGGATCTTGTCGGTCAGACGCTTCTTCTGGACGTCCCACAGCGGCCACAGCACATCGACGATGCCGTACAGGCCGCAGGTGGACGACGACAGCAACGAGGCGATCAGCCACCGGGCCAAGGCCATACCGGCACCGACCGGGCCGACCGGTGTCGTCCCGGACGAGCTTGATGTTCTGCTGGGTCTTGCCGAGCGACTGGCCGGTCCGGCCCTGACGGATGACGTGGTTCCAGATCGAGAAGCCGAGGTTGGCCAGGATGGCCAGGACGAGCAGCACGACCCCGAGACCATCGCCGATCCCGAAGCCGACGGCGACGACGATCGAGAGTGCGATGATGAGCAAGATCGCGATACCGGTATTGATCAACCAGGCGACGAATCGCTGCACCCAATCGGCCGGGACGCCACCTCCGGCCACGGCGATCGAACCACCGTCGAGCCCGCCCACCGGCTGGGGGCCGCCGACCCACTGGGTGCCGTCCCAATAGCGCTGGGTTCCCGGGGCATCGCCTTGGGCGTAATACCAGCCCGCCTGCATCTGACCATCGCTCACCCTGAACGCCTCCCCCACGAACGACTCGCTGCAATCAAGGACCTTGCGAGTTTAGGCCGAGAGCCGGCCGGTTGGCGATCATCACCGGGCCACCACGATCCGCACCGGTGAGGAGCCCGATCGGAAACGCCCGAACCAACCGACCGACGTTCTACAGTGGAACCGCACCGGCTTGTCGAGCACGGGCTCGAAGCGGCCACGACCCACCACCGACAACCCACCACCGACAACCCACCACCGACAACCCACCATCGACAACCCACCGCTTCGGCAGACCAGCGATGTCTTGACTTGCGATTGGCCGTCTTCACCGTGACTGGCTGTCGCCGATAGGGGACCCATGCAAGAGACAATCCTCGTCACCGGCGGCGCCGGTTACATCGGAAGCCATACCGCCATCGCACTGGCCGAGCGTGGTCACCGCGTGGTGATCGCGGACAACCTGGCCAACAGCTCTCGCCTGGCCGTTGAGCGGGTCCGGGAGCTGGCCCGTGCCGAGATCGACTTCCACGAGGTGGACCTCGTCGACAACGAGGCCCTCGGCGAGGTCTTTCGCCAACACGCCATCAGCGCGGTCATCCACTTCGCCGGGTTGAAGGCGGTCGGCGAGTCGGTGGCCGAACCCCTCAGCTACTACCGGACCAACCTGATCTCGACCATCAACCTGCTGGAGCAGATGCGGGCCAACGAGGTGTGGGATCTCGTCTTCTCGTCTTCGGCTACGGTCTACGGCGATCCGGAGGTCCTGCCGATCACCGAGGACGCCAAGCTGAACCCGACGAACCCCTACGGCCGGACCAAGTTGATGATCGAGGACATCTGCCGGGACGTCGCCGCCGCCGACGCCCGGTGGCGGATCAGCCTGCTCCGCTATTTCAACCCGGTCGGTGCCCACCCCAGCGGCGAGCTCGGTGAGGACCCACGTGGTATCCCGAACAACCTGGTGCCCTACGTGATGCAGGTCGCAGTCGGCCGCAGGGATCAGGTCAAGGTCTACGGCGACGACTGGAACACCCCCGATGGCACCGGCGTCCGGGACTACATCCACGTCGTCGATCTGGCCATGGGCCACCTGGCGGCCCTCGATCACATCGAGCCGGGCTGCGATGTGTTCAACCTCGGCACAGGGACGGGAGCCTCGGTGTTCGAGATCATCAAGACGACCGAGAACGTCAGCGGCCGCCCGATCCCCTTCGAGGTGATCGGGCGACGGGAGGGAGACATCGCAACGTCGCTGGCCGACCCGTCGAAGGCCAACCGGGCCCTGGAGTGGCGAGCCGACCGGAGCCTCGACGTGATGCTGGCCGACTCGTGGAACTGGCAGTCCAAGAATCCGAACGGCTTCGCTGACGGCGAACCGGACGCAGACCCGGGATCACCGTCGGGTGCTGCGACCGGCGGTGTGCCGGGCCCCGGAACCTAGCGAAGCACGTCGGATCGAGCGGGAAGCGACCGCTGGGCCCCTCGCCTGGTGACCGTGACCGCAGCCACCCTGGTAGCCCACCGGGCCGCCTCCGGGAGCGCCGCCCCGAGACACAGGGCATCGGCCAGACCGCCGCAGAACGCGTCGCCCGCCGCCGTGGTGTCGACCACCTCGACGGCCGCGGCCGGGATCGCCTCCACGACGGCCGGGCCGACTCGGAGCCGGTCGATCACCACCGCCCCTTCGCCGCCGAGGGTCACCACCGCGGCCTCGAGATCTGGGCCGATATGGCGCACCTGATCCACCACCTCGTCAACCGTGGCGGCCGGTTCGCAGCCGGCCAGACCCGCCAGTTCGCCTCGATTCGGCACCAGGATGTCGACCCCGGCGAGGTCGATGCCGTTGGCCGCGGGTGCCGGATTGAGCACCAGCCTGCCCCGGCGGGGCCGGCCGGCAATGGCCAGAACCACCTCGATGGGGATCTCCAGTTGGGTCAACACGACGGGCGCCTCGGCGATGGCCGGGGCTGCCGAGTCGAGGTCATCGGGGGTCAGCTCGGCGTTTGCCCCCGAGATCACAACGATCCGGTTCTCACCACCACCGTCGACCTCGATGACCGCCAAGCCGCTGGGGCAACCGTCGATGGATGCGACGGCGGCCACATCGATGCCCTCGTCCTCAAGCAGTCGGCGCAGCAGCGAACCGGCGTCGTCGCCGCCGACGGCGCCCAGCATCGAGACCCGGCGGCCCAGCCGGGCCGCCGCCACCGCCTGGTTCGCCCCTTTCCCGCCACCGCCGCGAACGACGTCATGGCCGAGCACGGTCTCACCGGGCTCCGGAAAACGATCGACCAGGACCGACAGATCGAGGTTTATGCTGCCGACCACCAACACCTCGGCGGTGACGGGCGGGCTCATCGAACCGTTCCCTGTCCCGGTCCGGACCGGGGGTCTGGCCGGCGGTCGGACAGGGCGGCCAGGGCCTCCAGGACGAGCCGCCTGGCGGCGGCGTGGTCCAGGGTGTGGCCGTGGAAGACGTTCGGCTCACCGGTACGGGCCGAGCGGCGGTCGACCACCGTCATACCCCGGGTGACGGTGCCGGTCAGCTCGACGGCCACGTTGCGGGGTTCGGAGACGATGACCTCCGGGTGGGTGACCGCCAGCACCGCACAGGGATCGTGCAGGCCGCCGACCCGGGGCCCGCCGAGTCGCTCCACCTGATCCAGATAGCTGACCATCAGGTCGGCGATGACCGCCGGGCCCTGGCCACCGATGGCCCGCACCTCGGCGGCGAGGCCGTCGTCGATCACGAACTGGCGGGTCAGATCGAGGCCCGCCATGTGCAGCCTCGCTCCCGAGCCGAGCACCACCGCCCCCGCCTCGGGGTCGACCAACATGTTGAACTCGCCGACCGCGGTGTGGTTGCCGACAGTGGCCGAGCCGCCCATGAAGCTGACCCCTGCCAGCCGGGAGGGAAGATCTGGGGCTTGGCGGAATGCCAGGGCCACGTTCGTCAATGGACCGATGGGGACGAGCCACAGGCCCTCCTCGGACCGGATCGTCTCGATCAGGTACTCCACGGCACCCGCCGATGCGGCGGCCCGGTTCAGCGGCGGCAGGGCCGGGCCCCCGAAACCGCTGACGCCGTGCACTTCGGGGGCGTAGCGGGGTGGGGCGACCAAGGGCCGCTCGGCACCGGCATGGACCTCGACGTCGATCCCGAACAGCTGGCAGGTCAACAGCGCGTTCGTCGTGACGTCGGCCAGCGGCGCGTTGCCCCCAACGGTGGTGACACCGACCAGCTCCCCGAAATGCGAGGCGACGACCAGCGCCACCGCATCGTCGTGACCGGGGTCGCAATCGACCAGGAGACGAACCATGGAGGCCGCCCTGCCGCTCTACTTGGGTTCGCGCAGGTTGTCGTAGATGTCCTTGCACTCGGGGCAAACCGGGAACTTCTTCGGATCCCGGTTCGGCACCCACTTCTTGCCGCACAGAGCCCTGACCGCGGTGCCCTCGATGGCGCTGGGGAGGATCTTGTCCTTGCGGACGTAGTGGGCGAACCGTTCGTGGTCACCGTCGTCGAGGATCGGATCATCCAGTGTGGGATCGACGATCGGATCGACCACCGGGAGCGTTTCCAAATCGGACATGGCACCATCTTCGCCGGTTTCGACGCTGCGGCCAACCCGCAACCGAGCGATACCCTTGCCGGACGCACCAACGCCACCGCCACGTCGCCGTGGCGATGCCCCAGAAAGGTCGGCAATGCTGGAAGTAGGCTCCGAAGCCCCCGATTTCACCGTCAACGACCAGGACGGGAAACCGTTCACCCTGTCGGACCGGCAGGGCACCTGGACGTTGCTGTGGTGGTACCCGAAGGCGAGCACGCCCGGTTGAACGCTGCAGGGACAGAGCCTGCGTGATCAGGCTCAGCAGTTCACAGACGCCGGCTGCCAGGTCGTCGGCATCTCGTTCGACACCCCGGCCGACAACAAGACCTTCCGAGACGAGAACGACTTCCCGTTCCCGCTGCTGAGCGACCCGGACAAGTCGGTCGGTGCCGCCTACCAGGTACTGCGGGACCGGGACGAGAAGTTCGCTGACTACCCGAAGCGGATCGCCTACCTGATCGACCCGGACCGCAAGATCGCGGCCGCCGACGAGGTGACCGATCCGGCCGGCTACGGTGCCCAGGCCCTGAGCACGCTGGCCGCGGCCCAGCGCTGAGCGGCATCGCCGGGCTCGAGCGTTTGGCCGAGCGCCCGTTCTCCCGAGCGTCACCATTTTTCTGGGACGCCGGGCTGTCGTAAGGTCGGGCCATGCCTCACTTCGGAGTTGTATCCGTGGAAGTCGACCAGAACCATGTGGCCACGGTCGAGGTCCAGACACCGCCCCACAATTTCTTCAGCCTGTCGATGCTCGGCTCGCTGGCCGACGCCTTCGAGGCGGTGGACGCGGACACCGATGCCCGCTGCATCCTGCTCGGCAGCCAGGGCAAGAACTTCTGCGCCGGCGCCGCGCTCGACGAGAAGGACCCGAAGCTCACCTCCGAGCAGGTCGACGCCGCGGACAGCGGACCACCCCGGCACATCTACGACGAAGCGGTACGGCTGTTTGCGGCCAGGACGCCGGTGGTGGCGGCGGTCCAGGGCGCATCGGTCGGTGGTGGCCTCGGCCTGGCCTGCATGGCCGACTTCCGAGTCGGCGGGCCCGGCACCAGGATGACCGCCAACTTCGCCCGCCTCGGGTTCCACCACGGGTTCGGTCTGACGGTGACCCTGCCCGCCATCGTCGGCCAGCAGCACGCCTTGGACCTGCTCTACACCGGCAAGCGGATCAAGGGCGCGGAGGCGGCCGGGATCGGGCTGCTCGACCGCTTGGCCGACCAGGACGACGACATCCGCCTGGTGGCCACCGAGTGGGCCACCGAGATCGCAGGCTCGGCCCCCCTGGCGGTGGCGTCGATCCGCGAAACCATGCGTGGTCACCTGCCTGCCGCCATCCGGGCCGCTACGGACAGGGAGCGGGAGGAGCAGGATCGGCTCCGCAACACCGCCGACTGGAAAGAGGGCGTTGCGGCCATGGGCCAGCGACGCCAGCCCACCTTCGAGGGTCGCTGATCGGCCGCCCCGTCGACTAACCGAGCGCCGCGAAACAATCGTCATCGAGCGGCACGGGGTACACCCCTGACGCCGTGGCGAGGTGGGTCATGGGCACGTCGTGGCGCTCCGCCGGCAGCGCCTCGACCACGAAACCCTCCGGTGATTCCAATGAACAGCACGCCGGACGGCAACCGACCGAGCAGCCGGTCGTAGTAACCCTTCCCGTGGCCCAGCCTGGTCCCACTGCGGTCGAACATCAGTCCCGGTACCAGCACCGCACCGATGGTTTCGTCCGGTACCAACTCAGCCCCCGCTCTCGGTTGTCGGTAGCCGTAGCGGTGCCGCTCGATGGGGACGCCCCACGGATGCAGGGTCAGGCGATGGCCCACTTCGGGGGTTCGCGTCACCACAAATCGGGTGGCCGGATCGGGGTGAGCATCCACCAGCGGACCGAGGTCGACCTCGCCGGCCATGGCGTCGTAGACGACGATGCAACGGTCGCCGGCAACGGTGTCGCCGAGAAACGGTTCGAGGGCGCGGCAGTGGGCCACCGACTCGGCGCTCACCCCGGTCCCGTCGGCCCCGGCTTCGATCGGACCCCTGCGCTCCCGGGCGATCGCTCGCCACGCTCGTTTGTCCATGACCGGTACGGACCTTAGCGGTCGGCCGCCGGACCGCCGACAGTGCGACCCGGCAGAGCGGCCAGTGCACCGCGGCACTGCGACCCGGCAGCGCCGCCAGTGCGACCCGGCAGGAGGCGGCTCCCGGTTCGTCGGTGGCCGGCACCGGGCCGGGTGAGACTTTCGCGGTGGGAGCGGCCCATCTAGTGTTGGTCCATGTCGAGCGCATCGTCCACCGAAACGTCCCGCCGCCGGGCAGAGCTGCTGTCGGAGCTGGTGACCATCAACAGCGTGAACCCCGGTCACGCCGGGGAACGGTCCGGACCGGGCGGCGAGCAGGCAATGGCCGAGTGGCTGGCCAACCGGAGCGAGGCGTTGGGGGCCTCGGTCACCCTGGACGAGGTCGAGCCCGGTCGACCGAACGTGTACGCCAGCTTCCAGGGCAGCAGCGATCGGCTGGTTGCGATCGACGTCCACCTCGACACCGTCGGTGTCGAGCACATGGACGGTGACCCGTTCGACGGTCGGATCGCCAACGGTCGGGTCTACGGCAGGGGCAGCGTCGACACCAAAGCCACCTTGGCCGTGCTCCTGGGGTTGCTGGACGATGTCGCAAACGGCGAGGTGGCGCTCGACGCATCGCTGCTCCTGGTCGGCACAGTCGGCGAGGAGTTCGGGGGGTTGCCCGGGGCACACCGGTTCAGCCAGTGGTTGAGCGACGCCGGACGACGCCTGGACTCGCTGGTGGTGGCCGAACCGACGCTGTGCGCTCCCGTTCATGGCCACAAGGGTGGCATGGGCATGGAGATCACGGTCCACGGCCATGCCGCCCACTCTTCGAAGCCGCATCTGGGCGCCAACGCCATCACCGCTGCGGCCCGGGTCGTGCTCGCCCTCCAGCTCGAGCATGAGAAGTTGGTCGATCAGGAGCCGTCGACGGCGATGGGAACGGGGACCTTGAGCGTGACCGAGATCGGTGGCGGCCGAGCCCGCAACATCATCCCGGACGAGTGTCGCCTGTACGCCGGCCGCCGAGTGGCGCCGGGCGAGGACCCATATCTCATCTTCGACGAGCTGGCGGCGGTGGCGAAGGCGGCGGCGGCGCCACTGGAGGCCACCGTGGAACTGGTCAACGGCCGAGCCAGCGGCGCGTTCTATCAGGACCCGGATTCGGAACTGATCACCCGGCTGGCCGCCATCGCCGAGAGCAAGCCCCGAACTGGCAACCTACGGCAGTAATGCCCTGGCGTACGGCGAGGTGGTCGACCACCTGGTGGTCTTCGGGCCCGGCTCGATCGACCAGGCCCACCAGGCCGTCGAATGGGTTGACATCTCCGAACTCGATCGAGCGGACGAGGTCTATCGGACCTGGCTGACCACTGCGGCTCCCTGATGGTCGCCGTCACCGGACCGAGCCGAAGAACGCCCTCCGTGGTCAAAGATGGCTCAGCGTGAAACACGCTTCGCCCGAAGGTTCCAGCCCCCGTGTGCCCGATCCGGGCCGTCCCGACAGGCGATCTCATCCGGTCCGGGACCAAGTTGTGGAGAGCACCATGTCCAATCGTGGGCTATCTATCCCGCAGGAGACCGGAGTCGACATATTTCGGCTAGAAACTGAAGAAACCACTATCCGCGTAGTAGCCCCTTAGGTCGGATTGCAGATGTACTTGGAGCATCCAAGAAAGCCAGCCGGTCGCGGCCGGTTCTTGCTTGCGTTGTCGCTTTCAACGGTGACAGCGGCTGCGGTCGCGGCGCCGCTGGCGATGAAGGCCGTCAGCGTCCGAGTGGACGGTCCGGTCCCGGCGGCCGGCATTCCGGCGGTTGGCTTCTCCCAGAACGACCCCGATTCCCCCACCTCGTTGCGGCGCGACATCGACGTCCCGACCTCTCGCGACAGCCGGGGTCGCATCGTGCCGGCACCCCCCGAGTTCGGCGGTGAGCCATCGATCGGGACCGACGAGAACCAGGACGGGACGCCGGGCGTGAACGAGACCACGAGCACCACGGCGGACCAGGATCCATCGACCACCGAAACGCCGACGACGACCACCGCATCATCGACGACCGCCACCATCGCCGAGAGCACGACCACCAGCACCTCCACGCCATCGTCAACCAGCACGAGCAGCTCCACGACGACACCGCCCAGCACCACCAGTACCTCGATCGCAACGACGACGAGCGGGCCGACGACCTCCTCGCCCGGGTCGACCACCGGCTCGTCCCCCACCGCCAGCACCCTCGGTTAGGACGACTCAGAGCAGGGGCGCCGCCGTACAATCGGCGGTGCGCCGGTGGGGGCCTGCACCGCTGCGCTGAGTACCCTTGGCGTCGATGACAGCAACCACCGCCGATCTTCGGGCGACCGGCCGGCGCCGGCAGCACGATCGGGACCGGTCGACGTCGATACCGGCTGGCCATCCTGGCGCGTTGGCCGTCCTGGCCGCCCTGGCAACCGACGAAGGCCCGGTGTTGTGCCCCATCCGCCGCTGCAGCGGCGGGTACTGTCCCGGCTGCGGGCTGACCCGTTCCGGTGGTCGGCTGTTGCGGGGAGACGTCGCAGGCAGCTGGGCCCAACATCCCTTCGTGACCATGGCCGCCGCTGCAAGCCGCCGCTTTCGCCGGGTTGTGGCGATTCGGCTCTCCCGGGCTCCGGCTGCGGATCCGATCGATGGCCCGGCCCGTGCTGGCCGCCAACGTGGCCGCAGTGCTGCTGATCTGGTTGGTCCGCCTGGCCGACGGCGCCATCCCCGCACCGTTCATCGGCTGACCGGCGCGGCCGGGCGATCGGTGGCACCCGGACGACCCGAACACGTTGCCATCCGCGGCCGAGTGTGTTGTCTAGCGGATCGGCAGCAGGCCCAGGTTCTCCTTCAGCCGCAGGACACGGGCCACCGAGGCGTCGAGCCGCTGTTCGCTGATCCTGCCGTCGGCGACGGCTGCGGTCAGGGCGGCGTAGGCGTCGCTCAGGCTCGGCGGTATCAACACGATGTCGACGCCGGCCAGGATGGAGCCGACCTCGAGCTCGCCATTGGGGATGTCGCCGACCGCTCCCATGTTCAGCGCATCGCTCATGACCACCCCGTCGAAGCCCAGTCCGTTGCGCAGCAGATCGTCGACCAGAATCGGGGAGATCGTGGCCGGCTGGGCGGACGGATCGAGTTTCGGCATGGCCAGATGGCCGACCAGCACGATCGAGACGTCCTGTTCGACAGCGGCAGCGAACGGCACCCGTTCCCTGCTCTCCCAGGTCTCACGGTCGACGTCCACCGTCGGCAGGCTGCTGTGGCTGTCGACGCTGGTGGCGCCGTGGCCCGGCCAGTGCTTGACTGCGGCGGCAACCCCGGACTGCTGCAAGCCGGCAACCGCAGCCGACACCATCGTCGCCACCGCCTCCGGATCCTCGCCGTAGGAGCGATTGCCGATGAAGCTCGGCGACGCCACCTCCACGACATCGGCCACCGGGGCCAGGACAACGTTGATGCCCTGCTGTTGAACCTGCTGACCGGTGACGTACGCCGACTCCTGGATCGAGCCTCGGATCACCGGCGAGATCCAACGCAGGAGGGAACAGCGAGACCTCGTCGCTGAGACGGCTGACCCGACCACCCTCCTGATCGATGGCCACCAGCAGTCCGATACCGGAGCTGTCGGCCGCCGCCTGCTGGAGGCGCCGGGAGAAGCTCTTGACCTGGGGGGCCGAGTCGATGTTCGACTGCAGGTAGATGACGCCGCCGAGCTGGTACCGGGAGACGATTTCGCTCGGCGTGGCATAGCCGTGGGCTTCGAGGTTGAGTCTGCGTTCAGCCGGGGTGACATCGTCGCCGGTGCCGAACACCATCGGCATCAGCAGCTGGCCGATCTTCTGCTCCGCTGTCATCGTCGCCATCACCTGTGCCACCCGGTCGACCGGTGGCTCCGGTATCGGCCTCACCACTCGGCTCGTCCTCTGCCCCGGCGGCGACGACGGTGTCGGTCGGACCTGCGACGTTGCCATCGGTGATCGGGCCGGCCTCCTCCGAGCAGGCTGCGGCGGTGGCGGCCAAGGACCACCAGCAGCACCACCAGGGCGAGCGAGCGGAACAGGCGGAGACGGGCCGGAGGGCCGGGCTGGGCGCAGTCGAGCGGGCCGGAGCACCGGTTCCGGCATAGGGGATGAGGCGGGCGGCAGGCCCGGTGGGATTGGGGGCCCAAGACGATGCCGATGCACCACCCGAGCGTATGATCTGTTTCACCGGACCGGCGGCCAAACCAGCCAGAAACTTGCCTAGGATCGGTGAAATCGTGACCACCACCGACTGGAATCCGATTCTTCGAACCGAGTTCTCGAAGCCGTACTGGGCCGAACTCCAGCACTTCGTTCACGTCGAGCGCTCACACCATCAGGTCTTCCCCCCTCACGACGAGGTCTTCGCCGCTCTCCACATGACCTCCTACGAGTCGGTGAAGGTGCTGATCCTCGGCCAGGACCCCTACCACGGCCCCGGCCAGGCCCACGGCCTCTGTTTCTCGGTTCGCCCCGGAGTGGACCCACCGCCGTCGCTGGTCAACATCTTCACCGAGTTGGAGAACGATCTGGGGATCCCGAAACCGGACCACGGCAACCTCTCCCACTGGGCCGACCAGGGCGTGCTGCTACTGAATGCAACGCTCACGGTCCGGGCCCGCCAGGCCGCCTCTCACCAGAAGAAGGGCTGGGAGACATTCACCGACGAGGTCATCCGGGCGGTCTCGGCCAAACAGGAAACGGTCGTCTTCGTCCTATGGGGCGCAGCCGCAGGCAAAAAGAAGGACCTGATCGACACCGATCGCCATCACATCATCAGCGCCCCTCATCCCTCGCCGCTGTCCGCCCACCGGGGGTTCTTCGGTTCCCGGCCGTTCTCCACCATCAACCGGATCCTGACCGAGGCCGGGCGGGAACCGATCGACTGGGCGCTCCCCGCGCTGGCCGATCTCCACGCTTGACCCCCGCCTCCGGCGGGCCTGTTCAATACATCGAGCCGCCGGTGCCGGAACCCTCGCCTCTGGCGACGGCCAGCGCACTGCGGGCCCCGTCGGACACCGCACCGAGGTCGGAGGTGACGGTGACCATCTTGAAGCCCTGCTCCAGCCTGGTCTGGACAAGGCCTGGCACGCAGTGGATCCCCGGGGCCAGGCCGTTTGCGTCGCAAGCCGAAAGGATGTGGGTCAACGCATCCTGGAACGACGGGTCGGCGTTGTCGGAGCCGGGACCGAGCCCGAGGCTGATGCCGAGGTCGGCGGGCCCGACATAGATCGCATCGATGCCCGGCACCTTGGCGATGTCGTCGAGGTTCTCCAGCGCGGTGACCGTCTCGATCATCGGGATGCATGCGATGGTGGCGTTGGCATCGCCGTAGTAGTTGGGCCCGAGCGCCGAGGCGGCTCTGGTGGGGCCGAAACTTCGGGAGCCCGTCGGCGCATAGCGGCAGGCCGCCACCGCCTGTTCTGCTTCGGCAACGGTGTTGACCATGGGGATGATGACTCCCATCACGCCGGCATCGAGCAGCTTGCCGATGATGCCCGGCTCGTTCCACGGCGCCCGGGCGATCGGGATCGACGACGACCGCTGCTGGGCCTGGAGAGCCGGGACCACATCGGCGTAGTCGATGAGGCCGTGCTGCAGGTCGAGGCACAGGTAGTCGTAGCCGACCGCTCCCAGTTGCTCAACGGCCACCGGATCGGCGTTGGCCAACCACAAACCGAGCGTTGGTTGCCCGTCACGCCATGCCGACTTCAGTGTGTTCTCACGCATTGGGCAACGGTAGTTCGTGGCGGTAGTGGCGGCCAGGCCACCGGCCGGGAGCCGATGGCGATCAGGGACGCTGGCTGATCCCCGCCTCACCGAGCTGTCGTGACAGCCTGGCCATCGTGGGCCGGATCCGGGGAATCGGCAATTTCACCAGCGCCAGGAGGATGGGATAGATCTCCAGGCGACCGAGCAACATGTTTGCGACCGCAACCAGCCGACCGAACGTCGGCACGGCAAGGAAATCGCCGCCGATGGCCCCGAGTCCGGGACCGACGTTGCCGAAACTGGTGGCCGAGGCCGAGAAGGCGGTCACCATGTCGGTACCGGTCAACACGATGAGCACGCTGCCTCCGCCGAACGCCGCAAGCGACAGCACGAGATGGCCGACGACCTGGTTGGCCACATGATCGTCGAGCACGCTGGAGCCGACCCGAACCGGCCGGATCAGCCGCTGGTGGAGCTGGCCGAGGGCGGCCCGATGGGCGAAACTGGCGACGGCGAGAATGCGTATCATCTTGACCCCGCCGGCGGTGGAGCCGGCCATCGCGCCAAGCGGCATCAGGATCAGCAGGATGGCCTGGGCCGAATCGGTCCACCGACCGACGAAGTCGAGAGTGGCATACCCGGTGGTCGAACTGACCGACACGACCATGAACACCGCCTCTCGGAAGCCCCTGTAGTTCCTGGCCGTGGGATCGGCGGTGATGAACACGATCAACGAGGCGGTGGCGACCACCATGGTGTAGGTTCGAAACTCGACCGAGCGCAGCAACTGATCCGGCTTGCCCTTCAACAACCGGTACAGCATGGGGAAAGCTGGTACCGGCCACGAACATGGCGACGATCACGATCCACTCGATGAGCTCGGAATCGAAGTGGGCGATCGATCCGGTGTGGGGTGAGAATCCGCCGGTCGACACGGTGGTGAAGCTGTGGGTGACCGCATCGAACAGGTTCATACCGGCCACGAGGTAGGCCCCGGCCAGGACAACGGTGAACCCGAGATAGACCCCCCACAATCGACGTGCAGTGGATCGCACCCGTGGGGGTCAACCGCTCGCCGGTCGGGCCGGGCGCCTCGGCAGCCATCATGCCCATGCCCCAGCTGCCGACCGAGGGCAGGACTGCGATGACGAGGACGATGACGCCCATGCCGCCGATCCACTGGGTGATGGCCCTCCAGAACAGGATGCCGTCCGATGCAGCGTACCGGGCCGGAGTCGCTCGCCGGCCGCCAACACGGTGGCGCCGGTGGTGGTGAAGCCGGACACCGACTCGAACAGGGCAAGGTCGAGATCGGTCAGGGTGCCGGTGAACACGTAGGGCAGGGCCCCGACCACCGACATCACGAACCAGGCGGTTGCCACCGTGGCGAACACGTCGAGCAGCGGGATCCTGTGGGGTACGACGGTGGTTCGCCAGGCGAGAACCCCGGCACCGGTGGCCACCGCACCGACGATCAGCAACGACAGCCAGTCCTCGGTGTGGCCGGTCACGAATTCGACCCCGGCCGACAACAGCATCCCGGCGCCACAGAACACCAGGGTGAGGCCGGCGGTGTGGAGAAGCAGGCTGGGATGACCGGAACGAACCAGTGATCGCCCGCTCACGATCGGAAGATCGGCCGCACCGTGGCCAGGGCGTTTGGGCGGCCGAACACGATGATGTGATCACCGGCCAACAGCTCGGTTCGGCCCCTCACGATCTGTGCCTCCTGACCGGCCCGGACCACCGCACCGATCAGGATGTTCTTCGGCAATGGCAGATCGGCCACCGTGGCACCGTCTGCCTTGCTCCCGGGCGAGATCTCCAATTCGTCGACTTCGGAGTCGCCCTCGAGGAAGGTGGTGACCGCCGCGGTGTCGCCTCGGACCGCACGCAGCACCGAGTTGGCCGATGCGGTGCGGGGGCTGAGGGCGGCGTCGATACCGAATCGGCGGACCAGTGGGAGCAGCGCGAGGCGATGGAGGACCGCAACGGTGAACTTCGCCCCCTCGGCGATGGCGAAGGCGCAGGCCAGCACGTTCGACGCGTCCTCGCCGGTCGCCGCCACCACCGCGTCCATCTCACCGACGGATTCCTCCAGCAACAACTCGGTGTCGGTGACGTCGCCCTTGACCACCATCGTCCGGTGGAAGGCCTCGGCCAGATCCCTGGCCCGGCGATCGTCGCGTTCGATGAGCACGACCTCCACACCCTCGCGCTCCAGCCTTCCCGCAACCCGGGAGCCGACCGCTCCACCACCGAGAACCATGACCCGCCGGGCCCGGGTGTTCGCAACGCCCAACAGCCGCAGCAGGTCACTCTGGGCCGAGGCTCTGCTGAGCACCCGCACGTGGTCGCCGGGCAGCAGCATCTGATCGCCTCTGGGTATCACGGTGTCGCCGTGGCGGGTGATCGCCCCGAACAGGAAGTCCCACTCCTCGCCGAGGGCTCGGCCGATCTCCGCCAGGCTGCGGTTGGCAAGCGGAGCCACCTCGGTGACGAACGCCCCCAGTACGACGAGCTCGCCGTTGGCCATCGGGTAGACCTCATCGGCGCCGGTGGTGTGGACGAGCTCCAGGATCTCGTCCGCGGTCTCGGCATCGGGATCGACCACGACGTCCGCTCCGACCCCGGCCAGGAGCCCGGCCGCATCCTTGCCCCGCATCGCCTCGGTCTCCACCCGGACCACGGTGGTGCGGACTCCATGTTGCTTGGCAACGAGTGAAGCGATCAGGTTGACCTCGTCGTTCTCGGTCACAGCGGCCAGCAGATCGGCCCTGCCGATGCCGGCCTCGATCAGGACCGAGGGGTTCGAACCACTACCGTTGATGACCTGGACGTCGAGGTCGGCGCCGACCGCGGCGGCCCGGGACGGATCACTCTCGACGACGACGACGTCGAGACCCTCGCCCCTCAAACGCTCGGCGAGATAGCCACCGACCTCGCCGGCTCCGATGATTACGACGTGCACGGTCCACAAGCATGGCCGCAATCGGCCCGCTTTTGTTGACATCGCCGCAGGTTGTCGAGAAACCGCCCTCTGCCGGCGCGGCCTGGAACGGCCCGTGGCCGGCCAGACCTCAGGCCGGTACCGGGGTTTGTGCCCCTCGCACCAGCCGACCCGGGGTCTCGCCGGTCGACTCGCCGTCGACCATGACCTCGGTGCCGGAGACGAACGTGTGTCGGTACCCGTCGACCCGCTGCAACAGCCGTTTGCCGCCGGCCGGCAGATCGAAGTGCATCTCGGGGGCATGGAGCCGAAGGTTCTCGAAGTCGATGACGTTGATGTCCGCCTTGTGGCCGGGGGCCAGCAGGCCGCGATCGAGCAGGCCGACCGTCTCGGCGGTGGCCCGGCACTGCTTGGCGAACAGCGTCTCCAACTGGATTCGACCGTGGGGCCGGTCCCGACCCCACCACTGGAGCAGGGTCGACGGGAAACTGACGTCGCAGATCGTCCCCACATGAGCCCCGCCGTCGGAAAGCCCCGGGACCGCAGCCGGATGAAGCAGCTGCTCGCGGACGACATCGAGGTTGCCGTCGGCGAAATTGAGGGTCGGCATGTACAGGAAACCCCGGCCGTCGTCTCGGAGCAGCAGATCGTAGGCCAGCTCGGCCGGATCGGTGGCCTGGCGCTCGGCGGTGGCCGCCACCGAATCCCGAGGATCCGGCTCGTACTGCGGGGGATCACCCAGCAGGTACATCATCTCGTACTTGTTGATCAGCTTGGCCCCGATGAGCGCCGCCGAACGGTCGACGGTCGACTGTCGGACGATGGTCGCCCTGATCTCGGGCCGGCCCATCCTGGCCACCCGTTCGGCGAGCGGCAGCTCGGCCAGGTCCCGGTAGAGCTCACTGGTCATGAACGGGCTCAAGGTGGCTTGCAGGCCGAGGAGCAGGCCGACGGCTCGAGCGCCGACCTGGCCCCGCATCGGGACGCCGTTCGCCGTCGATTCGGCGAACCGGTCGAGGTGGATCCGCCAGTCGTCTCGGCGTTTGAAGGCCTGGGCCACCGAGATCGAGATCGGCCGACCGGATCGGGCCGCCATCGACTGCAGGATCTCGAACTCGTGGTCCATGTCGATGAAATCGCTCACGACCTGGAGCACGCCCTTGCCCGCAGCCCCGAGGCCCTGGGCGATCCCGACCAGTTCATCCTGTTCGGCCTTGAGGGTCGGGGTGTATTCGCCGAGGCTGGTTCGATGGTTCAGCGTGCGGGACGTGGTGAAGCCGAGCGCACCGGCCTCGACGGCCTCCCTGGCCAGTTCGGCCATCTCGGCGATGTCGGCCGCTCCCGCCGGCTCCTGGGTGGCCCCCCGCTCCCCCATCACGTGCAGCCGCAACGCACCGTGGGGGATCTGGCTGCCGAGATCGATGTCTCTGGGCAGGCCGTCGAGGTAGTCGAGGTACTCGGGATAGCTCTCCCAGGCCCAGGGCAGGCCCTCGTGGAGGGCAGCACCGGGGATGTCCTCCACTCCCTCCATCAGCTGGATCAACCGTTCGCGGTTCTCCTGGCGGACCGGAGCGAAGCCGACACCGCAGTTGCCCATCACCACCGTGGTGACGCCGTGCCAACTCGACGGGGCCAGCTGGCGGTCCCAGGTGGCCTGACCGTCGTAGTGGGTGTGGATGTCGACGAAACCGGGGGCGACGATATGGCCGCCGGCGTCGATCTCGCGCCTGGCCGTCCCGTCGACCGAACCCACGTCGGTGATCGTGCCGTCGCTGACCGCGAGGTCGCCGCTGACCGCCGGCCGGCCGGAGCCGTCGATCAACGTGCCGTTTCGGATGACCAGGTCATGACTCGCCATGGTCCATTCCCTTCGCTCGACCTCATCCGGTGAGGATTGAGGATGACCCAAAGCTAGTTGAACGCAGGTTGGAGCGAGAAATGTGGTGAGCGGCGATGTCGGCCAGGAATCCGAAGGGTTCCCGCCAACCTCCAAGACACCGGAAGGGGGCCCGAGCGGCGGCTCCGCCGGCCTCGGCTCAATCGATGGTGCGGCGGAGCTTGCGGAGCAGGGTGTCGAAGATGTCGGTCAGCTCCCTGGACAAGCTGCCGAAGGCATGGAGCGGCGCCCGCTCGTTGTGGGCGGTGTTGATGATCACCCGCTGGGGAATGGTCGGCTTCCAGACCGATCGACTCCCCACCATCTTGTTCAGTTCGTCGATCCGATCCCTGGCATCGGCGGACACCGCCGGCACCCGGTTGAGAACGACGCCGGCCAGCTCGAGATCGCGATTATCCGTGCTCCAGACGTCCTCCACCAGATCCAGCACCGGGCCGACCCCCCGGAGGCCGAACACGGTCGGTTCGACCACCAGCAGCGCCCCCTTGGCCGCAGCCAGCCCGTTCGAGGTGTTCAGCCCCAACGACGGGGCACAATCGACGAGCACCAGATCGTAGTTCTCGGTGACACCGCTCAGAGCCCTGGCAAGGCGACCAACGCTCGAATCACGCCTCGTGTCGGCATCGCGTTCGGTCAGATCGCCGCATGCGGGCAGGATCCAGATGTCCTCACCCCAACCCGACTTGACGATCATGTCGCCCGCCGAGCCGGCGCGGGTCGACTTCATGGCGTCGCCGGTGCCGTAGTTGCCGAGCGACGGATCGACACCGAGCGCCCAGGTGGCGTTGGCCTGGGCGTCGAGATCGACCACGAGGGTGTTGAGGCCGGCGGCCCACGCAGCTGAGGCCAGTCCCAAGGTGACGGTGGTCTTGCCGACCCCGCCCTTCTGGTTGAGCACGGCGACAGTGCTGGTCATGGGGTCCCCCTATGGGTCGAGTCGATGCATGACCCGATCACTGTATGCGAACCGCCTCCGGACGCGCCGCGAACCGGTACGAGGTCGCCGGGTTGAAAGGGACCACCGGCGCCGACGGCGCTCAGAGAGCCAGGTTCTCGTTCTTCAACGAACCACCGGGGCGGTCGGGCGGGCGGAAGTTGATCACGTTCTCACCGTGCTTCTCCTCCAGCATCGCCCGCAGCCTGGCGATCTCGGCCTCGTGCTGGTCGCGTTTGCGGCGGGCCGACGTCAGCGCCCCATCGGCCCTGGCGATCAGGCTCCGGAGGTTGGCCATCTCGGCGACCATTCGGGGATCCGGTGCCCCCGATGACGTCTGGGGTTGCTCCGGGGCCTGTTGATAGGTGCCGTCTTCGACCTCGGCCCGGAGGGCGAACAGGTCGTTCACCGCCTGGGTTCGCTGCCGCTCGATCTTGCGCCGACTCTCAACCAGTTTTTTGATGACCTTCTGGTGGCGACGATCCAGGAGCCACAACAGGACGGCGCCGATGAGAATTCCGATGACGACGCCGATTGCCAACTGGCTGATTTCCATGGTGTGCCCCGCCTTTGGGTTGAGCCGCTCGGAGTAGCGTTGGTTGTGGTTCCTTGGGGGAGTTTAGTCAAGGAGCTATCACATGACCACTGGATGTTGACAATCATAAGACGACATGACGGCAGGGTCTTGCCAACGAGCAGGTTTGCCTTATGTTGTTAGGTCGGTTGGGCTTGTCGTCGAAATTGCAACCAGCCATCCAACCCGGGTCAGACCCCGATCCGGCGGCTTCGGCGCTGCGGTCAGATTCCGGGAAGGTCGTCGAAGAGAGAGTCCTGGTTGCCGTCCAGCCGGCCGGCCAGCCAGTGCCTTCGACACCGCAGGTCGTATGTCACCGTTGGTGCAGTGGCCGGCGGCCCGCCATCAACCGCCCTGTCACCCACGCCCGTGGGACCCGCCGCGGTGTCATCCGCCTGGCCGCCCACCCCGGTGTCGCCGACGACCTTCAGGTCGCCCTCGTAGACCTGGCGGCCGTTGACCAGTCTGGCGTTGTGGGTCGCCCTGGCCCCGCACCAGCAGCGAGCCTCGACCTGGAGCTCCGAGCGACGGTCGGCCACTTCCATCAGCCGCCGACTGCCGGGGAACAACAACCCCTGGAACGAGGTCAGCAGCCCGAAGGCGTAGACCTCGATGTCGAGCTCGTCGACCAGCCGAGCCAGCTGGTCGATCTGCCCAGGCTGATAGAACTGGGCCTCGTCACAGACCACCGCATGGACGCCCTGACGGTCGGCATGTTCCTGGGCCACGAGCCGATGGAGGTCGACCGAGCCGTCGATGACGGTGGCCTTGGCCGAGACACCGAGCCGGCTCGACACCACGCCCTCCCGCCGGTCGAGCTGGGTCAGCAGCATGCAGGCCATGCCGCTCTTGGTCAGATTGTGACGGATCTGCAAGGCCTGGGTCGATTTACCCGAGCCCATGGTGCCAAAGAAGAATCGCAACTCGGCCATCGCTCGAAGCTATCGAGATTCCCACCTCCGATGACGGCTTCGGCCACACCGACCCACCTCGGCATGGTCGAGCCCCGTTCGGCCCACCAGCTCCGGTGCCGGTACCCTGGTTCCATGGCAGCGGACGACCAAGCGACTGATCGACCGCTCGCGGCCGATGACTGGTCGACCGTTGCCACCGACGCCGAGACGGCCGATCACCAGGCGCCGCTGACCGGGCTGGCCGGATGGTTCGGCCGCCCGGTGGTGCTCGAAGCCCGCAGACCGTACGAACTGCGACGGCTGCGAAGGTCCCCGTTGTGGACCGGCGACGGCGTTCCGGATGGTCGATCCCGCCCGATGCTGGTCATCCCCGGTTTCCTGGCCGCGCCCCGCAGCTCCCAGCCGTTGCTCCGCATCATGTCCTCTGCCGGGTGGCGGGCCGAGCCCGCTGCGGTCGGCCGGAACTCGGGGCCGGCCTACGTCGGCGTGGCAGCGGCCGAAGTCGACCTCGATCGTCTGTACCGCCAAGCCGGCCGGCCGGTCACCATCGTCGGACACAGTCGGGGCGGCCAGTTCGCCAGGATCCTGGCCGTTCGCCATCCGGAGAAGGTGTCGCAGGTCATCGCGGTCGGGGCGCCGCTGCTGGTCAAGTATCCGGGTTTCGCGGCGGTGAAGGTCCCGGCCGAGGTGCTGGACATGTCGTGGCGGGCCGGCGCGTTCGGGGAGGTCTTTCCCGACCGGGAGAGCGACGTCGATCGTGACCGCTACGCCCGCTTCCCCACCGACGTCGACTTCGTGTCCATCTTCTCCAAGACCGATGGCATCGTCGACTGGAGGACATCGATCGAAGCCGCGGCCGTCACCATCGAGGTCAATGCCTCGCACCGTGGCCTGATAAACGGCGTTGCCGGTATCCGGGCCATCGCCTCGGCCCTCGGCCGCCAGGTCGGCTGAGTCGAGGGGGGCGGAGCCACCTCTCTTCGGTGTTCGTCCGCTGAACGTGGTGCCCCTGGGGCCGGTTTCGCCGCAGGCTCGAGTCGAACCGCCTCCTCCGGGCGTCGGCGATGGTCAGCGTTCGTCGAGCAGCTCGTGGATCTTGGACGCCAGCCCGTCGTCGTCGTTTCGTACCGATGACCTCGTCTGCGGCGGCCTTGGCGTCATCGGTGCCATTGGCCATGGCGTAGCTCCGTCCGGCCCACTGCAGCATCGGTAGGTCGTTGTGATTGTCGCCGAAGCAGGCGACCTCTCGCCGGTCGACCCCGAGATCGTCGGCCAGGAGCCGAAGGGCGGTGGCCTTTGTCACCGCACCCGCCGCCAGCTCGATGAAGGGCAGGCCGGAGTAGCTGGCAACGGCCTCGTCGCCGACCGCGCTCGACACGTTCCGGTAGAGCTGATCGATGTCGAGCGACAGGTCGTACACGAGCACCTTCTGGATCCTGCTTCCCGGCCCGTCGCCGCCGGTGAAGGCCGTCAGTACATCGCGGTGGCCGGTACCGACGGCACGATCGGGACCACCTGTTCGAAGCCGTGCTCGAAGGCGACGGTCTTTTCGAACTCCAGGGCGAAGCCGGCGCCGGGCAGCTTGCGGCGCAACGAGCGAACCAGACGCTTCGTCAACTCGACCTCCATCCAGAACCCCCGGATCAGCTCGTCCCGACCGAGGTGGCGGGTGATGGCCCCGTTTGCGAACACCCAGTAGTCCGCCAGCTCCAGTGCGTCGATCACGTCCTCGGCGATCAACACCGGCCGGCCGGTGGCGGGAACCACGTGGATCCCGGCCGCCGCGGCCCGATGGAGCGCGTCCTTGACCGCACTCGACAGCGAACCGTCGCTGCGAAGCATCGTGCCGTCGATGTCGGTGGCAATCATCCGAATCGACCCGAGATCGTTCCACGGCCGACCGTCCGACTCGACCGCGCTCATCGCCGCATCACGAAGTACCGGCGGCCGCGGTCCGCATGATCGACCACAGCTTCTCGACATGGGCCCGTTCGGTTCCCTCGACGCCGATCGAAACCCTGACCATCCACCGTCCGTCGAGGATCGACGGGGTCAGATAGGCGGCGCCGGAACGGTTGATCGAGCCCACCCAGGCCAGGGTGTGCCGGTCGAGTGCTTCACCGTCGAGGCGGCCGTCCTCGGTGGTCGGGGGGATGTGTCTGACACAGATCGTCTGCAGACGCAACCGGTGCCAGGACCTGCCAGTCCGGTGCCGCTTCGACCTGGTCTGCAAACCAGCGGGCGTTCTCGAGGTCCCGACGCACGCGGCCCCTGATGGCCTCGATGCCGTCCAGTTCGAGGTGGAACCAGAGCTTCAACGCCCGGAAACGGCGACCGAGCGGCAACCCCCAGTCCCGGTACTGCGTGACCTCGCCGTCGCTTTGCGGACCGCAGGTAGCTGGGGTTTGTCGACATGACCCGCACCAGGTGCTCGACGTCGCGCACGTAGTACAACGAGGTGTCGAGGATGGTGCCCATCCACTTGTGGGGGTTCCAGCTGAGGGAATCCGCCTGCTCGACACCGTTCCACAGGTGCCGATACTCCGGCAGCAACATGGCGGTGCCGGCCATGGCGGCATCGACGTGAACCCAGATCCGATGCTCGGCCGCGATGGCCACGATCTCGGCCAGCGGATCGAAGGCGGTCACCCCGGTGGTCCCGATCGATGCCACCACCGCTGCCGGTTGCCGGTTTTCGGCGATGTCGGCCTCGATCAGCCGCCGCAGGTCAATCGGGTCCATGGCGTAGGTCCGGGGGTCGACCTGCACCGACCGGAGGTTGTCCGCTCCGTAGCCGGCAAGCAGGGCAGCCTTGCGGACAGACGAATGGGCCTGCTCGGTCGTGTAGACCACCGGTGGGCGTTCGACGCCGGCCAGCCCGCCTGCGGACTGGCTGTGCCCGGTCGCCCTTTCCCTGGCGCTCAGCAGCGCTACGAGGCAGGCGGTTGATGCGGTGTCCTGGATCGTGCCCGACCAGTTCTCCGACAGACCGGTCAGCTGCCGCATCCAATCACAGACAACCTCCTCGACCTCGGTGAGGGCGGGGCAGCTCTCCCAGGAGATGCCCAGGCCGCCAAGGCCCGACGACGCCATGTCTCCCAGAACCGAGGCCAACGAGGCGTTGGAGGGAAACCAGCCGAAGTGCATCGGATGCTGCACCTGGGTGATGCCCGGCACCACCGATCGCTCCAGCTCGCCGATCACGTCCTCGACCGTGCGGACCTCGGTCGGAGGCGATGATGAGAACGCCTGGCAGACCTGGCCCGGCTCGGTCGTGGCCAGCACCGGGCCCCGATCCAGACCGGTCCGGTAATCGGCGATCCAGTCGATCAACCGGTGACCGGCCGTACGGAACTCTTCGGGTGTCATCAGCAGGCAATCTATCCGGGCGTCCGCCGACCGCCCGTATCGATATCGCCGGCCCGCCGACGGCCGGGCGGCGAGCCCGTTCGACTCATGACCTGGGGCGGAATTGGCCCCGGGGGCATCCCCGTTCAGCCGACGATGTTCGTCGCCAGGAACCCGAATGGTTCCCGGGAACTCGAAGGCACCCGAAGGGGGCCCGAGCTGCTGCTCCGCAGCATCGACTCAGTCCTTGTTCCGCACCGTCTTGCGATCCGGACGGTCGTATGGCTCCCGGAGTGGGAATCGGCGGATCAGGTCGGCGGCCTGGCCGATCCATTGGTCACGTTCGATCCGGCCCCGAAACGAGCCGAGGGCCTCGTCGACCCGGTCTACCTCGGCCGGTGTCATGGCCGCCAGCTGCTCCCAGGTCCGGATCCCCAGCGCGTTGAGGGTCTTCTCGGACACCGGCCCAATCCCGTTCACGACCTGAAGATCGTCGCGATGGTCCGCCATCACCCCGTCAGGTGTCGGTCGCCCGATGGGCGGGGGTCCACCACCGTCGCCATCGGCGGCTCCAGCCACGCTGCCATCGGCGGCTCCAGCCACGCCGCCATCGGCGGCTCCAGCCACGCCGCCATCGGCGGCTCCAGCCACGCCGCCATCGGCGGCTCCAGCCACGCCGCCATCGGCGGCCTGGCTCCGCAGCGCCGCCAATTCCAATGCCATCGCATCGGCTTGGTCCGCCCGCTCCCGGATGGTGGCCAGCTCACGTTCGAGATCGGGGATCGTTTCGGCCCGGGCCCGCAGAGCCTTCACCTCCGACAGCAGTGCCGGAACCCTGGCGGCGTCGGCCCTGGCATCGCCGAGCTCGACCTGGAGATCGTCGGCCCTTGCCTCGGCCGCTTTGAGGGAGCTGATCCGCAACCGGAGCCGATCCGACTCGGCCTCGGCCAACATGCGATGCCGCTGGTGTTCTGCGTCGATCACCCGCCGCCGCCACAACCAGAAGGCCGAGGCCAGCGCGGCGCCGACGAGCGAACAGGCCAGCAGCGGCAGCCAGGTTCGATCGAAGGGCCGGTTCACATCAGGCATCCTTCCGGCGTCTGAACGATTTCGGCCAGAGAGAGCGCACCTGGCGATCTTAGTAGCTTGGACAGTGTTGTTGCGGTGATCGCCCGATCAGAGCTGGAGTATCCGGATGTAGTCCATCTCGAACGATGCGCCGCTCGATCCGACCGCTCCCGGGGACAGCGGGCCCGGCCGACCGCCGAGCGCAAGGTTGATCTTGATCTCGCCGATCGTCTGGTCGAACGGGGCCGGGTACCCCTGCAGCGTGGACACGCCGTCGACCCGGAACGCCTCGACCCCATCCAGGTACCAGACCAGCCGGCCGTCACGGCCGTAGTCGAAGCGGACGACATGCCAGTCGTCGCTGAAGTTGCGGGACCCGACGACTCCCCGATTGCGAAGTCCGTGGGCGCCGGAGGGGTCAGCGTAGTGCATGCTGAACATCGCCCGTCTCGGGTTCTCGGCCGTCATCACCTCCAACCAGTCCATCTCCCCTCCTCGTGGCCAGCCGCCGCCGGCCCAACCCGATGCCCAGACCGCCGGCCAGAGCCCACCCTGGTCGTTGGGATCGGCCGGGTTCAACTTCACCCGGAACTCGATGGCCTGGCCCGGCGAGAAGGTGACGCCCCGGCTCCGCACCATGCCCGAGGTGACCTGTCTGGTCGACCCGTTCGGGCAGGTGTAGGTTTCGGCGACCGCACGGAGGATCAGCTTGCCGCCGGAGACCGAGACGTTCTCCGGGCGGTAGCACTGCAGTTCGTTGTTTCCGTCGCCGTAGGTCGAGTGCTCCACCTTCCACGTCGAGGCGTCCAACGAGGTGAAGTCCTCCTGCCACAGCACCCGTCCCGGGGATCCGGTGGAACCCCCCGGCGTCGATGCCGTGGTGGACGTCGCCGTGGATGCCGTGATGGACGTCGTCGTGGAGCCCGTGGTCGGCCTGGTGGTCGAGGTGGAGCTCGGCTCGGCGGTCGCCGCCGCCGCCCGGCCCGAGGTCGGGTTCGGTCCCGGCACCGCGATCGGGGTCGGGTCAGAGGTCGTCGCCGTCGTGGGTGTTGCCCGGCGTTGCGTCGATGTGGTCGATGGCGGGCGGGCGGATGCAGGAGTGGCGCCGGTCCCGGCCTTGCCCATCGCGGTCGCGGAGGTTGCCGTCCCGGAATCGGACCCGGTGCGACCAATGGCTGCCGGACTCGTCGGCGGACGGGCGCTCGAGCTCGGTCGGCTCGTGGTGGCCGACGAGGCGGACGTCGTTGGGCCCGTGCTCTTGGCCACACCCGGTTTGCCGGCGGCCGAGGACCCGGCCTGCCGCTTCGGTGTGGCCCCGGTGCCGGTGGTGGGTCCGAGCGACGGTCCGGTCTGGGACGGCTTGACGGTCGAAGCCGGCCTCGCAGTCGAAGACGGGCCGGCGGTCGAAGACGGGCCGGCGGTCGAAGACAGGCCGGCGGTCGAAGACGGGTTGGCCGACAACGACGGGTTCGAGCTTCGGGTCGAGGGGAAAGACGACTTCGGAGTCGAAGAGGAACCGGAAGAGGTATTCGACGACGAGGGCGTGGCGGTGGCGGCCGAAGATGAGGTTTCCGTCGGCGGTGCGCCGGCCGATACGCCGGCCCGATCTCCCCGGTCCGGCCCGGCGCTCGACACGTCGATCGAGGAACGCTGAGCGTTCGGTTCATCCACGACGTCAGGCAGGTCCGGCCCGCCGGCCACGACCCTGGCCACCTCCCCGCCCGATGGGGGTGCTTGGGCGCTCTCGTCCGCTCCCAGCCCGACGACGATCACCGTTGTCGAGACCGTCAAGGCGGCAACGGCGGCGGCCAGTGCGGCGTAGGTTCGCGACCGGCTTCGTTTCAGCCGGACGGCAGAAGCCACCGGGGCATCGAGCCCGGTGTCGGAATCGGCCAGGTTCCCGGCGAGCTCGACGGTGAGGTCGATCGTCGGTACCGTCCCGGCGATCGATGGGTCGCCGTTCGAGCCGGGGTCGAGGATGGATCTCGGAGCCGGAACCGGGTTCGCGCCGATCGAGCGGTTGGCGGCCTCGGGGTCGACAACCGTCGACATCTTGAGGTTCATCGGTTCTTTAGGTGTCACGGATCCCCTGAACGAGCGCGGGCGCACCGATCGAATCTGGCGAAGCCGGTGCTTCGACCAGGGGCTACGGCCGGCGGGCCTTTGTGATGTGCGGGTGTCGCAGGCGGGATGCGGACTCGGTCACCATAAACGAAATGATACGAATTTGCAACATATTCGAAACCCCGCTCCAGTCACCCGGAGCGGGGTTTCGTCGTACCTGTTGAGTTGTTCTCCGCAGTGAGCCGTGGGCAGTCCCGATGCGGGACGATGCCGGACTTGGCTCCCCGACGGACTAACGGCGGGTGAACAGTTGCAGGATGTACCAGAACATCATCATCAAGGACCCGAAGAGGCTGACCGCAGCACCGACGTATGCCCACTCGGGATAGCGGCGGACGATGTTCTGGGTCTGGTACAGGATCGATGCCCCTGCCAGGCCGATCATGGCCACGGAGAACACCGCGCCAAGCTGGAACCCGAAGACCACGGCGGCGATGATCAGGCCGATGGCCACGATGGCGCCCCACAGCACCAGCGGGCGGAGGAACGAGAGGTCCTTGCGGGTGGTCATCGCCACCACCGTGAGGGCGGCGAAGCCGACGAGGGTGACGATGGCCGCCGAGACGACACTCGTCGTTCCGTCGGTCGGGGCGACCTTGAACACGTAGTAGAGGAACGGGGCGAAGATGAGGGCTTCGGCGGCCGACATGGCGAACAGCGCCCCGTATTGGGCGCCGGTGTTCCCCAGCTGGTGGGCCGAGCGACTGGCGATCATGTTCACCACGGTGAAGCCACCGAGAATCAGGAGCCAGGCCACTCCCCCGGTGGATGCGAGGAAGTCATAGATTCCCTCGGCGATCCCAACGGTGAAGAACACCGCCTCGATGGCGATGAAGGCCAGCACGGCCAGGGCGAGGTGCTGGTAGACCCTGACCAGGAACCGTGATCTGGTTTCCTCGTCGGCGTTGATGACCGGCGTCATCGTTGGTTGGGGATAAGCCATTGACTTGCGGACCTCCCTTGAGGTTTGTTGGCTCGGCTGTCACGTCGAGGCGATTCCGGAGAATCGACCGGGAGCGCCTGCTCCCATCCTCTCGTAAGATGCCACAAATGCGGCGTCAGGTGGGAAAACGTCATGGATCGATCCCCTATTCCCTCCGCCGGACCAGCACCGTTCCTACTGATTCCCAGAACCGGGACGACGCACTACAGTGGCCGGAGCGACCGGAGCGGAAAGTGAGCGAGTGACCAGCCTCAGATCGACCACCAAACTGATCGCCAGCAACGTCCATCAGCTGGCGGCCACCAAGTTGGCGGCGGTCGGGCAGCGCTACACCGCCAACCGCCGGGCGGTGGTGGAGGCACTCCTGACCCTGCCCGGACCGGCGACGATCGCAGAGCTGTTGAAGACCGGCCAGGGTCTGGCTCAGAGCTCGACCTATCGAAACCTGGTGGTTCTCGAGGAGGTCGGCGTGGTTCACCGCATCGTGACCGCCGACGACCACGGGCGGTTCGAGCTGACCGAGGCCATCACCGGCCAACACCATCACCACCTGATCTGTGAGCAATGCGGTGTCATCATCG
The DNA here is from genome assembly GCA_963715325.1 of uncultured Acidimicrobiales bacterium. GTDB lineage: Bacteria > Actinomycetota > Acidimicrobiia > Acidimicrobiales > SZUA-35 > JAHELU01. The sequence goes on from CAVQRR010000019.1 coordinate 38,085, forward strand.
ATGTCACGCTGGATCCGACGGTCGAGGCCGCCCTGGAGCGATCGCTGGCGCAGGGTGCGGCCAACCACCGATTTCGTGGTCTGCACCACCGGGTGGACCTCGTCGGCGTGTGCCGGAGCTGCGACGAGCCTCCGGCGCCGCCGGCCGATCGCTGAGCGGTCCCGGCGGTCGAGAGGTCCCCACCCATCGGCGCCGGTGACATGGGCACCGACATCGGGCGGGATGACCGATCGGTGGCGGGATCAGAGTGGAGGATCGGCGGCGATGATCCCGGCCGCCACCCGCTCTGCCACCGCCATCACCGGCAGCTGCAGGCCGCCCTGGACCAGATCGGGCATGATCGATGCGTCGGCCAGATATAGACCTCGGCAGTCGAGGACCCGGCCTGCCGACTCCGGTTCGCATGCCACGACCGACCGCCGGTGCCCGGACGGACCCATGGCGCAACTGCCAGCCGGGTGGGCATAGGGCCCGGGATGGCCCATGAGCCACTGGTCCAGTTCGGCGTCGGTCATGGCGTCGAGTGCCGCCACCGGGGTACCGACGTCATCGATGTGGATCCCCTCCACCAGCGGCTGCATCGGCCGGCTACGGAGCAGTTGGCCGACCCGGCGGACGGCGGCACGAAGTCGTCGGCGATCGTCTGCCGAACCGAGCGCTCCGGTCACCACATCCGGGGCGCCACGATCGGGGCCGGCACCTCCGAGACCGGCTGATTGCGAACCGATGGTGACCCAACCGGTCGAGGACACCCGCATCAGCCCCACCACCACAACCGCCATCGCCTCGGGCTCCCCGTTCCCGGCCCCGCCATGGCGCCGGCGAAGGCCCGTATCCCCGGCCGCCCCATCATCGACACGGTCGATGACGAACGCCTGCAGGTCACCTCGCTCGCCGGGGCCGGATGACCAACGTAGCAGGCGGGAAATCGCCCGTTGGGTCACCGGTGCACCCTCGGAGCCAGGATCGACCGGTCCCGGGGAAGCCTGGTCATGGTCAGCTCGCAGAGCGACCGTGAAGGCGAATGAAGGGTGGTCCTTCATGCCTCGACCAACCGAGCGGCCGCCGATACCGGACGACAGCAGCAACGCCGGGGTTGCGATGGCGCCGGCGCAAACCACGACCAGCGGCGAACCGATCGTCTCGCCGTTGCCGAGCTCGATACCGGTGACCCTGCCTCCGTGCGTGGCGATCCTTCGCACCGAACGGCCGGTCAGGACCGACACGCCGGCCGCAACCGGTCGGCCGTCCACCGGCGCGAGGTAGGCGTCGACGGCCGAGCGTCGGCGATCGCCGTCGACGCCGAGTCTGGCCTCGACAACGCCGAGTCGGTCCTGGTCCATCGAGGACCCGCCGACCGGGTGACCGGCGTCGGCGGCCGCCCGCTCGAAGGCGGCCGAGATCGGACCCGGCCGCAGCGACCGGCCCGGGTACCGGTCTGCCACCGCCGACAGCCACGGACCCATGTCGTCTGGGCCCCAACCGGCGCAGTGGTGGGCCTGCTCCCATCGCCGGTAGTCATCGCGGTCGCCGGGCGACAGCAGCAGCGCGTTGATCATCGTGCCCCCGCCGAGCCCGTACCCCTGGCGGTACCGATGGCGCCGGGCTCCCGGCCGGTGGCGCACCTCCAGACCGACCCATTGCCGTTCCGCCGATTCGGCGGCGGCGATGATGTCGAGACCGGCCGTCGAACTCGGTCTCGGCTCGCCGGGACCGGCTTCGATCAGCAGCACGTTGCGACCGCTCTCACCCAGCCTGGCCGCCGCCACACAACCAGCCGCTCCCCCACCGACCACCACCGCATCCCAGGCGACGGCGGTCACCGGACCGCCGCCGAGGAGGGGCGTCCGGCGGCTGGTCGAGCGCCGGCGAACGCGATGCTCAGCTCTGGTCCCGAAGGAAGCGGCGCAGGATCTTGCCAGACGCCGACTTGGGGATCTCGTCTGTGAACTCGACGATGCGGATCCGCTTGTAGCTGGCGACGTGGCCGGCCACGAACTCCTGCAACTCCTCCGCCGTCGCCGATTCCCCCGGCTTGAGCACCACGAACGCCTTCGGTAGCTCGCCCGCCTCGAGATCGTTGACCCCGATGACGGCCACGTCGGCCACCGCCGGATGGGTCACGATCAGCGCCTCCAGTTCGGCAGGAGGGACCTGGAAACCCTTGTACTTGATCAGCTCCTTGACCCGGTCGACGATGAACAGGTGGCCGTCGGCGTCGATGCGAGCGACATCGCCGGTGTGGAGCCAGCCATCGGTGTCGATGGTGTCCCGGGTGGCTTCGTCGTTGTTGAGGTACCCGGCCATCACCTGCGGGCCACGGACCCACAGCTCGCCTTCCTCGCCGGCCCCGACATCGACGCCGAGAGGATCGACGAGCCGGCATTCGGTGTTCGGCACGGTGATGCCGCTGGAACCCGACTTGGCGTCCGCACCGGCCGTGGCGTGGCTGACCGGGCTCAACTCGGTCATGCCGTAGCCCTGGACGATGGGGCAGCCGACCCGCAGGGCGGCCTCATCGGCGAGCTCACCACCGAGCGGCGCGGCACCGGAGAAGATCTTGCGCAACGACGACAGATCGAACCGGTCGACCGCCGGGTGTTTCGCCAGTCCCAGCACGATCGGTGGCACAGCGAAGAATTGCGTGACCTTGTAGGTCTCGATCAGTTCGAGGCCCTTTTCCATGTCGAACCGCGGCATGGTCACCACGGTCACCCCTTCGGCCAACAAGCCGTTCATCAGTACCTGCATGCCGTAGATGTGGAAGAACGGGAGGACGGCCAACGCCACCTCGTTCTCGTGGTACTGCAGCACCGGCGAGCTCTGCACGATGTTTGCCACCAGATTGCGGTGGGTCAGCATGACCCCCTTCGGCAGCCCAGTGGTGCCGGAGGAATAGGGCAGCACCACCACCTGCTCGGATGGCACCACCGGCGCCTGCTCAATGGGGGCGCCGTACAGATCATCGATCGAGCGCACACCTTCGGCCTGGCCGATGACAACGATCTCGGTGACGGACGTGTCGGTGATGGCGGCTCGTGCGGTGTCGAGGAACTCCGGCATGGTGACCAGTAGCGTGGCGCCGCTGTCGTTCAACTGGAACCGCACCTCCTCGGCGCCGTAGGTCGGGTTGATGGTGGTGACCGTCCCCCCGGCCACGGCGACACCGTGGAAGACGATGGCGTACTCCGGAACGTTGGGGGCCATGATCCCGACGGTCACGCCGGCTCCGAAACCCTGCTCGGTGAGACCTCCGGCCAGGCGATGGGTGGCATCGCGCAATTCGCCGAAGGTGTAGCTGTTGCCGGTCAGCCCGTCGATCAGCGCCGGGCGGTCGGTGAGCCGGTCGGCCAGCCGCAACACGTGCTCGGTGATCGGGACATCGGGTATTTCCTGGTCGGCGATCGGGCTTCGATAGATCAACGGTTCCATGGCCGGATGATAACGATCCAACCGTGAATCCGGCGCCGTGGCCCGGCCGACCGCCACAGCGGGACGTGGTGAACGATCGGAGACCCCCGGATCGGGCCGAACCCGAAATATCGGAGCCTCCGGTACGGTTCGAAGACCATGGGTTCCAGACTTCGGTATCTCGTGCCGTTGGCGGCGGTGGCGGTCATCATCTCGGCGGTGCTGGTGGTGATCAGCGGCGACGAGACATCGCCCGGCGACCCGGTGGCGGACCGCGCGTCCCCGGTCGACCTTGCGACCATAGACAGGGGTGAAGCCCGTGACTTCGGGCCCGCCCCCGACGTGCCCGACGGCCCCTGGTCGGACGAGACGGTCACCGCCATCAACCAGATCATCGAGTCGTTGGTGGTCGAGGCTTCGCCGGTGGCCCAGATCACCGAGCTCGGCAACAGCGGCGACGCCAGGCTGGGCTGGGTGGTTGCGGATCTGCTGCGATTCGTCACCGATGGCGCCTCGAACCAGGCCCTGGTCGGCGCGGCCCAGAACTTGCTGCCGGGCTTGGAGGTCGATCCGTTCAACCCGTGGGGCGGCACCACCGACCAGTTGATCGCCTGGGACCTGCCAGTCCCCGACGACCAGTACCTCGACTTCAAACGAAACCTCTACGGCCGAATCGAGCCGAAATGGGTCGAGCTGTTCACAGACGACGCCGATATCGACTGGCGCCACGTCAGCTGGGGCGGGGTCGGAATCGACGATCGGGACTTCGGGTCGGACGCAGCGTGCCGGTGCATCCCGGCCCTCGACGATCCTGCCGTCACCGCCGCCGCCGAGGGTGACTGGTACCCCGACGATGCGCTGGTCTTCGGCGTGGTGATCGGCGACGAGGCCCGGGCCTACCCGAAGAACATCATGGAGGTCCACGAGATGGTCAACGACACCCTGGGCGGGCGGGACATCGCCATGCCGTACTGCACGCTGTGCGGCGCGGCCCAGGCCTACTTCACCGACGAGTTGCCTGCGCCGCTCGCAGAGGCGTTCGGACGACCGGTGTTTCGAACGTCGGGACTGTTGATCCGGTCCAACAAGATGATGTTCGAACGAAACTCCCGGTCGTTCGTCGACACGTTCCAGGGTGATGCGACGTCCGGGCCGTTGCACGACGAAGGTGTTGTCTTCGATCAGGCCTCGGTGATCACGTCGACCTGGGGGGCCTGGAAGCAGGCCCATCCCGACACCACGATCGTGGCCGAGGACGGCGGCATCGGCCGCAGCTACGAGCTCGACCCCCTGGCCGGGCGTGACGACAACGGACCGATCTTCCCCATCGGCGACGTCGACCCCCGCCTCCCGGTCCAGGAGCCGGTGCTAGGGGTCCTGACCGACGACGGGCGATCCATCGCCTTTCACGTCGAGGCCGCAGCCGGGATCCTGAGCGGCGGTGATTCGATCGTCGTCGAAGGCATCGAGCTCCGGCTCGACGGCGGCGGCATCCGAGCGTTCCGCAATGGAGAGGATGCCGGGGGCCACCAGGCATTCTGGTTCGCCTGGAGCCAGTTCTACCCGGACACCGCGGTGTGGCCGCTCGACTATCAGTCAGGGTGACGCTCGGCCGGTGCGGCAGCTGTCAGGCGATGCCGAGCGAGCCGAGGACCCTGGTCGTCAGCAGATAGTTGGCGACCACCAGGGCCAGGGCACAGACGATCCAGGTCACGCCCGTCGATCGCCAGGAGAACCGCTGGGGCAGTCGCATGGCGTCCCGGGTGACGAAATCGTCGGGGTCGAGGTTGCGGGTCAGGTACCAGCCGGCCAGCCAGATCAACGAGCCGGCCGCCAACAACAACCGCGGCAGGAGTGAGAGGAAGACCCTGGCCAACTCGTTCAGTCGATAGCTGACCGGGTACACCACGGAATCATCGCCGGTGGCGTGGAAGACCTCGAGCCGCTCGCCGACGTACGGTCGATCGGAAACCAGCGCCCCCCGAGAGGTGACCAGCTCGGTGCCGACGCCGGAGCCATCACCGGTTTTGAGGAGGCCGGTGCAGGTCCACTGATCGGCACCGAGACCCGCCCGTTCGCCGCACGACTCGACCAGGAAGTCTCCGGAACCGGCGTAGTCCTGCGACCAGGACCGAAGCACCCCTGCCCGCTGCACGACCAGGGCCAGCGACAACAGGAACAACAGCACCATGGCAATCGGCAACGCGTTCTCGACCAGACCGTCCAGTGACCTCAGGGACTTGAGGGACTTGAGTGACTTGCTGTCGACGAGACCAAGCGGCTCTCGCTCCACGGCTCGAACCGCCTCTACCATCGGGTCACTCTAATGCTCCGCCAAGCAAAAGGTTGCGTCGACAAACGGTGAAATCCGTACCGTGGATCGGCCATCAGCGGCGGGCTCCCGAGCCCGTCGCCGGGTGCGTTGTCAGTCGCCGAAACGGCGTCGCAGCGACCGGCTGTCTCGTACCAGGTGGGCGACCATACTCATCAGCGGGCCGCTGGCCGCGGCCGAGCCCTGCGGCCAATGGCGTCTGGTGCCCGGGGCCCGATTCCGGTTCAGTTCCGAGAACCGGTAGGCGGTGACGAGTGGGCGCAGTGCGGTTCCCGCCTCGTCGTGCTCGAAGGTCAGATCGGAAAGAGCCTCCACCTCGTCGACGGTCGGCCGATTCCACCAGTGGTCGAGCACGGCGATCGTCTCGGCGGCCAACGAGTCCGGCTCGAGACCCAACCGGTCGAAGGTTGCCCGGGCGGGAATCAGCTCGGCGGTACGCAGCGCCCCGGCCCACAACTCGCCGCGGTCGCCGTGCTCCCCACCGGGCGGCTGATCGAACACCAGCTCCACTTCGCCCTGGGAGTTCCGGCGATACTCGATCACCCGGGGCTTGCCCGACGCGGTCATGGTCTCGATGCACGACACCGGGGCATCGATCGGGTGGGGGTCGGAGATGCCGTCGAAGGCGAATCGTCTTATCGGCACGTTGGCGTCGACGTCGAGCAGGATGTCCTTGCCACCGAAATGGAAGTGCACCGGCTCCTGGCCGACCACCTGGGTCAGGACCGCAGACATCTGCGATGCCAGACGGCCCCGCCAGCCGACGTCGACCAAACCGAACTTTCCGGCCGGCATGCCCTCGGCCCGCAACCGGTCGACGATCAGCTTCAGGCGATGGTCGGCCCGGATCGCGATCTGTTGATGGACCGCGGGGTCGGCCAGGACCGCCTCCCAGTCTTCGACCCCCTCCATCGGCAGGACCTGACCGGGCTCCAGCCGGGCCAGTCGCCGATGGTTCGGCTCGCCGGACAGATCCTGGGCCACGAGTCCGATCCTCGCCAGGAGGGCCTCGAAGGGCACGTCATGGCGCTTGGCATGGAGGAAGGCGTCGTCGTCGGTCGTGCCTTCCCGTAGCCAGCGCTCGACACCAATGGCCGAGGCCGCGGCCAGGGACCAGGTGAGCCGGGAGCAGTGCAGATACCGCAGGCTCCGCCCCTCCCAGTGGTCGGCCGGCAGGGCTCTCGCCACTTCGAGGGGCAACTCGCCGTCCCTGGCCAGGAACGCCAGGTGCTCGATCCCCTCCGATCTGGACTGCTCCGCCACCCACAGGACGAAGGCCGTCATGACCTGCCCGGCCACGTCGGCCCCGAGGGTCCGGACCCCGGCGCCGTGGTCGTCGATGGCGCCGGAGCGCCTGGCCGCCTCGATCGAGAGCCGGGCGTTTCGGGCCGCCCCGGCCACTGCGGGCCCGTAGCTGGTCGGCCGTGCCGACATGGCCAGCTCGTAGCGGGTGGCGTCGGCGAGGGTGATCGGCATCGGCTCCAGACCGCCGGCGGCGGCCATGGCGACATCGGCCCAGGGATGGTTGCCGATGTGCCACACCGGCCCGGCACCGCCGTTGCGGAGATCGCCGAAGGTGTGGCGGAACAGGCCGCCCCCCGATTTGGTCGAACCGGTCTCGCATGATGCGAGCAGCCGATCGCCCTCGGCGTAGATGCCATGCGACCGCAGGATGTCGATCAGCAGCGCCGACGATCGATCGGTATCGGACAGGAACACCACCTCGATGCCCAGTCGCCGGATGTCTGCCAGCGCGGCCGCGACCCCGGGAACCGGCCGGCACAGCTGACGCTCGACCTCCGCTGCGGTCCCGGCGGGGTCGGCGCCGGTGGGTCCGACCGATTCCGGGGCCGTCGCGGCCTGGCGGTTGCGATGGGCGATGACGTGTTCCACCGCATCGTCTCCCACCAGATCCCGGACGATGCAGGTGTCGAACACATCGACACCGACCGCTCTTGGAAGGCGGAGCTTGGCCGAGCGGACGACTGCGGTCCAGTCGCCGACCTTATAGCCGATGCCGCCCTGCTGGAGGTGGTAGACCGCCCGAGGCCCGACCCACGGAACACGGACCAGCAACCCGCTCAGAAGTGTGTCTCTCGCCACGCACTCCGATGATAGGGCCACCGGACATGCTTTGACCGACGTCCGAGGCAATACGCTTGGGCAAGCGAACAATTGCTCAGTCTTCGGACGCCGATGTGTGGGAAGGAGGTCGATATGGTACGACGGCTCACGCAGTTCAGCCACGGTGCCGGTTGAGCCTGCAAGCTCGCACCAGACGAGCTGGCGCAGGTCTTGCGCCGTTTACCAACCACCGGCGACGAACGGCTACTGGTCGGCCCCTCGACCGGCGACGACGCCGCGGTCTGGCGTCTCGACGACGACCGGGCCCTGGTGTTCACCGCCGATTTCATCACCCCCATCGTCGATGATGCTGCGGCCTGGGGCCGCATCGCCGCGGCCAACTCGGTGTCGGATGTCTACGCCATGGGCGGTCGGCCGCTGCTGGCGCTCAATCTCGTGGGCTGGAACAACGACGAGCTGCCACCGGAGCTGCTCGGCGATGTCCTGGCCGGTGCGGCCGAGATCGCCGCCGAGGCCGGCTTCGTCATCGGTGGCGGCCACACCGTCGACGACCCGGAACCGAAGTTCGGCTTGGCCGTCCTGGGCGAGGTCCATCCTGACCGGTTGTTGACCAACGCCGGTTTCCGGGCCGATCAGCGACTCATTCTCACGAAACCACTCGGCATCGGCGTGGCCTCGACCGCCATGAAACAGGACCGAGCCGATCGGGCCTTGATCGACGCCGCCGTCGCCTCGATGACAATGCTCAACGCCGAGGCAGCCCGCGTCGCCCTGGCCGCCGGAGCCACCGGGGCCACCGACGTCACCGGCTTCGGGTTGTTGGGCCACCTCGGCCGAGCGGCCGTGGAATCCCGGGTCGACGTCACCCTGACGGTGGAGCGGATCCCGATCCTCGACGGCGTTCGGGCCTTGGCCGAGGAGGGGCTCATCCCCGGTGGCTCACGGCGCAATCTCCGCTCCGTCGAGGGCCGGCTGGATCGGGGAACCGTCGCCGAGCTCGACGTGCTGCTGCTGGCGGACGCCCAGACCTCGGGCGGGCTGATCTTCGGGGTCGACCCAGACCGGGTCGACACCGCGCTGACGGCCCTGACCGACGCCGGTCTCCCGGCGGCCGAGGTCGGCGCCACCCGTTCAGGATCGGGGCGCATCGAACTCCGCTGAGCCGGGAGCCGCCGGTCAGCCTTCGACCGACTCGAGGGACTCGACCGCCTCCAGCCGGTAGCTGACCAGGTCACCAACGCTGATGATGCCGACCAGTCGGCCCGCCTTGGTGACCGGAAGGTGACGGACCCGCAGCCTGGTCATGGCATCCATGGCGGAGGCGATCGAATCGTCGGTGGTGCAGGTCAACACGTCGGTGGTGACGACCTCGTCCACCGGGAGGTCGAGAAAACCCTCCTGATGACCGTCGAGCCCCCGAAGGATGTCCCGTTCGGAGAGGATGCCCTCGACCCGGCTCCCGTCCGAGGACACGACGACCGCACCGATGTGGTGCTCGTTCAGGGTGGACACCGCAGCTCGGACCGTGACGCTCGGTTCGATGGTCACGACCCCGGGGGCCTTGCGCTCGAGCAGCGTCTGGACCGCGGTCCGGCCCTCCGAGCCGGGAACCCTGGCGTCGAGGGCCCGCATCACCCCCGCCGCGGTGGCCCAGATACGGTCGCCGGTCGTGTCCTGGGTGAAGCCGAAACGCCGGTAGTAGTCGAACACCCGCTGACGGTCGAGCTCGCCAAGCGGATCGATCTCCACCACAGACCCCGGCACGGTCCGGCGGACGGCTTCCAGGAGGAGCCGCTCCCCCAGGCCGAGACCCCGGTGGGCCGGTACGACCAGGTGCTCCCAGATCAGCAGTCCGTCATCGGCGTTCTCACTGGTGGCGATGTAGCCGACGGCGGCATCGTCGTGCCACGCCACCAGCACCAGGTCGGCCGGATCGGCGTCGCGAGCGGCGAACAGATACTCCCGCTCCGGGTCGGCCGACTCGTGGAGCGACGCCAGGACGTCGCCCGGTCGGCTCTCGGTGACGATGGTGGTCCGAGGGTCCAGTGCCGTGACCATAGGCTGTGTCCTTTGCTGTCGGTTCGTTCGCCCTGCGATCTCGTGATGGCAACCCTCATCGTGTCACGGCCCGTTGGCGGCGGCAATGTGCCCCGGGTCAGCCACCCCACGACCCTCGACCACCACTCGACGGCCATCCCGTGGCGACCCCACGGCATGTGAGGCGGTCGGCCGATCAGTGCCCGGCCAGGCGCCGCCCACGTTTGCCGACCTCGTCGAGGCAGCGGCCGACGTCGACCGTGGTCAGCGTGCCGCGGTCGACGACTCGCCGCCCCGCCACCCATACATCGGTCACGAATCGGGACGATCCGGCGAAGACGAGGTGCGCCAGAAGATCGATGCCGGGGCTGAACGCCGGCTGGTCGGTGTCGATGCGGATGATGTCGGCCCAGGCGCCGGGGCTGAGGTGTCCGGCGTCGGCCAGACCGATGGACCGGGCCGCCGATCGGGTTGCAAGGTCGAGGGCGCCGACCGTACCCATGGCCCCGGGATCCCGGCCGACGCCTCGGGCCAGCAGCGGCGCCAGTTTGAGTTCCTCCCAGAGGTCGAGATCATCGTTGGAGGCCACGCCGTCGGTGCCGAGACCGACCCGTACACCGGCCGCAAGCAGGTCGGCCACCGGGGCGATTCCCGAGCCGAGCTTGAGATTCGACTGCGGGCAGTGGGCGACCGCGGCGTCGGCCTCGGCCAGCAACCGACGGTCTGTCTCGTCCAGCCACACCCCGTGGGCGGCCAGGACACGAGCCTCCAGGACACCGGCGTCGGCCAGGACCTGGGTCGCGGTCATGCCGTAGCGCTCCAGCACCAGGGCCCGTTCGGCCTCGGTCTCCTCGAGGTGAATGTGGAACAGGGCATCGCAGGCCTTGGCGTGGTCGGCGATCTCACCACACTGTTGTGGGTTCAGGTCGTACACCGAATGGGGGGCGAACCCCACGGTTATCCCCTCCTCCGGCCGGTGATTGGTCCCGAAGAAGTCGGCGATCTCGTCGATCCTGGCTCCGACGTCGCCACCGGGCAGGAGTGCGGCGATGACACCGGGGGTGATCACCAGCCGGGCCCCGCTGGCCGTCACCGCGTCGACAACCGCTTCCTCGAACAGGTACATCTCGCAGCTGGTGGTGACCCCGGCCAGCAGCATCTCGGCCGAGCCGAGGCTCATCCCCCACCAGGCGTCCTCCGCGGTCATCCTGGCCTCCCGGGGCCAGACGCTGTCGTGCAGCCACTGCTGGAGCGGCAGGCCGTCGCCGGCCGATCGGACCAGGGTCATCGGCGTGTGGGCGTGGGCGTTGACCAGGCCTGGCATCAGCAGACCGCCGAGGCGATGGACCGAGCCGGGTTCGGGGCCCAGTTCGGCCTCGGGACCGACCGCGACGATCCTTCCCCCGGCATCGATGTCGATCGCCCCGTCGCCGATGACGGCGCCCGTGCCCTCGCACGGCACGATGTGGTCTGCGGTCAGCCGGACCACAGGCGGCCCGGGAACCACCGGCCCGGCACCGACGGTCACGGTCTCTCCCCCTCGTCGAACCGGACCACCCGACGATCGGTGACCAGGGCCGTGATCAGTGCCGCCGGGGTCACGTCGAAGGCCGGGTTGAGCGCCTGGGTCCCCTCGGGGGCGATCGCCACGCCTTGGACCGATGCCACCTCCTCGGGGCCACGGTCCTCGATCTCGATGGCGTCGCCGCCGGGGGTTGCCATGTCGACGGTCGACTCGGGGGCCACCACGATGAACGGAACCCCGGCGCTCGCCGCTCCGAGGGCCAGGCTGAAACTGCCGATCTTGTTGGCCGTGTCGCCGTTCGCCGCCACCCGATCGGCTCCGATCAACACCGCATCGGCCGCTCCCCGGGCCAACAGGAACGGTCCGGCGGCGTCGACCAGCAACCGGTGGGGGGCTCCCATGCGCTGCAGCTCCCAGGTGGTCAGCCGGGCGCCCTGGAGCAGCGGGCGGGTCTCCACCGCAAGCGCTTCGGCCAGCCGGCCCCGCTCGTGCAAGGTCTGGACCACCGCCAGGGCGGTGCCACGCTCGACCGCAGCCAGGCCCCCGGTGTTGCAGATCGTCATGACCCGGATCCCTCCATCGGAGTGCCCGGTCGAACCACCGACCAGCTCCTCCACCAGATCGGCGCCCCGTTCCCCCATGGCCAACGAGGCCGCCAGCTCCTCGTCGCGGATCCGGTGGGCCTCGGCCAGCGCCGCAGCCGGGTCGGCCCTGGCGATCGGCGCCACCCGATCGACCATGGCCCCGAGGTTGACCGCGGTCGGTCTGGCGTGGCGTATACGGTCGACGGCGGCCTCGAATCGATCGGCGTCGCCCCCGGGATCGTGCAACCTTGCCGCCATGGCGACCCCATAGGCCCCGGCCACCCCGAGCGCCGGGGCGCCCCGGATCGAGAGTCGCTTGATGGCCGCCACCAGATCCTCCACCGTCTCCACCCGGAGGGCTTCGGTCTTCTGGGGCAGCTTGGTCTGGTCGATCATCTCGATCCCACCGTCGACCCAGTCGATGGTTCTCATCACTCGACGATAGTGCTCGGCTGGGGACTCGACCCGTACCCATCGGGGGAGGCCATCTTCGCCAGTACCTCGTCCATCTGTCCGGCGCTCAGCTCGGGGGGCTCGCCGATGGCCAGGGCCGCCAGATACTGGGCGGCCAACACCTCCACCTCGACGGCGATGGCCAGCGCCGATGCCAGGTCGGGGCCGACGGCCAGGATGCCGTGATGGGCCAGCAGGCAGGCCTTGCGGTCTCGGAGGGCCGCCAGCACGTTGACCGAGAGCTCCTCGGTGCCGAACGTTGCGTACTCCGCACAGCGGATGTCGTGGCCGCCGGCGACGCCCACCATGTAGTGGAACGGGCCGATCCCCCGACCGTGGGCCGACAGTCCGGTTGCCGACACCGGGTGGGCGTGGACCACGGCACCGACCTCGGGGCGGGAACGGAGGATGTCGAGGTGGAAGCGCCACTCCGACGACGGCCGCCGGTGTGGGGGACCAACGGAGCGGTCGGGGTCGATGGCGGCCCAGGAACGATCGAAGCCCATCCGGATCACGTCGCCCGGCTCCAGCCCGTCGTACGGCACCCCCGACGGGGTGATGAGCATCGCACCGTCGAACCGGACCGACACATTGCCTGAGGTGCCGCTGTTGATGCCTTTTGCCTCCATGGCTCTGGCGGTCTCGATGAGCTCGGCCGCTGCATCGATGTCACTCACGAGCCGCCGTCCGGCGTCGTGCACAACTCCGCGGTGCGGCCGATCAGGCGATAGAGCGGTTCGGCAACCGTTGCGATCAACGCCACGATGTCATCGACCGAGAGCGGCTCGGCGTTCATCCCGGCCGCCGGGTTGGAAACCACGGCGATCGAGGCGTACGGCAGGCCGGCCTCCACCGCCAACGCCACCTCGGGGTAGCCGGTCATGCCGACCAGGTCGCCGCCGAGGATGCGCATCATGTTGATCTCGGCCGGTGTCTCGAACCGGGGTCCATCGGCGGTGCAGTAGACCCCACCGTCGACCAGCGGAACCGACTCGTCGGCGGCCGCTCGCAGGATGGTGGACCGCAGCTCCGGGTCGTAGGGCGAGGTCATGTCGGTGTGGACCACCCCCACCGTCCCGGACCGGGCCGGGACGACGTCGGGGTCGAGCGGACCATCGGGTGAGGCCACGATCGGCCGGTTCGTGCCGTCGAAGAAGGTGACATCGCGCCCGGAGGTGAAGTTCAGGAAATCGGAGATCAACACCATGGTGCCCGGCGTCATGGCCGGGTTGATGCCACCGCTGACCGCGGTCGCCACGATCGATGCCGCACCGACGGTTTTGAGTGCCGAGACATTGGCTCGGTAGTTGATGGCGTGGGGTGGTACCGAGTGCTGCGATCCGTGGCGGGGGATGAAGCAGATGTCGCCGCCCCGCCAGGTCCCGGTCGTCACCGACACCGGGCCGCCGAAGGGGGTGTCGACCACCTCGGTGCCTCGATCCGCCAGGTCGGGGATGTCGTAGAAGCCGCTTCCGGTGATGAGGCCGAACACCAGGCGAGACTACTGCAACCGTGCTGACCGTCGCCCGCCCGGCCCTACTTGGACGGGCTGTACGGCTGGCCCTCGGCGGCGGGGGCGATCGAGCGACCAAGGGCCCCCGCCACGACGACGATGGTGACCAGGAACGGCAGGCTCTGGAAGAACTCGCTGGGGATACCGAACCCGCCGATCTCGACGCCGAGAAACTGCAGCCGGGAGCCGAGCGCTCGGGCGAAGCCGAACAGCAGCGCACCGCCGAAGGCACCCCATGGCGTCCACTTGCCGAAGATCATGGCCGCCAGGGCGATGAAGCCGGCCGAGTTCGTCATGTTGTCCTCGAACCCGGACTGGGATTCGAGGGAGAACCAGGCACCGGCGATGCCGGCGATGAAGCCGCCGAGCACCACCGCCTGATACCTGATCTTGACCACGTTGATGCCGAGCGTTTCGGCTGCGTGGGGATTCTCGCCACAGGCCCGGACCCGCAGGCCCCAGGCGGTGCGGAACATCACGAGCCAGGTCAGGAACACCACCCCGTACATGGCGTAGTGCAGCGGTTTTCCCTGGAAGAAGGTGGGGCCGACGATCGGGATGTTCTCCAGGAGCGGGATGCCGAACTCGGCGGTGGAGATGCCCTTGCTGTTGCCGCTGGGCACGATCACCTCCGAGCGGAGGAACCCGGTGAGCCCGAGGGCGAAGAGGTTGATCACCACCCCCGACACGATCTGGTTGATCCCGAAGTTGATCGACAGGACGGCGTGGAGGGCCGCCAGCAGGCCGCCGGAGACGATGGCGATCCCCACCGCCACCCAGAGCCAGCCGGGGCTGCTGGCCTCGCCGAGCACCGCGAACGACATGTAGCCCACGCCGGCCGCGGCCAGCATCATGCCCTCGATGCCGATGTTGATGATCCCCGACCGCTCGCACCACAGCCCGGTCATGGCCCCCAGGGCAATGGGGGTTGCCAGTACCAGCGATTCGTCGAACAGGTTGGTCACGTTGGTCGTCGACGTCCCCGACAGCGCCAACGCCAACACCAGGATCAGCGGGATGGCGGCCGCCGCCGCCAGGAGCTGGGCCCGGCCGGACCAGCGGTCGAACCGCTCCGGCAGGAAGGCCGCCGCCGCCGCCAGCAGGTACAGCACACCGATCACCGTCACCACCGTCGGCGGCGAGAAGCTGATCTGCAGGGGGTCCGGTGGTGGCTCGAAGGCGAAGGTACTGGTGTCGCTGCTGATGTTGGGCGCCACCAGGGCGATCAGGATCAGCCCCACGGCGCCGAACACCAGCCCGGTGATCTGCCGGCGACCGAAACGGCGGTCGCTGTCGGCCGGGCCCATCAGGTGCTCGGCCTCGATCTCGCCCTTGTCGTCCGGGTCGCCGGTGTCGTCTGTCGGTTTCAACGTCTGCTCGCTCATCACGCCCACCCCGTGGCCACGGTGTCCATGTGATGACCGCCGTCGCCCCGCATCCGGAAGATGTAGCGGACGATGGCGTCGGCGGCAACGAACAGCAACACCATGGACTGGATGATGCGGACCACGTCGATCGACACGTCTGCCTCCTGCTGCATCAACGGGGCCCCCGACAGCAACGCCCCCCACAACAGGGCGGCGGGCATGATGGCGATCGGGTTGGCCCTGGCCAGCAGGGCGATGGCGATGCCGTCGAAGCCGATGAAGGCGAAGGTGCCGGGCTGGAAGAACTGATTGGTGCCGGAGACCTCGCTGGCTGCAGCCAGACCGGCGAAGGCCCCGGACAGCGCCATGGCCAGGATGATGATCTTGTTGACCCCGATGCCTGCGTAGCGGGAGGCGTGGGGGTTGGTGCCGACCGTTTTGACCTCGAAGCCGAACGTGGTCCGGTTGAGCAGGAACGCCACCACGAAGCACAGGGCCATCATCACCACCAGACCGAGGTGGAGGTTCGGCTCGGAGTCGACGAACTCCGGCAACACCGCGCTCTCGGCGATCCGCTCGGTCCTGGGGACACTGGCGCCGAGATCTCGGAGGATGAGCGGGTCCCGGGAGTTGACGATCCACCGCACGGCGAACAAGGCGATGCTGTTGAGCATGATCGTACTGATGACCTCGTGGGCCCCGGTTCTGGCCCGAAGCACGCCGGGGATGCCGCCCCAGACGAACCCGCCGAGCATCCCTGCCAGCAGGATGATCGGCACCGCGATGATGCCAGGCGTGTCGGCCATGAACGCCCAGGTGCCGACCCAGGCCGCAACGACACCGCCGATCAGCAGCTGACCCTCGGCTCCGATGTTGAACAGGCCGGCCTTGAAGGCGAAGGCCAGGGCCAGGGCCGAACCGATGAACGGCACCGCCCTGGCGATCGAGGCGGCGATCCGGTCCGGACTGCCGACCATGCCCCGGATGAGGGCCCAGTAGGCGTCGAACGGGTTGACGCCGATGATGGCGATCAACACCCCGCCGACGATGAACGAGAGGATGATGGCGTACAGCGGCACCAGCAGCGGCTGCAGGCTCCATGCATCGAGGACCTTGTGGCGGAACTCCTCGAAGAAGCCACCGGGACGGTTGTTGTCGTTCACGATGCCATTTCCTCGGTCTCGGGGGAGGCGCCGGTGGCCATCAGATAGCCCAATTGCTCCCGTGTCGTCTCCGCCGCGTCGAAGGTGCCGACCAGCCGCCCTCGATACAGCACCCCGATCCGGTCCGACAGCGACAGGATCTCGTCGAGCTCGGCCGAAACCAGCAGCACGGCGGCCCCGGCGTCTCGCAGGGCGATGATCTGCTTGTGGATGAATTCGATCGAGCCGACGTCGAGGCCTCTCGTCGGCTGAGCCACGAAGATCGCCTTCACGTCGCCGGTCAGTTCACGGGCGACGATCACCTTCTGCTGGTTGCCGCCGGACAGGTTGTCGATCGGCACGTCGATACCCGGGGTTCGGATGTCGAACGCCTCGACCAACCGCTCGGCCTCCTCGGCGATGGCAGACGTGTTGCGGATCCCCCGTTTGGAGAACGGCGCCTGATAGTACCGGTTGAGCACCAGGTTGTCGGCGATCGAGTACGGGCCGACCATGCCGTGCTTGTTGCGGTCCTCGGGGATGTGGGCGGAGCCGAGCTCGGTGATCTTCCGCGGCGACAGCCTGGTGGCGTCCACCCCGAGGATCTCCACCCTGCCGGCCGCTTTCGGTCGCATGCCGGTCACCGCCTCCACCAACTCCCGTTGGCCGTTTCCCTCGACCCCGGCCACACCGAAGATCTCTCCCGCCCTGACCTCGAGCGACAGGTCGTTCACCGTCCTGACGCCCCGATCGTCGTCGACCCCCAGTCCGCTGACCCTGATCACGGTGTCGACCGGGTGCGACGGGCCCTTCTCGACCTGGAACACCACGTCCCGACCGACCATGAGGTTGGCCAGTGACTGCTGGGTTGCGGTCTTCGGGTCAGCGGTGCCTGCCACCTTGCCGTCGCGCAGCACCGTGATCCGATCGGCGACGGCCAGCACCTCTCGCAGCTTGTGGGTGATGAAGATGATCGACTTTCCCTGGTCGACCAGGCTGCGAACCACCCCGAAGAAGTCGTCTACCTCGCCTGGGGTCAGCACTGCGGTCGGCTCGTCGAGGATCAGGACGTCGGCCTCCCGGAACAGCGCCTTGACCAGCTCGACCCGCTGCTGCTCGCCGACGGAGAGGTCGCCGACCTTGGCGTCGGGATCGACCAACAGCCCGTATTGCTGCTCGAGATCCCGGATCCGCTTCCTCGCATCGTTCAGGTCGAGGAACGGTCCGTTCGTCAGCTCGTTGCCCAGGATCACGTTTTCGGCGACGGTGAACACCGGGATCAGCTGGAAGTGCTGGTGCACCATGCCGATGCCGTGGTCGATGGCGTCGCCGACACCGCTGAACCGGACCTGCTCGCCTCGGACCTTGATCGTGCCCTTGTCGGGTTGGTACAGGCCGAACACCACGTTCACCAGAGTGCTCTTGCCTGCGCCGTTCTCGCCGAGCAGGCAGTGGATCTCTCCTTGGTTGAGTGTGAGATCGACGTCTTCGTTGGCAATGACCCCGGGGAAGGTCTTCGTCACACCGCGCACGTCCAGGACCGGCACACGGTCACTGTCGCTCCCCATGGTTCCTCCCCAAGGTCCGAAGCGAGTGGATCACGCTCTCGGCCCGTTCTGTTTGTTCGATCCCGCGCCGCGGGCTCGATGTTCGAAGCTGTTCACCCGGTCACCTCGCCATCCGGCTAGGCCCCCGGTCCACCGGCCGTCGCCGACCGGAATCACTGCATGCAACGGTCGACTTTGGAACGTACATGCCCAGAGGCGATGGCCCTTGTCGATCGGAGCGACCAGAGGATAGGCCGGATCGACGAAAACGTCGAGACCCGACGCCGTGGACGCCGGGTCTCGATGCCGATGACCGGGATCGACCGGTCACGTTCGGATTGTGGCTGCGATCAGTCGCAGGCCGAGCCTTCGCCGACGACCAGGCCGTCGATACCGCAGACACCGGTGTCGATGCTGCCGTCGGCCAGACCGGCCCGAACCGTCTCGACCGCCGTCGCAACGTCGGCCGGGATGTCGGCGTCGTGGAACGGGGCGTAGGTGATGCCGAGGTTCTCGGCCGACAGCACGAAGATGCCGCCCTCGAACGTGTCCTCGATGGCGGCCGCGATGTTGCGGAACACCGCCAGGTCGACCCGCTTGATGGCCGAGCTGGCCAGGTACTCCGACCCCGGGGCGCTGCCGCCGGAGAAGGTGGTGAAGTACTCGTCCTGATCGACGCCGATACCCCACACGCCGGCCTCGGCCGCAGCCTTGACGCCACCGGAGCCGGTGGGTCCACCGGCACCGAAGATGACGTCAGCGCCTTCACCGATGAACTGGGCTGCATCCGATGCGCCCTTGGCCGGGTCGGTGAAGCTCTCGTTGTAGATGGACAGCACCGTGATGTCGGGGTTGATCGACTTGGCGCCGGCCTCGTAGCCGTTGACGAACTTGACCACCGGCGGGACGTCCTCCCGGCCGGCGACGACGCCGACAACACCGGTCTCGCTCAGCGAGGCGGCCATGGCTCCGGCGATGAAGCCGCCTTCCTGCTCGTTGAACAGCACGCCGATCATGTTCGACGGGTACTCCTCCAGGAACTGGTCGATGCCGATGAAGTCGACGTCCGGATTGGCCTTTGCCGCCGTTTCGGTGTCGGTGGTGATCAGGAAGCCGACGGTGACGATCACGTTGGGATCGGCTTCGAGCGACGTGGCGATGTTGGCCGCATAGTCTGCCTCCGACACGGTCTCGATGAAGCTGGAGTCCTCGATGCCGAAGCAATCGAGGGCGCCCTGCATGCCTTCGTAGGCGAACTGGTTGAAGGTGCCGTCGTCGATCTTGCCGATGTCGGTCACCAGGTTCACGGTGAAGCCGTCGGGAGCCTGCAGACCGTCATAGGTCGCGCACTCCTCTTCCAGGGTGACCTGGGCCGAGGCCGCACCGTCGTCCATCGCCTCGGTCGACTCGGTTGTCTCCTCGTCCGCCATGGCCTCGGTGGTTTCTGTGGTCTCCTCGTCCGCCATGGCCTCGGTGGTTTCTGTGGTCTCGTCTGTGCTGCCGGATTCGGTCGAGTTGTCGTCCGAACCGCAGGCCGCCGCAAAAAGGCCGATGGCGGCAAGCAGCGCCAACAGCTTGATCCAGGGTTTCGTCATTGAATCTCTCCTCCAAAAGATTGAACGCCGTGAATCTAGCGCCTCCCCCGCGGTGACGTGCTGCGCGACACCAACCCGTCACCGCCCCATACAGGCCTCGCCGGGGCCGCCGGAGCGGTCAAACAGCGACCGTTCGGTGGGTGGCGGCGGGCTGTTACAGCTCGGAGAACATCTTCGGCTCGGCCGGCGCGACGATTGCGGAGTAGGTTTTGCCCGATGTCGACAACGGCCGCGAGACCAGAGGTTCAGGCCGTCCCCCGATCGGCCTGGCTGGCATTGCTGGTCACCACGGTCGTGTTCTTCCTCACCGTCGTCGACGTCTCGGCGGTCAACGTCGCCTTCCCGTCGATCAGGGAGGATTTCGCCGTTTCCAACTCCGAGCTGAGTTGGATCATCTCCGGCTACAACATCACGGTGGCCACCGGCCTGCTGCTCGCGGGCCGCCTGGCGGACAGCATCGGCCGCAAGCGGGTGTTCATGCCCGGCGTCGTCATCTTCATGCTCGGCTCGCTGCTTTCGGGCGTCGCCCCGTCGGTCAACATGCTGATCGCGGCCAGGGTGGTCCAGGCTGTCGGCGGGGCGGTCGTCGCCGCATCGTCGTTGGCCGTGGTGCTCCCAGACTTCCCTCTGTCGAAGCGCAGCACCGTGATCGGTATCGCCGGTGCCACCGCCGGACTGGGGGCGGTGGCAGGGCCGGCCGTCGGTTCGGTGCTGATCGAGGGGTTCGGCTGGCGCTCGATCTTCCTGCTCAACGTGCCGCTCTGCCTGTTGATCCTGGCGCTGTCGCCCCGGCTGCTGCGTGAGTCGAAGGATCCCAATGCCCGGGGCCGGGTCGATCTGCTCGGCATCCCTATCGGCACCGCAGCCATCGCCCTCATCATGTTCGCCATCGTGCAGAGCGAGTCCTGGGGCCTGACCGACGGTCGGATCATCGCATTGCTGGTGATCGGGTTGGCGCTGGTGCCGCTGCTGATCTGGCGGTCGGCCCGCCACCCCGAGCCGTTGCTCGACCTGACGCTGTTCAAGATCAGGTCCTTCGCCAGCACCAACGCCGGGGCCGCCTTCTACTCTTCCGCCTTCACCGCCGGATTCCTGGTCAGCTCCCTGGTGATCCAGGAGATGTGGGATCAGCCCCTGAGCACCACCGGTCTTGCCCTGTCACCGGCCCCGGTCCTGGCCGCGGTCGCCTCGCCCCTGGCGGGACGATTCGCCGATCGTTTCGGCCACCGCTGGCTGCTCGGTTTCGGCTCGTCGTTGTGTGGGCTCGCCTATCTGCTGTACCTGCTCCTGCTGGACGAGACCCCGGCGGTGTTCACCCGGTTCGTCCCGATCAGCCTGCTGCTGGGGATCGGCATCGGGCTCAGCATCTCCAGCTGGTCGAGCGCCGGGTTGTCCGACATCGGCCCTGCGAAGTTCGGTACCGCAAACGCAACGGTTCGCACCGTCCAGCAGTGCTTCTACGCTTTGGGTATCGCGGTGGTCGTCACCCTGCTGGCAACCGGCGGTGAACGAAGCGAGCTCACCGGGTTCCGGTGGGCCTGGATCTGGGTCGCCGGTGCCTACCTGCTCAGCGCCGCCATCATCATGATCAGCTTCCCTTCGGGCTCGAGCGAGGATCGCAGCACCGAATCGGCGGCGATGTCCGCCGCTCGGCCGGCGTCCGGAACCGTTCGGAACTGAAGACGGCGCAACGGGACGACGAGGGGCTGCATGGCAACCGACGAACCACCACCGCTCACCGAACCCGCACCGGTCGGAAGCCGGATTCGGGCCCTGTGCTTCGATGTGTTCGGCACGGTCGTCGACTGGCGGGGCTCGATCATCGACGAGGGCCGAGCCCTGGGCCGACGACTCGGCATCGAGCGGGACTGGACGGCCTTCGCCGACGCCTGGCGCGGTCGCTACCAACCGTCGATGGAGCGGGTCCGGTCGGGGGAGGTCGACTGGAAGCCCCTCGACGAGTTGCACATGGAGAGTCTGGTGGCCCTCCTGGAGGAGTTCGAGATCGAGCTCGACGACGAGCAACGGCTCGATTTCAATCGGGCCTGGCATCGCCTTCGGCCCTGGCCGGAGGTGGTGCCGGCGTTGACCGACCTGGCCGACCGGTACATCCTGGCCACCCTGTCGAACGCCAACATCGAGTTGGCCCAGAACATGGCGGCGAACGCCGGCCTGCCGTGGCACCGGATCCTCGGCGCCGAGTTCGCCCGGGCCTACAAACCGTTGCCCGAGGCCTACCTGCGATCGGCAGCCGGCCTCGGTCTCGAACCGGAGCAGTGCATGCTGGTGGCGGCCCACAACAACGACCTGGAGGCCGCCTCGGCCCTCGGCTTCGCCACCGCGTTCGTGGCAAGACCGACCGAATACGGGCCCAACCAGACCGCCGACCTCGAAGCCACCGGCCCGTGGGACATCGTCGTCGGCGACTTCACCGAGCTGGCTCGGGCGCTGTGACCGGTTGTGGTCGGACTCAAGACATGCGGCGGAATCGACCCCAGGGGCACCACGTCCAGCGGACGACGTTCGCCAGGAACCCCGAAGGGTTCTCGCGAACTCGCAGAGAACCTGCTCCGCAGGTTCGGCTCACTCAGGTCCGCGACCAGGCGGCAAACAGGTCGGCATAGTTTCGCCCGGCCTCGATGAGGTCGTCGTGGCGCCCGAGCTCGACCAGGCGACCGTCTGCGATCACCCCCACCCGATCGCAACGGGCCGCGGTCGACAGCCGATGGGCGATCACGATCACCGTCCGCGACGCCATGAGGGCGTCGATGGCCCGCTCCACCAGTGCTTCGGTGCCGGGGTCGATGCTGGAGGTCGCCTCGTCGAGGATCAGGATTGCCGGGTCGACCAGGGCGGCCCTGGCCAACGACACCACCTGTCGTTCGCCGGCGGAGAGCCTGCTCCCCCGCTCCTGGACCTCGGTATGCAGGCCCTCCGGCAGTTTCTCGAATATCTCGGTGGCGCCGATCCTGGCCACTGCGGCCACCACCTCCTCGTCGGAGGCCGATGGCCTGGCGAACCGGATGTTGTCCAGGATCGACCCGGAGAACAGGAACCCCTCCTGGGGGACGACCACGATGGCCGAGCGAAGCGATTGGTACGACACCGTCCGCAGGTCCACCCCGTCGACCAGGACCGAACCGACCGTCGGATCGTAGAATCTGGCCACCAGCTTGGCCAGCGTCGACTTGCCGGCACCGGTGGGGCCGACGAGCGCCAGCCGCTCGCCGGCCGCAATGGACAGGTCGACCGACGTCAGCACCGGCGACTCGTCGTCGTAGGCGAAGCCGACGTTCTCCAACGTGATCGACCCGGGCCCGGTCAATGCCACCGGCTCGGCGATCTCGTCGATGTCCACCGGTTCGTCGATCAACTCGTAGATCTTGTTGAGCGCCGCGGTCGCCGACTGGACCAGGTTGAAGAGCTGGCTGAGCTGTTGGACCGGACCGAACAGGCTCTGCAGGATCAACACGAACGCCGCCACCGTCCCCAGGGTCAGCCGGTCCATCACCGATCAACAGCCCACCGACGCCCAAGGCGATGGCGGTGGTGAGCGCACCGGTGAACTCGATGATGGGTAGATACCAGGCGGCGATGCGGACCGAGTCCATGTGTGACCGGTAGAGCCGGCGGTTGGTGTCGGCGAAGCGGTTGGCCTCGATGCTCTCCCTTGCGAAGGCCTGCACGATCCGGACCCCGGAGATGCCCTCCTGGAGGCTGGTCAGGGTGGTTCCCACACTGTCGCGGACGGCGAGGTATGCCCGGTTCGAGTCGCGATGGAACTTGATGCTGGCGGCGACGATGAGCGGCGTGCTCACCAGGCAGACCAACAGGAGCTGCCAGCTGAGCACGGCCAGCACCACCGCAGACGAACCGAGGAGCAGGGCGGCGCTGACGAACATCAACAGGCCGAACTGCACCAGGTCCTGGAGCGAATCGATGTCGGAGGTCATGCGGCTGACGAGCACGCCGGACTTCTCGCGGTCGTAGAACGGCAGCGATTGCCGCAGCATCCTGGAGAAGACCCGATTCCGCAGGTCCCGAAGGAAGCCCTCCCCAACGTGCGCCAGGTTGACGATGGCCAGCCGGTAGGTGAGGTATGCCGCGGCGGCGGCTGCGATGTAGAGGCCGACCGACAGGTTCAGCTGGCCCCGATCGCCGACCTGGAGGCCTCGATCGATGGCTCGGCGGACCAGGAGTGGCCCGGCCAGGGTCAGCAGCGTCCACAGCACCAGCGCCACCGACGCCGCCACCGCCCGGCGGCGGTAGGGCCGGATCAACCGAGCCGTCCTGGCCGCCACCCGGCGGGCCCCGTCGACCCCCAGTTGATCGTCCTCGCCGACCCCGAGCGACATTCGCCACGCCATCAGCGGACCTCTTCGCCGGACTCGAGCGCCATCGGATCGCCGGCCTCGCCGGCGGCGAGGACGTGGCGATAGCGGTCGCTGCCGGCCAACAGCTCGGCGTGGGTCCCTTCGTCGACGATGCGACCCTGATCGAGGAGCACCACCCGATCGGCCAGGGCAACGGTGGCCGCCCGGTGGGCGATGACGATCGTGGTCCGGCCGACCATGACCTGGCCGAGGGCGTCTGCGATCTCGTGTTCCTTGCCGGGATCGACGGCCGAGGTTGCGTCGTCGAGGATCAGCACCCGCGGCTCGGCCAACACCGCTCTGGCGATGGCCAGCCGCTGGCGTTGCCCGCCGGACAGCGAATGGCCTCGCTCGCCGACCTCGGTGGCGAAGCCGTTCGGCAGCTCATCGATGAAGTCGGCCCCGGCGACCTTGGCGGCCCGATCGATGTCGGCCTGGGACGCATCGGGATCGGCGAAGGCGATGTTGTCTGCGATGCTTGCGCTGAACAGGAACGTCTCCTCGAAGACCAGCCCCACCTCCCGGCGCAGGTCCTGTGGCCGCAGCCGGCGGATGTCGATGCCGTCGAGGAGGATCGAGCCGTCGTCGACGTCGTAGAACCGGGGCAGCAGGTTGGCAACGGTTGTCTTGCCGGAACCGGTAGGCCCGACCAGGGCCACGGACTCCCCCGGCTCGATGGTGAGGGAGAACCCCCGGAGGACCGCCTGTTCGGAGTCGGGGTGGTAGCCGAACGAGACGTTGCGGAACTCGACCCTGCCCAGTCGACCGGTCGCCGGCAGCCGTTCCGGGCGGGCCGGTGCGACGATCGTGGGCTCGGTGCCGAGCAACTCCTGGACCCGGACCCCGGCCGCCGCCGATCGTTGCCCGGTGGTGACCGCCATGCCGAGAGTACGCAGCGGCTGGACCAGCAGGATCACGTAGATGTTGAAGCTGACGAGCTGACCTATGGTCATCGCCTCATCCAGCACCAGCCGGCCGCCATAGGCCAGGACCACGATCAGGCCGAGGTTCGGCACGATCTCCATGGCGGGCAGGAAGCGGGAGCGGATCATCAGTGCCCGCATCGAGGGTTCGTACACGCCGTCGGCCGCGGCCGACAGCTTCTCGGCCTGCAGTGGCTCGGCCCCGAAGCCCTTGATGACCCGGATGCCGACCACGGTCTCCTCCACCACCGAGGCCAGGGCCGCCGAACGGCGCTGAACCGCCGCCACTTGGGGGAACAACCGGTGGGAGAAGCCACGACCCAGCACATAGATCAGCGGCAACCCGATCAGCGCCAGGACCGCCAGCAGAGGTTGGAGGACGATCATGATGGCGCTGACCGCCAACACGGTGATGATGGCGCCGGTCAGCATCGGGACCATGGTGATGAAGTTCTGGAACTGCTGCAGATCGGTGTTGGCCCGACTCATGAGATCGCCGGTTGCATTTGCGTCGTGAAAGGCGAAGTGCAGCCGTTGAATATGGGCGAAAATGCGATCCCGCAGCCGGGCCTCGGCCAAGCGTGCGTTGTGGAAGGCAAGGTACCGACGCAGCCCCAGCATCACGCCCGAGAGCACGCCGGCGACCAGTATGGCCACCGTCCAGGGCCAGACGGCTCCTTCGTTCTCGATGCCCCGGTCGATCCCCAGCTGCACCAACAGCGGGATTGCCACCCTGCCGGCGGCCCAGCCCAGCCCGACCATCATCCCGAGGAGCAAGCCGTTTCGTTGTCGCCGCATCGAATCTGCGAGCAGAGCCCACCCGGTCCGGCCATGGTTTGTCGTCGCATTCATCGGTGACCCGAGGGTAATCGGACCGCCCGGGCCGGGGCGATTTGGGGTCTTTGACCCAGGCAGGCATTTGACGTTGGCCGCATTTCTACATAAAGTCGGGTCGTCGTACTACGAGTATTCGGCGGCCGTTCTCTCCTCTCGGCCGCCGTTTACTCGCTTTTCACGCAAGGTCCACCAAACGGTGGCCGACGCCTGACCGTTGCCGATCGGGCGGGTCGGGCGAGGAGCGAGAGGCCCGGCATGGTCAACCCCAACCGACCCGTCGACGACACCGGGACCGAGGCTGCACCGGCGGTGTCCGACGATGCGGTCGATCCCGATCGCTGCGCTGAACCCGATCTCGGAACCTCGTTCCTGATGGAGGCGTTCGATCCCGCCAATCGATCGAATCCGTACCCGCTGTACGCCAGGATGCGAGCCTCCCACCCGGTCCTCGATGCGGGAAACCATCTGTGGTTCGCCTTCAGCCACGGTGCGGCCCAGGCCCTGCTGCGGGCCAAGCAGGTGTCGAGCGACGAGAGGCGAAGCGCGGCGTACCAGCGGGAGTTGGCAGACGGAAACGTCCCGGCCCACGTCCTCGATCGTGAGCCGTCCATGCTGTTTCTCGACCCGCCGGATCACGACCGCCTTCGGGGGCTGGTCAATCAAGCCTTCACCCAGCGGAGGGTGGAGCTCCTGGCATCGAGCATCGAGGCCAGGACCGCCGACCTGCTCGACACCATCGACGGGGCCGGTCCGGTCGATCTCGTCGAAGCGCTGGCATACCCACTCCCGGTGGCGGTGATCTGCGAGCTGATGGGGGTCCCCGAGCAGGACCACCGACAATTCGGTGCCTGGTCCCGCGACCTGACCAAGGGCCTGGACCCGTCGCAGCTGCGCACCGAGGACGACAACCTCTCCATCGCCGCTGCGCTGGACGGGCTCGAAGACTACATCGCCGACCTGCTGCGGCATCGCCGGGCCGTCCCCGGCGATGATCTGCTCACCGCACTGCTCGACGCCAGCGACGGTGAGGATCGGCTCAGCGAAACCGAGCTGATCAGCCTGGCCGTACTGCTGCTGGTGGCCGGTCACGAGACGACGGTCAACCTGATCGGCAACGGCGCGGTCGCGTTGCTCCATCATCCCGACCAGCTGGCCCGGTGGCGATCGGACCCGTCGCTGGCCAAGGGTGCGGTCGACGAATTGTTGCGGTTCGACAGCCCGGTCCAGATCGGCATGCGGGTCACCATCGAGGAGACCGAGCTCGGCGGGATGATGGTTCCGCCGGGCGAGGCGATCCTCATCCTGCTCGGGGCGGCAAATCGGGATCCCGAGATGTTCGCCGACCCCGATCGACTGGATCTCGGCCGACACAACGCCACAAGACATCTGTCGTTCGGCGGTGGCATTCATCATTGTCTCGGTATGGCTCTGGCCAGGACCGAGGGACACATCGTCCTGGGCGGGCTGGTGGCCCGCTTCCCGAACCTGGCGCTGGTCGACGAGCCGGAGATCGGCGACAGGTTCGTCCTCCGTGGCTATCCCCGGATCATGGTCGACAGCGGCCGCTGAGCGTCGACCGATCGGTCCGGCCCGAGGTCGGTCCGAGCCGATGGTCGACCGGTGATCCTGCGTCTCGGCCCCGAAGCGCTCACGGCACCTCCTGAGGTTGCATCCCCCTGGCCGCCGCGGCGGACCTTGCAGACGAGGTCACCACCAGGTAGACACCGGCCACCACCAGCAGGCCACCGGCCACCTCGACCGCTCCCAGCCGTTCGTCGCGGATCAACCAGCCGAACGTGACCCCGAACACCGGGATCAGGTAGGCGCTGGCCGAGGCCTGGGTCGGCGTGGCCCTGGTGGCCACCGTGGCCAACAGGGCGAAGGTCACCGCGTTGGCCGGGATCGCCGCATAGAGCAACGGGACCAGGAGCCCGACGGACCAGTCGGTCTCGCCGGTCCCCTCCACCAGCAGCGCCAGCGGCATCAGCACCGCGGCCGACATCATCAGCTGGACTCCGACCAGCATCACCGGGCTGACCCTGCTGAAGTCGCGCCATTTCATGTACACGTTGCCGAACGCCCAAGCCAGGGCGGAGAACACCAGCGAAGCCACCCCCACTGCGGCGGTACTACCGGCGATGGCTGGGGCCGCCAGCACAACTGTGCCTACCGAACCGAGCGCCAGGCCCACCACCCCGATGCGGCTGACCGACACCCCGAGCAGGAGGAACGCCAGGGCCGCGGTGAACAGCGGCATCGTGCTCGAGATCAGCGAGGCCAGCCCGGCCGGGACTCGATTCACGCCCGCCACCAGGAAGCCGCTGGAGATGGTGGTGATGCTGAGCGACACGACGAAGATGTTGATCAGGTCGGTGCGATTGCGGGGCACCCGCTCGCCTCGCAGGAGAGCGAAGCAGATCAGCGTCGTGCTACCGATGACGGTTCGCATCCCTGCCAGCAGCAGCGGGGTGGTGTGGTCGAGGGCGAACTTCAGGGCGGTGAAATTGGCCCCGATGAGCAAGGCGATGAGGACGACGACGGCGAGAACGACGCGGGACCTCAAGGGGACCAGGGGGGCCTCGACCGGTGCCGCCTCACCGCCGAGGCCACCCGATCGACGGGTCGGTGATCAGCCGGTGAACGGCGAGCCCGATGGCTCCGCTCATTGCGTACCGAGGTGGCGTTCCAACACGTCGGCGTACATCTGCTCGGCGTCGGCTTGACGCTTCGGGAGGTGCATGGTGGGGAACAGGTCGTCGCATGGCACGTAGTCGTCGAGGACCCGGCGGGCGACCTGGACCTTGTGGACCTCGGTCGGTCCGTCGGCCAGGGCCATGTGGAACGACTCGATGACCTCCTTGCCGAAGGGCATCTCCCACGACGCGCCCAGCGAGCCGTGGATCTGCAGCGCTCGCGACGCGACGTTCCGATACACGCCTGGCATGGCCGCCTTGACCGCCGAGATGTCCCTGCGGACCCGCTTGTAGTCCTGGTACTTGTCGATCCTCCAGGCGGTCCGCAACACCAGGAGCCGGAACATCTCCATCTCGATCCAGGAGTCGGCGATCATCTCCTGCACCATCTGCTTCTTCGACAGCAATTCGCCCTGGGTGGTCCGGCTGATGGCCCGCTCGCACATCATGTCGAAGATCCGCTGCACCCGCCCCGACGTTCGCATTGCGTGGTGGATCCGCCCACCGCCGAGGCGGGTCTGGGCCACCACGAACCCGCCACCCCTCGGGCCGAGGAGGTTCTCCTTAGGCACACGGACGTCGTTGTAGCGGATGTAGGCGTGCGATCCGTGCTCGTCGTCGTTCGGTTCGTAGCTCAAACCGACGTTGCGAATGATCTCAACGCCGGGTGTGTCGGTGGGGACGAGGAACATCGACTGTTGCTGGTACGGCGGGTTGTCGGGGTCGGTGACCACCATCACGATCAGGAACGCGGCGTAGCGGGCGTTCGACGAGAACCATTTCTCGCCGTTGATCACCCACTCGTCACCGTCTTGGACCGCGGTGGTCCGGAACACCTTGGGGTCGGCACCACCCTGGGGTTCGGTCATCGAATAGCAGGAGACGATCTCGTTGCGGAGCAATGGTTCGAGGAACTCGGCCTTTTGTTCCTCGGTGCCGAAGTGGGCCAGGATCTCCGAGTTCCCGGTGTCGGGAGCCTGACAGCCGAACACGGTCGGCGCACACTTGGCCCGACCGAGGATCTCGTTCATCAACGCCAGCTTGACCTGGCCGTACCCCAGGCCGCCGAGCTCCGGACCGAGGTGGCATGCCCACAAGCCGCGGGCCTGAACCTTCTCCTGCAGCGGGGGGATGATCTCGGCCCGGATCGGATCGCTGAGGTCGTAGGGGGTCTTGATGATGAAATCGAGCGGTTCGATCTCGCTCTTGACGAAATCGTCGATCCAGTCGAGCTCGGATTGGAACTCTTCGTCGGTTTCGAAATTCCACGACATGGCAATACCCCTTCGGCCCGGCTCGGTGGCTCCATGGCCGGTGATGCTTCCGGCGCCGAACCCTCTGGCGCCATGATTGTAGATGACCGGCAAGAACCGACCCAAAGCCATCACATGCCTCGTCGCCGGTGGTCGACTCAGGTGGCGGCGGTGGGGAGACGTTGCATCGACGGGCCGTTTGCGTCGGTGTCACCCCAGTATTCGGGCAGGCGGAGGTAGCCGACCCGGGGCAGGTCCTGGGCCAACGGCAGGCCCTGGTGGGCCTTCAGCCGTTGGATTGTTCGGATGTGGGTCAGCTGCTCGTAGAACACCATCCACAGCGAGGCCTCCAGGTCATAGGAAATGTAGCCATGCCGGGCCGGGTCGGGGCCGGCTCCCCGGGGCAGGGTGGTGATCACGTACTGCCAGAAGTAGGTGCCTCGAACGCTGGTGTGGTCGGCCCGCAGTTCCTCGATCGAGCGCTCGGCGACCACCCTGGCCAGCCAGCCGTTTCCCAGCTCGATCTTGGCCAGCAGATCGGGAATCTCCCAGAACAGGTCCTCGTCCAGCAGCCGGTCGTACTTCATGTCGGGGCCGAGGTGATGGTGGCGCCACACCACCGGTTCGGGTTCGTCGCCGTCGGGCCACAGCAGGTGGGCGCAGCGGCGGTGGGTGAACACCAGGGCGTCCCAGCCGATGTGGGACACCTGGCGCCGGATCGACCACCACATCCATTCGCTGTCCGGGCTCTTGTCGTCGTAGTCGAGTTGCTCTGCGGTGAGGCCGTCCAGCTCGACCTCCAGAAATTGCAGCAACCGCCGGTACGGGGGCATGGCCCCGATCGACTCGTCTCCCGGCATCTCGATGATGTTCTCGTCGACCACCGCCATGTCAGTCCGCCCCGAGCTCGGCTCGGACCCGGGGCAGGACCTCGGTCGCCAGGCGCTCGATGTTGGCGTTCATGAAGTGGGGGTCGATTCCCGGCGGCAGCCCCGATGAGGCGATGTCGGTCACGCCGAATTCGGTGGCGAACGAGACGATCTCGGCCACACATTGCTCTGCGGTCCCCATGAACGAGCCCTGCGGGATACCGCCCCCCTTTCCCCACCCGTACCGGTCGGGGGTCGACGCCATGAACTCGTCGTAGACCGCCATCCGGAATCTTTCGGCCTGCCGCAGGATCGGCCAGTCCCGCTCCCGGTCGTCGCTGACGTAGAACGAGCGGATGATCCCGATCCGGTAGTCGTCCGGGTCACGGCCGTCGGCTGCCACCGCATCCCGGAACGGATCGAGGACCTCGGACCGGTTTCCCTGGGGCAGCAGGTTGGTGGCGAACCGGGCCGCCCGTTTGGCCCCTGCCTCGCTCATCGCCGCGATCCACAGCGGCGGCCCACCGGGCTGGACCGGCTTCGGGTGCACGTCGACGTCGGTCAGCCGGTAGCGCTTGCCGTCGTAGCTGAAGGGGCCATCGGACCATGCCGCCCGCAGGATGTCGATGCCCTCCTCGGTCATCGACACCCGGTTCTTGAGCGGCACCCCGAACGCCTCGAACTCCTGGGGGACGTAGCCCATGCCGATGCCAAGCTCCATCCTGCCGCTGCTCAGGTGATCGAGCACCGCCAGTTCCTCGGCCAGCCGGATCGGATGGTAGAGGGGCAGCAGGGCGATGTCGGTGGAGATACGGATACGGTCCGTCACCGCCGCGATGGCGCCGGCCAGCGGCTGGAACGCCGGCAGGTAGCCGTCGGCCAGGAAGTGGTGCTCGGTGAACCACACGTGGTCGAAACCGAGACGGTCGGCAAGGGCGCTCTGCTCGACGGTGGCGGCGTAGACGTCGGTCATCGAAAGCGCACCATCGGGCGTCCGGCGGCAGTCGTACATGAGTCCGAAGCGAAACGGAGGTGCCATCGCAACGGTCTACCCCATCGCCTGTCCGGTCGCCAGGCCGGACCAACGCTGCCGATTCCGGGCCCGTCACCGGCCGTGGCCAACTGGAGCGACCGGGCGACAGCGGCTAGCAAGGAACGATGTCCGATCTCTACGCCGATGCCCCGGTACCGGTCAGAGCCGACCTGGCAGAAGCTCACGCCGCGACGATCCGAGGTTGGGCCGCTCCCGGCAATCACTGGACCGGGGCCCAGCGGCTGGCCATCGTCGATCAGGTCCGCCGGGCCATGGCCGCCGAACCGCTGCCACCCTGGGTCCGACCGACGACCGTCGAGCGCGGGGTGGGACCGACCAGCGGGCCCGGGACCGACGATCGGCTGTCGGGGACCGAGCTGCCCGATGCGGCGATCGACGCCGTTTGGCGGCTGACCACCAACCCCGGCACCCTGACCGAGGACTGGTACCGGGCGATCGTCGATCGTGGCCTGACGCCCGAGCAGTACATCGAGTTGGTGGCGGTTGTGGCCACCGCCACCTGCCTCGATGTCTTTGCGACCGCCATCGGGGTCGCACCCGTCCCGTTGCCCGGGCCGTCGGAGGGCCTTCCGGATGGGCGGCGGGTGGCGGCGGCGGTCACCAGCCATTGGGTGCCGACGGTGGATGGCGGCGGGGCCAACGTCGGCAAGGCGTTGAGTGCGGTGCCGGTGGCCATGGAGGCGTGGCAGTTGCTGTCGGCGGCGCAGTACGTGCCTGCGGAGGCGCTGATCAAGGATCTCCAGTGGAGCCGGGGGGCACTGGATCGTCGGCAGGTGGAGCTGCTGGCCGCTCGGACGTCGCTGCTGAACGAGTGCTTCTATTGAACGACGTCCCATGCGATGCTGCTCGGTCTGAGCGGCACAGCGTCAGAACAGGACACCGATCTGCGCCTCATCGTCGGGCCGGCATCGCAACCCGACGGCGGCAACGGCGGTGATGGCGGTAGCGGCGGAAAAGGCGACGATGGTCCCGAGGGCCCGGGCGGAGCTGCTGGACCGGGCGATGGCGGCGTGGCTGCAGGCGCCCTCCTGGCCGAGTTCGCCGAACTGGTCCATCGCCGGTCGGTCGACTACGCCGATCGCCAGGCCCTGATCGATGCCATCGGCCCGGCCGGGCTGGTCGACGCCGCCGCGGTGTGCGCCAACTTCAACATGATGGTCCGCATCGCGGACGGCACCGGTACGCCGCTCGACGCCGGCTCGGTTCCGATGTCGCAGCAGCTGCGAGGCGAACT
>CAVQRR010000020.1:0-124132 GCA_963715325.1 uncultured Acidimicrobiales bacterium
GACGCTCGTAGCGAACGGTCCGCGCTGCTTCCGCCGTGAACTTCTCCATCGATCCCGCAACAGCAGTCTCGTTCCTGTTGATGATGACCCGCCTGGCCACGGTGCTCACCGTTGCGCCCCCGTTCAACGGGTCGATGATGCCGCAACGGGTCCGGGTTGCCGTCGCCGCCTCGGTGAGCCTGCTGGTGGCGCCGTTGTATCCGGTCGAGGTCTCGCTCGACGTGCTCTCGCTCATCGTGGCCATCGGCTACCAGGTGGTGGTCGGCGCCCTGTTCGGTTACCTCGTTCAGCTCATGCTGTCGGTCCCGATGATCGCCGGCTCGATGATCGACGGCATGTCCGGGCTCTCCGCCTCGACGTTGTTCGATCCGATGTCGAGCAGTTCGGCCACGCCGGCCGCCAGGCTCAACCAGATGCTGGCCATCATCGTCCTGGTCGGGATCGAGGGCCATCTGCTGATCATTCGAGGGGTCATCAGGAGCTATGAGGCCGCCCCGCTCGACGGCTTCCGCCTCGACCTGCTCGGCCCGACCCTGGTCGAGTCGACAGGCCAGCTGCTCCTGGCCGCGGTGGAGATCGCCCTCCCGGTGCTGGTGGCGTTGCTGATGACCGAAGCGGTGCTGGCCCTCGCCGCCAGGGCCGCCCCCCGCCTCAATGTGATGATCGTGGGGTTTGCGGTCAAGAGCATCGTCTTCATGCTCACGTTCGCCCTCAGCCTGCCGCTGCTGATCAACGCCGTTGCCGCCCTGCTCGATCGAGCGCTGCAGTGGGGCCTTTCCGGGGTTGGCGGCTAGATGGCCAATGACAAGACGGCACAGCGGAGCGAGAAACCGACTCCGAAGCGGCTCCGCGAGGCCAGGAGAAAGGGGCAGATCCCCCGGTCGCCCGATCTCGTCGGCTGGTTGACCGTGCTGGTGGCCAGCTTCGTGGTTCCGCTGCTGCTCGGCACCCTTCGTGGCTCGATGACCAACTACTTCCTGGTGGTTCGCCAGGCCATCGGGGCCGGGGAGTTCGAGGTTGCGATGGGCGAGGCGGGAGGCCTGGCCCAGGCCATCGGGTTGATCTTCGTTCCGTTCCTGTTGTTCATCGCCGTCGTCACCGCCGGTGGCATGGCGGTCCAGGGCGGCATCACCCTCAGCGCCGAGCCACTGCGGCCGAAACTGGAACGGATCTCACTCAAGGCCGGCGTGAAGCGGCTCGTCTCGGCCCAGAGCGTCGTCGACACCGCAAAGGCGGTGATCCGCCTCGTCATCCTGGTCGTGTTGGTCTACCAGGTGATGATGGGCCAGATCAACGACTACCTCGGTGGGTCCAACCGAGCGCTCGGTCCGACCGGGCTCGAGATCGGGGCCAGCCTCCTGCTCCTGGTCCGGCTCGGGGCGGTCGCCGGCATCGTCGTCGGCCTCGGCGACTACGCGTTCCAGAGATACAAGATCGGCAAGCAACTCAAGATGACCAAGGACGAGGTCAAGCGGGAGAACCGCAATACCGAGGGTGATCCTCTGGTCCGCGGTCGACGCCGGGCCCAGCACGCAAAGGTCAGTCAGAACCAGATGCTGGCCGCGGTCGGCGATGCTTCGGTGGTGATGGTCAATCCGACCCATGTTGCCGTTGCGCTGGCATACAAACCGGGCGGGGTGCCGACGGTGGTGGCCAAGGGCGGTGATGCGTTGGCGGCAAGGATCAGGGAGCGGGCGTCGGCGGCCGACGTGCCGATCGTCGAGGTTCGGCCATTGGCCCGCCTGCTCCACGACCTGATCGACGTCGGGAATGAGGTGCCGGCCCACCTCTACGAGGCGGTGGCGATCGTCATCGCCTTCGTGATGAAGTCACCCCGGAGCTCGCTGAACGGCTCGATCAAGC
Source organism: uncultured Acidimicrobiales bacterium (assembly GCA_963715325.1). Lineage (GTDB taxonomy): Bacteria > Actinomycetota > Acidimicrobiia > Acidimicrobiales > SZUA-35 > JAHELU01. The sequence goes on from CAVQRR010000020.1 coordinate 1,864, forward strand.
GGGTGTCGGTGCCGAACTCCAAGCTGGTCGACAGTCGGATCGGCTGATGCGACGAGCCCTCAAGAAGGCGCTGGATCGGCCGATTCGAGAAGCCATCATGATGCGATCCGGGTGATGTGATGCGACGGAGACTGAAAAACCTGTTCGGTGACAAGCCGGCCGCCGACGACGAGACCCCGGCCCCGGCCCCGGCCAGCTTCGATGATGTGCTGATCAGAGCGTTGGATGAACCGACCGTGATCGATCTCGAGCCGCCTCCACAGGACGTCGGCGATGGGGGACCGGGGCCCGACGAAGGTCTAGACGTCACCACCGAGAACGACCTGCTTCGGGCCGAGCTCATCACGACCGGACGTCCGGCCATGGCCGAGGCGTCGGACCCCCCGCACCTCCAGGCGCCGATGGTGCAAGCCCGGGGGCCGGCCCGATTCCAGCAAACGGATTTCTGGGACCGGTACGACGAAGCTGCGGCCGCGGCCAACCTGTTCGCGGTACCACCGGCGGCCGTGACGGCGGTCATCGGCCCGCTCGACGTGGCCATCGGGGTGGCCAGGCGATGTCGGGCCGATCACTGGTCCGGCGATTGCGATGTGTTCGTGCTGACCGAACGGCCCGAGGTCCCGGGCGAGCCGACATGGACCACGCTCGGGCGGCCATCGGACGTCGTTGCCGTCCTGGAGGACGGCTCGAGCGACTTCCCGCTGATCGTGTTGGACATCCAGCGCGAGCTTCCGCCATGGGTCCGACCACTGGTGGTTCGGCTCCGGGAGAGCGGGCTCGGATTGGTCCACTACGTGCTCGACGACGACCCGAACGATGAAGACCTGGCAACCTGGCATGGTGAACTCGGTCGACCCTCCGTTCTCGACCTGCCGGCCCACCTCGAACCGGGCCGGGTCCTGGAGCTGCTCGACCGAGGTGAGCCGATAGCCAGTGTCGCCGGCATGCCGATCTCGACCGATCTCCTGCTGGCCCTTCGCCTCGGGGCGAGCTGATCCGCCGACCGCAGCTCGACCCGGTCGAGGTCCCAGAACGAAGAAACCTCGCCCACCACGCCCGAACCGCTAGAGTTTCTGGCAATGCAAGTTCGATCTTCTCGGTTCGGTGACTTCGAGGTGGATGCCGGTCGCGCCCTGACATTCGCTCAAAGCCTGCTCGGATTTCCTGAATCAACCACCTATGTGGTGGTTGAGGTTGAAGAAACACCATACATATGGCTGCAGAGTGTCGATGAACCGGATGTGGCGTTCCTGGCCACGTCACCGTTCCTCTTCTTCCCCGACTACGACCTCGAGCTCGGTGACGAGGAGCAGCGGACGCTGGACATCGACGACGTGTCGAAGGTCGAGGTGTTGACCTTGCTCACCGTCCATCGGGCCGGTGAGACCCCCGAAACCATCACCGCCAACCTGCTGGGACCCATCGTGGTCAACACCGAGAGCCGCCTGGCCCTGCAACTCGTGCTCGACAACCCCGGCTATTCGACCCGGGTCCCGCTGGTCGCCTGAATGCTGGTTCTTTCGCGCCGGGAGGGCCAGTCGATCGTGATCGGTGGCAACGTGGTCGTCACCGTCGTGTCGGTCCGAGGCGATCATGTCCGGCTCGGTATCGAAGCCCCGAGATCGGTGGCCGTCCATCGCCAGGAGGTGGCGGTCGCCATCGAGTCGGCCAACCGGGAGGCGCTGGTCTCGACCGACGTCGACACGTCCTCGCTCCCGATGCCCGCCGCCGAGGACCCCCGATCGTCGGCTCCGACGACCCGGTGAAGACGAGCTGAGGGCCGAGCCGCAACCGAAGGTTGGTGACGGCTCGACCCTGCGAACTCGGTGCACTGGATCTACGGACTCTGCATACCGGGTCGGTGCGCTGCAACCCTGCGGGTTGCCCCCGGCGCACCTCCTTGGCCCGTCCTTAGCCCAGCAGCTGCAGAATCGACTGCGGGATCTGGTTGGCCTGTCCAAGCATGGCCGTGCCGGCCTGCTGCAGGATCTGGTACTTGGTGAAGTCCACCATCTCCTCCGCCATGTCGGTGTCGCGAATCCGGGACTCGGAGGCCGACAGGTTCTCGGTCGTCACCTGGAGGTTCCGGATTGCCGACTCGAAACGGTTCTGCACCGCACCGAGCGCTCCCCGGCTGGTGGAGACGGCGGCGATCGAGAGGTCGATGGCCTCGATGGCCAGCCGAGCGTTCGCCGCGGTCGTCATGTCGAGGGCGGTCAGATCGGAGCCGCCGAGGTTCGTGTTGTCGAGGGTCCCGACGGTCACCTGGATCTGGTTGCCGGCGTTGCCTTCCGAGCCGACCTGGAAGTTCAGGGCGGTGGCGACGAACACCGGAGCACCGGAGAAGGTGGTGTCGGTGCCGATTCTGCCGATTTCGGCCGCAAGGGCGTCGACCTCGGCCTTGATGGCGGTTCGGGCTGCGGCGTCGTTGGTGTCGTTGGCGGCCTGGACCGACAGGTCACGCATGCGGTTCAGCATGGCGTGGATCTCGCCGTAGGCACCCTCGGCGGTCTGGGCGAAGCTGATGCCGTCCTGGGAGTTCCGTGTCGCCTGACGCAGACCGGACACCTCGGCTCGCAGCTTCTGGGAGATGACGAGGCCTGCGGCATCGTCGCCGGCCCGGTTGATACGGAAGCCGGAGGACAGTTTCTCCAGGCTCTTTCCGAGGGCGGTGTTTGACATCCCCAGGTTTCGACTGGCATTGAATGCCATGACATTGTTGGTAATACGCATGGGCTCTCGATTTCCTTCCTAGAGAGAGCAGGGCACCGACTCAATCCTTTGAGCAGGTTTGCCGGCTGTTGGGACCGACACCTCTCCTTCGGACGATCACCGCCGCCCGCAAGGCCATACGTCGTATTTGGTTCGACGGACCCATTATGGGGGTCCTGGGCCCTACCGACTCGTACCCCGACTCGTGCCCCGACTCGCCCTTTGTCGGGCCGGGTCAGAGCCGCCTCACGACATCAGCGGAGGAAGTCCAGCAGGGAGGAGCTGATACCACGGGCAGTGGCCGCCAGGGTGGCTTCGTAGCCGGCCTCGGCGGAACGGAGCCGGATGATGGCCTCGGCAACGTCGGTGTCCCGGATCTTCGACACCGTCGACTGGACGGCCATCCGTTCACCGCTGTGACGGACCCCGGCGGCATCGAGTTGCTGGCTGATCGCACCGACCCGCCCCTGGGCCTCACCGATTCTGGTGGCGGCGATGTCGATGGCCTCGATGACCGGTTCTGACCGCTGCGGTGTCGCCGATCTCGACCGCATCGGCCAAGGCGTTGAGCACCTCGAAGACCGAACCGTTCATCGGGTCGCCGCCGTTCGAGACGCCGAAGACATCCGGTCCGCTGGAACCGATCACCACCGACTCGCCGGTGTCGATCGTCAGTTCGACGACGCCGGCGTCTCCCATATAGGTGTCTGCGGTGTCGTAGGCGTCCGGCGTGTCCGCCGTTCCGGCGAAGATCGCCCGCCCCGAGACCTTGGTGTTGGCCGAGGTCCGTATCTCGGCCGCAACGGCCCGGATGTCGGCCGCCAGCGCTGCGTTCTCGACCCCACCGAGGATGTCGTTTCCGGCCTGGACGCCGAGCGTCTTGGCCCGGTTCAGGTTGTTGGAGACCGACAGCAGCGCCGAGTCGGCCGAGGCGACCCACAGCCTGGCGTTGTTGGCGTTTCGCTGGTACTGGGTGATCCGCTGGAGCCGGATGTCGTGCCGCATGAGCTGGGCCGCAGCGGCCGGATCGTCGGACGGCTGTTCGAGCTGCACACCGGAGGAGATGGCCCGTTCCTGCTCGGCCAGCTTCGTCCGGCCGGCGCTGATCCAGCCGATACGGGCATTCGCCAGCCCCTGGTCGGTGATTCGTAGTCCCATCTCCGGCTCCTTCGGCCCTTACCTGCCGACAAGCCCGGTGCGGTTGATCAGGGTCTGCAGCATCTCGTCGATTGCGGTCATCAGCCTGGCCGACGCCTCATAGGAGCGCTGGGCGGTGATCAGATCGGTCAGCTCCTCGTCGAGGCTGACGCCGCCTGCGGCCAGAGCCAGGCTCTCGGCCTGGGCACTGGCGGCCTGGGCCGCCTCTGCGCTCCCGGTGGCGCTGGCCACCGCCGCGGCCATGGTGCCGACCGATTCGACCAGCACCGCCAGCGGGCCGGTCGGGATGTCGGCCAGCTGGGCCAACAGTCGAGCGTTGCTGTTGTCGAGTTGGCCGCTGCCGGCGGCGGCCGCCGCCACCTTCGCCGGCTGGCCTGCCACGTCGGCCGAGACGGTGAGTTGCCCCTCGGGACCGACGGAGAACATGTCGAGACCGGTCGAGGCGTCGAGTCCCACGCCGGCCTGATGGGCGGCGTTGACCTGGTTTGCCAGCTCGAGGGCCACGGCGTCGATCTGGCGCCGCCCATCGGGGATCAGCTGGGCGATGGCGACCAAATCGGCGGCCAGTGCACCGCCGCCGATGGACAGCTCCCTTCCACCGGGATTGACGACCGCGACCTTTGCGTAGCCCAGTGCGCCGAGGGCGGCGTCGGCCGAGGTCTCGATGGCGATGCTGTTCGAGCGACCGTTCGTCACCAGCAGGTGGCCGTCGAGGGAAACGGTGACCTGACCGTCCTCGGACTGGATCACATCGACCGCGGCCAGCGAGGAGAGCTCGGAAACCAGTAGATCGCGCTTGTCGAGCAGGGTGTTGGGGTCGGCGTCGACCGCAATGGCGCCGGCGACCTCGACGTCGAGCACCGCGATCTGTTCGCTGATCGAGTTGATCGACCGAACGCTGTCGGTTGCGTTGGAGATGGTGCGGTCACGGAGCTGGTTGATCCCGCTGACCGTTCTGGCGAAACCCTGGGCCACGTTCTCGGCCTGCTGCAGCACGACGCTGCGCATCGCCGGATCCTCCGGCGCACCGGACAGATCGTCGAAGCTGTTGAACAGGGCCGTCATCTGATCATGGATGCCGCCGGGGTTGAGTCCACCGACGGTCTGTTCGAGCTGTTGGAGGGTGTCGGCGGTCCTGGCCCGGGACGAGGCGACACCGCTCTGGTGCCTGGCGTGCTCGGACAGGATCTGGTTCCGCATCCTGGCGATGTCTGTGATCTCGACGCCGCCGCCGGTGCGGTTGACCCCGGTGATGAGCCCCACCGAATGGTTGTCGATCGGTGACAGTTGGACCCGCTGGCGGTGGTAGCCGGGGGTGTCGACGTTCGCGATGTTCTCGCCGATGACACTGATCCGCTTCTGATGGGCGTTCAGCCCGGTGTATGCGATGTTCAGGGAGCTGAAGTCACCCATGGATCTACACCCTTCCGTCGAACAGCATCGCCGAGACGCTGCTGTGTTGGAGCCGGCCGTCCTGGCCGTACGACGGCCCTGCCTTGCCCTGGAGTTGGCCGCTGGCCTCGACGAGGGCGTCGATCAGTTGGTTGAGCCCGGCGCATCCTTCGGCGATGGCTTGATTGTTCCGCAGCCGGAGGTTGGTGATCCGCGCCGTTGCCGCTTCCAGGGCCACCTGTTGTTCTGCCAGGATCTCGTTCCACGGCTCCGGGGCGTCGCCGATCAGCTTGGTCAGGTTGACATCGTCGCCCAGCACCACCTCCCGCTCGAGGTCGAGGGCGTTGAGCGCAGCGGCGGTCTCCTCGAAGAGATCGGCCATCTGTCGCTGCCATGATTGGCGGCCGGAGGCGCTCACCATCAGCTGCACTTCGAGCAGGAACTCGAAGCGATCCAGGTACGGCCGGTAACGCCACAGCAGGCCGTTGAGCTGGTTGAAATCGATGGAGGTCGGCGCGGTCATACTTGAAGGCTCGGCACTTCCGGGCGGTTTATTAGGTGATCGGCCGTCGATTCGACCGCCCATTCTCGCTGGCGATGGTCTGCGGAAGTCGATCGTTTCGACCTGTCGGCGGCGGGGCCGGTTCCGGTTCGGCCGGCCCCGGGGTCAACCGGTGACCGAGATGCCCTCGCCGGTGGCCAGGCGATCCCGCCAGGACCGGGAGCCGGCAACCGACTCGACGTAGGATCGCTGGCGATTGGACATCGCTGCGTGGAGGGGTCGGCGCCCGGGTCGCGGTACACGCCTTCGATCCCGCTCCGCAGCAGTTTCAGCGCCTCGTCCTTGATCTGGCTGGCTCTCGACTGGCTGACACCGAGCAGGGCTCCCAGGTCGGTGATGCTACGGCCCTCGAAGAAGTAGCCGACCACCACCATCCGGTGCCGCTCCGGCAGCAGCGCAACCCCGTCACGGAGATAGCCGATGAGCTCGTGCTGATCGACGATCTCCTCGGCTCCGTCCCGCCGGTCGACGATGGTGTCCGACAGCGGTACCGACATGTCGTCGGAGCCGACCGGACGGTCGAGTGAGTCCAACCGGGCCTTTGCGATGTCGTTGCGCAACCGGTGGATCTGCTCGACGTCGCACCCCAGCTCTCTGCTCAACCGCTCGACCGACGCCGACTGCAGTGAGGATCGGTGGTCTTCGGCAGTGGACAACCGCCGCTCCATCGATCGCACCGACCGGGGGGCCCAGTCCGCCCGCCGCAGCATGTCGATGAGCGCACCTTCGATCCGGCGGCCGGCGAAGGTGGAGAACGCGGTGCCCTTGGTCCGGTCGAAGCGGATGGTGGCGGTGATCAGGCCCAGGATCCCGGTTTGGACCAGATCGTCCCGGGAATGGCTGGCCGGCAGGTTGGCCGAGACCCGGTTGACGATGTGCTCGACGAGCGGCACGTTGGCCAGAACCATTGCTCGCTGCTCGTCGGTGAGAATCGTCGACAACCCGGCCTCCTTGCGTTCGGTGTCCTGGAGCCGGTTCCGCTGCCCTGCTCCCTGACCACCTTCGGCCCGCGGCGGCGATGACTTTACGTATCGGCCCCGTCCCGCCGACCGGCACGGTTGTCGAAATCCGGATCACGCCCTCGGCCGGGCTCGGGACGGCCGCGGCCGCTCCTAACAGCGGGGTGGGACCTGCCGACCACAAGAGGTGAGAGAGATGCCGCACCGCGCGGCCTGTCCCGAACCAGTGATCGACTCGGCACCGCAGCGATTGGGTGAAGGGTCGAACGGAGTGAACAGACGTGGATCCAGTGAAGCGAGGAGGAGGTCTCCTATCAGGAGGCATGATCGCCGTCGTCGCGCTCATGGTCGTCCCGCTCCCGGGGGCGATGCTCGATCTGCTGCTTTCGATGAACATCGCCTTCGGCGTGCTGATGCTGTTGACCACGATCATGACCGCCCGGGCCCTCGACCTGGCGTCGTTTCCTTCGTTGTTGTTGATCGCCACCCTGTTCCGACTGGCGCTGAACGTGTCGTCGACCAGACTGATCCTCACCACCGGTTCGGCCGGTGGGGTCATCGAATCGTTCGGTTCGTTCGTGGTCGGCGGCTCAGTCGTCGTCGGGCTGGTGGTCTTCCTGATCCTGGTCGTGATCCAGTTCGTGGTGGTCACCAACGGTGCATCCCGGGTGGCCGAGGTCGGCGCCCGGTTCACCCTCGACGCCCTGCCCGGCAAGCAGATGGCCATCGATGCCGACCTCGGTGCCGGCCTGATCGACGAGGACACCGCCAGACTGCGCAGGCGCGAGGTCAGCGCCGAGGCCGACTTCTACGGTGCCATGGACGGTGCATCGAAGTTCGTGAAGGGCGACGCGGTGGCCGGCGTGCTGATCACCCTGATCAACCTCATCGGCGGTCTGGTGATCGGTATCGCCCAGAACGGTCAGGCCGTCGGCGAGGCGGTCGAGACGTATTCGACGCTGACCATCGGCGACGGCCTGGTGTCGCAGATCCCGGCCCTGCTGATCTCGATCGCCAGCGGCATCATCGTGACCCGGGCCACCAGCGACGGCGATCTCGGCAGCGATGTCGTCGGCCAGCTGTCGGCGCAGCACCAGGCGTTGCGCTACGGCGGCATCACGGTGCTGCTGCTCGGGCTGGCGCCGGGATTGCCGCTGCTCCCGTTCGGCATCGTCGGCTCGGTGCTCTACGTCATCGGGCGACGACTGGCGACCAAGGCCGCCGCAGAGGAGCGAAACGACGAAGACGAGCTCGACGACGAGGTCGCTCCCGAGCCTGCGGATCTGGCGGTGGAGATCCGCCCCGAGCCGCTGGAGCTCGAACTGGCGGTCGACATGATCGATCTGGTCGACCCGTTGAACGGTGGCGATCTCCTCGATCGGGTCCGGGCCCTGCGGCGCAAGATCGCACTGGAGATCGGGCTGATCATTCCCCCGGTCCGGACCAGGGACAACGTCGACCTCGGCCCCGGCGAGTACGCCATCACCGTCCACGGCGTCGAGATGGGTCGGGGTACCGCCCCGCTCGGCCACCTCCTGGTGATCGCCGAGAACCTCGAGTCACTGCCGGGGCCGGCCACGGTCGAGCCGGTTTTCGGGCTGCCGGCGAAATGGCTGCCGGTGGAGTCGAAGCCGATGGCCGAGGCCATCAACGCCACCATCGTCGATCGGGCATCGGTCATCACCACCCATCTGGCCGAGACCATTCGGCGCCAGGCCGCCCAGTTGTTGAGCCGCCAGGAGGTGAAGGACCTGATCGATCTGGTCCGGGAGAGCGATCCGGCGGTGGTCGACGAGTTGGTGGCCTCGGATCTGACGATCGCCGAGGTCCAGCGGGTGCTGCAGGATCTGCTGACCGAGGAGGTCTCGATCCGCGACATCGTACGAATCCTCGATGTGCTCGGCGAACGGGCCAGGGTCACCAGGGATCCCTCCGAGCTCACCGAAGCGGTGCGGGTCGCCCTCGGCCCGTCGATCTCGGCCGGGAACGCCGACGGCGACGGCCGGTTGTACACCATCACCATCGATCCGGTGCTGGAGCAGGGTCTCCTGGCGGCGTTGCAGCCCGGTCCCCAGGGCATGGACTTCGTGCTCGATTCGTCGTTGCTCCATCAGTTGGCCATGGCCACCAGGAACCAGGTGTTGGCGGTCGAGCAGGTCGGCAACAGCCCGGTGATCGTCACCGCCCGCGGGTTGCGCCGGCCGCTCAGGAAACTGCTGTCGCTGACCGATGTGAGAGCGCCGGTCCTGAGCCCGGAGGAACTCGGGCCCCAGGTGCTGGTCGAGAACGCAGGGGTGGTGAATCTTGAGCAGGTCGAAGTCGAGGCAAACGGAAGTGCTGCGGTACTCGGGGCCTGAGCTCGGTGAGCTCCTGGATCAGGTGGCCAGCGAACTCGGTTCGACGGCTGCCATCTCCGGGGTCAACAGGATCCGTTCCGGCGGCGTTGCCGGCTTCTTCTGTCGCGAGGAGTTCGAGGTGATCGTCGACGCCGACTCTGTCGATCGCCCCGGTCGTCGCAGCGACATCGAAGCCGGCTCGCCCGACGGGGCCGCCGCCGCGCTCGCCGCCCGGGCCACCCAGCTCGCCGCAGCCCAGCCGGCCGTTGCCGAGCAAGCGTTTCCGCAGCAGGGCCCGGTTCACCAGCAGGGCCCGGTTCAGCCCGTCGCGGCCCAGCCGGCCCTTGCGCCGCCCACCACCGTCCAGGCCGCGGTGGCCCAGGCGGTGGCCGCCCAGGCCGCGGCTCAACTGTTCGCCGCCGCCGACCAGGTCGGGACCGGCGTCGGCGGGTTGTTCCCCGACGTCGATCACAACGGAGCGGTCGAACAACCGATCCGACCGCGGACCGGAACCGCTACCGTCCCGGATCGGCCGGGGCGCCCGGTCGACGATCCGCCGGCCGTTCCCCGAACGGACTCCGCGGTGGCGGCCCCGTTCGGTGGCCCCCAGCCGTTTCCCGGCGCCCGATACCCCGGTGCCACCGAGCTGCCGGCGGGCCCGCGGCCCGACGGTCGGAGTGGAACGGATGCCGGTTTCATGGCGCTGCTCGAACGCCGCCTCGACGAGGCGCCGGCTGTCGAGCTCCCGCCGGCTGTCGAGCTCCCGCCGGCCGGGCGGCGGCGGCCCCTGCCGAACGACCTGGTCACCGACCCGATCCCCGACCACACGCTGAGGAGCCGGTCGGCCGGTGAACCGGTGGTGCCGGCACCCGGGATCGCCGCCGTCTTCGCAGAAGGCGGGCCCGGTGTCGGCGTGGCGACCGCGACGCGGGAGCCAACCTCGGGCTTCTGGCTGCGGCTGCAGCGGGCGGCCCGTGAGTTGTCGGGCTTCATGCCCGCCTCGCCTGCGCTGGTCGCGACCATCGGCCCGCTGTCGCTGACGATGCCGGTGGTCCGCCGACTGCGCTCGACGCCGACCTACAACTCGGCCGACGTGATCGTGTTGACGGACAGGACCGAGATCGTCAGTGAGCCCCAGTGGCAGCTCGTCCGGTCCGGCCATCAGTTGGTCGACGAGGTCGGTCGGTGGAGTGCCCGGCCGGCGTTGCTGGTCATCGACGTGCCGGTCGAGCTACCGAACTGGGTCGCACCGTTGCAGAACAGGTTGCGGATGGCCGGCGTCGGCCTGTTCCGGTATGCGGTTCCCGGGCACCCCACCAGCGACACCCTCGATCGGTACCGGCTGGCGTCGGACGTCCCCTACGTGCTCGATCTGATGTCCAGGGTCGCACCGACCGATCTGGTCGGGTTCGTCGCCGAGCGTCATCCGATCGCCTCGGTCTCGGGCGCCGAGCTCAGTGCGGAACTGCTGGTGGCCTTGCGAGAGCAGGTGGGCGTTGGGCGCTGACGGCAAGCGGGTCGAACTCATAGACGACACCGAGTCCTCCAATGCGACGTCGTACATAGGGCTCGGCTTGCTGGCGTCCCTGGTCGTCGGCTTCTCACCCCTGCTCGATGCCATCCGGGGCAACGGCACCTTCGAGAACGCAATGCTCCGCTACCTCGCCTGCCTTGCGGTCTGCGTGGTGGCGGCCGCCGTCCTGGGGCGCATGCTCGACTCGGCCCCGGCCGGCGGTCAGGAACCGGGGCCGGATCCCGGGGCGGGATCCGAGACCGAATCCTCTTTGATTCCTGACGATGCCGCCGATGGGAAGGAATGACAGCCATGAACCAGCCGGTCAAGGGCGGATCATCAACCGTACCCACCGCCGACATCTCGATCGACGAGGTCGTGGCCCGTTTCGGAGATCTCCCGACGCTGGCCCCGGTTGCGGTGGAAGTCATCCGTCTGGCAGACGACGATGACGCATCGGTAGGCGACATCGCCGAGGTGATCTCCAACGATCCCGGCCTGACCATACGGCTGCTCCGGTTGGCCAACTCGGCCGCCTACAGCAGGGGGAGCGACGTCACAAACCTACGGACCGCAGCAGGTCTGCTCGGCATCCACACCCTCAAGATGGTCACCCTCGGGTTCACCCTGGTCGCCGACATGAGCACCGACCGGTTCGACCCCTCCATCCTGTGGCGCCGCAGCCTTGCCAGCAGCGTGCTGGCCCGGGCTTTTGCGGGCCGGCTCGATCCGGCCCAGGCCGATGACGCCTTCGTGGCCGGGCTGCTGGCCAATATCGGCAAGCTGGCCCTCGCCGAGGAGACCGCGTACATCGACAAGATCACGTCGGTCGGACCCTGGTTGCGACCTTCCCAGGAAATCGATCTGCTCGGTTTCACCAGCGACGAGGTGACGGCCAGGATCCTCGACGCCTGGGATCTGCCGTCGACGCTGGTCGACGCCATCCGTCACCGAAACGATCCTACGAGCGAGGATTGCCAGACCATGTTGGCGGCGGTCCTCCAGGTGGCCGACGACGCTGCAACGCTGATCCTGATCGACGACGATGCCGGCCGGGCCGGTGCCATCGATGCCTTGACCAGCTCGGCTGCGACCCATCTCGGCATGACCATCGGCGAGGTCGAATCGGTCATCCACGATCTCGCTCCCGAGCTGAACGAGATCGCAAGCACCTTCGAATTCGATGCCATCAGCCAGAGCCCGGTCGAGGAGATCATCAAATCGGCTCAGAGTCAACTGGCCAGGCTGGGCCTCGACCTGGTGTCGATGCTGTCCGAGGAACAGCATCGCAACGAGTCGCTCGTCGAGCTCAATCGACAGTTGGAGGACGCCGCCTCCACCGACGCCCTCACCGGGTTGCCGAACCGGCGGACCTTCGACGCCTATATGGCGAACCAGATCGCGGGCCGGATGCGAAACCCTCGCCAGACGATGCTGGGGCTGATCATCTTCGACCTCGACCACTTCAAATCGATCAACGACAGCTTCGGACACGCCATCGGCGACGAGGTGCTCACCGAATTCGGTCGGCGCCTCGAGGACTGCAGCCGCCGTGGTGAGCTCGCAGCCCGGATCGGCGGCGAGGAGTTCGCCCTGGTGCTGCCCGACGTCGAGAAGCCGGTCGAGCTCGAGGGAGCGGCGGAGCGGATTCGCAGCCTGATGGGCTGCGAACCGGTCAAGACCGCGGTCGGTCCGCTCCTGGTCACCGCCAGTGTCGGCGGTTCCTACACCCGGTCGATCGCCGGCGATACCCTCGACATCCTGTTCAAGACCGCGGACAAGGCGCTCTATGCGGCAAAGGAAGGCGGTCGGGACCGGGTGGAGATCGTACCTCTGGCCTGATCGGGGCCGCCCTCACAACCGATCCGAGCAGCCGGAAACCCTTCGGGTTCCTGGTGATGATTCGATCGGCCCCTCAACCGGGCCATCGCTTCGGTCGAAAATCAAACCCGAGCTGCAGTAGCACCGAAGGGACGACACGTGACGCACCACCCGACTCGATCCGGCGAGTCTCCACTGGCCGAGGTTGCCACTGTCGAGGTACCGATAGATCGCATCCGCCAGCCCCTGCAGCGGATCATCCATCTCGAGAACCTCTCAGGATTGGCCCTCATCGCCGGCGCGGTGACGGCATTGGTGGTGGCGAACTCCGCGTTCGCCGAATCGGTCGACCATTTCTGGCATCACCATCTGGAACTGAGGATCGGGCCGATCCACCTCGACGAGTCGCTCCTCCACTGGGTCAACGACGGCTTGATGACCATCTTCTTCTTCGTGGCCGGTCTCGAGATCAAACGGGAGCTCGTCGTCGGCGATCTCCGCGAGCCTCGGAAAGCGGCCCTTCCCGCCGTGGCCGCCTTCGGCGGGATGGTCATTCCGGCACTGGTGTTCTTGACCATCGCCGATCCGGCAACCCGCAATGGCTGGGGTGTGCCGATGGCCACCGACATCGCCTTCGCGGTCGGGATCCTGACCCTGCTCGGCAACCGGGTGCCGCCCCGGCTGAAGGTCTTCCTGCTGACCCTGGCCATCGTCGACGACCTCGGGGCCATCGTGGTGATCGCCGTGTTCTACACCACCACGCTGAACACCACCGCCCTGGCCGTTGCCGCCGGTCTGCTCCTGGCCATCGTCGGTCTCCGAGTCCTGGGCGTGTGGTGGATGCCGGTCTACGTGATCGTCGGCGCCGCACTGTGGTTGGCGGTCTTCGAATCCGGTGTCCACGCCACCCTGGCCGGTGTGGTCTGCGGACTGCTGGCCCCGGCCAAGCCCCGCCGACCCGAGCCCACCGAGGTGGTGGCGGCACCCCATCACACCATCGACGAGCTCAAGGCCATCGTGTTCGACACCCGGGAGACCAAGTCCGTCGTCGATCGGTTGATCCACGGCCTCCACCCCTTCACCGCGCTGTTGATCGTGCCGGTCTTCGCCCTGGCCAACACCGGTGTCGGCATCTCGGGCCAGGCGCTGTGGTCCGGGGTCACCTCCCCGACCGGTTTGGCCATCCTGCTGGGGTTGCTGGTCGGCAAGCCGGTCGGCATCGCCGTCGCCACATGGCTCGCGGTCAGGACCAAGCTGGCGGTCCTGCCCTCTGGCACCGGTTGGGGCCATATCGTCGGTGTCGGGCTGCTCGGCGGCATCGGCTTCACCGTGTCGCTGTTCATCACCGACCTGGCCTTCACCGGCGACCAGGCGGTCATCGACAACGCCAAGATCTCGATCCTGGTCGCCTCGGTGCTGGCCTCGGCCCTCGGCTCGGCCGTGCTCCTCAAGTCGAAGGCGCCGGCCGGCGACGACGGCGGCGGCGGCGGCGATGCCGGGCAGGACCGGCCTGGCCAGGACCGGCAGCGGGCGGGCGACCTCGGACCCATCACCTACGACGAGTTGAGCGCCACCGCACCCGAGTCGTTGATCGCCCCCGGCGTTCGATCACCACACCCGGCGCCGGTCGACCACAACTGACCGCGGCCGACGGCGCCTCGTCGGACACCGGCGACCGGCCGGCGGTCCAGCAATCGAGCGGCCGAGCGGGCGTCGCCGGGGTCGATACGCCCAGAATCGGCTGGGGGCCATAGCCTTGAATCGATGATGGCGATGCACATGATGTGGCCCCGGGATCCGGACTCGGTGAAAGGCAGCCGGATCGAGCGCGAGTCGGCGGCCCGGGTGTGGCGGTTCGCCAGGCCGTACCGACCGCAGGTGCTCGGGTTCCTGGCCAGCGTGGTGCTGCAGGCCGTGCTCGGCCTGGTCCCGGCGCTGCTGTTCGGTCGGATCATCGACCAGGCCATCCCCAACAAGGACCGGGGCCTGCTGGCGATCTTCGCCGGGGCCATCGTCGGGGCTGCGGTCCTGTCCGGGTTCATTGGCCTGTTCGAGCGGTACTGGTCGTCCCGGATAGGCGAAGGGGTGATCTACGACCTGCGGGTCGCCCTGTTCGATCATGTCCAGCGGCTGCCGCTGGCCTTCTTCACCAGAACCCAGACCGGCACCCTGACCAATCGGCTCAACAACGACGTGATCGGCGCCCAACGGGCCCTCACCACCACGCTGGGCACGGTGGTGTCCAACGTCATCACCCTGGTCACCACGTTGGCCGCCATGTTCATCCTCGAGTGGCGGCTGACCCTGCTTGCCCTGATCCTGACCCCGTTCTTCGTGTTCCCCTATCGCAGGATCGGCCGCATCCAGCAGGCCATCACCAGGGAATCCATGGATCTCAACGCCCAGATGAACGCCACCATGACCGAGCGGTTCAACGTCTCGGGGGCGCTGTTGGTCAAGCTGTTCGGTCGGGGCGACGACGAGCTCGACCTGTTCTCGAACCGGGCGGAACGGGTCCGCGACATCGGGATCCGCTCCGCCATCTTCACCCGGGGCTTCATGACCGCCCTGTCGTTGCTCGGCGCAGTCGGCACCGCGCTGGTCTATGGCCTGGGCGGGCTGTTCGCCATAAACGAGACCTTCCAGGTCGGCCAGCTGGCGGCCATGGGCCTGCTGGTGGGCCGGATCTACATGCCGCTCACCGGGCTGACGAACGCCCGCATCGACGTGTTGACAGCACTGGTGTCGTTCGACCGGGTGTTCGAGGTACTCGACGCCCCCAGCCCCCTGGTCGATGCCGACGATGCCATCGAGTTGACCGACCCTCGGGGACGCATCGAGTTCCGGAACGTGTCGTTCCGCTATCCCCGATCGGATGAGCTCATCGTGCCGGGGCTGGAGACGCCGTCGTCTTCGGTCAACGAGGAGCAGGTGGCGGCGGTCCTCGACGACGTGTCACTGACCATCGAGCCGGGCCAGCTGGTGGCGCTGGTCGGCCCGTCCGGGGCAGGAAAGACAACGCTGACGTCGCTGATTCCCCGGCTGTACGACGTCACCGGCGGCCAACTCCTGGTCGACGGCCACGATGTCCGCAGCCTCACCCAGGCCTCGTTGCGGGAAGCCATCGGTGTCGTGGTCCAGGATCCCCACCTGTTCCACGAGTCGATCGGCGAGAACCTCCGCTACGCCAAGCCGGACGTGACCGAGGCCGAGATGATCGAGGTCTGCAAGGCGGCCCAGATCTACGAGGTGATCCAGCAGCTGCCCGGCGGCTTCGACACCGTTGTCGGCGAGCGGGGCTATCGTATGTCCGGCGGCGAGAAGCAGCGGCTTTCGATCGCCAGGATGCTGCTGAAGGACCCGGCGATGGTGATCCTGGACGAGGCGACCAGCCATCTCGATTCCGAGAACGAATCGTTGGTCCAGGAGGCGCTGGCCAAGGCCCTGGCCGGCCGTTCCGCGCTTGTGATCGCCCATCGGCTGTCGACCATCACCCAGGCCGACCAGATTCTGGTGCTCGACGAAGGTCGTCTGGTCCAGCACGGCACCCACACCGAGTTGTTGGCCGCCGGCGGCCTCTACGCCGACTTGTATCACCTGCTGGTTCGCGACGAGAGTTGACCGGTGAGCAGGAGACGGGCGTCGACCCGTTAGCGGAGACGGGAGTCGACCCGTGAGCAAAGAACTGTGGCAGATGTCCGCGGTCGAACAGGCGAGATCGGTCAAGTCCCGCCAGGTCTCGGCCCGCGAGCTGCTGGCCGCTCACCTGGCCCGGATAGCCGAGGTCAATCCCACGGTCAACGCCGTGGTCGCACTGGACGCCTCGGTGGCCGAAACCCGGGCCTCGGAGATCGATGAGGCGTTGGCCAACGGTCACAAGGTCGGGCCGCTGGCCGGCTTGGTGACCGCCCACAAGGACCTGATGGACACTGCCGACTTCGTGACCACCTACGGATCGCCGCTGTTCGCCGACCACCGGCCCGGCGCCGATGCCCTGCTGGTGGATCGCATGAAAGCGGCAGGGGCGGTCGCGGTCGGCAAGACCAACACCCCGGAGTTCGGTGCGGGCTCGAACACCTTCAACCCCGTCTACGGCGCCACGGTCAACCCCTATGACACCACCCGCAGCGCCGGTGGGTCCTCCGGTGGAGCCGCCGTCGCCATCCGCACCGGGATGGTGTCGCTGGCCGACGGCAGCGACTTCGGCGGGTCGCTGCGAAATCCGGCGGCGTGGAACAACGTGATCGGTTTTCGAACCACCCCCCGTGTCATTCCCCGGCCGGGCATGGCCAATCCGTGGAATCCGATGCCGATCGAAGGTCCGATGGCCCGCTCGATAGACGACCTGGTGCTGCTGCTGCGGGTCATGGCCCGCCCCAGCGCCGATGACCCGTTGAGCCGCCCCATCACGCTGCCCCCGATCGTCAGCCCCCCGACCCGACCGCTCCGGGTGGCGTGGAGCTCCAATCTCGGCGGGTTGCCGGTCGAGCCGGAGATCGTCGAGGTGCTGGAGCGATTCCGGGCCGACATCGATCTGCTGGGTTGGGAGGTCACCGAGGCCGAGCCGGACTTCAGCGGGGCCGACGAGTGCTTCGTCACGATCCGGGCCTTCTCCTATCTGGAACGGGCCCAAGCCCTCGGCGACGATGTGTGCGAGCTCAAGCAAACCGTCCAGGACGAGATCACCAGAGGCCTGGGGCTGACCTCGTCCGAGGTGTCGCAGGCCTACGGCCAGCTCGGGGTGCTGTGGCGACGGGCGGTCTCGTTCTTCGACCGCCACGACCTCCTGATCGCGCCGGTCACCCAGGTGTCGCCGTTTCCCGTCGGGTGGGAGTACCCGACCGAGATCAACGGGATCGCCATGTCGAGCTACATCGAGTGGATGCGCTCGTGCTGTCGCATCACCGCACTGGGCTGCCCTGCGCTCTCGCTGCCGGCGGGTTTCACCGATGCCGGTCTCCCGGTGGGCGCCCAACTGATCGGGCGGCCCTTCGGTGACGGCGCGCTGCTCGAGGCGGCAAAGGCGCTGGAGGCGACCACCGGCCACGGCCTGAAGAACCCGGTGATCTGATGGCCGGCTCCCAAGCTCTGTCGCATCTCCGGATCTGCGATTTCACCGGCCAGCTGGCCGGGGCCGGCGCCACCCGTTGGCTCGCCTCGTTCGGGGCCGAGGTCATCCGGATCGAAGACCCTGTCAAACAGGGACGGTGGGACATCCTGCGGGGCTCGCCACCGTTCAAGGACGATCGCCGGGGCATCGAGTACGGCTCGGGTTTCAACAACCACAACGTGGAGAAGCTGGGGGTCACCGTCAACCTCCGCACCGCCGAAGGCCGGGAGCTGGTCGAGGAGCTGGTTGCGATCTCCGATGTGGTCTCGGAGAACTTCGCCGCCGGGGTGATGGACCGCATGGGGTTCGGCTACGACCGGCTGCAGGAGCTGCGGTCGGACATCATCTACGTTTCGAACTGCGGATTCGGTCAGACCGGGCCATACCGGGACTACAAGTCCTGGGGCCCCATCGCCCAGGCGGTGTCAGGGCTGACCCACAGCTCGGGACTGGCGGGCCAGGAGCCGGCCGGGTGGGGTTACTCCTACATGGACCACACCGGCGGCTACTACATGGCCATGGCCATCATGATGGCCCTGATCCATCGCGACCGAACCGGCGAGGGGCAGTGGGTCGACATGAGCTGTACCGAGGCCGGGGCCAACCTCCATGGGGCCGACCTGCTGGACTGGTCGGTCAACGGGCAACCGCTGCGGGACCCGGAGTTGCCGGACAGCAACCACGCCACGACGCCGGCCATGGCCCCCCACCAGGTCTATCGGTGCGCCGGTGAAGACAATTGGGTGGCCATCGCCTGTCGCGACGACCTCGACTGGCAGAACCTCAAGTCGGTGATCGGCGATGATGCATCCCCCCTCGGGCTCTCCGCCTCGGTGTTCGACGAGCTCGATGGCCGGCTGGCGAACCAGCAGGTCCTCGACGACGGGATCGCCCGATGGTGTCTGGACCGGAGCCGGTGGGACATCCAGACCGACCTCCAGGCGGTGGGGGTGCCGGCGGCGGCGATCGCCCGGCCGGGTGAGCGCATCGACGGCGACATCGCCACCGGCAGCCGCCGGATGTGGCCGATGGTCGACCACCCGGCGATGGGTGGCGTCCGGGTCGACGGCCAGCCGGTACGGTTCTCGGTGACGGACTGGTCGATCGAGCGGGGGGCGCCGCTGTTGGGTCAGCACAACCACTACGTGTTCGGCCGGTTGCTTGGAAGATCGGCCGAGGACATCGAGAAGCTCGAAGACGTGGGAGCGATCTGAGCATGGCTCCCTCATCGCAGGCAGATGGCGAGGATCCCGCGGTTCGCCCGCTGCCGGTGACCCACCCCACGCCTGCGGCGGTGGACGGCCCCGGCCCGTTGCAGGGGATCAGGGTGGTGGAGATCGCCCATCCCTTCACCGCCTTCGCCGGACGACTGCTGGCCGATGCCGGGGCCGATGTGATCTTGATCGAGCCGCCGGACGGGGCCGAACAGCGGTACCACGAACCGTTCGCAGACGATCGGGTCGACCCGGAGATGAGCCTGTCGTGGTGGGCCGAGAACACCGGGAAGCGCAGCGCCGTCGCCGACCTGGAGACCGGCCCCGGCCGGCAGTTCTTCCGCCAGTTGATCGAGACCAGCGACGTGCTCCTCGAGGCCGAACGGCCCGGCTTCCTGGCAGAGCTCGGCATCGACTACCAGGACCTCACCGGTCGCCCCATCGAGGCCGACTCCGGCCCCGCAGCGGGGGAGAAGGCCTCCGGCCCGCCGCCGGTCAACGCCGAGCTGATCCACGTGTCGATCAACCCGTTCGGCCGAGCCGAGACCGGAGGGGGCGATGACATGACCGACCTGACGCTGCTGGCCCGGGGCGGCCCGATGTGGTCCTGCGGCTACGACGATCACGACCTGCCACCGGTCCGGGGCCGTGGCAATCAGGGGATCCGCATCTCGGCCCACTTCGCGGTCATGTCGGTGCTGACGGCCCTGCTGGCCAGGAGTCGGCACGGCGGCCAGTTCATCGACCTCAGCATGGTTGCGGCGGCCAACGTGACCACCGAGTTCGCCTCATACGGTTGGCTGGCGGCCCGGGAGACCGTGCAGCGCCAGACCGGCCGTCACGCCACCCCCAGGCCGAGCGAACCGACGCAGGTCCGATGCGCAGACGGCCGGTATCTCAACACCGGCGTCCCACCCCGCTCGCCCCAGGAGTTCGACGCCCTCGTCGGTTGGCTCGACGAGCTCGGCCTGAGCGACGAGTTCCCCATGACCGCGCTGTTGGCCATGGGCTCGGAGTATCAATACCTGAGCCTGGCGATGATCCAGGAGGATCCGCTGGCCGGTGAGGTCTTCGGCGCCGGGCGGGACGCCATGGCGTTCATCGCATCACGGGTCACGGCCCACGAGGCGTTCGTCGGCTTCCAGAGCCGGGGGATCGCCGCCGGTGTGGTCTGGTCGCCAGACGAGATGATGAACGATCCCCACTTCGTCGAGCGGGGATTCCCGGTCGAGTTGTACCAGCCGCAACTGAACCGAACGGTCGTGTACCCCGGCCCCCCGATCCGATTCACCGCATCGCCGATGGCGGTCCGGGGACCGGCGCCGCAACTCGGGGCCCACACCGCCGAGATCCAGGGCGAACTCGACTCACAATAGATCGGTCGCCGGGTCGCCGGGTCGCCCGAGGCGTCCCGGTGTTCCGGTCGCCGTCGTGGTCGTTGCGGCGTCTTCTGGCCGGTTGGGGTGGCGATCAGTAGTACCAGGGAAAGCGGGACCAGTCCGGATCCCGCTTTTCGAGAAACGAATCCCGTCCCTCCTGCGCCTCGTCTGTCATGTAGGCCAGGCGGGTGGTCTCGCCGGCGAAGACCTGCTGGCCGACCAGCCCGTCGTCGATGAGGTTCAGCGCGAACTTGCTCATCCGCTGTCCGGTTGGGACTCTTGGAGCAGATCTCCCTGGCCCACTGCAGGGCCTGGTTCTCCAGTTCGGCGTGAGGGTAGACCTCGTTCACCACCCCCTGGGCCTTGGCCTCGGCCGCGGTGTAGGTCCGGCCGAGGAAGAAGATCTCCCTGGCGACCTTCTGGCCGACCTGGCGGGCCAGATAGGCGGAGCCGAAGCCACCGTCGAAGCTGGCCACATCGGTGTCGGTCTGTTTGAAACGGGCGTGTTCGGCGCTGGCCAGCGTGAGGTCACAGACCACGTGGAGGCTGTGGCCGCCACCGGCGGCCCAGCCCGGCACCACCGCGATCACCACCTTCGGCATGAACCGGATCAGTCGCTGGACCTCGAGGATGTGGAGGCGGCCGCTGCGGGCCGGGTCGATCGCCGCCGCACCCTCGGCCAGGCCGCCGTCATCGTCTGTCACGGTGTAGCGGTAGCCGTCGCGGCCCCTGATCCGCTGATCCCCGCCGGAGCAGAACGCCCAACCGCCGTCCTTGGTGCTCGGGCCGTTGCCGGTCAGCAGCACGCAGCCGACGTCGCTGGTCTGCCGGGCGTGATCGAGGGCCCGGTACAGCTCGTCGACGGTGTGGGGACGAAAGGCGTTGCGGACATCGGGCCGATCGAAGGCCACACGGACCGCACCGACGTCCTTTGCCCGGTGGTAGGTGATGTCTGTGAAGTCGAAGCCGGGGACGGTGTCCCACAGCTCGGGATCGAAGATCTCTGAAACCGCGGCCACTGCTCGTCGATCGGATCTAGGAGACCGGCAGGTGCTCGGCCAGGAATTCGGAGGTGGCCTGCCACGCCGGTGCCGCGGCCTCGGGGTTGGAGAACATCGGGTTGAGGTGGTTGTCGAAGGCATGGCCGGCCCCCGGCTGCACCAGCACCGCGGCGTTTGCCACACCGGCGAACCGGGCCGCGACGGCGTCGGCGTCCTCGCTCGGCAGGTAGGGATCGGCGCCTCCGAAGTGGAACAGGATCGGACAGTCGATCTTGTCTGCCTGATCGAGGTTGGCGGCCACGCCACTGCCGTAGTAGCTGACGGCGCAGGTCGGGTCCAGGGCCGCGGCCCCGAGGAAGGCGAGGGTACCGCCGAAGCAGAAGCCGATCAGGCCGGCCTGACCGTTGCACTCGCCCATCAGTCGCAGCTCGTCGAGCGTGGCTCCGAGGTCGGCCGCCACGTTGCCGAAGTCGTAGCCGCCCATCTTCTCGAACGCCCGGTTCATGCCCGCTTCGCCCTGCTCCGGCTCGACGGTGAACCCCGGCTCCTGACGCCAGAACAGATCGGGGGCGATGGCCACGTACCCCATCTCGGCCAACCGGTCGCAGACCGCCTTGATGTAGTTGTTGACGCCGAAGATCTCCTGCAACACCACCAGCCCCGGGCCGTTGCCGGAGTCGGGGAGGGCCACGTGGGCCCTGAACGATCCATCGGTGGTGCTGATGCTCTCGTTCCGGGTCTTGGTCATGGTCGGATACCTCCTCGTCGACTGGGTAGAACCTATCGGATCGGGTTCTTGTAGGTGTCGAGGTAGGTGATCTGTTCGACCGGATCCCGCTTCGCCGGTTTGAAATCGGTGCCTTTGGTGTATGCCACCGGCAACAGGCCGGCCTGGCTCATGTGGTCCGGAATGCCGAGCAACTCCGCCGCCTCCTTCTCGTGACCGAGGTGCAGCGTGGTGTAGCAGCTGCCGAGGCCGCGGCTCCGCAGCGCCAACTGGAAGCTCCACATGGCGGGGATGATCGAACCGAACAGCCCGGCCGCCGAGTTGGTGCTGTCATCGTCGAGGCGGCCGATGATCATCGGGATCACCATCACCGGGACCTGGCCCAGCTTCTGGGCCAGGAAGTTGGCCGAATCCATCACCCGACCGGTCTGGGAGCCGGGATCGGCGGTCTTGGCCGCATCGGCCAGGTAGGCCCCGCCGGCCTTCCGGTAGATCTCGGCCAGCGCCTCCTTCTTCTCCGGGTCCCGGATCACCAGCCACCGCCAGCCCTGACGGTTGGAGCCGGTTGGGGCCTGAATGGCCAGCTGCAGGCACTCCAGCAGCACGTCGTCTGGGACCTCACGGTCGAAATCGAGGCGCTTTCGTACCGCCCGGGTGGTGGAGAGGAGGGCATCGGTCTGGTCGAGGTCGAATTCCATGGCCCCAACCATGCACGAAACGGCGATGGGCCGCCAGCCCGGTGGGAGCCGGGATGAACCCGACCATGGAGGTGAAGCCATCATGACTGGGCCCTGCATGGCCGCATACGGCGGCCGCCCCACCGTCGGGATACGAGACCGGCCGAGCGAGACCAAGGGGACGTTCGCCCCTGACCAGGACGTCGCTGGTTCTGGGATGCTCATCTGGTGAAGAGCGCTTCTTCCACCCGCCTGTTCCTCAACCTCTTTGTCGCCTCGATCCTGGTCAACGCCGTTCTCGGCATCTGGGCGCTGCTGTCAGGCGACTTCGGGGAGACCCAGGGCAAGGTCCTCGGAACCAGCTTTCTCGTTTCGGCCGCGATGCTCAGTGTGTTGGTCAACATCCCGGCTCTACGGCGACGGGCGCTGTGGCCGGCTCCATCGGTGGGCGCAGCCGCCGGTGCTTCGGGCTTCGCCCTGTTCATCGTGTTGATGTGGACCGAAGCCGGTGATGATCGCTGGTTCAAGCTGGCCGGCTCGTTCCTGGTGGTGGCGGCCGGGGCCACGCTTGCATCGAGCCTGGCCTTGCTCACCAAGTCTGCCCCGCTCCGTTGGCTACAGGCGGTGGGCAACGCCCTGATCACCCTGTTGGCCTTGACCGTTCTCTTCGGGCTGTGGTTCGAACCGGACAACGATTGGTTTGGCCGCATCATCGGCGTCGAGGGGGTGCTGGTGGCGGCGCTGACACTCCTGATCCCGGTCCTGTCCCGGTTTGCCTCGCCCCGGCAGGAGGCGAACGGGGACATCGTTGCCGGCGGTCCGGCGGCGGTCCGGTTCTGCCCGTCGTGTGGACGACCGGTCGCCAACGCCCAGCCGAGGGCCGGGGCGGCGATCGTCTGCGATGGCTGTGGGCTGACCTTCGAGGTGACGATGTGGCCCGTCGACCCCGACCCGGACGTCCGTTTGCCGGACACCTCACCCACCGCCGGTTCTGCGTCGTGAGTGTCCCGAGCGGGCATGGACCGGCCGGCGAAATCCGGCGCTGGCCCCCTGCTTCGGCCGTTGCTCGGAACTTTTCCTCCGTCCCGGTCGTTGAGAACGAGTGGACAAACCCGCGGTTTCGGTGGAGGCGGCGGCGTACCGGTGGCATGCTGGCCATCGGCAAGAAAAGGATATCTCATGTTCATCTTCCTCATCGTCA
Organism: uncultured Acidimicrobiales bacterium; assembly: GCA_963715325.1. Lineage (GTDB taxonomy): Bacteria > Actinomycetota > Acidimicrobiia > Acidimicrobiales > SZUA-35 > JAHELU01. Next base: position 25,626 of record CAVQRR010000020.1, read on the forward strand.
TCGTTGTACTCGTCGTCTTGATCGGACTGTTCCTGGTCAGCGTCTACAACAAACTGGTCAAGCATCGGGAGCGGGTTCGCAACGCCTTCGCCCAGATCGACGTCCAGCTCGAGCGGCGCCACGACCTGATCCCCAACCTGGTCGAAACCGTGAAGGGTTACATGGGCCATGAGCGGGAGACCCTGGAAGCCGTGGTCAACGCCCGGGCCGCCGCCACCCAGGCTCGGATCGAGGTCCACGGCGACCCCGAGAACCTGGAGGCCATGCAGAAGATGGCCGAGTCCGAAGGGGCACTCGGCGGTGCGTTGAGCCGGTTGCTCGCCGTTTCCGAGGCCTATCCCGATCTCAAGGCGAACCAGAACATGGCCCAGCTGACCGAGGAGCTGACCACAACCGAGAACAAGATCGCCTTCTCCCGGCAGAACTACAACGATCAGGTCACCAACTACCAGACCTACAAGGCCAGCTTCCCGCCGGTGGTCCTGGCCAACTCGATGGGCTTCAAGGACAGCGCTTACCTCGATCTCGAGGAGAAGGCCCACAAGCGGGAGAACATCAACGTGTCGTTCGACGACGCGACGAACCCGTTCCCACCACAAGACGGGGGTCTGCGCGACTGAGATGGACTTCCAGACCCATCAGGAAGACGCAAAGCAGAACACCGCAAAGCTCATAGCCATCCTGGCCCTCGGGGTGATCTCGATCATCGCCATCGTCAGCGTGCTGATGATCGCGCTCCTGTACTACGGCTCCGGTGAGTTCCAGCCGTGGAGCGCCGTCGCCGTCGCCGCCCCGGTGACCACGGTTGGGGTTGTCGGGGCGTCGCTGGTGAAATCGAGCCAGATCAAGAGTGGTGGGGGATCGTATGTTGCGACTTCGATGGGTGGCCGCCCGATCGACTTCAACACCCTCGACCCGGCCGAGAAACAGCTCAGCAACGTGGTCGAGGAGATCGCCATCGCCTCCGGTATGCCGGTTCCGGCACTGTTCGTCCTCGACGAGGAGGCCGGCATCAACGCTTTCGCAGCAGGCTGGACCGCCGACAACGCTGCCATCGGTGTGACGAGAGGGGCGCTGCAGCAGTTGAACCGGCGGGAGCTGCAAGGGGTGATCGCCCACGAGTTCTCCCACATCCGCAACGGCGACACCAGGGTCAAGACCCGGATCATCGGTTGGGTGTTCGGAATCGCGGTGATCACCGTGCTGGGCCGGATCCTGCTCCATCAGTTGTGGTGGGCCCCCAGGCGGCGGGACTCCAAGGACAACAGCGCCATGATCATCCTTGCGGCCGCCGTCGGGCTGGTCATCATCGGCTCGGTGGGCACGCTGTTCGCCAGGATGGTCCAGGCCGCGGTGTCCCGGCAGCGGGAATACCTGGCTGACGCATCGGCGGTCCAGTACACCCGGGATCCGTCCGGGATCGGCGAAGCGTTGATGAAGATCGGCGGGATGGGCGACGCCAACAAGATTCGGGCCGCCCACGCCACTCGAAGCCGGACACCTGTTCTTCAGCTCGGCCATCGGCTCGAGCTTTGCCAGCCATCCCCCACTCAAGGAACGCATCAAACGGCTGCTGCCGGACTGGAACGGCGAGTTCCGGGGTCCCGAAACCGTTGGGGCCGAGGGACGGGGATCGGCCGGCGCCGGACCGGGTGGCGATCGTGGGCGAAGCCGGAACGGCAACGGCTGGGGTGAGGCACTGCCGGGCCAGGTCGCCATTCCCGGGATGCCGAATCTCGGGCTGCCGGGACCGCTCGGGGGTGCCGCCATCCTGGCCGCAGGTGCCGCAGGTGCCGCAGGTGCCGCAGGTGCCGCAGGTCGGTCCGGCGATCCTCGAGCCGAGGCCGCAGGCGCCGCCGCCGACCATCGGCCCCCGCCTCCCGGTGCCGGTGCCGCGGTGTCTTCGGCCGTCTCGTCGATGGCGCCCGACGCCGCTGGATCGGCGGGCTCACCGCCGGCACCGCCACCGCCTCCCGTTGCGCCGAACGATGGCGGCTTCCAACCGCCGTCGTTCGGCGGTCCGACCGACGCCCACATCGAGCATGCCCGGGACCTGCTGTCACGGATACCCGAGCCGGTCCAGAACTACCTGCACACCCGCCAGGGGGCGGTGGCCGCCGTTGTCGGGCTCCTGGTCTCGGCCGACCCCGAGATGCGTACCCGGTCAGCTCGAAGCGGCCGGTGAGCGGGTCGGGATCGACGCCGAGTATCTCGACGCCGCCAGCCGGGTGATCGCCGATCTGCACCGGTCGCTGCAGCTCCCGGCCATCGACATCGCCCTCCACTCGATACGGGAGCTGCCGTACGAGTACAAGTTGAACCTGGCCGAGACGATCCGGGCCATCGAGAATTCTCGCCACGACCAGGATCTGTTCCGCTGGACCCTGCGGCGGGTGATGTTGCGCCACCTCGAGGACCAACACGATGACGGCTCGGCGGTCCACGACCACAAGCTGGCGGACCTGCGGCCCGAGACGGTCATCGTGTACGGGGTGATCGCCTGGTTCAACAGCTCCGGCAGCGCCGAGACCCAGTCGGCGTTCGACGCCGCCCTGGCCACGTTGAACAGCCCGTCGGTCCCGGTCCCACCGATCGAGGAACTGACCTTCGACCGGCTCGACGAGGCGCTGGAACGTCTCTCGCGTCTCGATCGTGCCGGCCGCGAGGCGTTCGTCGGCGGCGCCACAACCGCGGTGCTGCACGACGGCAAGACCACCGTCGAGGAGGCGGAGCTGATCAGGGTGGTGGCCGATGCGGTCCGCCTGCCGGTACCACCCCTGCTCCCCGCCGGCCCCTGACGAAGCGCTACTCCATCGTGTCGAGGGCGGCGGCAAGGGTGTCGACCGTGCGGTCGATGTTGCCGATCTTGTCCAACCCGAACAGGCCGATGCGGAACGTCGAGAAGTCGTCCGGCTCGTCGACCATCAGCGGCACGCCACCGGCAACCTGGATCCCCGCCTCGGCGAACCGCTTGCCGTTCTTCATGTCTGCGGCGTCGGTGTAGGACACCACGACCCCCGGGGCCTGGAACCCCTCGGCGGCCACGCTGGCGAAGCCCCGCTCCGCCAGCAGCGCCCGGACCCGGGCGCCGAGGGTGCTCAGCGCGGTCTTGGATTCGCTGAACCCGAAGGCCTCGGTTTCTCGCATCACGTCCCGGAACACCCGGAGCGAATCGGTCGGCATCGTGGCGTGATAGGCGTGGCCACCGGCCTCGTAGGCCGCCATGATGTCGTGCCACTTCCGCAGGTCGCAGGCGTAGCTGGTGCTGGTGGTCGAGCCCAGGCGGTCCATCCCGAGCGGCGACAGCATCACCAGCCCGGCACAGGGCGGTCCGCTCCAGCCCTTCTGGGGTGCCGAGATCAACACGTCGACCCCGGTGGCCTCCATGTCGACCCAGATCGTGCCGGAAGCGATGCAGTCCAGCACGAACAAGCCGCCGATCGCCATGGGTGGCGTCTGCCACTGCCCGCACGTAGTCGTCCGGCAGCATCATCCCGGCCGAGGTCTCGACATGGGGGGCGAACACCACCGCGGGGCGCTCCTCGGCGATGGTGGCGATCACCTCGGCGATCGGCGGCGGGGCGAACGGGGCCTGGGGCCCGTCGCCCTGGGCCCGGGCCATGAGCACCGTGTGTGACGCCGGAATCGAGCCGGCGTCGAAGATCTGGGTCCACCGGTAGCTGAAGAAGCCGTTGCGGATCACCAGCGCGTGGTTGTCGGTTGCGAACTGGCGGGCGACCGCTTCCATGCCGAAGGTGCCGCTGCCGGGCACGATCACCACCCCGACCGCGTTGTAGGCTCGCTTCAGTGTTGCCGAGATGTCGGTCATGACCGACTGGAACGAGGCCGACATGTGGTTGACCGCCCGGTCGGTGTAGACGACGGAGTACTCCAACAGTCCTTCGGGATCGACGTTCGGCAAAAGGCCCGGCATGGTGACTCCTCCTGGTTCCGCCGGGCGGCCACTCGGCCCACACGGCTTGACGAGATCGAACGATACTCCGACCACGACGAGATGGGCTGGGCCGAGCCGTGCCGGCGTCGGCTGGCGGGCCGGGGCGCCGGCCTCAGATATGCAGCGCGTGGCCCAGGGCGGCCATGGCCGACTCGGCCAGCCCCTCGCCGACGGTGGGGTGGGCGTGGATCGTGTCTGCCACGTCTTCCAGCCGGGCGCCCATCTCCAGGGCCAGCCCGAAGGCGGTCGACAGCTCGGCCACCGCCCGCCCGACCGCCTGGAGGCCGACGATCAGGTGGTCGTCGGCCCTCGCCACGGCGCGGACGAAACCGACGTCGGAGGCAAGGGTCATCGAGCGACCGCTGGCCGACAGGGGGAACCGGCCGACGATCACGTCCAGCCCCTGCGCCTCGGCCTCGTCCGGACCAAGCCCGACCGAGACGATTTCCGGGTCGGTGAACACGATGGCCGGGATGGCCATCGGCTCGAACACCGTCGGTCGTCCGGCTATGGCTTCGGCCACGACTTCGCCCTGCTTCATGGCCCGGTGGGCCAGCATCGGTTCGCCGGTGATGTCGCCGACCGCCCAGACATTGCGCATCGAGGTCTGGCACCGGTCGTCGACGGCGACGAAGCCGTTGTTCATGGTGAGCCCGAGGTGTTCGAGGCCGGTGCCGCTGAGGTTCGCCCGGCGCCCGACCGTGACCAGGATGCTTGTCCGCCGTTAGGGTCCGTTGACCGTCGGGCCCTTCCACCACCAGACCGTCGTCGGCGACCCCCAGGGCCCGGGACGAGGTGAGCACGGTGACACCCAGGGTGTCCAGCGACCGGGCCACAGGCGTCGTCAGTTGGCGATCGTAGATCGGCAGGATCCGGTCCTCGGCTTCGACCACGGTCACGTCTGCGCCGAGCTTGGCGAAGGCCATGCCGAGTTCGAGGCCGATGTAGCCGCCGCCGACCACCACCAACCGGTCCGGTACCCGGGTCAGCGACAACGCCTCGGTGGAGGAGATCACCGACCCGCCGAAGGGGATCGACGGCAGGGCGATCGGTTCAGAGCCGGTTGCGACGATCACGTGCTCGGCGGTCAGCCGCTGGGTCGAGCCGTCCGAGCCGGTGATCTCGGCGGTCTTGCCGTCGACCAGCGTGGCCCGCCCTTCGATCACCGAGGTGCCGGCCTTGGCCAGGAGCCCGGCAACGCCATGGTTCAGCCGCTTGACGATGCCGTCCTTCCAGCTCATCGATCGGCCGAGATCGATGGTCGGTGCAGCCACCGAGATTCCGAGCGGCGATGTCTTGGCCTGCTGTTCGGCGACGGCGAACTCGTCGGCCACGTGGATCAGCGCCTTGGACGGGATGCAGCCGACGTTGAGGCAGGTCCCACCCATCGGCTGCGGGTCGACCACCACCGCGTCGAGCCCCAGCTGACCGGCCCGGATTCCGGCGACATAGCCACCGGGACCTCCGCCGATGATAAGGACCCGGACCCGGCGGGATCCGAGGCTTGGTCCGGTCTGGGCGGCGAGCTGCTGGCTCATGGCGACTCGACGAACAACAGCGCCGGTTGTTCGAGCGATCGTTTGAGCGACTGGACGAAGTTGGCCGCAACCCACCCGTCGATCACCCGATGGTCGAATGAGGAGGAGAGGTTCATCATCGTGCGAGGCACGAACGACCCATCGATCCAGACCGGCTTCGTCATCATCTTGTTGACCCCGATGATGGTGGTCTCCGGTCGGTTTATCACCGGGGTCGACATCAGCCCACCAAGGGGGCCGAGGCTGGTGATGGTGATGGTGGAGCCGGTCAGATCGGTCCGGTCCGCAGTGCCGCTGCGGGCGGCGTCGGCCAAGTCGGCGATCTGTTCGGCCATGGCCCACAGCGAGCTTGCTTCGGCGTGGTGGACGACCGGCACCACCAGACCGTTGTCGGTCTGGGTGGCGATCCCGACGTGGACACCGCCGAAGGTTCGCAGCGTTGCCGGACCGTCGCCTGCGGGATCCAGCACGTGGGCGTTCATCGTCGGGAAGTTTGGCAGCTCCCTGACCAGGGCCCGGATCAGGAACGGCAGGATGGTCAGCTTGGGGCGGGGAACGGCGCTCTGGTCGCTCTGCTCGTTGAGTGCCCGCCGCAGGTCCTCGAGGGCCGTCATGTCGATCTCCTCCACGTAGGTGATGTGGGGGATCGTGGTGGTTGACGCCACCATCTGCTCGGCGATCTTACGGCGGACGCCGACGATGGGTTGGTCGGTGACCGTGTCGTTGGGAAGGTCCCGTTCGATCTGCGCCGATGCTGTGCCGGCCCGACCGGACCCGTTGGTTGCGCTGAACGCCGCATCGAGATCATCGTGGGTGATCCGGCCCGCGGGGCCGGTGCCGGTGATCGTTCGAAGGTCGATACCGGCTTCCCTGGCCCGCCTGCGAACGGCCGGGGTGGCGGTCGGGGCCCGACCCTCGGGCCGAGGTGCGCCGACGCCGAACGCACCGGCGCCGCCGACCGATCGTGGTCCCACCGGCGATCCGCTGCCGGTCGCCCGGCCGGTCGTGGGTTTCGTCGGGGTGACGGCCGGCGCGGCCGTCGTCGGCGTCGTCGGTTCGATCACCGGCGGACCTGCGGCTGACCCTGGGGCCTGCTGTGGCGTCGCCCCTCGGCCCGGTTCCGGCTGAGGGCCGGGGCCGGTTGGGTCGTCATGGCTGTGGTCGACGCCGACGTGGAGGACGGCCTCCATCTCGGCATCGATCTCGTCATCGGCGGCGGCGTGATGGGCTGCGACGTCGAGGGCGAACAGCGGGCTACCGACGAGCAGGATGTCGCCGACGGCGCCGACCATCGCCCGGACAACGCCGTCCACCGGTGCGGGAACCTCGACCGTGGCCTTGTCCGTCATCACCTCGGCGATGATCTGGTTCCGCTCGACCTCCTGGCCTTCGCTGACCGCCCACGAGACGATCTCCACCTCGGCCACACCCTCGCCGACGTCCGGCACCTTCACCGTGAGCCGGCTCATCAGTAGTCCACCACCTTCCGCAGCGCCTCGCCGAGGCGATCGGGGCCAGGGAAGTAGACCCATTCCAACCCGACCGGATAGGGCGTGTCGTAGCCGGTGACCCTGGTGATCGGGGCCTCCAGATGGTCGAAACAACGTTCCTGGACCTGGGCCGACAGCTCGGCCCCGAAGCCCCCGGTCCTGGTCGCCTCGTGAACGATCACGCACCGGCCGGTCTTCATCACAGACGCCACGATGGCGTCGGTGTCGAGCGGCACCAGGGTCCGCAGATCGATGATCTCGGCATCGATGCCGGTTTCGGCCGCCGCCGCCTCGGCAACGAACCGCAGCGTGCCGTAGCACAGCACCGTCACCTCCGATCCGGTACGAACCACCTCGGCCTTTCCCAGCGGCACCGTGTAGTGGCCCTCGGGGACCGAGCCGAGCTCGTGGCGGGACCACGGTTGGATCGGCCGATCGTGGTGGCCGTCGAACGGTCCGTTGTAGAGCCGCTTCGGCTCGAGGAAGATCACCGGGTCCGGATCCTCGATGGCGGCGATCAGCAGTCCCTTGGCGTCGATCGGATTGGACGGGATCACGGTCTTGAGCCCGGCCACGTGGGTGAACAGCGCCTCGGGGCTCTGGGAGTGGGTCTGGCCGCCGCGGATGCCGCCACCGACCGGCATCCGTATCACCATCGGGGCGGTGAAGCCGCCGGCCGATCGAGATCGCAGCCTGGCCGCTTCGGACACGATCTGGTCATAGCCGGGGTACATGTAGTCTGCGAACTGGATCTCGGCCACCGGCCGCAGGCCGTAGGCCGCCATACCGATCGCCGAGCCGACGATGCCGCTCTCGCTGATCGGAGTGTCGAACGATCGATGCGCTCCGAACTCCTGCTGAAGGCCCTCGGTACAGCGAAACACCCCACCGAAGAAGCCGGCGTCCTCACCGAACGACACCACCCGCTCGTCGAGGGTCATCATCACCGCCAGTGCGTCCCGGATGGCCTCGATCATGGTCATCGATCGGGTGGGGGTGGTCTGGCGGGTCGGGCCGGGGCCATCGAGTAGGGGTTGACCGAGGGGTCCTGGTCGAGCGCCATGTCAGTACCCAAGTTCCTGTCGCTGTTCGATCAGATGGGGTGGCATCTCGGCGTAGACGTGGCGGAACATCTCCACCGGCGACACCGCAGGACCGTCGGCCAGGGTGCCGAGCGCTTCGGCTTCGGCCACCGCAGCCGCCACCCGTTCCCGGCACTCGGTCTTCAACGCCTCGACATCGCTGCCGGTCATCTCGTCGGTGCCGATCAGGTGCTCGCTCAGCCGGTCGATCGGATCGCCGAGAGGCCAGGCCTTCGCCGCCTCGACCGGTCGGTACTTCGACGGATCGTCGGAGCTGGAATGCGAAGCCGCCCGGTAGGTGACCCACTCGATCAGGGTTGCGCCGTGCCCGGCCCTGGCCCGCCGGGTGGCCCACCGGCTGGCGGCGTAGCCGGCCAGGAAATCGTTTCCGTCGACCCGCAGCGTGGCAACCCCGTAGCCGTTGCCCCGCTGGGCGAACGAGGCGTTGCTGCCTCCTGCGATGCCCTGGAAGCTGGAGATCGCCCACTGGTTGTTGACGATGTTGAGGAGCACCGGCGGCTGGTAGACCGATGCGAAGACCAGCGCGGAATGGAAGTCGTTCTCGGCGGTGGCCCCCTCGCCGGTCCAGCCGACGCCGACGATGCGCTTGTTCTGGATCGCTCCGGCCATGGCCCAACCGACGGCCTGGATGTACTGGGTGGCGAGGTTGCCGGAGATCGAGAAGAAGCCGCACTCCGGGACCGAGTGCAGGCTCGGGAGCTGGGCCCCTTTGAGCCGGTCGCCGGAGTTCGACAGCACCTGGCACGCCATCTCGGTGATGGAGTGGCCGTTGGCCACCAGCAGGCCACCCTGACGGTAGGTGGGGAAGTGCATGTCGAGGCCCGGCCCGTAGCCGGGGGAGCTCTCGTCGACCGCCATCGCGGCGGCGATCGCCACCGCCTCCTCACCGAGGGAGCGGATGGCAAAGGCCGCTTTGCCCTGCCGTTGCAGCAGGAAGAACTGCTCTTCCAGCAGCCTGGTGGTGATCATGTGGGCCAGCGCGGTGCGTTTCGTGTCACCGCTCAGGCCCGGGTCCCAGTTGCCGCCCGCTCGCCCGTCGTCGTCGAGGACCCGGATCATGGTGGTGGCCAGGAAGTAGGTCTCCTGCGCCGTCACGTCGATCGCCGGTTTCGTCGCCTCGTCGATCGGTGGGATGGCCAGGAAGGAGAAGTCGGGGTCCTCGCCGGGGCGGGCCGCTGGTTCCGGGACGTGGAGGCGCATCTCGATCTGTGACATCAGGTGTTCCAATCGCATGCTGGTGGCTGGAGTGAAGCGGTCGCGAGGTGGCTTTCGATGACAATCCTCCCATCGACCCGGTCGGTCTTCGGTCATCCGTACGGATCCTGTCATGAAAGTATGGTTAGCATTCGAATCGAGTTCAACTGGTGCGAATATGATTCGGTTCATGGATTCGATCACGTCGACAAGTTCGGAATCGCAAGCCCAAACCCTTCGATATCCGAACGGATCGCTCGATGGCTGAACCGGTGACCAACCCGACCGATCTGTTGCTGATCAAGGAACTGCAGCACGACGCACGACAGACCAATCGAGCCCTCGCCGCCAAGGCCGGGCTGGCCCCCTCGACAACCTTGGCCCGGGTCAGGGATCTCGAGCAGCGCAAGGTGTTGACCGGCTACCACGGCCACGTCGACCTGTCGGCGCTCGGTCGGGGCCTCGAGGCGCTGGTCTTCGTTCGACTGCAACCGAAGAACGACGACATCATCCGCAGTTTCCTCGAACACATGTGGGCCAAGCCGGAGACCGTCGCCATCGATCTGATCACCGGGGCCGAGGACGTGATCATCCATCTGGCGGTGGCGGATGCCGACGCCCTCCAGCGGGTGATCCTCAACGACATCAGCAGCTTCCCCGGGGTGTTCGACGAACGAACCTCGCTGCTGTTCGAGCACCGGCGCAAGAGCGTGATCGAGCCGATCGAGGCGCCGTGAACCTCGGCGCCGAGGGTCCCCGGGAGCTCGAAGGCACCCAAGGGGGCCCGAGCTGCTGCTCCGCACATGGGCTCAGAGGCCGGCCAGGAAGGTCAGGAGTGCCCGGTTGACCTCGGCCGGTCGCTCCTGTTGCAGCCAGTGGCCGGCACCGTCGATGAGCTCGAAGTGGCGAAGGTCCGGCAAGGCGGCCTGCATGATGTCCAGCGCCTCCTGGGTGTTGCCGGCGATCAGGTCGGTCGAGCCGCCCATGTAGAAGCTGGGCTGTTCGATCGTCGAGCCGACCCAGGGGCTGAGCAGACCGGGCAGCCGGTTGATGTTGCGATACCAGTTGAGGCCGCCCCGGAAACCCGAGGTGACCAGCTCGTCGACGTAGAATTGCACGTCGTCCTCGGTCAGCCACGATGGCAGGGTCTCGGGCACGATCAGCTGCTCGCTCAGTGTCTGGCCCATCGGAAAGTGCCCGTCCCAACCCTGTTCGAGGTCGCCGTTGGCCACCGCGTCGCCCGAGATCGCATACAGGAAACCGAGGACCGAGTGCCGTAGATCGGCCTCGAGATCAGCCTCGGCCACGCCCGGCTCCTGGAAGTAGAGCCGGTAGTAGTCCCGATCCGGTCCGGCGTTCATCCGCATCAGATCGTTGATCGTCACCCCGTCCGGCAGGCCGCCGATGGGTGGGGTGAACGGCACGCTCAGGGCGGCGACGGCCCGGAACATGTCGGGCCTCGTCAGCGCCGAATACCAGGCGACCGGTGCCCCCCAATCGTGTCCGACCACCACCGCCCGGTCCTGGCCCAGGGACCGGACGACGCCGACCACGTCGCCGATCAGGTGCATGATCGAATACCGCTCGACATCGGTGGGAGCATCGGTCCGGCCGTAGCCCCGCATCGAGAGGGCGACGGCTCGGAACCCCGCTTCGGCCACCGCCGGCAACTGGTGGCGCCACGAGTACCAGCTCTCGGGGAACCCGTGGCAGAACACCACCAGCGGGCCCTCGCCCTGCTCGACGTAGTGGATGGTGATGCCGTTGGTCTCGACGGTGCGGTGTTTCATGTCGCTCGGGTCGCCGGGCTGGTTCTGGTCGTTCGGTTCAGACATGTCGCTCACGGCAGACAAGCTTCCCACGGTATGACCGGTGCGGGCACGGGAAGGGCCGAGATTGCCGCAGGACCGCCGGGTATGGCAGCGTCGATGGATGCATCAGATCGACCAGCTGCTGGTGGCCAACCGGGGCGAGATCGCCATCCGGATCATGCGGGCCGCCGAGGCCGAGGGCATCGGGGCCAGCGCGCTCTACACCACCGATGACGCAGCGGCCCTCCATGTGATCCGGGCGTCGTCGTCCCACGCCCTGCCCGGCGCCGGGGTTTCCGGCTATCTCGACATCGATGCCATCATCGATGCGGCCAAGGTGGCCGGGGCCGATGCCGTCCACCCCGGGTATGGCTTCCTGGCCGAGAACGCCGAATTCGCCAGGGCCGTCGAACTGGCCGGTTTGACCTTCGTCGGCCCCGGCCCCGATCTGCTCGACCTGTTCGGAGACAAGGTGGCCGCCCGCCGGGCTGCGACCGTGGCCGGGGTGCCGGTGCTGGCGGGCTCCGACGGGCCATGCACCATCGACCAGGCGGCGGCGGTGCTGGGCGAACACGGGGCGGTGATGCTGAAGGCGGTGGCCGGCGGCGGCGGTCGGGGGATGCGGGTGGTGCGGTCGCCGGACGGGTTGGCGCCGGCCTGGGAGCGATGCGTATCGGAGGCGGGCAAGGCCTTCGGCCGCAGCGAGCTCTACGTCGAGCAGCTGGTGCCCCGGGCTCGTCACATCGAGGTCCAGATCCTCGGTGACGGCACCGGGGCGGTGGCCCATCTCGGGGAACGGGACTGCAGCGTGCAGCGGCGCAACCAGAAGCTGGTGGAGATCGCCCCGGCCCCCGGGTTGGCGCCCGACGTTCGTGATCGGATCTGCGAGGCTGCAGTGGCACTGGGCCGATCGGTGTCGTACCGCAACGTCGGCACCGTCGAATTCCTGGTCGACGCCGAGGCACCGGAACGGTTCTGGTTCATCGAGGCCAATGCCCGGATCCAGGTCGAGCACACCGTCACCGAGGAGGTGATGGGGGTCGATCTGGTGGCCACCCAGTTGCGGCTGGCCGCAGGGGCGACCCTGGCCGAACTCGGACTGGGGGAGCCCCGGCCGGCGCGGGGTTGGGCCGTCCAGGCCAGGATCAACGCCGAGACGATCGATGCCACCGGCCTGACGAAACCGGCGTCCGGCACCATCGAGGTGATCGAGTTGGCCTCCGGCCCCGGGGTTCGGGTCGATTCCGCCGGTTTCGCCGGCATGGTGATCAACCCGAACTACGACTCGCTGGTGGCAAAACTGATCGTCCACCGCTCTGCAGGCCACTTTCCGTCGGTGGTGGCCAAGCTCCAGACGGCCCTGGCCGAATGCCGCATCGAAGGGGTGACGACCAACCTCGACCTGCTGGCCGCCATCGTGGAACACGCCGACTTCGGCTCGGCCACCACGACCTTCGTCGACGATCATCTGGCGGCACTCACCGCGCCGGCCGAGCGCGCCGCCCGCCACCCGGTGTCGAGCAGTTCCAGCCCCGAGCGCCATGGCCAACCGGACGGGCCGGGTGAGCGAACCGGTCGGGCCGGGGCGACGCTGGCCAGCGACGACCCGTTGGCGGTCATCGAGTTCGGTCGGGCCGAGGCCGACGTTCGACCGGCCGCGGCCGATGCGGCGATCGGCGATCTGGCTCCTGGTCGGGTGGCCGCCACCACCCCGCTCCAGGGCACGGTGGTGTCGATAGAGGTGGCGCCGGGCGACGCCGTTCACCACGGGCAACTGGTGGCGGTGGTGGAAGCGATGAAGATGGAGCACGAGGTGACCGCCCCGGCGTCCGGAACCGTCGATCGGATCGCCGCTGCAGCCGGCGACACCCTCTGGGCAGACCAACTGATCCTCGTCATCGTCGAGGGGTCGACCGGCGACGACGCCGAGCTCGTCGAGGAGGAGATCGATCTCGACGAGATCCGGCCCAGCCTGGCCGAAACGCTGGCGCTGCGGGCCAGGATGATGGACGAGGCCAGACCGGCGGCGGTGGCCCGACGCCGAAAGACCGGCCAGCGGACCGCCAGGGAGAACCTGGCCGACCTGGTCGACGCCGGCACCTTCGTCGAGTACGGGCCGATGGCCCTGGCCGCCCAGCGCCGCCGGCGGACCAGGGAGGACCTGATCGACCGCAGCCCGGCCGACGGGCTGCTGACCGGGGTGGCATCGGTGAACGGCGAGCTGTTCGACGCCCCGACCAACCGCTGCGCGGTGATGATCTACGACTACACGGTGTTCGCCGGCACCCAGGGCATCCGGAACCATGCCAAGACCGACCGGATCATCGATGTCGCCACCGAGGGCCGGATGCCGTTCATCCTCTACGCCGAAGGTGGCGGCGGCCGCCCCGGCGACACCGACGGCGGTGACTTCGGCAGCCGGACCTTCTCCCGATTCGCCACCCTCAGCGGGCTGGTCCCGATGGTGGGGGTGGTGTCGGGTTACTGCTTTGCCGGCAACGCCTCGCTGCTCGGCTGCTGTGATGTGATCATCGCAACCGAGAACACCAACATCGGCATGGGTGGTCCGGCCATGATCGAAGGCGGCGGCCTCGGCATCTTCCGCCCCGAGGAGATCGGCCCGGCCACGGTCCACACCGCCAACGGGGTCATCGACGTGCTGGTGGCCGACGAGGCCGAAGCCACCGCCGTGGCCAAGAAGTATCTGGCCTACTTCCAGGGTCCGACCGAGGGCTGGGAGGCCGCCGACCAGCGATGGCTACGCCGAGCCATTCCCGAGAACCGGCTCCGCAGCTACGACGTACGGCAACTCGTCACCGACCTGGCCGACGTCGACTCGGTGCTGGAGTTGCGGCCGGACTTCGGCCACGGCATGGTGACCGCCCTGATCCGCATCGAGGGCAAACCGCTTGGTTTGATCGCCAACAACCCCAACCATCTCGGCGGGGCCATCGACTCCGACGGGGCCGACAAGGGTGCCCGGTTCCTCCAGCTTTGCGACGCCTTCGATCTGCCGGTGCTGTCGTTGTGCGACACCCCGGGGATCATGGTCGGCCCCGAGGTGGAGAAGACCGCCCTGGTTCGCCACGCCAACCGGATGTTCCTGATCGGGGCCAACCTCGACGTGCCGATCTTCAGCGTGATCGTCCGCAAGGCCTACGGGTTGGGGGGCATCGCCATGGCCGGTGGCTCGTTCAAGGTCCCGACGTTCACCGTGGCCTGGCCGACCGCCGAGTTCGGGCCGATGGGCCTCGAAGGCTCGGTCAAGTTGGGATTCCGGGCCGAGCTGGCGGCCATCGAGGACCCGGCCGAGCGCAAGGCCCGCTACGACGAGCTCGTCGACAAGGAGTACCAGCGGGGCAAGGCGCTCAACCACGCCACCGGGTTCGCGGTGGACGACACGATCGATCCGGCCGACACCCGACACTGGGTGGCAGGCCTGATGACGGCGATGCGTCCACCGCCGCCCCGCCACGGCAAGAAGCGGCCCGCCATCGACGGCTGGTGACCAGCTGATCAGCTCCGCCGATCAGCCGATCAGCCCAGCCGGTCCCTGATCGATGACCAGAAGGCGGCGGCGACGGTGACCGGGTCGGCGTTGGCCGGGAAGTCCGATAGCGGCAAGACCGCGCCGGTGAACGACGGGGCGTTCAACACCGGGTCATCGGCCTCGACTCCGATGCGGTCCGGCCACCAGATGCTGACGTACAGGTACGGCTCGTCGATGCCGTGGTCGCCGGGCGATGCTCCGTAGCTGGCCCGATGGTCTTCGTCGCCGAGCTCGATGGCCGGATCGAAATGGCCGGGCCACAGCTGGGGCCGGCTCGGGTCGACCGAGGCCGGATCGCTGCGAAGCGCCTCCAGGGCGGCGAAGGCCATGGCGAACCATTGGCCGAGGAAGTCGGCTGCGGCCCCATCGATCGCCAGCCGGGCGTCGACGTCGCCAACCGGCGGTGAGTCGTCCTCGGCGCCGGCCTCGGTGTTGATCGACGACCCGAGGAAGTCGGCTGCCGCCCGCAGGCTGGTGATCGGCGCCGCCGACACCTGACCGCCCTGCTGGTCGACCAGATTCGTTCCCTCGACCCTGACCTGGCGATCGACGATGGCGTCGGCCGAGCGGAAGAACGGTGTTCCGAACCCACCGAGGGTCCAGCGAAGCCCGAACTTGCCGTTCGCTCGATGGCGGACCGGGGCGATCACGTAGGCCGCCAGCCGATGGAGGTCGACCCGGGTGGCGCCGAGGGTGGGGGGAGGGCTCGACAGCCGCCGCGGACCGCCCAACCAGCGGGTGGCCACCCACTCGGCGTTTGCCGGGTGATCCTCCAGCCAGGTGTTCCAGTCCATCTCGCCGGCCATGCCAGCCGGGACCAGCACCGGGATGGACGGGTCGACCTGCCCGGCGCCGTCGCCGGCTGCGACCGGATCGTCAGCGAAGAACGGTGCTTCGGTCACCGCCGGCCCAGACGGTTCGAGGACCAGGGCGACGTACCGATCCCCGACCAGGGCCTGGGCCTCGGCCCTCGCATTGCGTGCTGTGCTGGTCGTGGTCATGGCTTGTCAACCCCATTGCGGTCGGCTTCTCTTCCCTAGATCCTGGCACGGCCGGCCGAGACCGGCTGCCATCATGGCCTGGCTCGCCCCGGGGCCCAAGGCGTAGGCTCGCGGGATGCCCGAATTGATGAGGGCCGGCCGAATGGTCGGCGTGAACGACATGCGATGCGAGGAAGCGCCGATCCCGGCCATCGAGGCCGACCAGATTCTGGTCAAGACCCGCATGGCCTCGATCTGCGGCTCCGACCTCCATGTCGTCTGCCATGGGGCGGGGATTCGCTTCGACATGCCGTGCAAGCACGGCTACCCGGGCCACGAGGGCATCGGCGAGGTGGTGGAGTCCAACCATGCCGGGGTCGCGGTCGGCACCGAGGTGCTGTGTTTCCCGAACGCCGCCTACTCCGAGGGATTCAGCGAGTATCAGCGGATGCACGGCAAATACGTGCTGCCGCTGCCGGACGGTGAGGTGCCCCCGGATCAGTTGTTGATGGCCCAGCAGCTCGGCACGATCATCTACGCCGCCCGCCAGCGCCCGGTCGACGTGGTCGGCAAGACGGTGCTGGTGATCGGGCAGGGATCGGCCGGACTGTTCTGGACCTACTGGCTGAAGCGGAGCGGCGCGGCCACGTTGATCGCCGCCGATCTCTCGGACGCCCGATTGGCGGTGTCCGCGGCCTACGGGGCCGATGTGACCGTCAACGTCGGCGAGGTCGAGCTGGACGAGGTGGTGGCGGAGACGACCGACGACGGCGCCGACTATGTGGTCGAGGCGGTCGGCCGGCGGGAAACCCTGTTCCAGTCGATCGATCTGGTCCGGCCCGACGGGGACCTGCTGTGGTTCGGCCTGCCGGACACCGACGACAGCGTGCAGATCAGTTTCGCCAAGTTCTTCCGCAAGCGGTTGACCGCCAGCAGCACCTACGGGGCCCAGGATGAAGGGGATGCGGTGTCGTTCCGGACCGCCCTCGATCTGATCGCCGGCCGCCACATCGACGTCTCGCCGCTGCTGTCGCACGTGTATCCGATCGAGGAGATCCAGACCGCCTTCAGCGTCGCCAACGATCCCATACCAGAGGGCGCGCTCAAGGTCAGCGTCTCGTTCTGAGCTGGCCCCGGTGTACGGTCAGCGTCTCGTTCTGAGCTGGCCCCGGTGTACGGTCAGCGTCTCGTTCTGAGCTGGCCCCGGTGTACGGTCAGCGTCTCGTTCTGAGCTGGCCCCGGTGTACGGTCAGCGTCTCGTTCTGAGCTGGCCCCGGTGTACGGTCAGCGTCTCGTTCTGAGGGGATGTGACCGCTGGCCGGGACCCAGCTCAGCAACTAGCCTCGGTCGATGAGGCAGATGGTGATCACGATCATCGGCGACGACCGGGCCGGGCTGGTCGAGGCGCTGTCGGGATCGATCGCCACCAACGGTGGGAACTGGGAGCGGAGCCAGCTGGCCGAGCTGGGTGGCAAGTTTGCCGGGGTGGTGTTGATCAGCGTGCCGGAATCGTCGCTCGACAGCCTCACCGCCGACCTGGACCGGATCGAGTCCCTCGGCCTGTTGCACGTGTCGATCACCGATGCCGTTACCGCCGGCGGCCGGCCCGGCACCGGTGCCAGGCTGGCCATGCGGTTGGTCGGCCAGGATCATCCCGGAATCGTCCATGAGATCTCCCACGCCCTGGCCCACCACCAGGTCAGCATCGAGGAACTCGACACTGCGGTCGTCCCGGCCCCGATGGGAGGGATGCTGTTCGAGGCGTCTGCGATCCTGGAGGCGCCGCCGGGGCTCTCGATCGGCGAGGTCCGCGACACGCTGGAAGCCGTCGCCCAGGACCTGATGGTGGACCTGGAGTTCGAAGAGACCTAGCGGCGCATCGGAGGCTCACCGGCCGGTCGGCTCCGCTCCGCGGGTTCGGCTCAGATCAGATCAGGAGGGCGTCTGCGATGATGTCGACCAGGGCCGGGCCGGGGTGGGCCAGGGCGGCGTCGACCGCATCGTCGAGCTGATCGGGGTCGGTGACCCGGAACCCTCTGGCCCCGCACAGCTCGGCGAAGGCGGCGAAGTCCGGATTGTGGAGCGAGGTCTGCCAGACGTCCCAGTTGGCGGCCCGCTGTTCCTTGGAGATCTTGCCGAGCTCGCTGTTGTTCAGCAGGAAGTGGGTGATGTTCATGTCGTACTTGACGGCGGTGGTCAGCTCCATGGCGTACTGGCCGAAGCCACCGTCTCCGCTGACGCTCACCACCGGCCTGGTGTCACCGACGGCGGCCCAGGCGCCCATGGCGGCGGGGAAGGCGAAGCCGATCGAGCCCAGGTAGCCCGACATCAACACGTCCTGTGATCCGGAGACCTCGAAGTAGCGGCCGAAGGAATAGGTGTTGTTGCCGACGTCGACCGCGATGACCGCATCGGCCGGCACCAAGCGGCTGAGGCTGTCCATCGCCGCCGCCGAGCCGACCCCGGCCTCCGATGTGTCGGCGATTCGACGCCGCTTCTCGGCCAGCCAGATCTCCCGCCGCTCGATCACCTCGCCGTCCATGACCGCCGCCGCCAGTTCGCTCGGCAGGGCGGCCAGCAGCTGCCGGGCGGTGACGCCGACATGGCCCTGCAGCGGCAGCTCGACGGGATGGAAACGTCCGAGGGCCATCGGGTCGAAGTCGACCTGGATCAGGGGCTTGTAGTCGGCGATGCCGGTGTGGTTGGCGAAGCTGGCGCCGAACACCAACACCAGATCACTCTCGTTCATGAACCAGCTGGCAACCGGGGTGCCGGATCGGCCCATCACCCCGCAGCCGAGCCGGTGGTCGTCGGCGATGAGCCCCTTGCCCTTGAAGGTCGTCGCCACCGGCGCCCCCAGTCGCTCGGCCAGCTCGATGACCTCGCCCATCTGGCCCCGGGCGCCGTTGCCGACGATGATCATCGGCCGCTTCGCCGCAGCCAACATCGCCGCCGCTCTCGCCACGTCGTCGGCCGGCGGTGAGATCTCCCGGGAACCGGTCCGGCCCTCCGGTCCTCCGGCCATGACGTCGTCGCCGACAGGCAGGTGCTGGATCTCGTCTGGCAGGATCAGGTGCGACACGTCCCGCTCCACGACGCCGTCTTCATGGCCAGGGTCGCCATCTCGGCATGGTCGGAGGTGGCGTGGATGGTTTCGCTGAAGCGGGCGACGGTCCCGAAGGCGCCCTCGAGGTCGGTGTCCTGGAAGGCCCCCCGGCCCTTCACGCTGGATGGCACCTGGCCGGAGATGGCCAGCACCGGAGCCCGATCCTCCTTGGCGTCGTAGAGGCCGGTCAGCAGGTTGGTCGAGCCCGGTCCGGCGATGCCGAAGCAGCCTGCGGGCCTGCCGGTGAGTTTGCCGTATGCCGTTGCGGCGAAGGCCGCCGCTCCCTCGTGACGGATGCCGATGTAGGTCAGGTCGCCCCGGGCCTCGGCCTTGCGCATGGCGTCGGCGAAGCCGAGATTGGAGTGGCCGACCATGCCGAACACGTGGGTCAGGCCCCAGTTGGTCATCGTCTCGACCAGGACGTCGGACACGGTGCGGACCGGCTCCGGCTCGGGCGGCAGCGACACGTAGACCCCGTCGTCGCGGACCTCGGTGGCGAAACAGGCCGGGGCGTCGCTGAATCCCCCGGGCGGTTTGCCGTTGATCGGGGAGTAGTCGTAGCCGTGCCACGGGCACCGCAGCCAGCCGTTCTCGATCGACCCCTCACCGAGCGGCCCCCCCTGGTGGGGGCAGGCGTTGTCCAGGCAGCCGTAGCGACCGTCGTGGTGGCTGAGGGCGAAGGTCCGGGTACCGACCGCCACGGTCTTGACCCGCCCCTCGTCGAGTTCGCCGGGCTCGAGCACCCGGTGCCAGCTGTTGGCTTCAGCGGCCTCCGGGGCCTGATCTGACGGGGTCGGGTTCTGGTCGGCCATCGTTCTCCTTGGAAATCGTCTCCGTTGCACCAACCGGGGAGCGGTCGGATTCGATCCCGGCCGGGCCGGAAAGGAACACGATCAGGTCTGCTCGCCCAGCAGGGGGATCACCGCCGCCGGGAAACCACCGGTGGCGATGGGGCCCCAGCGCTCGATCTCGATCGACAGCAGGCACTTGCCCTGGCGGATCATCGCCGCCCGGTACTCATCCCAGTTGGGATGTTCGCCGGACACCGCCCGGAAGTACTCGACCATGCCGTCCACCGCTTCGGGGATGCCGGTGATGTCGGCCCGGCCGTCGACCTGGACCCAGGCGCCACCGAAGTGTTCGCTGAGGACGCAGATGGTGGTTTGGGGATCCCGCCGCAGGTTGTGGACCTTGTCCCGCGACGGATAGGTGGAGACCAGCAGCCGCCCGTCAGGCCCGACCCCACCGGTGACAGGCGAGATCTGCGGGCGACCGTCGCGCCGCATGGTGGTCATCACCCAATGATGCCGAGGCCTGACGAAGTCGAGCAGCCCTTCCAGGCCGACGATGTCCTCGGTTGCGATCTTGCGGGCCATCGGGTCAGGCTATCGTCGACCGCTGAACGGGGTGCCCCGGGTCGATTCCGCCGCATGTCGCGAGCTCGAATGCGGGTTCAAGACATGCGGCAGAATTGATCTTCAGGGCACCCCATCGGTGCTGACGACGTTAGCCCGGAACCCGAGGGGTTCCCGCGAACTCGAAGGCACCCGAAGGGGCCCGAGGACCTGCTCCGCAGGTCCGACTCAGATGACGGTTGCGCCAAGCGCCGAACCGATCAGCCAGGTCACCGAGCAGGCGACGGCCGCGATGAAGGTCTGGCGGATGGCGGTCCGCAACATCGACCGCTCGGTGAAGTAGGCCAGCGTTGCGCCGACCACCGCGGCGGCGACGAGGCCGATCAGCACCGAAGCCAGGATGGCGGCGCGACCCTCGGCGAAGAACCAGGGGAGGAGCGGGAGGATCGCTCCGATGGAAAAGGCGACGAACGATGACGAGGCGGCCCCAACCGGATCTCCCACCGACTCCGGGTTGACACCCAGTTCCTCTCGGGCATGGACCTCGAGCGCAACCTCCGGATCCTCCATCACCGCATCGGCCAGATCCTTGGCCTGACTCGGATCGAGGCCGCGGCTGACGTAGATGCTGGCCAGTTCGGCGGCCTCCTCCTCGGGGTCCTGGGCCAGCGAGTGCCGCTCGATGGCCAGTTCCCGCTCCACCAGTTCGGCCTCCGCCTTGACCGAGACGTACTCTCCGGCAGCCATCGAGACGGCGCCGGCCAGGAGCCCGGCGACGCCGGCCACGATCACGTTGCCGGCGCCCGTGGAGGCGGCGGCAACACCGAGGATCAGACCGACGTTCGACACCAGGCCGTCGCTGATACCGAAAACCGCCGCTCTGGCCGTTCCGCCCTGAACATCTCGATGGTGATGGACCATCTTGATATCGCTCATGCTTCGAACATAGCTGGCCTACCCGGCCGTCGCTCGATCCGACGGCCCGGTCGCCGGCCGGCCACCATCGGAGCCTGCGCCGGCCACTATCGGACCCGGGATCGACCGCTGTCGCCCGTCGCTGCGATGGCCGGCTGAGTATAGTTCGACATGATCGGCCGCCGTGGGGTGGTCGGCGATTGGACAACCCGGATGGAGCACACACGTGGGTGACGGGGGATCGAGGCTGACGGTTCACGTCGTCGATGGCACCTACGAACTGTTCCGGCAGTTCTTCGCCAGGCCGTCGCACGAGAACGCCGACGGGCTCGACGTCGGAGGTGCCCGGGGGGTGCTGCGGAGCATGTTGACGCTGCTGGAGGACGGGGCCACCCACGTCGGCGTTGCCACCGACCACGTCATCGAATCGTTCCGAAACGACCTCTACGACGGCTACAAGTCCGGCGAGGGGCTCGACCCCGCCATCCTGGCCCAGTTCCAACCGCTGGAGGACGGTCTGCGGGCGATCGGCGTCGCCACCTACCCGATGGTGGAGTACGAGGCGGATGACGGCATGGCCTCCCTGGCGGCGATGGCGTCCGCCGACGAGCGGGTCGACAGGGTGCTGCTGTGCACGCCTGACAAGGACCTGGCCCAGTGCGTCGTCGATGGGCGGGTGCTCCAGTTCGACAGGCGGAACAACAAGATCCTCGGTGTTGACGAGGTGATCGAGAAGTACGGTGTGCCTCCGGAGTCGATCACCGATTGGCTGGCCCTGGTCGGCGACACCGCGGACGGCTTCCCCGGCCTGCCCGGCTGGGGGGCGAAATCGGCGGCGGTGGTGCTGGCCCGCTACCGGCACCTCGACGAGATCCCGTTGGCCGCCGGCCAGTGGGACATCACCGTTCGCAGTGGGGCCAAGCTGGCCAAGACCCTGGCCGACCATCTGGAGGAGGCGCTGCTGTTCCGCCGCCTGGCCACCCTCGAGCGCGACGCCCCGACCGCGTCGTCGATCGACGAGCTCCGTTGGACGGGCCCGGCGACGACGTCGAGCAGGCGGCGGAGATCTTCGACGCCCCGGATCTGGTGCGGCGAACGGCGGCCCTGGCTGCGGCCAGGGCATGAACGGACACGATCGATGAGCGACACGACAATCGGGGACGACCGATGATCAGGACCTACAACCCGGCCGATGCCGAGATGGTGTTGGCACTCAACGCCGCCTGTGAACCCGAGGTCGGCCCTCTCGATGCAACCAAGCTGGCCGCCTTCGCCGATTGGGCGCCCTACTTCAAGGTGGTCGACATCGACGGAGCCATCGGCGGCTTCCTCATCGGCCTGACCGAGGACGCCCCGTACGCCAGCCCCAACTTCGGCTGGTTCGCCGACCGCTACCCACTGTTCGCCTACGTCGATCGGATCGCCATCTCCGACGCCGAGCGGGGCGCGGGATGGGGTCCGGCCCTGTACCGCGACTTCGAGCGGTGGGCGATCGACAACCAACGGCCGATACTGTGCGCCGAGGTCAACGTCGAGCCGCCGAACCCCCGCTCGCTGCGGTTCCACGAGATCTACGGTTTCGACTCGATCGAGCAGTTCGAGCCCACCGATTCGGCCGACTACCGAGTGATCATGCTCCGCAAGAAGCTCGAGCTCTGAATCGAGGCTCGAGGAGCCGTCACCCCGACGGCTCCTTGCGGGCCCGGCTGGGGGCGACCCGGGGCGGCTCGTTCGGCATCTTGGGGTACACCGGTGGCCAGGGGGCGTCGAGCAGACCGTTTGCCATGTCCCGCTCATGGGCCTCCAGCAGCGGAGCCAGGGAGTTCGGTGCCTCGTACATCTCGGCCCAGGGATCGCCATCGGTGCGGACCCGGTCGGGAACCACGTCCATGGTCAGTTCGTCCGGGTCGATCTCGTCCAGTTCGTCCCAGCGGAACGGGGTGCTGACCTGGGCCCCGACCCTGGAGCGAACGCTCCAGGCGCCGAACACCGTCTTGTGGGGGGCGTTCTGGTTGAAGTCGATGAACACCCGTTGGCCCCGTTCCTCCTTCCACCAGGCTGCGGTCAGCCGGTCGGGATGGCGGCGCTCCAGCTCCCTGGCCAGCGCCACCGCCCCGGCCCGGACCTGGTAGCTGTCCCATCCGGGCAACAGCTTCACGAAGATGTGAAGGCCCCGGCTGCCGGTGGTCTTGGGGAAGGCGGTCATGGCGAGTTCGTCGAAGTAGTCCTTCACCAGCCGGGCCGCGGTCCGGATGTCCTCGAAGTCGATACCCGGTGACGGATCGAGGTCGATCCGCAGCTCGTCGGTATGGGCCGGCCGGGCCGCCTTGTACGGCCAGAGGTGGAAACCGAGGCAGCCCATCTGGGCCGCCCAGGCGACGTGGGCCACGTCGGTGGCCACCATGGCGTTGGAGGTGGTGCCGTTCGGGGTGCTGACGATGGTGGTGTCGAACCACGGCGGCGCCCCCTTCGGCACCCGCTTCTGGAAGAACGACTTGCCGGACGCCCCGTCCGGGAACCGCTGCATCAGGGTCGGGCGACCGCCCATGGCCGCCATCAGCGGGCCTTCGACCGCCTCGTAGTAGTCGATCAGGTCGAGCTTGGTCTGGCCCCGCTTGGTGAAGAACACCTTGTCCGGATTGGAGATCGTGACCTCCCGACCGGCGATCTCCCGCACGATCGAGTCGCCGGAGGCGGCCATCAGCGCCAGCCGTCCAGGACGGTGTCGAGACCGACCGGGACCGGCTCGTCGAGTTGATCGAAGTCGCAATCCGCCGGGTCCTTGTCCGGTCTCCAGCGAAGCACCTTGGTGACCTCCCGGAACCGCCCGTTGAGGGTGCTGCCGTATTTCACCTCCACCACCCGCTCGATCCGAAGCGGGACCCAGGTGTGGTCCTTCTTGGCGCTCCACCGATGGGGCGCCCCCGGCATCCGGCCCTCCTCGGTGGCGTGGGCCTCGGCGTCCGCCCATTCCTTCCACGGATGGGCCTGCAGCGCCCCATCGGTCAGCGGCTGCAGTTCGTCGACCAGTTCGGCCCGGCGCTTCCTGGTGAAACTGGCGGCCACGCCGACGTGGTGGAGGTCGTCGCCGTTGTACAGGCCGAGCAACAGCGAACCGACACCCTCACGATCCTTGTGCCAACGGAAGCCGGCCACCACCGCATCGGCGGTTCGGATGTGCTTGACCTTCAGCTGGGTCCGCTTGTCCTCAACGTAGGGGTCGTCGATCGGCTTGGCGATCAGCCCGTCGAGCCCGGCCCCCTCGAACACCCGGAACCACTCCTCGGCCACGGCCTTGTCGGTGGTGGTCCGGGTCAGATAGACCGGCGGTTGGGCGTCGGCCAGGATCTCGCTCCAGGGCGGCCCGCCGCTCACCGAAGCGGCGTTGGCGAAGATCGTCGTCGCCGATGGCGATGGCGTCGAAGGCGATGAACGCGGCCGGGGTCTTCTCGGCCAGCATGTTGACCCTCGATTCGGCGGGGTGGATCCGCTGTTGCAGGGCCTCGAAGTCGAGGTGGTTACCGGTGGCGACGATCAGCTCGCCGTCGATCACGCACCGCTCCGGCATCGACCGACGGATCGGCTCCACCATCTCCGGGAAGTACCGGGTCAACGGTCGCTCGTTCCGGGAGCCGAGGATCACCTCGTCTCCGTCGCGGAACACGATGCAGCGGAACCCGTCCCACTTCGGCTCGAAGATCAGGTCGTCCCGCTCCGGCATGCCCTGGACGGCCTTGGCCAGCATGGGTTTGAGCGGGGGATTCACCGGCAGCGCCATGGCACAAGACTACGCCGTTCGCCGGGCTCACGTCGGTGCCTGCTCCACCGGGAACGGGTTGGCCGCCGGCCCATGGCGAAGGACGCATCGATGCGATGGACCAGCTCGTCGGCTACTACCGGACGCTGCGGGGCGAGCACCCGGACTGGGAGGACTATCGGCGGGCCATGACCCAGGACCGGCGCTGCATCGTGCGATTCGACATCCTCTCCGCCGGACCGGACGTTGCCGGCTGATCCACCTCCACGTCTACTGTTCGGGGGATGGCAACATCGATCCATCAGCGCAGCTACGACTGCGAGGCGTTCGACGAAGGCAACGACCGGATGCGGGTCCGGGGTCGGCTGGTCGACAACAAGCCGCACGGACTCGGTCTGGCCGATGGTGAACCGCTCGTCATCCACGATATGGAGGTCGATCTCATCGTGTCGATCCCGGCCTTTGTGATCGAAGCGGTCGAGGCGAGGATGAACGTCCACCCCTATCGGTCGTGCCCCGAGATCCTGGTCGACTACCAGCGGATTGGTGGGACTCTCCATCACCCGGGGATACTCACGCAGGGTCCGGGAGTTGTTCGGCGGGCCCGGCGGTTGCTCCCATGTCGGAGCCCTGCTCCAGGCGCTGGGACCGGTGGCGGTCCAGGCCAGTTGGAGCCTGACCACCCTGCACGACGACCCGGCCGACCGTCTGGCCACCGAAGGCGACGCCGACGAGCCGGGACCGCCGGCTGCAGATGAACGCCAACACGTGCCACGTGTGGGCCGAGGACGGACCACAGTTCGCAGCCGTCGAGCTCGGGCGCTCCCCGGCCCGTCCGGCTTGGGAGGTCGATCGGCTGCGCAAGCTCGGTCTCGATCCGGACTGAGGCCGTGCCCCGCCGGCCGCCGCGGCGGAATCGGCCGCCCGACGAGGCCGCCGCCGATCAGGGGATCAGGCTGAGTGAGTCGTTGTCGATCATGGCCTCGACGGTTCGGCTCAGCATGCTGGACATCAGCTGGTGCTGACGACCGTCGAAGGCGTCGTACGCCTGGTAGGAGGTCACGGCGTAGATGAGGCAGAACGCGGTGGCCAGTCGATACTTCCTGGTCGCCAGATCCAGGGGCAGCTCGATCCCCTCGGTGGCCAAGGTGTCGACGTAGAGCCGGACCAGTTCGTCGTCGTTGCCTCGGCGAACATCGGTTGCGATCGATTGGCAGGCGAAGTAGGCGATGTCGTAGACACCGTTGGCGACGCCGGTGATCTGGAAATCGAGGACCGACAGGTCGCCGTCGTCGTCGAAGAGCAGGTTGTCGCCCCGGAAATCACCGTGGACCATCGTGGCCGGCGTGGCCAACTCGTCGAGCAGGAACGGCAGCGTCGAACCGTAGTTGTCGGCGAACTCGATGACCTCGGGGGTGAGGTTCGCCTGTTCCTTGTGCTTGCAGGTGGCCCAGCCGCTCTCGAAGATGCCGGGCAGCGCGGCCCGGTAGATGGGGGCCGAGAGCGGGACGAAGGTCTCCCCCAGCACCTCCAGCTCCGGGTGCTCCCACCACCGGGCATGGAAGCGGGCGATGGTGGCGATCGCAGCCCGGGCCTGGTCGAGTGAAGCTCCGGCCACCTGATCGATCTGATGGAGATGACCAACATCTTCCATGATCAACACGAAGTCGGTGGAGTCGGTTGCCTGGACTGCGCCGTATGACCGGGGAATGGCGAATGGCAACCCCTCGGCGTAGTCGTTGTAGAAGGTGATTTCCCGCTTGTAGAAACCGAGGGCGTCCGCAACCCCACGCTGTTGGGGATCGGTACTGGGGAGCTTGATCACCAGAGAGGAGGGCCCGGCTGCACCGGCGCTGTAGGTGATGGTGACCCGGTACAGCTCACCGAGCAGGCCGGCCGCATCGCCGAGGCTGACCGCGTGCAACCGCTCGACCCGCTGATCGTCGCCGAGGGTGCCATCGATGCGTAGGGCGTCGGTCAACCACGGCGGCGTGATCTCCTCCGGCGTGCGGATGAGCTGGATCGAAGTCGTTGCCATGTGATGCTCCTTGATGGCCGCCGGGATCGAGTCGAACCGCCGGAGGCGTTCCGCCGCGGTCTGAGTTCGCCACAAGTTAGTCGCACGACTAACTTGTGGCCAGTGGAACGCAGTATTCGGTCCGTCCACGGTCGAAGGGGTGCCATCGATGAGTTACGAAACCAGCAGCCAGGACCTTCCTCCGGTCACCGACTGGGTCAACGACTGGGATTGGCTCGACGATCAGTGGGGCGCCAACGCCATCGAGATCTGGAATTCGGTCCGCCAGCAGTGTCCGGTGGCGACAACCGAGCGCTACGGCCGGGCCCATATGCCGGTCACCATGGAAGCGGTCTCCCAGGTCGCCCACGACACCGAGCACTTCTCGTCGGTGTTCGTCAGCGTTGCCAGGCCGGACGCCCCTCGCTCCCCGGCCCCGCCGATCACCTCGGATCCGCCGGATCACAGGGAGCACCGGCGGCTGTTGTTGCCGTCGTTCTCTCCCAAGGCCATCGCCCCCATGGAGCAGAACCTGCGGGACTTCTGCCGGGGCCTGATCGCCGACCTCGACGGTCTCGACAGGGCCGATGCCGCAGAGCAGTACGTGCAGCACGTCCCGGTTCATGGCATCTGTGGGCTGCTCGGGGTGCCCGAGTCCGACGCCGACATGTTTCGTGACTGGATCTTCCGCAACTTCCAGCTCGCCCCCCGGGACAATGCGGTGAGGATCCAGGTCCAGCAGGAGATGGACGCCTACCTCGGCTCGCAACTCGATGTCCGGGTCGACGAACCGCAGGACGATCTGATGTCGTTGATCGCCAATGCCGAGATCGATGGCGAGCCGGTGTCCCGAGAGCTGAAACTGGGTTACGCCAAGCTGATGATCATCGCCGGGATCGACACGACCTGGAGTGCCATCGGTTCGGGGCTGTGGCACTTCGCCCAGCACCCGGACGAGGTGGCGACCCTGGTGGCGACCGACGACGACGACATGATCTGGACCACCGCCACCGAGGAGGTCCTGCGCTACTACGCCCCGGTGACGATGGGCCGCAAGGTCATCGCGGACACCGAAGTGGCCGGCTGCCCGGTCCGCAAGGGCGAGCAGACGTTGGTCACCTTCCCCGCCGCCAACCACGACCCGGCGGCGTTCGAGAACGCCGATGAGTTCCAGATCGATCGAGGCCGGAACCGCCATGTCGCGTTCGGGTTGGGCATCCATCGCTGCCTCGGTTCCAACCTGGCCCGCCTGGAGCTGGTGGTTGCGACCCAGGAGTGGCTGCGGGCGTTTCCCCACTACAGCCTCGACCCCGATCGGGAGACGACCTGGGCCAACGGTCAGGTCCGAGGCCCTCGTTGCATCCCCGTGCTCCTGAATCGCTGAACGGGCCGCCGCCGACATGAGCCAGCAGCAGAAGCCGGTCGGAAAGCGGGAGGTCATGGCGGCCCTGATCGACGCCACCGTCGAGCTGATCGTGGAAGAGGGGCTGGAGATCTCGGTCCGCCGGATCGCGGCCCGAGCTGCGGTGAACCACGGCCTGATTCATTTGTATTTCGGGAGCAAACAGTGTTTGCTGTCGACCGCGATCGACGAGATCAACACCAGGGCCGGGCAGGATCTCGACGCCGACGGGTTTCCGAGGCCCGATCTGGCCAGCCGCCGCAACGGCGAGCTGGCCAAGGCCCTGGCCCGGATCCGACTCGACGCCGGCCGTGACCTGTTCACCACCCATCCGGTCACGACCTCGTGGCGCCGCGCCCTCCGCCGGTCCGAACCGGGGCTGACCGACGACGAGATCTCGTCCAAGATCGCCGCCGCTGCGGCACTCGGCCTCGGCTGGGCGCTGTACGCAGACCACCTCTGCGAGTTGCTCGATCTCGACCCCGAGCAGCGGGCCAGAACCGAAGCCGAGGTTCACGCCCTGGTCGGCGACATCGGCGGTCTACCGGCCCGGTAGCCGGTACACATCGGCCCTGGTGGGCCGAGCCGGTACACATCGGCCTGGTGGGCCGAGCCGGTACACATCGGCCTGGCGGGTCGAGCCGGTACACATCGGCCTGGTGGGTCGAGCCGGTACGCTGCATCGGTGGCCGATCAACCGCTGACAGAACGAATCGCCGAACTCCGGGCCCGCAAGCAGGAGGCGCTCCACGCCGGACCGGAGCGGGCGGTGCAGCGCCAGCACGACAAGGGCAAGATGCTGGCCCGGGAGCGGGTCGAGTACCTGCTCGACGACGGTTCGTTCAACGAGCTCGACATGCTGGCCAGAACCCGCCATCCGGATGCGACGGAGCGCCCATACACCGACGGTGTGATCACCGGGTGGGGCTCGATCGACGGCCGCAAGGTCTTCGTGTCCAGCCAGGATTTCACCATCAACGGCGGCTCCACCGGCGAGGTCTCCGCCGAGAAGATCCACAAGCTGCAGGATCTTGCGCTTTCGGTCGGTGCCCCGTACATCGGGCTCAACGACGGCGCAGGGGCTCGCATACCGGAGGGTGTCGTCAGCCTCGACGGCTACGGCGGCATCTTCTACCGGACGGTGCAGGCCTCGGGTGTCATCCCCCAGATCAGCGTGATCATGGGCCCGTGCGCCGGTGGTGCGGTGTACAGCCCCGCCATGACCGACTTCATCTTCATGGTCCGGGAAACCTCCCACATGTTCATCACCGGACCCGATGTGGTCAAGACGGTGACCGGCGAGGAGGTCACGTTGGAGGAGTTGGGCGGCGCAGGAAGCCACTCGTCGCGCTCCGGTGTCGCAACCTTCGTGGCGGCGGACGAGAAGGCGGTGATGGACGACGTGCGCTACCTGATGTCGTTCCTGCCGTCGAACAACATGGAGGACCCACCCCGGGTCGAGACCGGCGACGACCCCCAGCGGTTGTGCCCGTCGCTGGCCGAGGTGATGCCGGCCAGCCCCAACATGCCATACGACATGAAGACGGTGGTCACCGAGGTGGTCGACGACGGCGACTTCATGGAATACCACGCCAACTGGGCGAAGTCGATCGTCTGCGGCTTCGCCAGGATGGACGGCCGCACGGTGGGCATCGTGGCCAATCAGCCGCTGGTCCTGGCCGGCGTGCTCGACATCGAGAGCGCATCGAAAGGGGCACGTTTCGTTCGTACGTGCGACGCCTTCGGCATCCCGTTGTTGACCTTCGTCGACGTGCCGGGCTTCCTGCCGGGGGTCGACCAGGAGTACGGCGGCATCATCCGCCACGGAGCCAAGCTGCTCTACGCCTATTGCGAGGCCACCGTGCCCCGGATCCAGGTGATCACCAGGAAGGCCTACGGCGGGGCCTACGTGGTGATGGACTCCAAGGGGACCGGCTGCGATCTGTCGCTGGCGTGGCCCTCGGCCGAGATCGCCGTCATGGGTCCTGAAGGGGCGACCGACATCGTCCACCGCCGTGAGATCCAATCGGCGGCCGACCCCGAGGCCCGTCGAGCCCAGCTGATCGAGGAGTACAAGGAGCAGTTCGCCAACCCGTGGATCGCCGCCGAGCGAGGCTACATCGACGATGTCATCGACCCGGCCGAGACCAGGGTGAAGATGATCGCCGGTCTGGAGATGCTGGCGTCGAAACACGAGGAACTGCCGCGCCGCAAGCACGGAAACGTGCCGCTGTGACCGCCGAGATCAGCCCCGAAGCGACCGACGAGGAGGCGGCGGCGATCGTCGCCGCCCTGACGATGGCCTGGCCACGACCGGCACCGGTCGACGAGCCGAACAGCGGCGACACCCGATGGCGCTTCAGCGGCCGGTGGTGGACGAAGCCGACCTGGCGTCGCTGACCACGCGGCTGTCCGTCGGCGGCTGCCGTTTCCTCGATCAGCGGTCCGCTTCGTAGAACACGATCTCCTCGCCCAGCCACATCGGGGACCGGGCAAGGTCGATGAACCGGGCTTCGTCCTCCAGCAGCTCTGCCGCGGCCTGGCGGGCCTCGGGGGTGCCGGTGCCGCCACGGAAGGTTTCGACGTCGTCCACCCACACCTCGGCGATGCCGTCGAACGGCTCCGGTGCCCCGCCGTTTCGGGCCTGGAGCGCGGCGTGCAACGACGGTTCGTCGAGCGTGTGGACCTGCTGATACCTCCTGATGCCCAGCACCGGGGCCCGGTCGCGAACCAGCGGGCCGTGCTCGTCACGCCAGTAGCGGCGGAATTCCTCCGGGCTGAGGTCCTGTCGACGGCGGAGGCAGAACGTGAGCTTGATCACGGTGGTTCCTTTCGACTTCACGCTCGAGGCCCGGGCCCCGGCGATGGGCATGATCGCTGTCAGTCGACGATACCGGGCGCCACATCCCGGCCGGTGATCGAGATCGGTACCATCCGCAACCACTGCCAGCTCTCGGACTCGATCCACGGTTGGGGGTCGTTGGCCCAGGCCTCGTTGAGCACCGCGGGGTCACCGATGACCTCGAGGGCACCATGGGCGACCACGCTCCAGCCGGTGCGAAGGCCCTCGTCGTAGCCGTCGAGCTCGAGGCAGACGACGTCGCCCCGCTCGGCCGCCCGTACCTTGCCGCCTGCGAGGCTGCGGATGAAAACGTCTCCGTTGTGGAGCCGGTAGTTCACCGGCACCACCACCGGCCAACCGGCATCGATGTACCCGATCCTGGCGACGGCGTGGCGAGCCAGTCTGTCCAGGCACTCGGCCCGGTCCAGTATCTCGACCTGCGCACCGGTTGGTGGTCTGTCGATCGGCGTCGACAGGTCGGCTGCGAACGGTGCCGGCCGACCGGCATCGGGGTCGTTGTCCGGCGCGACGAAGACGTTGACCCCTTCGGCCATCGCCGCATCGAGCAGACCGCGCTCGCTCAGTCTGCGGGCGGGGAGGATCATGGCGGTGGCGCCTCTGGTCTTCCCGGCCACCACCAGGGCGGGGAGCTCGGCGGGCTCGATGCGGTCGACCCCCAGCTCGCACCCCATTCGCCGTAGCCGGGCCTCGGCGTCGTGAATCTGCTCGGTGGTCGGTGGCTCGGCTCCACCGTCGGAGCCGATGACCAGCCGGACGGTCTCGCCCAGTGTCCGGCCGAGGATTGCGGCCAGGGCCAGGGCGTCCATGTCGTCTGCGGCACCCGTGAGCTCGACCACCAGCGGCCCGACCGGCATCCGTTGACGGGTGCTGTCCGCCACCAGGAACACCGGCTGGCCGCTGGCGGCGGCCAGGGCCCGTCCGTCGTCGGAGGGCTCGGTCACGATGATCGATGGCCCGTTGCCGTTGGCGTAGGCCACCATGCCCTCACCGTGGACGTCGTCGAGATAGAGCACCGGCTCGATGGCAACGCCAAGGCTGCCGGCCAGCACCTGGTACCGGGCCAATGCGTCCTTGTCGTCGCAGGCGATCTGCAGCGGGGCATCGAACCACGACGAGAACACCGTGGCCGACCGGAGGAGGGCCGGTTCTTCCCCGTCGGGGCCGAGAGGGAGCAGGATGCGTTTGATGGCGGAACTCATCGGCCGGTTCCCTCGGCTCGCCATCGGGAGGCCTGTGGTGGTCGGTTCTGCATCGGTTTCGGTTCGGCTGTTGGGGTCGAAATCGCCATGACCTTCGACACTAGGCCCGGTTGGCCCCGGAACCTAGCAGCGTACTGAAGAACGCCTTCCGGAGGTTCCGGCGGCCGGGCGCCCTCCAGGCGGGAGCACACGATACGCCGCTGCCGGTCGCGCCGACAAACAGGACGTCGGCCCCTGGCGCCCCGTGCCGTTCGCGACCACACTGGAAGCCTCCGTCGTGCAATTCGCCCCCGGTTCCGGGCTGGTCCCGGTTCGTTCCGGTCCTGCTCGGGGGTGGAAACCGGCACGACGGGCAGGGAATCGAGCCGCAACGCCAAGGAGCGAGAACGACGTGGACAAGCACGATCTGGTAGAGCTGAGTGAGGAGCAGTGCTGGTGGCACCTGGCGGAGATGACCGTCGGCCGGCTGGCGGTGTCGGTGGCCAACCGGCCGGACATCTTCCCGGTGAACTATCGGATCGACGGTGAGACGATCGTGGTCAAGACCGCCCCCGGGTTCAAGCTGGCCGCCGCCACGCTGGGTGACGGCGTCGCCTTCGAAGTCGACAAGCTCGACGAGAGCGCCCGCACCGGCTGGAGTGTCGTGGTCCACGGCACCGCAGCCGAGGTCGAGCTGCTCGAGGACCTCCTGGCCGCCGACGACCTCCATGTCGAGCCGTGGGCCTCCGGCAGCAAGAACCACTACATCCGGATCACCCCGTCCGATCTGACGGGCCGAGCGATCAACCCGTAGGCCACGGCCACCGGTGCTCGGCGGTCAGTCGTCGGTCAATCGGCGCCCGGCACCACCACGGTGGGAACCGTCGGGTGGTGGATCAGCGAGGTGGCCACCGAACCGACCAGGAGATAGGCGGCACCGCGGTGGCCGCGGGCACCGATGACCAGCAGGTCGCCGTTCTTGGCCTCGGCGGGCAGGACGTTGCGGGGGTCGCCCATCAACGTCTTGATTTCGATCGAGGTGTCTGCGGCGGCAGGGTTCGTCGCCGATTCCTCCTTGACCGCTCTGGCGATCGACTGCTCGATCGCCACCCGTGCCTCGTCGCTCATCGACGGCGTCGGCGGCACCATCTCCACCACGTAGGGAGCGATCAGCCAACTGTGGATGGCGGTGATCCGACCGCCCGGAGCGAGGTGACGGATGGCCCAGCGCATGGCGGCGACGGCGTTCTCGGAGCCGTCGGCCCCGACGATCAAATGGTTCAGCGGCCCGTCGACCGGTGTCGATTCGGGGATGACTGCGACCGGCACGGTGGCATGCTTCACGCAGTACGAGGTGACAGAACCGAGGAGCGTTTCGGCCAGCGCACTGCGGCCCCTGCTGCCGACGACGAGCAGGGCATGGCCCTCGGCCGCCCTGACCAGCGCCGGCCCCGGATAGCCCCGAACCACTTCGCTCCTTGCCAGGATGTCGGGATGGGTGGCTTCCAGGCTGCGTTGGAGCTGATTCTTGGCATCCTCGGCCAACAGTCCGGTGAGATCGGTGTACAACCCGGGGGTGCCCATGCCGTCGCCGAGCGGCTCGACATGGTAGGCGCCGATGCCCTTGATCGGTCCCAGGACGTCGGTCTTGTTGGCCGCCCACTCCAGCGCTCGCTGTGACCCTGCCGAACCGTCGACACCGACGATGACCATGCCGACGTCGCTGTCATCACTGGCGTGCTCCGATTCGGCGGTCGCCGTCGAGCCCGGATCTTCGTTCGTTACCTCTGACATCATGCTCCTAGTTTGATTCAGCCGGCGGGCGGTTCAGCAGGACCGGGCAGCCGGCATGTTTGACCACGTCCATGGCCACGCTCCCCTGGGTCAGGCGCCAGACTCCCGACCGTCCGTGGGTGGACATGGCGATGAGCGAGGCGTCGTGACGTTCGGCGTACTCGGCGATGGCCTTTGCCGGTTCGTGACCGTGCAGGACATCGTAGTTGACCGGCTTGCCGACGACCGCTTCCATCGAGTCGGCCAGGACGGCCACCGCGTTGACCTCACCGGCCCGGTCCACACCGGCCGGGATCTTCGAGTCGTCCACCACCGAGATGAGCCACGGCTCGAGGCCGGCGTCGACCGCGAACTGGCCGGCGAAGGGCACGATGCTGTCGCCGAACGGCGAGCCGTCGGTGGTGATGAACATCGGCCCGTCGAGCCAACCGTCTTCGACCAGGGTGTCCGGGCCCACCATCACGATCGGTTCCCGAACCAGGCGGAGCACGTCCTCGGACACATTGCTGACAAAGCCGGCGGCTCGGCCCCTGGCCCAGGTGCTCATCACCACCAGGGTGCCGTCGACCCGATCGAACTCTCCTGCGATGTCCTCGGCCACCGTGTAGGAGAGCGGTCGAATGTCGACTCTGGGGTGATGCTCGATTCTCGCCACCTGCCGTTCGATGATCCGGCTGAGGCCGATTTCGCTTCGGCCCTTCTGGGTCAGCGTCAGGACCTGGAGGTCGGCGTCGAATCGATTCGCCAGGTCCTCGGCCGCCACCAGGGCGTAGGTCGCCGGGAGGCTGCCGTCGAGTGGAGTGAGGATTCGGTTGAACATGGATGCGCTCCCACAGGTCGGGCTCTTGATCGATGATGGTCGGCGCCCGCTCGCCAGCCTAGGGACAAACGTCCTGGTCGTTGGGACAACCCCCGGCGGCGCGCCACCGTTGGGCCCTTTGGCCCTACCGGCGAGAAGCCCTCGACGTCAGGCTCAGGCCATGTCGCTCCAGCTGTCCTCGGTGATACGCACCCATCTCTCCGAGGTCTTTCTGTCCGCCGACCGGGTCTACAAGCTGTTGCGACCGGTGAGAACCAGCTTCATCGATTTCACCGATCTGGCCACCAGGCTGGAGGCTGCAGCCAGGGAGTACGAGCTGAATCGGCAGATTTCGCCGGACGTCTATCTCGGGCTGGCCGACATCCGGGAGCACGATGAGCTAACCGATCGAATGATCGTGATGCGGCGCCTCCCGGCCGACCGCCAGCTCGATCGGCTGGTCGACGACCCGGCGTTCCCCGATCACCTGCGGGATGTGGCCAGGCTGGTCGCGTCGTTCCACGCCTCCCAGCCGCCGCTGCACGGCGCCGCTGCGGAGGTGGCGGGTGCCGAGGCGCTGCGACGCAACTGGGACGACAACTTCGAGGTGCTGGCACCGATCGCCGGTCGGGTCATCCCCACCGAGGAGTACCGCCGGGCCCGGGAACTGGTCGAGAACTACATCGCCGGCCGCCTGGCCTTGTTGCAGGAGCGCATCGACGACGGCTGGATTCGCGATGGTCACGGCGACCTGCGCTGCGAGCACGTCTTCTGCATCGAGGGTGGCCCCCGGCTGATCGACTGCCTCGCCTTCCGGGACGATTTCCGGGTGGCGGACGTGCTGAACGACGTGGCCTTCCTGGCCATGGACCTGCACCGGCTGGCCGGCCCCGGTGCCGCCCAATGGTTCGTGAACCACTACGACGAGTTCTCCAACGAGCGGCATTCCTCGAGCCTGGCCCATCACTACGTGGCCTATCGTGCCTCCGTGCGGGCCAAGGTGGCGGCGATCCGCTTCGGTCAGGGCGAGCAGGACGCAGTGGCCGACATCGTGATGTATCACCGCCTGGCCCTGCAGCATCTCGAGCTCGGACAGCCGAGGCTGATCCTGGTCGGCGGTGGTGCCGGCGTCGGCAAGAGCACGGTGGCCGCCGGCATCGCCGATCGGTTGGCCGCGTCCTGGCTCCGAGCAGACGAGGTTCGCAAGAACCTGGCCGGCATCCCCGTCGATCAGCACGCCTTCAGCGACTTCCAGACCGGTCTCTACGCTCCGGAGTTCAGCGACCGGGTCTATCGGGAGCTGCTGCGGGAGGCGGAGCTGCTGTTGTCCCGAGGGGAGAGCGTGGTCCTCGACGCCACCTGGTCGCAGGCCGATCGTCGTGACTGGGCTCATGAGGTCGGGCGTCGAACCTCCTCGTCGGTCACCGAGCTGATGTGCCGGGCTCCCGCTTCCGTCGCCCGCCAACGAGTCGCAGAACGGATGGCCTCGGTCTACAACCCGTCCGATGCAGACGTCGAGGTGGTCGATCGGATCAACGCCGAGTTCTCCCCCTGGCCGACGGCGGCGGTCGTCGATACCAACGGGCCGATCGCCGATTCGGTGGAGGTGGCCTATTGTCGGGTCTTGGCCGGTCCTCAAGGGGCCCGGCATCCGGAATCGATGCGGGTCGAGGAGTCGACCCTGACCGAAGAGACCATCGGCTTTTTCCTGTCCAAGGTCTCGTCCATGGGCTTTACCCGTATCACCACCGAACGAACGAGGAGGGACGACCGGTGACGAACGGCTCGGCGGAAGAACCGATCAGGGTGTTCCTCCTCGACGATCACGAGATCGTCAGGCGGGGCGTTGCAGACCTGTTGAGCAGGGAACCCGACCTGATGGTGATCGGGGAGGCGGGCAGTGCGGCCGCAGCGCTGCAGGCCGTGAAGGGATGTGAGCCCGATGTTGCGGTGCTCGACGTCCGCCTCGGTGACGGCGATGGCATCGAGGTCTGCCGGGAGATCCGGTCCCGCTGCCCGGACGTGGCCTGCCTGATGCTGACCTCGTTCGCAGACGATCAGGCGTTCATCGATGCTGCGGTGGCCGGTGCGGCCGGCTACGTGCTGAAGCAGATCGGGAGCAACGATTTGGTCGACTCCATCCGCAAGGTGGCCGCCGGGGCCCAGCTGCTCGACCGGGCCGAGGTCCGGCTCAGAATGAAACGGCTGCGCCGCAGCGAGGACGGGGTGCTGTTGTCGTTGACCCCTCAGGAACAGCGCATCTTCGAACTGATCGGGGAGGGCCACTCCAACCGCCAGATCGCAGACGAGATGTATCTGGCGGAGAAGACGGTCAAGAACTACATCTCCAACCTGTTCGCCAAGCTCGGTCTCACACGACGAACCCAGGCCGCAGCCCTGGCTGCCAGGCTCGACGAGCGTCAGAAGCGGCGCTTCGAGTGACCGGGAACCGCAAAGCACCCGGCGCCGGCGCCGCGGCGGTCACTCCGTGCCGTTCAGCGGCACCCGCCACTCGATCCGGGTGCCGCCGCCCGGCCCGGGCCCGAGATGGAACCGACCGGCCAGCTGCGAGGCCCGCTCGGCCATGTTGACCAGGCCGTGACCGGTGAGATCATCGTTGGAGGTCACACCGGAGGCGCCGATACCACGGCCATTGTCGGTGACGCTGACCACAAGCACTCCGTCGTCGGTCTCGACGACCACCTTGGTGGCGGTGGCACCGGCGTGCCTTGCCACGTTCGACAGCGCCTCGCTGATGATCTGAATCGCCTCGTGCTGGATGGTCGGTGACAGATCCTCGGGCATCGAGCCGACCTCGACGATCGGCATGAAGCCCAGCGCCTCTGCGACATCCTCGGCAACATCCTCCACCGCGTGGGCGATGGCGATGTTGCGGGGAACGGCGTGCAGGCCGAAGATCGCCTCCCTGAGCTCGGAGATGGCGGCGTCGATGCCCTCCACCGCCCCGATCACCCGGTCCTTGGTCTCGCCGTCTTCCAAACCCGCCACCAGGGACTGGAGGCTCATACCGGTGGCGAACAGCTGTTGGATCACGGTGTCGTGGAGATCGCGGGCGATCCGTTCCCGATCCCGGAGGAGCGCCAGCTGATCGGTTGCGGAGTGCAGGGCCATCTCGCTGTGCAGCCTGGCCACCGCATAGCTGATGGAACGGGCGATCGTCTCCGGCGTTGCCGTCTGCTTGCTCAGGTAGTCCTGCGCACCCTGCTCCACCGCTTGGAGCGCGGTGGAAGGATCGTCGAGCCCGGTCAGAACCACGATCGGGCACGCCGGCACCCGGGCGGTCAGCACTTCGACAGACATCAGTCCTGAGGAGTCGGGCAGCGAGAGGTCGAGCAACAGGCAGTCGAACTCCTCGGCGTCGAGGCGGGCGATGGCCGACGCCAGATCACCGACCCGAGTCACCTCGAACTCGGCCTCGATGTTGGTGAAATACCTGATCATCATCCGGGCGTCGAGCTCGTTGTCCTCGACCAGGAGGACCCGGACCGGGGAGCCGTTGCCTCGTCGATCGGTCGTCATGGTCGAGGGAGTCGTGCCACCGACAACCAGAACTCGTTGATGGACGCGATGACGTGGAGCCACCCGTCGAGATCGGCGGGTTTCGTGACGTAGGCGTTCGCCCCCTGCCGGTAGGCCTCCAGGACGTCGCTGTCGTCGTCGGAGGTGGTGAGCACGACGACCGGGGTTTGCCGCAGGATCGGGTCGTTTCGTATCTCGGCCAGCACGGCATGGCCATCCTTGTCCGGCAGGTTGAGGTCGAGCAGTATCAAGCCGGTTCGGCGTCGGAGCGCCGGGTTGCTCCGCAGCAGGTCGAGGGCGGCTTGGCCGCTGGTGACCGTGTGCATGTTGCCGGCCATCTCCAGCTTCCTCGCCGCATTGAGGGTGGCCCTGGCATCGAGCGGATTGTCTTCGACCAGCAGGATGCCGACCGGCGTCGTCCGATCGAACGGCACAAACCTCGCCTGGTCCGGCACCGCAGCAGAGAGCGGCCGATCAGACATCGGCTTTGGGGATGGTGAAGGAGAACACACTGCCGCCGTTGGGCCCGGCCGCGACCCAGATGTCGCCACCGTGTCGCTCGACGATCCGCTGGCAGATGGCAAGACCGAGCCCCATCCCTTCCGATCCGGGGTGGGCCCGCCGGAACAGCTCGAACACCCGGTCCCGTTGCCCGACATCGATCCCGATGCCATTGTCCCCGATCGTGATGAGCCACTGATCGTCGACCGCCTCGGCCGACATGCTGGATCTCCAGCGGTTCACCGTCGCGACGGTACTTGACCGCATTCTCCAACAGGTTCTGGAGGAGTTGCCGCAGCTGCATCTCGTCACCGGCCACCGTTGGCAATGGGGCGACCTCGATCTTGGCGTGAGCCTCGCCGAGCTGCACCGCCATCTGGTCGATCAGTTCCTCTGTGAGGCTGCGGAGGTCGACCGGATCGCGGGGAGGGCGCCCGCTGCGATCGAGACGGGAATAGGAGAGCAGGCCCTGGATCAACTGCTCCATCTTGAGGGCGGCGGCGACGGTCAGGTCCCGTAGCTCCCGAGCCTCGTCGTCGAGCTGATGGCCGATCGTTTCCTGCAGGTGTTCGTCGAAGAGCTCGAGGCCCTGCCGAACGTTTCGCAGCGGTGTCTGGAGATCGTGGGAAGCGATGTAGGCGAACTGCTCCAGATCCCGGTTGGATCGGGTCAGCTCGATCATCGATTCCTCGAGCTCGGCGGTGCGCTGCTTGACCCGCACCTCCAACTGGTCCCTGGTTCGTCGCAATTCGTCCTCGGCCGACCGGCGGTCGGTGAGATCGTGGATCACGCCGGTGAACCACGATCGGTCGGCCAGCTGGATCTCACTGATCGACAGGGCGATGGGAAACACCTGGCCGTCGGCCTTCTGGGCCTCGACCTCCCGCCCGATGCCGATGATCTTGGCCTGACCGGTTTCCATGTATCGGGCGATGTAGCCGTCGTGCTCGCTCGAGTACGGCTCGGGCATCAGGATGCTGATGTTCTTTCCCACCAGGTACTCGCCGGCGTAGCCGAAGAGCCGGTCGGTGGCGGCGTTGGCGGTGAGGACGATCCCATGATCGTCTATCACGATGATCGGGTCCACGGCGGTGCGGAGCACGGCCCGCCACAGCTCGGCGTGTTGCGCCTCGTTCAGATCCCTACTGCCCTCGAGATTCATTCCTCTGAGCGTGCCGCGAACCGGATTGGTTGGCAACCAGGTCTGGTCCGCCACCACGGGCATGGCTCCCCCCTCGTCTGTCGATCGGCGCACGGCCGAGCCTGGCCCGGCCTGCGGACCTCCCGCCTGCCACCGGCGGCCTACGCCATGGTCGCCCCGGAACGATCTGCCGAACAGGGCCCAACGTCACATCGATCGAGTTCAGGTACCGCCGAGCGACAGGGTAGGCCCCGGGTCGAGTCGCATGGTCGCGTCTGCCGTCTCGTCGTGTCGGTGAGCGCGGGCTATGCCGGATTGCGGCGGCTGAAAACCGGTCGTGCGTCTGCCGACCGGGTGGGATCGAAGGCGTATCCCATCCCGTCGAAGTCCTCGAATTCCGCAACCTTCTTCACCCGATTCCTCACGATCCACGCCGCCATGGCCCCCCGGGCCTTCTTGGCGAAGAAACTCACCACCCGATGATCGCCGTCGCCCTTGGCGTCGAGGAAGACCGGCGTGACGACCGGGGCCTCCAGCACCTCGGTTCGCACCGCTTTGAAATACTCATTCGAGGCCAGGTTGATCAGTGCCGCCTCACCGGGGCTGCCGACCATGGCGGCGTTGAGCTCCTCGGTGATGCGATCACCCCAGAACTCGTAGAGGTCCCGGCCTCGGGGATTCTTCAGTTTGGTTCCCATCTCCAACCGATAGGGCATCATCAGATCCAAC
Organism: uncultured Acidimicrobiales bacterium; assembly: GCA_963715325.1. Taxonomy (GTDB): domain Bacteria; phylum Actinomycetota; class Acidimicrobiia; order Acidimicrobiales; family SZUA-35; genus JAHELU01. Next base: position 66,344 of record CAVQRR010000020.1, read on the forward strand.
GGCCGCAGCACGCCGTACAGGCCGGAGAGGATTCGCAGGGTCTTCTGGGCGTGGGTGAAGTCCCGCTGGTTGAACGATCCGGCATCGAGGCCCACATAGACGTCGCCGTCGAACGCAAGCAGGGCCTGGCGGGCGGTCTCGGTGGTGAAGGGCCGTTCCCAGTTCTGGAAGCGTTCGAAGTTGAGCTCCGCCAGTTGGGGCGAGATCCCCATCAGCTTGGCCAGCTGGTTCGGTGACTTGGCTGCCATGATCTCGACCAGCTCAGCCGATTGGCCGAGCATGGTCGGCTCGGACATCTTCTCGGTGGCCAGCGGGGACTCGTAGTCGAGTGACTTGGCCGGGGAAAGAACGATCAGCACCCGACCAGTTTTACTCGATGGCGGCCGAAATGCGCCCCTCGAGTGCCGCACCGGTGCCGTACCGGCCCTTGCGATGCCGGCGCCCTGGCCGTCACGGGCCGGCGGGCGGCTGGGAAAGGGCCGCCCCCGAGCGCAGCGTCGCCTCGTCCCGCAACAGGTCGGGCTCGATGTACATCGGCCGAGCGTATGGCACGACGGCCCGGACCGCGGCCTCGACCCCGTCCACCGCGGCCGACAGTTGGGTGAGGTCGTAGCTGTCGTCGAACACGAGCTTGGCTCCCACCAACAGCTCCTCGGGACCGAGATGCTGGGTCCGGAGGTGGATGATCCGCTCGACGCCGGGGGCGTTCTCGATGGCGGCTCGGATCTTGGCCATCTCCCCCGGTCGTGCTCCCTCGCCGATCAGGAGGCTTCGCATCTCGATGATGAGGATGACGGCGATGATGCCCAGCAGTACGCCGATGGCCAGTGAGCCGACACCGTCCCAGACCCAGTTCCCGGTGATCTGGCCGAGGACCACGGCGACGAAGGCGAAGATCAGGCCGATCTGCGCCCCCAGGTCTTCGAGCAGCACGACCGGTAGCTCCGGTACCCGCGATCGGCGGATGAACTGCCACCAGGTCAGGTCGCCCTTGAGGGGGATCGACTCCACGATGGCGGTCCGGAAGCTGAAGGCCTCGATCACGATGGCCACCGCCAACACGCCGAGGGCGATTCCGAAGTTGTCGACCTCGTGGGGGTGGCGGACCTTGTCGTAGCCGTGATAGAGGGCGAAGGCCGAGCCGAGCACGAACAACACCAGGGCCACCACGAAGCTCCAGAAGTATCGTTCCCGGCCGTAGCCGAACTGGTGCTCCTCGTCCGCCACCTTCTTGGCCTGGCGACCGCCGAGCAGCAGCAGGGCCTGGTTGCCGGCGTCTGCCACCGAGTGGACCGCCTCGGCCAACATCGACGATGAGCGGGTGAGGCCGAAGGCGATGAATTTGACGATGGCGATCGTGGTGTTCCCGATCAGCGCCGCCATGACCGCCCGATTGCCTGCTTCGCCACCTACTGCCATCGCCACTCCTCCGAACCGGGGGCTTCCAAGCAGCCAAGACTAACGACCCCGACCAGCCGGCGCACCGATCACCCCGAGGGCAGAATTGAGCCCAGAGGCACCCCCGCGCAGCGGACGAGCTCAGGCGGTCAACAGCAGCCAGAGGCCGAGCGAACTGTATGCCACCATCACGAACAGCATGGCGAACTGGCTTTGGAGAGACTTGCCGGTGGGGAAGATCTCGATTGCCCGGTCATGGGCCACCGTCACCGCCCCGACATGGCCGAACAGGATGGCGCTCACCTGGACCCAGGAGACGATCGTCGGGTCGATCCGCCAGATCAGGCCGTCGCCGCCGCCGAACAGGTCCCATCCCCGGCCGAAGGGATCGGACAGTCGGAACACGAACGACTGGCTCTCGTCTGAGAACAGCTGGAAGTAGTGGGCGACCGCGTACCCGAAGGCGATGGGGACCAGCGACGGGGCGAACTCCTGCCACGCTCGGTTGAACTCCATCCCGGTGACCCTGGTGGTCCACCAGATCCCGATCAAGTACAGCAGGCCGACCACGGCCACCGAAACGATCAGCCCACCCAGTTCGGCCCAGGCCAGCCGCCAGCCGAACGAGTCGCCGAACACCGTGCGGCCGAGCTCGCTCTCGCTGAACCCGTCGAACGAGGTGCCGCCGATGGCGACCAGGATCAGCATCACGGTGCCGGGCAGGACCTCCATCGTTGACAGGCCGGACATCGGCGGCCGGGCCCGGAGTTGACGCTCCCCGCTGCGGCTCCGCCCGATGAACAACGGTGCCATGGCGCCGATCTTGGCGAAGAACACGGTGAACGGATCGTGGGCCACCACCCACCGCCAGCCCCAGGCGAAGCCGAACCCGACGGTCAACAGGGCGTGGACCGCCAGCAGCGAGCCGAGGGTCCGGGGAGCGGCCCCCGTGGGATGCGACAGCTCGTAGAACAGGAAGATGAACAGGCCGAGTGCGGCCGGCCAGTGCCCCCAGTTGGCCGGACCGGCGGCCGGTTTGCGACCGACGAGGCGACCGGCCGCCTCCGCTCCCCGGGCCAGGGTGGCGATCGGGTTGATGGCCCCCCAGATGTCGCCGATCAGTCCGCCGATGAGCTGGCCGCCGACCCACACCACCACATAGAACGTGACGGGAAGGATGTTGCGGTCCTGGGCGTCGATGCCGAAGAAGGCGGCGTAGAGGCAGACCAGGTACAGACCGAAGGCGGCCGCACTGCCCACCAGGTGCGGCACCTTCAGCACCCGCTGGTCGACGAGCGGTCTGCCGACAGCGGCCTTGGCCAGTTTCGGCTCGGTCCACAGCACGCCGAGGGCGACGAAGGATATGACCAGGGCCAGGACCATGCCCCAGGTGAACAGGTAGAGCGGGAGCGGGAGGTCGCCCCGCTCCCCGATGCCGTGGGCCAGCATCGGCTAGTTGACCTGGATCTCGAACAGGAAGCGGCCCGACTTCTCGAACTCGACCTCGAAGGTGCCGGGACTGTCGGCCAGGAAGGACAAGTCGACCGACGTGCCGGGCCCGACCGGGGCCAGCAGGTCGTAGCCGTGGACGTGGATCTCCTCATCGACGTCCGACTCGATCAGCAGGCCGACGGTCGATCCGGTGGGGACCTTGAATCGACGGTCCTCCCTCGTCACCTCGCCGTCGGCCAGCACCGCTCGGATCACCACGTCGGCGTCTGCCGCAGCCAGGCCGATGGTCTCGCCGTCGCCGTCGTGGCTGTGACCACCGTCGTCCCCTTCGCTGTGATCCTCGCTGTGATCCTCGCCGCCATCGGTCATGGCCTGGCCCGCGGCGGCATCGACCTCGATGGTGGCCATGGCTGTGATGGCCTTGCCATTCGATCCGTACGGTGCATGATCGTTGCCGCTGACCTCGACCATGATCTGGTGGGTGCCGGCCTCCAGCGACGGTATGTGCCACCACGGCCCGTAGAGCCGGGTCACCTTTTCACCATCGATGTAGAGGTGGAGGTGGCCCTCGCCGTCGACCGTTTCCGAGCCGACGTGCTCGGGGGCGAAGGTCAGATTCGAGACATCGGCGAAGAGGTTCCAACCCGACTTCGGGTCCTCGGTGATCGAGACGCCGATCGTCGGGTCCTCGGCCGATTCGAACAGGGCGCCGTCGTGGCTGTGGCCGGCACCATCGGCATCGGCAGCCGACTCCGGCACCGAAATCGTGATGCCGGCACGGATGGGCTCACCGTCGACGGCGTAGGCGGCGTGGTTGTTGGCGCTGACCTCGACCTCGATCTCGTGGTCGCCGGGGTCGAGTCCGTCGATGTACAGAGCCCGGTTGTAGAACCGGGCCTTGCGTTCCCCGTCGATGTACAGGTGGAGATGCCCCTCGCCGTCGACCGGGTCGGTGCTGGCGTTCTCCGGTGCGATGGTGAAGTCCTCGAGCTCGATGAACAGGTTGTGCCCGGACTTCGAGTCCGGCACGGCCTCGATGGCGATCGACGGGACCGCCATGGTGTCCGGAACCGCCAGCCCGTCTTCGTGGCTGTGACCGTCGGCCATCGCCATGTCTGCGGACATCGCACCGTCGGTCTCGTCTGTCATGTCGTCGGTGGTGTCGGCCGACGGGGTGTCCTGCCCGACGGCAGAGGCCTCGTTGGTCTCGGCACTGCTGCCGCACGCAGTAGCGAAGAGCAGCAGTGCGGACAGGATGGCCGGAATCGGCCAATATGTCGTCTTCATGTGACTTCCTTTCCTCGCCTCGACGGCGCCGCCCGGTTGACCGGGGGCCCGCAAGGGGGCTTGCTTCGAACTGGATCGGTTTCAGAAACGAAGCAGGGAAGGAGGAGCGCGGGGTCGCGATGCTGATCGCACCAGCATCGACGCCAACGCAGTGCCCTGGGGGCCGTTGGCCTGGCGCACCGCTGGTTCCGGCGCGGCATCGGGGGACAGGAGCCGGACCGCCAGGTCGGTGACACCGGCCAGAACCCGTGACAGCAGCCAGGCGATCAACGGGCCGATGATCACACCAGCCACGACGGCGGGATTGGTCAGAACGCCGCCAGCGGTGTGGCCCGCGGCCAGCCCCTCGATCATCTCCTGGACCAGGAAGAACCCGACGATCAGCGCCCCGAGCTTCCGGGCCGGGACCACCGACCGGAAGCCAAGCGACTTCAGTTGCCAGACGATGAGGGCGGCGACGCCCGCCACCGCCAGCGGGGTGACGATGGCCCACTGGAGGGACAGATGGCCGTGATCGGACGGGGCGACGGTCGCCGAGCCGGACAGCGAGGCCAGGGTGTATGCCAGCTGATGGGTGACCAGGGCTCCCAACGCGGCAAGAACCTTCTCCACCAGCGGACGGTAGATCAAAAGGGCGTTGTTTCGGGATGGTTGGTCGTGGTTGGCGCTCACGGCATGCTTCCAGTCGGCGGACCACCGACGATGCTGAGGACGGTCGTTTCGCCGTGATCATCGTATCGGCCGGGTCGGTGCTCCGGGGGGTCACCGACCAACGGCGCGCTTGCCGCAGCCGGCCCACCCGGCCGATACCGCACCCGTCACCTCCAACCGGATAGCCTGCTCGGGGTGGGCGCAATCGAGACAAAGGACCTGCGGCGATCCTTCGGTGACGAAGAGGCGGTGGCCGGCGTCGATCTCACGGTCGAGAACGGCGAGATCTACGGCTTCCTGGGGCCGAACGGTGCGGGGAAATCGACGATGGTGCGGATGCTCTGCACCCTGCTCGGCCCATCGGGTGGATCCGCCACCGTGGCAGGGCTCGACGTGGTCGAACAGGCATCCGAGGTTCGGCTCCGGATCGGGGTCGCCCTCCAGGAGGCGGCCCTTGATGACAAACAGACCGGGCGGGAGATCCTCGACCTCCAGGGTCGGCTGTACGGCATGAGCAGCCAGGTACTGGCGGAGCGGATCGACAAGGTGCTGCAGTTCGTCGACATCGGCGGCGCCATCGACCGCCGGGTCGGCACCTACAGCGGGGGTATGAAACGTCGGGTTGACCTGGCGAGCTCGCTGCTCCATGAGCCGGAGGTGCTGTTTCTCGACGAACCGACCACCGGCCTCGACCCGGTGAGCCGGACCAAGGTCTGGGAGGAGGTCCGGCGGCTCAACGCCGAACTGGGGGTCACGATCTTCCTCACCACGCAGTACCTGGAGGAGGCAGACGTGCTGGCCGATCGGGTGGGCATCATCGACGCAGGCAAGCTGGTGGCCGAAGGCACGCCGGATGCGCTCAAACGGAGCGTCGGCAACGACCTGATCGTGGTCGACCTGGAGTACAACGGCGGCGGCCCGGCGGAGGGCGACGAGGCGTCACTGCCGCTGCCCGAGCTCGATCACCTGCCGACGGTCACCGGGGTCAGCCGTCACGGTACCGAACTCAGCGTGTCCAGCTCGGACGGGGCGGCGCTGGTGAACGACCTGGTGGTGGCCTTGAACGACGGTGGGGCCAGGGTTGCCAGCCTCACACTGCGGACCCCGACCCTCGACGATGTGTTCCTGGCCGTCACCGGTCACCGGATCGAGCCGGGAGAGGCCGAATGAGCCTGGCGAAACCGAGCGGCTTCCTGCGCGACCTGGCCACCGTCGCCAGACGGGCACTTCGCTCGCTGCTTCGAGAGCCCGAGGCCATCATCCCCGCTCTCACCATTCCGGTGTTCTTCTACGCGGTCAACATCGGCGCCCTCCAGGACCTTGCCGAATCCGGGCCAGGGCAGCTGGACTTCAAGGCGTTCCAGCTCCCGGTGGCGATCGTGTTCGCCGTCACCGGTGTGTCCCGGGCCAACATGTTGGTCACAGACATCCAGAGCGGCTACCTGGACAAGCTGCTGGTGACGCCGGTCCGCCGGGTTGCGTTGCTGCTGGGGATGATGGTCGCCGACTTCGTGCTGGTGTTCTGCCTGTCGGCGCTGGTGGTGGTCCTCGGCTACGTGGTCGGGGTGCGATTCGACAGCGGGCTGCCGGGGATACTGGTGTTCCTGTTGCTCTCGTCGGCCTGGGGACTGGCCTTCACCGGCTTCCCCTACACGGTTGCGCTCCGCACCGGGAACCCGGCCGCGGTCAACTCGGCGTTCCTGATCTTCTTCCCCTTCGCCTTCCTCACCACCTCGTTCCTGCCGCTGGAGGCGCTCACCAGCTGGCTGCAGACCGTCGCCACCTGGAATCCGGTCACCTACCTACTGGCCGGACTGCGATCGTTGATCAGCGGCGGCTGGGTTGCCGATGATCTGGTGAAGGCGCTGGCTGCGGTCGGCGGGATCGGTCTCGTCACCTTCACCATGGCCTTCACCTCGCTCCGCAAACGAGTCGCCACCGGCTGAACTGCCGCCGCAGCATCGACTCGAGAGCTGCGGCAGAATCCGCCCAAGGGGCACCCCACTGCAGCATCGAACTAGTCGGAGGCCACGAGGGCGACCTCGATGCGATCCTGGCGCCACTCGCGGGCCGAGGCCAGGGCGGTGCCTGCGGCGGTGATGAGTTCCTGGGGAGCGAAGGCGTGGGCCGGATAGCAGGCGACGCCGGCCCACAACGTCAGGTTCGAGCTCCGCTCCGCCAGGTACCGTCTGATCCGCTCGACCGTCCAGATGGCACCGTTTTCCGGTGTGTCCTCCAGGAGCAGGGCGAACTCGCCATTGTGGAGCCGGCAGGCGGTATCGGCCTCCCGCAGCGTTGTCCGGATGGCCTCGGCCACGATCCCGGCGTCGGTGGTCTCCGGGGTGTCGGCCGGCAGCCCTTCCACCACCTCGAGCAGTACGACGGCCACGGGCCGCAGGTGCCGCCTGGCGGCCGCAACCCGGGAGTCCAGGGCAACGAGGAAGAAGTTCTCGCTGAACAGCCCGGTGGTCTCATCGGTGAGCGGGTCGTAGCCGTCGTCGTCGTAGCCGTCGTCGGCCGGCTCATCGATGGCCTGCAGCGTCGACTGGATCGTCGACTGCAACTCCTCCCGGAGTCTGGCCTCGGTTTCCCTGGCACCGGCCCGGACCGACAGCAACTCCTCTTCGACCAGCCGTTGCATCGCCGACTGCTCGTCGAGCCGTCGAGCCGATCGGTACCCGGCGATGGCGGCGACGATGGCCAGGAGCCCGGCCAGGAACCCCAGCAGCGGCGAACCGAACAACAGCCCGAACAACCCGAGCACACCGCCCAGAGCGCCGGCGGTCAACGCTGGAACCGCCCCTTTGGCGGCCATCAGGGCCCAACCGCCCGGTTGGCGGGTGTTGCAGGTTGTTCCATGGTTGAACTCAACGTCTCGAAAACCTTCGTCGGCCCGACCCAGGGGCGTTTTATCGGCTCGTCGGTACTGTCTCATCGGCCGTTCGCCGGCCCGATCAAGGAAGTGTACGACCTGGTGGTGGGTCGCCACTAGCGCCGGGGTGTCGGTTGGGATGGGTCCCGTCGTGGGTTGTCTCGAGTGTCGCCGGGGACGACCGGTTCGCCGAACGCGCTGCCATGGTCGATGGCGGCGGTGGCCAGCTCGATGTACCGGTGGCGGCTGCACTCCTCGGCCCCCAGAGACGCCAGATGAGGGGTCGACCATTGGACATCGATCAGGTTGGCCGGATCTGCGCCAACCAGGTCGACCAGGTGGACCAGGGCGACCTTGGAGGCGTCCCGGCGGCGATGGAACATCGACTCCCCGGCGAAGAGTCCACCGATGGCAACACCGTAGAGCCCGCCGGCCAGGCCGTCGCCGTCCCAGACCTCGATGGAATGGACCCAGCCCATCCGGTGCAGCTGCGTATAGGCCCTGGCGATCCGCTTGTCGATCCAGCCCATGGGTCTTGCGGGGTCGGCGCAACCGGAGAGCACCTGGTCGAAGGCGGTGTCGACGGTGACGTCGTATCGTCTCACCGACCGTCGAAGCGAACGGCTGGTCCGCAATTTCGAGGGGATGAGAATGCCGCGGGGGTCGGGGCTGAACCAACCGATCCGCCTCCGGTTGATCGGCATCGGGAAGCAACCGGCCCGGTATGCGGCGAGGAGCGTATCCGGTTCGAGGTCTGCGCCGGTCGCCACCAGATCCTCGCCCGGCTCCAGTTCGCTCCACTGGGGGAACTGCCACCGGCTGGGCCCGGGCGTGATCGGCGAGACGATCGGGGCGGTTGCTACGTGTCTGGGCGGTGTGCCTTTCGGCGCACCTCCTGAGGGTTCCAAGTTCGGTATCCGTGGTTTCGAGACTGCGGGAATCCGGACGGTGCCACCGATCCGGTGCCGCCGATCCGAGTGCGCCCGATCCAAGGTAGCGTCCAACGTGCATGATCGACAGTTACCTGGCCCCGACCGATCTGGCGGCCGCCCGGCGCCGGGTCCTGGCCGTGGTCGAGACCCGATGCAGGCGCAGCGGTTTCGCCCCCGGCCCTTCCGGTGGGTGGGCCGACGATGCGGTGCTGACCCTCGACCCCGGCCCGGTCGGACCTCAGCTGGCAAGGATCAGTCCGACGACCACCGCCGTCGTGGCCGAGCTTGTGCTGTGGCGGTGGGCGCCCGATGCCGTCGGCGATCTGGCGAAGCGGATGGAGCCCGGCACCGCACTGGTCTTCCTCGAGCCGACCGCCGATCTCGGTTGGCGGCGGCTGGTCCACCGGCTGGGACGCGTCGCCCTCCGGGTTCGCTACGGCCACGATTTCGAGGCCGATGTTCCGGCCGCCTTGCGGGCCGCGGGTCTGGTCGTGACCACCACCGACCGATTCGGTCTCGGTCCGATGGGTATCCGGAGCTACGTCTGGGGTGTTGCCGAGCACTTCCGGTAGCGGGCTGAGCGCCCGGATGGTCGGCCGGGCTCCTCGACGCAGGTCTGGGCTCGAGTCCGGTGGGTGCGTTGCGCACTCGGCCCCGTGGCTTCGGTTCGAGGATCAGGTCTCGGTGATGGTGACCGAATTGATCACGATCTCCTCGGTCGGGAAATCGGTTTCGTCGGTCGGCAGGGCCTCGATGGTCTCGACGACATCGAGGCCATCGGTGACCTGACCGAACAGTGAGTAGTCCGGCGCCAGCGCTTCCCCGTTTGGGCCGGTGACGATGAAGAACTGGGCCCCGGTGGTACCGGCAGTCGGCCGCTTGGCCATGGCCAGCGAACCGACCTGGTACTCGCCGGCTTCGGGCGTTTCCTCATCGATGGTGTAGCCGGGGCCGCCGGTTCCCGGGGGGTCACCGGTGGGATCGCCGCCCTGGATCATGAAGTCCTCGATGATCCGATGGAAGGCGGTCCCGTCGTAGTAGTGATAGCGGGCCAGGTAGACGAAGTTGTTCACGGTGCTCGGCGCCTTCTCGGCGTCGAGCTCGGCCGTGATGGAACCGAGGTTGGTGTCGAACACCGCGGTGTAGGTCGCCGCCGGGTCGATGCACGACGGGGGAGGGGCGGGGAAGTCCAGCACCTGCTCGGACGAGCCGTCGGCTTCCGGGCAGCCGAGCGGCTCGGCGCTCTCGGTCTCGTCGGCCACGGTGGTGTCGCCGCCGTCGCCCGCCGCTTCCTCGGTGCTGTCGGTCGCCGCTTCGGTCTCGCTCGGCTCATCGTCACCGGAGGCGATCGAGAGCAGGGCAAGGCCGCCGATCAGGGCCACGGCCACGATTGCGGCCATGAAGCCGTACTGCCGGACCTTGTCCTTCTTCTCGGCCTTTTCCAGCTCGTCGAGCTTGCGCTGCCGGTTTGCCTTCTGACGGGCTCGTTTTTCCGTTCCCACGGCAGATCAACGTACCAAGTCGCCGGTTCGTTCCGGCCCCGCCGTCGCCCGTCGAAAACAGGCGGAGACACGACCGGCAGGGCGATACCGTGGCAGGGTGCCTCTGGTCGTACAGAAGTTTGGTGGAACCTCGGTTGCCGATGCCGATCGCATGCGGGCCGTCGCAGACCACGTCGCCCGCTGCCGCCGCCGCGGTGATGAGGTCACGATGGTGGTCTCGGCCATGGGCAAGGAGACAGACGAATTGCTTCGCCTGGCCGGCCGCATCTCCAGCAAACCCCCTGGTCGGGAGATGGACATGCTGATCACCGCCGGGGAGCGTAAGGCGGTGGCCCTGATGTGCATGGCGCTGGCCGAAATGGGAGTGCCGGCCCATTCGTTCACCGGAAGTCAGGCCGGCTTTCTGACCGATACCAACCACGAGAACGCCAAGATCCTGGAGATCCGGCCGGCTCGGATCCGCCAGGCTCTCAGCGACGGGATCGTCCCGGTGGTGGCGGGCTCGCAGGGAATGTCGACGGACCGCAATGTGACGTTCCTCGGTCGCGGCGGCAGCGACACCACGGCGGTGGCGTTGGCCCACTCGCTCGGGGCTCAGATGTGCGAGCTCTACACCGACGTGAGCGGCGTGTTCAGCGCCGATCCCCGGGTGGTGCCATCGGCGACCAAGATGGCGTCGATCAGCTTCGACGAGCTGTTGGAGATGACCGCCACCGGATGCCCGAAGCCTGCCATGCGTTCGGTCGAGGTGGCCCACAACCATCGTGTCCCGCTCCACATCCGATCGGCGTTCACCTGGGAACCGGGCACGCTCGTCATCGAGGATCCGGCTGAGGGCGAAACGGGCGGCGGAGCCGCCACAAACAGAGAGGAGTTCGACATGGAACGACCGATCATCCGAGCCGTCACCCACGACCAGTCGGAGTCGAAGGTCACCGTGATGGACGTGCCGGACAAGCCGGGCGTCTCGGCGGTGCTTTTCCGGGCCTTGGCCGACGAGGGCGTGAACGTGGACATGATCGTGCAGAACGTGTCGGAGGAGGGTTGCACCGACATCTCGTTCACCGTGCCGACAGAGGACCTGCGGCGGGCCGAGGCGGTACTGCGTGACGGGGTGATGGAGCGACTCGGTGCCCGGTCGATGGTGGCTGACGAGTCGATCGGCAAGGTGTCGGTGATCGGGGCCGGTATGAAGTCGAACCCCGGGGTGGCGGCGACGATGTTCGAGACCCTGGCCGACAACCACATCAACATCGAGATGATCTCCACCTCGGCCATCAGGATCAGCTGCGTCGTGCACACCGACAAGACCGAGGAAGCGGTGCAGCGCCTGCACACCGCCTTCGGCCTCGACGGTTGAGCCAAGACCATCGGCGGCCAGCCGGGAACCGAGCAGCGCAGCGCCGAGCGGCGACGAGCGCAGGACCGAACAGCCGAGCAGCAACGAGCGCAGGACCGAACAGCCGAGCGGCAAAGAGCGCAGGACCGAACAGCCGAGCAGCAAAGAGCAAGATCAGAAGAAGAGGTGAGATGACATGGCAGGAATGAACATCGGGATCGTCGGCGCCACTGGACAGGTCGGCACCAAGATGCTGGAGATCCTCGAGGAACGCGGTTTCCCGATCGAGACGCTGCGCTTGTTCGCGTCTGCTCGCTCGGCCGGCCGCAGGATCGGCTGGCGGGGCACCGAGATCGAAGTCGAGGACGCGGCCATCGCCGACTATCGGGGTCTCGACATCGCACTGTTCTCCGCCGGGGGCGCAACGTCCAAGGAGCTTGCGCCCAAGGTCGCGGCCCAGGGTGCGGTGGTGATCGACAACTCGTCGGCCTGGCGCATGGATCCGCAGGTGCCTCTGGTGGTGGCCGGCGTCAACGACGCGGCAGCGGCCGATCGGCCGAAGGGCATCATCGCCAACCCAAACTGCACCACGATGGTGGCGATGCCGGTGCTCCTGCCGTTGCATGCCGAGGCCGGGTTGCGGTCACTGGTGGTCAGCACCTATCAAGCCACCTCCGGTGCCGGCCTGGCCGGGGTCGATGAGTTGGCGGACCAGATCCGCAAGGGGGGCGAGGCCGCATCGCTGGCCCATCGCGGTACGTCGGTCGATCTCGGGCAACCGCAGGCCTTCGTCGAGCCGATCGCCTACAACGCGCTGCCCTGGGCCGGTGCCGGGGTGGACGACGGCACCGGGGAGACCAGCGAGGAGCAGAAGCTGCGGCTCGAGTCCCGCAAGATCCTCGGCATCCCGGACCTGGCGGTGTCCGGCACCTGCGTTCGGGTGCCGGTCTTCACCGGTCACGCGCTTTCGATCAACGCCCGCTTCGATCGCCCGATCAGCCCCGAGCGTGCCACCGAGTTGCTCCGGGCCGCGCCCGGGGTGGAGCTCGATGACGTGCCGACGCCGCTGAAGTCGGCCGGAATCGACCCGACCCTGGTCGGTCGTATACGAGCCGACGAGACGGTCGACAACGGACTGGCCCTTTTTGTCGTCGGTGACAACCTGCGCAAGGGTGCGGCCCTGAACGCGGCGGAGATCGCCGAACTCCTCCTGAACGCCTGAACGGCCGAACGAGGGTCCGGGCCGCCTGCACGACCATCCGAGGGTCCGGGCCGCGGCCGACGGCGTTCTACGGCGGGTCGGTCACATAGCGGGCTGCCGCCTCCTCCAACGACAGGCCCAACTGGTTGGCCAGCGACGCCAACCAGGCCAGCACGTCTCCCAACTCGTGGAGCTGCTGCTCCGGGGTGCCCTTGCGGACGGCCTGGGCCAGTTCGCCCATCTCCTCGCACAGCCAGGCAACGGTGGCGGCCATCCCCCGCTCCCGGTCCTGAGGGCCATAGGTCCGCTCCATCAGGTCCTGAAAAGTCTGTAGCTCCATGGGGTTGGAATGTACCGACCGTCCTCGGCACTGTCGGTCTCCTTGACGGCCGCCCACCGCTGGGCTTGGGTTTGTCATGACCCCCCGACCGGACCGGCACCGGACCAACGCCGGCGACGGACAGACGGACCGGACACGGCTCGAACCGGAGCGTGTCATCGGCGCGCCCGGGAGTAACGGATCCCCGCACGGCGGCCCGCCTCCGGTGTTGACCGAGGCCCAGGTGGCCCGCTGGCGATCGCAAGGGTACCTCCTGGTCGACGGTCTGTTCGACCCCGAGGTCATCGAACGGTTACGGGTAGAGGCTGCGGCCCGATTCCCGGCGCCGGGCTCGCCGGAGGCGGCCGAGGTGTCGGACTTCGGCAGCGCCCTGACCTTCCCCGCCGATCTCGCCGCCTTCAACCGGGTGACGCTCGATGAACGGTTGCTGGCCGCCGTTGCGGGGCTGTTGGGCGTGGCGGTCGGCGATCTGCGGCTGACCCAGTCTGACCTGTGGCCCAAGTACGGCCGCCGGGGGCGGACCGCCGGGATCGTCTCCGATCGAGGCAACACTGACGATGCTCATCTCGGCCACGACGGCGCCGGAGCCGTCGACGACAGCAGATACGACAATCAGGATCAGCGGATCCATGTCGACTATCCGAATCACACCTTGGTCCATCCTGCACCCTGGGATCGACCGGAGGCGGTGGAACTGATCCTGTACCTCAGCGATCATCGGGACTGCGGCGGATCCACCGCCGTCGTGCCCAGGAACGGGCCGAACGATCCGGCCTACCGCTGGCCGATGGTCGATTCGCCCGGGATCGGCGACCTGGACTGGATCAACGATCGAACATCGGCCGAGGCTCACCTGGTGGAGAAGGCCCCCGCCGTCGCAACCTGGCGAGCCGAGCTGTACAGGCGGGAGCGTCGGGTGTCGTTCCGGTCAGGGACCGTGCTGTTCTACCGCCACGACACCTGGCACCGGGGCACGCCGCTCGAACCCGGGTCGATGCGGCTGGCCCACAACATGACGTTCCGCCGAGCCGACTGCGAGTGGATCGCCACGCTGCACCCCGGCTGGTCGTGGACGATGTACCGGCCGGACAAGTTGCTGGAACGACTGATCGCCGAGGCAACGGTTGACCAGCGAGCGGTCCTCGGGTTCCCCGGCCCCGGTTCACGGTACTGGTGTGACCAGACCATTGCCGCCGTCGAGGCCCGCTACGGGCCGCTCGGCTTTGATGCCGGACCGTACCGGGCGGCCCTCGACGCCGACCGCGACGTGTGAGAGCTCCGCCCGCCTCGACTCAGTCGATCAGCATGCGGTCGGCCAGCTCGGCGTTTCGGGCGTCGCTCATCAACCAACCGATGGTCCGGGTCAGGACCGTCGCCGCAGGACGGATGGCCAGCGGGTCGAGCCCCGGTGGAACCGGCAGCCGCAGCATCAGTTGAGCCCATCGTGGCAACAGGCCGATCGATGCCGCGCTGATCAAACCGTAAGCGCCGAGAGCGGCAAGCGGGACCGGCGGGAGCAGCAGGAACCGCACGCAGTCCTTGGCCTGGCTGCCGAAGCGGCATTCGGCCCGGAACATTTCCAGCGTCTGGGCCAACTGCGCCCGGTCCCGGGGGATGTTCTCGGCGCCGAGCCGGGTTGCGATGACCGCCATCTCGTCGATGTAGCGATCCTGCTCGGCGTCGGTCAGCTTGCCGGCGCCGTAGCGCCGGTAGGCGGCGAGGAAGCTGTCGACCTCGGTCACGTGTACCCACAACAGCAGGTGGGGGTCGTTTGCCGAGTAGTGGCGGCCGTCCGGGGCGGTGCCCTGGACGTGGTCGTGGATCCGCCGTACCCGCTCGATCATCAGCTCGGCAGACGCCGTGTTGCCGTAGGTGGTGGCCCCGACGAAGCGGCCGGTCCGATGGAGCCGGCCCCAGGGATCGTGCCGATAATCGGAGTGGTCGGCGACCCCGGCCATGGCCAGCGGGTGCAGGGTCTGCAGCATGAGTGCCCGGAGCCCACCGATGAGCATCGCCGAGTCGCCGTGGACCCGCCAGGTCACGCTGGCCGGGCCGAAGAGCCCCTGGTCGGCCCGGTCGGCGAGCTCTGCCGGTTGCAGCTGCTCGTTGCCCGCCAGGGCCGCTCGGAGCCGGTTTGCCCCTTGGCGTCGGGCCAGCGACAGCGCTTCGCCGATCAGCATTTCATCGATCCGGTCACCGGGATACGGAGCGTCGCAGGCATGGGGATCCAATCAGGGGCACGGCCAGAAGATTCGCCGTGCTCACCACGGTAGAGAAGTTTTCGGTCCGGTGACAGATCGGGTCGGCCACAGGTGTCGGCGATGGGTGGTGGCGATGGGTCGATCGACCCATCGCCGACACGGCGACGCGATTCAACTATCTTCCCCTACGTCCGATTGTGATCCCGATCACGGCCATCACATGAAGATCTGCCGCGATGTTTGTTACAGATTGGCTATCAAGGCTCACGGAGCCCCGGCCGATCGCCACCTCATGCCCTTATCGTTTCCCTCCCTCCCGGGAGCCGAGCCACGAGGCAAGGCCCCCCGGCATAGAGCGACAAGGACCACCCTGCTGCGAAAGGCAGGCGCCGGCTTTGCCGTGTTCGCCGCCATCGCAGGCACGGTCGTGGCTCCCGACCTCCCGACCGCTCCGGCTCCGGCCGGAGCGGCAACCCACTCCATCACGTTGCCCTTCGATCCGGCCTACAAGGATCAGGTGCGGTGGTCCGACACCTGGGGTGCGCCCCGCAGCGGCGGTCGTAGCCACATCGGTGTCGACATGCTCGGCCCCAAGATGGTGCCGCTCGTCGCGGCAAACGATGCGGTGGTGACCTGGGGGCGGTTCGACAACAGCCGTGGCTCGATCGTGCGGTTGCGCGACACCAGCGGTTGGGAGTACCAGTACATCCACATCAACAACGACACCCCTGGCACGGACGACGGTCAGGCCTCGTGTACCCAGGCGCTGTCCCGCAAGCTGTGCGATGCCCTCGACGGCGCTCGGATCCGGTCCGGGACCAGGGTCTCGGCCGGGGAGGTGATCGGCTACCTGGGCGACAGCGGGAACGCCGAGTGGACGGCCTCCCACCTCCATTTCGAGATCTACGCCCCGGACGGGGCGGGCGACGTCGTGGCCGTCAACCCGACGCCGTACGTCGATGCGGCGCTGAACGGTGCCGACGTGGAAGTGGCCCGGGTCGGTCCGTTCCTCAACGCCAGCGTCGCCGCCGACGAGATCTACCGCAGGCTCGAGGGACGCTCGGCCCGCGCCGGCGAACGCCAGCGGGTGATCGCTGCAGTGGACCGCGGCGGGCTGGCGAGTGTGCTGGCCGAGATGGCGGCCGCAAACCCCTCAGCGGCCATGGTCGACCGCC
Organism: uncultured Acidimicrobiales bacterium; assembly: GCA_963715325.1. GTDB lineage: Bacteria > Actinomycetota > Acidimicrobiia > Acidimicrobiales > SZUA-35 > JAHELU01. The sequence continues at coordinate 82,694 of CAVQRR010000020.1, forward strand.
TCTACCTGGCGTTCTTCCAGCGGTACCCCGACGGCGAAGGGTGGGACCACTGGGTCGACGCCAGAGCGGACGGGCATCGGCTGGAGGACATCGCGGAGTGGTTCGCCGAGTCGAACGAGTTCACCAACCGCTACGGGTCGAGCGATTTCTCGGTCTTCCTGGATCAGCTGTACGTCGACGTGCTCGGCCGCCCGCCGGACGCCGATGGCAAGGCCTACTGGCTGGGCATGCTCGGCCGTGGTGAGGTGACCAGGGGGACCGTGGTCGTCTACTTCAGCGAGAGCGCCGAGATGCTGCGCCTGACCCGCTCCAGGAGCGAGCTGACGATCGTCAGACGGGCGCTGGGGCAGGCCAGGCCGAGTGACGCCGACGTGGCCGCCTGGGACGCCAAGCGTGCCTCCAGCGACCTCCAGGCCGCCATTACCGGTCTCCTGGCCGAGTAGTCCGTGCGTCACGGCCGGGGATGTTTCGGCGTTGGCCGAAACTCCCGTAGTGAGCGCAGCGAACGGCTGCGTCGGGTTGGGGAGATTTGAACTCCCGACCTCCTCGTCCCGAACGAGGCGCGCTACCAACCTGCGCCACAACCCGATCAACACCCTCGAGTGCTGTCGACCATGAGCTTAGCGCCACCGGCGACCCTATTGGCGACGAGATTCCGATCCGACCGCCGAGGCCGCATCGCACAGCCCATCAGGCGTCGGCCACCGCCGCCTCGGCCTCGGTGTCGCCGGTGGGGATGTCGGCGTCGTCGGGAGGAGCGTCGTCATCGTGAGCGGCTTCGCCATCAGCGGTGCCGTCACCGGCGGGCTCCTCGTCGGTGGATTCGGGCAGACCCTCGAAGTAACTGTCGCCGCCGAGCAGCTGCTTGGCCATCCGCCGCAGTCGCAGCGAATCGATCGGCTTGATCATCCAGCCGTCTGCCCTGGCCTCGCCGGCCAGGAACACGTCTGCGTGACGGTCCAGGAGCAGCGCAACCGCGCGCTCACGGAGCCTGAGTGCCCCTTCCTCCTGGCGTATCGCCAGGCAGGTTGCGATTCCTCCATGCTGCCGATCTGCAGATCGAGCAGCACCAGGTCCGGATCCTTGGCCAACACCACCGGCAGGACGTCTGCTCCTTTCCGGACACGAAGCACTTCAACATCGTCGCTGGCTAAGGTGGCATCCACCTCGGCGAAGACACTGTCGGAATCTGAGGCAAGAAGGACGACTGTCACCCCAGGAATGCTACAAAGTTACGGCTAAGGCCGGACTCCAAAGCTCGCTCAGCCCGAATCGGCGCTACCATCCGGTCTGTCGGTTTTCGCCGACGGAAAGGGAGAAATCATCCCGATGCTCGAAATTCACATAGAAGAGTTCGACAAGTACACCCTGTGCCGCCCGTCGGGCGAGCTGGACGCCTACACGGTTGGCGCCTTCCGGGAATCGTTGTCGAAACTGGCCGGCCACAGCCACCTGCTGATCGATCTGTCGGAGGTTCCGTTCATGGACTCGGCCGGTCTTGGTGCGCTCATCGGTGGCATCAGACGGGCCCGGGAGGCCGACGGTGCAGTCGCCGTCGCCTGCACCCGGCCCGCCCTCACCAGGCTGCTCCACACCACCGGATTCGACCGGATCGTGCCCGTCACCGAGTCGTTGGAAGAGGCGGAAGAGGCCCTCCGGGTCGAGCCGTCGGGGGACGACGAGTCCTAGCGAACCGGCCCCGCCTGCCGCTGGTGGCGCGTCGTCGAGTCGGCCCGTCCCGACTCTCTCGTGTGCCGCACGACCATTGCTTCAGAGCAGTTCGGCCAGCCGGCGCAGGCCGGCGAGGTCCCGAACCGGCTCGCGCTGTTCGGCCAGGGTGACCAGGGCCACCGATTCCTCCGATTGGTCGAGTTCACGGCCGACCATGGCGGTCACCGATTCGATGAGGACCGCCTCCTGCTCGGCCAACGTTGCAAGCTCGGCAAGGTTCTGATGCAGCGCCGCCTGTTGGTCGTCGGCCGGGGGGCGGCTCAGGGCCTCGGCGGCCCGCTCGAGATCGATCGGCATGACCCGGTTGACCACGACGGCATCGAGTCGCCGTTTCCGTCGCCCGAGGTTGCCGAGGATCCATTCCGCTTCGGCCAGCCGATCACGGCGGGGGCCGGTGATCAGGATGTAGCCGGTCTCCGGTCCGGTGAGCAACGTCTCGATCTCATCGGCCCGCCGACGGAAACCCTCGTCCAGTCCTTCGAAGTCGGCGAAGAACGAGACGACGTCGTCGACCAGTGTGGTGCCGACCAGCCGACCAAGCAGACGCATCACCACCTGGGTGCCGGCGTTGATCGGGCGGAGCAGTCGCGGTTTGCGGGCGAAGACCGACCGGTACAGGCGGTGATCGACGAAGCGGGTCAGCCGGCCGGGGCTGTCGAGGAAATCGAAGGCGTGGCGCGAGGGGGGCGTGTCGATGATGACTCGATCGAAGCGCCGGTCGCCATGGAGCTGGTGGAGCCGTTCCGCCGCCATGTACTCGTTGGTCCCCGACAGCGAGGTGCTGAGGTTGGTGAAGAGACGATTGGCAAGGATTCGGGCCGCCCGGGCTTCGTCGTCGGCCTCGGATCTGATCACCTGCTCGAAGGTTTCGGCCGGGTCGAGCATCGCGGCCCAGACCTGGCCCGACTCCCGTCGGCTCTGCGATCGGCCGGCGGCCAGATCGACCTCGACCGGTTCGTTGCCCAGGGTGCCGCCCTGTCCGAGGGCGTCGGCCAGCCGCCGGGCCGGGTCGATCGTCAGCACCACGACCCGATCGCCCCGGTTGGCCAGTGCGATCGCCAGCGCCGCTGCGGTGGTGGTCTTACCGACCCCGCCGGACCCGAGACAGACCAGCACCTGCTTCGATCGCAGCTCGTCCACCAGCGTCGGCGCCGCAGCGATCACCGCCGGCCCACCGGGAGCTGGGCGGTCAGCGAGCCTGCCAGCTCCCCGATGCCCGACCGCCCGAGCTCGGTTCGGAACAGGAACGGCAGGCGGACCTGCTCCAGCGGCAGCTCAGCCCCCAGGCGGGCCATCTCCGTCTCCTGATCCTCGATCCTGGCCAACCGGTATCTGGCCGCGTCCACCAAAGATCGGTCCGGTGATGACCCAGGTGTTCGTCGAGGACCGGACACCCGGCGGTCGATCGACGCAACCGCGTCCGCCAGGCCGTCGATGGCCGGCCACACCCCGTTGATGACCACCGGCGCCAGCTTGATGCCGACGTCCTCCTCCAGGCTGAAGGCGGTCTCGATGGTTTCGGTGATCGGTGTCTCCTCCGGCAGGGTGACCAGGACCACCTGGCATCGTCGATCGTCTGCGAACATCTCGAGCACCAGGTCGGCCTGATCCCTGACCGGCCCGGACGAGGCAGAGGAGGCCAGCCCCGCCGCCGCGGTGAGGAAGGTCAGGGCATGGCCCGCGGCCGGGGCGTCGACCACGATCAAATCGGCGGATCCGGCCTGTTCGAGCTGGCGTATCTTGCCCAGGGTCAACAGGTCCCGGATCCCTGGAGCGGCGGTGACCACCACGTCCATCGCCCCCGAGTTCGCCAGTCGGCTCGTCAGCGGGCCCAGCCCGGCCCGATTCAGGTAGTCGGTGAGGGCGTCGTCCGGCCTGAGCTGGCGGGCTCGGAGCCGACCGAGGCCGTGGCCGCCGGTCGTGGTGTCGCCGGTGGTGGGGTCGACTCCGATTTCCCGAAGGTCGATGGTGACCTCCTCGTACGACAGCTGCTCGACGTCGAACACGGTGGCCAGATTGCTGTGTCCCTCCAGCTCGACGAGAAGAACGTCATATCCGCTCCGAGCAGCCGCGATCCCCAGCGATGCCCCTACTGTGGTCTTCCCAACACCGCCCTTACCGGCCACGATGAGGACATTGGATGCGGCAAAGAACTCGGCTGTCACTGCTACGCACACTACTGGGAGTGGTCCTGGTCACGGGCACCGTGGCCGTGGCCGTGATCGCTGTTCTCGTGCCCGGTGGATCGTCGGCCGGCGCCTCCCTCAGGCTGCAGGACACCACCGTCCTCACCGCCCGCACCGACGGCGCCGGCACCACTGCGGGAACCGCCGGTAGCACTGCGGGAACCGCCGGTAGCACTGCGGGAACCGCCGGTAGCACTGCGGGAACCGCCGATAGCACTGCAGGAACCGCCGGTAGCACTGCAGGAACCGCCGACGGGGATGGCGCACCATCGACCGAGGGCGGCGACGGGTCTGCGGCGGAGGTCGGCGACGGCCAGACGTTGGCCCCTTGCCCCGCCGATCGCAACGACGTGGCCGCCGCCGACAGCGAGATCCGCATCGTCAAGGTCGCCGGCTTGATCGACCCGGTGGTCAAGGACTACCTGCTTCGACAGCTCGACGACGCCGAAGCCGACGGTGACTCGCTGGCGGTGGTGATCTGGATGAACAGCCGGGGGTCGGTGCTCGATACCGCCGACTATCTGGAACTGGCAGCCAGGTTGCGGGACTCTCCGCTCCAGATCGCCCTGTGGGTCGGCCAGACCGGCTCGACCGCACTGGGCGGCTCCGCCGAGCTCGCTGTGGTGGCCGACATCATCGGGGTGACCCCCAACTCGACCATCGGCGAGATCGGCCCCCGGAGGCTGCCCGCCGAATGGGGCGATCCGTTCGGGGAGCTCTCGGATCGTATGGAGGACGAGGTCATCAGCGCCGAAGAGGCGGTCCAGGCCGGTATCTCGGTCGGCCCTCTGCAGAACGTGGTCAACGTCGGTTCGTTCGCCACCGAACTGGATGGCTTCGAGGTGTTGCAGTGCACAAACGAGGACGGCCTGCTCGAGACCATTCCCCGGACCAGGGCACAGATTTCCGGTCTGAGTCTGGTCTCCCAGCTGTTCCACACCGTGGCCAGCCCCGAAGTCGCCTACCTGTTCTTCGTGATGGGCCTGGCCCTGCTCGTCTTCGAGCTCTTCACCGCAGGCGTCGGCGTCGCCGGGGTGCTCGGTGCGGCCTTCCTGGCGCTGGGGTCCTACGGGTTGGCCATTCTGCCGGCCCGGTGGTGGGCTATCGCCCTCTTGCTTGGCTCGATGGTTTTGCTGGCGGTGGACATCCAGACCAACGTTCCCCGGCTGTACACCATCGCCGGGCTCGTCTGTTTCGTCATCGGCACCTGGCTGCTCTACGACGGCGTTTCCATGTCGTGGGTGACTGCGGTGGCCGGCATCATCGGCGCCCTGTTGTATGCGTACACCGGCATGCCGTCGATGGTCAGAACCCGATTTTCCACCCCGACGATCGGCCGGAAGTGGATGATCGGCGAGCTCGGCGAAGCGATCACCGCCATCGATCCGGAAGGAACCGTCAAAATCCGTGACGTAGCGTGGCGCGCCATCACGAACCGTGCCACACCGGTTGAAAAGGGCGGCTCGGTGCGGGTGATAGGCATCGACCGGCTCGTCCTGGAGATCGAACCGGAAGAAGGCGGAGCCCGCGACTATCGCGAACGCAGCTAGCAGACCCCTTGTGGAGTGGGCTCAGAGGCCGTAAGGTCGGCCCAGCGAAGGGGGGTCTTTGTGAGCGCACAGCAGGTAGAAGAGTTCTGGCATCTCCGCGCCGCCTGTCGCGGGCCGCACAACACCATCTTTTTCCCGCCATCGAGGCTGGAGCGTCGACCGGACAAGCGTCGTCGGGAACAGCGGGCCAAGGAGATCTGCGCCGAGTGCGCAGTACTGTCCGAGTGCCGGGACTACGCGTTCAGGATCGGGGAGCAGCACGGTATCTGGGGTGGCATGACGGAGAAGGAACGCCGCGCCTACTACGTCTCCGACCGGTAGCGGTCGAGACGCGTAGCAACTCTGTTGGGGGTTGCGCAGGGGATTGATCTCCAGGCAATGGCTGGTAGCGGTCGAGTTGCGTAGCAACTCGGTAGGGGCGGTGTCGATTGATCTCCAGGCAATGGCTGGTAGCGGTCGAGTTGCGTAGCAACTCGGTTAGGGGCGGTGTCGATTGATCTCCAGGCAATGGCTGGTAGCGGTCGAGTTGCGTAGCAACTCGGTTAGGGGCTGCTCCGCAGCCCCGGCGGTTAGGGGCTGCTCCGCAGCCCCGGCGGCATGCGGGGTCCGGCGATGCGGACATCATCGCGGCGGCGGGTCACGCCGGTGCCGTCGAGGTGGGCCAGGATCGGGAGGGCGAACTTGCGGGTGGTACCGAGCAGGTCGCGGATTTCGGCCACGGTCAGGCCGCCCGGCTGTTCGGCCAGCGCCGAGCCGACCAGGGCGATGGCGTCGTCGATCGCCGAGTTGGCGAAGTACACCCCGTCCTGCTCGACGACCGTGCCCCGACGGACCAGTTCCCGAACCTCGCCCCGATCAACGCCGGCGGCATCGGGCGGGGCGAACGGGTCGGCGGCCAGCGCCGCCACCCACGGATGATCGGCCAGCGGGTCGGCCACCTCGCCGATCGTCGCCCGGCCGGCCACGATCTGCACCTCCTCCAGCAGGGGAAGCACGGCCCGTTGTCGATCGTCGAGTGACGCAACGTCGAGGCCGAGGGCATCTGCGCCTTCGATGGCGGCCAGCACCGACCGCTTCGACCGCTCGAGCTGTTCCGGGTCGACAACCCAGCGCCCGACCGTCGCTTCGACGGGTTGGCCGGTCAACCTGGCCAGATGGTCGGCTTCGACCCAGCCCCGTTCCGACACCAGCCGCTCCACCGATCGGTCCGGTCTGGCCTTCGAGGCCGGCAGGGTCGGCTCGATGTCGAGGATCTCGCCACCGCCGACGGTCTCGTCCCGACCGCTCTCCCGGAGGATGAACCGGTCGCCGGGCAGGAGTGGGACCTTGCGGTTGAGGTACAGCCGAACCATGCCGGTATCGCCCGGGTCGATGTCGGCCGCCTGCAGCACTCGAACCCGGGCCGGGAACTCACCGGAGCCGATGTAGGCGGCATAGGCCCCCCGCCTGGTCACCGGATGGGCGAGGCTGTCAAGCACCGTCAGCTCGGCGTCGACGATGGCGCTGTGATGCCATTGCTCTGGCCGTACCAGCACATCACCTCGGGACAGCTCGCCGTGGCCGACACCGGTGAGGTTGACCGCGACCCGGTTGCCGGGCTCGACCCGATCGAGGTCGGTGTGGTGGGTCTGCAGCCCCCGGATGCGAACCGGTCTGTCGAGCGGCACCACCTCCAGCTCGTCGGACACCGAGATCCGGCCGCCGGTCAGCGTGCCGGTGACCACGGTGCCTGCTCCGGCCGGGGCGAATGACCGGTCGATCCACAGCCTCGGGGTTCGTTCGACCCTGGATTCGTCGACGTCGGCCACCACCCGGTCAAGCGCTTGGCGCAGCTCGTCGATCCCCAACGCCTCCGGGGCCGACACCCCGACGATCTCGGCCTCCTCCAGGAACGTGCCCTCCACCTGCTCCTCGACGTCGAGCTTGGCCAACTCGAACAGTTCCTCGTCGACCTGATCGATCTTGGTCAGGGCGATCACGCCCCGCTGGAGGCCCAGCAGGCTGAGGATCCGCAGGTGTTCCTCGGATTGCGGCTTCCAGCCTTCGGTGGCCGCCACCACGAACAGGCAACCGTCGACCGCACCCACACCGGACAGCATGTTGCGGAGGAAGCGGATGTGGCCGGGAACATCGATGAACGACAGGTCGCGACCGGATGGCAGGGTGGTGTTCGCGAAGCCGAGATCGATGGTCAGACCCCGCGACTTCTCCTCCTCCCACCGATCGGGATCGGTGCCGGTCAGCCGCAGGACCAGGGTGGATTTCCCGTGATCGACGTGACCTGCGGTGGCGATGACGGTCACCGGAGCTGCAGCCTTCGTTGCTGCAGCGGCGTTTCCCGCCGTCCCAGAGTCCCCGATCTCCGTGAGATGTCCACCGTCATCAACCGGAGGATTTCGTTGCGGATCGCAGGGCGGCGATGATGAAGCGGTCCTGCTCCGGGGTCACCGTACGCAGATCGAGGATCGTGGCGCCGTGGTCCACCCTGGCAACGATCGGCGGTTGCCCGGCTCGGAGCTGCTCCGTCACGTCGCCGGCGACCGTGAGGCCGAAGCTGGGAAACGTCACCGTCGGCAGGGTGCCGCCGCCGGGCACGGCCTCGGTTGCGGTCGCCTCGACGATCGGCCCGTCGCTCGGAATCGGCCCGAGCTCATCGCAGATCATCTTGGCCCGAGCCTCGAGGCCGGCCACGTCGGCCGCGACCATCCGCCAGAACGGGATGTCGTCGCCCCGCCGGTCGAGATAGGCGAGGGTGGTGGCCTGGACCGCCTGGAGCACCAGATCGCCGGGCCGGAGCGCCCTGGCCAAGGGATGCTTCCCACATCGTTCGACCAGATCACGGCGACCGGCGATGATCCCGGCCTGCGGCCCGCCGAAGAGCTTGTCACCACTGAACAGCACCAGATCGGCACCGGCCCGCAACGTCTGGCGGGCGGCGGGCTCGTTGGCGAGCCACTTCGGTGGCGGCCCGGCAAGCCAGGGGCATGCCGCATCGAGCAGGCCGGAACCGATGTCGGCCACGACGGGCACGTCGAGTTGGCGGAGCGACGAGACGGACGCCTCTTCGGTGAAGCCGATGATCTCGTAGTTCGACCGGTGGACCTTCAACACCATCGCCAGGTCGTCGTCTTCGCTCACGGCCTGGGCATAGTCGGAGAATCTCGAACGGTTGGTGGTGCCGACCTCGACCAACCGGGCTCCGGACTGCCGCATCACATCGGGGATGCGGAACCCGCCGCCGATCTCGACCATCTCCCCCCGGCTGACCGCGACCCCACGCCCGGCACCCAGGGCGGCCAGGGTCAGCAGCACCGCCCCGGCGCAGTTGTTGACCACCATGGCCGCCTCGGCGCCGCAGGCCGCGGCCAGGGTGTCACCCACCGCCCGTTGCCTGCTGCCCCTGCGACCGGACGCCAGGTCGAGTTCCAGATTGGAGTAGGAAGGCTCGACCTCGATGCCGAGCGGGGCCCGACCGAGGTTCGTGTGCAGCAGCACGCCGGTGGCGTTGATGACCGGTATCAGCATCTCCCGCTTGCGTTCCCGGACCAGCGCATCGACCTCATCGACCCGATTCTCGGCGATGGCCCGCCTGGCCACCTCGACGAGGACGGGATGGGGCAACCGATGATGTTCCAGGGATCGTGCCAGCTGATCGACCGACGGAGGGCGAGCCACCTCACAAGCGTATCGCCCGCCGGTCGAGGCGGCCGTGGCCGTGTGAACGTCCGGCGCCGGTTCGGGACGGGCCCCACGAAGGGCGCGAGAAGGCTCGGGGTCGGTTCGGGACGGGCCCCACGGAGGGCGTGAGAAGGGTCGGGGTCGGTTCGGGACGGGCCCCACGGAGGGCGTGAGAAGGGTCGGGGTCGGCTTGGGAGGGGCTCCCGGTAGAATGGAGGACCATGTTCACGAGGTCTGCTCAAGCACTGGCCGTCCTGGCCCTGGTGGAACTTGGCGTCTTTGCACTTGCTGCGACGGTGGCCGATGTGTTGCTATTGCTACTGGTGTTGGTGGCGTCTTCGGTCTTTGGCCTGTTCTTTCTTTTCCGGCAGACCTCCGGGATGATTCGACGAACCCTCGTCGACACCGGTCCCTCCACCTCCCCCGGCGGCGACCTCGGGCAACTCGGTGACGATGGCCTGAAGCTCCTCGGTGGGGCGCTGCTGGTCTTCCCCGGGTTGGCGACCGGCCTGATCGGCCTGCTTCTGCTGCTCCCGCCGGTCCGTGCCGCAGTCCGTCCGCTGGCCGGGGCCAGGCTTTCCCGGTTGGTTCCGATCGAATTCTCCGCCTCCATGTTCGAGGTGAACAGAGCCTTTCGCCGCCGTGATGTCGTCGATGTGAACGCCGTCAAGAAGGACCCGGAAGGGTCGCCTCCGAAACCGACAGCTCCTCCGGAGCTGCGCTGAACTACGTGTGATCAGGAGAGATTTGTGTCAGTCACCGAAGAACCAGTACCACCGCCACCCATCACGCCCGGTGTGGCCCGGGCCCTGAGCCCACTCGTACGCCGGATCGCCTGCGAGGGTTCAGAGGGCGAACCGGGGCTCAACACCTACTTGATCGGGATCGACGAGATCGTCATCATCGATCCCGGACCACAGGACGCCGGCCACCTCGATGTGTTGTGCGGCTGCGGCGGTGACCGAATCCGCTGGATCGTGCTCACCGACACGGCCGAGGCGTACTCGGCCGGGGCCCAACAGCTCAAGGAGCGGACCGGCGCCGAGTTGGTGGCGCCCGCCGGCTTCGACGGCGCAGACGATGTGCTCGGCGACGGCTACAAGATCGATGCCACCGAGTTCCGTATCACCGCCGTCGCCATCGACGACGGCTCTGACGGCCGCTTCTCGTTCGTGCTCGAACAGGAGCGGACGCTGCTGGCCGGCGACCACGTGACCGAATCTGGGGCACCGGCGAACCTGCCGGAAAAGGTCAAGTCCTACCGGATCAAGGCGATTGCCCCCGGTCACGGTCAGTACATCGAGAACGCCAGCACCATCCTCTGACCGGCACCCCGCACCTGTTTCGGGTTTGACGGCGCCCTGGCTCTCGGGACGGGGCGCTGCCGCGTCTCTTCGACGATGATCTCACCGCTTCGGCCCCGGCGCTGACCCGGGCCCACGCCACGGGCTGAAGCCCAACAACATCAGGCCGGGCGCCACGGTTTTGCCGTCGCGCCCGTCCAACGGTGGAGGAAGCCAAAGGAGGTTTCCCGGTGCTCGTTGTCGCCCGGGCCATCAGGCGATCCCGGTCCTATATGTGAATCAGGAGAAGGACTGTCCGCAGCCGCAGGTCCGCTGGGCGTTCGGATTGTCGATCGAGAAGCCGGTCTGCTGGAGACCGTCCTTGTAGTCGAGCGTGGCGCCGGTCAACAGCTGGGCACTGGTGGCGTCGACGACGACCCGAATACCGCCGAAGTCGGTGGTCTTGTCCTCGTCCGCCATCTCACCGTCGAAGAACATCTCGTAGCTGAAGCCGGAGCATCCGCCGGGACGGACTGCGACGCGAAGAGCCAGTGACTCATCGTTCTCCTGGTCCAGCAGTTCTTTCACCTTGGCTGCCGCCGAGTCGGTTACTGTGAGCACGCCTTACCTCCTGCTTGACTTCAAATTCTATCCACTGCCGGCCGGAGAACACCATCGAGCACCAAACGGGAGCCGTGCCCCCGGCCCGTTTTGGAGGTCCGCCAGTAGACGGACCGACCCGGTATACAGCGTCGAAATCGAAGCTCCTAGAGCTGAGATCTGAGTGTGGCGAAGTGAGTGGTCGCACCTACTGGCTGAGGTCCTCGGGCAACCAGGACGGATCGGGCACCCGGTTCAGAGAACGTCTGGGCCGGACGGTACCCTGGGGGCATGTCCACCCAGGGTCCCATCGATGACCAACAAAGCGAGCGGGCCGACGATTCCGGTCCGAACGAGGCCGACATCATGGCGGTGCTGCGGGGGGTGATCGACCCCGAACTTGGCAGCAACATCGTGGACCTCGGCATGGCAAAGGGCGCCAAGATCGCCAAGGACGGCCACGTCACGGTGAAGATCGCCCTCACCACCTCCGGCTGCCCACTCCGGGCCCAGATCCAGAAGGACACCAAGGCCAGGATCAACGCGCTCCCGGGCGTCACCGGGGTGAAGATCGACTGGACCGAGCTCACCGCGGCGGAGAAGTCGGCCACGATGGCCGTCGCCAGGAAGAACGCAACCGACCGTGCCACCGAGACGGCCATCCCGGCAACGGCCAAGGTCCTGGCCATCGCCTCGGGCAAGGGCGGGGTCGGCAAGTCGTCGGTCACCGCCAACCTCGCCGCAGCCCTGGCCATGACCGGTTTGAACGTCGGTGTGATCGATGCCGACATCTGGGGTTTCTCGATCCCGCGAATGCTCGGCCTCGACGGTCGACTGGAAGCGTCGAGCGACGGCGATCGGGCGGTCATCACCCCCCATTCGCTTCCCATGGGCCCTGGCCGGTTGGATGTCGTGTCGATGGGGTTCCTGGTCGAGGACGAGGAATCGGCACTGCTGTGGCGGGGCCTGATGCTCAACAGGGCGGTCCAGCACTTCTTGGAAGACGTTTTGTGGGCCGACGATCTGGATTACGTCCTCATCGACATGCCGCCCGGTACCGGCGACGTGGCCATGGGCCTGGCCAGGATGATCCCCCGAGCCGAGCTGATCATCGTCACCACACCGGCCACCGGTGCCCAGAAGGTGGCGTCGCGAGCGGTTTCGATGGCCCGGAAGTCGTACCTGCGGGTGGCAGGCGTGATCGAGAACATGTCGGTCTTCGTCGCCCCGGACGGGTCCGAGCACGCACTGTTCGGCTCCGGCGGCGGTGAGGCGTTGGCCGAAGAGGCGGGCGTGCCGCTGATCGGCAAGGTTCCGATCGAACCGTCGGTTTCGGCCGGGGGAGACGTCGGCCGTCCGGTCGCACTCGACGACGGTCCGGCCGCCGAGGCGTTCGCGGCCATCGCACGTGCGGTCGTCGAGGAGGTCGCCCCGCCGGTCGAGATGGCTGGTTGCACGGCCAGGATGTTCGATCTGGCAAACGAAGCGTTGGCCGAGTTCGACGCCGCCCAGGCCGCAGCCGCAGCCGAATCGGCCTAGTCGCGGTGGGCGCCGCTGGGGTCAGGTCGGCCGTAGGTCCTGGGGCTCGGCCTCGACCCGCTCGATCGAGATGGCGTTGCGGATCAGCTGAGACGACGGGATCAGCATCGACTCACCGGACGGGCTGGAGAGCTCGACCGCCGTCGGGTGAATGGCCACCACCACACCCCGATCTTCGCCGATCTGCACGGTGTCGCCCTGGTTGACGAGCCGCCGAACGGCCCGGGAGGCCGCGACCTCTCTGGCAACGCCGTTTCCTCCAAGACCCACCAGCAGCGTGAAGCTGGCGGCGACGCCGAAGAACACCGCGGCCACACCGAGGTTGACCACGTCGGTGTTGACGCCGAGTTGGCTGACCGCGAGCAGGGTGGCCAGCGTCACGATCGACGCCTTGACGATCGTGTTGGCCTGGCGCTGGGTCTGTATCGGCATTCGCCCAAGCGCACGGCTCAGCGCAGTGGTGGCGAAGGACGACAACACGTTGGCGACGATGACGATGATCGCCGCCGTCATCACCTTCGGTATGAAGGCGATGGCATCTTCCCGCAGCTGGTCGAGCGAGTTCGGCTGCACGATGCCCAGGGCGATGACGAGGCCGAGCACGATGCCGATCGACAGCGCCAGGCTGGAGAGGGCCTTCGCCACCTGCTGGATCGGCTCCGGCCGCTTCGGTGATCCGACGAAGCCGTACACGATGCGCGAGGCAACGAGACCGGCGATCAGCCCGCCGGCCAGGGCGATCAGCACAAGAATCCAGTCACTCATCAGTCGAGTCCTCGGTCAGCAACAGTTTTGAAGTCTCGATTCCGGCCCCGAACAGGTCCGAAACCACATCGAGCACCACTCTAGAGTCCAGCCGGGCGGCCACCCGTCGCTGCAGTCGGTCCGAAAGATCGGCCGGAGGGGTGTAGACCGCTGCCAGCGCATCGCCGATCGATGGCTGATCCTGCGCATCGAGTTCCTCGAGCACGCCGGCGCACCGTTGGCAGGTGTCGACGTGGTCGACGAGCGACGCATCGTCGGGGTTGTTGAGCCAGTCCTGGAGGGCCCGTCTGCTGGGGTGGCGGAAGAACATCAGCTCCACTCCCTCAGCGCCGAGCCGAGCCGCCGCCTGGCCCGAAGCAACCTCGTCTTCACGGTGGGCAGCGGAACACCGAGCACGTCGGCGATCTCGTCGTAGGCCAAGCCCTCGAGCTCCCGGAGCACCACGATGCTTCGTGAGAGATCGTCCAGGGTGTCGAGGGCTCGAACGAAGTCGTCCATCACCGCATCGCTCTGCACCCTCGATTCGACCGACCGCTCCGGCCTGGTCTGGGCCTCGGGAAGATCGTGGGGATCGATGACGACCGCCCGGCGCTGGCGGAGGGTCGAGATCGCGGTGTTGTGGGCGATCCGCAGCACCCAACTGCGAAGCGACGACTCGGCCCGGAAGGTGGGGAGGGCCAGCCACGCCTTGACCAGGGTTTCCTGGGCGATGTCCTCGGCAAGGGCCTTGTCCTTGACCACCGAAAGGGCCAGGCGGTACACGGCGTCGCCGTGTTCGACGACGAGATCGTGCAGCTCCCCGGGATCGCTTTCGGCGGTTGCGGTTGCCGGTGTAGCGCGACGGGGGCGCGATCCGGCCTGCCGACGACCGCCGGCCGATTCGAGGGCCATGAGCCTCGGCGCGAATTGGAGGAACCGCTCCGTCACATTCATACGACGCCCTAGACAATAGGTTGGTCGCGATCGGTTGGCGACCGTTCATCCCGGCGCTGGAAGAAACGCCAAACTAGGCTCTCGCCCCGGGATGGCCACGCGGTTTCTTTCGAGAACCTCGCGACCAGATCGGCGCAATCGCCGTCTACCTCATCGCAATCGCTCGATAAGGGAGTTGTTGACATGCTCGCACAAGAGCACGGCCGACGATGGCATCGACATCGTCGACTCACTGCAAACCGGGATAACCGACTTCTTCAGTCAGCTTTTCGGTTTCCTGCCGAACGTCTTCGGTTTCCTTGCCATCTTGTTCATCGGCTGGTGGGTGGCCCGCTTCATCGCTCGGCTCGCCCGCCAACTGTTCAAGGCGATCAACCTCGACCACTACCTCGATCGGGCCGGCGTCGGGGGGCCACTGGAAAGGGCCGGGTACTCCGACAGCGGCCGGTTCGTCGCCAAGCTGGTGTACTACACGGTGATGCTGCTCGTGCTGAAGCTGGCCTTCGGAGCGCTCAACATCGATGCGTTGAACGAGCCGTTCGACCGGCTGATCACCTGGATCCCCAAGGCGCTGGTGGCGCTGGCATTGATCATCATCGGTGGGATCGTGGCCAACGTGGTCAGGGATCTGGTGGCCGGCCTCACCGGCGGGCAGTCCTACAGCGGCATCGTCACCAACATCGCCGCCGTCTCGGTCTGGCTGATCTTCATCCTGGCCGCGCTCGACCAGGCCGAGATCGCAGGCGACCTGGTCGACACGATGACCACAGCGGTGTTCGCCAGCCTGGCCGGGATCCTCATCATCAAGTTCGGTGTCGGCGGTATCTGGGCCGCACGGGACCGGTTCTGGCCCGCGGTGTACGACGGCATCACCGAGAGCACCAAGGCCCCGGCTCCGGTGACCGAGGATCCCCAGCAGTAGTCACACGCAGAAGCTCTCCTGGGTCGGACCCTCAGCCGCTCGGGAGCAGGGTGTCGCCCGGATGGGCGATTCGGGCGACACCCAATCGGTCGGGTTCCATCCAAGGGAATCCCGACGAGCCGGGTCCGACGGGATGGGTGACACCCGTCGGACCCGGCATCGTCGTTCCGGCGGAGCGGCCGATTCAGAGGGTGGCCAGCACCTCGGCCAGCTCGGTGCGATCGAAGACGTTGTCGATCCGGTCCGCCAGCGTGCCGTCGCCGGCCACCAGGAACAGCGACGGTTCGAAGCCGAGGCCGAGGGCGGCGACGGCGGGAGCGAGGCGGATCCTCGGATCGAGATAGTTCCCGTCCACCTCGTCGGGGTTGGCGTACACCTCGACGTGGATGAATTCGATGTCGGGATGGGCGCCACTCTCTGCGATGAGGGTGTCGAGGACCGGTCCGCAGTAGGCGGTCGAGCAGAACGCCGGGGTGGCGACCAGCACCGCAGCGGCCCGACCGGTGCCGACCACCTCATCGACGCTGGTGGCGTGGAAGTCGCAGGGAACCACCCTGGTGCAGAGCCGGTCCACGTCGCCGGGCCGGTCCACGGTCGGGCTGATGATCGACGGGAACGGGTCACCGACCAGCGGCAACTCGGCCTCGGCGGGGTCGAAGAGCTGGATCGCCAACTCGGTTTCGGTGCCCTCGATCATCACGGTCAGATCGAAGATGCCGGGCTGGGCCAATTCGGCCCGCAGCGGGTAGTAGCGGAAGAGGTTGGCGTGCTGATGGTCGGGGTCCGGCTCGCCGACGTGGTCGTGGTCCACCACCCGCCCGGCCACCGCGGTTTCGGCCACCACCTCGCCGTCTCGGCGGATCACCACCCCGACCTCGCCCCCATCGGGCGGAAGGGCGACATCGGTCTCGCCGAGCGACGGGTCGGGGGACACGATGGCGAATGGGATCCGCTGCGGTCGCCCGGCCACCAGGACCCGATCGGGGGAGAACAGCGGCACCACGGTCGGGGGCGGTCGGCGTCGACGAGCAGGCGGCGAGCAACCCCGCGCCGGCCGTGACCAGCGACGGCGCGGCCAGTCGGCAGAGTGCAGGGCCGAACACTGCACCAGCGCCGGCATCGAGCGACCGACGGAGAAACGTCCGGCGGGACAACGACGGGATCGAACCGGACGACATCGACCACGGTGAGGGGGTGGGGCCGGGAGGCCGTCGAACCGGTCCGATTCGGTGTGCTTCGTCGGCGCCTGGCGGCCATGGAGCAGACGGTAGCGGGGTAGCTGCGACCACCAGGCACCGTATGCTCGGTTGTTGTGTCACCGCAGCAGTCATCGTCCGGCGATGCCGGACAACCGCCGACCGAACCCGCCGTCCTCCGGCTGACGGTCAACGGCGAGCCGGTCGAGGTTCCCGACGCCGGGGAGACCCTCCTGGCGGTGCTGCGAGAACGGCTGGGACTGACCGCGGCCAAGGACGGATGTAGCCCCCAGGGTCAGTGCGGATGTTGCACCGTGCTGGTCGACGGCAACCCCCGGGTGGCCTGCGTCACCCCGGCCAGGCGGGTCCGGGGCCGAACCGTGACCACGCTGGAAGGCATGGATGACGATCGCCGACAACGGTGGGCCGACGCGTTCTGCGCGGTCGGTGGCAGCCAGTGCGGGTTCTGCACCCCCGGTATCGTCATGCGACTCGATGCCATCGCCGACCCGGATCGGGAGACACCGGCCGCCGCGCGACCGACGGCCGACAAGACCGCGATCGATCAGGCGCTGTTGGCCCACCTGTGCCGCTGCACCGGCTGGCAGACCATCCACGAGGCCTGGCGGTACTTCCACACCGGCCCGTCCGCCGAGCGTCCGGTGGTGGCGGTCGGGGCCGATCGCAACCTGGCCGACGCCGCTCGTCGGGCCGAGCTCGAGGGCCGGGCGGCCCAGGTGGTCTCGCCCGAAGTGGCGTGGGCCTCGGCGGCTTCGCCGCCGACACCGCCCCCGACGATGCCCTGGTCGCCGTCGCCGATGGCTCGGGAGGCTGGGTCGTGGGGGAGACGCTGACCGAGGCCCGCGTCCGCGGCGGGCAAGGTCCAGGGTCGGCGAACCACCATCGCCCACCGTTGGCCGCTGCAGGTGCCGCCCGGCGACTGGCAGGCCACACTCCGCACCACCTGGGTCGATCCGGCCTATCTCGAAACCGATGCCTCGTGGTGCCGCCCGGGGGGTGAGCCGGCGTCGATCGTGGCCAACGGGGGTGCCTTCGGCGGCAAGGCCATCAGCGGGGACGGGCCGCTCGATGTCCGGTCAGCGGCCCGGGAGCTGGCCGATCGCCACGGTCGGGCGGTGCTGGTGCTGGCCAGCCGGGAGGATGTGGCTGCCCGCAGCCCGAAGCGACCGCCGGTGGCCGGTGGAATGAACGCCGATGGCGGCGGCATCCTGCGGGTGGTTGCCACGCCCGGGATCGTCGATGCGGTGGCCGCGGTCGCCCCCGGTCTCGTTGTGGAGCTGGTGCAGGTCTCGGGGCCACCGACCTCGGCCCGGCTGCGGGCAGCCGGTTGGGCCGAGGCC
This sequence comes from uncultured Acidimicrobiales bacterium, assembly GCA_963715325.1. Taxonomy (GTDB): domain Bacteria; phylum Actinomycetota; class Acidimicrobiia; order Acidimicrobiales; family SZUA-35; genus JAHELU01. The sequence continues at coordinate 100,438 of CAVQRR010000020.1, forward strand.
GTCGTTCTCGCCGCCGGTGCCGCCGGTGGGCCGTCCACGGTTCGCTCGCCGGAGGGTGCAACAGCCGAGGCCTCCGTCGAGGACGGGGTCATCAGAGGTGGCGGTCGGTTGCGGTCGGGTTCTCGATGCCGTCGTGCTTCGCTCGTACTGCATCGGCGCAGCCCACATGGCCTGGTCGTGGCTGACCAGCGAGGCCCTGTCGGTCGACGAGGCCGGCGCGGTCCACGATCTGACCGTACGAAGCTTCGGGGTGCTGCGAGCGGTCGATACGCCGTCGATCGAGATCGACATCATCCCCGGCGATCGGGAGCCGGTCAACGGTTCCGATGCTGTCTTCGCCGCGGTTGCCGCCGCCGGTTGGTTGGCAGCAGATTGTGCGCAAGACTGGCCGATCGGTTGATCGTGTCGGCGATCGACCGGCGGCGTTTCGACCCAAGACACACAGGAGCATCTCACATGAGCAAGCCGGTTGGTCCCTATACCCCGATCGTGCGGGCCGGCCCCTGGCTGGTCTCCTCGGGACAGGTCGGTATCGCAGACGGTGCCCTGGTCGAGGGTGGGGTCGGGCCCCAGTTCCGCCAAGCCCTGGCCAACCTCCGGGCGCTGTTCGAAGGCGAAGGATCGTCGCTCAACGACATCACGAAGACCACGGTGTTCCTCACCACGATGGACCATTACGGCCAGATGAACGAGATCTATACCGAGGTGTTCGGCGACCATCGGCCGGCCCGATCAGCGGTTGCGGTTGCCCAGTTGCCCCTCGGTGCGCTGGTGGAGATCGAGGCGTCGGCCTACATCGGCTGAGATCGGGGCGGGCGGAACGCCCGGAGCGGTCCGGACCGGTGATCGGCGAGGCGGTCCACGGGTTGCCGTTGCCCGGCGGCTGACGCAGACTGGCTCCATGCTCGGTCCGTTCATCATGGTCGTGATATTGGTGCTTGCCATCCCGGTGGGGTTCCTGATGAGCACCTCGCTGGCCGCCGGGGTCATCGGCTTCCTGCTGAAAGACGGCAGCGAGAAGGCGAACGCCGGCAGCGAGCTGATCGACACCAACTACTGATCGCAGGCACCCGCCGGTCGGCTCCGGCGAAGTGAGCGGCTCCAGCTCTTCGTCAAGGCCCGAACACGGGTCTGTAATCGAACCGTACGGGCCGTTGTTGGCACTACTGTCTAGGCAGTGATCAACCTCAGAAGACTGCGTGACGACGAGCTGTACCGGACCGGTGCCCTGCACAAGGGTGTCGATTCGTCGACCTTGGATCGGCTTCTCGATCTGAGCGAGGGCCACCGCCTTGCGCTGGCCGAGGCCGAAGCCCTGCGGGCCGAGTCGAATGTGGCGTCAAAGGAAATCGGCCGGGCCGCCCCGGAGGAGCGCGCAGGCCAAGATAGAGGCCGCAGGGGAGCTCAAGGTCAGGCTGACTGCGGCCGAGGCCGCGCTCGGTGCGGCGGACGAGGAGCTGACCAAGCTGGCGCTGACCATTCCCAATCCGGCCCACGAGTCGGTTCCCGTCGGCGGCGAGGACGACTACCGGGTCGAGGCCACCGTCGGTGACCAATCGCCACCACCGGCGTTCGACCACGGCGAACTGGGCGAGCGCCTCGGCATCGTCGACACCGAACGGGCGGTCAGGATGTCCGGGAGCCGCTTCGCCTACATCATGGGCGATGCGGTCCGGCTCCAGCTCGCCCTTGTCCAGTGGACCCTGGCCAAGGTGGCCGAGCACGGTTTCGTTCCGGTCATCACTCCGGTGCTGGTGCGGGAGGAGATGATGGAGTTGGCCGGATTCTTCCCCACCGATCGCAATCAGGTCTATGCCCTCGAGGCGGACGAGCTGTACCTGATCGGCACCTCCGAGGTGGCGCTGGCCGGCCTGCACCGCCAGGAGCGGATCGCCGAGGCCGATCTGCCGGTTCGCTACGCCGGCTATTCGAGCTGCTTTCGCCGGGAGGCCGGCACCTACGGCAAGGACACCACCGGTCTGTTCCGGGTCCACCAGTTCGACAAGGTGGAGATGTTCATCTATGCCCACCCCGATCGGTCGTGGGAGGAGTTGGAGCTGCTCCGCCGGATCCAGGAGGACATCGTCGGCGGGCTGGGCCTGCCGTACCGGGTGATCACCGTGGCCTCCGGCGATCTCGGCGCGGCGGCGGCAAAGAAATACGACCTCGAGGTGTGGTTGCCGTCCGAGCAGCGGTACCGGGAGGTCACCTCCTGCTCGAACTACACCGACTATTCTGCCCGGCGGATGAGCACCCGCATCAAGACCGACGAGGGCAACGTACTGGCCCACACGTTGAACGGCACCGCGTGCGCCATCGGTCGAACCCTGCTGTACATTTTCGAGAACCACCAACGACCGGACGGATCGGTGGTCGTCCCGGACGTGCTGCATCCTTTCTGCCCAGGCTTGGAAGTGATCGGTCCCGCCGCCACCGCTTAACTCTCCCGCCAAGATGACGACAGGAACAGCCATGAACGGAGCCAGGCAACGGAGCCTGCACCAGGCCGCGGTCGACCAGTTTCAGCGAGCCGCGGACCTGATAGACCTGAACGACAGTTACCGGGAGATCCTCTCCCATCCAAAGAACGAGATCATCGTGAATTTCCCGGTCTCGCTCGAGGATGGATCGAAGAAGGTCTTCACCGGTTACCGGATCCAGCACAACAACCTGCTCGGTCCCTACAAGGGAGGGCTGCGGTTCCACCCCAGCGTCGATCTCGACGAGGTCAAGGCGTTGGCGGCCTGGATGACGTTCAAGACCGCACTGGTCGGCGTTCCCTTCGGCGGCGCCAAGGGCGGCGTGACCATCGACCCCTCGCAGTACTCCGAGGAGGAGATGCGCCGCATCGTTCGCCGCTTCACCCACGCCCTCGGTTCGAACATCGGCCCCGATCACGACATCCCGGCGCCGGACATGGGCACCTCGAGCCAGACGATGGACTGGGTGATGGACACCTACGCCAACATCTCCCCTCCGGGCTTCCGCCAGAGCGTGAAGGGAGTCGTCACCGGCAAATCGGTGGAGGTCGGGGGTTCTGTCGGCCGGGAGGCCGCCACCGGGCGGGGTGTGCTCTACAGCCTGCGCCACTGGTGCAGTGAGAACTCCGTTCGGCTCGACGAACTGGCGGTCAGCGTGCAGGGCTTCGGCAACGTTGGCGGCTACTTCGCCGAACTGGCGGCCGAGGCCGGCTGCAAGATCGTCGGCATCGCCGACCACACCGGCACGATCATGAACGAAGCCGGGCTCGACATCGTCGAAACTGCGGGACTGGGTCGAGCAGAACGGCGGCGTGGAGGGATTCCACGGCGCCATGGCCATCACCACCGAGGAACTGTTCTCACTCGAGGTCGACGTGATGGTGCCGGCCGCACTGCAGAACCAGATCACCGAGGACCGGGCCAGGGCGCTGCGGTGCCGGTTGGTGGTGGAGGCGGCAAACGGCCCCACCACACCGGAGGCCGAACAGATCCTGATGGAGCGAGGCATCGACATCGTGCCGGACATCCTGGCCAACGCCGGCGGCGTGGTCGTCTCCTACTTCGAGTGGCTGCAGAACAAATCGGCCAGGGCCTGGTCGTCGACCGATGTCGACACCCGGCTCAGGGATATGGTGTGGCAGGCCCACGATCGGGTGGTCGATCGGCGGGCCGAGCTCGGCTGCACTCGCCGCGACGCGGCATACGTCGTGGCCCTCGACCGCCTCGCCCACGTGTACGATCGTCGCGGCATCTTCCCCTGACAGGCCGCTCCGCCCTGCCTCGACTCGAGACCGGCGGCGGAATCGGCCCCCGGGCACCCCATCACAACCGACGGGCAGAGAGGCGGCGCCGCCCGACTCTCAGTCTCGGCGCCAGCGGGACTGGCCGAGCTTGTAGCCGACACCCCGAACGGTGGAGATCAGGCTGGCGTGTTCTTCGCCCATCTTGGCCCGAAGCCGCCGAACGTGGACGTCCACCGTCCTGGCACCGCCGAAGTACTCATAGCCCCAGACCCGGCTCAACAGCACCTCCCTGGTGAACACCTGGCCCGGGCTCGATGCCAGGAATCGCAACAGCTCGTACTCCATGAAGGTCAGGTCCAGTGGTCGATCCTCCAACATGGCCTGATAGGTCTCGACGTTGAGGCTGAGCGGCCCGTAGGTCACCAACTCGGCCCGAACCCCTCGCCCGGAACGCCACAGCAGGTGCTGGAGCCTGGCCTCGAGTTCCTGGGGCTGAAACGGGACGATGATGAAGTCGTCGAACAGGTCGTCCCTGGTCTGCAGCTCGTCGATCCTGGTGCCGCTGATCAGGACCATGGTCGGCTCGATCGGTACGTCCTGTTTGCGAAGCTCACGGCAGAACCGCCACGCTTCCTCGGCCTGCTCGTCGACCACGACGATCGCCCCGGCCCAATCACTGCGATCGGACTCGTCACCGTTGCGGGCCGCCAGGCCCTCGGCCTGGCCGGCGCCGACCCACTTGTAGCCGCCGATGTCCATGAACCGGGCCAGCTCGGTCGGCGGCGGGTCGGGAAAGACCGCAAAGGCCTCGGTTTGCGACTTGTTCGACCGTTCGTCCATCTCGTTCCGCTGCTCTACCAGGTCGGCAGGTACCGCTCCATCTCCCACTGGCTGACGTGGGCCTTGTAACTGTCCCACTCCTCACGCTTGTTGCGGAGGAACCACTCGAAGATGTGCTCCCCCAAGGCATTGTGAACCAATTCCGACCGCTCCATGACATTGAGGGCCTCGGCCAGCGACCGGGGAATCGGCTCGACGCCCATCTTCTCGACGTCCTCGGTCGACAACTCGTACAGGTTCTCGGTGGTTTCGGCCGGGAGCTCGTAGTCGCCGGCGATGCCGGCCAGCCCGGCGGCCAGGATCACCGAGAACGTGAGATACGGGTTGCAGGCAGGATCGGGGGCCCGGTACTCGATGCGGGTCGACGAGGCCTTCTCCGCCTTGGTCAGCGGCACACGAACCAGGGCCGAGCGGTTGTTCTTGGCCCACGACACCCAGACCGGCGCCTCGTATCCGGCCACCAACCGCTTGTAGGAGTTGACCAGCTGGTTGGTCACGGCGGTGATCTCGGGGGCGTGGTGCAGCAGCCCGGCCATGAACTTCTTCGCCGTGTCCGACAGCGGGTCCTCGGGGTTGCCCTCGTCGTTGTGGAAGGCGTTGTGATCATCATTGAACAACGAGAGGTGGAGATGCATGCCCGATCCCTGCACGCCTTCCAGCGGCTTCGGCATGAACGAGGCGAAGTGGCCCTGCTCCAGGGCCAGCTCCCGGACCACCAACCGGAACGTCATGATCTGGTCTGCCATGGACATGGCGTCGGTGTAGCGAAGATCGATCTCATGCTGGGACGGTGCGTCCTCGTGGAACGAGTACTCGACCGGTATTCCCATCGATTCCAGGACCGAGATGGTCCTCCTCCGCAGATCGGAGGCGACGTCGCTGGTGGTCAGGTCGAAGTACGATCCGGAATCGAGCAGTGTCGGCCGGTGCGACGGTTCGTCATCGGCCAGGTAGAAGAACTCCATCTCCGGGGCGACGAAGAAGCTGTAGTTCGCGGTCTGGGCGTCGCGCAGATTGCGCCGGAGAACATGGCGGGGGTCACCATCGAACGGCAGGCCGTCCGGCGTTTTGATGTCGCAGAACATCCGCCCGGTCGTGCCGCCTTCGGTCCAGGGCAGGAGCTCGAAGGTGGACGGATCCGGCATGGCCAGCACGTCCGACTCCTGGATCCTGCTGAAACCGTCGATGGCGGAACCGTCGAAGTGCACGCCCTCCTCGAACGCGGTCTCCAATTCGACCGGCGAGATTGCCACCGATTTCAGCTTGCCCAGGACGTCGGTGAACCACAGCCTGATCAGCTTGACGTTTCGTTCCTCGACGGCCCGGAGGACGTACTCCTGCTCTCGTTCCACTCCACGATTACTAACAGCTTTCCGCCCTCGGCAACACCTGCGAAATCGCAACGTCTGCACCCCGAATGCTGCCGTGTCAGACCCTCCGGGCCTTGTTTTCAGGGATTCGCGGCGGGTCGGGGGCAATGTCCGACGGATTTCTGACCGAATGGATTCACATGCCGTTAACAATCGGATATTGCGACCGGCTCCCGCGACCGCCAGAGTGGGCAAAGGGTTCTCTGCCGACTCCGACACCGTCGTCGCTCGTCAGCCGCCATCAACGGCTCCGAACCCTGCGTCCACGCCCTCCTCGCGGCGTGGTCTTGACCATAGAAGCAGATCAAGTCGGGAGAACGACGTGACCTACAGGGCTGAGTACATCTGGATCGACGGCAAAACCCCAACCGCCGAGATCCGGTCCAAAACCAAAATTCTGCACGATGGTGAAGAGCCCGGCATCTGGGGCTTCGATGGGTCCAGCACCAATCAGGCCACCGGCGACAACTCCGATGTCGTGCTCCAGCCAGTCTTCCAGTGCCCGGATCCGATCCGCAAGGGCGACAACGTCCTGGTGCTGTGCGAGACCCTGTTGACCGACCTCACACCCCACCCCAGCAACACCCGGGCTGCAGCTCGGGAGGCGATGGAGAAATACGGCGATCAGGAGCCGTGGTTCGGGATGGAGCAGGAATACACCATGCTGGCCCCCGACACCAAGTGGCCCTACGGCTTCCCGCCGCACGGCTTTCCCGGACCGCAGGGCCCGTACTACTGCGGTGTCGGTGCGGTGAAGATCGCCGGTCGCGACCTGGTCGAGGAGCACACCACGGCATGCATCGAGGCCGGTCTGGCCATCTCCGGTACGAACGCCGAGGTCATGCCGGGTCAATGGGAGTTCCAGATCGGTCCGGTGGACACCCTCACCGTCGGCGATCACATGTGGGTTGCCCGCTACCTGCTGTATCGGGTCGGCGAGCACCATCATGTGGAGATCTCCATCGAGGCCAAGCCGATGAAGGGCGACTGGAACGGCGCCGGCATGCACACCAACTTCTCGACGAACACCATGCGGGAGAGCTATGAAGCGGTTGAGCTGGCGGCCAAGTCGCTCGGTGCCGAAGGCAAGCCGGCCGAACACCTGGCCGGCTACGGTCATGGCATCGAGGATCGCCTCACCGGTGAGCACGAGACCCAGCGCTACGACCAGTACTCCTACGGCGTGTCGGACCGTGGCGCATCGGTGCGAATCCCGTGGCAGGTGGCAAAGGACGGCAAGGGCTACATCGAGGACCGTCGGCCGAACGCCAACGCCGACCCCTACGTCGTGGCCACGCTGATGACCAACACGGTCTGCGCCGCCCTGGCCTGAACCAGGCGCTACCGCGGTCTCCGGATGCTCGACCTGGGCCCATCGGCCCAGGTCGAGCGGCACCTTCGCCCAGCTGTCCGGCCGGACAAATCGAAGGCGAATCGGTACTCTTCAGGTTTTGAATAGGGGGGAGCGGCGTCCGGCGGGGATGTTTGCTCCCTCCTATTTCAGGGTTTTGGCGCTGCGGTTCGTCATGGCAGCGGGAAATAGCCGGGCACCCGGTGGTGGGGCGTGTCGAGGTAGATCTTGGCCTCCGGCATCCCGCCGAAGCGACCATGCGACCAGCGGACCTCCACGTGACCTTCGACGGAGGTGGCCTCACCGCCGCCGGCGGGTCGGATCTCGGCCCGCCATCGAACCAGTGGCTGGCCAACCGCATCGCCCCAGGCATCGAACGCCTCGAGCTCGAACCGCTCCCGGAAGTCCCACGGCGTCGCCACCCGGTATCGCAGCGGCTCACCATCGGAGGCCCGACCGAGGACGAAATACGGCGACGGTGCGAACCGCAGCAGCCGCCACAGCATCTCGTCCGGATCGTTGTCGAGGCGCTCCTTCCAACGCCGGGCCGACTGGTTCGACACGTCGACCGCCAGCCACCGGTAGGCCTCGGTCGCTTCGACCGACGGCCAGGCCCGAGGCCGCAGGAAGCTCTTCATGACCTTGCGCTCGGCCGGGGTCAGATCCTGCGCCCGCTCCGGCACCGACCGGGGGTCGTGACCGGCGTCGCTGAATGCCGCCCGACAGGCCGACCACAGCTCCTGGTATGCGACAGGGGAGACGGTGGCATACCAGTCGTTGGCCGTCGAACCTCGCCGGCTGGCCAGGAGCCGGTCGAAGAGGTGGCCGGGGCTGGCGTTCATCAGGATGTCGGAGCCGTACTTGCAGCTGATCAGGTACACGTGATCGACCCGGAGATCGGCCGGGATCTGCTCGTATGCCGGCGGCCGGTGCGGCCCCTTCCACTCCAACCACCACGGTGGCCGACCCCGCAGGCCCTCCTCGGAGTATGCGAACCGCTGCCCGTTGGCCCAGGCCGTCTCGAACTCGTGGCGGTGGCGGCCGGCGTCCCGAGCCTCGACGAGCCGATCGAAGTGCCGCTCGGTCACGTTGTGGACCAGGCGAGGTCGAACCCCGAGGGCGTGATCGAGCTCCCGGTAGCCGAGCATGGCCAGCCCGGTCACGATCTCGGTGACCTCGGTGCGCAGGTCGGCCATCTATCGAAGCCGCCGTGGCCGGGCCCAGCCTGCCGAGGGCCGGATTGCAGTCACGATCCCCACCGCCGTCACGAGCACCACCGTTTTGTAGCCCGAGTCGGTGGCCCGGCGAGGGCTTTCGGCCGGTTTTCTTTCCCAGGTGCTGCTCCGGTCTTCACAAACCCCTAACACCGGGACCCGAAGATGAGAGCATCCCCAAGCACAGGAGCAACACCCAGAACATGGCTATCTCGAAGTTCAAGCGATTCGGAATTCCGGCCGCCCTGGTCGTCGGCGGCGTCACCGCCGGTTCCCTGTTCGCCCCCCTCGGCCTGGCCTCGGCCCAGGATGACGATGGGGACGACACCGAAGCGCCGGATGCTGAAACCGAAACGCCCGACGCCGCCCCTGACGGCGCAGACGCGGACGACTCGAACGCCAAGGACTGGCGCCGAGGCCATCGGGCCCGTCATCTCGTGGGAGCCGACGCGGTCACCGATGCGCTCGGCCTGTCCGCCGGAGAGCTCCGGGACGGCCTGGCCTCCGGCAAGACGTTGGCCGAACTGGCCGAAGACCAGGGACTGTCACGAGACGAATTCGTCGCCGCAATCGTCGATTCGATCACCGAAGCGGTCGACAAGGGCGTTGAGGAAGGTGCCATCGACGCCGACAGGGCGGCCGAGATGCTGGCCGACCTCCCCGATCGGGTCGACGAGATGATCGACAAGGGCCCCGGTGAGCTGCACCGGCACGGCCCCCGGCATCATCGGGGCGGCCCCGGTCTGCAAGGTGCGTCCGAGGAGGTCCAGGGACTGCTGGGCCTCAGCGCCGAGGAGATGCGATCGGCGCTGGCCGAGGGCCAGTCGCTTGCCGACCTGGCCCAGCAGCAGGGTGTCTCGATCGACGCCCTCACGGACGTGTTGATCGCCGGCGCCGAGGAACGGATCGACGCCGCGGTGGCCGATGGCAAGATCGATGCCGACCGGGCCGAGGAGATGCGCGATCGGCTGGAGGAGATGATCGACGACGCCATCAACCGCGAGTTCGACGGCGAAGCACGGGGCGGGCCCGGCCGGCACGGTCACGGCCGATTCGGTCGAGGCATGGGTCGCCCCGGTGATCCCGATGACGCAGGCCCCGATGCCGGCGACACCACCGAATCCAGCGTGGAGCAGTCGAGCCTCTGATCCGACCACGGACTCCGGCAACCCCTCGACCTGCGCCCGGGGCGCTCTCCCCAAACCCCAACTTCAGCCCCCGACCCTCGGTCCCGGCCCCTCGGCCGGGACCGGCGGTCGTTCTCCAGGCAGGTCGGCCGAGCCGGCCGCCGCTCAGTCCGGGTTGCCCCGGTAGTGGTTGGTGATCGGCATCCGGCGGTCCCGGCCGAAGGCCCGCTTGGTGATCCTGGTGCCGAGCGGGCTCTGCCGCCGCTTGAATTCGGCCACGTCGATCAGCCGGGCGATACGCCGAACGACCTCGGGATCACCGCCGGCCTCGATCAGTTCGGCCGCGGTCCGGTTCCGCTCGACCAACTCCACCAGCATCGGGTCGAGCACGTCGTATGGCGGCAGGTTCTGGTCGTCACGCTGGTCCGGGCGAAGCTCGGCCGACGGGGCCTTGGTCAGGATCGACTGGGGGATGACCTCCCGGCCGGCCCGACGATTGTAGTCCTCGGCCAGGGCGTAGACCTGGAGCTTCCACACGTCTTTGATCACCGCGAAGGCTCCTGCGGTGTCGCCGTAGAGGGTGGAGTATCCAACCGCCAGCTCGCTCTTGTTGCCGGTCGTCAGCACCAGCCACCCGAACTCGTTCGACAGGGCCATCAACAGAACGCCCCGTATCCGGCTCTGGAGGTTCTCCTCGGTGAGCCCGGGCGGTTTGTCGCCGAACGACGGGGCCAGCATCGACAGGAAGGCCTGATGGCCGGGCTCGATGGCGATCGTCCTGGTGTCGATGCCGAGGTTCTGGCACAGCTTCTCGGAGTCGGTCAGCGAGTGGTCCGACGAGTAGCGCGACGGCATCATCACCGCATGCACGTGCTCCGGGCCAAGGGCATCCACGGCGATGGCCGCGGTCAGCGCCGAGTCGATCCCGCCGGAGAGCCCGAAGCAGACGTCGGTGAAACCGTTGTTGCGAACGTAGTCCCCGGCGCCGAGCACCAACGCCCGCCAGATCTCCTCCAGCGGCTCCAACCGCGGTTCGAGCACCGGGGGGAGCCCGGCTCTCGACACCGATGGCCCGGTGGTCACCTCGATCACCGGAAGGGTCACCGGCTTCGGTGCGGTGACCTCGAAGTCGGCGACGTGGACCTGCTCGACGAATTGGCCGGCTCTGGCCACCAGCTCCCCCTCGGCGTCGCGCACCATCGAGCACCCGTCGAACACCAACTCGTCCTGCCCGCCGACCAGGTTGACGTAGGCCATAGGCGTCCGGGTCTCGGCGATTCGCTGCGTCAGCACCGCTGTCCTGGCCTCGACCTTGTTCTGGCGATAGGGGGAGGCGTTGAGGTTGATGATCATCTGGGCCCCGCCATCGGCCAGCACGTTCACCGGGCCGTGATCGACCCACGTGTCTTCGCAGATCGACACCCCGACGGTCACCCCGGCGATCGACCACAGTGGGTACTCGACCCCAGGTGTGTAGTACCGCTTCTCGTCGAACACGTCGTAGTTCGGCAACTCGTGCTTGTGGTAGCTGCCCTTGATCTCGCCGTTGGCACAGACCGCGGCGGCGTTGTAGATCACCGGGGGATAGGGGGCGTCGGCTGCGAACGGGTCGTTGGTCTGATCGATGTCCAGGTAGCCGACGACGGCCACACAATCGCCGGTGGCCTCCGCCACCCGCCGTATCGCGGCCAGGTTCTCCTCGACGAACCGCTTCTTGTAGACCAGATCTTCTGGCGGGTACCCGGGGATCGTCAACTCGGGGAAGATGGCAACGTCGCAGCCGGCGGCTTCGGCCTTCCCGAGCGCAGTGAGGACCAGCTCGACGTTGGTATCGAGCGCTCCGACGACGATGTCGACCTGGCAAAGGGCAATCCGTAGCGAAGGCACTGGCTCAATCTAGGCGGTTTGCCCCGAATATCTCGAAAATGTGCGGTCCCGACCTGACGTGGCGCCGACCATGGTCCACTCTGGTGGGAGATGCGGCTACTATTTCGGGCAGCGAGGCGGTAGGACTTCCCATGCCTCATTCACGACCCCGAAACAGCCTCAGGTTCATCGCCGCCCTCCTGGTGCTGTTCACCCTCAGCCTCTCGGCTCTTCCTTCGGAAGCCGATCTGTCGAGCGACCTCGAGAAGCTCAAGGAAGAACGCGAGCAGCTCAAGGAGGCCCGCCAGGAGCAGGCCAAGGCCATCGACGCCACTACCGCCGAGGCCAACGAGCTGGCCGCGGCCCTGGCGGCGTTGAACGAACAGGTCAACGCCCAGGAGGAGGCACTGGCCAGTGCCGAGGCCGAGCTGCGGGCCGCCGAGCAACGCTATGCGGTCGCAACCCAGGCAGTGGTCGACAAGGTGGCAGAGATCGACTCGCTCCAGATCCAGGTGTCCGACCGGGCGATCTCTGCGTTCGTCGATCAGAACGTGGGCTCGACACCCGTGCTGGAGAACACAGACCCCAACCGGGCGGTCCGCATGCAGTCACTGGTCCGGTCGGTGACCCGCCAGGAGGTCGACATCACCGAGCAGCTGAAGGTGGCCAGGGAGGATCTGGCACTGGAGCAGGGTCGTGCCGACCAGGCGGCCGACGAGGCCGAGCAGTATCGGATCCAGATCCAGGAGGAGTTGGAGGCGTTGCAGGTGGCTCGGGACCGCCAGTCCGAGTTGGCCGATGAGGCCGAAGCCCGGTTGGAGTCTCAGCTGGCCGAGGCCGCGGTGATGGCCGAGCGTGACAAGGCGATCGCCGCCGACATCACGGCAAAGAACGCCGAGCTGCAGCGCCAGGCCGAGTTGGCCCGTCGGCGGGCGGCCGCGGCCCGTGGTGCCACCAACAACACCAGGTTCCCGACCGCCAACGAGATCGTCAAGGTCGGCACGTTCTGGGTTCACCAGGACATCGCGTCCAACGTCCGCCAACTGCTCGACCATGCGGCCAGGGACGGCATCACCCTCGGCGGCTGGGGGTACCGGGATCATTCGGCCCAGATCAGGTTGCGGAAAGCTCACTGCGGCGGCAGTAACTATGCGGTCTACTCCATGCCGTCGTCCCAGTGCCGGCCGCCGACCGCCCGTCCCGGCGCATCACAGCATGAGCTCGGCAAAGCCATCGACTTCACCAACAACGGCCGGACGATCGGCTCACGATCCAACCCGGCCTACCAGTGGTTGAAGCAGAACGCCGCCAGCTACGGGCTCTACAATCTGCCAAGTGAACCCTGGCACTGGTCGGTCAACGGGCGGTAGCCCGCAACACACCAAGCTGAGCGCGGTCGAGGCCAGGGCGCGACTGGCGTCGGGCGAGATCTCGGCGGTCGAGCTGGTCGAAGCCTGCCTCGATCGAATCGAGCGGGTCGATCCGTACGTCAACGCCATGGTCACCGTGGCGGCCGACCGGGCCCGCCGGGAGGCCGGCGACGCCGATCGGGCGGCCGCGAGCGGGGAGACCCTGGGCCCCCTGCACGGGCTGCCGGTGGCCGTCAAGGACCTCCAGGCCACCGCAGGCATCCGGACCACCCTGGGCAGCGGGCAGTTCGCCGACAACGTGCCGGCGAGCGATGCGGCCATCGTGGCCAAGATCCGAGCCGCCGGCGGCATCGTGATCGGCAAGACCAACATTCCCGAGCGCAGCATCGGTGCCAATACGGTGAACCGGCTGTTCGGGGCCACCGGCAATCCGTTCGATCCTTCCAAGACCTGTGGCGGGTCGTCCGGGGGTTCGGCGGTGGCATTGGCGGCGGAGATGGCTCCCCTCGCCACCGGTTCCGATCACGGAGGCAGCCTGCGGATTCCCGCCTGCTTCTGCGGTGTGGTGGGGTATCGGGCCACCCCCGGCGTGGTGCCGTTCGAGGAGCGGACCACGCCTCAGACCTACTACAGCGTGCAGGGTCCGATGGCCCGGACCGTGGCCGACGTCGCGCTGCTGCTCTCGGTGATCGCCGCCAGGCCGGAGCGGGGGCCTCGGGATCCGATGGCCTTCCCACTCGATGCCCCATCCTTGGCGGTGCTGGACCAGATCGACCCGGCCGACCTCAAGGTCGGGATCAGCGAGGACCTCGGCGGTGTCGTGGTCTCGGAACCGGTCAGGCGGGCGTTTTGGCTGCGGGTCGACCGGATCGCCTCGGTGGTCGGACGCTGCGACGAGGTGGCGGTCGATCTGGCGGACGCGGCCGGGGTCGACTGGCGGTTGCGGTCCGACGTGTTCGTCACCCAATACCACGACGAGGTCGAGCGGTGGGATCCCGGATTCAACGCCAACATCCGGGCCGGCTACGATGCGGCCCTGCAGATGCCGATGGACGAGATCGCCAAGGCCCGTGGCCGGCAGATGGAACTGATTCGAGGGTTCCAGGCCCTCACCGACCAGTACGACCTGATCATCTGCCCCGGGGTCAGCGTCAGCCCGTTCACCTGGAAGGATCTGTACCCGAAGGTGATCGACGGCGTCCCGGTCGAGAACTACATGGCCTGGCTCACGCTGACCGCGGCCATCACCGTCATCGGCCATCCGGTTGTGGCCCTGCCGGCCGGGCTCGACGAGTTCGCCATGCCGTTCGGCTTGCAGCTGATCGGCCGCACCTACGACGACCGTCGGCTGCTGTCGATGGCCGAAGCCCTGGAGCGGGCGCTGGCCGCCGATCCGCTGACCGCCCGCCCGTCGCCGGACATCGACCGACTGCTCGAATCGACGATCGACCTGCACGACGTGGCCGGCACGGTCTGAGCCGAACCGCCGGAGGCCATTCTCTTCGAGTTCGCCAGAACCGTGCGGGGTCCTGGCCAAGCTCGTCGGCTGCGGTGGGGTGCGCCTGGGGCCAAAGCTGCCGCAGGTCTTGAGTCGATGCAGGCGGCGCCGTCCGGCCTTGGGTTCAGCCGGTCAAACCCTGGCCGCCGTCGACCGGTAGTGCGATCCCGGTGATGAATCGGGCCTCGTCGCTGTGGAGGAAGAGCGCGGCATGGGCCACGTCCCAGCCGGTGCCCATCTTGCGCCCCAGGGGGACCCGCTTGTCTCGCGTGGCCACGACCTCCTCTCGGGGTGTGCCCTGGGCGACGCGGGCCTCGATGGCCATCGGCGTGTTCATCAGGCCGGGCAGGATGGCGTTGACCCGGATGCCGTAGGCGGCATTGGTGAGCGCCAGGTTCTCGGTCAACCCCAGCATCGCCACCTTGGTGGTCTTGTAGCCGACCAGGGGATAGGCCAGCTTGGCGGCCATCGACGAGATGTTGACCACCGAACCCGAACCCTGCTCCCTCATCACCGGGATGGCATGGCGGGCCGCCAGCCACATCCCCTTGAGGTTGACCTGCCACAGATGGTCGAAGGTGTCGGGATCCAGCTCCAGGGGGTCGGCGTCGCCGCCTGCGATGCTGACCCCCACGTTGTTGTGCAGGATGTCGATCCTGCCGTGCTCGGCCACCACCCGCTGCACCAGGGCCCGGTGCTGATCATCGTCCGTCACCTCCAACCGGGCGGCATCGGCCCGGCCTCCTTCGGCGACGATCGCATCGACGGTCTCGGTGGCCAAGGCCTCGTCCCGATCGGCGACCACCACCGTTGCGCCCGCTCGGGCCAGCAGGATCGCGGTGGCTCTGCCGTTGCCGATCGTCTCACCCGGGGTCTGGCCGCCGCCGACCACGATCGCCACCCGGCCATCCAGCCGGTGAGCCACCGATACCGCTATCTCCGACATCGTGTCCAGGCCTCCTGTTGGCTGCGGGTCACGGTCGTCGACCCCTGGCCAGACACTACCCGGCCCGCCGGCAACCGTCCCGCGGCCGCCCACGGGCAAACGTCTGTGTCGACGCAAAGGGGTCGGACCACCCGAAGGTGGCCCGACCCCTCACCGATCAGATTCGAGGTGCCAACGGATCAGCTGTAGATCTCGATCAGGCCGGCTGCGCCCTGACCACCGCCGATGCACATGGTCACCACACCCCAACGGGCGCCGCGGCGCTTGCCCTCCTGGAGGATGTGGCCGGCGCAGCGGGTGCCGGTCATCCCGAACGGGTGGCCGATGGCGATCGAGCCGCCGTTGACGTTGTACTTCTCGGGATCGATTCCGAGCTGATCCCGTGAATACAGGCACTGGCTGGCGAATGCCTCGTTCAGCTCCCAGAGGTCGATGTCGTCGACGGTGAGACCATGGCGCTTGAGCAGCTTCGGCACGGCATAGATCGGGCCGATGCCCATCTCGTCCGGCTCGCAGCCGGCAACGGCCCAGCCCTTGAATGCACCCATCGGTTCGATCTCCCGGCGGGCCGCTTCCTCGTCCGACATCAACACCACGGCTGCGGCACCGTCGGACAGCTGGCTGGCGTTGCCGGCGGTGATGTAGTTGCCCTCGCCCCGGACCGGCTTGAGCTTGGCCAGGCCCTCCAGGGTGGTGCTTGGCCGGTTGCACTCGTCGCCGTCGACGGTGTACTCGACGATCGACTCTTCGCCGGACTCCTTGTCGACCAGCTTCATCTTGGTGTCCATGGGGACGATCTCGTCCTCGAACAGCCCGTTCTCCTGCGCCGCGGCCATTCGCATCTGCGACTGGTAGGAGTACTCGTCCTGGTATTCCCGGGACACGTTGTAGCGCTCGGCGACGATGTCCGCGGTCTCGATCATCGCCATGTAGATCGCCGGGTACATGTCGGTGAGCTTGTCGTCCATGTTGATGGCGCCGCCCATGCCGGGGCTGGGGATGGAGATCGACTCGACGCCACCGGCCACGACGACGTCGGCGCCGTCCATCTTGATGTGGTTGGCCGCCACGGCGATCGAGTTGAGACCGGACGAGCAGTGGCGTTGGATGGTATTGCCGCCCGTGGTGACCGGCAGCCCTGCCAACAGGCCCGCCAGCCGCCCGAGGTTGCCGGCACCATGGGCCCCGTTCCCGAGCGCCACGTCCTCCACCGCCTCCGGCTCGACGCCGGCCTTTTCGACCGCGTTGCTGATGGCGTGGGCCGCCATGGTCATGGCCGGCGTCATGTTGAAACCACCGCGGGCGGCCTTGGCCAAGCCGGTCCGGGCGTAGGATGCGAAAACTGCTTCGCGGGTCATGTGTGCTTCTCCGGGGTTGTGAGATCGGTTACCGGTTCAAAACTAACGCGTCCCGCCCGCCAGGTCAGATTGGAACGGCCAGCCCCGCCGTCACCCGGGTCGGCGGTTTGTCGAAGCGTCGTGATCCGGGCCTGGCCGGGCCAAATCTAAACGAGAAAGTTACACGGTCGGATCTTGGTCCGGAGCGGTACTGCCGGGTAGAGTCGTCGGTCGTGTCGGACTTCCTTCGCGAGTATCTGCTTGTCTTCCTGTTCAGCCTCTTGGCGATCGGGGTGGTAGGCGCCTTCCTCGGCCTGGCCACGCTGTTGCGGCCCAATCGGCCCAGCAGCGGCAAGGTGGAGAACTACGAGAGCGGCGTCGATCCCGTCGGCGAGGGCTGGTCCCAGAGTCAGATTCGGTACTACATATTCGCGTTGTTGTTCGTGATGTTCGATGTGGAGGCGGTCTTCATCTTCCCGTGGGCAACCCGGCTGGAGCAGTATGGTTACTTCGGCTTGGTGGAGATGTTGATCTTCATCACCATCCTGGCTCTCGGCCTGGCGTACGCCTGGCGCAAGGGCGTCCTGCGATGGGTCTAGGTCGGGAATCGAATCGAGCGCAATCGTCGGCCGGTACATTCGAAGTGGGTAATCGGAGAGGGCACCGATGGGGCTAGTTGAATCCGGCAAGATGCCGAAGGGGTTGACCAAGCTCCTCAATATGAGCCGCAAGTACTCGCTCTGGGCGTACCAGTGGGGGCTCGCCTGCTGCGCCATCGAGATGGGGGCGGCGCTGGGTTCGCCCCGCTACGACGTGATGCGGCTCGGGGTCATCCCCCTGCCGGCCAGCCCCCGTCAAGCCGATCTGGTGATCGTCTCCGGCACGGTCACCGACAAGATGGCCCCGGCCGTTCGTCGGCTCTATGAGCAGATGCCGGAACCGAAATACGTGATCTCGATGGGCTCCTGCGCCAACTGCGGCGGACCCTACTGGGACAGCTACTCGGTCACCAAGGGCGTCGATCAGATCATCCCCGTCGATGTCTACGTGCCAGGCTGCCCGCCTCGTCCCGAGGCACTGCTGGAGGGGATCGTGCTGTTGCAGGAGATCATCCAGAACGAAGACATGGCCGAGAAGTGGAAGGGGGACCCCCTTGCCGTCGTCTGATGCGCCCACCGAGGAGGCAGCGGAAGAGGAAGCGGCCGGTGCGGTCGACGAAGCCCGCGACGCTCTGTTGGAGGCCGTCACCGCCGAGCTCGGCGATGCGGTGCTCGGTCACCACCTGATCCCCGGTCGCGACATCTGGGTCCGGGTCGAGAACCAGGCCTGGGCCGATACCGCCGACTATCTCCGCAACCGCCAGCGGTTCCGTTTCTTCGATTGGCTCTCGGCGGTCGATTGGTTGCCGTCGCCCTTCGGTCGCAGCCTCGATGCCGCGGTCGACGAGGTGATCGAACACGAGGCCGGAGCCGGGGCTGACCAGGCGGTCCAGGACGGCGCAGCGTCGTTCGAGGAGGCCGTCTCCGGATCCTACGCCGGCGGCGAAGCCAGGTTCCAGGTCTTCGCCAGGGTCTACAGCCTGGCCACCGGAATCGGTATCAACGTCAAGACCGACGTCGATGCCGATGTCTCAGCTCCCACCTGGATCGAGATCTACCCCGGGGCGGCGTGGCACGAGCGTGAGGCGTTCGAGATGTTCGGCATCGGTTTCGTCGGCCACGCCGGGCTCCGCAAGCTCTATCTTCCCGGCGACTTCGAGGGCAACCCGCTTCGCAAGGACTATCCGTTGATGGCGAGGCTCATCAAACCGTGGCCCGGCATCGTCGACGTCGAGCCGATGCCGGAGATCGACCAGCCCGAGGCGTCGACCGCACCGGCGGCGTCGACCGAGAACCCCGAGGACGCGTCGTGACCACAACGACGGCACAGCCGGCGGCCACGATCAATTCGACGGCCGAGTTTCGGGGCAGCCGCGACTCGCGTGGTGACGAGCGCAGCGAGGAACGGCCATGACAGCGATCAACGATCGGCGCCAGATGGCATACATCGCCGCGCAAGCGGCCGATGCCAGGGTGAACGTCGAGCTCGAAGCGGAGGGGATGACCCTCAACATCGGGCCCCAGCACCCGGCGACCCACGGCACGCTGCGGGTGGTGCTCCAACTCGACGGTGAGCAGGTGGTCAACGCCGACCCGATCATGGGCTACATGCACCGGGGCTACGAGAAGCTGGTCGAGGTCCGAACCTATCCCCAGGTCACCACCCTGATCAACCGGATCGACTGGCTCGGCAGCTTCGCAAACGAGGTGCCGTTCATCCTCGCCGCCGAGCAGCTGATGGAGATCGAGGCCCCACCGCGGGCACAGTGGATCCGCACGATCCTGTTCGAGTTGGCCAGGATTGCCAACGTCACCCTGTTCCTGGGCGACATGGGGGTCCAGCTCGGTGCGGTCACCCCGGTGTTCTACGCCTTCCGGGATCGGGAGTACATCCTCAATCAGATCGAGGCCGCCACCGGCGGTCGCTTCCACCCGAACTTCGACCGGATCGGCGGCATCAAGGACGATCTGCCGGCCGGCTGGATCGCCGACACCAAATCGGCTCTCGGCGAGATCCGCGACTTCTGCGACGAGATGGAAGACCTCCTGGTCGGCAACGAGATCTTCGAGGCCCGAACCCGTGGCATCGGGGTCATCCCGGCCGATGTCGCCCTGTCGTACGGGATGTCGGGGGCCAATGTCAGGGCATCGGGGGTCGACTGGGACCTCCGCCGCGACAACCCGGTCGGTCTCGTCTACGACCAGGTCGACTGGAAGGTCTGGACCCACCCCGACGGCGACTCGTTCGCCCGCTACTGGGTCCGGCTCCAGGAGGTTCGGGAGGCGTGCAACATCGTCGACCAGCTCCTCGACGGCATCCCCTCCGGACCGATCATGGCCAAGGTGCCGCGGATCATCAAGGTTCCCGCCGGCGAGGCCTACGTTGCCACCGAGAATCCGCTGGGGGAGATGGGCTACTACGTGATAAGCCAAGGCGGTCTCGAGCCGTTCAGGGTCAAGATCCGATCGGCCAGCTTCTCGAACATGTCGATCACCCCGTGGTTGCTCAAGGGCACCTATGTCCCGGACGTGATCACGATCCTGGCCTCCCTCTACTTCATACTGGGAGACATCGACCGGTGAAACTTCGCTCCGCTCAGTTTCCTCCCGGCTTTCGCCTGCGGCGAAACCCTGCGCTGTCTGGTCAGGGGGGTGCGATGACGTCCACGTTGGCGGCTGTCGGACTTCGCTCCGCTCAGTTTCCTCCCGGCTTTCGCCTGCGGCGAAACCCTGCGCTGTGCTGGTCAGGGGGGTGCGATGACGTCCACGTTGGCGGCTGTTGGACTTCGCTCCGCTCAGTTTCCTCCCGGCTTTCGCCTGCGGCGAAACCCTGCGCTTGCTGGTCAGGGGGGTGCGATGACGTCCACGTTGGCGGCTGTTGGACTTCGCTCCGCTCAGTTTCCTCCCGGCTTTCGCCTGCGGCGAAACCCTGCGCTGTGCTGGTCAGGGGGGCGATCGGCCATGACCACAGCCAACATTCTCGGGGCCGAGTTCGCCTACTGGCAGACCACCGGCTTCAAGCTGTTGATGGCCTTCGTCGCGGTGTTGATCCCAGCCGGCGGCACCGTCTATCTGTACCTGTTCAAGATGGTCAGCTTCATGCAGAGCCGGCTCGGTCCGATGGAGGCCGGCCCCTATGGCTCCCTCCAGTTGGTGGCCGAGCTCGGCAAGAACGCCCAGAAGGAAGACATCGTGCCGGCCAAGGCCGATGTCTTCGTGTTCAAGGCCGCACCCTATGTCGTGCTGCTCAGCACCTTCCTGCTGGTCCTGGTGGTGCCCTTCGGACCGGACGCGGCCTTCGTCAACTTCGACACCGGCGATCTTCTTCGCCCTGGCGGTGTCGTCGATCTCGGTCATCGGCATTCTCATGGCCGGCTGGGCCAGTGCCAGCAAGTACTCCCTGCTCGGTGGCCTGCGGGCAGCCGGCCAGCTGATCGCCTACGAGCTGCCGTTGGTACTGGCGGTGGTCGGCGTCGTCATCCAGGCCGGGACCCTGAATCTCCAGGGCATCGTGATGGCCCAGGTCGACAGCGAGATCTTCGGCTGGGGGGCCATCGGCAACCCCTTCATCATCACCCAGATCGTCGGTTTCTTCATCTTCATGGTCGCGGTCCAGGCCGAGCTGACCCAGGTGCCGTTCGACATGCCGATCGCCGAGTCGGAACTGGTGTCCGGCTACATGACCGAATACTCCGGGTTCCGGTTCCTGATGTTCTTCATCGGCGAGTTCGCAACCGCCAACATCTTCGCCTTCCTGGCCGCAACCCTGTTCCTCGGCGGTTGGGCCATCCCGCCGTTCCTCATGGATGCCCTGCCCGGCGGTGGCGCCGGCGAGGTGTCGAACTGGATGAACCTGATCGGGCCGCTGGTGATGGCCACCAAGATGCTGGCGCTGACCTTCGTCATCTACTGGGTTCGCTTCACCTATCCCCGGTTCCGGGAAGACCAGCTGCAGAAGTTCGCCTGGAAGTTCCTCATTCCCCTCTCCCTGGTCAACATCGCCATCACCGGGCTGCTCAAGGTGGTCTTCTAGTGATGGCGTCGATTGCGCCGATGGCGTCGCCCATTCCGCCGGCCTTGGTCGACATCGCCGGGAACCGGGCCCTACGCAAGGTGGTGTTCTAGTGCCTCAGTTACCAGGTCTGGTCAAGGGTCTCGGCGTGACGTTCAAGGAGATCGCCAAGACGGTCACCCAGGGCGCCGACACCGTGCAGTACCCCCACGTCAAAGAGGACCCGGCACCCCGGTCCCGGGGGGTCATCGCCCTACATGAGGAGAACTGCACCGCTTGCATGTTGTGCTCCCGGGAATGCCCGGACTGGTGCATCTACATCGAGGGCCACAAGACGCTGGCCCCGCCGAGGCGAGCGGGGGGCAATCCCCGGTCGGTCAACAAGCTGGACCGATTCGATATCGACTACGGCCTTTGCATGTATTGCGGGATCTGTGTCGAGGTCTGCCCGTTCGAGGCGCTGTTCTGGAGCCCGGAGTACGAGTACTCCGAGCCCAAGATCGCCGACCTGCTCCACGACAAGACCCGTCTCGGTCAGTGGATGGAAACCGTGCCGGACTTCGAGCCGTACGAGTCGGGCGCCGAGGTCAAGGCCAAGAAGGTGCCCCGGCCGTGATCCAGCTCCTGGCACAGGACACGACGGCGCTGACCAGCACCGGCGATTGGATCGTCAACGTGTTCTTCTACGTGATGGCCGCAGTGGCGATCCTGGCCGCCCTCAAGATGGTGACCACGGCCAACGTGGTCCACGCCGCGCTGTACCTCCTGGTCGTCCTGTCCGCGGTGGCCGGCACCTACGTGATCCTGGGGGCCGAGTTCGCCGCCGTCACCCAGATCCTGGTGTACCTCGGCGCCATCATGGTGCTGTTGCTGTTCGGTGTGATGTTGACCAGGGCCAAACTGGGCACCGAGGACGATCTCGACCACGAGCAACGATGGATCGGTGCCCTGGTGGCGGCGGCCATGCTGGCCGTCATGTCCTACTCGATGTGGGAGGCCTTCGATACCCAGAAGTTGCCCGCCGACCAGGTACCGCAGAACACCCAGCAGGTCTCCGACGAGATCTTCAGCACCTATATCGTGCCGTTCGAGGCGCTGTCGGTGCTGCTGCTGGCCGCGCTGATCGGGGCCGTCGTGGTGGCCAGGAGGGACTGATCGATGTTTCTGAACCAATTCCTCTTTCTTGCCGCAGCCCTGTTCTGTATCGGGATATACGGTGTGCTGGCCAGACGAAACGGCGTGCTGGTGTTGATGTCCATCGAGCTGATCCTCAATTCGGTGAACATCAACCTGGTGGCGTTCGGCGCGTTCCACCAACACATCGGCGGGCAGGTGTTCGCCCTGTTCATCATCGCCGTGGCTGCGGCCGAGGTCGGTGTTGGCCTGGCCATCATCCTGTTGATCTACCGCAACCGCCGCAGTATCGACGTGGCCGAAGCGAATCTGCTGAAGGGGTGATCCGTACCGATGTTGGCCACCAAGCGACGTTCGACGGCGACCCGAGGGTCTGCCGTCGAGCCCGGGGCGCCGGGCTCCGACCGACGCACGCTGATTTGAGGAACCGTGTTTGCTGTTGACGAGGCCGTTGAACTGGCTGACAACCCCTGGATTTTCGACAACGTCTGGCTGATCCCTGCGCTGCCTGCGGCATCGTTCCTGCTGATCCTGTTCTTCGGAAAGCGCCTTCCGTACAAGGGAGCGGAGCTCGGGATCGTCGCCGTGCTCGGGTCGTTCGCATTGGCCTTGCTCGCCACCTTCACCTGGATCGGCGACATCCAGGGCCTGGGGGACGGGGAGGCGGAGGAGGCGCGCTCGCTGATCACCGCCGATGGTGAGGTTCAGGAGGTCGTGCTCACCGCCGAAGCGGGCGAGGAACACGGGCCTCCCCGGGGCGTACCGATCGTCAACGAGGTCGAGTGGTTCGGCATCGGTACGGGCGCGAACCGGGTCACCCTCGGGGCCGGCGAGACCGACCAAGGAGATGCAACCGGGGCACCGGCCGCGGACGAGGAGACCGCCGAGGGCGAGGAGGGCCACGGCGAAGCAGCCGGTCAAGGCGATCGGTTCAGCATCTCGATCGGCACCCTGGTCGACGGCCAGTCGGTCATGCTGCTGTTCGTCGTCACCTTCATCTCGTCGCTGGTCCACATCTACTCGACCGACTACGTCGACGGCGACCGCCGCTACACCCACTACTTCGCCTTCCTGTCGCTGTTCACCGCCTCCATGCTGTTCATGGTGCTGGCCAGCAGCACCCTGCAGTTGATCGTCGGCTGGGAGTTGGTCGGCGTCTGCTCCTTCGCACTGATCGGCCACTGGTGGGAGGAGAAACCGAACTCCGACGCCGCCCTCAAGGCGTTCCTGACCAACCGCGTCGGCGACATCGGCCTGCTGATCGGCGTGACCATCCTGTACTTCGCCGCCGGCCGGACCTTCAGCAT